>NZ_KE384004.1:104067-159717 GCF_000423305.1 Legionella moravica DSM 19234 | reverse complement strand
CGAAGAACAGGATTCAGACCAGGATCAAGCGCTCAAGCGCTCTCGTCTCTCTTAATAACCGCCAGCCAGGAATGCCTGCATTCCTGGTTGGGGTTTTTGAGCTTTTTGCATTTTTTCAGCACGCTGTTGGGTGCTTCCAATTAGCCTTAAGTTTTTCTTGACGAAATGCTAAATTGATAATTCCAAATGTTATCGAAATCTCGCTAAAATGTCCTTCTCCCTCAGGGAGAAGGTGCCAACGGCGGATGAGGGGATCACACATCATTCATTAAATACTTATAAATAACATCCATTACTAAATTAAATTGTTGCTGTACTTCATTATTCCAATAACCTTAAAATTTCATAGCCTGAATTATTAAGAGAGTTAGTCCTTCTATTATCGTATTCATTTTGCCTGCACTCATTCTGCTGACCACCATCTATCTCAATAATTAGGGTCTGTTGACAATTCACTCTTTATAGGCGCAATATATTCTTGTTTTGCGCAAGATCTATCGATTCCGCGAACAAGTCGCGGAAAGTAGGCTTGAACATAATGAAAGGTCAACAGCCCCTAATTTTTTTTCGATACAAATGAAATCTACAATATAGGTACCAATAGGGCATTGTCTTCTGAATTTAAATCCTTGAACTCGTTGTGCCCAGGTGAGTTCCATATTTTAATGTCCATGCAGATGCTGTTTTTGCGTAGGCTTTTTGTATTACCAATTAATCCCATGCATTGAATTCATTTTTGGTTGGACTCAGTATTTTAATAGATAATTTTAATCGTTTTAAGATCCCCTCATCCGCCGTTGGCACCTTCTCCCTGAGGGAGAAGGACATTTTTGCGAGATTTCGATAACACTTGAAATTAAAGATTTAGCATTTCGTCAAGAAAAATTTAAGGCTAATTGGAAGGTTGGGTGTTCGTGATTCATTATTGTCAAATGAACTAAATTAATCTATAATGTTCAATTTTTCACCTCAAAGAGGTTAGTTGATCCAGTATGAACTCTTTAAAAACCCCATCGCAACACGCCGCACACCCCATCGCTCGCCGTATTCCCTGGACGATATGGAAACATGAATTTGATTATCAAGCGGTTGCTCAGGAACTCGCGTTCATGGATTTGGATTTCGACACCTTTTGGCAGCGTGTGAATCGTTGGTACAAACCTTATAAAGCTTTGTTGTGCATGTTCTTGGGGCATCAGGAGGCTTCTTCTGAAGAATTGTTATCTGTGCTCTTGAAGGTTAATAGGAACCATTTGCATGATGTGCTCAAGGCGCTGTTGGTTATGGGACGTATAGATCTTCTGGAGCGTTATATCACGCACCCTGATGTCAAAATGGCTCCTAAAGCTCTGCAACGCTTTTGGATTAGTGGATGCGTTACTGCTGCACAATACGGTACTCTATCGTTCATGCAATTTCTGGCACAGCGCTTAACACCTGCGCAGTGGTGGAATGCGATTGAAGCCGATGATTTTGCTGTGTACATCCAAGCAGCAGCAAATGGTCAAATGGCTTTTTTGCACTATCTTGAAAATAACTCCAATCCTATTAACCGACGTGCGGCTGTACTGGTTCAGAATTCTCGGGCATTCAGAGAGGCGTTATCAAACGGGCATACGGAGATAATAATACATCTGGATACCCTGATGTTACCGGAGTACAGGAACGCAGCGCTTGCAGCGGATGACTTTGGCGCTCTGCTAAAGGCCGCGGCAAACGGTCATACCGCTACCCTGGAATATGCCGAGCGATGGATGACGGAAGAGCACATCATGGCCATGGTTCAGACCAA
This sequence comes from Legionella moravica DSM 19234, assembly GCF_000423305.1. GTDB lineage: Bacteria > Pseudomonadota > Gammaproteobacteria > Legionellales > Legionellaceae > Legionella > Legionella moravica. The sequence goes on along the minus strand of NZ_KE384004.1, from coordinate 157,925 downwards.
CCGATTTGAGGCGTACCGAAAGGCGGCTGCCAATGGACATGCGGATACCTTGCGGTACCTGGAACGCCGAATGAGTCCAGAAGACATCAATACTGCGATTCGGGAAAATCACTTTGAGGCCTATCAAGAGGCTGCCGCACAGGGATGTGTTGAGATTCTGCAGTATCTTGAGTCGCACATGACGGAAAAACAACGAACTGCTGCAGTTGTCGCCGGTTACTATCAGGCATACCGCCAAGCTGCTATAAACGGCCATGTCGCTGCCATGCAGTACCTGGAGTCACGAATGCTCTCCGGACGCAAGCCTGCCGCATTACGAGCAAATCAATATGAGGTGGTGCGAGCTGCGGCCGAAAGAGGCGATGTTCCGACCCTCGAGCAGTTGCAAACAGGATTAGAAGACTTTATCTGGAGAGAAGCACTGAGTGTCAATGATTTCGAAATCTATGGCAAGGCTGCAGAACAGGGTGATATGGCGTTCCTGCTGTATCTGGAACGTTGTATGACTGAGGAACAAATAGCTGATGCGCGCTCAATGTCTAACTATGAAGGCGATGGCTGCACGCCGTATATTCAGGCCATTAGAAACGGTCATATGGAGATGGTGCAGTACCTCGAATCCCGGATGACGTCTGAACAAGTATTCGAGGCCTGTCAATACAGTGATTTTAACCCCTATGCCTTGACGGACAATCTCGATATACTCAAACACTTGGAGTCTCGTCTGTCCAAGGTACAAATCTACAGTATTGTAAGTGCAGACTCCTGGTCAGCATACCAAGAGGTCTTGAGTGGTTCAAACCTTGCCATTACAGAGTACCTCGAAACTTTTATGACTGTTGATGAAATCAAGCAGAAGTTAAGGGCGCAAGATTATAACGTTTATCATTATGCGATAGGTTCTGGTTGCCTTTCGAACCTCAGGCACATAGAGCAATATCTGGATAAAGCAGAAATTCAGCAAGTGCTTCGAATAAATAACTACGAAAAGTACAGCTATGCCATATATCGTGGCTTTATTGATATTGTGAAGTACTTTGAAGAACACTTTCTATCGCATGAAGAAATTAGGAATATAATTCAATCCCATGGTTATGCATCGGCCCGAACTGTTTTATTAAGAAATAATGAAATCAGCGAGTACATTAAAAGGTTTATGACCCCTGAAGAAATAAATCAGGTGATCCGGAATAACCGTCTTGAGGAATGGGAATATGCTCTTCGCGGCAATAACCTGGAAATCCAGGATCTCCTTGAGGGCTTCATATCACTTGATGAAATGAAGTGGATGCTTCAAAAGAATAATTATCGTTTATTCAAAGAAATTGCCTCCAATGGTCATACCGAAACTCTTCAGCATCTGTTTGCACTAATGCCTTCGGATTTCATGGCGGCAGCACTGCAGTCGAATGATTATGAAGCATACAGAAAGGCTCTTGATAAGTGGCGGGTTGATGTCTTGCCTTACCTTGAGTCCTACATGCCTCCTGAACAAATTTGTGCCGCAATTGTGTCTAATAATTATCGATTGTATGTTTTGGCAATGCGACATCCCGACGTCGGTCCTTATGTGGAGAGACGATTAAAGCAACTGGGATCTCCTCAGATTCCTGACCGGGTTATCGCCGATATCTGCATTGATGCTGCGGCAGTTGGCAATACATCAATTTTGCGGCACCTGGAACGCTCGATGACTCCAGAGTTTTTGAATACTGTACTTCGATGCCTTTGCGGAATTGATGATTTTCAGGTGGTATTCAACACCGAGTCTTTTAGTGAATTTCGCCTCACCCGATGCGCCAAAAAACATCCCGATACACTGTGGCATCTTCTGCACTACCCGACATTTATAGATTGGGCGCTCTTGCACCAGGCGGAGTGTGGTGATGTATTGCCGGTATTTTTGTACGAGCGCTGTGAGGTATGGCGAGCTGAAGCAAGAGCCTTTACCGAGAGTAATCCAGACTCAGTCTTTACGTTGGATGAGGCGAATACCGCTTTTGCTCTGCGTGCGGCAATAGGATTTACTCGACATAACAATCCCTCATCGCAACAGCTTTTGCACTTTTTACTGCATCTACCCAGCGTACGTGCCCAGGCACATACGGTGCTTCTCAATGAGGAAAACGCACTCCTGCGTGCAGCAATTCGTCACCAAAACCAGGGGGCGATTCAACTGCTCATGGCAATACCGCAGGTGCATGATCTGGCGCAAGCCCATAATTATTATGCCGATGACGTTACCGGTGATGTGGACATCCGAACCATAGTAGAGGATAGGGAATCGTCTTTACGTGCTTTATCACCGTTGGAGCAACTTCGCTTCTCTCGTCTTAAAGAACATTATGCGCATACGGCTTTCCTCAGCACAGACCATTTAATGGAAGAGCTACGTGACTATCTACGCAAACGTTATGAAGCCAAACCGGCTCGCATCACTCTTCATGGAAAGGACCTCGTCCTGCCCCTGACCTGGGAGGCGTTTCAGCAGCTTGGCCTCAGCGGGGAAGCGCGCGCCAGTGCATTGAGGGCTTATTACGTACATGATGTGCATACTGCGCTGCGCTGGATACTGAAACCCAACCCATGGATGGCGGTTAATGCGTCCTTTGCTGAGGGGAAACCGGAAACGGGATTGGGTTATGCGCCATTTGAGGGATACAGCAAAGAGATTGTACTTCTTTGGGCTGCGGCAACCGACGAAAAGGCGGAGCCAACCCAGGGGCATACTCTTAAAGGGCGGATCAAACATTTTATCGCTATGCTTGCCCTCATCAATCGCGCCCATAACTGGGATAAAATACGTCCTGCAAAACGCCTTGATGGTAGAGAGGTTATGGAGTATTACGATGATCTGGAAGGCGATAATCCAAGTTGTTTTTCAGGGTGCCTGCGTCGTCTTTTTCATTCGATTATTGGCCATCCTCTGTTGCGTGCACTTGGAACAGAACTTCTTGATGAAGAACTTCGTGAGTTCGCACGAGGGTATTTTGCTTCCCGAATCACCCCTGATAACCTGAAGCAACTTGGTGATATAAAGCAAGTGCTGGTCGATATGGTCGCATTAAATGAGCAGCAGAGCGAACTTCTTCGTGGACTGGACATTTCTGAGCAGGAATTCAATGCGTTTATAGAGAAACTGTCTGAAAAATATAAAATGGAATGGAAGCCAGTCCATGTGGCGTATCTGAAAGAGCGTATTGCGCTTAAAGAAAGTGCCGCCTATCATGTCACTCGACTGTGGTCACTTGTCGATTTTCCACGGCTTCTCGAATCTCAAAAAATATCAGCCACCGCAACGGCATCGACCTCCGGTTTCTTCGCTGCAACCAGTGGAACCGCTTCTTCCTCAGTGCCTGTGAGCGACGACAGAGCGAAGCGCGATCGTCCTGATGAAGATTGCGAAGAACAGGATGCAGACCAGGATCAAGCGCTCAAGCGCACTCGCCTCTCTTAATAAAAGCCAGCCAGGAATGTCTTTATTCCTGGCTGGCTGTTTTGTCTTGTTGCCAGGAGCATTCCAAAAGACTGGCAGTTACCCATTGGCATGGCTATCCTAACCGGAAAGCCTGGTCATTTCGTCTTTTGCACAACCTGTTAATGAGCATCATCCCAATTTGCGCCTGTTCCAATAGAAACCAGTAAGGGAACAGACAGCTCAACCGTATGTTCCATGAGATCATGGATTTTTTTAGTACATGACTCGACTTCTTCATGACGTACTTCGAAAACCAGTTCATCATGTACCTGCATGATCATGCGGGCTGGAGGATTGATTTGCGAATTTTGCCACTTTGCTACGGCAAGCATGGTTTTTTTTATGATGTCTGCGGCTGTACCTTGCATGGGAGCATTGATTGCCATGCGCTCTGCAGCCTTTTGACGCATCATATTTCGGGCATTAATTTCAGGCAAGTACAGCCTTCTTCCAAATAACGTTTCTACATAACCCAGTTGATGCGCTTGCTTTCGAGTACGTTCCATATAGTCGAGTACACCGGGATATCTTTTAAAATAGGTATCAATGTAATGTTGAGCGTCCTGACGTTCTACGCCCAGTTGTTTGGCCAGGCCAAAAGCCGACATACCATAAATCAAACCAAAATTAACCGCTTTGGATTTTCTTCTTTGTTCCGATGTGACCTGATCGAGAGGGGTTTGAAAAATCTCACTGGCTGTGGCGGCATGTATGTCCCATCCATTGGCAAAAGCCTTCAGTAAATTGGTATCTTGAGACAGGTGCGCCATAATCCTTAATTCAATTTGAGAATAATCAGCAGCAAGAATGACACAGCCGGGAGGGGCAATAAATGCCGTTCGAATTAATCTGCCTTCTTCACTTCGTATTGGTATATTTTGCAAATTGGGTTCGCTTGAGGACAAGCGTCCAGTTGCCGCTACTGCCTGATTGTATGAAGTATGAACTCGATGAGTGTTGGGATTTATTTTTTTGGGCAAGGCATCTATATAGGTCGAAACTAATTTGCTTAAGCTGCGATACTCCAATATGACCGCGGCAAGTCTGAAGTCATAAGCCAGTTCCTGTAAAACAGATTCCGCCGTGGATGGTTGACCAGTCGGTGTTTTTGATAGAACCGGTAGTTTCAGTTCATCGAATAAAATCTCCTGTAATTGCTTTGGGGAATTGAGATTGAATGGTCTTCCAGCCAATTGAAGCGCTTCGTTTTCCAACTCTCCAATGCGCTCTTTCAATCGTTTGCCATGATCGTTCAGGGTTCTGGAGTCGATTAATACACCATAACGCTCCATATCAGCAAGCACGGTGAGTAAGGGCATTTCAATAGTCTGAAATACTTCGCGCAATGGTTCATCCATCATAGGATATAATTTATGGTGAAGCTGTAAGGTGATGTCGGCGTCTTCTGCGGCATAGATCCCTGCCTTGGCTACAGGTATCTGGTCAAATCTGAGTTGTTTCGCGCCTTTTCCGGCAATTTCCTCAAAACTGATGGTTTTAACGCCTAAATATTTTAATGCTAATGTGTCCATGTCATGACGTCCAGCACTGCTGTTGAGTACATAGGACTCTAACATGGTGTCGTAGGCTATTCCTTTTAAGGTTATGCCATGGTTCTTAAACACTTCATAATCGTACTTTATATTCTGGCCAATTTTTTTTATATCAGGATGTTCCAGTATGGGTTTTAAAGCGGTTAAAACTTCTTCCCGATTCAGTTGAGGACTGCCATCTGTATGTATTAAAGGGATGTACATCCCTTTGCCTTCCTCAATGGCCATTGAGATCCCAACAATTTCTGCTTCCATGAAGTCAAGGCTGGTCGTTTCAGTATCAACAGAAAAAATGGAACTTTGTTCCAATTGATTTAACCAGTGGTTTAATTGTTGATTGGTTGTAATGATTTCATAGGATTGATAGGACGCATTCGATTCATCCGTTTGAACGTGTTGATTTTCTTCCTGTCCTAATAATTCTTTAAGCCAGTTCTTGAATTCCAATTCACGAGTCAGGTCGATTAATTGTTCTTTGTCTGCTGGCTTTGGTTTTAAATCATTCAGGGTTAAAGGAAGATCCAGATCTGTTTTTATGGTGACCAGTTTTTTGGATAAGGCCAGTTGAGGGATGCAGGCGCGTAGATGTTCGCCAATTTTACCGCCAATGTCATCTGCATGTTGAATCAGGTTATCCAGAGTTTTGTATTCATCCAACCATTTGACTGCGGTTTTAGGGCCGCACTTGGTCACTCCGGGCACGTTATCAACCGAATCACCAACAAGCGTCAGGTAATCAATGATTTGCTCCGGTGCTACGCCAAATTTTTCTCGAACCCCCGCTTCATCCATACTGTAATTGCTCATGGTATTGATCAAGGAAACATGCTGGTTGACTAATTGAGCCATATCCTTGTCTCCAGTCGATATGACCACCGGCAAACCAAGTTCTGTTGCCTGACGGGCTAATGTGCCAATAACATCATCTGCTTCAACACCATCGATTATGAGCAAGGGCAGACCCATAGCCTGCAAAAGCTGGATTAAGGGTTGGAATTGAGAACTGAGTTCTACAGGCATGGGCGGTCTGTGCGCTTTATATTCAGGATACCACTCATCTCGAAATGTTTTTCCTTTTGCATCAAAAACCACCGCCAGTTCTTCAGGTTGGTAGTCCTTTATCAGTTTTTTTATCATGTTGGCAACCCCGTAGACTGCTCCAGTGGGTTGCCCTTTTGAATTGGTTAAGGGAGGGAGGGCATGAAATGCACGAAAAAAATAAGATGATCCATCAACCAGTATTAACGGGGCTTTCATATTTATTCCGCCTCTTGTGTGGCTAAACGCTTATTTAGGGATGCAACCTGTTCGGTCAAAGTTTTTATATTTTTGCGCATTAACGGGATGCGATTGACCGACAGTTCGTGTTTTATTGCCAAATCTTTTGGGCGTGCGGGATTGCCTAAATATATGGTTCCCTCTTTTAAATGTTTATTGGGTGGGACTCCTGTGCGAGCACCAAGAATAACACCATCGTCGATACGAACATGATCACTGACACCGACATTCGCGGCAAAAATCACGTTATTGCCTGTTGTCGTGCTTCCGGCAATCCCGGTAAAGCCGCATAAAATATTGTTTTTGCCCAATTTAACCGAGTGTGCAACTTGAACCAGGTTGTCAATTTTAGTCCCCTGACCAATCACGGTTGCCCCCATTGTGGCTCTGTCGACAGCGGTATTGGCACCAATTTCGACATCGTTTTCAATAATTACCCGGCCTAAATGAGGTACTTTAAGATGTTGTCCGTCGACAAAAGTATAGCCAAATCCATCCGAACCAATAACAGTTGATGCGTGAATCGTTACCCCTGACCCTATCTGAGTATTATCGTATACCGTTACATGAGCGTGTATGGTGGTGTTATCCCCCATTACGACGTCATGGCCAATGTGTATGTGACTTTTAAGGATGCAGTTGTTCCCTATTGTGCTTCCCGATTCAATCACGACGTAAGGACCGATAGACACGCCTTCACCCAGTTGAACGCCTTCACCTATAACCGCAGTTGGATGAATGCCTGCAGTTGCTTTTTTAGGAGGATTAAAATGATTGAGTAATTTAATAAAGGCCTTGAAAGGATGTTGAACCTGTATCAAGGGTTTGTTGGATTTTATTGTTGATTGACCCACTAATATGGCGGCTGCTTCAGATTGTTCTGCCAATTCAATATTGCCTTCACCCTCGGCAAAAACTAATGAGCCGGGAGTAATATTATCTATAGGGGATAATGAGGATATTAAAATAGAGTCATCACCTACTACAACTCCATGAACCAGATTTGCTATATCACAAAGTGAGGTATTCATTCATTAACCTTTTTATTCTGCAAAATAGATCGATTATATACCCCTTATTCCCCATTTTCGAGCGAATACGGAGATAAATCAGTACGGTTTCATTGTTTTGTCATATGCAGATGTGGGTTGTTAATTCGCTTTCGCGAGGATGATCTATAAAAAGTGAGGATCGTTTAGGAACAGGCGGGGAACATCGATATCGGAATTGTCAACAGACCTTAGGGGCTGTTGACATTTCATTATTTTCAAGTCTACTTTCCGCGACTTGTTCGCGGAATCAATAGATCTTGCTCAAAACAAGAATATATTGCGCCTATAAAGATTGAATTGGATCCCGTGAACAAGTCGCGGGACGTCGAAAGTTGAATTGTCAACAGACCCTAATATTTCAATAGAAAAAAAAACTTAAATAAGGTATAAAAAAAGGTAATGAGCAGTTAATTCAATGGTTCATTTTCTGAGTTTATTGGTCAGACTCATGTGAAATCAAAAGGATGGGATATGTTAAAAAGAATAATGATCGCTGGGTTAGGGGCTTCTTTTTCAATGAGTGTTTCTGCCGCAGAATTGGTTTATCAAGAAGAAATACCTGTACTTTGGTCGTCGATAATTACCTTAAGTGGCGGTGCTTCCTGGGCTTCTCCCGGGCAAAATCAATATCTGTATCCTGAACCGATTCCGCATTTTGATTACTATGCCTACAATTCGAAGACCGGTGTGATGGGAAATGCAGAAATTTTCTTTGGATTGCAGCGTATGGTTCGACCTAATATCCTGGGGGAATTGGGATTGGGTGTGGCTGGAGCCAGTGATGCCAAAGTGACCGGTACAGTCAATGTTGACGGGGTTCCTGATTTTTATTCATTTCAGTATAAAGTCAATCACGTTCGGGTTGAGATGAAGGGCAGGCTCATCGGAAATTTGGTTCAGCCTGTACAGCCTTATATTAGCGGCAGTTTTGGAGCTGGATTTAATAATTCACATGGATTCAACTCATTATCAGTCAACCCTTATTTATACCCATCGCCCTGGTTTGCTGATAGCACAACCATCGCCTTTTCTTATACTCTGGGCGCAGGGGTGCAGTTAATGCTTAATCCTAATTGGCAGGTTGCCGTTGGATATGAATGGGGAGATTGGGGTAAAAGTTATTTGGGGGATGATGGCAATACGATTTCCAAAGGACCGCGATTATCTCATCTTTATACCAATGAATTATTGTTTAGCTTAAGTTATTTGTTTACCTAGTGTTCTTTCAATGAGCGAAAGAACACCGGTGATGGTCAGCCTCTGTATTTGCGCAGTACTAATGCTGCGTTTGCACCACCAAAAGCAAAATGATTGGATAAAGCAATTTCAATCGCTTTGGGACGAGAGACATTGGGTACGTAGTCCAGATCGCAGGCAGGATCAGGGGTGTTTAAATTGATGGTGGGTAACAGGATGTCGTTCTGCAAACACAAGGTTGTGGCTATAATTTCCATGGCGCCAGCGGCACCTATTGTATGCCCTGTCATGGCTTTTTGAGCTGTGATGGGGATTTCATACGCCTTTGCTCCAAAAACAGATTTTATGGTCTCCGTTTCTGTACTGTCATTTAACTGAGTTCCGGTGCCATGAGCATTGATGTAATGGATGTCATTTATAGATAATTTGGCATCATTTAATGCGGCAGTGATTGCACGGGATTGGCCTTGAGAATTAGGTGCTGTGACGTGAAACGCATCGCAGCTGGCACCAAAACCAATGATTTCACCGAGAATTTTTGCTCCTCTTGCTTTAGCTTGCTGGAGCTCTTCCAAAATTAGTATGCCGGCACCATCGGCCATGACCATTCCATCTCGATTTAAATCGAAGGGACGACTGGCTTGAGAGGGGTTTTCATTGTTTGTTGACATGACGCGCAGTTTACACCAGCCAGCCATTACTGATTCCCAAATCAGAGACTCTGTTCCACCACATAACGCGGTAGAAATGTTTCCCTGGGATATTTGTTGATAAGCAGTGCCTATGGCTTCTCCGGAAGAAACACAGGCATTGGATATGGTGGAGTTGGGTCCACCAATACCAAAAGCAATGGCTACGTGATTCGCAACAGAGTTTGGCATTCCTCGAATCACACTCAAAGGCGGGATTTTTTTCCAGCTTTCAGTATAAAATGCCTTATAGCCTACTTCCAACTCAGGGTGACCACCAAGGCTTGTACCGATGTACGTTCCTGCAGACGCAAGATCTTCTGCCGTCAGCCCAGCCTGTTCAATCGCATGATGTGCACAATACAAGGCATACTGAGCTGCTTTGGGATAGCGTTTGCTTTTATTAAATTCTGGAAAATTATCCAGTGATAAATCCGTTATTTCCCCAGCAATTTGAGTGGTATAAGGGGACGGATCATAGGCTTGTATTCGTTTGATCCCACATAGACCCTGGATTGCGGCATTCCAAAATTTATTAATTCCAGTTCCAATGGAAGAAGTAATTTCCATGCCAGTGATCACAACCCTTTTTTTCATTAATGGTCCTTTTTATTCAATATATGATGCCTTCCTTTAGGCAGCTATCAGCAATACTAAAGGTGAGGTTTAAATAATGTCAAGCTCTAATTAATATTAGTTTCAGCGGACTTGAAGCAGCGTTTATGAACGAGGTCGGGTAGGTTCGTTAATCTAAAGCTGCCACGTTCTGTAGTGTTAATCATCTGAACATTATGAAGATACTGCCGAATCATAGTTTTTGTAATTGCTTTAAGTTTATTTCCCAGTAGTCACAGGCATTTTGGATAAGAAAACCCAGTCTTGAATACAAGTTAAGCGCTTTAAGATTATGTGTTTCAACATCCAGATTAAGGTGAGGTTTACCTTCGATTAATGCTTGATTGATGCAATAAGTAATTAAAGAGGTTCCTAAACCTTTACCTTGATATGCGGGTAATATGGCGATATCGGAAAGAGTGGCTCCATTTTCTTGCCAACGAATATGGGCTTTCCCAATGGGTTTGTTATTTTTTATTGCAATGATGATTTGGTATTCTCTTCCTTCGATTATATGCTGGAATCGCTCAACCGATTCGACGTAATGTTTGGGAAAGCAGACTTTATCAATGGCTGATAAAACAGGAATATCATTCATGTCGGCTTTACGAAAAGTCAACGATTTATTCGTATCAAGTAAAGGGTTTAACTCTTCCCGCTCCATGTTATATTCACTATGAAGGTAAGTAAATCCCTTTTCAAGTAACCATGGATCATTAAGATGTGAAGGACTTGAGAAAATCAATCGCTGAAATTCATGGTATTCAATAATGGGTATTATCGATTCTATGAGCTGCCTTGCTATTCCTCGTTTGCGTTCTGAGGGTTTTACCATAAGTGCGATTTCAACAGCATCTTCATAAAAGAAATAAGCACTTAAAAATCCGATTAACTCTTCCTTTTCATAATAAAGCAAGCTGGCTGGCAATGTACGAACCTGGCTCAATATATGGGTATAGGTATTGGGTATGCTTCCATCTGATTTTTTACAAATGGCCATTAACCCTTCGAGTTCCTTGAGTTGATGCTGATTAAGTTGGTTAAAGTTGGTAATCATAGTGGTGTTTATTATTTATATTTATTATTGCTAAGATTAGCGCGTTTTACCGAGAATTGCTTATTTTTTAGAAAAAAGTTTGAGATAAGCACCATAACCCCTTTGCGCCATTTGATCTTTGGGGATAAATTCTAAAGAAGCCGAATTAATGCAGTATCGAAGCCCTGTGGGTTGAGGGCCGTCATTAAAAAGATCCCCCAAGTGTGAGTCACCAATTTTTGATTTGACTTCAGTGCGTGTAAAAAATAGATAATGTCTGCCGGTATGCAAGGAAATAAATTGCATGTCGATGGGTTTGGTAAAACTTGGCCAGCCAGTTCCAGAGGAAAATTTATCAGTAGAGCTAAATAAGGGTTCTCCTGAAACAATATCGACGTAGATTCCTTCAGCCTCATTATCCCAATACGCATTTTTGAATGGTGGCTCAGTCGCGCCTTCCTGGGTCACTTCATATTGCAAAGGAGTGAGTTGCTTCAGTTTTTGTTCCTTATCAAATGTAGGATTTGCTTGAGTCAGAAAACTGATGAAACAAAAGAAGGCTACTAAAACGTATTTAATTGGATTCATGAGACCATACCTCTTCTACTCGAGAATCCCTGCCGCAACGGTATCGATAATATTTATAGCGAATCGGGTTTTTTTGATAATAATTTTGATGGTATTCCTCCGCGGGATAAAAATGTGTCGAAGGAGCTATTTCAGTATAGATATTGGGAAATGAAGGCATTAATGATTTTTTGATTGCTTCAGCCACTGTTTTTTGTTCTTCATTTAAATAGAAAACAGCGCTACGGTATTGATGCCCCTGATCACAGAATTGACCATTTTGGTTTGTTGGATCGATGTGTCTGAAAAAATAGTCAACGAGTTGTTTGTAGCTGAGTTTATTAGGGTCGAATTCTACCAGAACTGATTCTGCGTAGTTAGTCCCTCCAGCGGATACCTGTTCATAGGTTGGGTTTTTAATGGTATCACCATCATAACCAGAGGTTGTTGAGATGACCCCGGGAAGATGATCAAAATCAGCTTCCATGCACCAGAAACATCCTCCGGCAAAAATTGCCTGTTCGGTTTTGGCAAAGCCTATGGATGCTGTGAGTAGCAGGAGGCAGATAATAACTGAACGAATGAAGGGATCTTTCATGTTGGTTCCCTGTCTTGATGTTTCTGAGTGATGTCACATCATTGAATTAAGTTTAGTACAAATCAACAAGCAGGGTTGCTGTTTTTTTTAAATTCCATCATGCGTATCCATGCCGTTATACAAACCAGAATACAAAACAGCCATGCTAAAGGATTAAAATATTCGGGGCATAAGGTCATGACAATAAAGAAAATGAATGCTTCTGCTCGTTCCATTAAACCCGGGCTGTAGTGAAAACTTTTATGTGTGGTGTTGTTGGTAAATATCCCCACAACCAGAAAGCTGGTAATGCACAGCAGGATACTGCCTAACATCAAAATAGAGGCAAGGGCGTTTTGGACAGGATTCACTAAATAAAATGCAAAAATCACTGCAAATTCAACGGTTCGGTCAATGAGAATATCCATTGCAGAGCCAAAATCAGTTGATTTGCCTTGATAGCGGGCTAGTGAGCCATCAAGAGTATCCAGATACCCTGATACCAGGAGGCAGGCAATAGCTAAAAATGGTTTATTCAATAATAGGCACGGAATAAATAATAAACCAAAGAAGCCGGATAACCAGGTCATCGATAATGGTGTTATTCGCGTATTTAAACGGCGGACTAAAGGATCAACTAACAATCGTTGATAATGATGTCTTAATGTTTGTTCCAACATACTGTTTCCCTTCTTTGTTCATGAAGTCATGATTGCTGTGCTTTTTAAGCGGCTGCCCTGTTAAGAAGCCCTCCATTAACTAATGACAAAAAACACCACAAAAATCAGGCTTAAAATAATGACCAAGGGACTTTGCTTTTGTCGGGTTAACAGTTTGAGCATACTGTAAAGGATAATTCCTCCTCCAATACCATTTGCAATGGAGCCAGTGAAGGGAATCATCATGATGGTTAGCATGCATGGTGCGGTTTCACTAATATCGGGTAATTTCATATCGGTTAAATGTTTCATCATGCAACATGCTACATACAATAAGGCTGGACCAACAGCGAAACTTGGAATCATTTTGGCTAGAGGAAAAAAGAAGAGCATCAAGATAAATCCAGCTGCGATAACCAATGCGGTCATACCGGTTCTTCCACCCGCTTCAATTCCAGTAGCTGATTCTATATAGGGAGAGGTGCTTGCTGAACCCAAAAGTCCTGCTAAAGAGGATGCAGCGGCATCTGCAGTTAAACTGTAACTTAAACGTTTGGGATAATTGTGTTCCTGTTTGAATACGGTAGGATTGAGTAGTCCGATTAAAGTGCCTGTTGCATCAAATATGGCAATGAGGAAAAAGGTAAAGATAGCCTTTAATGCGGTTATACTGGTAAGACCAGAAAAATTAAGCTTTAAAAAAGTGGGCTCCATAGAGGGCGGTAAGGCAACCAAACCCTGCCAGGAAGTTAATCCGAGCATCAGACTCAATGCCGCGATACTGAGAATACTGATAATAATCGCGCCGGGTATGCGGTAATAATCAAGAGCTAATATCAGTAAAAAGCCTAAGAAAAACAAGCCGATTTCAGAATGGTTGAGATTTCCAAGACGCATTAAACTGTGGGGATCATCAATAACAATATGATTGGTTTGTAAGGCAATTAAGGCAATTAACAAACTAATACCAATTAAAATCGCAATTTGTAAATTGTACGGTATGGCTTCAATCAACAGGCGACGCAGGCCAGTCAAGGTGACCAACAGAAACAATAGACCTGAGATGAATACCATGGCCAGCGCATGCTGCCAATCAATTCCCATCCCCTGGACTACGCTATAAGAAAAATAAATATTTAATGCCATACCGGGTGCAACGCCAATGGGCGTATTGGCAATCAATCCAGTAAGGGCGCAGGCAAAAGCCGTAACCAAGCAGGTCGCGGTAAATACAGCCCCCTGATCCATACCCGCATCATGCAAAATTGCAGGATTAACGAAGGCAATATACACCATGGTAAGGAAGGTTGTCATTCCTGCCAGGACCTCGGTTCTAAGGGTGGTTCCATTCAAAAAATTGGATTTTAAAATGTTCATCAGAAGATAGATTGGTAGGAAAATATAATGCTACACAAAGACGAGGGTTATTTGCAACTGAACTGATGCGGTTTTATGAATTAAGCTGTTGGCACAAGTTGTTAGAAATTATTTCGTTGCCTAAATAATCAGTGATGATTTAACGGTTCAAATTAAAAATGGAAATTTGATATAGCGAGGACAATTTCTATTGTGATTAAGACAATAATAATGATTTCCAGGTTATGCCCATGACGGTTTTCCAGATAATTATTGAACATATCAAAAATCTCATTGAGCGTATCCAGTCGGTGGTTGATTGCATTAACTCTTCTTTGGATATGCAAATAACGCTCGAGCATGGTGAAATGCTCTTCGAGAGTGGGGTGCTGCCAAAAGTATTTGGGGTGATAAAGGAAATTACTGATTAGATTCAACTCACTCTTGGCCCCCAGAATTTCTCCAATGACCTGTTGGATTTGTTTACGGCTAATTGGCATTTCACCTTTATGAGACAAACTTTGAATCATTGGATTGTATTTATCAATCAGCGCTTCAATGATTGTTTCAAAATATTGCAATTTTACTGATTGAGAAAAACCATAGGACAAACTGAGCTTCAGCTCATCGCTGTCATCTTCCATCGTTAAACAGTCCACATCAAAGAAATCATGAGGTTCGATTGCTGTTTTGTTGGCGATTTGATAATGAAATTCATCATGGACTAATATCGCAACAGGCTTATCGATCAGGAGTTTAATCGTGTTCAGATAGTTATTGATTTCATATCGTTTAATGCCCCATGAAACGACTGTACCGTTCTTAAAAATAAACACAGTGTGATGTTTATGGGTATGAGAATTCAGTTTGAGCACATCTCGAGTTTTAGTTGAGTTGTATTCATTCGATAAATTTTTAAAATGGCTGTCTAAACGCGCTAAGTCAATCGATTTGGCAACACAAAAGCTTAAGCATTCCATGGTTATGATGATCCACAAATTGATAAGGCGTTTGCAGTACAATCAATTTGAGGCAAACGCCAATTATTAGCTTAAGTATACAATAATTTCAAAATTATTACACGCTATCTGCTGTCTCACGGCCTGGATAGGCTTTTTTCCGGTCGGTTGCTCCACCTAGCCATTGTGGGCATACTTCCAGAACTTCCGCGATTTTATCCAGTTGTTCCTTATTTGGAAGTACATGACCAAAAATCATTGAGTTTGCCAAATGGCGCGTAACTCCAAATACTTTTGAAACTGCTTTGGTTTTTTCAGTTAATTCTTCTGGAAAGCCCAGCGCAGCTAATTCGCGATTAAAGCGTTGTGAAAACACTTTACTGTTCATTTTCTCGCTCCATGAAAAAATAATTAATTCAGCACTGCCTTAAGGAGTGGCTGACCCTACATCAACACCTCGTCAATCCATGAACCAGGTAAGAGTGTTATAACTTATTTTTTTTCAATAGCAAAGACTTTTTATTAAAAAAATCAATTATTTTCATTGAGTTATCGTGTACATAGCAATATGCCCAAGGAATGTTCGTCTAGAAAAATGAGGGGGCATATCCGCCAATTCACTGTCTTATGACAACAATTTAACAGTACATTGGAGGATTGAATCATGATTCAATCCTTTGAATAGGACGGAGGTACTACCATTAAGGTCACTGTTGTAAACTGTTGTCGGTATTTATTGCTAAGGGGGATTTCAACACACTTAAAATCCTGGGCTAAAAACTGTGTTTTTAATTGATGATTTTTGATTGGGTCACATCCTTGTATAACCATCATCAATCCCTGCCTTTTTAATTCCCGTTTATCAAGCCATGGACTGAGTCTAAATGAATAAGCTTCAAGCAATTTGGGCCTGTTGGGTAGGTAGGCAGCAAGGTAATAATCGTAATTTTCATCGCCAGCTACATAGCGCAAGGGCTTATTGGTAAAGTGATTCCAATAGCGTTGTGCTTCCTGGGCCAACATATAACTGGGATTATTGGTTCGGGTGTATTTTGAGGAACAATAGTTGGCAGCCATATAGATTCCCAGACTGCCTGAATGTATTAATAACGCCATAAAAAGCAGGGGTTTTAGAAGCGCCGTTCTGCTTTTTAATTGAAAATAGGACATTATTGCTGGCACTGTGAATGAAAAGAATGGAAAACCCCATTCAGGCTGTATTTTCAGGCCAACAATAAATGAGATTAGAATAACCAAACATAAAGGAGCAATTCCCAGATAAACTAAAAAGTTCCATTTCTCCTTGGGTTTTTCATTACGAGCGGGATGTATTCGCTTGGTTTTAATCAACAGAATCAGTATTGCCAGTGCCGGCGCAATGTGCCCTAGTTGTTCACGTAACGCTTTGATGGGATAGGACATATGAGGGTGAAGTGTATAATAACTTGGGTCTTCACTTACTTTGCCATGAATAAACTCCAGGGTTAAAAAACCATGTTGGGCTACAGACATTAGATGCGGTGTGAGTATCAATAGTGTGAGTCCCATAGCCATCACTAATTTGAATAAAAATTTATATTCAAAATGCCTTAGCAGATAGATCAGCGTAATAAAAATGATGAGCAGGGATTCATATTTAGCCAGTATTGATCCTGCTGTGACTAGCGCCAAAAAAATCCAGTCTTGTATTCGATTTGTATGGATGCAGCGATCAAAAAAGTAACAGATCATGATCCAAAAAGGGAGCATGATGGTGTTTTGATTAAATTGAAGAACGAAATTAGCTTGATAATACAGGCAAAAGGAGGACATCATGCATGCGACAACAGCATCTTGAGAGCCTAAATAGCGTTTTGTTAATAGGAATATAAACAGCAAACTCGTCGATAAACATAAAACACTTGCACTAAAAGTCGCCACTTCATTATTGGCGAAGAGAAGACTCATAAAATTGATAAGCCAGGTGCCAAGAGGAGGATGGCGATTATAGCTCCATGACCAAGAGTGTCCCCAACTCAGGTTTTGTGCGGAGTCTGGTAATACTGATTGGTATCCAATAGAAGGGATCAAGATATAAATTAATGAGAAACCCAGAATAAAGAAGCCGAATACCTGTTTCGGATTAGTCGCTTCTGCATCGCGCATCAGGTATGTCTTCAGTGCTGATAAAGGACTAAACAAGTACTGTGTACGCATTAATATTATCCTGTTTGGGCTGAAAATGAACCCAGTGTATTCGATTGCCTTATTCTATGGAAGCATGGAACAAATCTTCTGTATTCAGAAAGTCAATCATAATGGTTTTCGCTCAACCTGCAAGCAAATCTGACTTTTCCCCAAGATTCTATATTTGTGACCAAGAGTCAGGGTCTTCGCTGCGAGAATTCGGCTTAGATTTATTTAACGGCAGTTACCTGATGCTGAGACATAGTTGATCCAATTAATCTGCGCAGTTATTCTTGATTTTGCGATCAAAGCTGCACCACGAGGGGGTTATAGAGCAATTGCCAATAGCCCCTATATTACGGTGGTATTATCATTAGTCAGTTTTAGACGTCATGAACAGAGCTTAATCGAATAGAATACTGCTATTAAACTGTTGAATGTCCTTGCCATTCGCATGCTGTGCAACGTGATTAATTGAATTCAATAACGGTGTGGGCTTGAAAAAATGATGCCCCGCACAGATCAGTGTTCCGGTTCCTGATAATGAAGCACCAACTGCAACAGATACCGCACTGGCACTTCCTGCTGCTAAACCGGTGAACAATGCACCGGGGCCTGTCCATGCACCTAACGCGAAACCGATGCCAAAGCCGATCACTGCAGCAATGACCGTAACAGCCGCAGCGTATGCCAGAGCTAATAGGGCACTTTTTAGTTCGTAATGTGTTCCTTTAATCGCTTTGTTACACTTTGCGACGAATGATTTTAAGCAGGGTTCTTTGTCATATATGGTTGGATCTTCAAGTGCGTCCAGTAGATTATGTGTTTCAATTCCCAGTATTTTGATGATTTTCGGGGATAAATTCTGGGCTTTATTGTTTAACTGATCCAGCGCACGATACAATTCAGAATCTTCAATGCATCGGTTTCGAGCATTTAGAATAGTCTTTCTTTGTTCGATTTCGTTGAGTAATTCTTGCGTTTTCTTTAATTCTTCTTCTTGTCTGAGCAGGACCAATTTGCGTACTTCTAAAGTAATGAGATTCAATAATTCCTGTGAACCATTTGCATTCCTTGCCGAAGTGGATAAAGCCGCTAAAAAGGGAATAAGTGCAAATTGTTGTTGTGCGTTCTCAAGAGCGTTTGGTAAAGCCGCATCGCTTTTAGTTCCTACCAATATTAACAGTGCATCAGGATTGAGTTGTCGGAACAGGGCAAGGTCATCATTGAGTTCATCGATTGTTTGTTGATCAAGGGCTTTGGATAAATCGACACAAACAAAGCCAAAATCTGAGTTGGGGAAAAAACATGAAGATAAGCCTTTATATTTGGGATTCCCGGACATATCCCATAAGCTTAGTGGAGTCTTTTTTATTCCTTCTCTATCTGGAATTTGGATGATGCTAAAATCAGCCCCAATTGAGCGGTTGTATCTTTGGCCGGCTTGATTAGTATAATCAGGATTGCTCAGCTGTTTAATTAACTCTGTTTTACCTGCACCTTCCGCACCAAAAATAAACGCTTTTAGTAACATTTTATTTATCTCAAGTTTAAGTTGTGCGTTATTATACGTCAAAGTGATAAAATCACAACCACTAATTGCCTTGGATTGATCCAGTTCATTATCTTCTCTTCGAGGAGTTCTATTGGGTTTTATAAATAATTCGGATTGAATTGATTGAGTTGTGCATGTCAAAAAATAATAGGAATGATCCCGGGACACATCAAGGTGTAACCCGGGATTCAGGATTAGCCCTGGTTTGAATCAGATGAGTTTCTCGCAAAATAATTCAAATCCAGTTCTCGTGCAGCTTTTACATCATCAAGACGTTTTACGGGTAGGGTATGAGGCGCATCTTTCAGCAGATTAGGATTATTCGCAGCCTCCTCTCTGATGGTTTTCATCGCTTGAATGAAACCATCCAATTCTTCTTTACTTTCAGTTTCAGTAGGCTCTATAAGGAGGCATTCCGGTACAAGCAAAGGAAAATAGGTCGTGGGGGCATGATAACGGTAATCCAACAGTCTTTTTGCCAAATCCATTGCCGTAATGCCGAAGCTCTTTTTCTCAGGACTCAAAGTCAGAATGAATTCATGAGAGGCTCTTCTACCAGGATAAGCGGGTGTAAATCCTGCTGAAGTTAATTTTTTGAGTAAATAATTGGCATTAAGTGTGGCGTATTCAGAAACGCGTAATAAACCTTCTTTACCTAAAACAACCATATAGAAATAAGCTCGCAGCAAAATACTGGCATTACCCATAAAGCAGGATAAGCGGCCAATGCTTTGTGGATAATCTTGTTTAGTAGCCCATTGATACTCTGATCCCGTCTTTTTCACAACAGGCAGGGGCATAAATGGAACCAGCCTTTTACTGACCGCGACAGGACCTGCACCTGGACCTCCGCCACCGTGGGGTGTAGCAAATGTCTTATGCAAGTTGAGGTGCATTACGTCAAATCCCATATCACCAGGTCTTACTTTTCCAAGAATGGCATTAAGATTGGCACCATCGTAATACAGTAACCCCCCTGCTTGATGCACCAGTGCAGCAATTTCTTTGATTTGCCGCATAAATAATCCCAGAGTTGAGGGATTGGTCAGCATGATTCCAGCTGTTCTGGGACCTACTTTACTTTTCAATTCTTCCAGATCAATGTCACCGTCTGCGCCGGTTGTAATTTCAATGACCTTAAAACCACACATGACTGCAGATGCTGGATTAGTTCCATGGGCTGCATCTGGAATCAGCATTTCATCACGAGCTGTATCCCCTCGTGATTGGTGGTAGGCCTTGATCATGGCTACCCCCGCAAACTCACCTTGCGAGCCTGCCATCGGCGTTAGAGATACTCCTGCCATACCGGTGATTTCTGCAATGTTGTTTTGTAAACGGTACAGTGACTCCAGGAAGCCTTGACTGTCTCTTTCCAGCGCTAATGGATGTCTATTGGCAAATCCAGGAATAGAGGCGGCTTTATGAACTCCTCGAGGGTTGTATTTCATGGTACAGGAGCCCAGAGGATAAAAATTGGTATCAATTGCAAAATTTTTATGGGACAAGCGGGTATAGTGGCGCACAACCTGTAATTCAGAGCAGGCGGGCATTTTGGGTGGAGTTTTACGTTGAAACTCAGCCGGTATCGCATAGGTGCTGTCTGTAATTTTAGGAGCCTGAGCTAAAGACTGCCGTCCGTTTTTGGATAATTCAAAAATCATCATAATAGGCCTTCCGTTTTTTGAATAAGTTCTTTGAACTCGTCTCGATACATCATCGGAGTGAACTCGATAAAGTGGTATTCAGCTATTTCAGCCAGAAAATAAGGATCTTTTTTAAATATAGATTCCAGGTATTCTCTATCATTAGTGTTGGCGATGATAATACCACCGGTTCGTGGCTTCATAGGACCTGAAAACAGCAAAAGTCCTTGTTTGTAATAGTAATCAAGAAACTCTCTATGAGCCTGCAGATATTTATCTACTTCATTAAGAGGGGTCAGATACGTTAATTGTACGATAAACATCAGGCACCTCGCTTGGTCATAATGGCGTTTAATGTTCGCGCATAAGTTGCGATTTCTTCTGGAGTACGCATTTCAGTAGCACAAACCAACAAAGTATTGGCCAGTTGTGGATAGTGATCGCCTGGTGCATACCCTCCTGCGATACCTGCATCTGCCAATTGCTTTAATACCTCGTCAACCGGTCGATTCAGCTTGAGTAATGCCTCATGAAAATAAGGGGCTTTGAACACGTGTTCGACGCCCTCAATTTCGATGAGTGCTTTTACTAAATCATGAGTATTTTGATGGCACTGACTGGCAACTTGCCGAAGCCCATCAGCTCCAAGTAAACTCATATGTATCGTAGCGGCAGTAACTAGCAAGCCTTGATTCGTACATATATTGGAGGTGGCTTTGGCGCGACGTATGTGCTGTTCACGGGCTTGCAGGGTCAGGCTAAACCCTATTTTGCCTTCTTTATCAACGGTACAACCGATCAATCGCCCAGGCATTTGACGCACATGGGCCATTCGAGTACTTAAAAAGCCAAAGTAGGGTCCACCTGATGCCATAGGGGAGCCTAAGGGTTGTCCTTCACCACAGGCAATGTCAACTCCGTGCGTACCCCATTGACCAGGAGGGTTCAGTAAGGCCAATGACACGGGATTGACGCATGCCACGCTGATCGTCTTGTTCTGATGCGCCCAGTCGGTGAGTTTGTCTACCTGTTCCAGACAACCAAAGAAATTGGGTTGTGCGATTACCAGAGCGGTAATATCTTCCCCAGAATATTGTTCCAAAGCAGATAAAGCAGTGATCCCTTGTTGCTCATCGAATGGAAGAGTAAGCACTTCAATATGCTGATTACGTACAACTGTTTCGATGGTTTCGCGATATAAGGGATGTACTGTGCCGGCTATTAATACTCTATTGGTTTTACTGTATTTATTCACTCTGACCGCCATGAGTACGGCTTCTGCAAGCGCAGTGGCGCCGTCATACATAGAGGCGTTTGAAACTTCCATACCCGTTAATTCACAGATCATTGTTTGGTATTCATACAATAACTGTAACGTCCCTTGACTGGCTTCAGCTTGATAAGGGGTATATGCAGTTAAAAATTCACCGCGAGACGCAATATCCCACACCGCCGCAGGAATATGATGCTCATAACATCCTGCTCCGATAAAACAGATACCGTTACGGTTTTTATTTGCTAAATGCTGCGCTTCTTTCAGCATATCCATTTCATTGATGCCAGAAGGCATATTTTGAAATCCGGCATATTGCAGCGATGAAGGTATTTCATCAAACAATGCCTGAATTTCGTTGACGCCAATCTGCGCCAACATTTCTTTGGTATCTTCAGGAGTGTGTGGAATATAAGGCATGATTAATTTTCCTCAGCTATCTCGTTTTGATATTGATCAGCACTCAATAATTCGTTAATTTCATTCAGATTACTGGGTTTGAGTTTAACCAGCCAACCCGCGATATAGGGATCTGTATTCACAATAGCTGGATTCTCAACCACCGAATCATTAACGGCAGTTACCACACCACTGATTGGAGCGTAAAAATCTGAAGCAGCTTTAACGGATTCAACAACACCTAATTCCTGTCCCGCACTGACTTCATCACCAATTTCAGGCAGTTCAACAAATACCATATCACCAAGTAATTGTTGTGCGTGATCGGTAATTCCTACAGTAACTTCATCTTGACCTGATTTTAACCATTCATGTGTTGCTGTGAATTTTAAATCATTCATTATTTTATCCTTATATAGAGTGCTTTTTTTACGAGAATTAAGTTAGATGGCTTTTCCTTGTTTCACAAAACGTGGTTTTCCTACTTGTGCTGGAACCAGTTTACCTCGTATGTCTACCATGACGGTGTCACCGGTTTCTACTGGAACGCGTGCCAGAGCAATCGAGTGCTCCAATGTTGGAGAATAACTGCCACTGGTTATTATTCCATCAGTGCAACCTTCAATAATCACTTTTTGACCATGACGCATGATGCCTTTATCCAATAGAGTGAGTCCAACCATTTTTCGCTTAACTCCCTGTTGTTTCTGGGAATATAAGGCACCCATACCGATAAAGTCTCGATCTTGAGGCTCCCATTTGACGGTCCAGGCGAGTCCTGATTCAAGAGGAGTGGTGGTTTCATCCATATCTTGACCATAGAGCATCATGCCTGCCTCCAGTCTGAGAGTATCTCGGGCGGCTAGTCCGCATGGTTTTGCTCCGGCTTTTACTAAATCATCCCATAATTGAGTAATAAGCTCCTTGGGAACGATGATTTCAAATCCGTCTTCTCCGGTGTACCCTGTGCGAGCAAAAAACCAGTTATCCACATCCACACATTCAAAGTTGGTCAGGGTTGAAACCGCATCGATTTGAGCTGGGCTTAGGACAGTCAAGGTTTTGGCTATGGCATTAGGACCTTGCACAGCAATCATCGCCAATTCTTGTCGTTCTTGTAATCCTACAGCAAATCCTTCACTTTTCTTACGAATCCAGTTGATATCATTTTGTCGTGTTGCTGAGTTGAGTACTACTCGATAATTATCTGAGGCACGTTGATAAACGATTAAATCATCAATAATGCCACCATGTTCATTGCACATACAGCTGTATAATGCTTTGCCATTATGGTGTAATTGATCGACGTCATTAGTCAGTAATTTACGCAAAAATTGACGTCCACCGGCACCAAGAATATCAACTATAGTCATATGTGATACGTCAAAAATACCTGCATCTTTGCGGACAAAATGATGTTCGTTGAGTTGTGAACCGTAGTGCAGAGGCATATCCCAGCCATGAAAATCAACCATTTTTGCGCCACTTGCCAGATGGGTGGCGTGAAGAGGGGTTTTTGCAATCATTGCATATCCTTATTTATCACCTTGATGCTTGTGATTATACTCGTTGCGATTAAATTTGCGAGATTTAGCTTTTGATTTTTCACATTATTAGATGAAATAGCTATATACTGTAAATTTAAGGGATTTTTATAATGAATTGGCTTAATTCTGGGAGATGGGTGCTGGATTTAGGTTGGTTGAGCTTTCTTTTCATACTTTTAAGGCATTTTTGGCGAAATCGATCAGACTTGGTGCAGTCAAAATCCTGGTTAAAGGTTAAAGGCCATATTATCCGTTGTGACTGGACCAAAGTGGGGCATAGTCACTGGCCTAAGGTTGAATACAGTTATCAGGTTCAGGATAAAGACTTGATTGGCGAGTATTTGTTTTTAGATACGTCACACAACAACCCCAATTCCAAATATGCCCGTCTGGTTGCATATAAAGCTGCGATGGCCTTTAAAGAGAACTCAGAAATTGATGTGTATTATAATCCGAATAATCCGGAACAGTCTGCTTTGGATGTTACTATTCCGGTTAAATTAAATTTTATTGTTATTGTACTTTGCAGCTTAATCGTTTTTCATATTGGGTTCATTGTTTATCGGATTATTGGGTAGTTTTTTCGGTTTCAGGAGTTTTACACTCACATGGAGGCTCTGTAATCCCGGCTTGTAAACTGGTTACAGCAAAACCTCTTACTCCTTGTCCTGAAGGCGCCTGGGTAAAGCTTAAGACAACCTTTAAATTTTGCTGCTGTTGGTATTGTGGATTTTTATAA
The DNA here is from genome assembly GCF_000423305.1 of Legionella moravica DSM 19234. Taxonomy (GTDB): domain Bacteria; phylum Pseudomonadota; class Gammaproteobacteria; order Legionellales; family Legionellaceae; genus Legionella; species Legionella moravica. The sequence goes on along the minus strand of NZ_KE384004.1, from coordinate 133,584 downwards.
ACAACCAGCACTGTCATGGTTGCTTGCCAATGAGTTGGATCCAGTGTTGTTAATACAGGGGGTTGGGTGGCAACTGCGGTGACTTCGTATGAATTTTTCTGCACGGCTTCCGGTAATTTCGAGTCATTAAGGGCTTTGGTATACGCTATCCAGCCATCAGATGTAAAATATTTGGCAATTTCTTTCTGCTGTTGCAAGTAGTTTTTAAAGTCAAAAGTATACGTTGCTATAATGGCTTCATTTGCCCAGACTGCCAATTGCGTTCTATCTGGCGCTGCGATTCCTGTATGGGGTGCCAAAAACAATAATAAGCCAGCTGCAATAGTAAACAGTTTAGTCATCGATGTATTCTCAATAGTGGTATGGTTCCAGTTTAGTCCTATTGTGCGGGACTTACCTCAACATTGTGATGAATCATGGTACGTGTGTCCATACATCATGAGCCAATTAAAACTGATTGAAAGTTTAATATAAAAAAAACCCCGGTTAAAGTACCGGGGAACATTATGTGTCTGAATCGGATGGTTACAGACACTACCCCGCATAAAGAGGGGAAAGCGGGGCAGAGTATTCGGGGGGGAATACTCACAGATTTAGACACGGGGTTCGCAAGAAAGTTCAATATTTATTCAAAAAAAAATACAATTACCCACGTCATCTCGAACGTAGTGAGGGATCTCTCAATACAGGCAAAGCACCATATTCAGGAGATCCCTCGTTGCAATCGGGATGACGGCTCTCAGTTTCGTCATCAATTTAATGCTCCTTGTTGTAATAATATTGGCTTCTGTGTAAAATTTCGGCCCTTTTAAATTATGGATATTAAATCAATGTATTCAAGTAAATTTTTTCAAATGTTCGAGGGGGCATCCAGTACTCCTGCAATTAGAAATGAACTCTTACAACACAGTGATATAGAGCATATATTGTCCCATGCTCAATCAGGTTCTCTAGTGGTTTTAGACATTGATGATACGATAGGGCGAGTACCTCAAGCTATAGGCCTTGATTCCTGGTTTCGTCTGAGATTACAACAACACGCTGCAGATGGACACACTCCATCTCAAGCCCTTCTTTTGACTATCGAGATTTACAATTTGGCTCAATTGGCTTCAACAGAGATGGTGCCTGTCGATAAATCCAAAAATGTCGCTGATATTATTGAGCAATTAAAGAAAAATCAGGTAACTGTCATTGGTTTAACTGCTCGAAATCACATCTTGACTGACAAAACACTGTCGTTGCTTGATAGTCTAGGGGTGTCTTTTAGCAGTGGAGTTCTAAACGATGCCACTTTTACTCTTAATGACAAGCTCGTGGAAATTAAAAACGGAGTCATTTTTGCAAACGGCAATGACAAAGGCCACTGTTTTGAGTATGTGGTAAGTCAAGGCTATTTATTACGAGACATTGGCTCTTTTCATAGCATCGATTTTGTAGATGATAGTGAGCGAAATTGTCACGCTGTGCATGCTGCCTTTGAACGAATGAACATTACTATGAGTAGAGTTTGGCATTACCCTTATGCTGAACTGCACTTAACGTTTACAGCGGTTGATCAGAAACGTGCTGATATTCAAGAGCTGCATTTATTAGAAAAACAAGTTTTATTAACTGATGAAGAAGCGGATCAATTACTGTCTGCTCCCTGTTCTTCATTTTAATTGCGAGCACAAAGCCTGGATTACGTTATCAAGATGTCGTTCTCTTAATGGCGAGTACAATCTTATCCATGTTCTTTGTTTTAATTATGAAACGATCCAGGCAAAACACCGGGGCAGGGAGGCTCTTAGTATAAAATAACACGGTATTGATCCAAAATAGAGATCTTGCCAGATCATTTTGCCTTGGTAAATCGCATGACGTATACAGCTTCGCACCATTTTGTGGTATTTTATTTGCAGTGGGACTTACGAAAATGCTTACTACGAAATGCTTACTAAGCCCTGTCTAAAAATAAGGTATATAAGCTATGGTTCGTAACAGCCGTTTTTATTCTGCAAACCCTGATACAGTCGGCCGATTCATTAATCGCTGGGACATCCTGTTACTTATTTTAATCTTTTCCGTTTTGTTCTTTTTAGGCTGGGCTGGATCGCAAATGGCCACCCCGTATCAGTTGGGTGATCAGATCCCTATTTCTTTGGCTCCCTCCAATCTTCCTTTTTATGCTTTGCGCACTGTTTTACGCTTATTTATCGCTTTAATTTTTTCCATTATATTTACGTTTATAGTGGGCGCATTGGCCGCTAAAAACCGTCGGGCAGAGCAAGTCATTATTCCTGCTATTGATATCTTGCAATCCATCCCCGTACTCAGTTTTTTATCCATTACGGTTACAGGCTTTATTCATTTGTTTCCCAACAGTTTGTTAGGCCCTGAGTGCGCTTCCATTTTTGCTATATTTTGTGCTCAGGTCTGGAATATGACCTTTGGCTTTTATCAATCATTAAAAACTTTGCCTCATGACTTAAAGGAAGTTTCATCCATGTTCCGGCTTTCGGCATGGCAGCGATTCTGGAAGGTGGAAGTTCCATTTTCCATGTCCGGATTATTATGGAATATGATGATATCTATGTCGGCAAGCTGGTTCTTTGTGGTTTTATCTGAAGCCATTTCTGTAGCCCATCAAAACATCCGATTACCTGGTGTTGGGTCATACATCGCTTTGGCTATTGCCCAGAAAGATTTGCATGCGGTGGGTTATGCGATACTGACGATGATGATCGTCATTTTCTTATACGACCAAATTCTGTTTCGACCTTTAATTGCCTGGTCGGAAAAATTTAAAGTGGAACAATCACCGGATGAATCGGAATATCAATCCTGGCTTATTGACTTGATTCGCGGCAGTCGGTTGATGAAACGATTTACCAAGGGAATTGGGATATTAGTCGGTGGTTTTGTGAACGCCCGATGGTTACGCATCAGTGAACCTAAAGCGGTCAAGGAGATTGATTTTAAACGGCAGAAGCGTCTAGATCGGATATGGAGCGCTCTGGTTCTGTTGTCTATAGTCAGCGGCAGTTGGTTGTTATTAAGATTTATTCTTGCTGAACTAAAGGTCAGCGATATTGTGCATGTATTTTTACTTGGAGCGGCTACAGGAACACGAGTTATCGTGTTAATTATATTAAGTTCGTTAATATGGATACCGGTTGGAGTATGGATAGGTTTAAGACCTCGAATAGCTCAAAAGATACAACCTGTAATACAGTTTGTCGCTGCCTTTCCAGCCAATTTATTTTATCCTCTGTTCGTCATCGCCATAGTTGAGTTTCATTTAAGTGTAGAAATATGGGTTACTCCGCTGATGATTTTGGGAACTCAGTGGTATATTTTATTTAATGTTATCGCTGGGGCATCAAGCATTCCAAGGGACTTATATCTTGCTGCGGATAATTTTGGTCTGAAAGGATGGAATTGGTGGAAGCGCCTGGCCTTGCCCGGTATTTTTCCATTTTATATCACGGGCGCAATCACTGCCGCAGGCGGCGCCTGGAACGCCAGTATTGTGGCTGAATGGGTGAGTTGGGGAAACATTACGCTTCAAGCGACTGGATTGGGGGAATACATACAAGCCAGTACAACAGCTGGTGATTTTCCAAAAATTGCTCTGGGGACTGCGATGATGTGTATTTATGTTTTGGCTTTTAATCACCTCATCTGGCGTCCACTCTATCGATTAGCTGAAGAGCGTTTTAATTTTAATTGAGGCACTTATGTCTGAAACCATTATTGCCATAGAAAATCTGAGGAAGTCTTTTAAAAAGGCTTCTTCTCAGGATTTGTTGGTCCTTGAGGACGTTAATTTCAAATTACAGGAAGGTGAAATAGTCGCTTTATTGGGAAAATCCGGTTCGGGAAAGTCGACCTTGTTGCGGATTATTGCCGGATTGGTTGCTCCTTCGAGCGGAACGGTTACTTACAGAGGAAAACCGGTTACCAGACCTGTGGAAGGAATCGCCATGGTCTTTCAATCTTTTGCGTTGATGCCTTGGCTGAATGTGCTGGAAAATGTTGAACTTGGACTTGAAGCACAAGGAGTCAGTCGTGATGAACGCAGGCATAGAGCGATCGAAGCCATCGATATCATTGGTTTGGACGGTTTTGAATCTGCATTTCCCAAAGAGTTGTCGGGAGGAATGCGGCAACGGGTCGGTTTTGCTCGTGCTTTGGTCATTAACCCCGACGTTTTGCTAATGGATGAACCGTTTTCGGCGCTCGATGTTTTAACTGCAGAAAACTTAAAATCCGACTTGCTGGAACTCTGGAAAGAAAAGAAAACCAACACCAATGGGATATTATTGGTCACCCATAATATTGAAGAAGCGGCTACTCTTGCGGACCGTATTGTTATTTTTGGAAATGATCCTGGATATATTCGTGCAGAATTACCGGTGACTTTGCCACAACCCAGAGATCCTGAAACGCCAGAATTTCGTGCCTTAGTTGATAAGATATATACTTTAATGACGACGGGTCCTAAAGAAAAGGCGAAGCGTGCGCAAAGAGAACGTCAGATTGGCTTAGGCTACAGATTGCCTGATGTTGAGCCTTCAGAATTATCCGGATTGATTGAAACCATGAAGTCATTCGAGGAGCGCATCGATTTACCTGAGCTTGCTGATGAGCTCATGATGAATATTGATGATCTGTTCCCTATTCTTGAAACTCTGGAAATTCTTGGATTTGCCAAGGTATCAGCCGGAGACATTCAACTGAGTGATTTGGGAAAACAGTTTTCCGAGGCTGATTTGCAGGAGCGCAAGCAGTTATTTGCTCAACGACTATTGGAAAAAGTACCTCTTGCCCGCTACATCCGCAGAGTTTTAGATGAAAAAGTAGGGCATCGTGTTTCTGAGGAGCGTTTTTTAAGTAAATTGGAAGATTATTTGAGCGAGAAGGAAGCGGATCGCGTTTTACGAACAATGATTGACTGGGGGCGTTACGCTGAAATATTTGCCTATGATTTCAATACTGGAATTTTAAGTTTGGAAAATCCGGGTAAGGGTTTATAGGGCGAGGCTTGGGTTTACACCTTATTGAGACATGGCGTTTACCCTCTTTGTTTGTTTCCCAAATCAAGTAGACCTGATAAGGGAAACAAACGAATCGATTAAGCAGATTTTCGTAACAGATAATCTAATATCTGGAATAAACGTTCCTGGCTACCAGCCATTTGCAGATCGGTTTTATATTTGCTGTTGATTACAAACGCAGGAACGGCATTGATTTGATAACCAGCCATTAAGGTCATGCCATTTTGCACTCGCATATCAATCGTCGGTGAGTTTTCAAAAGCACTTTTGGCGATTTCTCTATCAACACCATGAGCTATAAAAAAATCAATCATGGATTGTTTTGATGCCAAAGGTTTTTTCTCTTCCTGGATGGCTTTGAATAATTGAGGATTCAGTTTGTCTGATAAGGCTAAGGTTTTGGCAGTATAGTATGCTTTTGCATACAATTCCCAATCAGGTTTGAACACTACTGGAACGCGCTCCAGTTGCACATGGCTCCCCAATTTTCCTGCCCATTCATTAACTGACGGATCGATTTTATAGCACCAGGGACAACCGTAGCTGAAAAACTCGGTAACTACGGGGACTTTACCTTTATTTGCCGATTGTTGGGGATTGCTAACCAGTTGGTAATCTTTCCCTTCTACAAATTGGGCGGCAAAGGCCATAACAGGTAACAATAATAAAATACTGACTAATTTTCTTAACATGTTTTATTCCTTAATATAAACCTTCAATATAATGGGCTACTGCTTCCATATCATCCTGAGTCATCCTGGCGCTGATATCTTGCATGATATGGTTTAGGTCATTTGTTCGTTTACCGTCTTTAAATGCCTGCAACTGCATCACAGTGTACTGTGCTTTTTGGCCTGAAAGAACAGGAAAACCTGCCTGGGCGTTACCTGTTCCTTTGGGGCCATGGCAAGCAATACACGCAGTGATGTGTTTATTAAAATCACCACCTCTATAAAGTTGCTCGCCTCTTTGAAGGTATTTTTTAGGTGTAGAGCCTTCAGCGAGCGGCATTTTAGCATAGAATGACGCCAAGTCATTCATATCTTGTTCATTAAGATGGGCTATCATTGCAGTCATTGTAGGGGCGATACGCACCTTGCCTTCTTTCATGTCCTTTAATTGTTTGACCAGGTATTGTTGATGTTGGCCTGCAAGATTAGGCCATTCTGGGGAAGGACTAATGCCTTGTTGACCGTGACAGGCCGCACATACTTGAGCCAAATCTTGCCCTTTTGGGGGATTTTCCTGCGCGTATAGAACTAATGGAAAGCATAAGATGAGAATGAGCGCTAATTTTTTCATCGTTATCTCATAATAAATTGATAATTTAATGGTACACTGCTTAGGTCAAAATCCCAAAATGAAATTATATTCCATGTTAGTAAATTTATATTCTAAAGCAGTATTTTTAAAAAGTGCAGCCCGAGTTGACCAATTACCTGAGGATACAGGCTATGAAGTGGCTTTTGCAGGCCGATCAAATGCTGGTAAATCCAGTGCTTTAAATTGTTTAACCGGTATAAAAAGCCTTGCCAGGACGAGTAAAACACCAGGTCGTACACAATTAATCAATTTGTTTTCTTTGGACGAACAACGCCGATTGGTTGACTTGCCGGGTTATGGATATGCAAAAGTAGCGCTGCAAGTGAAATTGGAGTGGCAGAAAAATCTGGCGCATTACCTTGAGGTACGAGAAAGTCTGAAAGGGCTGATTCTGTTAATGGATGTACGCCACCCATTAAAGGATTTGGATCAAATGATGGTGGATTGGGCTTTGAATCGACAGCTTCCGGTGCATATTTTATTGACTAAATCGGATAAATTAAGCCGCAGCGAAGTAAAAAATACAGTGCTTAAAGTGCGTAAGCACTATGATTTGGCAGATCATTTGATTTCAGTGCAATCGTTTTCATCGCTTAAAAAAGACGGTATTGATGAGTTGGTTGCACTATTAAACTCCTGGTTTGAGTTAGACTTGGTATGACTTGAACACGAGTGATCGGGATACAATCTAAGTTTAGAGTGTTGTATACAAAATCATCTCCCTTTCAAGCAATCATTCGTAGAGTTTTAAATCAGGATATGTAGACAATAGAGAACTACTCCTCTATAGGACGCTTACCGGATGTTCCTGTTTAAGGGACCATCCGGGTAACAAAATCAAACAACCAAATTATCACCGACCTAAGTCGTTCATCAGCTCTTCAACAACATGTGGGTTGGATAAAGTTGATAAATCGCCTAACTCGGAAGTATGCTCTACTTCATGGCCCGCTATTTTGCGCAAAATCCGACGCATTATTTTACCCGAACGGGTTTTGGGTAAATCAGTTGCAAAATAAAGTTCATCTGGCTTGGCTATAGCGCTAATTTCTTCCTTAACTTGCTCGATTAAAGCTTCTTTTAATTGATCGCTGCCAACATAACCCTGCTTTAAAATGACAAAGGCGAAAATCCCTTGTCCTTTTATTTCATGGGGAATGCCTACTACACCAGCCTCCGCTACACTGGGATGGCTGACCAGGGCACTTTCAATTTCTGCGGTACCCAGGCGATGACCTGAAACATTCAAGACATCATCAATGCGACCAGTAATCCAGAAATCCCCATCTTTATCCCTTTTAGCCCCATCACCGGTAATATAATATCCGTTCATCAAATAGGTTGTACGATACCGTTGATGATCTCCTGCGATTGTTCTTGCGATGGAAGGCCAAGGATATTTAATCGCTAAGGAACCTTCTCCTGCTCCATGAATTTCAAGCCCTTGTTCATTTAGCAGTACTGGAACAATGCCTGGAATAGGATGACTGGCTGATCCTGGTTTAATTAAAGGGTCATCATGCCTTGGACTAATCATGATGGCTCCTGTTTCAGTTTGCCACCAGGTATCAACAACCGGACATTTTCCTTGCCCTATTTTTTGATGATACCAGTTCCACGCTTCCGGATTAATCGGTTCACCAACTGTTCCTAATAGGCGAAGAGACGCTCTGGAACTTGTTTTTAACCACTCGTCACCGGCACGCATTAATGAACGAATGGCCGTAGGTGCAGTATAAAATACATTGACCTGATATTTATCAATAATGTGCCAGTTTCTTGCCGGATTAGGCCAGGTAGGTATCCCTTCATACATCAGGGTAGTAATTCCGTTGCATAGGGGACCGTATACCACATAGCTATGACCAGTAATCCAGCCTACATCCGCAGTACACCAAAATACTTCGTTTTTTTGGCAATTAAATATCAATTGATGTGTATACGCTGCCTGTACCAGATAGCCGCCAGTCGTGTGAACTACACCCTTAGGCTGTCCCGTACTTCCCGAAGTATATAATATAAACAGAGGATCTTCTGCATTCATGGGTTCAGGTATGCATTGGGCAGAAACTTTATGCTTGCGTTCATGCCACCAATGATCGGTTTTGGCATTGAATGAAACAGGGGAATGGTCTTTTTTAATAATTAAAGTGTGCAGGTTCAGATTGATACTGGCTTCATCTGCCTGTTCTTTCAAATTAACGCTCTTCCCACCGCGTTTAAAACCGTCCGCAGTGATCAAACATTTACACTCTGAAGCGATTAAACGCTGTCTTAAGGCATGAGCTGAAAACCCTGCAAAAACTACTGTATGGATTGCACCTATTCGCGCACAAGCCAGCATTGCAATCGCTGCCTCTGGTATCATCGGCAAATAAATGGCTACTTTATCTCCTTTTTTAATATTCAAAGACTTCAGCACATTACTCATTCGACACACTTCCTCATGTAATTGTGCGAAAGTCAGAGTACTCTGTTCTTGTTCGGTATCTCCTTCCCAAATAATGGCTGGATGGTTGGCTCTGTGAGGTAAATGCCTGTCAAGGCAATTGACGCTGACATTTAATTGGCCGCCATTGAACCAGGAGACATCACCGTCTTTAAATCCACCTTCAAGAACAGTATCCCAGGGACGAATCCAATCAAGAGTTTGGCTGGCGATCTCAGACCAAAATTCAGTTAATGATTCCAGCGTGTTGCTTAGTTTTGGGTGCGATAAATGAATTGAGCTCATTTTAAACCTCTTCCCCTTTGGCAATCAGTTTGATAATTGCAGAAAAATCAAGCTCCCCAAGACCTTGATCGATAAAGTATTGATACATCTTCGTAACATGGGCTCCCAATGGGGTTTTTACATGAGCAGACTGAGCTGTTGCCTGACTTAATTTTAAATCTTTTAACATCATGGCTGCAGCAAAACCCGGTCTGTACTCGTTATTGGCGGGTACATGTTCCAATACTCCTGGAACAGGAACGTATTTGGTCATCGCCCAACATTGTCCTGATGAGTTACTGACTACTTCAAAGAGTTTTTCAGCGGATAATCCCAGTTGATCTGCCAAAATAAACGCTTCAGAAACAGCGACCATTGAAATACCAAGAATCATGTTATTGCATATTTTTGCTGCCTGACCACTACCAGGACCACCAGTATGAATCATTTTTTGTCCCATATTGGCAAGAATAGGTCGCGCGGCATTGAATGCGTCAAGATCACCACCCACCATGAAGGTCAATGTTCCGGCAGCCGCTCCAGCTACACCTCCTGAAACGGGTGCGTCAACAGAACGCAGATGACGTTCTTTTGCCAGCTGATGGAACTCGCGTGAAGAATTTACATCAATAGTAGAGCAATCAATGAACAAAGTATCCGAATTGGCTTTGTTGAATAATCCGTCAATTCCCTTGCATACCTGTAATACTTGTTCTCCCGTTTGCAGCATGGTAATCAAGACATCCTGATCGTTAGCTACTACTTGCAGGCTGCTTGCAACCAGGCCCCCTGATTCAGCAAAATGAGTTCGGGCTGACTCTTGCAAGTCAAACCCTGACACCTTATGTCCCGCTTTAATCAGATTAATAGCCATGGGCAAACCCATATGCCCCAATCCTATAAATCCTATTCTAGCCATTGATAACTCCATAATAATTGATAGTGATCCGTTGTCTCAGCTGATATTAATGAGTAGGCATAGCAAAAGCGCTTCCTTTTAATTGGGTGACGGGCCATTTACTGGTCACTGTTTTACGCCGCGTATAGAAATGGATGCTTTCTTCTCCATGCATGTTGGTGTCTCCAAATGAGGAGCGTTTCCAGCCTCCAAAAGGATGATTGGCAATGGGTACTGGGATAGGGATATTTACTCCTATCATGCCTACTTGTACTTTTTGACTGTATTCACGAGCGGTAAATCCATCGCGAGTAAAAATGGCAGTACCATTACCGTATTGATGCCTGTTTACCAGAGCCAGGGCTTCCTCAAAATGATTCACCCGGACTATGACGAGTACCGGTCCAAAAATTTCATTTTGATATACTGACATGGGTTCAGTAACCTGATCAAAAAGACAGGGACCTACAAAGAATCCTTGAGGGTATTGTGGGTGCTTGAAGGATCTGCCATCAATAATTAATTGGGCACCTTCACTGACGCCTTTGTCAATTGCAGCCAGAACTTTTTGACGGTGAGCACTACTGATCAATGGCCCCATGTCGGTGCCAGCAACATCTCCGGCATCAATTTTCATCGCTCGTATTTGTGGCGCCATTTTGGCAATTAAATCATCAGCGGTTTGATCGCCCACAACAACTGCCACCGATAAAGCCATACATCGTTCGCCAGCAGAACCATATGCCGCACCCACAATGGCACTGGCTGCTTGATCCAAATCAGCATCAGGCATGACCACGCAGTGATTTTTTGCCCCGCCAAAGGTATGAGCCCGTTTTCCATAAGCTGTAGCGGTAGTATAAATGGACTGCGCCACGGGTGTGGATGCTACTGCAGTAAATGCGGCTATATCAGGATGAGCCAATAAATGGTCGACGGTGACTTTATTACCTTGTAAACAATTGACTACTCCAGGAGGTAAACCGGCATCATTTAATAGCTCCATTAAGCGTATTGGAGCAGAAGGATCTTGTTCAGAAGGTTTTAAAATAAAGGTATTGCCACAGGCAATGGCTGGGATCATCATCCAGATGGGTACCATTACCGGAAAATTAAAGGGCGATACTCCTGCGCATACTCCCAGCGGTTGTCTGAAGGTAAGGCAGTCGATATGGCTCGCTACATCTGCAGAGAAATCTCCTTTAAGCTGGTTGACTAAACCACAATGTAATTCGACTACTTCTATGCCGCGTGCAACGGAGCCTTTAGCATCATCCAGGGTTTTTCCATGCTCACGGGTAACAATACGAGCCAGATCCATTTGATGTTTTTCTAATAAGTCTCTGAATTTAAAGAGGATACGTGCTCTTTTGATTGCAGGGGTTTCCGCCCACTCAATTCCTGCTTTCTTTGCAGTTGCTACTGTTTTGTCACACAAAGTTTTCGAGGCAAAGTGAACTTCACCAATAGTCTCACCCAAGGCTGGATTGAAAATTGGATGGGCTTCAGTAGTAGACTCATTGATCAGTTGGCCACCTATAAAATGCGGTACGTTATATCCCATTGTTAAACTCCTTTTTTATGATGTGTAATAAGCGCCGTGTACAGGTGCTTAAGTGAATCGCATGGTATATTGCTGGATTCGTTTAAAGTGATGCGTTATTGAACTGTTTTAGCCGATATCGAAACATCATCAAATTGCAAACGAGTCGTCAAATTTAAAATACAGCAGCAAGCGTTTATTCAGTTATTTTTTTCAAGGTTACCTGATATTGACGTCTGGTTTTGTTTTTTTGCGAACCGAGTGTTTCCACTACTTCGAAATGCAGAGGATTCCCTGCGTTTTCCAGTGCATTTTGTACGGCGTCATCAATACCTGCCTCAGAAAACCCTACAAAATCTTCTATACTTTTCATAGACATCCTTTTATTATTTATCCAAAAAAATATAGTTTAGCATGAAGTAAAACTATTAAGGTACTCAACTTCCTGATATCTTAACTGAGAAAATAATTTTAATGGCGAAGCATATGATTGTTTCGTTGGATTATTTGTACAATAATGAAAATAAAAAGCAGTAAGGGAATAAGCTATGGGAAAAGGTATAATTTTACGTGTTTTGGAAGGTACTGTAATATCGCCTGAGTTATCTCGTACATTAGATACTCTCATACCCAATTATCAAATTGAATATTTTCAGGAAAAACCCAATTACAGGCGTAGCTATGAACGACGCATAAACAGTCTTCATGATGCATTTTTGTTTATGCTTGATGCGTATCCCCTGGATCCCAAATTTACTGCCTTAAAAGCTGAAACGCTAAAAAATTATGCTGAAGAATTTAAAAACACCTGTGATTTAGCAAAAGATTCTGTTGAAGAGTTACAAACGGAGCTGGAGGCATACACTGCCAAACTGGTAGAAGTAATATCTACATCCTGGGATTGGCCGAAAGGCACTGCTTTTCACGAGAGTGTTGCCTGTTTGAATGAAGCAGAGCAGTATGTATTAATGAGTCGAGGTCGTCCTGATTTGGCTACATTAATGCCCATGCAAACGGAACATGGAACAGAGTATGTTTTACAATATGATGAGTCACTTTCTCCTTATACTGATGAATTTATAGCCGAATTAAATGAAATCAAATCAAGAAAATATCCAAAAACACCGGTCTGGTTTAAGAATACTGAAGAATTTCAAAAGGAGTACTTTACTAATCTGGATTTAAAGCCGCTAAATGCGACCTCGATCATCCAGGACATCAATTCTTTTTTGGACAGCTGGATTGAGATAAAAAGATCATCACTCAATATTGCTGCGGAATTAGAACAAATTCATAAGGATATTCAGCCTTATCCCACCTGGTATAAGGATAAAACGGATGATTCTCGAGCTAAGGGCTTTAGTAAGGCTCAGAAAGCAATGATCAAAGTTTTGGCTGCAGAACCTGACAAATTTGATGCGAATTTAACTAAATTTAGAGAATTTATAGTAGCAAAGAAACACAGTATTGCATTCCAGAATTCTCTTGATAATTTATCCAATATTCCCTTGTGGTATTGGTCTCTTTCGAAGGTTCAGCAGAGCTTTTTGGCTCATGCTCTGCAACAGACGGATCGTGTGGAAGATGCCGTGACCTTTTTATCCAGTCGTCACAGGACCTTGCCTATTCCAGCAAACTATGCAGCCCATAGTTTATTAAAAATTAATCCTGAAGTGGTTCAATCGGATCACACCTATGAGGTTAAGCATCTCTATGGAAAACGCTTTAGATCCAGTCATGTAGCAAGTCGTGATGTTTTAGAGTCTCCGGAGTCTGTTCAACAGCGCCATAGCGATTCTAATTTTGCCAAAGTTACGGAACACGCAAAACCTGGGCAGATGTGTTTATTTCAAACGCTAATCAGTCCAATCCATGCAGTTGATTATCTCCCTTCACTGGTTTCGGAGAGTTTGTCTGTTCCACCTGATCTGGAATTATTCAAAATCGCGCGTTCGACTGTTGAAAGAAGTGGGAAGACTGCTTCTGTTTTACAACACAATCATCCGTTTAACTATGCAAAATATATTTACTATACCGCATCAGATGATGCGAGTAGTCTCTATTTATTGATGACTGCACGGACTTATGTGGCCAATAACCCAGGATTAGAGGAGCTTTTAGAAGAATATCAACAAGTCCTGGGGTCCCCTCTTGGCTCAGCGACTTTTTGGGATTATGAGGGAAGAGAGCTGTTTTTAACTTCTTTAGAGCAACTGATTACCCTTACTATAGACGGTCATAGCTATGGGTCCTGTGTGAGCGGCAAAGATAGAAAAGCCATAGAGTTAATGCATACTGATGCCATGATTTTATATAAAGACAAATATGGAGTTTGGCCTAAGTTTGGCGTACCAAGCGATAAAATGGAGCGTATTAATTTTGTTAATCTATTCGCCGATATCTATATGTCTCGACATCAGCATGAGCATGCAGGACAAAATGCTCCAGGATCAGATGGTATTAAAACCCCGGAGATGTATTTGCCCGCTGATATTATTGAGGCAATTAATGATCGTTTAGGTACCAGAAATGGTGTGAAATATGATGACTTGATGGCTACAGGCAACGAAGTTAAAAATATCAGTAAAAACCTGAAGTCCTATTTTGTATCAGACAATGAGTTGTTATGTAAATTAACGGCCAGACAATTAGGCGAGGAAGTGTGTACTAAACTTTATGATGCTTTAAGCCCCTTGATAGCAGAGGAAAGTCGATTCTGTAAACCTAAAGAATGGGGTTTGGGGTTGTTTGATAAGAAAAAATCCACCTCGTCACCCGCAGGGATCACCAAAATTCGCAATTTGATGCAAGATAAAAATGCAGGTAATGATAATATATTGCGACTGGAAAAAATATTTTTAGAAGTTTTAAATCGACCCGTATCGAATTCAACGAGAACAAAAGAAACGAACTCAGTATATGATCGGATCCGCAATATATTAGGATCAGTTTTTGCAGTTGGTGATGAAAGTCTTGAAGTTCTTGCTGATGCGGCAATAGCAGAGTGGTCTGAATTGTTTGAGGCTTCCAAGCGAGCGAACAGCAGTGCCGTAGCATATTAGTCACAGGTTGTTGGCTGTATAAATCCATAATACAGATGCATTTGTTCCAGGGTCTTTTGATTGTTGAGAGAATCAGATCATTCAAAAGCCCTATAAAGTGTGTCTTGGTTTTAACTAACTTGTTGTAGATGGAGTCGCTTGTTACAGCAGATGCTCCAGCCCATAAACCAAGGTATTCAGTCCTCTTACTTTCTGGCAAGCAAGCAGTACCCCTGGCATAAAGCAGCGACGGTCAATGCTGTCATGAGTGATGGACAGTGTTTCTCCGAGGTTACCGAAAAGAACTTCCTGACGAGCGAGTACCCCAGGCAGACGTAAGGAATGTATATTGATGTCATGGTGAGAGCCACCCCGAGCACCCGTTATCAATTCTTTTAATTCCAGTGTATTTTTTTTATTTTTTCTTGCTGCAGCAATCATTTCCGCTGTTTTTAATGCCGTTCCTGACGGGGCATCCAGCTTTTGCTGATGATGCGTTTCAATGATTTCCACTTCAGATAAATATTCTGAAGCCTTAGCTGCAAAAGTCATCATTAAAACTGCGCCAATTGAAAAATTGGGGACAATAATTCCGCCCAGCTGTCGCGATTCACAGGCTGCAGTTAATTCCTTGATTTGGCTGGAAATTAACCCGGATGTACCAATCACAGGACTAGCTCCATGTTGGATAATAGTTTGAGCATTATCATAGACGCAATCTGCTCGGGTTAAGTCAACGACGATTTGAGCGTTAGTGTTTTTTATGGCTTGACTGAGATTATCTTGTTTTGTTAGCTGGGCTACTAATTCAAAAGCAGGGTGATTAGCCAAAGTTTCACAGGCAAGGGAGCCCATTTTACCTTTTGCACCATTAACAATAACGCGAGTTAACATGAGTTCTCCAAATGGTATGATTTAAAAATTGGTTATGGATTATTCTTCTATTTCTTGTTTGGGTGCCGTTTTGACAGGGTGAACGGTGCGCCAGGCCCAAATTGCTGCGAAGGGCCATCCAATGACTGTAGCCTGCATAATTAACGCGACAATAGCGCCTCCGGGATTATCATGAAGCAGAAGAACAAGCCACGGAAATAAAATAGCCAGAATGGACATAATTATTCGTTTCATTATGAATCTACCTATTATTAAATATTTAATTATAGGCTTATCTTAATGCATTTTTCTAACCGGATACAAATTAAAGAGTTTGTTTGCCTTGATTTTAGCAATGTGAATTGCTCCAGAGTACTTGCAAACAACCGATAAACATTGTACATTGTGCGCTCATTTCTAAAGTGAATAACCGTATTATTCCATTTTCTAATTTCGGACATGAAAACCAACAGTGCACGGTCATCAATAGACCTTATCCAATCAAATAATTTGGGTTCATTTCACCCTATAATACTTTCTACAACAAAGGTACCATAATGAGAAAACAGGAGCTGCATCCACGCACCGCTGTAATCAATAAATCCCAGAAAAATCAATCCAAAAGGGCTCGATCCGAAGCATTGGTTTGGCTGGCTGCTAATTTCCCCAGTGCATTTGATAATTCAATACGAATTCGCCCCTTGAAAACGGGGATAATGGATGACATTTTGCAGTATGCAGACAAAGCTGCAGAAGCAGGTATTTCTAAAAGTAAATTAAGAGAAGCCGTTGTAGTGTTTACACGTCGTCTTGACTACCTGGCATGCCTGAAGGCTCGCGAAAAACGAATTGACTTGCAAGGTAATACAGTCAGTGATGTTTCTGAAGAAGAGGCAGAGCATGCTGCAGCCAAGATTAAAAAGAGAGTAGAAAAAAGCGTTCGAAACGCGCGCAAAATCGTCGCAAGCAAAACCGCATCACAACCAGCCAGCGCAACGCATCAACATACCATGGGGTATAGCAAGCCTGTCAGTCATACATCTTCAGCCTCTAGTGAAGATTATCTGCCTACTTATCCAGTCAGAGCTCCCGCATTTAGTAGTCAGCACGCCGCAGCTCAACCGGTTAGGACCGCTTCTGTCGTGGTGAAACACAAAACCACAAGGCAATATGATCCTGATGCAGTGGCTCGTCTGAAAGAAAAATTGGGATTATCTCGTAATGCAGAAGTTAAAAAAGAGACAGTCGAATAAATGAATATTCGAATTTTATTTTTAAGTTTATTATTCGTTCACACCGCCTGCGCTTCCCCCAAATTTGTTGCATCAGCTCCCTTGTTTCGTGGTATCTATGAATTTAATGGGGCTGAATTATGCGCCACTGCCAAACAAACCTTAGCCTATTTGAATAAAGGTTCCAGTTATGATCCGCAGGTGATTCATGGTGGTAAGGTGGTCACTGTTTCATTAAACCGTGTTAAAGCTACTTTAATTTTTATTTGCCAAAATCAGGAACGATTTAACGACCCGGATTTTGTTAAGCAGCATTTTGATTTTATTCGTTGGTATCCTGATAAAATTCAAGCAAATAAAATAGCAACGAATAAACCCTTGCTAAAAAATCTGCCTAATAATCGCATATTAATGACCAAATATTATGTTCATCTTGCTAAGGCTAGTTCAATAAAAACGCCCAGGATGCCTTATGCTCTTTACGGCTTGCCAGCTGATGAACGCGGTTTAACAATTGAAGAAGCAGACTTAAAACCCGAATTAATTCGCTTAAAGTATGGTAAGCAAGCTATTTTAGGCGGTGCGCTTAAAAATAAACCTGTTCCAGTATTGGCTTACTTAAGTCGTGAAGACTTGGAGGCCGCTTTGTTACAAGGTACGGTTGTCGCTGATTTTGGCACACATGAAAATAAAATTTTTAATGTCCACAGAACAAATAATATCGCTTATGATCGGACTAAAGCACCTTATCAACAGGAGCGATATTGGTATTTTAAGCAAGTGGATGGAATCAAAGGTTATGGTAAAGACGCGGATCATAAAATCACTGTCAATCCCAAAGTTACCTTTGCCGCTGACTTGAAGGAGTTTGGTCTGGGGAAAGTGTTAATGATTCAGTATCGAGAACAATCCGGAAAACTGATTTCAAGGGCAGGAATATTGGCTGATACAGGAGGTGCGTTCGCTGATAATTTATATCAAGTTGATTACCTTGCAGGAAGCTACCCGGGTAAAGATGCTTTTTACCAAAATACACGACATTTGCCTGATTACGTAGATGCCTATTTCATGATTTTAAAAGATGACCAATCTCATTAAGTATAAGGGTCTGTTGGCATTTTATCTATTTTTTCCTAGATCCCGCGCTTTATGCGCGGGATCTATTGCATACGACTTATATAGCAATGGCCAAAAGTCTTTGATTAATTAAGTAATGAGCCAATACTCTCTAATTAAGCATGAGGACTAGCTGAATTTGAAGCTTCATCTCGTGCTTCAGGCTTTTGTGACTCTTTTATGTCACGTTTCATACTGAGTAATTGATTTTTAATTGCTTGTTCATGTTCCTTACATTGTGTCGGACCAGGATTGGCATCCCTATCGAAGTCTTTTTTTAAATCCGCTCTGGAGTTGATATTGTAAGATACATCAACTACATTATTGGTTTTCATCGAAAGCGTTTCAGTAAAGTTAAGGGCATTTTCTACGAACTGCGCTGCTTTCAATTGTCCATCGGCATCATTAGTGAAAGCACCGGATCTTTTTTCACCGAAATTAGGATCGTAGTAGGTCAATTTGAACTGCCCACCTTCCATATGGGTAATTCTCATTCCTGTAGTATGGCCGGTTTTTTCTTCTTTACAGCGCATGAAGAACTGGATGCGATCTTTTTCAGGGTTTTCTACGATATCTTTAACGATGCTTTGAGCAATCTCTGATTTTTTTTCTTCAGTATAAGGTTTACTTTTTTTGTCAAAAGCCTCGTTATGTCTGCTTTTTACTTCTTGATTTCTTTGTAGAAAAGCGATTTGGCGCACCATGGGCATATCGCTATAGTCCACACCGCTGTTAACTTCCTGGCGTAAATTGTTGTGGAACTTATCAGTAACCAGCCAGGTGCCCGTTAACCCCATACATTCCCCAGAGGGATCTAGTAGGTTACTTTTTTTGGCGAAGGCTGTTTGAGAAAAATGGATGAAGTTAATGGATATAAAATTAAGAATACGAGCAAAAATGTTATAGGTACCATGTTTTGATGTATCCAGTGCTTTTATATAATTATTTTGTGTCTCCTTATCTAAAGAAAAAAGGGTTTCACTCATAAAGTCTTTGTGGGCTTCGCTTAATTTGACGTAATCAAATGCGCTTACATTTTTTAAAAATTCGGTTACAGCTTCTGGTTGCTTTTTCTTAAGAATAATAATTTCTTCAGCAATTGTTCTATATCGTTCTTTACTCACCCCTAACCAGGCCGATTTATCCTGATACCTGAAGAGTAGCGAGGATTTATCTATTGTATTTCCCATGATGTGTGCTTTTAGTGGCTAATAAATTAAGTATAGCTAATAAACGGTGATTTGTTTAAATTTTAATCTAAAAAGTGGTTGTACTGAGGTAAGTGAGTTCGCAGACAATTTTCAGACAGAACGTTAATCACCAATTTTTTGTTTCAGTGGACGCTGAGTGTAGTTTCATCTCTTTTTTCCCACGTCTCTTGAATTGTTTTTGGTATTTATGAGGGTCTTAATTAAATTCACCTGTTAATAATGCGACCATTACTCGATTCCGCGCAAAAAGCCTGACTCTTGTTCACAAATATAGAATCTTGGAGAAAAGTCAGATTTGCGTGCAGGTTGAGCGAAAACCATTCTGAAAAAGCGCAGCATAGATGGCTATGTGAGCATTTTTTAGAATGGTTTTCGCTCAAGATGCACCAAATATGGCTTTTCGGTGAGTTGTGCACAAGAGACAGGCAAAAAGCCCGGAGGCTTGGCGAAGGAAGTAATGGTCAACAGACTCTAAAGTTCAACTGAAATTATTTCCATACAGTTAGTGCCACCTGGTGTTCCAATCGTTCTGCCTCGAGTGAATAAAACATAACCATTTTTATTAATGAGTTGCGAATTGACTAACTCCTGAATGATTTCTTGGCTGAGATTTTGGTGATCCAGATTATGGTAGTCAAGATAAATGGGATATACATTATTAACCAGACACAAACGTCCTACGGTTCGCTTATTGGCAGATACAGCAATAATAGGGACGGTACTGTGTTGCCTCGAGATCCAAAGCGCTGTATCACCGGATTCGGTCAGAGTAATGATTGCCTGGATTGGAAAATGATTGGCTGCGTGCATGGTTGCCATGGCTATGGCTTGATCTGCGCGTTGATAATGGCATGACTCAGGATCGGCATGATAAAAAAAGCTGGCGTGCTTTTCTGCGCTTAAGCAAATTTTATTGACCATGGAAATTACTTTTATCGGAAATTGACCGCTTGCTGTTTCGGCAGAGAGCATGACGGCATCGGTTCCATCCAATATCGCATTGGCTACATCAGATACTTCGGCTCGAGTTGGTTGAGGATTGCTTATCATGGATTCCATCATCTGAGTCGCAGTGATGACGACTTTATCTAAAAGACGGGTTTGCTCAATAATGTGTTTTTGGATGGCTGGAACTTCTGCAGCACCTACCTCAACTCCCAGGTCGCCTCTGGCTACCATTATGGCATCCGCTTCCTGAATAATGTCGGTTAAGTGATCCAGCGCTTCAGTTCGTTCAATCTTGGCAATTATAGGGGTGATTTTGGCGCCAAATTCAGTCATCAATGCCCGTGCATTACGAATATCCTGGGCATCCTTTACAAAGGACAAGCTAATATAATCCACCTCGGCCTGAATTGCAGTGCGCAAATCGTTGATGTCCTTTTCCGTCAGGGTTCTTGCTGCCAGTCCGCCTCCTTTCCTGTTTAATCCTTTCAGATCAGTGAGTACGCCACCTTCAATGACATGGCAATGAATTTTGGAGCCCGCAATGTCAGTCACTTCCAATTCAATCAATCCGTCATTGAGTAACAGATGATCCCCTGCATCCAGTTCATCGGCCAGATTGGGATACGCTACGGAGACTCCCTGATGATCCCCCAGTTCACCTTTGGATTGACAATCCAGAATGAAATTCTGGCCATCAACAAGGGTAATGGATTTGTCTTTAAAACGTCCAATTCGAATTTTCGGACCTTGTAAATCCGCCATAATGGCTATGGGATGATTTATTTCCTGGGCAATTTTTCGCACGAGAGCTATAAGTTCAATGGCTGAGGCATCAGCATGAGAAAAATTAATACGCACCACATCGACTCCGGCACCAAGCATTGCACGCAAGGTGGCCGGATCTTTACTGGCTGGGCCAAGGGTCGCTACAATTTTAGTCCGTCTTAACATCTTTAGCCCGCTCCTGCAAAATGGCTACTGCTGGCAGAGTTTTTCCTTCCAGACACTCAAGAAATGCTCCACCTCCAGTGGAAATATAGGAAATTTGATTATTCAAATCATAGAGATCTACTGCAGCTAAAGTATCGCCTCCGCCTGCAATGGAAAATGCATCACTTGCCGCAATCGCAATGGCAAGTGCTCGGGTTCCATAAGCAAATTGGGCAAACTCAAATACCCCAACCGGACCATTCCAGATGATGGTTTTAGCTTCATCTATGATGTCGACGTAGTCGCTCACCGTTATTGGACCAATGTCAAGAATCATGTCATCTATAGCCACATTTGCCAAGGTTTTATTAAAAGCTGGGCAGGATTCACTGAATGATTTGCCTACTACCACATCACTGGGCAAGGGGATTTTGCAGCCTTTTTCTTCAGCCAGTTTAAGGATCAGACGTGCTTCATCCAGAAGATCGGGTTCATACAAAGAAACACCAATTTCAAATCCCTGTGCCTTTAAGAAGGTATTGGCTATTCCACCGCCAGGAATTAGATAATCCACCATGCCTACCAGCTGTTTCAGTAAACTCAGCTTGGAAGAGACTTTTGCGCCTCCCACTATGGCTACAATGGGTTTTTTAGGATTCTTGAGCACCAGCTGCAACGCTTCAAGCTCGCGCACCAGCAATGGGCCTGCAGCCGCTACAGGAGCGTATTGTGCTACGCCATAAGTAGATGCTTGTGCTCTATGCGCAGTTCCAAACGCATCCATCACAAATACATCACACAGATTCGCTAATTTTTTAGCCAGGTTCTCGTCATTGGCTTTTTCACCAGGATTAAACCGTACATTTTCACAAATGACTAATTCACCTGGTGCAATCTCAATTCCGTCAAGATAATCACTGACAAACCGTACAGGATAATTGAGGTTTTGTTTTAAATAATCAGCAACCGGCTGTAAGGAGAAGCGCTTTTCATAGCGCCCTTCTTCCGGTCGACCAAGATGGGAGAGTACCATCACTGCTGCGCCTGCATCGAGGGCTGTTTTCAATGTTGGCAGTGCTGCCCGTAATCTTTGGTCGCTGGTTATTATCCCATCTTTAATCGGCACATTAAGATCTTCACGAATTAAAACCCGTTTACCAGCCAGGTCTACATCGCTCATTTTTATCAGATTCATGCGTTATCCTTTAACAATTCATCATTTGGTGTGCTGTATCGATCATACGATTGGAGAATCCCCACTCATTATCATACCAGGCAACTACTTTTACCAGATTACCTAATACTTTGGTTTGAGTTGCATCAAAAATGGATGATGCGGGATTGTGATTAAAATCGCAAGAAACCAAGGGGTCGTCATTAATATGTAAAATTCTGCTTTTTGCCTGACGTACAAGATTGTTCACTTCTTCAACGGTTGTTTCACGTTTTGCTGTAAAGGTTAAATCAATTACAGAAACGTTAAGCACGGGTACACGCATGGCAAAACCATCCAGTTTACCTTCAAGTTCAGGTAAAACAAGACCTACTGCTGCAGCAGCACCAGTTTTGGTTGGAATAATCGATTGAGTTGCTGAGCGTGCGCGCCGTAAATCTTTATGGCTGCCATCCAGGAGCATTTGATCTTTAGTGTAGGCATGAACGGTATTGAGCAAGCCGTGTTCTATACCCAGTCCATCATTCAATGGTTTGACTACTGGAGCCAGGCAGTTTGTGGTGCAAGACGCATTGGATACTATCGTGTCGCTTGCTTTGATAATATGATGGTTTACTCCGTAAACTACGGTTGCATCAACCCCTTTACCAGGTGCTGAAATTAATACCTTTTTAGCTCCGGCAGTAATATGTTGCATGGCGGCCTCTCTATTGGTAAAGAACCCAGTGCATTCAAAAACGATATCAATATTTAAATCCTTCCAGGGAAGATTTAATGGATTGCGTTCAGCAATGACCTGGATGTTGTGGCCATCGATGATGAGCATATTGCCTTCCACTGATACATCCGAACCGAAATGTCCGTGGGTTGAATCATGACGGGTTAAATGTGCGGTGACATCAATACCCGATAAGTCGTTGATTGCCACGATCTCAAATTCATTTTGTCTGTTGTATTCAAAAATCGATCTTAAAATGCAACGACCAATGCGGCCATAGCCATTAATTGCGACTCGTATTGCCATGCTACTTCTCCGATTTGGGGTGCCCTACTCATATTTGTTTTTGACAAATATATCCTTTTGACGTTTAAAAGGCGCGGGTTACACAAGTGTTTGTTTTGTTAATCTGTCCAATGTATTTAGTATCTGTTCCACGGTAATTCCCAGGTAGGCATAAGCCTCTGCCGCTGGTGCAGAAACACCAAAGCTATCCAGGCCTATCACGGCGCCATCCAAACCAACAAATTGATACCAGTACGCAGTACTTGCAGCCTCAATTGCGATACGGATCCGAACATCACCAGGCAATACCTGATTTTTATAAGCAGCATCCTGAGCCAAAAACCGTTCACCGCACGGCATGGATACTACTCTGACATTTAGCCCTTTTGAATTGGCTTGTTCAGCAGCCTGAATGGCCAAATGTACTTCTGACCCGGTTGCTATAAACAGCGCATCAGGCTTTCCTTCGCAGTCCTTAATAATGTATCCGCCTTTTTTAATCAATTCTGCAGCCTTCTCACTGTGGGGTAGGGCTGGTAGATTCTGTCGGGAAAGCAGTAAGGATGCTGGTCCATTATGATGCTCTAAAGAGTCTTGCCAGGCAACAGCAGTTTCCATTAAATCTGCAGGACGCCAGACGGTCATGCCTGGAGTCATTCGCAACATCGCGGCATGTTCTACAGGCTGGTGGGTTGGGCCATCCTCTCCCAGCCCAATTGAATCGTGGGTGAATACGTAAATTACACGTTGATTCATTAAGGCGCTAAGACGAACCGCATTCCGAGCATAATCAGAAAAGACCAGGAAGGTTCCTCCGTAGGGTATAAAGCCGCCATGAACAGCAAAACCATTCATCATGGCTGCCATTGCAAATTCACGAACCCCATAATAGAGATAGTTGCCTGAGTAATCTTTGGTTGTTATCGGCTTGCTGCCTGACCAGTCGGTATTATTGGAACCGGTTAGATCTGCTGAGCCACCCAACATTTCGGGTAGCAACGCTGCAAAATATTCAATGCACTGTTGTGAGGCCTTTCTTGTGGCTATGGACTTTTGATTGGCGCGGCATTGATTAACAAATGCAACGGAAGCTTCTTGCCAGTTATCGGGCAGATCACCATTAATACGACGTAAAAATTCAGCGTTTTCTTCAGGAAAACATTGCTGATACTCATGCTGGAGCTGCAACCATTGTTGCTCTTCCTTTTCACCTTGTTCTATATGATTCCATTGCTGTGCAATGGCGTCGGGAATGACGAACGGTGCATGCGGCCAGTTAAAATACTGTCTTACATTGATTATGTCATCTGCACTGAGGGGCGAGCCGTGTGATTTTTCACTTCCGGCAACAGAAGAACCAAGTCCAATGATTGTTTTGCACATAATCAGGGTGGGTTGGGTTTTATTTGCTCGGGCTTCAATAATCGCCTGCTCAATGGCATTCATGTCGTGCCCATCAACCGCTTCAATTACTTGCCAGTTATAGGCTCTAAAGCGGGAAGCTGTATCATCAGTAAACCAGGATTCAACCTTGCCATCAATGGAAATTCCATTGTCGTCATAAAATACAATCAGCTTTCCGAGTTCCAGAGTCCCGGCTAACGAACAGGCTTCATGAGAAATACCTTCCATCAAACAGCCGTCACCAACAAAGGTATAGGTATAATGATCAACCAATTCAAAGGGAGCACGATTAAATTGACTGGCCAGTATTTTTTCAGCCAAGGCCATTCCTACAGAATTAGCCAAACCTTGGCCCAATGGTCCTGTTGTCGTTTCTACTCCTGGGGTATGTCCTTGTTCCGGATGCCCTGGTGTTTTAGAGTGTAATTGACGAAAATTTCTAAGCTCTTCAATGGACAAATTATATCCTGTGAGGTGAAGAAGCGAATAGAGCAGCATGGAACCATGGCCATTGGATAATACGAAACGGTCTCTGTTAAACCATTGTGGATTTTTGGGATTGAATTTTAAGAATTTTTTCCATAAAACAGTTGCTATATCTGCCATCCCTAATGGCATTCCAGGATGTCCCGATTGAGCCTGATTTACGGCATCAACGCTTAATATGCGCACGGCATTAGCTAATTCTTTGGAAAGATTCATGCGAACTCTTAATGCATTTAACTGAGGCGCTATTGTCGCTCAGAAGGCATAAATCAGCAAGAAAACCATTCATTTTTAGTTGCAACTCATGTAAATTCCTTTCTTTAATGTTTTTAAAATTTTACTTATTGTTTATATTTTGGCATAATGTACCTGTTTTTGTATCCTTTTGGATGAAAGGGCGATTTGGCGGTGCAACACCAAATGATTAAAGCCAAAAAGAAACGAATTTGAGATCCAATAGGTTATTGCAGGAAATCATGACCCCAGTTATTGTGCATTTGCAAAGCAGTTTCCCCGATTTGCTTCAAGTTGCAGAGAGTAATTCACTGCAATGGTCTTTTGATGAGCGCATTAAATTGCTTGGGCTCGAATTCTATAAGAAAGTGGTTCTTAATCATCCTCTTCTCAACATGGAATACAGCATCTTATGCCACCAAATCCGACATAATTTTTCTTATCCTGGACACATCAGCCAGGAGCAGGTCATCGAGCAATTAAAAGCCGCTTTAATGCTTGCTCAGTTACTGGAGGAGGTTCATTTACATTATCTTGTTGTCCCGCGTGAAGTATCGAGATTACAGCGCCATCAACAAGTTTATAAAACCCTGCTCGAGGAACAGGCTGGAGTGAAATTTTCTTCCGGGAATTCCATGATAAAACCCTGTCAACCTGAATTCTCATTGACTCAATACGTCAGGGATAATACGGCACAGATCAATTGGTTTAGACTTCTTGTGGCCCGTACCAAACGGGTATTAAATTTTTTAGATCTTGTTGGAACGGGTTATGAAGCATATCATTATTGTGTCGGAATAATGGATTATTACACCAATCCTTTTTTTGACTATCTTGCCTGGAGCTTTTTTATCCCCCGTTTAACAGCGAATCTTTATCTAATGGCAAAGCATACCATCTTATGGCCAGACATGGATGCTAAAGAAAAAATGCTGGGTTGGCATGTTCGTTTTATGGCTCAACTGCAACGCCGTTGGTTTGAATTGGGTAATGATTTGGTATGGGTTAGTGTGGGATTACTTAATTGTTTTGTATTGACCGGTACCTTAGCTCCTTTAGCGATTTACTTAACCTTGTTTGCCTTCGCGTTTGATATTGCCAATTCGAGTTTAAGAGCGTACATCGAATTAAATCGACTTTATAAATTGCAAGATGAATATAAAAAAATGGGCTTGGCAACGAATAATGAAGAAGAAAGAAAGGCAATTAAAGAGCATCAGAATTATATTAATCATCGAATTGAGTTCGAAAAACAGCGTTTAGGCTTGCACCTTGCAGGAACCTTGGCCATATTTATAGGCATGAGTCTTGCTATACCAGTTCTGGCAGTAAATCCGGTTCTTCCTTTTATCGGTGCTTTATTAATAATTATAACCTGGGCACTTACCTTTGCGTTAACCCGCAAGGTGGAGCTGTCCCGGCCTAATGATACAGTTGAAAAACCTTCTGGTGTTGTACAATTTGGTCTGTTTGCCAGGAAATCTGACGGACCTGTGAAACCCGTTCTTACTCCGGCAGACTCAATAGAATTGTCAGAGAATGGCGATACATCATTGAGTTGTGGGTAGAGTCTTAAGCAATTGATATGCTATGCTTTTAAGCATTCATTATCAGACCAGGGTATAACATGTCATCGCCAATCGGATTGCCACAATTTAGCCATATAGACATTGCCGGATTCAAGACTCATCTGGAAGCATTATTAAAAGGCCATTTGGAACAAATAGATAGTGTACTTAAGGAAAATCAACATTATACCTGGGATAATCTGATGTATCCCTTGGATGATTTGGCTGACTCTCTGGAACGATTCTGGTCGCCTATGTCCCATCTTCATGGGGTAATGGATTCCAAAGCCTTACGTGAGTGTTATGATGCATGTTTACCGTTATTGTCTGCCTACGAAGCGGCTATAGGCCATAATCATCGATTGTATGAAGCAATTAAATCTATAGACACGCATGCTTTAAATCCTGCACAGCAAAAGATAATCGAAGACAGCCTTCTGGATTTTGAGTTATCAGGCGTTGCACTGTCCAAGAGCGATAAAAAACGATTTGAAGCGATTCAGGCCCGGTTGGCAGAGCTGTCGAATCAGTTTGGCAATAATGTACTCGATGCCACGCAGGCATTTACTCTGCATATTACCGATGCTCATCGATTGACCGGTTTGCCCGAACATGCGATGAATACCGCAAGAGAACTGGCCAAAGAACAAGGTCTGGATGGTTATGTTTTGACCCTTGAGTATCCTTGTTTTCAAGCAGTAATTACTCATGCGCAGGATAGAGCCTTACGTGAAGAGATGTATCAGGCCTATGTCACGAGAGCCTCAGATCAGGGGCCGAATGCCGGAACTTACGATAATACTGATTTGATCAACGAACAATTGGCATTACGCCATGAAAAAGCCCAACTCTTGGGATTTAACAATTATGCAGAACTCTCCCTGGCAACCAAAATGGCTGAATCAACCAGCCAGGTCACTACATTTATGACTGACCTGGTTGATAAAGCGCGTCAACAAGCTCAGCAGGAATTTGCTCAATTAGAACAGTTCGCCGCAGAGCAATTTGATTTGGCGCCAGTGAAACCCTGGGATGTCGCCTTCTTGTCTGAGAAAAGAAGACAGGATCTTTATGCCTTATCTCAAGAAGAATTACGCCCCTATTTTCCTCAACCCAAAGTGATGCAGGGTTTATTTACCATAGTTAAAAAACTCTATGGAATGACTATAGAGGAAATCCCCGGCGTTGATGTTTGGCATAAAGACGTACAGTGTTTTGGTGTTATTGATGAACACAATCAGGTTCGCGGTTATGTTTATACGGATTTATATGCCAGGCCTAATAAGCGGGGTGGCGCGTGGATGGATTCACTACAAAGCAGGCGAAGACTTGATGATGGAACATTGCAGCTTCCCATTGCTACATTAACCTGTAATTTTGCAAAGACTTCCACGACGAAACCAGCAACCTTGTCGCATGACGAAGTGATTACTCTGTTTCATGAATTTGGGCATTGCCTGCATCACCTTTTGACTCAGGTGGATTATTTAAGTGCTTCAGGTATTAATGGGGTGGAGTGGGATGCCGTTGAATTACCCAGTCAGTTTTTTGAAAACTGGTGTTGGGAACAGAGCGCCTTGTCTTTATTGACCGCTCACGTGGATACTGGCGAGCCACTTCCTGTCTCATTATTTGAGCGCTTAATCGCTGCGAAGAACTTTCAATCGGCCATGGCCATGTTAAGGCAGATGGAATTCTCTCTATTTGATTTTCGCATTCATCAAGAATTTAAAGCAAATGCAAGCTCGTTGGTAGCCGATATTCTTGCTGATGTACGTCGTAAAACCAATATTATTCCCATTGCGCCTTACAATCGATTTCAGCACAGCTTCAGCCATATTTTTAGTGGCGGCTATGCTGCAGGATACTACAGTTACAGTTGGGCTGAAGTATTATCCAGCGATGCTTTTTCTCGTTTTGAAGAAGAGGGCATCTTCAATGCAAAAACCGGCCATGATTTCTTAAAATATATTTTGGAAGTAGGTGGTTCCAAAAAAGCCGCATCGGCGTACAAAGAATTCAGAGGCCGTGCTGCAACAGTAGACGCTTTGCTTAGACATAATGGCATTCAGTCTTAATAGAGTTTCAGATATTAAGAATACTAAAAGGACAAAACACCGGCCAGCAGGCTAATTGGTCTGCTAGCTATGGGGCTGTTAAGCCCCAAAGCACTCAGTTTCGCTCTTCCATATGCCGTCGCGCCTCATCTCCACGGAAAATTTTATGGTGTTTTCGGTGTTTGTGTTATTAATGAAAATGGATTTACCCCGCTTAACGGAATAGCCTTGTATTAAAAAAGAATGGAGGGCATCTCCAGAACGACAGCTTTCAACTATTCCTCGCCGCGAACTGATATATCCCCTCAAATTTACTGCAATTATTTTTTAGCAAATTTGAGTGGATATATCAGGCCGCGAAGCGGAGTTAAATGACACAATATTTTCTCTGTACATGACAAACAACCTGTCTTGCCCGCGCAGGCGGGCAACCATTCATCAAAATTAACCGATGCTAAAGAGTCAGAGGGGATTATCTTTCTCCCCAGTTAAACTCTCTTTCAACTAGCAGCTCCCCTCTATATCACTTCTTTATTTTCTCTTTACATGCCAAACAACCTGTCTTGCCCGCGCAGGCGGGCAACCATTTTTCAAAATAAACCGATGCCAAAGAGTCAAAGGGGATTATCTTTCTCCCCGTTTAAACTCTCTTTCAACTAGCAGTTCCGCTCTATATCACCACTTTATTTTCTCTTTACAAGACAAACAACCTGTCTTGCCC
>NZ_KE384004.1:0-103902 GCF_000423305.1 Legionella moravica DSM 19234 | reverse complement strand
CTATTCATCAAAATAAACCGATGCCAAAGGGGCGAGGGGATTATTTTTCTCCACGTTTAAACTCTCTTTCAACTAGCAGCTCCACTCTATATCACCTCCTTTTGGCTAAGAGATGATATGATTCTTAGTGTATGTCAACGCGATATCTCAACCTGCTACAGTGCCAAATCCCAAATAGTTGCCCGCCTGCGCGGGCAAGACAGCTTTTTTGTCATGTTCTGAGCAATATTTTATATTCAAGTGATTATACAATGTGATTTTGTGTTATAATTAAAGTGTACAAATTGGGGGCGACCTGGCTTCGACGTGGGTTGCAAAACCAGAGGTGCATGCCGAGAATGAGAACTCTCGTAAATCAGACTCAACTAAATATAAACGCAAACGATGAAAACTTTGCTGGTGGAGAAGCTATCGCTGCCTAATAAGCACTTTAGTTGAACCATCACTGTGTACTGGCCAATAAACCCAGTATCCCGTTCGACCGAGCCCGCTTATCGGTATCGAATCAACGGTCATAAGAGATAAGCTAGTGTCTTAATCCATCCCGAATTAAGGCGCGAAATTCAGGGAATCGCTGTGTAGTATCCTGCCTGTCGGAGAATGCACAGTTAAATTAAAAGACAAGGCTACGCATGTAGAGCTGAAGGCAGAGGATTTGCGGACGCGGGTTCGATTCCCGCCGCCTCCACCAATTAAATTGTTGATTTATATAGATAAAATTCATAGTCCTATACTCTTGGGCACCATACCGGCACCATTACAGAAGATATTTCGTCCTTTTTAACGAAGTTAAGGAGCAAATAATGGGAAGGCTAGGTGACAAATATATCGATTCATTTTGGGCTTATGACCAAGACGGTAATGCTTACAAGATTCACATATTTCAATCCGTTATTGATACTGGAACTTTTCAGGATCCAAAAGCCACAAGACTTGGACTGCCTCGATTGAGTACAGAGGATGGTTTGGCTGTTCATGTGGTTGATATAGAAAAGGGAGAGTTCTTGATTGTCCAGACGGATACAAGTATCTATATAAACCAACCCCCCGATTTACCCTCATGAAGCAACAGTTTTTAATTAACTAATCACTCTAAATGGCAACCCCAATTATGAACTGGACGATAACCTGATTGTAATGAGTTATCTGGTATCCATCGACCATAAGTTTTAATCACCATCTCAACATCAACATGACCTAATTGCTTGGAAACCCACATGATGTTTTCTCCTTGAGATAGCATCATTGACGCATAAGTATGCCGAGTCTGATAGGTATTGCGATAACGTATGCCTGCGCGTTTTAAAATATGCATCCACTGGGTTCGGCGAATTTGCTGTGATGTTTCCCATGGTTTATTGGTTTGAGGATTATGAAAAACTCTTCCTTTATGAGCAAAAGTGTATTCTTTTTGTTGTTCCAACGCATCTAGTGCTGGGGGCAATAACATCACATCCCGTATGCCTGCTTCTGTCTTCGGACCTTTTGCTTCTTTTGCAACGATGGTTTCTTCTACATGAATGATCTGGTTTTTCCAATCGATGTCCTCCCATCTCAAGCCAATCAACTCCGAAACACGTAGCCCCGTGAAAAAAGCAAATTGAAATAAAAGCCGTACTTGCCCTTCAGATTCACTTAATATTGCCTTTATCTCATCAACACTGAATGGATCTGGCTTGTAATCACTTTTTTTAGTTTCTTTGTTAAGCAGCTTATCTACAATAATGCTATTGAGCGGATTTTCTTTAATATATTGATCTACCAAGGCTTGTTCAATAACAGCACGCAGAGGGGTCAAAATATTTGCCACTGTTTTGGTGGTGCACTGTAAGCCTCGAATCCATTTTCTAAGCATGGCAGGTTGCAAGTCCTGTATTTCCACTTTATCAAACATAGGCAATAGATGTCCCTCACAAACCCGCTTGTAACCTCGATAAGTACTTGCCTCTTTTGTGGATTTTGCTTCAGCTAAAAATTCACGCAGTAATTCACCGATAGTGATTTTTGACTGAACATGCCCAAAGATATAGGCGCGTTTTGAGTTCGGGAAGTAATCAGGGTAAGAAAAATTACCACGTTCAATCGCATTTAAAATCTCACCCCTTAATCGTTCTGCATATTTGATATTAGCAGCCGTTGCCTCGATTTTTAAGGTTTCAAAGCAGCGTACCCCTCTGTAATAAAAGCTAATTCTTAGCGTTGTTTTTCCAGAAGGCCACTTCCTTACTATAACCCCGCTTGCAGTTTTTGGAGTGTCGCCTGATCGCCGTTTTCCACCCATCGCTCTACCTCCACCAAATTAATCCATAAATTGCCATCCGGTCCTAACTTGCAATGTAGCCCATCCAACCACATGCCACGCTTGCGCTTACAGTGCACCGCATTGGTTGTGTCTCCAGTATCCTGACAATATTTTTTAAGTTTTACCCATTTCATAATCAAAACTTCCTTCTTTATTTATGAAAGCTAACCAGTCAAAGAGTGGCTCTTTGGATTGGAACTGATTTCAAGAACAATTTGATAGAGCTTCATGAGCTGCACCTCTGACCTGAAACCGTTAGGAACCGCATTGTGACAATAAATAGAACGAATATTGTCGATGTGCGTATCCGACAAATCCGCAATATTCTTCAAGGTGTAATGTGTCGAATTGATGATGTACTGAATCATTCCCTTATAGATGTTCAGTTTTACTTGCTGATCCATATGCAAACACTCCTTACTGCAAGGCAAATCTACTGCGCTGCTGATTTAATTAAAATCATGACCAATGACTAAGTGATATTCCCATAAAAT
The DNA here is from genome assembly GCF_000423305.1 of Legionella moravica DSM 19234. Lineage (GTDB taxonomy): Bacteria > Pseudomonadota > Gammaproteobacteria > Legionellales > Legionellaceae > Legionella > Legionella moravica. The sequence goes on along the minus strand of NZ_KE384004.1, from coordinate 101,106 downwards.
ATGGTAATATTAGTTTTACATCGGTGTAATTCGTTACATCAATGTAAATTATTACATCTATGTAACGAAAGTCAAGGTATGACGACAAATATTTTAAGTGAATCAAACAATCTCCAATTAGCGCAAACGCTGACGGATTTAATTGAACGTGAGAATAAACTGACGCCTGCAGCACTTGCACGAAAGCTAGGTATACCAACCAACAAAATCACAAGAATTTTGAATGGTGATGTTACCGATCCGAAAGCGAGCACCTTGCTGCAAATTGCAAACTATTTTGGAATTACTATTGAGCAGCTTCTTGGCTTAGAATCCATTGTTCGTGAAGGAACATCGATTACAGAGCCTTTGGCGCAGTCTTTGCCCATTTATGAGTTCAGCCATCCAACCCGAATGACAAACGAATGGTATCGCTGGTCATCCAATGAGATTGATGGTGATTACTTTGCTCTCGCGATAGATACTGATTTGTATGAGCCTACGTTTCCGCAAAACTCATTACTGATTGTTAATCCAGACATGATGCCGGATGATCGCTCGTACATTGTTGTGAAGAGGAACGATAGCCCCCAGCATTGTTCCATTAAAAAATACGTTTTAGAAGGAACTCAAGGCTATTTGTACCCCATCAATCCTAAATTACCAGTAGAATTGTTCGATAGAAATTTATACACTGTCGCTGGTGTGATTCTTGAGGTGCATCAAAAGCTACGCTCCAAAAAATAAGTTGTAGGATGTAAACATGGAAAAGTGGAATCAAGGAAATCGATTTTTACGGTTTTTGTATCAGCATTTGTATTTAAGGTTCAAAGGGCAAATCAGGGAACCTTATCTTATTCGCATTGATAATATCTATACCGATCCCGACAGCAATGAATTAACTGTTGCCTTTCATATTGCCAACAAGCGTGTGAATCAGGATATGTCTGTGGCTGAGTTTGTTAAAACCGATATGATTTATCTGGTTGACCCTCGCATCGTGTTTGATATGGGGCAGCAGTTTGGCTCTCATTCAGAAAAACTGATTGTTGCCAAAAAGACGGAACCCAGTTTAAAGAGGAAATGCGTCACCACCCTTAAGAGGGTTTTCATCGATGAATAATTCCATTGGTAAATCCAAAACTCCCTTGCAGTATAAGGTATTCCATACGCTATTGGGTTTTGCAGTCTTCTTTTTTTTGATTACCGTGCCAGCAGAAGCACAGGTGATCCAAATCCATGGAATACTCACATCCTCAGAATTACTGTGGTGGCCAGTCGTCTTTTTTGTGTTGCGTCTTATTCATGGTATTTATGGCTTCGCATATCTCAGACATGCTGTGTATGCGGTATTGTTATTTCACGCCATTTACGTTTTGTTCTTGAAGTTTGCCATCTGGCTGCCCGCCTCTTCATTCTGGAAAATGCAAGAACCTTACACGCTGGTGCTGGGTCGGGATTTTCTATACCTGATAAAAAGTTCTTTATTTTTATGGGTATGTGCGCTTCTCCCGATACGTTTAGCGAGTCCGGCAAATCATAAATACTACGGGTATATTTTCTGGGTATCTTTGGTTGCGTTTTGTTTTTTGGATATGGGCTGGTTAAATATGCACAAAAATACCCCTGACACCCAGATCGTGGTGCCTTTGCTCATCTTCGGGTTGCTTAATATTTTTTATAATTGGCTCTCTGTGGTGATAGCGAGAATTGAACACATAGAAAGCCCAATCCAGTCGGACAGGCATCTTTTTAAATTTCAACTGCCACAAGTCCTGAAGAACGATGGCAATACATTCAAATATCATCACATGCTGTTTTGCTCCAGTATCGTCTTTTTTATCGCATCCAAGACCATGGCTGCCAAATTCATTTCTATTGGTTTTTTGACCATCAATGTTGGGGGTATTGTCTTTTCATTGGCGTACCTTGCTGCTGATATGATGACGGACGTTTATGGAATTGAACGCACCAAGCAGATGGTGCTATTTGTTATTTTCTGCAATCTACTGTTTGTTTTTGATGTTTGGGTAACCAATATGTTGGCGATTGGAGAGAACGATCCGTACCGAGCGATATTGCACAATCAGGCGCGAATGTTCATTGCTTCTGCCACTGCCTTCTTTCTGGGTATGACCATCAACTCCACCGTTATTTCACTTATCAAATCAAGACAACGCAAACGGGGTATTTCCCTGAAAAAAGAATTTATCACCACCGTTTGGACTCGAATCGCCACCTCATCGGCATTTGGAATCATTATCGATGTGAGCTTATTTTCATTGGTGGCATTCTATGGGATTGTTCCGACTGAAAAACTGGCTAGCGTCATTGTTTTTGAGGATGCCTATAAAATATCGTATGAGGTCTTTCTCGCGCCAGTTTCCATCCTGATGATATATTTCCTCAAAGTGAAGGAGAAGGTTGATATTTATGACGAACTATCCAATTTAAACCCATTCCGAATTGATACCAATTACAAGGTCAGCGCGAACAAGTTTGCTGAGAACTATATGAAACCAGCGGAGCGTAACGATGGATAAATATATTTATGACTTTATGGCTGCCACCATTGAAGTTGCTGCGACTAACCCTATGGCTCCCTATGGTGCGATTATTGTTTACGATGATAAGGAAATCCTTTTGAAGTCGGTAAACAGCGCACATAACAATCCATTGATGCATGGTGAATTATCAGTCATTCATAGACTCTTTGAGAGCGGGTTCGATGGCGATGTAAGCAAGTTAAGTCTTTATACAACTGCCGAACCTTGCCCAATGTGCGCTGCGGCAACTTATTGGGCGATGATTCCAAAGGTGGTTTATGGGAGTTCTATTGCATTTTTGCATGAGTTGTTTGGTCGGCAAATTCAGGTTGGGGTGGAGGATATTTTGTCTAAGACACCGGATTTTTATAGCTGTCATGTGATTGGTGGGGTATTGCAGAATGAGAGCAATCAATTATTTATTGAAGCAAAAAAATTGAGGGAGTTGAAAGAAGCTTAATTTGTCAGAGGTTATCATCGAGCACTTTAGTTTTTAAAAGGAGTTAGTATTGAAAATTACAACGCAAAACATAGCTCATATAGTAATAACAGTCACATTACTTTTCAGCAATATAACACATGCCAAACGCATGTTTATGTTGGAAAATGAAATACCTCATCTAAAAATCTTGAATAAACCCACACCTGAAATGTTCGCAATTGGGCCAACCGATTTCGTTGTTTTTAATGGATTAATAGCAGTTCTGGATAGTGACAACCATGCAATTTCATTTTTCAACCAACGGGGCAATTATATCAAACGTATTGAATTACCTTTGGGATACTATCAGCGACTAATACGGGATAGAGATGGTGCGCTATTTGCATTTGCTAACAATGGGTTAACAACAAGCATCGTAAAAATCAGTAACGAAAAATTCGAGCAAAAGGAACTGAATATTAATTTCGGCAGTTTAATTTCAAGAGCAGTCATAGATGATTTTGGGTTGTTTTTTGAAAGTGTAAGCCCATTAAATTTGAGCACCCTAAATGAACTCTCGAATTGCCCATCCTGTCTACTAAAGAAGGAAAAGGCTAGACTTTCCCAGAGTAAGAAACAAAGGATTGATCGGTCATGTTTTATTTGTAATCCTCAAGAAATAGACGGTCCATTAGTTAAAGGCCAGCATTATCAAATAGTATATGAGGGAGTTAATGGTCAGAAGCCTTTCCTGATTATTGGTGAGCAAAAGATTAAACTAAATCATGAGGTCATGAATGCGGGTACACGGATTGAACAGATTGATACCGATGGTACTGTATGGGTTAGGGAATCAATTTTTTTCGATCGCTACACTGTTGTAACTTATTTATTGAAAATCACTGCCTCCGGGGAGTTGAAGGCCGTTTTTCGATTACCTAAAATCTCAGTTGATGACTATGTAGTTCATTCTATTGCAATCAACGAAAAGGGAGAGGTTTGGTTCATGAGCGGACAGCCAAAGGGGTTGGCTTTTGATTTAGTCGAGCCACTGCCTGAAAATAAAAAATACCAATTCCTTGAGTCTCAAAACCTATTAGCATTAGCGAATTCAAATAGCCGTCCAGACGTAGAACCTAGAGTACTGCAGCCATTAAATGATGAACCCTGCCAATCAAGAACAGAGATATTTATTCGTGCTTTACAATATCTTTATAATCGTGAGTGCTATCTTAGTCAGGCAATCGAAAATGATCCCAGTTGTCCGGGTCGATCTATACCCCCTTACTTAGTAGGGAAAGAATCACAATGTTTGTTTTCAGTGAGTTATAGTTGGGGTGGTTTTGATTCAGTCGATTCATTTCATGAAAAAATTACTCGTATAAAAGCTGGCAATGTAAATACAGCGATTAATCCTTTACCTTCATGCACTGCCGGCGTAGATTGTTCCGGTTTTATCTCAAATTTGTGGGGGCTCAAGACAAAATGGAACACAAGCCAAATCTTTGAGAAAACAAGCCCTATATCTATTGAGTGGATGAAAACAGGGGATGTCTTTGTTAAGCCAGGCGATCATGTTATTTTATTTGTCGGCACAGTCAATGATGAGCTATCAACCTTTGAATCTGTTGTGCGTCCTGGGCTAGTTATTTCAAGTCAGCATGAGATTGGGTGGTTCGTACAGCATGGGTATTTTTCAAGGTTAGCCTTTAATGCATGCGAAGAGTGATTGTTTGACATCCAATAAAATAGGTAACTCACTCGGATGAAAACTACTTGGTAGTAGTGATGATTATGACAGATAAGCTAACTACCAAGTGATTTTTTTATTTCATAATTATCGAAGTAGAAGCAATATAAAAACTATGAAAAACACCAAAAAACCAATTAGTATTTTTTTGCCACTGCGATTTAAGTCATCGATTCTTTTTTGTTCCTCTGAAAGGCAGTTTTGACATACTGGACGAATCTCCCTGATTTCTCCTTCTGAATTACGTCCAACGTAAATCTCCGAAGCGCAAACAGCATCTGTATCAAAGTGTTTAAAACATTTCATAAAAACATCCTTAGCTTATCCCTTATTATCAATTTTCGAGGGGTTCCTGTTTTCCAAAAACAAATTATCGCCAATAGATTTGAATAATCCTAAGTAATTCTGATTCTCATTAATCAAATGAAAAACATGGACTAGAGCACCTAAAATAATTCCTTTGTCGTATCTATTCATGGATGATTTGATAACTAAACCACCCAGCTCAATCTTATACCGGGTATCTGCTCGGCGTTTTTTAATTTTCTCTATAGCAAGTGATTTCTTGCAACGAGCTATAGTTTGCTTTTCTTTTTCAATTTGGGCAAGCATGGTCATAAGATAATTCTCTGGCAAGTTTTAAAAATACTGCATCTAGTTGCTTCAAATCAAATTGATGAAGGCCATGTTTGTAGGCAAGAGTACCAATTTCAAGCTTATGCTTTTGCTGCAATTTATCCAGCTTGATTTTAGCTTTTTCGATTCTATCCAAGAGTACTGCTTCCATTTGCGATACTGTCTTCGTTGACATGATCATTTCTCCGCAAATGAAGTAACAGAACAAGCGTACAATGCCAGATCTGTAAAATCAATAGGGTGTTCCATCTGAAGTGAGCGAAGCGAACACTGGCTATCCCGCAGAAGAATTCAAGGGCGCAATATACAAACTTTCGTTTGTTTGCTAGTATCATGATTCAAACACTTAAAAATCTTTAATGGACAAAGATTTTTTCATTTTAAAAAGCAACCGATGGATTCGTTATCTCTGGGGATTCAGTGGCGATTGCTTTTGCTCAAGTTTCAATTCACTCTCGTTCAAAAGGGCATAGTGCAGTAGCTGCGGCTGCTTATCGTTCAGGTGCTCAGCTTTATGATGATCGCATTGGGCGTACCTATGATTTTTCAAAGCGAGATGATGTCGTTTTCTCTGAAATTCTTTTGCCTGATGGTGGTTCTGACTTATTTCTGGATCGTGATTATTTATGGAATGAAGTAGAGCGATCTGAAAATCGATCTAACTCTCAATTGTGTAAAGATTTTGTTTTGGCGTTGCCTCGTGAATTGAATTTAGTTCAGCAGATTGAATTGGCAAAACGGTTTGCTCGAACGCATTTCGTGGAGAAAGGTTTACCAGCAGATATCTCTATTCATGATCATGGTGATGGCAATCCACATGCGCACATTCTGATTCCAACACGAAGATTGGAGAACAACCGATTTTCCAAATACAAGGCTCGCGATTTAAATCCGGTTTTTGCCAAAGGGTTTGTGGTCGAGCAGGATTATTGGGGCGAGCAATGGCGAGAGATGCAGAACGAATTTTTCATTGAGAACAATCTTGATTTACAGGTGGATGCTAATCATCTGATTTCAGAACGTCATCGCAGTAAACATCACAATTCCAATGCACACTACCTGCTTGAAGAAAACCAATTGATTCAACAGGCGCGAATGGAACTCACTCGAGATAATATTGATGTTGTGATTGACCATTTGTCTTCGCAATACAGTGTGTTTTCTCGTAGGGATGTTGAACGTTTATTATTTAAAACATTTCAAGCCTCAGATAGCCCCCAAGAATATTTGCAGTTTGTTGAAAGAGTATTGGGTCATAATGATGTGTTGGCTCTTGGAGATAACACTAGAGGACAGCCAAGCTTTACTACACGCACCCATTTCTTGCAGGAAGCTCAGTTATTAAATGATATTGAAGCGATGATGGGCTCTCAAAAGCATGTAGTTCATCAATCTATTGATAGGCTTGCCCAACACTATCAATTAAGTGAGGAACAACAAGAAGCCTTTCGTTTTATTGCGCAAAGCTCAGATATTTCGGTGGTGATTGGCCGTCCAGGAACGGGTAAAAGCTATTTGTTAAAGCCTGTAAATGAGTACTATACCCAAGCAGGGATGGAGGTCATTGGGGCTGCTTTATCAGGTAAGGTTGCGAAAGCGTTGCAAGCTGAAACAGGCATAGCTTCCTCTACAATTAAATCGTTATCTTATCGCTTAGCTAATAATATGATGCAACTAAGTGATAAGCATGTCTTGATTATTGATGAAGCTGGGATGGTTGATTTTGCGAGTATGGCGTACTTGATTAAAGAGGCACACAAGGCAGGTAGCAAAGTGGTGCTGATTGGTGATCCGGATCAATTAAAACCCATTCAAAAAGGTGAAATATTCAGAGGTATTGCTGCCCGCACGGGTTATATCGAGCTGGAAAACATCAAACGACAACAAGAATTGGGAGATAGGCAAGCGAGCCTTAATTTAGCCAAAGGGGATATAGACAAAGCCATTCAGCATTATCAAGACAAGGGAGCGATAACAATTGCTGATTCTAAGCTGCAAGCCATAAAGCAAGTAGTTGCAGACTGGAAACAAGATCTTGAGTCAACGAATATGGTGGATACTATTATGTTGTCCTACACCAGAAAATCAGTTAACCACCTCAATGACCTGGCTCGTGAAGCATTAATTGCTGAAAATAAAATTGGTGATGAGAACATCGTCTATCAAGGATTAGAGCGAAGCCTCAGGATATCAACAGGTGAGCGATTGTTATTTAGGGAAAACAACAAAGTTCTAGGCGTTCGTAATGGAGATACAGCAACAGTTAAAGAAATAAATGCGCAGCAAATGAAGATTCAGTTGGATAGTGGAGAATTACTCACTATTCCTAAAGAATATAAGGCATTAGATTATGCATATGCACTGACCGTTCATAAATCCCAAGGCATGACTGCAAAAAAAGTTCGCGTTCTAATTGATAGCAAATACTGGGATAGAAATCTAAGCTTTGTTGCTATGACACGTCACAAAGAACAACTGAATATCTATGCGGACAAAGAAAATCACTCAACAGAACAGATTCTAAAACAAACTTTATCCCGCAGCAGTACAAAAGATAATGTCATTGATTGGCCATTGGATTTTGCTACCCGATCAGGGTTTGATTCTGATTCATTGATTGGTAAAGCGGTAAATCATATTGCTGGGGTAGGGCATAAGATAAAACAAGCTTATAACTTTATTGTTAATTATGAGGCTTATCTTTTGAAAGCTAGGCAGCAGGATCAGTTGAAAAATATCGGACAGAATAGAATTTATGCAAAACAGGAAGCACTTAGAGATGATACAAAAGTGGCTGAGAGCAAAGATTACAAAATATCAGACCAAGCATTTGAAATTTTGAAGAAAGCATATCCCCAACTTGAGGAGCTTGAAACCCTTATTAATAAGAGGCAGCGAATGACTGGCTATTTTGCAGAAAAAGCTGATAAACAAATTATGGCTATGTCACAGCAGTTATTAACTAATAAGACCATTGCCAATCAAGTCAACAATCAAGTTCCAGAGTTTTATCAAAAGATACAGTGTATTTATAACAAACAGAAGGAAAAAGCTTTACTTCATGATCGTTGACGCTAACATACAATCTAAAAATGTCCCCAATGCCACACGTAGGTAATTTGAGTTGGGGAAGGCAATAACCTAATCATAGCGCAGGTGATCTACTGGTCCCTTTTGTCCATCTCATTTTTTACAAGCTTCAAATAGTCTACTACTTTGTTTAGACGTGTTAGTTTGATTTTCCGTTTGCAAACGAGCTACTCTTCTATTACATTGAACTTAACAACAAGTTTAGCGACAGTTTTGATAAATCGTCTAACTAAATTTAAATGAACTCGTCTCAAAAATAAGGTCTATTGTTAATAACAGGATTATCCAATCTCCTATTACGTAATTTGGTGTAGTAAACGTTTTTATTAGGTAAGTTTTCATCAAGCAATTCACTTGATTTCAACTCCAATAAATAAGTAATTTTACAATCTTTGACTTCAAGAATTTGAGAGTTTCCAGATACTGAGTTTTTAAAACATGTATAATAGTCTACAAGACCAGATTTAAGATCTCGGTAGGAGGTTTCGCTTATCTCTGATGCTAACCAATCTTCAGATTCACCATCAATTTTAATTAAAGTACATAGGTATAATTTATTATTTAAATTACTAATGAATAATACAGGCTTGTCATAATAAATAATTGTTTCAATGATATTTTCAAAAATATTAAAGTTCATTTCTATCTCACCCTGAAATGCATATGAATCTGAATTCCTTCATATCTCCAAAAATTAATTAACTCATCGGTAAAAATATATACACCATCACTATATTTAATATATCCTTCAGCAATATGAAAGTTTTTGTATGCTGGTATTGTATTTTTAACATTTTCAGCGTCATCAAAATTTTCTAAAAAACATGCACTTTCTTTTACACAAGGATCAAGATGGTTTGTATAGTGATTCTTTATAGGATAAAAATAATTCTCTTGTAACCTGCTTTGTGGAACAAGCCTATAAATATCCTCTAAATTTGATTGTTTAGCATTATGTAAAGGACAGTTTGGTGGAAATTTATTTTCCCATTCAAATTTTCTTCGGGTCATTTAAAAATCCCTTTAAATTTAATATATGACAACTCTAAGTATAGTTTAACATTCTATTTGTTCAAATGTTAATCATTTTTTTTGTTAAACACTCTAGTTTATATTCAACTCTATTTTTCAAATATATTTGTATGCAAAATTTAGAAGCTATCCTAAAAATGGTTAAAACCATTATTATTTGATTAGGGTTCTGAATTTGCTGACCACCAGCATCTTGATGCAACCATGAAATGTGAGATTTATTATTGCGAGACTCATTCATCATGGCAAAATGGAAGTAATGAGAATATGAATGGTCGATTAAGAGAATACTTGCTTAAAAATGCTAAAACTAACTTAATAACATAAGAGGAACTTGATTTAATAGCAACGAAAATGAACAGTTCCCCTAGTAATGTATCGGCTATAAAACATCCAAAGAGATGTTTATATAGAAGTTTAAAAATGATTGCCGCACGTAGAGTCAAAATGCGCCCTTTTAAACGTGCCGTAACAGCTTGACTTTATTGGTGGGTCCACTTGGATTTGAACATAAGATTAACGGATTATGAGTTAACTAGCTCAATAGGTTAACTACCCATAGATAAATGAGTAGTTAATGTTTGAAGTTAAAATCGACTAACAGCCCTTACATGACCTAAGGTACTTGATTTACCACTATTCAAAAACTCACCTGTTGAAAAATTCTGCAACCATGCATCACTAACACTTGCCTCAGTTGAACTCCAATAATAATCAGGAGCAAACGAAGTAATGCCCTGAACATGTAGATTATGATATAACAAAGCTAACTCAGAGGCCGAGGGCAAATACCATCCTCCATAACATGGCTCTGACAGAGATGAACCTGCCGGACAAGGTGTAATTCCATCAGGCAACACTCGGTAATTTGCTGCCAGCAAAGCAGCAAAACTGCCTGATTGGTTATCAATCGTTTGTTGGGCAATGATTAACCTGGTATTTGATTCACCAGAATAAAATCCATCTGCTCTCGCATTCGTTACTTTATTACCACTCTCACCATTGCGCCATTGTATCCCTTCATTGTTATTAAGATCGGTTTTGGAAGCGATTAAACCATGCTGTCCTGTTTCATCCACCCAAAATACTATTCCTCCGTTGTATTTTTCGCCTATATGATGGGTCAGAGTCGTTTTAATTTCGCCGTTGCTAATCTCAATTCCTTCGCCTGCTTTATATGTTCCAGCAGGGCCTTGTTCACCTTTGGGTCCTATGGGACCCATTGGCCCTGGAGCACCTGCTGGTATGGAATTTACTTGAGATTGAAGGGTGCTAATTTTACTATATAAAGCCTCAATATGAGCCCAAATTTCCTTGTCATTTGCATTAGCTGCACATGACATGACGAAAAGACCAGTCGCACTAATAATTTTTAAATTGTTCATTATGACTCTCTCATTAATTCATTCGAATAGATCCATAATTTCTCTAAAGGGTATCCATGAGTTTATAGTTTTGCTTTAGCTTGGTATTCCTCCTTTATTGTTTTATATTTCTAGTTCGTCTGTTATCAATGATTTATCAGACGAACGATGAATAAATGGGTAATGCTGAACAGTTTGGGTGGGTACTTCCGAACTGCCACAAGGGAAATGTTTCATCTTAGGATCCAGATACCATATCATTTGCTTAGCTTTTACTGGCGCATGTCCTGTTCGCATAATCAAAGTTTGATCCTCAGGTAATCGCATGACTTCATCGGGTCGTAATAAAGGGATGGCCTGATAGTTATAGCTTTTAGACTCCGAATACCCTTGGTTTTGAGTGCTGGTTGCTCCTGCAGATACTTTTACCGTTCGTGTGCCTAACAACTTACTGACATATTCCGCATCGTTGATGTCCTCAGTGGCGAAGGCTATTTTTGTTTTAATGTTGGTAAAGGCTTTGGCCTCATCCTGGGAATATTGTTCATAGGTTTGGGCAATGTATTGCATGATGAGCACGCAGCGAACGCGGTATTCCCGTAATAATTTGAGCGAGCGTCTTAGCCTTTCTATGCGGCCTAAAGATGAGAATTCATCGATAAGGCACAACAAGGGATAAGGTTCTTTCACCGGATCGGGGATGTTTTTTATCATGACTGAAATAAGTTGCTGCCAAAAAAGTGTTAATAGTGGGGAAAGCCGTTCCATGTCATCATCGGTAAAGCCTATATAAATAGTTATTTTTTCACGTCTTAATTGACGTAAATCAAAATCAGAATGTGCTGTGGCCGCATCAATGGTTGGGTCGTCAAATAACTCAAAATAACCAGAAAAGGTTTCCAAAATAGAACTTCTGGTTTTTTCATGGTTATTTAGATACGAATAGCCATTGCGGTAAAATTCAGGATCAAGATGCTCAGTTTCTTCCAATTGTGCCGCGAGCCAATTATCAAATTCAGCTTGTTTGATTAGACGGTTAATTTCACCTAAGGTAGTGGGGCGTTCTGGCGTATCGAGCAAATATAACACGGTTACTTTAAACAGTTTTCGTGAGGCTTGCTGCCAAATGGGATCCGCTTTCTTATTATCAGGAATTAAAATATGCGCTATTCGTTGAATGTCAGTGAGGCGCTGGACTCTATCGCTGGAAATTAAGGACAAAGGATTATAAGCATGGGTTATTCGTGTTTCATGAGCAGGTGCCCAGCAATAGCATTGCTGGCCTAACACTTGCTCTCGATAGCCTGACGTTGCTTGAAATAAGGTAAGTTTCACATCATTGCAGACTACTGAATAAGGATAATTAAAGAGATTAGGTATACCAATACTGCGTGTTTTACCACTGCCTGTTGGTGCAAAAACCAAGACATGCTCAAAACCATTGGAATACAGCGGTGATCCGTATTTTTTACCAATAATGATGCTTTGCTCTTCATGCTTAAAAAACGAAGCTTTATTGACTTCAATGCCATTGGCAAAGTGAGCATTGCCGAGCACTTTCTTTTCCGGTCTGAATCGATTAAATAAATAAAGAATTAGCACAATGAAACCACCAAGAAATACGCAGCCCTCAGTTTTTAAAAAATCCAACCAGAGTTTATTTTCTTGGTGGCGTTGCCAAGCTAAATCCATCAATCCCGATAAGGGTTGCAGTTCATTAAGATAAAGCCAGCCAAATAGGCCGTATCCTAGTACAAACAACCCGGTACCAATCACTAAGCTAATAGAACCAATAGATGCTAAATATCGATATAGCCCCTTGCTAAAATACCCTATACAGCACAGGGTTATTAAGATGGTGATAGTGATGGCCATGCCTAGTTCACTTAAAAAACCATGATGGATTAATTCAGGAATCACCAACGGCGTGGCAAAATCTGTTATTCCTGTAAGTAACAAAGCGATTTGAGCAGTCATCTGTAGAATCAGTATTATACTTAGAAGGGAAATTACTTTTTGATTAGGCATGTTTATAATACACCTCCACTAAACGCCTACCGGAAACTGTTTTTTGGAGTTGCACTACAATGTCGATTGCTTCATGTAATACTGAATAGATGTCTGCTTCAGTCATTCCTGCAACCTGATTTAATTTATACAGTTGTGCCATGCGCATAAAGGCCACTTTGGGATTATTCGCATGAATGGTGGCTATTGAACCACTATGTCCAGTAGAGCATGCGGAAACAAAATCAAAAATCTCTTTGCCTCTGATTTCTCCCATGATGATGCGATCGGGTCTCAGCCTTAGGGTGGCTTGTATTAAATCCTGCATATTCAGGCGGGATGCTGTGTCTCCTGTTTGTTTTAATGCTTTGAGTCGTACTTGATTTGGGTGAGGGCTGTCTATTTCATAGGTATCTTCAAGGGTAATAAGCCGCTCATTCAGCGGGATTTCGCTTAAACAACTGTTTAGAAATGTTGTTTTTCCTGACGAAGTGCCACCTGAAATGATGATGTTCTTTTTATGAATAATGGCTTCACGAATAAACGCATGCCAATTTTTAGCATCATACAACTCGCGAAGGTAAGTCGTTTCACTTGTCTGAGTGGACTCGTCTAAATTCACTGCTTGCGCATAGGAGAAAAAGCCTTGCTCGTTGTATTCACTAAACCGTACCCGCTTTAAAGTAAATCTCCTAATGGAGAGAGTTTCATAAAGAGATGCTGGTGGAATGACTAATTGCACGCGTGAACCGTCTTGTAAGTTTCCTGAGAGAATAGGGGAGTTTTCCGATAACGTTTGTTTGTTTTCATTGGCAATCAGTGCAAACAATCGGCGGAGGTATGAGGTGGTAAGAACAGGCATATCAAACTGCTCTAAAATTCCAGCCCGTTCTACATACACCTCTTGGGGTTTATTCACTAATACTTCAGAAACCTGCGTATCCACTAAGAACTCATAAAGAGGAGCTAAAAGCCCGGTTGATCCGGGCGAACACTGTGCTTTAAGTGAATTCATATTAATGCGCTCCTGCAACACGGTAAAAATCCAAATCATGGGCAACAAAGATTTTAATCTCAGCCCCTTGATTGGTTTGTAAGGTGGTATTTTGTTGCATGTCTTGCTGTAGTGTTTGATTCGCTGCTTGTTGGAAGGAGCCTGCAACATTCATTCGATATTGCGACATTGAGTTGTATTCGTCTTGTCCGTTAACGCCACCTGTTGCAGAAAAGGCACCTAAGACGGAAAGCAAAGCACCACTACCAAAGCGCTCAAAGAAATGGCGATCAATATAATCTGCTGCAACGCCTGAACGACCTATGGCATCACTTCCCGGGCTGTTTAAAGTAACTTTAACCCCATCAGTTAGTTGGATTTGATTCCAGACGATAAAAATACGGCGTTGGCCTTGAGTAATGGCGGTATTAAATTGCCCAATTACTGACGAGCCTTTGGGAAGCAGTAAACGATGCCCTGATAAGGAGTAAATATTTTGGGTCGTGATGGCTTTGACCATACCCGCTAATTCGGCGTTGATGGCTGTTTCCAAATTTGCAGGGATAAATTCTCCGGCAGGTACTGTCCAGTTGGGATGCGGCAAACGCTTTGCGAATACGGTAGTGATATCACTTTGCTGATTTAAAAACTGCGAGTTTGCATCGTGTCCGGTTAAGGTGCTGTTTTGTTCTTTGGTACTTTTTGATGTACTGGTTGAGGACTCCGTGCCATTGGTATTAAAAAAGGTGGATGGTGCATTCATCCGTGCTAATGTTTCTTTGGACACTGAATTTTGATTAGCACTTCGTAATTTGGGTGGATAATTGGGATTACCACCTTGATAGCCGCTTTGCGATTTGTTTTGTTCTTTTAATGAAGCGATTAATTCAAGATTTTGGTTTAGAGCATAGGCTGAGTTTTGTTGTTCCCGTTCCTCTAAAGTCTGTGAGCTATGGGACTTGGGCAAAAAGCCACTTACAGCAATTGCAGCGCACAGGGCAATCATACCAATCCATAGAATACGGTCTTTCCACTTCATATGACTGTCTTTTTTAGCCACTTTAATTCTATTGCCTACACCCTCAGGCGTTTGGTTTTCTGATGTCATTGAGGTCTCCTGTTTGCAGCAATTCGATTAATTTCTTGAGTATTAAATACGGAGGTCGTGAGCCGTCCTTGACGAAGAGTAAATTGTGGGGCTAAACGATGAACTACGATGTATTTGCCTTCGCGGCGGGTATTAACAGTGGATTCTTTTCCATTGGCATTGTCTACTGCAAAAATTGCAGGAACTGAACCATTGTTGGTGAGTTCAAAATAAGTAAACTGACCATCATCAAACACGTGTTTGGGTACTAGCTGCGGACTGCCACTAAAGCGATAGGCTGCATTCACTACTTTGGGTTGTAGTGGTGGGGCTTCTCTGTGTGTATTTATCGTAGGGCGGGGTTTAGTTTCAGGATAAACGAACTTTAAGGCATAGGTTTGTTGTTCACGTGTTGGCTCTACCTGTTTACTGCTCTTTAAATGAAAGTAATAGGCATGCTTATTAGTAATCACCGTCATATTGGTATTGGAATCAAATGAAGTGGGCTTTATAAACACGATGTTGCCTAGTTCGGAGTGATGAGTGACCATCCATGCGGTGGTATCACCTCCCTCAATGTCTAGCACCTCTTCTTTTTCCGCAAATTGAATTTGGGTGGTTGTGAAGGGAACTCCATGAACGGGTACTACATCATTATCACGATAAACTACTTGTTTGATACGCATATCCTGAGGCATGGCCTTGGGGTTGTTTTGTGCGTAAAGGCCTGTTAAAGGAATAAAACAGGCGAGACTAATTAATAATTTATTCATGCATGAGTCTCCGTGGCTCTTAGTTGTTTGCTGTAACGGGTTACTTCAAAACCATCCCAATTTTGCCAACGTGCTTCGGGCGATGTGGGTGGGGCGGTGTAGTGCCATGAAATCATGGCGTTGTAATGTGTTGAGGTGGATTTGCCGCTCATCTTGTCGGTATCCACGAGACTAAATACCACTTCTGCTAAAGCATGGTGGTCTTTGTGTAAGTCTTCTTCATTGGCTAACAGTGAATCCAGAAAATTAATACTGTAGATTTTCACTTCACGCTTCATCTGATTGCCTAAGACATGAATCGGCGAGGATTTATTCGATGCTTCATGCTCCGTGACGTATTCCTTCGTAACCGGGTTATTAGACAGTAAATGAATTAATTCAAATTGCGCACGATAACTGGAGGCATCAAAAGACTCACGGTTTTGGATATAGCGTGCAATGTCGCTACGAACTTGGTCTTCATTCACCGGCGTGTGTTTGTTGGCTACCGCATCCACTGTGAGCACACCATTATCATAATGGTGTACTAACAGCGGTATTAAAGTTTGGTACTGAGACAATACGGCAACGGCAAGGAGTGCCATGACATTCAAGCCCATCGAAACTAAAAAAGCGACTTGATAACGCTTACGCGATTGCTCTATCCGTCCGAACGTGTCATCAGCCCAGGTTCTTGCATGGTTAAAATAGCGTGTTAATGATGGGTGTTGGTTCATGAAGCACCTCTTCTTAAGTTTTTATGGAGTTGTTTGAACAAATGAGTAGCCGCATTTTTTGTATGCTGCCCGCCGTGAACAAGTGAGGAAGCACTTGAGCCTAATCCTTTACCTGCTTTACTCATGCATTTTTGGGCAAGGCGACCTGTACTTAAACTACCGGCGATAAATCCTCCGACCATCGCGGCACCAGAGGAAGTACAGACTGAACCGCCAATACTTTTGCCTATATTGACCGCTTGAAGAATACCCATCACACACAGGCAGGCCACAATAAAAATAGGTATCCAAATAGCTGCGGTTACCGGATTATCATTACTTGTAAACGATGAGGTGACCCAATGCAGTAAATGAATGCACAGGCCAACCACACTGGACACAAGGATAAGCACAAATGAAAAACCAGCCAGTACTCCAAGCCAGCGTTCAAAAAAGGATTTGGTTTGTTCAAAGAGAGTGAATACAATAAATAATGGCGCGGTACACAAAAGAACAGCCAACATGAGTTTTGCAATAATAATTTCAATAAAGGCCAAACCAACCGTTAAGCTTCCTGATAGAAACACCATCATTCCGGCAAAGTAGGGTGTGAGCTTCCTTAAAGAGCCTGCTTCAAATAAATCACAACCCAACATCGATATTTCATCTAAGACATTTTGTAATCCTTGATTTATGGAGTTGCCTAAGCCGTGTTTATGTAGGGCAAGCATCAGTTTCGTTGCAATCGTTTCACTGCCACCAATGAATAAATCGCAAACATGAGATGAAAAAAAATCCCAATTCATAGCGAATAGGTAAATTAATCCCACTCGAATGCTGAAACGAAGCAGTTCGTTCTGGGGCTGCTCAATGAGGCCTCGTGCTATGGCATATCCTTTGAGGACGATGTAGAGCACAATCATCGAGGCTAAAGGGGCTTGCAGTGTAGACGACACTGCACTATAGCCATCAAAAACAAATTTATGGGTGATTGCATCCAATTCACTGGCTAATTGAATGATGAAGTTGTTGTACGTTGTGGTACTCATGATTGGTTCTCGCTTAGGAGGTGTGGTTCATGAGTGGCCGCATATTCGGCATAATCCTCAGCGAGCGATGCAAATACACTCGAATCACTAACATCCTTGACACTTAAATGTTCAAAGCCTGTACGCTGTTCTTTAGCAAAAGAAACCATCTCCTGATACAGGGTATTGCAGGATAACTCAGGGCTGTTTTTACCATCCATGCACTCCAAATAAGCATAGCCATACGAGTCTTTTTGTATCGGAATATGAAGCCGTTTTTCTGCATTCGCTGACGCATTCAGAAGAAACCTAAGCGTGTCCTGCCTTGTATGTGTCGTTAATGGATTTTTATGATGGCAAGCACATAAAGTAAGAACTCCCAGTAGCCCCGCGCTGATTTTTAGTAAACTCTTCATTATTTACCCTCCTGTATCAATACTTCATTAATCGGATATTGCGGACAATAACGCCCAAATTGAGTGCAGGGCGCATCTAAATCAGGTGGTGTTGACGAACAGCCAGTTAGCAGAACTAACAGTAATACACTGAACATCCATTTCATGGTCATCATGTACTCCTTATTTTTTCGGTAATTTGTTAAAGCGTGCGATCTCTGCTCTGTCTTGTAGATCGGCCAAACTGTCTTGTGCTGCTTGTTGGCTCATTAAGGCTTGCAGACGTAAACTCGTCAGCTGAATAAAACCGATTTCAGTGAGCAGTCGGGAATTTAAATCAATGGCACCTTTAGTATTTGATGAGTGCTCAATCTGTTTGGACAGCTTATGAAGTGCTTCCATGTGTTTATTGATTTCGTTGTAGCTTTCTGTGGTTTGCACGAGCACTGCACGGTTGACCGCTTTATCTTCCTTAAAACGAGTGGCTTGTGCAGGCGAAGTATTGGCTTTAAAGCTGGCTTCATCTAGACCAGGGTGGTTTTTTTCATAAGCTGCAACCAATTCTTTATAGCGAGAAGAGTTACCGCCTGACAGATTTTGTAATGCATCCTGCCACGTGCTGACAGGCGATTGCCAACTTTGTAAGCTGTCTAAGCCATTATTAAGATCACCAAAACCATAATGTCCTGAATTCATGGACTTTAATTGGTTTAAGTTCTCCACTTGGGCTTGAGCACTTTGATAGGTATCGCGCAAGATGCGGTATTGCTCTTGCAGTTCGTTGAGTTGCTTTAATGACAGCGCAATCATTTGTGCATCTTCCACTCCTAATAAATCGGCGTGGCTTATCGGTGATAATACTAAGAGCATTGAGAATAAGAGGGCTTTTTTATTCATAAGGCACTCCGTTCAAAAAAAGCGGGCAACCATGCTTGAGGTTCTGAGCCTAACTTTTTCATTAACTCATCAAGTAAGGCTACCGAACGGGTGTTCCCGGAAAGCACTCGAATGAAGTCACTTAATTCGCTTAAATCAAGACGACATAACATGGACTCGTGTTCTTGCTTGTAAAGAAAGAGTCGGGACTCTGGCGTGCTTTCTTTGATTACTTCAAATTCTGATTCTGTCAGTTTTAACGCATCCATGTAGGTTTCTTTTTCTGCACGAGGATTCGGAAACACAATCAAGGTTGCCAAGTTATCTAATACGATATGCCGAATAGGTGAGTTGATAATGCTTTGTGGCGATTGGGTATCGAAAATAAAATGTCCGTTCTTTTTACGAATAGTGGGCAACCACTCACGCAGCGTTTTCTCCCAAAAAGAAGAGGAAAGTAACTGCCATGCTTCGGCTAGTACAAACGATGTGAGCCGTCCATCAAGGCATTGGCGCATTCTATGTAATAAATAAAGATATACTGGTGTTGCAATTAAGTGCGGGGTGCTGTCCATGAGGAAGGTGACATCAAAGCCCACTTTATCAAACTCAAGATTTAATGCATCGGATTCATTATCAAATAACCAGTGATACTCCCCATCAATTCGTGTGGTGTCTTGTTTCAGCCAACGCTTAAGGTGTGACCATCGCGAGAAATCAATAGGTAAGTATTGACTGACAATGCTTAATGTTCTGTATTCGGGAGCTAATTGCTCATACGCATAGTCAATGCACTCATTAATCGTTTCCCCAATGTGACTCGGAATCATTTGTTCATGCTCTTCCAAGAGCAGGGTGGCAAACCATGACTTTAAAAAAGAACGATTTTCCGGCGTATCAGGTAGCTGCAATGGGTTCATCGCGACAGGATTAGATGGCGCGATTTTAATGTAACGACTATTACCTGAGGCTAAAATGTAAATCTTAGAGGATTCATCTCTATCCAGAAAAAAGCTACGGCCACCAAAACGTCCCATTTGCGCATCTAAAAAATTAACTAATGTTGTTTTTCCTGCATTATTGCCCCCGAATACTGCTGCATGGCCTTTAGATGGGTTGGTACGTGAACCTCTTGTATGATAATTAAAATATATCGGTGTCTTGGAGGGAGATTCGAACAGGGTGATTGCACTGCCTAAAAAGTTGTCATGGGAATACCCAGATTGAGTGTTGTGAAGCGAACAAAAGTCTGCAAAGTTTTCGGAGGTAATGAGCGATGCTCGGGCAATAAAATGAGGGTTACAGGGAATTTGGCTCCAAAAGGCGGGTTCTTGTCCTAGGGTTTCTTTTACCACCACAATGCCACTGCTGGCATAGCGCTTGGTTGCTTCCAGTATCAACTCGTCTAATTGCTCTTTATTGGATGCAAGAAGCATTAAGGTGTGATGATGAGCGCCTAATAATACTGTTTCACTGGCAATACCATCCTCTAATTCAGTCAGAGCATGCATTTGGCTCAGTGCTTTGTCTTCTGCATTAATTAACTTGGAACGCTTTTTTGTAATTTTATCTAAGGCACTATCTCGCCCAATTGGGGCAAAGGTATGAGTGGAAATAAATTCACAATCTAGAGACAGTAAATTATCTAATAAAATGCTCACCGTATCGGTTGGGTATTTCTTTAAGGATAATAGCGCGCCAAAGGTACACTCATTTAGGGTATTACCTTGAAATTGGACGTATTCACCAAACAGTAATTGGTAACGGCTTAAATACTGTCCCAGATGACCTTCTGGATAGTGCGTTTCTTTCTTAAAAATACTGGGAATGGTATTGGCTATGGGTGGGTTACACTGTGGTTGCGGATAGGGTAGAGATTGACCTGCATTGACTACCAAACTTAAGAACTCTAATAGTTCGCTAAATCCTTTTTTATTATCCTTATCACCTAAACGGTAAGCACCAAATGAGGATAAATTAGCTTGTAATTGACTTACTGCATTATTGAGGGTGGCATTATTTTTTTCTCGTTGGAAGTGTTTAATCTCCGCACTCACCTGACCAATGCCTTTGAGCCATTCAATCCAAGAGCCTGTTTTACTCGAATCATCGCCTTTCAATACTATGGTTAAGTACAAGGTATTTTCATAGGCTTTGTTATGGGCAAAGCGTTGGTGGTAGTGTTGATTGAGTACTTGAGCAAACTCGGATTTAAAGTCACCTATGAGTACACGGGATGCTTTATGCCGGTGGGTTGTGACATAGACGATAAACCGTGAGTCCAAACCGACTAGCGCTTGGTGCAGTAAAAAGAGTTGGTGATTTAATACTTCTGGCTCTGCCACCTCAAAAGAAATACCCTCTACCCGTAATACCGAGCCAATTAAACCGGATTGAGATTCAAAAATACTGGGTGAATTTAAATGCGTTATAGGAAAATTATCTGAAACCTTAGCTTCAAGTGTTACGGGCTTTACTATCTTAAAACGGTTCATAAGCGCGCACCTTCCAAAGAGTTTTATTAGGGGCATGAGGCAATAAATAGCATTTGGCACAAATCGTAAAAAAATGAATGTCATAGCGACACACCAACCAGCCAAAAACGTACAGCGGTATAAAAACAAGACCGTAGAGTGGCGATAGACCTATGAAGGCACACATCGAAACCATCAGGTTCATAATGTGGTATTCAAAGGTCACACCTAGCGTCATAGCAGGTCTTGTTAAGGCATTAAAAAGAGGGCTGCTTTTTAGAGTGTTCATGCGCACCTCCTAACCAATAAAGGTGTTGTACAAGGTAGAACCACCAAAAATGATGCCTAGCCCCACAAGAATCATGGAGAAGTATTCTTTGGGAAACTTTTGTCGATACAAACATAAGTAACCTGCAATGATGATGCACAGTACTCCGACAGAGCGAGCAAGTCCTCCTTGCAAATAGCGGACGGTTCTATCGATAATGCTTTCAATGCTCTTTGCATGGCTTGTTGCGGGAAGAAGCACGCAAATCATTCCCCAATATGCTAGCGATACCTTGTTTTGCACCTTTTGGAGTTTATTCATCGGGTACTCCTAGTTAAAGAAGCTAATTTTTCTTGCGCTAGATTTTGAGAAAAGACTTCTTCTCGGGCTATATCAATGTGGAGTGGGGCATCAATACCAATGCTAATGACATCATCCACCACTTTAATGACCTTCATCTGAATGCGACCTTTATCCATAAAAATCTGCTGTCCTGCCTTTCTGGTTAATACCAACATGTTGATCTCCTTTTTTAGGCTAAAAGTTCCATACAGCGTTTGACGTTCTTGTTGACTATGTCTTCCTGCGCTCGGGTATCAACAGGAACTATTCGACACTCCTTCCGCTTTTTAATTTGTTTGCAGTAGCTAATCAGCTGCGGTAATGATGGGGGCATTTCATAGTGCTCCCTGCAACCAATAATGGCTTCATCCACTACTGCATCAGTAAACCCGGTTAAGCCCTCATGCCATTCTTTCTTAGCAAACTTAAAAAATTGTTCATCCTTAAATTGGCTTCGCCAAATATGCCCATAGAAGGCCGCAAATTTTGAGAACAATAAATCAATCCGTTTTTGTTCCTTACTGGTATCGCTGGAATGAGATGACATTGTCTGCTCTTGATTCTTCTTCATCACAGGGCGGGCAGAATAAGTCTGCTCCGGTGTTATTTGTCCTAGTATTTTTTTCATGCTTTGCATGAGGTTTCTCCTGTAATGCGTCCTTAAATAATTCATCCTCCCAACTGCGTTTGCTTAACCAATTGGCTGGATATTTCCAAGGTGGCACCCATGTGCCTTGTGCTTTAAGTTGATTTCTGTGTTGAAGTTGCTGCTGTAATGCATGCATCAGTTGCTGAAAAAGTTCGGTATCAGGATTTAGCTGCTCAAAGGCAGCTTGAGCATTGCTCTTGGATTTCTTCTCGGGATACAACGACCAAAATTGTTCGAATTGCGCTAATAAATAAATATAATAATTATCTTTATATAGAGGTATGGCGGCTTTTGATGGGTTCACTATGTCGCCTTTTTCACCTTCAACCTCAGAAAAGCCAGTGTTTAATTGATCTGTAACAGGTGGCTTTATGGTGGTTTTTTGTGGCGGGTTTATGGCGGCTTTATTTTGGACAGAGTAATGCAGTGAAGCTAAAAGACATTTTAAAATTAAATGCATCCCTTCGGATTGTACTTCGATTAAGCCAGCACGAACCAATCCTGAAACGGCACGCCGGACTTGATCACGCGAAAAGCTCTGGCTTTTTATGCCTTGATGCGGCTCAACATAAAGCTGCTCAGAAATAGACTGATGACTGATGCGCCTTTTGGTTCCAACTATTCCGGTTTTAACGTCCATATAAGGTCGTATCCCTCTGAAATAAGTCAGTTGCTGGATATGGGGTAAGCCACACATTGCCTCTAACTCATCACCATTAATCACAAAATCCATCATGGGTAATATCCCTACTCATCCTCGTTTTTATTTCCATAATGTGATATCTTTATAAAAATAAAAGATTATTATTCACGAAATGTGAATTTATAAGCTAATCTATATCACGTAAAGTGATATTGCAATAGTTAATTCTCAATTTTTAGGGGTAAATTTGACTGAGCTGAATATCAAAAAGGAAATTGGCAAACGTATTCTTGAAGCACGGAAGGCTAAAGGCTTGACGTTAAAGGCTCTTGGCGAGCTTGCCGGGGGGTTGAAACAAACGCGCCTGACAAATTGGGAACAGGGTGTGCGTACTCCGGGGCCGGAAGAGATTAAATCGTTGGCGCAGTCGTTGGATGTTTCGCCTGCTTATTTGATGTGTTTGTCGGATGAGCTGCAGGTCAAGAAAGCGAAAAATCCAAGTCGGTTAATTCCGCTTTTGGATTATCGCCAGGCTTGTGAGGCTAAATTGGATGCTGGTTCAGAGGCATTCGATGATAATGTGTTTATTTCTGTAAGTACTGTATTACTACCCGAACTGAGCCCAAAAGCATTTGCCTTGAAAATTATTGATGACAGTATGATGCCTGAAATTAGAGTTAATGACGTGTTGGTTATTGACCTAGAAAAATCAACTAATCCTGGAGATTATGTAGCTGTTAAAATTGGCTGCAAAATGGAATTAATTATTTGTCAGTATAAGAAATTATCCTACACTTCAACAGAGTTTGAGTTACTGACTTTAAATGATAACTGGCCAAACATTAAAGTAAATGATGACGTTGAAGTCGAAATTGTTGGGACAGTAGTGCAAAATATAAGAGGATGTTAATTAATGACTAAGGAACAAAAATTATATCCAGAGTCTCAAGAGTTCGAGTTAAAAAAATCTTTTGTGGGATTTGTTGATATTTTGGGATTTAGCAACCTTTTTCCAAAAAAAACGCAAATGTGTTTGAAATTACTATCTGAATTCACATCCCATAACGGCGAGCATTTTGATAAATTACTAGACACTGGGGAGCGACAAATACGAGCTGCTGCAGTTTGCTTTTCAGACAATATTGTAACGTCAATACCAACTATTACTAACCACGATAAACCGGATTTATTTTATAGACCATTGATTGCATTTCTTCATGCGCTTAGTTTTTTTTCATATCGTGCTTTCTTGAACGGGATGTATATGAGAGGTGCAATAGCATGTGGGGATATGTATCAAACGGAAAGTGTGGTTGCCGGCGAACCATTAATTGAGGCAGTAAGATACGAAAAAGTGGCACTGTACCCACGTATTATATTAACTCCGTCTTTCAAACAACAGTTAGACCTATTTATCAAAGGTTCTCCCTATGGTTGGAGCAAGAAGGATATTTATACAAACTGCCACATTGAGCAAGATGAA
This sequence comes from Legionella moravica DSM 19234, assembly GCF_000423305.1. GTDB lineage: Bacteria > Pseudomonadota > Gammaproteobacteria > Legionellales > Legionellaceae > Legionella > Legionella moravica. The sequence continues at coordinate 76,574 of NZ_KE384004.1, read as the reverse complement.
ATTGATGGGACTCATTATTTTAATTGGTTGGGTTTCCATAAATCCAATCCACTCAGTAATCGATCAAATACCAAGCAATCTGAGATTATTCAGACTGAAATTATGTGCGAATCCTTTATAAGAAAAGAAATAGAGAAAGAAAAAGATCTTGCCACTTTACAAAAATTATACTGGATGAAGCATTTTCTCGAAAAATCTATATCTAAAGAAATTATAAAAAATCAAATACTAGCATAACTTTCTGTTCTTCTCTCTTAAATTTAAGACAACAACTTATTACGCAGGATGCTATTGCTTGATATTTCTATATTTTTCTATTATTTTCTCTATTTTTCCACAATAATAAGAAGAATCGGTCATGAAAGACGACATCATGTTAATTAAGGAGTTGGCTGAGTATTTAAAAATCAATGAAAAGACGGCTTATAAATATGCTGCTGAAGGAAAAATCCCCGCATTTAAAGTTGGCGGTGCATGGCGCTTTCGCCGTGATGAGATTGAGAAATTTACTAAGGGGCAATATGTTCCTACCCTCGAGGGAGACGTTAGCGATGAGTAATGGTTTTGATCAGTTGGTTGGGTTTATCTGGAACATCGCGAATAAACTTCGAGGGCCCTATAAACCCCCACAATATCGATTGGTTATGTTACCAATGACGGTCTTAAGGCGCATGGATTGTGTTTTGGAGCCTACCAAAGATCAAGTTTTGGAACAGTATGAAAAGCTTCAAACTCAAGGTCATTCTGAAGATGCAATTTATAAAATTCTGGGAAAATATGCCGCTCAAGGGCGCGAGCAAGCCTTTTATAACATCAGTAAATACACTTTTAAAAAATTATTGGGAGATCCTGATAATATTGCGCGAAACCTTGTGACTTACATTGATGGTTTTTCTCCAAAAGCTAAAGAGATTTTTGAAAAATTTGAGTTCGAACAGCAAATTGAAAAACTAGATAAAGCCAATCGCTTATTTCTTGTTGTGAAAGAATTCGCCGATTTAGATTTGCATCCAGATCATGTTGATAATCTACAAATGGGCTATGTTTTCGAAGAATTGGTACGCAAGTTCAATGAGCAAGCCAATGAAGAAGCAGGAGATCACTTTACACCAAGAGAAGTTATCCGTCTGATGGCACATTTGGTTTACACCTCTGATGAAGACGTATACACCCCTGGAATAGCTCGAACCATTTACGATCCAACTTGCGGTACTGGTGGGATGTTATCCGTATCAGAAGAATACATCCGTGAGCAAAATCCACAGGCAAACTTGCTCTTGTTTGGACAGGAATACAATCCAGAATCTTATGCTATTTGCTGCTCAGATCTGCTGATAAAAGATGAACCTGTTGATCACATCATTTTTGGAGACACGCTTGGTGATGGTAAAACATCTGATGGTCATCCTGATAAACATTTCCATTACATGTTGGCAAATCCACCGTTTGGAGTGGAATGGAAAACACAGCAAAGCGTAGTTGAAAAGGAATATACGCAGTATGGCTTTAAAGGTCGATTTGGGCCCGGAACACCCCGTATAAACGATGGTGCTTTATTGTTTCTTTTACATATGATGTCAAAAATGCATCCATCACCCGAAGAAGGTGGCGAAGGCTCTAAAATTGCCATTGTCTTCAACGGCTCCCCTTTATTTACTGGTGACGCAGCCTCGGGCGAAAGCAATATTCGTAGATGGATCATAGAGAATGATTATCTGGATGCCATAATCGCATTGCCTGATCAGATGTTTTATAACACGGGTATTTATACCTATATTTGGCTGGTATCCAATCGCAAACGACAAGAAAGAAAAGGCCGTGTTCAACTAATTGTCGCAACCCGCCACTTTCAGAAGATGCGGAAAAGTCTTGGTAATAAACGTAATGAATTATCTGATGAACATATCAATGAAATCACCCGCCTTTACGCGCGTTTCGAGCATGATGACACATCTAAGGTATTGCTTGATGGCCAAAGCCAAGAACGAATTTGTTCAAAATTATTTGATAATCGAGAATTTGGGTACTTAAAAATCACTGTTGAGCGTCCTTTGCGGTTAAATTTTCAGGCTAGTCCGGACAGAATTGCATCTTTGAAGTCACAAGCGGTCTTTATTAACTTAGCCCAAAGTAAAACGCGCAAGGATAACAAAGAGATTCAGGAAGACATTGCCAAAGGCAAACAACTACAGCAAGCGATTATTTCCGCTCTTGAAAGCATGGACTCATCTATTGTGTATAAAAATCGGGATGATTTTTCTATCGCACTGGTTACAGCAACAAAAACATTAGGGCTAAAACTGGATGCAGCCATTAGAAAGGCAATTTTTACCGCTTTGAGTGAGCGAGATGAAACAGCTGAGATTTGCCGTGATGGCAAAGGACATCCGGAAGCTGATGGTGAGCTGCGGGATACTGAGCTGGTGCCTTTGCCTAAAAATATTAGTTTACCATTGCCTATTGGTTATGATGCCAAAGCTGATAATAATGAACTTGTTAAGTTGGTTCGTGAGCATTGTGAAGATTATCTAAAACTGGAGGTTTTACCATATGTTTCTGATGCATGGATCGATCACAGCAAAACAAAAGTTGGTTATGAAATTCCGTTAAATCGGCATTTTTATGTTTATCAGCCTCCTCGTGCATTAAAGGAAATTGAATCCGATATTAAACAGTTGGAGCAGGAAATTTTGGAGATGCTGAAGGGAGTGGTAGCATGAGTTATTTAGAATACGAGAAATATAATAACAGTGGAGTAGACTGGTTGGGTGAAGTGCCAAACACTTGGGAATTAAAAAAACTCAAATATATTATTGAAATTATACAAACAGGAACTACTCCATCAACAAATGATCAGTCATTTTTTGATGGTAACATTGATTGGTTTAATCCCAAAGATTTGAACCATGAAGTGTTAATAAATTCTGAAAAAAGAATTACACAAAAAGCTATTGAAAAAGGGATTATGAAGTTATTTCCCGGAAACTCTACACTGATTGTTGGAATAGGTGCAACAACTGGTAAAACAGCTTTTTTAAAACACGCAGGGACATTTAATCAACAGATTACTGGCTTTAAGTCTAAAAATCACAGCAATAAATTTCTTTTTTACTTACTAAAAAGTATGTCCAATGTATTTTTAAAAATTGCTAATTATACGACTTTGCCAATTCTTAATAATGAATTTTTCAAATCACTCCTATTGAGCATACCCCCGTTAAAAGAACAAAATGCAATAGTAACGTTTTTGGACAAAAAAACATCGGAGATTGATGCCCTAATTGAAAAAAAAATAAAACTCATCCAATTATTGGAAGAAAAACGTTCAGCCTTGATTTCTCAAGTTGTTACCAAAGGACTGGAACATAATGTGCCGATGAAAGATTCTGGGGTTGAGTGGATGGGTGATATACCTAAGCATTGGCAAATAATCCCGTTTAAGCATGTCATATATTTTCAAGAAGGCCCGGGGATCATGGCTGTTGATTTTGTTGATCAAGGTGTACCACTATTACGTATAAGAAACCTCACTTCAAACAAAGTTCAGCTGGAAGGATGTAATTATCTTCATCCGGAAAAAGTCGAGCAAGTTTGGAAACAATTTAAACTAGATATTGGAGATCTTCTTATCAGTACCAGTGCTACTACGGGATTGGTTTCTTCTGTTGGGTATGAAGCAGTAGGATCAATTCCATATACTGGCATTATACGACTAAAACCTAAGAACAAAAGTATCAGTAATGAGTATATAAAATTAATAGTATCATCATCGCTTTTCTTTACTCAAATAGATTTACTAAAAACTGGTTCAACAATTCAGCACTTTGGGCCTTTGCATTTGAATCAAATGTTTATTTGTCTTCCACCATCAGATGAACAGGGTGAAATTGTTATATTTTTAAATTCACAAACAGAAAAAATTGACGAAATAAAATCAAAAATATTAGAGGCTATTGGACGCCTAAAAGAATATCGCTCAGCTTTAATCACCAACGTCGTAACAGGAAAAATAAAAGTAAGTAATATCAATGTTGATTTGCCTGAACCTGAAAAATTTAAATGTAGTTCGGGAGGTTATTTATGATTGATTCCAGTATGAAGCTTAATGACATACTTACCATTGCAGCAATTTTAATTGCCCCTTGGGCAGCTTTGTTTATCCAAGATAAATTGAGTAAATGGAAGGAAGATAGAGAAAGACGGATTGAAATATTCAAAACACTTATGGCTACAAGGTTATCACCTCTCTCATTTGAACATATTCGGGCATTAAATATGATTGATATTGAGTTTTACGGCCGTAAGAAATTCAAGAAGGTAAGAAGTGCCTGGCGGAGTTATCTCGATGTTAGAGTGGATTATGCGCAAATACAAAACCCCATAGACGCTCAAACGCTACACTTCGATGTTGAATGTAATAGAACTTTGATAAATTTATTAGTTACGATGGGCGAATCACTTGGCTATGATTTTGATGAATCACATGTGAAACAAAGTATATATAAGCCCAAGGGGCATGTTACTGAAGAACAATATCAATTTTTCATGCGAACAAAGTTAGTAGAACTGTTTTCAGGGGATGCTTCATTACCTGTGTCGGTAGTTAAAGCATCAAATATTCACCCGAAAAGTGAGCATCTTCATAATGGGGCAGAGATTCAATCCCCAGATACAAATTAATACATGGTTAAGGTTAATATGAGCAAGCACAAAGAAATCCGTTTTGAAGAAGCTATTGAACAATATCTGATTGAATATGGCGGTTATGTTCAAGGGGATGCTAAAGCGTTTGATCCTCAAAAGGCATTGTTCCCCAATGACGTTATTTCTTTCATAGAAAAATCTCAGCCTACAAAATGGCAAGCGATACAAAGCTTTCATGGCATCAAAGCTGATGCGGTATTAATTGACTCATTGTGCAAAGAACTTTCCTCAAAAGGAATGCTTAATGTATTGCGCCATGGATTTAAATGCTTCGGAAAAAACTTCCGCATGGCCTATTTCACACCCAACAGCAAAATGAATCCGGATGCTTGGGCGGATTATTTTTTGAATCAATTAACCATCATTCGGCAAGTACGTTTTGATCCTAAAGACCAAACCCAATCGATTGATGTTCTTCTCGCTGTTAATGGCTTACCGGTATTAACCATGGAGCTCAAAAATCCATTGACCAAACAGACCGTTGCTCATGGTAAGCGACAATATAGAGAAGATCGCGAGCCAACATTACCATTGTTTCGATTCAAGGAAAGAGCATTGGTTCATTTTGTTGTGGATACTGAATTGGTTTTCATGACAACTAAACTGGATGGCAAGAAAACATTTTTCCTTCCATTTAACCGTGGCAATGGCTTTGGGGCTGGTAACCCAGCTATGCACGGTAATTATCGAACTGGGTATCTTTGGGAAGATGTTCTAACTAAAGATAGCCTGATGGATATTCTTGCGCGCTTCATGCACTTACAGGTTGAGGAAAAGCAAATAGCCACCCTGAGTGGTATCAAGAAGTATCGTAAAGAAACAATGATTTTTCCACGCTATCATCAATTGGATGTTGTTCGTAGCTTAATTCTGGATGCAAAAACAAAAGGAAGTGGTCATAATTATCTGATTCAGCACTCTGCTGGTTCAGGAAAATCTAATTCTATTGCATGGTTAGCACATCGTCTTGCAAGTCTTCATGATGATCAAGATAAAAAAATATTTGATACTGTGGTAGTAATTACCGATAGACGAGTTTTAGATCAACAGCTGCAAAACACTATTTATCAGTTTGAACATAAGCAGGGCGTGGTTCAGAAAATTGATGAAGATACCCAGCAATTAGCTAAAGCTTTATCAAGTGGTGTGCCCATTATTATTTCAACCATTCAAAAATTTCCTTTTATCTCCCAAGCGTTAGAAACGCTTGAGAAAAAAGGAGATGGTATAAAAATTGATACTGCTAACCGACGTTTTGCGGTGATTGTTGATGAGGCTCATAGTTCGCAAAGTGGAGAGTCAGCCATGGAGTTGCGCAAGATTCTAAATAAAGAAGGAATTGCTGCAACTGTCGCTGAACAGATTTTGGATATTGATGAAGATGCTTTATCAGAGGAAGCGAAGCAGGCACTATTCCAAGAAATGTTAAAAAGACCTCGTCAGCCCAATATTAGTTTTTTTGCATTTACGGCGACACCAAAGTTTAAAACCATGGCCGTATTTAACGAACCAGGCCAAAATGGGAGGCTACCTTTCCATTTATACAGTATGCGTCAAGCAATAGAAGAAGGATTTATTCTTGATGTGCTGGCCAACTATACCACCTATAAAACCTATTATGGCTTAATTAAATCAATTGAAGATGATCCCGAAGTACCCAGAAAGAAAGCGGCACGGCAATTAGCTCGATTTATGAGTTTGCACCCGCATAACATCGCTCAAAAAGTTGAAATAATTATTGAGCATTTTCGTCAATTTACCAAACATAAAATTGGTGGGCGAGCTAAAGCAATGGTTGTCACTGAATCACGCTTGCATGCTGTGCGTTATAAATTAGAATTTGATAATTACCTTAAGCGTAATAAGTATGATGACATCAAATCATTGGTAGCCTTTTCAGGTAAAGTAATCGATCCGGATGCCCCTGAGAAAGAGTTTACCGAGGTTGGAATGAATCAGGGCATCAAAGAATCTGAATTACCTGAACGGTTTGCTACTGAGGAATATCAGGTTTTGTTGGTAGCTGATAAATATCAAACAGGTTTTGATCAGCCTCTATTACATACTATGTATGTTGATAAACGACTTTCCGGTATTCAGGCGGTTCAAACTTTATCGCGTTTGAACCGGACCGCTACTGGAAAGGAAGATACTTTTGTTCTTGATTTTGCTAATGAAATGGATGATATCTTTAGGGCATTTAAGGACTATTATGAAGTATCTCATTTGGGTGTCATGCCTGATCCTCATCAGTTATATGATTTACAACATCGTTTGGCTGATTGGCAGGTATATTCTGTTGATGACGTTAATGCCCTATGCGAAATTTGGTTTAAAAATAGAAAAGAACCAACCCCTGCGGATCATCGCCAGATGAATGCTTTACTAGATTTGTCTGTTGATCGGTACAACGAACTGGATGCTAACGAGCAAGATCTTTTCAAAAGCCAAGTGAAAAGTTTTAAAAATCTTTATGTGTTTTTATCCCAAATTATTCCCTTTCAGGATTCTGATTTAGAGAAAAACTATACCTTTTTACGCTTTCTACATAATAAATTACCACGTCGTGATGATGAGCCAGACTTTAACCTCGGTGATGAGATAGAGCTTCGATATTACAGACTACAGAAAATAAGTGAGGGTTCAATTGACCTGTCTAAAGGCGAAGCTGAGGATTTAAGAGGTCCAACCGAAGTAGGAACTGGAAATGCCAGAGATGATAAGGTGCAGTTATCATTATTGGTTGATCGCCTAAATCAACGATTTGGAACTGATTTCACTAAAGCCGATGAGTTGTTTTTTGATCAAATAGCCGAGACGGCAGCTAATAATGAAAAAATAAGAGAAGCTGCCAAGGCTAACAATTTGGAGAATTTTTCTTTAGTTTTTGAAAAAATGCTGGAGGGATTTTTTATTGAGCGCATGGAAGGGAATGAAGATATATTCTCGAAGCTCATGAATGATCCCAGGTTCCATGAAGTAGCCGCCAACTATTTAGTAAAAGCAGTGTATGATCGAGTTCGCAATCAGGAAGGAGTAGAATAAATATGAATTTAGACGTGAATAATCGTCCTGCTAATTACTACACCGATTTGATTAACGAACTTCGTAAACTGCCATCGGAAACTGAGTGGCTCGAATTTAAGCATAATAAAGCCGATCCAGAAGAAATTGGTGAATACTGCTCTGCGTTGATTAATTCCGCTTTGCTTTTAGAGAAACCATATGCATATCTGGTTTGGGGTATTGATAATAACACGCACGAAATTGTTGGTACTACTTTTAAACCTCATGAATCAAAAGTTGGCAATGAAGTGTTGCTAAGCTGGCTTGCAAGGCTTCTGTCACCCAAGATAAATTTTCATTTTGTCACCATCCGAATAGATAACAAAGCGATTATTATTCTTGAAATAGAAGCAGAAGCCAGTCATCCTGTTCAATTTAAAAATCAAAAATTCATCCGTCTTGGTTCATATAAAAAGAAACTCAGTGATCATCCGGAAAAAGAAAAAGCTTTATGGCGAGTACTTGATCGCAAGCCTTTTGAAGATGGGATAGTAGAAGAAAAAATATCTGATGAAACTGTTTTAATGCTGATGGATTATCCGGCATATTTTAATTTGCTAGGATTACCTTTACCTGATGGGCGTACTGCTATATTAGATGCGCTGAAAACAGAGAAGTTGATCCATCCCTGCGAAGCTGGTGGTTGGAATATCACAACCCTTGGGGCAGTATTATTTGCCAAAAATCTTTCGGATTTTCCTAAACTTAAACGTAAAGCCTTACGTATTATTCACTATAAAGGAAATAACCGAATAGAAACCCAGAGAGAACATATTGAACACAAAGGATATGCTGTTGGGTTTGAAGGACTTATTGAATACATTATGGCTTTAATACCGACTAATGAAGTTATTGGAACTGCGCTTAGAAAGACCGTACCTATGTATCCGGAACTGGCGATACGTGAGCTGGTTGCTAATGCTTTAACTCATCAAGATTTCAAAGTGACAGGTGCAGGACCAATGATTGAAATTTTTGATAATAGAATTGAAATAACGAATCCTGGCCTACCTCTTGTTTTAACAGAACGTTTTTTGGATACCCCACCTAAATCACGCAATGAAGCACTAGCATCCTTAATGCGCCGTTTCGGTATTTGCGAGGAACGTGGAAGCGGAATTGATAAGGTGGTATCTCAAATTGAGTACTACCAATTACCCGCACCTATTTTTGAGGCTGTTGAGGAGCATACCCGCGTGGTTTTGTTTGCCCATCGAGATCTAAAAGATATGGATAAGCAAGACAGAATATGGGCCTGTTATTTACATGCCTGCCTTCGATACGTAGAGCGCGACTATATGACTAACTCTACCTTGAGGTATCGCTTCGGCATTGATCCGAAAAATAGTGCCATGGTATCTCGAATTATCCGAGACGCCTTAGATGCAGGAAAGATCCGATGTTATGATGATTCGGTAGGCAGCAAAGCAAAAAAATATTTGCCATGGTGGGTTGTATAGATAGATTAATTTGTTTGACTGTTGTTTGATTGGTTGACAACATTTTTATTAAATTTTTTGTGAAAAGCTAGGTTTTACAAGATGTTAGTAGATATAATTTGTTTGACTGTTGTTTGATTGCTATGAAATTGTGAGCCAAATTAAAAAGGCACCAAAACGGCACCATCTGAAGACAATTTCAGACTATGAAAGACAACATGGTGCATTTTTGAGAAAGTGCGATAACTCATAATTAGCGTAGTTTTTCATGGTCTTTGATAGTATTTCATGAAAAGAGCTAAATGCATGGTAGCGGGTTCGATTCCCGCCGCCTCCACCATATTGAATACCTAAGACATCCAAAAACATCTTATAAGCCTTGAAATAAAGGCTTTTTATATAATTTTCGTCTTATAAAATCCATAAAAGCCCCAAGAGCCTACCGAAAAGTGGGGCTTATTTAGGGGCTTTATGTGATTGTAAAAAGACGAGGTCCCCATGACCCTAACTGTTGTTGAAATAAAGAGCGCTAAACCTAAAGAGAAGCCTTATGAGATGGCAGATGAGAAGGGTTTATATTTATTAATCAATCCTAATGGCTCGAAGCTTTGGAAATTTAAGTATCGCTTTCCGGGTGTTGAGAAAAAACTTTCTTTTGGTGCTTTTCTGATGTGAGCTTATCTGCTGCCAGAGATGAAGCACGTCAACAATGACTCTGGTACTTGTTCAAAAAGCGTAATAGCCTCATTTCCTAGTAAACATTTTATTGCCTTATGGTTGGATTGGTTTTTTTCTGTAGTTTCGAATATGCCTTCTGAAAAATAGCATCCTGCTAAAGCTTCTACTTGATAACCACCTTCAGCTAATGCTTTTAAAAAGGAGTCCTCCATCAATTGATTGGCATCTTATGGTTTATCAACGTAATAGAGTTTTGTTGGGCATTCACATGCCAGCTTGAATTTTGATTTAATGAACTTCGATGCCATCATTGTTTCCCTTTCAAATAACATCTAAGCCTTCATAAAGAAAAATATAGCTAATAGGGAGGGAATAGCCTTGAAAGCAAAAGTATCCTGAGATCATGTTCTTTCAACGGGGATCAATAGGATGCATTGCTAAGATTGGCAAAATGGCTCAGCTATAAAATTACAGCTTATTGCCAGAATTCTTGCTGTGCCCATTCATTGGGAAACCCCATATCTTGAATGGTTATATAATTAGAGCTTGGAAAAGAGTTCATCAATTCCACGACACGCTTTGACCAGGTCGATCGAGGACAAATTATTTTCATGTAATGTGCCAAAATACCTAGCACGATATATACCCTGGATGTCGTATTTGTATTGCCAATAAATGGATCGAAAGCAGGCATTGTCCCTGCTTTAGTAAGTTTAGGTTGGTCAATTAAGTTTCTATTCCATAAACGACTATGATGTGCAACTACATTCCGGACGTAGTTTAATGTGCGTAACCAGCTTTCCATGACCTGCCAATCATGAATGTTGTATTTTTGCGCAATGATAGCTTTATCTTTTACAGCCATGCCTTTATAAAATACTGACAAAAGGCCGAAGTCCCACAACTCGATGGCAACCCATATAGGTAATGGCAAGCCGTATTTTTCTTTATAATGCTCTACAAAATCTTCTTTAGAGCGTTTTATCAGTTGTTCGTGCTTAGAAAGCCATTCTTCGTATTTTGTTTTACCAGTCTTGAGATCAATCTTTTTGGTGAAATGCCCGTGTAATAAATCAGGGTTAGTATAAGCAAATGGATCCTTTTCCCCGAGAAGATAGGCTATGTCTACTCTGAAGGCTACTTCTATTCGCTCAATAGCATCCAGTATCAGTAAACGTAATTTTTTGTCGAAAACATATAAGGCAACAACATCTTGAAAACGCGCACCCTGTACAAATTCATCAGAACGCCGAGGCCTTACCAATTTTGTTTGTTGATCAGTTAAAGGAATTAGTTTGCGGAGGGGATACCAATAACCACTTAATCGGTAGTAGCCCAAACGACGAAGGTATTCCAATGCTACACTGTCATTGGTTACTTCTAGACCACGAGATTTCAATAGTTCGAGTTGATCTTCAAATGTTAGGTGCGGTTTGTTATAACGTGGCATCATGCAACTTATACAAAAAAGAAAACCCACTCGTACATTTTTCAATGAAGAGGAGCGGGCCGTGTTATCTATATTATAACACCATTTTTAAGAGAGACAAATTTTCTGTGATTGTGAGTTATACTATTCCATATTCTAGAATTTAGAATGGACTATTTGTAATTCGCGAATAGCACAGAGCACCGAGGGGTCAGATCTTGCTTTTTGCCTTAATCCATAAATGTCAGCAAGCTTGGAATGAACTCTTGATAATTATTTCCCAATGCATTAATTTTCTTTTAAAAGGAATCAAGCAAGTCCTGGATTAGCGATGGCAAGACCTTTGCGCATTGAGTTTGCTGGTGGGCTCTATCACATCACCAGTCGAGGTAATAGAAAAGAGGCTATCTATTTATCAGATGAAGACAGAGAAAATTTTTTATCTATTTTGGGTGATGTTTGTTTAAAATACCAGTGGTTATGCCATTCGTATTGTCTAATGACAAATCATTACCATTTACTGATTGAAACTCCGCTCGGTAATCTTTCAAAAGGAATGCGTTACCTAAACGGTGTATACACTCAGAAATTTAATACATCACACAAGCGTATTGGGCACGTCCTGCAAGGTCGCTATAAATCTATACTGGTTGAGAAAGACAGTTATCTATTGGAGTTGTCTCGTTACATAGTATTAAATCCTGTTAGAGCAAAGATGGTTGAAAAGGCAGATGAGTGGCATTGGAGTAGTTATTTAGCAACAAGCGGTAGAGCATTAGTTCCATCATGGCTGACTGTTGATTGGCTTTTATCATCATTTGGTTCTATTAAATCAGAGGCATTAATAAACTATGAACAATTCGTTGATGCTGGTTTAAGTAAGAAAAGTCCGTTGCTTGATCTAAAGCATCAAATATATCTTGGTTCGGATGAGTTTATTTCCAGGGCAGTGAGCTATGTTAAGCCTACAATTGATTTTACAGATATATCCAGGACTCATTTACCTGATTTAATTGAAGGCATTGCAATTGAAGAATATGAACGAATGTCAGACAATCGAGATGAGGCAATATATAGTTTATATAAAAGTGGATTGTATTCTATGAAGGAAATTGGAAAATATTTTGGGCTTCATTATTCAAGAATTAGTAGAATTATAAAACAACATTATATGCGAGAGGCAAAGGGCAAGATCTGACCCTCTATTTCGTATGACTCTCTATTTCGTAGACGGCTCTATCCATGGAACAGTCATACCCGCATAATCAACAAAAACCTTTTCTCCAGCTTTATGAACCTGTCGCATGACGGGGCTGATTTGCTTGATATAACGCTTATAACGGTCACAAAACTGGCTATAACCCACACCATCTGGATGACATTCCCGGTATTCTCGCCACAGTACCATTAACGTCATCCCTTTTTTGCGCAGCTCCGCATGGATGCACTCCCAGTCCGGCAGAACACGCCGGGTTGAACTGGCTTTTGAAGGTAAAAACAAGCGCTCATACAGCTCCTGCTCACCCAGAGAAAGTGCCTCGGCTAAGGTTAGTCCAGCTAAACGTGCACGATATAGGTAGTTGGATACAGTTCCTGAACTGATATTGAGGCTTCGCCCAATGTCACGGTTACTGTGTCCTTGTTCATGCTGTCGAAATACTTCTTGAATTTTTCGCATACTTAATGGTCTCACGATAATCTCGCCTTGGATCACAAGACGAATAGTGTATAAAAATTGTCTTATCGTGAGTGTTGGTGGTGAGCAAATACGACCGGAATTGGTGGTCATTTCGCTACGGAATACACAGCTAGATTATTTTGAAAGCAAAAAATCAAATATTCTAGAGCTTCAAAAGCTCATTGACCAAACTGATGAGAAAATTGATAAAGCTGTTTATGAATTATATGGCCTTACTGGTGAGGAAATAAATTTAATTGAAAACACTTCAAAAATTTAATTAAGTACCGATTCACTATCAATATAAAAGTTGGCAATGATAAATCTCTTTTGTATGTTGATTAAAGGCGAATTATTGAGATTATATGTCCCAAATTGGCGTTGTTATTCTAGATTCTAGATTATGGAATAAATGAGGCTTATGATTCAATCGAAAGATTTCAACTATGCTGCAATATATTTAGTGAGTAATTTGATTAAAAAATGGTTTAATTCTCTCTGCCCCTAAATTGAAGAAAATAAATTTGTGTACCAAGTAAAATCAAAACTAATTAAACACCCATTGATTCAATGAGGTTTATCGTTGAAAATCATAACCATGCCAAATTCAATAAAGAATTTTATGAAAATAGATGTCATTAATACCCTAACAAAAAATTTTGAGATGCATGCCCAACAAACGGATGAAAGCGTTGAGTTTTGGTTAGCACGGGATTTACAACAGCTTCTTGGTTATGACGAGTGGAGAAATTTTACTAGGGTTCTTGAAAAAGCTAAAACGGCTTGTGAAATATCGGGACATAAGATTGCCGACCATTTTGTTAACGTCAACAAAATGGTTTCTCTTGGCTCAGGAAGTCAGCGGGAAGTTGATGACCTCATGTTAACGCGTTATGCGTGTTATCTTATTGCTCAAAATGGCGACCCTAAAAAACAAGAAATAGCTTTTGCTCAAACTTACTTTGCAATCCAAACACGGCGAGCGGAGCTAATTGAACAACGACTCCTTGAAGCTGAGCGCGTTTTAGCTCGCAAAAAATTATCGGAAACAGAGAAAGAGCTTTCTCAAGTTATCTATGAACAAACTGGAGGCAACCAAAACTTTGCTGTCATTCGTAGCAAAGGAGATCAGGCTCTGTTTAATAAATCAACACAAGCTATGAAGGCTCACTGGAAAGTACCTGAAAGTCGTCCTCTCGCTGACTTTGCCCCTACCATTATTTTAAAAGCAAAAGACTTTGCCACCGAAATTACTATTTTTAATGCAAGGGAGCATGGGATGAACACAGGAAACGAGATTTCTCGTGAGCATATCACCAATAACGAAGTAGTTCGTAAAACACTTCTAGAACGGGGTATCCGTCCAGAAACACTTGCCCCTGCAGAGGATGTTAAAAAAGTCGAACTTCGTTTAGCCTCGGAAGATAAAAAGTCTTTAAAAAAACCAGATGGGCTTTAAGTTTGTGATGCGTTTTTTAAAAGAAACGAAAGGCACAAGATGGTTACGAATTCAAACAAGGATATTCTAGGGAAATTAAGATGTTGGAATTAATCAAAAAATTTTTTTCAAAACAAAATGTAATAGTCCCGCCCTCTATAGCAAAAGAGGCTGAGCCATTACAACAAAACTCAGTTTTTAGAAATGAGGAAAAATTTTATATAAACGTTCCTTATTCGGAAAAAGATTTAGCAAAAGAGCTAGGAGCAAAATGGGATCCAATAAAAAAATCATGGTATGTTCCCCATGGACTCAATCAGAGTAATTTTGAAAAATGGACACCTCAAAATAATGCTAAAAATGCTGATGCCAATATCCGTTCAGTAGGATTTTTTATAGTTGAGTCTTTAGAATCATGTTGGAAATGTAAACAGGGTACACCAGTATTTGCTTTTCTTTTGCCTGAAAACCATCAAACAAAAGAATATGAGGATGAAGACGATGAAGAAAATGATAATATGATTTGGATCGATAGAAATTACAAATCAATCGTAAGCTTCGCTAGCTTTATGAATGAAAAATGTATAGAGATTATCCATAGATTTACTTCTTGCTACTATTTTGATTTTAGCAAGCAATCGTCTGAAAGTTACTACATGAATCACTGTAAAAATTGTAACAGTAAACTTGGTGATTTTTTCATGCATTCTGAGCCTGACGGTGCATTTCTACCCATGAGCAGTGAAACAGCAAAAGGTATAAAATTATACTGGTATAATGACGTATTTGAAGGCAGTGTAGGGACTTATTCTCTAGGTGTACATTATTTCGAAAATATGCAAATTTCTAAGTGAATAATAGATAGGAGAGTTGATCTATAGAAACCTCCCCGCTAACTGACTTGCCTAATATATAGTCGTGATTATGTAATTGCGGATCTCAGCAAAAAAGTGATTTCCTATTTAGACCAATGGCTCACGGGGGTACATTTGGGGGTATATTTTTATCAATCATAAAAATAACCCTTTAAATACAAGCCATTGATTATCCAATTAAATAGCCGCCACCCCCAATTAACCCATTGATTTATAATATATTTCCCAAATGCTGAACACTCACTTCTTGGAATCAATTTCCTCTTTCTATGTAACCCTTTAGCAAACTGATTAGATTTTTTAAAATGCCATATATGTACTATTACTTCATTCCATTTTAAATTTTTATCGAGTTACTTTTAATGTTGCAGCACGTACTGACCTAAAACCTAATCAAGTTCATTGACATTTTCCTATGAGTCGACAAAACTTGAAACCCTTTTCTCTACAAGGATGTTAGCTTGAATCATAAGTCGTCTAGGTGCAGGAGCAATATGACTAAAACACTACTTTGTTCCTTTTACAATAAGCCATGGCTTTTACTTTTTATTTTCATTCTTTTGTTTATGGTACAGTTGCATTCCTTACACGCCATGCAACCCCAACAGAATACGCCTGTGATACTGCAGGCTGCGAGGATTCTGGATGTTCGGAATGGTGTGTATCTCAAGGGCGCTGCAATCTGGATTGAAAATGAGCGTATAAAGGCTGTGGGCAGGACAGCCAATATTTTGAAATGGGCTCCAGCATCGGCGAGACACCTTGATTTGGGTAATGTGACGGTATTGCCAGGGCTTATTGATTGTCATACACATCTTTTGGCAAGAATTCCTGATGGAAATGATGGGTATGCAGAGAATCTTACGACCAAATCACTGGCGTATAGGGCTCTGGAAGGTGCTGCCAATGCACGGGCAACACTGGAAGCAGGATTTACAACCGTGCGGGATCTTGAAAATGAAGGTTCTGGATATGCTGATATTGCATTGCGCGATGCCATTAACGAAGGTCTCATTCCTGGTCCTCGTATCCAGGTGGCAACACGTGGTATTGCTGCTGTTGGCCAATATCATCCATTTGGTATTTCTCCTGATTTTGTCAGTTTTCCTATGGGAGCCCAGATGATAAGCGGTGTCGAAGAAGCTAGACGTGCAGTACGTGAACAGATTGGCCATGGTGCAGATATAATAAAAATATTTGCAGACTGGGATTATCCAACCCTTACCATAGTTGAAATGCAGGTTATTGTTGAGGAAGCCCATAAAGCCCGGCGCAAGGTAGCAGCCCATGCAACGACAGTTGAGGGAATACGCAATGCCTTGATAAGCGGCGTGGATTCCATAGAACATGGCAACCGGGCTGACCATAACAATCTGGAGATGATGAAACAAAAAAACGTTTACCTGGTTCCTACCCTGTCAGGTCTGGATGCCAAGATAGCCAAGGCACCTGCCTCTGATAAAATGCAGATGTTACTCAAAACAAAAAATCAGATGATGACTCTTGCAAGACAGATTGGAGTTAAAATAGCCAGTGGCTCCGATCCTACTTCTCTGGATCGCCATGGAAAAAATGCCGAAGAGCTTCTCTCCATGACACGCAGGGGCTTAAGCCCACTGGAAGCCATTCAGGCAGCTACAGTTTCTGCAGCAGCTTTGTTGGGTTGGTCTGATGATGTAGGGAGTATTGAGGTTGGTAAGTTTGCTGATTTAATAGCAGTCAGTGGTGATCCGCTTATGGATATATCAACCTTGCAACGGATCAAATTTGTCATGAAAGGCGGGCAAGCCATATCTCCGGATTCTTAAAACACTTGGCACTCGTTAGCCATCGGTTTTCATAAAAATGACCTTTAAGCACCCTGAGCTCTAATTTCGGATACCACTAAATATGGGGGGCGACAGTAGCAAGATCTGACCTTCTACCCTGTATGATCCTTTCTCCCAAGAAATGTTGGATGATTTAAATTACTCCGGCAAATTTGATCTAAATAGGCCATGTGTTAAAATTTTCATCAAATTTTTATTGCTTAACTTCATATCTATTAATTACATCAGGATTATCATGAAACGCATTCAAAATTATTCACAATCCATAGGGGGCAGATATCCTACAACAACAGGAAGATTAAAGCGTGTTATTGGGGGTGAGCAAGCAAGACCAAAAAAAGTTGCTTTACTTGGCGACTCTACTTTAGATAATGGCTATTGGGTCCAAAGTAAGAGCCAATATGCTGATAAAACGCATACGGTAACACATCAAACAGCGGTTGCTCTGGCTAACAATACAGAGAATACTCACTCATATGATATTGGTAATTTTGCGGTTGATGGTGCTACAACAGCTGATTTAAGACGCCAGTGCCGTTTAGATAAAGTTCTTCCCTCAGATCAAGACCACCCTTATGAAACAGTGCATCAGCTCAATGCAGTAAAAGATTGGCAACCTGATATTGCTGTATTAAGTGTAGGAGGGAATAATTACCGTGAAGCATTAATGGGCGTATTGCAAAGAAACCTAACGTATTTTCAATTGCTTTTTAGAATCACACCAGAACAGGCCAGACCTAGGATTAAGGAAGCCTTCAGCCAAGTTAAACTGACATTGTTAAAAGAATATAAAGCTATTATTGATGATTTGGTTAATGATAATCCTGGGCTTAATCGAATTGTATTATTATCACAATATTATCCTTCTATTACTGACTTTACCCCTTATTTTATTTACACAGGATTTTCTCATTTGGCACGCTCAAAAGGAGAAGGTCAAGCTCCATTTGCTGTAGTTGAAGAAACTATGAATGAGCTTTATCGAAGCGTTTTACAATACGCGGTTAATCAGAATAAAGAAGTGGTTTTTGTTGATGTTACCTCCTCATTGAATCCTTTGGGGGGAAATCACACCTCTCAAATAGAACCTAATGAACAAGGTTCTATAATCATGGGGAAACTTATCGCTGAAGCAGTTGAATATAATTTTCCTATTAATGGAGCTGCTGTCGATAAGAAACCGATTTCGATGCTTCGTATGAATCGAGATGAAGTAATACAGGCTGAGGTTTTGGACGATGAGAACATTCAAAATTTTGAAGTAAAAAAGATAGGCAGCTTTATTAGCGAGAATCGATATCGACATGTAGGATTATTTTTTTCTCCCTCATCTAGTTTGGGGGCGCGTTATGTCCACGGTTATGAACTGGTTATGGGGAAACAATTTGATACAGAATTTACAGGTTTATTTGCATTTGGATTACTCGACCTCAGCTTAGTTACGGTTATGGCATCTTATTTATGGCGAGTGGCTGTAAATGACACCATGCATATTTCTCTGAGAGTAACAACCGGTATTATTGCAGCTCCTATTTTGTTAAGTAAATTGGTTGTTGGGTTAGCAGTAATGTTAGCGCTTGCATTACCCATCTATGGATATCATTCAATTGTAAATTACTTTAGCGGGAATGCAGCTGAAAGAGAAGAAGCTGCTAATACAGAACACGTTGTCCCAACCATCTAATTGATGCATAAGGGCTCCCTAATTTTAGGGAGCATAATTCAATTAAATAACTTTAAGTTCATGAATAGGGGCAACTTTCGGGGCAACAAAAATTTTTATAAATTCAAATCTATTAAATAACAATAAGTTATCCTCGCTATTAAATAGCCGCCGCCCTCCTCCACCAATTATTCAAACTATTTCTGACCACCAAAGACCAACTGAAACCCTTATATATCAACGATCTTAGTCCGTCTTTTATTTGATTATATTGTCTTTTGTGGTTTTTTTTGCCTTAAAAATTACCTAAAATATGCCCAAAATTTTTGTCAGATCTTGCTCTTTGCCTTAATCCATAAAATAGCAAGATCTGACCCTCTGTCTTTTGCCTCTCCTTATTCGGCGGGCCTTTTGTTTGACTGGCAAATTAATCAGCCTTTGTAAGCCTGTCATACCATTAAGCTTGGTTCTTGTGATTGTTCGGCTTGAGAATGTTTTTGTTTGTTATTTAACAATATTTCATTGAGCAGCTTCCAGACTTCCGGTCTTAGAGAGATGCTGTTTTCAATTCTCATCTTTGTGATGGAGGTCTCTTTAAATGCACTGAAAATCTCTATTAATTCATCGTCGGTTTTTGAGCCGATATGATTAAATGAAAAATCCAGTGTTATCAAACCTTGTGGTAAAGCTTTTATGATTGCAACAATTTCTTGCACAGATTTCAAACCAAGCCTATTCCAGCTCAAATCCAACGAACGTAGGCCCTGTGGGAAAAGTTGCGTCATTGCAACGAGTTCTGCTCCGGTTCTGTCGCCGATGTTACTTTCTCTCAAATCCAACGAACTCGTATTCGGGTCAAGCTCTCTTAATTTTGTCAAAATGTGATCTTGTGTGCATTTAAAAAAATAAAAACGCATATTATATTTCCAAAGAATTTTAAATAATTGAACAAGCATCTGGTATTTCGTGTGTCTACTCAACCAGGAAATACATGACTAAATTGATTGTAAAATATGCTGGTCCATAATAAAAACCGTATTAAATACGGTATTTATAGTAAAAATAAGTGCCACTAAAGAGAGGTGATTTATCTATCAGAAGAATTATCAAGCAACACCACACAAGAGGCAAAGGGGCAAGATCTGACCCTCTATCGTGACCCTCTATCGGCTACTTCGGTGACCTTCTTTTATGCCTTCATAATCCGATTCGTGTTCCCTTACATCCATCTAAAATGTAAAGGAATAGGCAAAACTGACAAAATTCAGACAAAAAAACAACTTAGAGTATATAATTTAATCATATCCCTAAACTATTAGGTAAGATTATTATGCTTTCCAAGTTACTTCAAAGGAAGCCTAAACTTCCTCCCACAAAGCCAATGCCACGTCTTTCTAATTTTGCACATGGTGCATTACCTCGTAGTGGCATGGATAAATTCACCAGGGAAATAAATCAACTGATTGACCAGTATAACCAACAAGACAAAGATTCCGGTAAAATAGATACTCTAAAAGAAATACAAAAGAAAATACAAGAGGTAGATTATAAGTACAAACCAAGTCAAATAGCAGGTTCTCCCGGTTATCAAGCTGCTCATGATACATTATTTAAAGAGATACAATATCAACGAACAAGTCTGGGAATTTCTTCGTTTAGCTCTTCAAAAAAATCGTCCTCTTTGACTGAAGTGATTGCCAATATGTCTCCCGAGAAAATTAATCAACTTCTTGATATATTGAATAAAGGCAGGGCAGCATATCTTGATGTATTGAATAAAGGTAGGGCAGCAGATTTAGACACTGAACTCAAAGAACTCTATCCAGCAGCTGATAAGAGTGAAGAGGCAAACGCTTTTCGTCAATTTCTTAAAAATCATGAAATTAGTTTTTTGGGTGGAGGTAACTCTAAAAACTTCAAAGTTACACGACTCAAAGATGGCAGTGAATCCGTTTTAAAAGTAGATTACCGCCTCAATATGCCCAGAAATATTGAATCTCATTTACGAGAGAAACTGGGAGATAAATTTGCTCCAATAGATGCAGAGAGGACTGCTATAGGTAAAGATTATGATGGGGATCCTATACAGAGAACAATTCTTGTTACTGAATTTTGTAAAGGAGGCAGTGTTGATCAACAACGCGCACAACTCACTACTGTGCCTGAATTGGTAGAAAATACCGGTAAAATTTTTGAACAAATGTCAACTACTCTGTTGGAAATTCAAGAAGCAGGATGTATGTTTCCTGATGCAAAAATCACCAATTGGTTGGTCGATGAAGAGAATAAAATTCGTCTTGCGGATACCAAGAGTTTTCTATTTACAGATAAAGATGGACAGTACCGCCCTGGGATACCAGGAAATGAATACAGTGGAATGCTATCAACACCGGGGTTTCGTCCTCCCGAGTTAGGTGAGTATACATTAAGTGCAGATTCTGTTCATGCTTATATTTTGGGGAAAAATTTATACTATTATACCTCTGGTAAGCGCGCTAATGGAGATGATGGGGCACATTATAATTTTGATAGTGATGTTTTTAAGACGAAAGAAGGGGCAGATTACAAGGAACTAATTAAAGGATTAATCAAACCAGATCCTTCTGAACGCATGCCCATAAGGGAGGCGGTCGATCGATTGTTTATGATTAATAATCCAGAGTTTAAGAATGTTTTTACAGATCTTAAAAAATTAAAATTTAGTGAACATGATCAGGTAATGAATGATTATATTCGTGATAAGCAAAAACAAATTAATAGTGCGACAAATTCCGGTGAGCGTGACACTATTTTAAAAGAATTAGAAACTACTGTGAGTAGGTTAAAAGCGGACAAAGCATCTCAAGAAGTAAAAGAAGTAATTAATGGATTTAAAGAGAAGGCTGGATTCTTCACTGTAGGTATGAACGCCAAAGCAACCCGAATTGAAAATGAAATGAGTAAATTGTCCATAGAAGAACGATGTAATTTTTTTGGCTCGGCTAAATCAGAACACGTGTTGAAGGCTATTGCATCCCACCGTTATTGGGGATCGAGTGGAAAAACTTATCTCACTAAAGATGGAGCAATTGATCAGGATAAGGCAGCTCAAAGCTTTAAAGAGTTCAAGAGTAAATTTAAAACTCAAATGGATACCCCGAAACAGCAAAAAGATGAAGAACATGTTAAAAATGAAGAAAGATCATTTAAAATTTAACTCAAGGATATTAAACAATGAATTTTAATTTATTATGCTCCGAGATAGGAATCAATGCTGATCAATCCTTCTCAAATAATCTTGAACTTTTAAAGCAATGGTTTCATGAGCACGTGTCAACTGATATCGATTTCTCGGGAAATGAAACGGAACAGTTTGACCAATATCAAGAAGTTACAGAGTTATACCTGGATCTTATTTTACCCGAAACAACGCAGGATATTGGGAAATCAAATCCGCTCCTGGATGGAGAAAGTGTTATTTCTGCCCTCGCATCAATGGGTTTTGATCGTGTTCTGTTCTCTTTAAATCCACCACAATCTTTATTAAATGATAAAAATATAGATGGTTTAACTCCATTACATCTAGCCGCTCTTGAAGGTCATTTAAACACCATAAAAATCTTGCTTTCTATGGGGGCGGATACGCGTATCCTTAATAAGCAAAATCAATACCCATTGTTTAGTGCGCTCATTGTACCCGTCCTTCAGGATGCTCAGTTAAGGCAGAATAAAGTCAATATTTTTAATCTATTAAAAGATAAAGGAAATCAGTTTTTAAATCATCAAGATGATAATGGTAATACGGTGTTACATCAGATGGCACTTCAGGGTTTTGATGAGTTAATAAAAGAAACATTGGCAACCGATGGCGAGCTTGCTTACATCAAGAATAATCATACTCACTACCCCATACATACAGCAATTTTAAACAATAAATTTGAAAGTACCCTTCTTTTACTACAGGTTAAAGATGGAACTACCCTTACTGACATTAAGGGTTGCTCACCCTTACATTATGCTGCCCGTTACTCGAACCAGCCTCTTATTGAAGAATGTTGTAAATTGAGTATCAATAAAGATCCTCTTGATTTCCTTGGAAGAACACCTTTGATGCTCGCTGCTGAGTTGGGAAGGCTTTCTGCGGTGCAAACTCTTATTGCACACGGGGCCAGAACCGATTTAACTGACTCAGAAGGGTTTAGCGTGCTGCATTATGCAGTAAAATCGGGTAACTTAGCCTTAGTGCAATGGTTCATTGAGAATACTCACGTCGACATTAATGCAAAAGATAATCACGATAATACTCCGTTGCATCTTTGTAAAACAAATTTTAATGAGACGGAAAGTATGGAAAAAATAACCGCATTCTTGCTAGAACACGGAGCTATCCAACCTTCTGTATGCAATAACCCTTGAGTTTATAATGACGCTGATTGAAATTTATTTATCCTCTAAATGCCACATTCACCACTGAGGCTGATACAAATGGAATTTAGAGGCATTACCTAAACTTTTAGAAGTTTTTAAATTCGCCACCAGAATTTGAACGGCAAAGAAAATCGTTGAATCAAAGATAAACGCAGTGCATGTTAAACGTTTTTAACTCATTCAACGAGTGTTCCAAGTCAGAAAATCCGGTTATTTTGGTGAATAAGAAGAGCGCTGCTCCTCTTCGAGGGCCGCCTGCATGTTGTCGCGATACGAACTCTTTAAGCTGGATAAGCGTTGTAGTTCAGATTGGGCCTGGATTTTTGACATAGAGCCATCTTTTAACTGGCGTGATACCAATTCTTCTTGAGCAGTAAAATTTTGAAG
This sequence comes from Legionella moravica DSM 19234, assembly GCF_000423305.1. Classification (GTDB taxonomy): domain Bacteria; phylum Pseudomonadota; class Gammaproteobacteria; order Legionellales; family Legionellaceae; genus Legionella; species Legionella moravica. The sequence goes on along the minus strand of NZ_KE384004.1, from coordinate 52,981 downwards.
AATTTTATGAAAATCTTGTGAGGTGAAATCGCTTTTTTGTTTTTTTGAAAACATGGTTCTCTCTTTTGGTGTGGTGTGAGAGTATATTATCCTTTGTCCTTTTTAAGATCAATCTGAAATGTTCTAAAGGTTCCAGGTCGATAAATGATTCCTTTATTCAATTGGAGATCAAACGGGTTATGGTGTTGGAACATGAATTTTGGCGTGTTGGAAGTTTATGGGAAATAAGGTAATTTCAGGGTTCATTACTTATTCTTTGATTCTCACCCCATTACTGATTAGGTTTCCGGGAAAAAGCACGACGTATTCTCCTTCCTTGATTCCGCTTGCCACAATTGCAGCATCCAAATTATGCCGTTTTATTTCAATTATTCGTTTGATGGCTTTGCCATGTTCAGCGACGAATACTGCCCACTGTTCAGAGTCTCGAAATAAAGCACTCATCGGCACTAGCAATTCTTTTTCTGATTCGTATATAAAAATATCGACATCAACCCGAAACTCATCCCCAAGATTGTTCCATTGTTCGTGAGGAGAGGTAATATCGATAATGACATTGACTCGTTGTTCCTCGACACCCAGAGCGGAAATTTTAGTATAGCCACTTGGCTCAACGGTGCGTACAGTCCCTGTTAAATCTTTAGGTCCGCCCCATCGTTTAATTAATACCTTTGCTTTATTGGGGATTTGAGCCGCATCGGTACTAAGGACATCCGCTACTATTTCCAGTTGGGTGACGTCAGCCAGCTCCATAATATTGGTGCCTATTTTGAGGGTACTTTCACTTTTTTGATTAATTCGTAATATCTTTCCCGAAATGGGAGCAAGAAGGTTAACTTTCTCTTGAGAGTACTTTTGATTCTCTGTTGTTGCGCTTAAAGACGCTTTAATTTTTTCAATATCATGTTCGGCGCTATGCACTTTTCGTTCGGCGGCATGCACGATTTTTTGTTTCAGCTTGTATTCTAATTCAGTATGTTCTATATCACTTGGACTGACGTATCCCTTCGCTACTAAAGATTTTTTTCTGTTAAAATCCGAAAGGGCTGTATCTAATGCTGCTTTGGCTTGTTCCAAAATGGCTTTCGCTTCCTCGTACTGGGCTTCGGCAGCGCCTAGCTCTTGTTCCAGTTGATCTTTGGCTCGCACATCCAGTAAAGAGGGTAAGGCCGGTAGAATGGTTGCCAGTATGTCATTCTGGTGTACCGAATCGCCTTCAAGGTAGTTGATTCGGAGTAATTTTCCCATCACCGGGGCGGTTATCGTGTATATTTTTATCGCTCGCGTCTTTGCATCTTCTTCGATGTATTCTGAATAGGGACCATAGCTCACTTCAGCCAGTTGCACCTTGATTGGTGTTGGCAAGATGAACCATAAAATAATGCCCAGACATAAGGCTGATACAATAAAAACCCCTAGGTATTTTTTCATTTTTGGATCAAGTACTGGCACTAATCACCTACTTTCAATACGGCAGTTAAATTGAGTTGTTGTACTCGTTTTTTAATAATCAACATACTGATGATGCTTGAAACCACTACTACAATTATGGATATTGCATAGGTTTTTGCTTCTATTATAAAAGGAATTTTAAACCAGTCAGTCTGCATTAACTCTAATATAGACCATGAAATCCAATATCCAAAGAGAATGCCCATAGGTATCGCTAAAAGTACTTCCAAAATAATGGTATAAAAGAGGATTTTAGACACTTCTTGCTCAGTGAAACCCAATACTCTTAATGTGGACAATTCCCAAGAACGCTCAGCCAGAATAATGATGGCATTGTTATAAACCACAGCAATCGCGATAACCAGTGCAAACCCGGTTAATATTGAAGTAAAAACCAGTATGTGTTTTGCAAAGGTTTCTTTAAATGTTTGCACAATAGAATTATTAAACGTTATCGAACTGACTTTAGGTATCTGCTTGATTTCCTTATATAACTGATTCATGTACTGAGGATCAATAGAAATGCCGGCACGATTTATCAGGTGATCTTCATTCTGAATTCGATTCATTAATCGAATATTCGTGTAGGCGAACATTCCTACATAATCATTTACTATTCCTTGAACTTCAAGCCGGGTTTTTGCTCTGTTTCCTTCAAGCATGTTGATGTGAATCCAATCCCCCAATCCTGCATGCAATCGCTCAGCCAAACCTTGGCTCAATACCAAGGCATGCTCTGGGATGGAAATTGGATTTTCATGATCATCGAGAATAACCTTTAATTTGGCGTCGGATGGGATGCCATATAATGCCGTTTGTTCCGAATAGTTTTGATGGCTTAATAAAGCTGGAGACAGGCGATATCCTTCCGAATTGAGAATCCCTTTGATATGTTTGAGTTCAATGAGCACATTATCTTGTACTTGTTGGGTGAATGACACGGTTGCATCGTTTTTCTGCGACATCAAAAATTGAATTTTGATTAAATAGTTAATGGCATCCTGCCAAAAGAGTCCCAAGATGACTATAGACATTGCTAAAGCAATGCCAACGGATGTGATAACAGTTCGCAGTAAATGTCTGAAGGTGTGGCGGTAAAACATTTTCGCGCTTGCCGAACAACGAGAGATAAAACCAATCTGCTCCAGGCGAAGTGTTCTATAGATAGGTGGAGCCGGCGGACGCATTGCTACCGCTGGAGCGAGATTCACCACTTGATGTATCGATCTTAAGGCTCCGGATCCCGCTGAAAATAAACTGACAAAAACGCCTATAATTGCGGCTTGTATTGAAAATGAATAATTGAAGATGGGAAATCGGAAGTATTCAGCATAGAGCTGAGTCATTAATTGACCAAACCAGGCTCCCAGGCTTATCCCCAGTATGGCTCCACAAAATACAATAACCAGAACGAGTTTTGCATAATAAAGGATGATTGACGTATTGGTATAACCGAGTGCTTTTAATAAAGCGATTTGTTCTCGTTGGTTTTGTACCAGTCTTCCTGTAACTAAATTTAATAAAAATGAAGCAACTATCAGGAAAATAGGTGGAATAACGGAGGCTATAATCTTTTGCTGCTTGATTTCATTGGTAACGAATCGATCCGATACTTGTTCTTTCCTGGGATAGGTAATTGATAAGCCGTAATCCAGGAATAATTGTTCCAGCTTGTTGCGCACTAGTTGTTCTGATGCATTGGGTGCCAAAGTTAAACTGATATCATTAAATCCTTCTTGCATTCCGAATGCAGCACTGAGTGCTTTGTGGTTCATCCAGAAAACCCCAAAATGTTTATTATCGGGGAGGAGATCTTCACCACGAATGGCATAAACGTATTCTGGAGATAAAACGATGCCTACAATGCGCAGAAGTTGACGATGACCGTTTAACAAGGCGTAAATGTGATCCCCGGGTTTTATTGAATGAGCTTCAGCAAAACCTTCATTAACCAGGATCTCATTCGTCTTGCCAGCCTCAAGAAAACGTCCTTTGCGTAAAAATAACTGATTCAAATGAGATGGTCTGGCGTCGGGTATGGATATAAAACGCCCGATAGCTGGTTCCTGTAACCAGGGCAAATCCAGAGTGACGTCTTCAACAATGCGTGTTTCCACTTGAGACACGCCAGGTATTTCTTCTATTCTTTTTTGCATGGAAACAGGCGCTCGTTTTAAACTCGCAAATACGTGGGCAAAATGATAATCGGAGTAAAACGTCTGTTGCGCCTGGGACAACGATTGATAGGTACTAAATGATGAAATTAAAACGCTAATCCCGCTACATACTACCAAAGCAATGGTAATAACCTGGCCTTTAAGCTTGAATAAATCACGAAATAATTTCTTATTTAAGCTCTTTACCATGATAAATCAGCGGCTTTTCGTTTGTTTTTGTTTTCGATAATTCCAGCGATTCGACCATCCGCGATATGGATTATCCGGTCCGCCATTTCACCAATCACTAAATTGTGGGTAATGATGACTACGGTTGTGTTGAGTTTTGTATTCGCAATCTCAAGGGTTTCCAATACGATTTTGCCCGTTTCACAATCAAGGGCTCCTGTGGGTTCATCACAGAGAAGTACATCGGGTTGTTTGGCTATGGCGCGGGCAATGGCCACTCGTTGCTGTTCACCTCCCGATAGTTGGGAAGGGAAGTGTGCTATTCGATGCTCCAGACCCAATAGTTTGATTGCCTCCAGGGGGTCCATGGGGCGCTCTGCAATCTCGGTAACGATTGATACGTTCTCCAAGGCTGTTAAATTGGAAATTAAATTATAAAATTGAAAGACAAATCCAATATGCTCACGTCGGTATCGCGTCAGCTCATGTTCACTTGACGCCGTGATGATGTGATCTTTGTAAATGACTTCTCCTGAAGTAGGTACATCAAGGCCTCCTATTATGTTAAGCAGCGTTGATTTACCGCTGCCCGAAGGCCCTAAAAGAACAACTAATTCACCTTGATATAATTCCAGATTAACCTGCTGCAATGCATGGATTTGTACTTCACCCATTTGGTAAGTTTTTGTCAGGTTATGTATTTTAAAGGCTGGTTGGCGCTTCATTATAACGTCCATTGTTCTGATGATGAGGCACATGCATTGGGCGAATCAGATTAAGTGTAACAACAAAATGCCCTAAGAGTAAGTTGCCTTCATATGGATGAAATCAGTTTGCTCTGTGGTGAGTTCAGATTGATTGATACTTTAAATCTGTTTTTGCCATACGAGCAGGCATTAAAAAATCGTTGCAATACAGAAGTATGCGGATAAGATATACCAACGTACAATAATACTACGGACACCAATGATTTTAATGTTTGCAATACCCAATTGCGATACTGTTAAAAAAGCTCGCAAATTCCTGGAACACAATAAAATTGATTACGAGTTTATTGATTTTAAAAAATCGCCACCAACAAAAGAACAAATCGAATCGTGGGGTGATTATGCTGGTGAACTCCCTATAAACAAAAAAGGAATGACCTACCGAAAATACAAAGAGCAGTTCGAGGCGTTGAATTTATCGGAAAAAATTAATTTTATTATAGCCAATCCATCCCTGATTAAGCGACCTGTTTTGGTCCAAAATGGCAAAACAATTGCATTGGGTTTTAATGAAGATCAGTATAGTGATTTTCTGAGAACACTGTGACATCAGGTATGTTGGCTGAGCTCTTCAATCTCGTGTGAATTAAGTACTATTTTAATTATAATTTCCTATTTTTATTCATTTAAGTCATAATGTATTCATATGGATTATTTTTGTCTCATTCTTTGTCTTTAATTTAGGAAAATTATGATGAATGAATCCGTTAGGAGATTTAGGTATGCATCCCAAAATAACAACCGCACAGAGAGAAATTGTTGAAGCCTTTAACACCAAGCCTAAAAATGGAATCCAAAAAATAAAAGATTTATTAGTGGGTGAGGAAGAGGTTCAGGTTGAAGAGGAAATCGCAGAGTTCTTTATAAAACAAAAACAAAATCTGGATTTAGAGGCTGTTGGTGATTATCTGAGTCTTCCAGATGCTGAAAGTCAGGCTGTTTTAAGTGCTTTTACTCCTAAGCTGGACTTTGGAGGGCAGAGTTTTATCACGGGTCTAAGAACGTTTTTAAAAGCCTTTAAATTGCCAGGGGAAGCTCAGAAAATCGGCAGGTTAGTTGAGAGTTTTAGCCAAACTTTTAGTGAGCAAAATCCAGGGGTATTCATTAATTCAGATGCCGCATATTTGCTATCGTTTCAAGCCATAATGCTCCATACCGATATGCACAATCCCAGTATTGCAGAAAAAAATAAAATGACATTTGAGGCGCTAGTTAAAAATGTAAGGGGTTGTAATGATGGACAAGATTTTGATAGGGCTTTTTTACAGGAAATGTATGATCAGCTTAAACGAGAACCTTTTGAGCTTAATTTCGTAAAAATGAACCCTGGGTATGAATTTCATTCCAGCATTCTTGGTGATGACCCTACTTTTATCAAACTGGATTCATTGCTTCAGTCTACCGCGAATCCTAAAGGTGTATTTCCACACGTTAGTGCGGATGTTAAGGCCTCTGTGGATAAACCCAGCTCATGGCTTAATGTGTTTACAGGCTATGAAGGTACGCTAACCTTAACGGATGATAGTGCGAAAGCATCAGCTACAATTCAGGTATATAAACCGGGTATCTTGTCTAAATGGTTATTTGGAGAACAACCCAGAATCATCATACAACCGGTGAAGCAAGATGGAATTGAGCATCGGGCGTCAATCGATTTGGCGGCCAAAATAGCAGCTGATTTTCAATCACCAGTGAGCAGTATTAAGGCTACCTATAATAATGATCTGGTTGATTTAATTGACGCCTATGATGCCAGTAAATCTGCTCTCAAAACCGAAGCTTCCAAAGCCTTTGCAAGTACCTGGAAAAGCGAAATAGGAGAAGAACGAGAGGCAATAAAACAGGACGACTCTCAACGCACTCAGATGCAACTTAAATAGAGGCGGGTAGCTATAAGCTGTTTATGAGGACAGGCTCCTCATTCATTCATGTGTGTTAAAAATAATACTGTCTGGAAGCGGTCATTGAAGCGCAGGTTATTCAGAATATTGAATGATGGCTGCTTTAACATCCTGTTCCTGAACGGAGGATGTTCAGGATGTGACACTATTCAGTATCGAATCTGAATAATCATATCGTATTTAAAAGGACAGTAGACAGGATATCTGGTTTCGGTGGTGAACATTGTTCAACGAATTTCTGGTGCAGCCACTTCCTTCTTATATTGGAGAGTGGCTCTTAATCGCTCAATCAATCGACGTTGTTGCCTTATGTTGCGATCTGGATAGATTATCTGGGTTTTGTTTTGTTTTCGGGGAATACTTCATCGAACATCGCAGCCCCACCCGCTGCAATATTCGCCAGTGCATTATGCATTTCAGTGCTCTGATCTCCCGTTTTTGCGCCAAAAAAACTATTTGCACGGTTGGTTGCATTTTCTATTGGCCTACGATTTTTACCTATCTCATGAGCGCCATAAAGAAATGCGACAGTACCGAGAATTGTTGCTGAAAGACCCAGTCGAGTATCTGCCCAGTAGAGTGGTGCCAAGAGCATGTTAGCCAGACTAAGTAATGTTCCTGCTTTTCCAACTTCATCTGTTGATATGTTACCTCGTGGCATAATGACTCCCTGTATTATTATTTGATCCTCAGAATATTTGAGGGGCTGTTAAATTGCAAGTTTTATCAATGTGATGCGTTTTTGGATATATTCGAACTCGGTTCATCATTGCAATCCACAGGCCTGCGGTTTATGGATTCCATCCCCTTTATCATTAGCAGGGCGTCTCGGGGTGAAGGCAAATAAGGTTCCGGGTTGACCGTGGATTGGACTGGATTCTTGTGGTTTCGTTAAACTTGCATCGGGCCGCGATCGATAATTCAAACTGTTTAGAATGTTCGTAGTGGTATCATCAGATGCAGGAGATGCCTTTGTATTATGGGCTTTTGCAGACACAATGTTCTGATGCTTAAAACGATATAAGTTGGCCAATACAATGGTGGATTCAAGCACCATCAATGCAACACCCAGAACAGGGTTCAAGGCAAAACCTACGGCAACAAACAATCCTGCTGCAACCGCGGTAATTCCTGAATTATAGGCCAGGCTTATAAACAGGTTTTGAAAAATATTATCTTTGGTTTTTTTAGCCACATCAAATGCTGAAGCAATAGGGAATAAGACACCTTGTTGGACTACTATGCCAGCATGTTGCTGCGTAGCGGCATCACCGATACTGGATTGAACTGCAATGCCTATGTTAGAGTAAGCAATCGCTGTAAGATCATTCGCGGCATCACCTACCATCGCGACTTTTTTGCCTGTTGCCTGCAGTTTTTGAATGTAGTCTGATTTTGATTGTTCATTGGGATGAGTCATCACTCCGACTGCATTCGCAGCAATATTCGTTTTGGGGATCCCCAACAAAGTAGCATATCGCTCTGCTGTTACCCTGTCGGCACCGGTACAAATATGTACCGTTTTGCCAAGGCGTTTTAACTGGTTGACTGTTGCTATAGCATCTGGACGCAAAGGGTCGGTTAAGGCAATTTGACCGATTACTGCACTGCCACGCACAATATAAATAGAACCGTTGTCAGGATTATCAAAAGGCTTGTTGAATTGAGATATTCCATTGGCACTGAGCATGTCTTTATTACCAATGAGGAAGGATTCACCATTAATTATCCCTTTTATTCCGGAGTGATGGCTTTTATCAACGGAAGTAATTTCTAAAGATTCACCTGGGACTATGCCTTGACTATGGATATGCGATTTAATAACTTTAGCTGCAGGGTGATCGGATTCGGCTTCTAATAATGCGACATGGCCCAAAAGTGTTTCATCGGAAATACGCAAGGACTCCACAGCAATCTTGCCTTCGGTAAGAGTTCCATTCAGATCAAAAACAATGCTGTCTATATCTGAAGTCGCTTGCAAGGCTTTTCCATTTTTAAAATGAATCCCTTGCTCAGAAGCTTTTTTCATACCAATTTTAACCGCCATGGGAGTTATCAGGCTTAAAGCGCAGGGACATGCGCTGACAAGAACAGAGATAACGCATTGGAGTGCAATCGCGGGGGTAAATAATGTTCCGATGACAATGCCGGATACCAGGGCAACGCCGAGTAAGCCAGGGATGAAATAGTATATGACTTGATCAGCAAACAGCTCAACCGGTGCTTTCTCATGGTTCGCTTTACTGATATTTTTTGCGATTAATGAGAGATGAGAATTTTGATAGGTTTTGGAAACACGTAGTTCCAATGAGGGAATATGGTCTGCCAGGCGCATGCCTGATTTAACTTCATCACCGGCTTTAAAAGTGCGGAGGTTGGGGGAGCCATCGACTCGTGTGGTATAAAGAAGCGCATCCTGTGTTAACACACCATCGACGGGAATTACCTCTCCCTTTTTCACTGTAATAATATCGTTGGGAATTAATTGCTTGACTGAAATTTCCTTATCCGTTTCTCCTTTTAATTGTACGAATGGAGGCACGCAATCGCGAACATCCAGTTTTTTATTGATTTTATCGATTAGGGTATGCTCAATTCCTTCACCTAAATGCCAAAAGCCTAAAACTAATGGGGCTGCCTCAAACATCATCGGTAATCCGGGGACAAACATACTGGCTAAAGAGACGCCCACAATGGTCAAAGTACTTATAGCGTATAAAGTCGTAGTATCCCAATTTAAACTCTGCAAGGTATGCCAGGCTGATTGATAAACAGTGCGACCTAAATAGAAGGTCATTAGTGTAGTAAGCCCGGTTATGACGTAATAGGCCATCATTGGTATATTAAAACTTGCAATAGAGAGGGCAAGTAATCCTATACCCCAAATTAATCCCAACGTTGCTTTCAGCCAATGATTGTCATGGTGATCATGATCGTGGCTATGCCCATGGTGATGACCGTGGTGGTGATTATGGGCGTGGGGTTGCTTGGCCTTTTTCTCGTGTTTTTTAGAATGCTTGGAATGTAATGTTTGTGGAGAATGTGTGTGATCTTTATGTTTTATTTTATTTTCATGCCAAACGGCTTCTGACTCGAACAATTCACTTAAGGTGATTTCTTCTGCCAATAAAAGTTGGTTTACCTGATTTTGAATGGCCTTTTGGTCTTTGGAGGAACTCAATAAACTGATGCTTTTGTTAGTATCAGTGACATTGATTGCAATACGCACTACCTCTAATTCTTGCGCTTCAGTTAAAATTCGTTCAATTTTTTGGGGATTGGGAAGTTGGGTATCATCAGAAAGATGGAATCTATAGTTATAATAATACATTGGTTTCCTCTATTTAAATGATTAAAGCGATGTTAAAGGGCACCGTGATCGCTTTAAGTGCATATCAATCTCCAAAGAAGTGTTATAATATAACACTCAATTGTTGAAGAGCAAGTAAGATTAAATAATTTTTAGACACAATATTGAATTTATGTAACCCAATGGTTTTCTTGAATTGATAATTTTTCATTGAAATTATGATAAAATAGTGCGTTCAAATGATTAAACGTAAAGATGGCTAATGAAACATAATTTGTTGGATAGAGCATATAAGCATTGTATGAGCCATGGTTACCGATTTACAGAGCCAAGAGAGCGCGTTCTTAAAATATTGGTTGATGAGAGAAAACCCCTCGGAGCTTACGAAATATTGCAGCGCTTGTCTTTGGAAATTGAGAATCCCAAGCCGCCTACAGTCTATCGTGCGATTCAGTTTTGGCATCAGGAGGGATTTATTCACTGTATTGACAGCCTTAAGTCTTATGTCGCCTGTTTGCATGGTCATCACGTGGGGCAGTCCCAATTTCTTATCTGTAATCAATGTGATTTTGTTAAAGAATTGGAATGCGTTATCGATTTTACTTCTGTAACTGAATCGGCTAACGCCATTCAGTTTTCAATTATCAATTGCACTGTAGAAATTAAAGGTCTTTGTGCCGAGTGCACTCTATCGAAACTTAAGAATTAGATTCAAATCACATAAATTTGGATGATTCGCGATTTGCAGTGCAAATCCAAACACGCCTTTATATTAAAAAGTTGTATTAGCGTTCATCGGTGAATCATTTTAAATATCCCTGTAGTATATTATGATGTTAACAGCATGAGCGGCAAAGAACTTATCTTTTTATTAAGGACAAGCATGGGATTTAAAGGGATTTTGCTTTTTTTTATATTAGGCAGCGTAATTTATTTTTTTCTCCACCAATCGCCTGCTCATCATATAGGCCCGGTTTTAAATTCTACCGTTCTTGCTTTTGACTATGACGGCAGGCATAGCACTGTCACACCTCAAAGCTTGATTGATGGTGACGCGCTGATTTTTTTAAAAGTAGTGCCCAATGATAATAAGCTGGATATTGTGAGCTCGCTAAAACAGCTCCAGGATTATGATAGTAATAAGAATGGATATATTGCTTTGGATAGTCCGGATTTTAAAGATTATTATTTTGGGCGTTATTTGCAATACAAAGACGTTCTGGAATACCGCCAACTGAATCAATTAGGTATTGGAGGCATTGCTCTCCAGTACACTGGTAATCAAGTGACCTCGGCACAAGTGATTTTATCGGATAATACTCGTCGTAATCTGTCGAAGGTGAAAATTATTAGCGATGTTTTAGAGCGTGTCCATTTGAAAGAATGTGATGAACAATGCGATCTGCCTCAATAGGATGATCTATTCATCAAGGGTTGTCTTAATATCTGGGTAACCTTGATTCATAACAGATCATCACGTTTTATGATTGAAGAGGGTTCGTCTGAATGTCGTAGTTTGTTTATTCATTCCAAATTGAATCACTCAAGTGCTCATCCATACTTTTTCCAGGCGCGCACTCTTTAGAAAAATAGCCATCACTTCGGGTCAAATAATGATTTTTATAGTACTCAAGGGCATTTTTTTTGGCGATGGGCTCTGGCACACCAAGTAGCCTTGCTGTTCGGTAATTCCTTTGCACGGCCTGACATTCTGTTTTGGCTTCATTGTACTCACCACGGGCATGCATGCTTTCGTGAGTCAGAATGTTCAGGCTGATGATTTCTTCTGGACTTGCATGATCCGGATGGGAACGATAGTCCATTAGAATCGAACACCTGGGGTATTGAATGACTATATGCCCTGTTTTGGGATCCGTATGGCCTCCTACCCGGGGATCTTCATCGAATAGAGTATCAAACAAGGTGTTACAATGTACCTTTACGAGATGATTGTCGGCTAATTGACTGGCTATGGCAGTCAATAGTCGTTCTGTTCTCCAGTGTTGAACAGGTGCCCATGCAAATGCGAATGCTAACAGCAATAATACAGTGACATAAGGTTTGAAAACGGGCATGTGACCGTTCAATTCGCGGTAAATTAACCAACAAAAAAAGAGGGAAACCAGGATCCAAAGCATCATGCTCTCTTAGGAAGTAGTTACGAGATGTATCAGTGAAGTGTCGACTGAACGATACATTATCAAGTATTAAAACACTATTCTATGGAAACAGGTTAAAAAATAGTGCTGTTATATGGACTTAATATTTTAATGAGATGAAGCTGGGCCAAAATGACCCAGCTCGGAATTATCCCTTTAATCAGGATAAAGAGGGTTTAGAGCGGGAACCAAATAGACCTGAAAATTTAAAATCATTGGTTTTTTCAACAATCATGGAGGCGATGTCATCTAATCGTTGAACCATGTTTTGAATTTCTTCCATGACTGCTTCATCGCGTGCGAGTAGTCGATCCAATAGTTCTTTAAGTCCTTGTTCGTCATTATTAAATCCACTGTACTCTGGATTACTGATTATGAAGGCATCAATGATGAGACCGGTCTTCAAGTTGATGTTCAATGAAAGTACCATATCAGTGAGCATAATGTCTTCTTTTAGGGTTGCCTCGGGCAGCTTGGAGAGATCAATCTTAACTGAAATTAAGGCAGTGAGACTGGTGTAATTGTCTTCACTGTCTTTGTTTGTTGACGTGATTACTGCTTTGATGGATGCTGCATCACCATATTCTTCTTCAGTGTATTCTTTAGCGAGCGTTTCTATTATCTGAACTGCCAGGGGAATCATAGTGTTGATTTGATCCTGCGGCAGTAGTTTGGTGAAATCAACTCCAAGTGAGCCTCTGATCACAGTAGTAGGATTGGTTCCATCTCCATAATTGTAGGCGAGATTATCGAGTTTTAATTCGAATACATTTTGAGAGCCTTTTTTTTGATAAAATGAATTCAGGGCAACTTTGGATGCATGTTCCTGAGTCGTTTCTATTTCCTTGAATGCGAGCTGTGCGGTGGTTGATTCATTTTGGACGGGGCTTAGAATTTTGACTACGTGCGAATTGAGTTGGTCGAGCACATTGTCTGCAAAAGCATTCACTGCAAGAGTAAGACCGAGACCTAAAGAAAGAACGAATTTTTTCATGAATACCTCCTGTAATTTATTTGAGTTGAGTTATGAGTAAAGAGGGCTTGGGTTATAGTGCAACTGTCAACAGCCCCTTATATCATTTAAAAAACAGCGAGGGCATAGTGTCACTTTTGCCTTTCCATGTACAGAGAATCCGATCTAAAAATATATCCTGAAAAGAGCTACTAAAATCAGTGCAATTATTAAATAATGGTATTTAAACAGAGACGGTTTCAAATGCATTATGAACAAGGGATATAAAATTATTTTATGGACATAAAATTATCTTTGCCAAAGAGAACACGTTTAAAAAGAATGAGTTTCATTCTATGTCTCTTTTCTTGTGTCTTGAGTTCATTGACTTGTTTTGCATCCAATAGTGATGCCGAAATAGCTAAAAAAATCGCTGCTATCGAGAAAAAATCGAATTCGATAATGGGGATCACTGCCATCTATATAGAGAAAAATAAGGTAGTATCCCACAATAGTACGAAACGCTTTTTTATGGCAAGTACTATCAAGTTACCTATTGCGATGGCCTTTTTACACCGAGTTGACCAAAAAAAAGACTCTCTAAATCGAATAGTGAAGCTTGGACTGAGTAATGCCGTGCCAGGTTCCGGAGCGTTGCATCATGCATGTGAGCGAAAAAAAATCAGCATGTCAATGCAGCAAATTCTAAAGTATATGCTTGCTAATAGTGATAACAGCGCAAGCGACACCATTTTGCATACTGTGAATGGTCCAGAATATGTTACGAAACGCATGTATGAACTTGGATTCAAGAATATACTAATAAATCGTTCCATTCTCGAGATGTTTATGGATACGAACCATGTGGATCATTCGCTAATGGAAACACCTCGTTCTGTTTATTCCTGGAAAAAAATATTTAATAGTATTCCTCTCAAGAATAAAATGTTGGCTTGGAAGCGTTTTGAGAATGACAAACGGGATACGACCACACCGGATGAAATGGCAAAATTGCTGGTAAAGCTTTATAAAAAAGAAGCTCTGTCTGAATCGAGCACACAAATACTCATCAATATTATGGAACAATGCAGAACAGGACGAAGCAGAATCAAAGGATTATTGCCTGGTAATGTCAAAGTGGCGCACAAGACAGGAACCTGGGCAATTGATGAACAAGACTATTTAAAATATCCTGGCTCTAAAAAACTGTTCCGTTTTGCCAGTGACGTTGGGATCATCACACTGCCTAATAATAAAGGACACATTGCCATCGCAGTATATGTGAAATCGCAGGCAGCCAGTGATTATTCACGAAGTCGTGCTATCGCCCAGGCCAGCCGAGCGATTTATGATCATTTTATGAAACTGGCTCATAAATAAGCAGAAGAACTCACCGGTTTTGCCTTGGTGAGCTCCTCTGCAGTTCATGAACAATAAACGACTGATCAACAGAAAGGCGCGATGACCTCAGTTCAGCATTTCTGGGCTAAATAGTTTTCCATTAATAAACAACTGTTGATTCTCAATCTTGATATCAACAATATAATAATTCCCTTCCACCTTTAAAAGGCCTTTATTAATATAGTTCTTTATGATGGCGTCTGCCTGGGCTTCGGGATTGACTGTGCCATTTACTGGGTCTGAAGTAGTTGAGGATTCAGGTACGGGATCTCGAGTTGTTGTTGGTTGTGTTTGTCCATTGGATTGTGCCTGATAAGTAGATGAATTACTTTCCAATGATGCGGTGATGAGCGCTTTTACAGTAGCAGCGGGCGCTTTAAATTGCCCTTCTCCATGCGCTTTTTGCATGATTTGTGCCGCATCACTGATGTCGCTTTGGGGCAAAACTATATTTAGCCTGCCGGTGATTGTCCCATCCGGTACAGTTAAATACATCTCGGATAAATCAAGCTCCGATCCTTTAGACAGCAGTTTAGGCAAATCAGCAAGCAAAGCCAGCATATTTAACTCTGGATGTTGATTATTTTCCAGCATGTTCCATTGCAATTTATTGATGTCAGCCATTGCGGACGGATCCAGATTTTTAATGCTTAACTTGAAGGAACCTGGGCCGTAAGTATTATTATTGATACTTAATTTTTTAAGATTTATATCGGCGTTGTAGTTTAATAACTTATTGCTGATATCAGAGCCTAAACTCAAGTCAAATGCGTCCATTTCAACTACTTTGGCATTCTCGGCAGTCAGGGTAAAATAAGGAACTGATAAATGAGTTTGGCCTATCCACAAGCCTTCAGTATAGTAAAATTTAAATTCATTGAGCACTTTGCCCAGTTTAAAGGAAACATTAGCGGCATCTCCATTGAATCCATAAGCCTTCCAATAACCTTTAACTTGTTCAATATCCGGTGATATTTTCAGTTCGGCGGTTAAACCCAGCCATTCAAATTGATAATCCTGAGGCCCTGTTTTGCCCTTGGTAAGAATAGAAGGTAGTGAGTATTTGAAAATCGTATTGTTACAATAACTGATTAACGCACCATAGCGAGTTTGTGGTTTGGTTGTCACGTACCCTAATCCAAAACGCAGCCCTGAGTCGGTAAAGATAAATGGCCCGTGGTCAACCATTAGTGGAAACTTAATATTCAAATCGACAGGAGGATTGTTTTTTGTCATTCCACTTTCATCTTTTACTTGTTGGGCGGGTACATGCATTTCGAGTACCAGATTCGCTCGTGATGAGAACCAGCCACGTTGGTATTGATCCAGATAAATACTTGCCACAGATGTTTTATGAATTGCATTAATATTTTTGTTGAGTGTACGTTCTACCATGAATCCCATTATGTAATAAGCGATGAGAATCAGAATTAATAAGGAAATAAGCAATCCAGTCCATTTTTTCATTATTGCTCTTAGTGAAGGTACATGGTTATTATTTAGTCTAAAATACTGATTTTGTAAAATGAGCGGTAAATTGTTTGCTCAATTGTAAACACGTCCTAATGTATTCATATAATTAAGATTTACAATTATTTCATCATGAGTTCTTGTGATACACTAGGAACTGTTAACGATTCATTTTTTCTATTATTCGCAAACACCTGCGTACCGAGGCTTGAAGGCGGTATCCTTAAGATGTACTGGATGACGTAGACAAGAAGCACCGCGCAGAGGTTGGACCATTTTAAACAGACACTAATTTAAATTATGAAAATTATTCCATTGCTCTCCTTTTTTATTAGTACCTTGGGGTATGCGTTCTCATGCCATGATCCTCAGGTAATACATCAAAAACCAATTCAATTTGGCAAGGAGCGTATTGCGTTAACACGTGAGTATCAATTAACTCATTACGGGATTGATTCTCAATCAATTGAAATTGAGCCTCAAATGATCGTAGTCCATTGGACCTGCATTCCTTCATTAGATGTGACTTTTCGGATATTTGATTCGTCGAAGTTACCCTCCAATTCCCCACGACGAAGTGACTTGCCGGGGGATTTAAATGTTTCAAGTCATTTTGTGGTTGATAAAGATGGCAGTATCTATCAGCTTATGCCTGAAACCTGGATGGCCCGTCATGTTATTGGTCTCAACCATTATGCAATAGGTATAGAAAATATTGGCGGTGTGGATGGAAAAGATGATTTAACTCCAGAACAAGTGAAAGCGAATGCATTTCTGGTGTGTTATTTAAAGAAAAAATATCCGACTATTCACTATGTAATAGGCCATAATGAGTACCTTAACTATAAAAATACTCCTCTATGGCTTGAAAAAGATCCAACATACCAAACCGATAAAACTGATCCAGGCCCAACATTTGTTAAAAGGGTAATTCAGTTAACCCAAAAATGATTCGCCCGGTGTTATAGGTATTTTTTGTTTAAGCATGGATTTTGCAATTAGGGTTAGAGGATAACGCGGAACAAAGGGACAAAAACAATGTACGCTTTTAATCGCACCGGTGTTCACTTTATACGTTTTTTAAAGTCCATATTCTTTTTTTTGAGTTTTATTGGGCATTTAAGCCACAGTATTAAAAATATTATAACCCGACATTTGACCATTTCCTGGCAGAATGTATGGAAAATATTGTATTACTCAGGTGTTTCTCTGGTACTGCCATTAATCATCATTTGTGCTTTAATGACCATGTCTTTATCCATTAACAGTTATACGATTTTAAGGAATTTCAACCTACAGGATAAAGCTTTATCAATAGCACAAACAATCCTGATTCAGGACGTTCTTCCCATCATTATCGGCTTTGTTCTATGTGTTCAGGTCTCTTTGAATATTATCAATGCTCGCATCAAAATTACCAAATTGCAGCGCACTCCTCAGGACGTGATCCTGGAATACATACTGCCAATTATTATTGGGGTGAATAGTACAGGGTTATTATTGTATACCTATTTGATAATCATTATTTTTTTAAGTATGTACCTTACCTTCCATAATTTTTTTAATATGAGTAACTATATTTTTTTAATGGATTTGGAACGGACAACTACCTTGTTTGCTTTTTTCTATTCAGTTGCTAAAACTTTGTTGTATTGCTCCATTGTCAGTTTTACTGCAGGATATTACTATTATATGGTGGCCACCAGGCATGTTCCGTTGAGAAAAGCCGTTTCGCGAATTTTAACTCGAGGGTCGTTGTGGTTAACTATAAGTAGTGTTTCAATTATTTTTATCGATCTATAGGGACTTGGATGCGCTCCGAAAAATTTTATACCTCAATTGGTGTGTTCGTCGTTGGTGCATTTATCCTGATGATATTGGCAGTCGTATTTTTTTATCAAGAATACGTCCATTCTCAATCTCAAATGTACGTCATGTTTTTTAAGGGCTCTTTAAAAGGTCTAAACTCGACTACGCCTGTTACATACCGTGGGGTTAAAATTGGTGAAGTAAAGCTGATTGAAATTACTGAAAACAGAGCGATGAATAAGGTCAGAATACCCGTTTATGTTCAATTTTTTGTTGAAAAAAAATTGGGATTTACCCAAAATCCAATTCATTTGCTAATGAAGAATGGTTATGTTGCTCAAGTATCCACGCCTAATTTTATTACGGGTAATGCTGAAATTGAATTGGTAAAACCCGATACTTATACTCCTTCAAAAGATATATTTTTTAATGATTATCCGGTATTTCCTACACGGAGCCGTGTTGAAAAATCGACTACACTCGATGACTCCATCAAATCCGCTAAAATGTCCTTTGATGCATTCAGGAAACTGGTTACTTCTGACGAGGTGAAGGTCCTCATTAATTCTATGAATCATATGAGTGACAGTATGTCCGTTTTGGCAATGAGAATGGATAGAAATCTGCCTCCAGCCCTGGCTTACTTTAATATAACCATGCAAAAAATTGCTGATGCAGCCGCATCAACTCAAAATTTGACGGATTATTTGTCACGCAATCCGGAATCATTGCTGCGAGGTAAACGGTGAAACTGAGTCGGATAGTTATTCTTTTGGCATTGGGATTCATTTTATGTGCTTGTGGGCGAAGTAAGCAGCCAGAGTATTACATGTTAAATCCTATTCCCGCGAAATCGGCTCCTGTTGATCGCCATGCTTTTTTGACAGTTGGTATTGAACCCATCCATAACCCTGCATTTACAGAAAAACCGCAGTTAATGATTTATGACGGTTTAAATCGGGTGCAATTGGATGAATTCCATCAATGGGCGGAATCGTTGGATAAAAACATTAAGGGGGTTATCAAGGCTAATTTAAATACGCTTATCCCTGGCCTGGTTATGGAAGATGCGCCCTGGGATATTGAATTCAAGCCAGATTATAATCTGCAAATTGATATTTCTGAATTCAAAATTGACGTGTGTGGTAACAGCAGTTTACGCGCCAGCTATTCTATATCAAGACAGGATCGGGTCATTAAAAAATACGATCGTTACTATCATCTAAAAATACCTGCAGTCAGTTTGGATGCTTTAGTCCAGAGCATGAATGCAAATTTAAATGCGTTTACTCGGGATATGGCAAAATCATTAATCGCTTTGAAATATAACAGATAAAACATTTTTAAATAGAGGTCGTTTTAATGCAAAAATACCTGCTCGCTTGTTTTGGTGATTATGGTGGCAGTCTGCGTCATAAAATTACAGGTATATACGTTGTACTTATTCTGTATCATGTCATAGTATGGCTATGGGCATTTTATGCTCTACATAATAATCTGCTTTTGTTTAGTACGGCTGTTTTGGCTTATACCTTTGGTTTACGGCATGCTGTGGATGCTGATCATATTGCCGCTATAGATAATGTGACACGTAAATTGATGCAGGAAGGTAAAAAGCCTGTAGCTGCAGGGTTATTCTTTTCTCTTGGCCATTCTACAGTGGTTGTACTCGCGACAATTGGGGTTGCCTTGACGACGGCAACACTGATGCAAAGTAATATAAACCGATGGCATGAAATCGGAAGTATGGTGTGTATCTCTATTTCGGCCTTGTTTTTAATAATAATTGCTCTCATGAATCTTTTAATTTTTATTTCTATTTTTAAGGTGTTTCAGCAGGTCAGGAGAGGCATACATTATCACGAAGAGGACGTTAATAATTTATTGAACAGCAAGGGGTTTTTAGCCAGGCGATTTCGCCGTCTCTTCCGTATGATCAGTCACAGCTGGCATATGTATCCTTTGGGTTTTTTATTTGGACTTGGATTTGATACGGCAACTGAAATTATCTTACTGGGAATTACTGCATCTGAAATACTACATGGTTTATCGTTTTGGTCCGTATTAATTTTTCCTGCACTATTCACTGCCGGTATGACTCTAATAGATACTACTGACAGTATGCTTATGGTCGGTGCTTACGGCTGGGCTTTTATGAAACCCATACGCAAGATTTATTACAATTTAACGATCACTTTGATTTCGGTTTTAGTAGCCTTTTGTCTGGGAGCAATAGAAGTGCTCGGATTGATCGCGAATAAAATTGAGGCGACGGGTATTGTTTGGAATTTAATCAAAGACATGAACAGCCATCTTGATATTTTAGGCTATGTCATCATAGGCGTTTTTATGGCCAGTTGGGTCATTTCTGTAATGATTTATAATATCATGCAACTGGATAAGCTGGAATTAAAAGTGCAAGATAAGAGGCACTCGTAACAGGAGGATGCTGATGCGTTTGGAGTGTTTTTCATCGCTTGCTATTTTGGTGCTCATACTTTATTGTTATTTCAATAAGTTAAAGGGATGTTGGGTTATTTCTCAATAAGCCTTTGAATTTCGTTATCCTGAATGCAGTAACAGATTTCCCAATGCAGACACCATGCTGGCTTCAGAAGAGATCTCACTTCGCTCGAGAAGACGTTTTTCAGGGGGATTGTGACAGCACATTATTTGAGGCTATTGAATGAAAAAAATGGATTTAAGAGATTCACTGATGATGGTGATCTCAATATTTGCTTTATGTCTTATTAAACCACTAAGTGCAGAGTCCGTCAGTCAGTCAAAATCATCCCCACCCATGCGTGAAATGACACATAATCATTGGTCATCATTTACTGGACAAGGATCCTGGTTTGCCAGTGTTGGTGCGGGGCTAACGAAACCCAGTATTCCTGCAGGATTTTGGATAAATAATGGCTCGGATTTTGATCCGCCTTTTAATATGGATGTTTATTCAGCGAAATGGTCTGATCCTTACATTGTTTCAGCTATGTTGGGGCGAATGTGGCAACGCCCCAGTCTCTTTATACCTGGCTATGCCTTAGGCCTGCGTTATCAACATTTCTTTGCCAAAGACATTACTGGTTTGGTCATGCAGTACTCCTTACCTGAGTTTATCAATTATGAGTACAACCTGGGTGTTCGCATAAATACTTTATCTGTATATACCAAGCTGGATCTGGTGAAACTGGGTCGAGTCCTGCCTTATCTGACTGGTGGTATTGGATTATCAAGTAATCATTCAGAGATCTATGAAGAAAAACCGCTTCCAGGCATCGTTCCTAGAGACAATCCTTCTTTTGCAGCTCGGACTAAATCACAATTCACTTATGATTTGGGATTGGGGGTTGATGTGGTGATTAATCCTCAAGTCATTCTTTCACTTGGCTATGCTTATCAATATTTTGGAAAATTCAATACTGGATATGGCCAAAGAGCAGAGTGGACTTCACAACGATTAGACTTGGGTAAATTAACTGCCAATACGGTTCGTCTTGAATTGACCTATCTTTTTGATAAAAAAGAAAAGAACGAATTTATTAAATAGTGTGAATTGAATAGGTCTTATCTTTATCAATTTACGTAATAATTAAGTAGTTTAGTGGAGCTGAAATGAATCAAACAGGCATCGTATGTGCTTTCTTTTTAATGATCAATCAGGTTTGTGCCGACAACCCCATAGTTTATACTCTTGATGCTCCTTTCCCTGCCCAGGTTTCCACTATCGGGGGATCGGTTACTGCTACTTATACTTTTACAAATAATCTCCCCTTCACCTTCAAAAAACCTTTTCAGGTCAGTGCGAAATTGTGTCCGGCTTTTAGCGAAGGATGTACTGCCAGTGCCAATGAATTTACTTTTGTTGATCAATGTTCAGGAAAAAAATTACAGCCCGGGGAGCATTGTACTTATAGTGTTTCTTTATCTGCTAAAACTACCGGCCAAAAGACAGTACAGGTGAGTTATGGCGGGTATGATAATAATGTGGTAACTATTAGACCGCCACTGACTACTAATGCACAATCAACCTCTGCAGGAGTTTTGGGTACTATCAATTATCCATCGGCGAATCCCTTGCCCAGTAGAGGATTTACCAATACTGATTATACTGTAACATTTACCTTTACTAATTTTGCCGCGTCAGAAGTTCGTTTTACCCAGCGTATTTTACAAAATAATGATCCGCTGCATCCCAATTTTTTAATCACCAGCAATACCTGCTCTCCATCTGGAACAACAGGAACCTTGGCCAGTGGAGCTCAATGTCAAATTACCGGGACGTTCAATTCTGCCAGCAACGGTTTGTTTAGTTTATCTGCTGAATTAATCGGTACAATCAGTTCAAATCGGTTGACCACCTCAACTAATGTGCAGGCACCTTCTTTTAATCAATTAATAGGCGTCGACTACAACCCCAATCACTACACCAACTCGTATCCATTTAATTTTCATGATGTTTTTTATACCGGAACATTAAATAATCCGGCTGCGACAAACGTCTATGCCGAATTACAACAGCTTCAAAATGCAGGATTTACTACCGTAAGGTCCTATCAAACAGAACCATACAGTTGGATTGATATTATTAAACAGGCGCATGCTCTTGGGATGCAGGTTATTTATGAGGCGGTGATCCCGCAACTACCCAGTGATACCAATTATCCCGGATGTCCGGTAGGTGTTGGCGCTTTAAATTATATTCCATGTGCTCAGCAAACACTGCAAGCCGTGGTTAATGAAGTTACTCCGGCAGTATTTGAAAGTACAGTCAGCCTTGTTTTTGCTGGCCATGAAAATTATTGCGAGGCGGGAAATACAATCGCTCCTTGTAATAATCCTGTGGTTTCAAATATTGGTTATTTAACTTCTGCTGTGATGGATTTGCAAACAACAATTGCAGGCTTGGGATTGAGTACACCAGTAAGTTCTGCTTTAATCAGCGGTAATTTGGTAACCCCCAGCTCCGCGATTAGCGCAGACATGCAAACCTTGATTACCCAATATTCTGCTAACGCCCCTTTAGGTTTTGATCCTTATCCTTTTCAATGGGGCGTTTCTCCGGCAAATGCGGGAGTATGGACTCCTCCACTAAGCACTACGAGCCAACCAACCAATTCATTAGCCTGGGATTACATCCAGGTTGTTGGATCCGCTAATCCACCAGCATTGCCTGCTGCTCCAGGACAGCCATTTTATACTCCGGGTCGAGTGCTTTTAATGGCTGAAACAGGATGGGCAACTGCTGGGACAACGAACGGTTATGCATGCAATTCTCCAGGCCCATGTGCTCCATCCGTTGCAAACGCTACAACATATTTCCAAACCCTTTATCAAATGAACACCAGTAATTTCGTTAATACTTCGGGGTACTCTAATGGCGTGCTGGCTTTTGAAGCTTATGATGAGCCTGCGAAACCAGGTCCGACAGCGGAACAAAACTACGGTCTGTTTGATTCCAATTGCAATCAAAAGGCCGCGGGTTTGGTTCCCAATAATGCCATGGTTTCTGCGACGGGTTGCCAGGGATACATCAATGGAACACTATTAACCATCAATGGTACTATTCCTCCATCACCACAGCCGGCATTTAATGTGCAAATATCCTATCCATCAGGACAACATCCAAATATTAATGTCACTATTCCTGCGAACAATGGGACAGCTCCCAATATATCTACCGTCACGCCTTGGCCTCAATTTTTAATTTATCAAGGGGCAAATATTAAAGTGACCTCAACTACCAGTAGTCAGGTGTGTACGACTACCGCTACAGCAGTTACGGCATTACCTGCTTCCATTACTTTTTCACCCGTTGTGTGCAGTACGACCACGAGCAGCATGGGATGCTTTGGTTTGGGTTGTCAAATTTCAAATCCTTATTAAATAGTACATGGATTGAATGGGAGTTCACATGCAGGCAAAGGAGTCAATTTTTGATTCCTTTGCACTCAATTGGTGTATTTATGCCGAGTTTTCTCGTTAGTAGGCAACGTCTCTGAAGTTTTTTAAACATTGTCTTAAAAAACTTCAGGGACGTTACCTAAATTAATTACGGAACTTGGCAACATGCCCTGGTTAAGGCTCCACAATTAATTCTATTTCGTTGTTTTCATCAATTGCAATTTTGCGAGGCATATTAAAAAGGGATGTATTCGGCAGTTTTTCACGCACTCGCGTTATTGCATGCCGCAAAGTGACGGAGTCATCGAACAGGTTTGTATGGGCACATTTATTGGGTTTACTAAACTCCGGATTAATGTAGTGTTCTCCAGTCATTGTTACATTGTCTTTATGCTGACTCCAAAAACGGAGTAAGGACTGCATACCAGTGTTTTTGATTCGTTCTGCGGGTTGCTTTTGTTCCAATACTTGAAAAATACACTTACAGCGCCAGAGAGTGTGATCAAGAGACGGTGCCTGATGCAGTTGTTGCTCTAAAAAGGAGCGTAAATAATAATTATTTTTTTGCAGCCCCGATAACCATTGGCCTATGGCGTTGCTCATTAATAAAGGATTTTGAATTTTTTCCTGAGCAAATACATCCACCTGATCCAGCCTTGAATTGATCGCGGCATTCATACTCATGTTGAGAAAATTTTTAAGCAGGGTTTTTGCTTCGGTCACCTTTGATTTATGCGCTTTATCATTAAGATGCAGATAGTGTTCTAGCCTGATTTTAATTGCTGTGGATGTTTCATAAAATAAATCCAGTCCTTCATTAGTATTCAGAGATTGATAAACGGTTGGCAATCTGTTCAGAGGCGCATTTAAATCATGAAACGCTGATAATTTATCGGCTAGGAGACTGATAATATCGTGTACTTCATCATCGGATAAGAGTTGGTGTTTTAATTCTCTTTCTGCAAATTTTGCCCATTTATTATGAGCCTTTTCTTTTATACTGCTTCCATGTTCTTTACAACGCTGATCAACCCGGCAATGGCTCAATAACTGTTTTATGTGTTCTGGTTCTTTAATCAGGGAGGCCATTGAATGTATGTTCATTAAAAGAGTTTTTTGGTTTTCGTTTAATATATAGTCATCCAGCACATGGGTATTATTTGCAGTGAGTAGATGATGCAGCGGCCATTTTATAGTGTCAGGCATTATTAAAATCGTCTGTTCCAGTGTCAGCGGCGTTAATTTTGCAATGAGCTGTTCCAGGTGATGATTAAAGAGCAAAGTCAGTATCCACTGTTCATCAAATACGTTCAGGATGAAGTTTTGAACTTTTTGGATGAATTGATCCCTTCGTTGCAACGCCTTCTGAATGGCGCCGCTAAATTGAAATAATTGGATAAAATTCAGCTTGTTTTCCAAAGGTGTGTGTTGATATAGGGTGGCAATATGATTAAGAACATCGCTCTGTTTGGCATTAAGTGAACAACTGGAAATTATCTGTTTGCATACCGGTTTAGGCTGGGCTGAAAAACGGGGGTTAGTGATGCATTGATATACTGCCTGAATCAGATTGTTGTTTATTACTCCGTTATATCGATGTAGAAGAGTAGATAATTCATGATCCTCTGATGGGTTTAACACCGGTGCAAAAAATGAATTCCACTCTTCCTCTGTCAGTGGGAAATCGTTTAGTAGCTGTTGATTGCAAACAGTTAAATCCACTGGGCGGAGGTGTGGGTATAGTACATGAATCATAGTTCTGGCGTAGGCTATTACCGAATTCTTTTTAGCATCAAGAGGTTTTGATTTTCCTAATAAACTCAGCAGATAATCACGAGATTCTGCGGATGCCTTACTTTTTGTATTTAATTCATTCGCTGGCGCGGCTGGAAGGGTCAATGGATTTTCAATGCTTTTAATGGATTTTCTATTAAAGAGGGTCAATTGCCAACTAAAAAAATCGCAGAGCATGTGGACAGGGGTCGTCGTCGTTTGCCACAATCCAATAACGATGCCGTGCCAGAATAACCCTTCTAAAGCTCCTTTTAAAGCCCATAAAGCTTTTAATGGGTCATGTCGATGTGCGGCTGCAGATTGTCTTGCTCGATTAAATGTTTCATAAATGGGATTATGGATGAACGCAAACAGATGATATTTATGCATGATTTGTAGACCTGCGCCCAAGCGTTTTGCACTCCAGTCGATGAACCGATCATGTGTTTGTGGCTCTCCCTGTGGCGTACCATCCGGGTCACGATAATATGAAGGAAAATTATAGTCGTGCATTTGTCCGTAATCGCGGGCTACAGTCTTAGAGGGGCCTCCGTGTTTTAGCGCGGCATAGAGCATTCCTGGAGTTTGTTTTCTCGACAAATTGTCCTGTTTACTCCGTTTCAGGTTATCAAAATAGGCGGTTATTGCTTTGGTCTTTAATAAAGGATTGACATGTAGTCTTGCTTGTCTGGCAAGTTCCTGTGCCAGCTCTTCGGAAGGTTGGGGATAGAAATATGAGGTAATATCCCTTAAAAAGCCCAGGATTTGTTCATATCGAGACATGGCCTCAGGAGATACTTCGACTGGTTTGGTGACCGTAAGCTCGCGGATCAGCTTGTCACATTTGGCTCGATTTATTGGGGAAAATGTATCTTTGGAATGAATGAACGCCAAATATCCCTGCTTGAATTGTTGATCATCACGGCCGATGTCGTACAGGCTGTAAATCAGATTTTTGACCAGGCTGAACAGTATTTTTTGGCACTCTGAAAAATTTCGCTCATTATTGGCAAGTGCGCTGATGAGTTGCTGGTGCTTTTCGGCAAGATAATCGCTGCAAAATTGCGGCAATGCAGGAGGTTGCTTTTGAGGACCAGGTAAAAATCGTGTTTTAATGAGATCATAAGCAGTTTTGAAGGTGGGGCAATATTCCATCATGCGAGCTGATTGCAACATGCGAACAACGAATGAAGCACAGAGTTCATTAGGTTGATTAAAATAGCGGTCAAAATTCTTGGGGATTACTCCAATAAAAGGCAAATAATCATCATTATCTCCGCGGATTACCTGTCCATAATATGCATCTTCCAGAAATTGATCGGGGGCAATAGGATCATAAACAATGTGTCCTCTAACGTTTCGATACATTGATTGTGCAAATTGCATTTGCAGCGGCCCCAAGGGATTGCCTGCATAGCAGACTTTGGATTGCTCGCAATAGGTCGTATTTTTAGGAAATGCCTGGACGTCCAGAGTACCTGCTCTACGGTACATCGGGGTTTGCTTTTCCTCCCCATTTCGGCCTTTAAAATAAGTGCCTTGTTTGCTCGGTATTAAAAAGCTGTCAATCTCGATTAAGCCACTTTCGTTTGTTTTGACCACATGTTGTTTTTTGTATTTTGGATAACGCTCATTTTCGAAGTAGGAGGGTTCCGGAAGAAGATCAGTTACCAGGTTATCGATTAGCGCATTGTATACAACTTCATTATATTCAGATGGTTGCAATTGACTCATATAATCAAAATCAGTCATGAGCGATTGAAGCTCAAATTGTACACCAATAGCAGCATTCATTTTGGCTTCGGAAGGGCCTTGTCGATGAAGGCTGAGGTGTTTGAATCGTCGTCCCCAATCCGCCTTGGATTCCCTGAATTTAAAAGCATAGGCTCCAGCCTCGTTGGACAGGTTTACTGTTCCATCCCAATTAGCCCCAATGCCCAAAGCCAGCCCTGGATTGACTTGAAATCCTTGTAATAACTCAAAGAGATATTGTGAGAGAATAGCGATTTCAGATGCGCTTGGATTGAATTCTTCATCAGTAAAATGCAGCAGGGTTTGATTGAGTACGGTATTAATTTTTTCGGGACTTAAAAAACTGATCGGTTCTTTTAAAAAAGGATTAACCAACAAGTCTTCAGAGCTGTCATTTTTGTTTTTTTGGATAAACTCAACTCCGAGTTGCGCTAATGTGGTTTCCAGCCATAACTGAAATGATGGAGTGGACCATACATCCATTCGATGAGACAGCTGACGTCGAACAAGAACATGCAACTGATCCAAAGGAATGAAACGCGGGGGATATTTGACCTGAGCATCAAAATGACCGCCAAATTTCATCCCAAAAGCGTTAAGTAATAAAAAATTTGTTTCAGTATCCAGACGTCCGGCTCCGTTAAAATTGTAACTGTATTCTGGAATAAACGGGCTTTTGATACTGGATTTAGCATCTTGGGGCAAATCAGCAATCTCCACAGGCGTTCTAATGGGTTCTATTGAGGAAGACGGTACAACTGGCTCTGATGAAGAAGCTGCTAATGGAATATTTTCCCTGTTCATCACATCAACTGGTGATGTTTTTGACCATCCAGCCAGCATTCCTATTAATTGCCATAATGATTCATTATCACAATTTAATTGCCAAAAGGAATCACTGTCACGATAAAAGCCTTGCTCCTTAATTGCGCTAAGAATTGCCTTGTAATGTTCTTCAATATTGGTTTCCGAGAGTTCCTCAATCTCGTTTCTGTGATAGGCTTCAATAATGTCATTAAATTTCTGAATGGTTTGATTAATAACTCGGCTGTGTTTAGGAAACTCACTTAACACGATGGGGAGCCTGTATTGAAATAAGGCATTAACATTAAAATTGCCTTCCAATTCTAAAGTCAGGGAGGCTAAGCGTCTCGCCAAATCTTTACTGTTCAGTGGCTCTGGTATGTTGAGACGGATGCTTAATTCATTGAGCTCATCACGATTTGGGCAGAGCATATTCAGCAGCGGATATGCTTGCGCTAAAACAGCTTCCTCGTTTATTAGCTGATTACGAAACTCATGAGGAAGCGAATGTTTTAATTTGTTAAAGCCCTCATTGGGTAAAAAATTTGGCATAAAAGCACCCGTATCAATTTTAATTACTGGGGGATGCCAGTTCCTCTTCGTCTGCTATCCGGCGTGTCCAATCATGAAGCAGCTTCTCTCTCTTCTCTGCCAAAGTTTGTTGGGGGCGTTTATGCTCACCACGATTAAAAATGCTGTTTCGAACGTGTTCCATACGTAATCGATCACATACTTTATTGACAATATACGCCCAACTCTTTTGGGTTTTTTCACTTAACTTGTCATAATGGAGCAATTCGTTTTTCAGCCTGTCCAGCAAGGAATTCGGCGCATGCTCGGAATGATAGGCTCTGTCAATAAAGGTTGTTAATACAGCATCAGCATCATCACATCCTTGAAAACTGTTATTTGAAATCAGGCTGTTTGAGTTATGTGGTCTTTTACCTTCAATAATTCCGCCATGCTCACTATGATAACTGGATAATATAATGCCACCGCGATGAAATCTTTGAATAATCTCTTTAAAAGCATCGTCAGTTCCAGAGCCTTCAACCATGAGACGAATTAATAATTCATAAAATCCTTTTAAGTTCAGCGTACTTGATTCTTCTTCGTCATCCAGAAGGGCAATACGATCAATTCGTTGATTGACTGCTTCTTGAAGTCCGCGAATGGAATCTTCAGTTGCAAAAGATTTTCCTGTTTTACTGGCAAGTGACATTCCCGCTGTACCGATGCTTCCCGCGACCAATACGCTTTGTGATTGCTCGTTGGAATTACGTGAGAGTCCGTTAGGTTGTGATAATGCCTGTAATTCAAGAGCTAAAGCGTCTCCTGGCCTTGGGTGAAGACAGAGTATCTCCATCATTTTTGCTATGGACAACGTGCTATCCAAACCCAGAACGGAAGCCTGTAACAGCAATTTTGTGGTGGTAGAAAGAATGCTGGAAACACAATCTGTGCCTATGCCTGTTAATAAACTGCTATCAGAACCGCAGTCTTTTGTTGAATCCGCACTGCTATGCACAGGCTTTAAAACCAGTTCTCTATCAATGTTATGTATCAACTCCCTTAAGGCATCAACACTACCTGCAGTAGTCAAAGGGGCAACCGGTATTAATGCTGTAAGAGCCAACATCGTGGCACTGCATTGACTAAATACGGAGATCAGGTTGCGCATCAGACTGCGTTGAGATGAGTGTATCTCTAATTCATCCTGTAACAGTTCAGGACTTCGATTCATTTCTGAGGCTATATTCCCAAGCGATACCCCAAGGTGCGATAATGTTAGACGCAGAGCTGAGATAGCGTGGGTAAAATGAGCCTCTTGACCCATAGCACTGTCCTCTGCGATTGCTTCTCCCGCTAATTTTGCTTCTTCCTGGGTTAGCTCTCCTGATTTTTCAGCCGATTGAGCCATTTTTTCCCTATCCAGAAGCGTTAGAGAGCGGCTCAGGCAAATCTCGAATAATTCTTCGCATAATAAAGACACGGCACAAGAAGCCGCTGTACTGGTTCCAATTGATTCAGCTGAAAGTTGTATTGTGGTGCTGTTCTTAATTGGATCTCTCATGTGCAGCATTTCATCTTTAAAGTTGTTGGTGAATGCCTGGATAACATTTAATGATTCGCTGAGTACTTTGCTGACGATGCTTTGTGCGGAAATGGCTTCTTTTTTTATTTCTTCCTCAATGACACTGGCCTTTTTCGCAACGACTATGGATTTTAAAACAGGGGTAATGAACGTGCTATGAGTGCATAAAGCGGCAGCAATGCTGGAATGGGTCGCTTTTGCCAGTTGTGATGCCATCGCCTGATTCAGGCCGGGGATGGGATTTTGATTTGCTTCTGCATCATCCAGAACTTTCACGATATTGTCATACAATTGAGGCATTATGGCGTCAGACACAAGAGCACTGTCTGAATATCCTGGCGCGGGTATTTGTTTGTCTTCTTGAAGTCGTTCTTCTTCCTGATTGACCAGTCGACGCAGTATTTCCTTTAAGGCGCCTGAATGACACAAGGCAACTGTCACTGAACGAGAAAATGCGGTTTCTGCCAGAAAATAAGTTGCTTGGGAGCCAGATTGAATGACTGAAGAGGAGCCCATGGATTGTTCGGCCAACCTGGTCGCATTACTGGCAAAGCTAAGGTTGGATTTGAATCCGTTATCGAGTTGCGTTTTGTCCACACCGTCACTCAGTCTTTTGAGTTCAAGACTGTATCGTAAGCCTCCGAATAATGCTTCTACACTGATACCGCTTTGTAGGCCTATTAGAGAGAGTACGCCTAATGAGCCTAATAAAAATCCGGTACTGTTGCCTTGAGAAAACGCTATGGTGGATTTACCCGCTGAATCCAGATCATTGCGTTCCATATCAGGCAGGATAAAATTTCGATAAGAGCGATGGGTTAATACTACTTGTTCCATGACACTTTGGAGATGCTGATTCAAGGAAAGCTTCTCTGAAACGGGGCCTGTTCCGATTGATTCTGCGCTACCTTTATTGGAGTCCAGAGCGGATTTAGCATATTCATTCGCTTTTAATTGCTCTGCTTCGTTTAGTTGTAAGGGAATACTCGGACTTTCTGCTAATGTGCGAAGTTCTCTCAGGGCTGAATACATGCCAGCAATCACATTCAGAGCCGCAATTAGGGAGCCAGAGGTCATTGCTTCTCCCATCCCTAAGGCAACAGGAGCCGATACACCTAATTCTTTGCATCGTTCAAGCCTTTCTTGCAAGGCACATATTCGAGACATCAGTTGATCCAGATCGGCGCCTGTCATTTCCTGCCGGGATTGTAAAACTATTTTACTCTCTTCACTACTTCCTTTGTCGTTTTTAGTAAAGTCAGCACTTCCACTCAATTCACGTGAAATCAGCCCAATAAACCCGGGAATAAGGCTGGAGGCGGTGACCAGGGCCGATTGACTGCGTACGGTGCTTATGGCACTTGAGGCAATAACTTCATGCTCCTGGATCTCATTAAGCTCGCCGTCTATATGCATCATTGCATGATCAAATTGATGGTAAAAATCCGTGACATTTTGTGAGTGGCTAAGAGCATCTCCTCCAGAAACGTCTTTGATAAGACTGGCTTTGGCCGCTGATTCCTGAGTATTTTGAGTGAATTTATCTTTATCTTGAGTTAAAGCATGCTCTGCTGCAATGACTGCCAGCACAGAAGAATTCACTGCTTGTAATGTTTTGACAAATGGCATTGACGTTAACATTCTGACAAGGACGGACATCTCGGGGCTGGTGACGCTATGGTGTTCTTGCAGCTCCGTTGCTGGACCAAAATCTAGCAGCGCTTCTTCGAGTTTGCGGAGAGCCATTAATGATTCTTGACTGTTCTTACTTTGAGAAAATGTTTTGCAGCATGCCTCTAGTGCCAGGTATACATTTTTTTCTTTTGGATTGCTGGTCTCTTCTTTGGAATAATATGCTGCGGCACTCAGTTCACGCAGGGCAGAGCCTAAGGCATCAACCACAAGAGCCATAAGGCTGGCAGTTCCCAGTGAACCTGCTGTTGCACTGTTTGCACTGGATTGAACTAAAAGACCGTGTGATTTGCCTGCACTTCCTTTATGAGAGAAATCGCGTTCAATATGGTTATTCAATTGTTCGGAAATATGATGGAAATTCATCCATAAGGTATGAGAATTTGCCGATAATCCAATTTTTTTATCTTTGAATTCTTCTTCTATGTCAAGGGTAGAGGCTCGTTGGGTTTGTGACCATTGTTTGTAGTCTTCAGCTGAATTCAGAATCCCTTCAATGCATGCTTTGACATCCAAAGGTAATTGAGCACTATGTGATGCGGTCATCACAGGCCCCAGTAATGCTTTCTCTACAGTTGAGGCCGCACCGTTATGCGTTATACCAAGCATATCCTGGAGATCGTCAGGAAAGAGATTCAAGCCTTGAGCTTTTTCATTATGAAATTCATCAATGCCATGAGACAACAGATTTAAAGCTTTTAATAAAGAATCCCGTTCTGCCATATCACATTCTTGTAATACCTTTGTTGACACAAGGCCTGATTGTTGGCTACCGGCAGCAGCGCCAATTATTGATGAACCCACTGTTCCTGGAACAGCAGAGGTAGTCATGGAAAAAGGGGCTGAAAGATTGTCTCTTGGCATGATAATAACGTCCTGTAATTAACATTAAAAGAATTAGAAAGAACTGAGGATGTCATCGAACAGAACATCTGAAATGCTATCTGTTTGCATTATGTCGTTTCCAACCTTGCTGAGTCCATTCTGCTATAATTTCGTAAGGACTTTTTGAATTAGTCTGTTGACATCTTACGAACGAGCTTATTTTTAGCATGTAAACTAATTCTGGACAAAGAACCTTTAAATCGAGAATTAGAAATTTAAGTGCGTGATTGAACCTTCCATGAGCGAACTTGCTAGAGATTAAATTTTATTCAACTTATCTTAACAATCGAAATTTTCAGAGTAAACATTAAAAAATTGATAGTCATTATTAATAATTTAAATAGCTTTAATATTGTGTTTTTAATCATAGAGTTATAGTGCTCTGATGGCAGGTATTGAGTATGCTGCTATTTTATTGACCTGTCTTGAAAAAAGAAAAGCAAAGAAGGATTTATAATGAAACAGATGAATTCATTTTAAATGGCCTCTATGCTTTCGTGTATATAATTTACTCTGGTTGTTATATGGAAGGCTCCAAGGATATCCTGAGCTCGCTCGGACTTCTTTATGAAAAGGCTCAATTACCCTTTAGTGTTTTATTTCTCGCCAGTTACTAAATAAATAGCAAAGTTAAACTGATATTCTCCTTGATAATGAAGCTGACATTCATTTTCAAAATATTGGACCATGGCTTCATTGATCTCTTTTACATCAGGGTCTGCTAATTGTCCCTGGTAAAATGCAATACCATTAACAAATTTTCTAAAAACATCTAACGATGGCAGGGTAATGGATTGTTTGCATAATTCCACGTTAAGTGTTTTGCAGTTCAGCGTCTGTAGCTTATTGTTCAGGTTGGCTAATTGTGAATAGTCCACTGGTGGTTTAAAGTCAGACAGCACGCTGAATCTGCCTGAATCTCTGAGGGCATAATAACTCATAATGAAGGGATCATCGCCAGATGGGAATAATGTAAAAAATGTACCGCCTGGTTTTAGGGCTTTTATAATATGTTCAAAAGATTTGTAGATGTTTGTTGTCCACTGAAGGCACCAGAATGAAACAATAGAATCAAATTGTTCTGTGTACTTCATGCTGATTACATTGTCTTTTTTAATCGAAAAATTGGGATACTCAAAAGCAACTTCATGTGCCAGTTTTAACATGTTTTCTGATGGATCTATTCCCAGTACGGAACCGTTTGGAACCATATCCAGTATTTTTCGCGTATAACTGCCATTACCACAACCTATATCCAATACTTTGGCTGTTGGAGCAATCTTAAGATTGGGAAGGAATTGATCGGCTACAGATGCCTGAATGTAGGATCCAATTGCATAATCGTTTGCTGGCCAATCGCGCTCTGACATATTAACTCCATTTAATACGGTTCTCATTTTATCAAAAGATAAATATAGCTCTTTATAAAGTAAAAAGTCTATTAAATTAGTGGTGTAGCACCAATTGTCAATAGACCCTGGCCTGGCTAATGGTATCTTTTATCTTGAAGATAATGGGATAGTTTGTAATGATTCACTTATCATTACTCTATTAAACTCTACCCGTGTAATCCATGAGGGTGAACATTTGCTGAGGTAAATAAATGAATTTATTAACGAATAAAATCGTTTTAATAACAGGAGCATCCAGTGGTATTGGCGAGGCATGCGCGCGTTTGTGTGCTGCTCAGGGGGCTCGGCTAATTTTAAGTGCGCGACGAACAGAGCGTTTGGAGAAATTGGATCAGGAATTAACTCAACAGTTTAAAAATAAAAATCATATTATGCCTCTTGATGTAAGAGATAAAGCACAAGTGAAATTGCAGTTAAGTTCGTTACCTGAGGAATGGCGATCTATTGATGTATTGATTAACAATGCTGGCCTTGCTTTAGACACTCTGCCTATCTCCCAAGGCATTGAAGATCATTGGGATACCATGATTGATACGAATATAAAAGGACTGCTTTATGTCAGTCGGGAAGTCATTCCGGGCATGCTGGAGAGGGCTCATGGGCATGTCGTTAATATTGGCTCAATTGCGGGACATGAATGTTATCCTAACGGGAATATCTATTCTGCAACGAAACATGCAGTACATGCATTATCAAAATCGATGAGATTGGATATGCTCGGGAGTGCTGTTAGAGTAACTGAAATAGCTCCTGGCGCAGTCAATACTGAATTTAGTGAAGTACGTTGGAATGATAAAAAAAGAGCCCAGGAATTTTATAAAGAATTTCAGCCTTTACTGGCTGATGATGTTGCCGATGCCGTAGTATACTGTATTACTCGTCCACAGCATGTTGACATTGAACAAATGATCATCATGCCCACAGTACAAGCTTCTGCGAATCACTTGTATCGAAAGGCTCAATCACAGTAAGCATAAGGACGCTACAAAGTGCGAACCATGCGATTATTTGTATAATTATTTGCCAATATTGCTTTTGTTAGTCTATCATTAAAGCATATAGGTAATGACTGATCCTGACTGAACCAGTAAATAGTTTTAGATTGGGAGGTTGCTTTGAAGAGTGGTGTGTAAGCCTACTTTGGGTAGGAAACCTTAAGCTCTCCATATACCTCCATCGTGTATATCAGTCGCGGCTCAGAACTCGGGTGGTCGTTGCCTGTACTATGTGAAATATCAAAATCCACTCATACCGCCCGTATTAACTCTTGTTAATACGGGCTTAATTTTTTGTTATTTGCTCTAAAAAGGATAATCGGCCGGGCTCGATTGACTTCCTGGTTACTGCCAATTATGTATGCCTCCCTACAGAACCCATGACCACTATTTGAGTAATGTTGATTCATGTTGTATAATTAAAGAGCGATAAACTTGCTAGGAAGCTATCATGAACAAGTTACTTGTTTCTCTTGTTATAAGTGTTCCTTTATTGCTATTGACTGGTTGCACTGTAGAAACTGTTTCTGTCGATACAGTGGCTTATGATCCAGGTTACAGCAATGATTATGTATATTCCGTAGGTTATTATAGTAACAGGCCATATTGGGGAAATAACTATTACTATTCCAGTTATTGGGCAGATGATTACGGTTATTGGGGTGGTGGCTATTACAATGGATTTTAGAGCATATACCTTAACCGAGTTTCCACTCCCGCGCGCAGCGTGGGGAAAAGGGAATCAGGGTGAGGGAGATTAAACACGGTTGCGAAGTAACTTCATTTGAGCAGCATATGCCTTAATTAATTTTCCCCTCTCCCCTGCACGCAGCATGGGGAGGGATCAAGGGTGAGGGGTATTAAATAGTGTTGCGAAGCGACTTCATTTGAGCAGCATATACCTTAATTGAGTTTCCCCTCTCCCCTGCGCGCAGCGTGGGGGAGAGGGAATAAGGGTGAGGGGGATTAAATAGTGTTGCGAAGCAACTTCATTTAAGTTTATGGTGGTGACAATTATTCTTTTGCTCGGGAAACATACTCGCCTTTTCGTGTGTCCACTTTAATTAATTCGCCTGTTTGAACAAACAGAGGTACACGAACTACGGCTCCTGTTTCCAATTTTGCAGGTTTACCGCCACCGCCAGAAGTATCACCTTTCAAACCAGGATCTGTTTCAACAATTTCCAAAATAACAAAAGTTGGAGGAAGAACTTGTATTGGCTCATTATTCCATAAGGTAACAATACAAATATCTTGCTCTTTTAACCATTGAGCAGCATCTGCAAGAACTGCTTCATTAAGTGCATATTGTTCGAAGTTGTCAGGAACCATAAAATGCCATTGCTCTCCATCATTGTAAAGATATTGCATTTCTACATCAGCTACATCAGCAGATGGAAGGGTATCGCCTGATTTAAAGGTACGCTCTACAACTCGCCCTGTTTTCAAATTGCGAATTTTTACGCGAGTAAATGCCTGCCCCTTACCGGGCTTAACAAATTCACAATCAAGAATGCTGCAAGGAGCATCGTCTACCATTACTTTTAAGCCATTTTTAAATTCATTAGTGCTATAGATTGCCATTCGTGCTCCACAGTTGAGATTTTGCTGTATTTTCGCTAAAGTTCGCACAGTTTATCAAGTCTGTATAATTAATGCGAGATTCCTCATTGAGTTGGCAAAAAAAATTAGCACAAGGTTTTAATTCAGCAACTGATTTATTAAGTTATTTAGAATTGCCAATTAAAATGGGAAGCGCTTTGGCTGAGAAAGAGTTTTCCTCTCGTATACCCATGGGTTTTGCAAATCGGATGCAAAAGGGCGATCCGAACGATCCCTTGCTATTGCAGGTACTGGCTGTAGAAAACGAGTTAGTCAGTCATGATGCCTACAGTTTGGATCCTCTTGTTGAATTGAGTGCTAATCCTTTAAAAGGCTTGATTCATAAATATCATGGAAGGGTACTCTTAACTATTGCAGGTGCTTGTGCTGTTAATTGCCGTTATTGCTTTCGAAGACATTTCCCCTATAAGGAGAATAATCCTGGGCGAAATGGTTGGAGGGAGATTTGTGCGTATATAGCAAAAGACTCATCCATTACTGAAGTTATATTAAGCGGCGGAGATCCCTTACTTGCCTCTGATTTGGTATTAAAGGAATTAATCCAGCAATTAGAACAGATTCAGCATGTAACAACTTTAAGGGTGCACACTCGAATTCCAGTAGTGCTTCCTGAGAGGATAGATACTGATTTACTTTCTATTTTGGAGTCAACACGACTAAAAAAAGTAGTTGTATTGCACTGCAACCACGGGCAAGAGTTGGATGAGAGCGTTTTAAAAGCATGTGCTGACTTAAAGAAAGCAGGATGCCTGTTACTGAATCAGAGTGTTTTATTAACTGGAGTAAATGATAACCCTAAGATTTTGGCCGCTTTAAGCCATGCTTTATTCTCTTATGGAGTACTGCCTTACTATCTTCATGTTCTGGACAAGGTAAAAGGCGCTGCGCACTTTGATATGCCCTTTTCACGAGCGCAGATTATCTATCAGGAGTTACAAAGCCTCTTGCCTGGATATTTATTACCACGCCTGGCAAGAGAAGAGCCAGGTAAGTTGAGCAAAACACTATTGCTATAAGTGCGTATTTCATAGCTTTTAATGATCGTTTCAACATCTCTTAAATTGGAGTATCTTTTTCAGCATAGAGTTCAATTAATTTTTCCTGGGCACAATAGTTACCTTGAGTCGAGGGTTTATAAGTTCCATCGCTTTGCATCTCCCAGGTATTGCTGTTGTCTTTTAGATAGTTTTTAATGATTTCATTCTTGATTCTTTTTTGACACTCTTCTTCAAGAATTGGAAACATGATTTCAATCCGATGATATAAATTTCGTTCCATTAAGTCTGCACTCGCACAAAAATAACGTTCCTCATCATTGGTACGAAAATAGTAAACTCGATGGTGTTCCAGAAAACGGCCAATAAAGGAAAATACCCTGATGTTATCAGAAACACCGGGCAAACCTGGTTTTAAGCAGCATACTCCACGAACCATAAGATTAATTTTTACCCCTGCCTGTGATGCTTTGTATAAAGCCTGAATCGTTACTCTATCCGTGATTCCATTTACTTTAAGCATGATTTCACTATCCTTGCCTTCAGTGGCGGCAGTAGTGCATTGTTCAATAAGTTGTAAGAGTGTTTTGTGCAGGGTAAAGGGTGAGTGACTAAGGGCCTTCAGTTTTACTACCTTACCTAATCCGGTTAATTGTTGAAAGATAAGTTGTGCATCAGAAGTAATTGTCGGTTCAGCGGTTAACAATCCCAAATCGGTATAACGTTTCGCTGTTTGTTCATGGTAATTTCCCGTACTCAAATGCACATATCGTTTTAACTTTCCATGAGTTCTTCTAACCACCAAGGTCATTTTTGCATGAGTCTTATAACCCACCACGCCATAAAGCACCAGAATACCAGCCGCATGAAGCTTATTGGCCATTTTTAAGTTGGATTCCTCATTAAATCGGGCACGTAATTCAATCACGGCGGTGACTTCTTTTCCTGAGTGCGCGGCATTCACCAAGGCATCAACCATGACTGACTCTGAGTGAGTCCGGTACAATGTTTGATTAATTGCCAGGACATTGGGATCTGCTGCTGCTTGCCGTACAAAATCAATCACTAAATCAAAGCTTTGATAGGGATGGTGTAATAATATGTCTTGCTCATCAAGAATATTAAATAAATTACGCTGGGTCTTAGGAAGTTTAGGATACTGAGCGTTAAATACAGGATAATTAAGATCCGGCCTGTCTATGCTGTTAATCGCGATCATGTATCTTTGAAGATTGACTGGTCCATCACAATAATAAGTATCCTCATGGCGAAGATGATATTTTTGTAAAAGAAAATCTACAATTTTATCGGGACATTTTTGTTCAATTTCCAATCGCACCACATGCCCATAATGGCGTGAAAATATTTCGCGTTGCACGGCTTTGGCTAAATCATCAATTTCTTCTTCTCTAAGAAACAGATCGCTATTACGGGTCAGGCGAAAAGAATAGCATCCACTAATCTCCATCCCCGGGAATAAGCTGTTGACATGGGTTTTTATAATGGAGGATAAATAAACGAAGTAATGAGCGTCGCCACAAAGTTCTGAAGGTAAATGAATCATGCGTGGTATAGACCGCGGAGCATGCACCACTGCATAATCAATATTACGATCAAAGGCATCTTTACCACTTAATGAAATGATGAAGTTAAGGCTTTTATTAATTAACCTGGGTAAAGGATGAGCCAAATCCAATGCTATGGGGCTTATAACAGGCATTATTTCGTTTTTAAAATAATGCTTTGCCCATAAATGGATGTCATCAGTCCATTGATCGGTTTCAAGAAAATGAATATTTTCTTTACGTAATGCAGGGAGTAATTGCTTGTTGAAAATGCTGTAAAGCTGATCAATTAAAAGGTGTGCTCTTTGGCTTATTTGGCTAAATGCCTCATCTGCTCGTAAACCATCAATGGTCAGTTTTCCAGAAGAAAGAGCAATCTTTTCTTTGAGACCTGCTACACGAATTTCAAAAAATTCATCGAGGTTACTACTGCAAATGCTAAGAAATCGCATCCGCTCTAATAAGGGAACTCGTTCATCATTTGCAAGCATGAGTACTCGCTGATTAAAAGCAATAGCAGAAAACTCTCTATTGATATAATAATCTGGGTTATCCAGAGTAGTATCCAAGTGGAACTCCATTTTCTTTTTTTTCAGGTTAGATCTGAATCAAAAAAAACTCAACCCATCCGTTGAATTTAGTGTTTAATTTAATGATTCTTAATCAAATTTTAGCACATTATTCCCTCAGCACTTCATAAAAGCAGATTGGTAACCTCGTCGGGCAGACGAGTTTAACGTACCAAAATAAAGCATAGTGCTATAAAGCCAAGAAAGCCATAAAAAGGAGACAGATTCCATACAGCCAGGGCGATAAAAAACAATACAGTAATCAGTGCTATTGGAATTGAAAAATGGATGTCAATAACCCCCTGTGCTACAGAAAAGGTTGCTGCAGCTAAAAGAGCCAAGGAACCATATTGCACTGAAATCATAATTTTTCTTGTCACAGGCCCATTATGGGATGTTAACCACTGATAACCCAGTATTGCCATAACCAGGCCAGGCAGATTCAGACACACGACAGCGAGGATTAAGCCTAAAGCCCCTCCAGCCTTATATCCTATCAGTGCTGATAATTTTACTGCAGTCAGTCCAGGAAATAAGAAACTGGTTCCCAGCATTCCTATGAACTCTTCATTATCTACCCAATGCCTGTAATTAACTGCTTCATATTCCAGTAGTTTCAGCAAGGAATTTCCACCACCTAAAGAGATGATGCCAATTTTTCCAAAGCTGTAAATGATACCTAACAGGGTTTTTATCATGATTTAATGATGTTTTTCAGAAAAGTTACATATTCGCAGGAAACCTGTGTGCCCAGCAAGAGATCGCTCAGTAATTCTACTAAATAGAGTGATTTACCTTCGATGCAAGCGCTAAAATAAACGTGACCTTTGACTTCCAGACGAGCTAATTCAAGTTTTATATGAGGAGTGCTTGGAAATTTATAAATAAACGCTTCTTTCTTCACAAAAACTTCTATTCCTTTTTTTCGGGCTTCTTTAGCAATAGAGAATAAATAATCTGAATTAATGTCTTCTTCGGTATCAGCGTCATGTTGTATCGCGTCCAGATTAATTTTGGCGCCAAATCCTGTAGCTGACGGGGTTTGTTGCAGTATAGGTTTGTACAGTAACTCATTACGTCGCAGTTTAATATTTAAATTAGAGTCTGGAAGTATGTAATAGTAATCCTCTTTATGCTTCTGATGATAATTAGCAAGATCCAGTAATGAGTTATCAATACAGGTTAAATGAATTATTTCAGATTCAGGCCAAAAAAAACGTCGTTCCCATTTAATGATATCGTGCTCATCAGTGACGAGATTTGTTAACGGGATCGTTTTCGTTGTCGAAAATTCAAAATTCCAAACAAGTCTTTGGGTCATGTTTTAATCACCTATGCCTATATATTTACATTGGATCAAGAAGTCAGTTTATGCAAGTTTAATCAACGTTTTCTTTTTATAATGTGAATAATAGGATACTCGCAAAATGAAGCGTAAAGGGTATATACTTGTAATCTATCCTGCAATAATTAGAAAGCAAAGGAAGGTATATTTATGGCAATATTATTTTTTTTAGTTTATCTGGTATTTACTCTGGTAGTACTGTATAGAGCCATGAATCCACTGATATGGGAGATTGGCAGTGCCGCATATTTGATTCTGGCGACTTTTGGATTGGGTTTTCCATGGGTAATTGGGATAATGCTTTGGGCTATTATTCTGTTGGCCATAATAGTTGTTCAGGTTGAGCCTGTTCGAGCTTATATTG
Source organism: Legionella moravica DSM 19234 (assembly GCF_000423305.1). Taxonomy (GTDB): domain Bacteria; phylum Pseudomonadota; class Gammaproteobacteria; order Legionellales; family Legionellaceae; genus Legionella; species Legionella moravica. The sequence continues at coordinate 11,642 of NZ_KE384004.1, read as the reverse complement.
CAGATTTTTTATATAAAACAGCCGGAAAGTCGGTTCCTAAATTGTCAAAAACAGAAGAAGAAGCTCTCAATGCGGGAGATACCTGGCTGGAGCAGGATATCTTTACCGGAACACCTGACTGGGACAGATTATCCAAAGTGTCCACGGAGCTCACAGAAGAAGAACAAGCATTTGTAGATAATGAGACCCAAATTTTATGCAGTATGCTCGATGAATGGGAAATCAGCCAGGAGCGTGATTTACCTGCCAAAGTGTGGAATTATATCAAAGAAAAAGGCTTTTTCGGATTAGTGATACCTAAAGAGTTTGGGGGCAAGGGGTTTTCCGCACGAGCACACTCCGATGTCGTATTGAAACTTGCGACTCGCTCAGGAGTAGCTGCTGTAACAGTCATGGTTCCTAACTCTTTAGGCCCAGGTGAATTACTCAACTACTACGGCACCGAAGAGCAGAAAGCATATTATTTACCCCGCCTTGCCAAAGGTATAGATATTCCCTGTTTTGCTTTGACTGAACCTGGTGCTGGCAGTGATGCTACTTCCATTCAATCCTACGCCATTGTAGTCAAAAAGAAAATTGAGGGTAAATCCGTTCTGGGTCTTAGCATTACTTTAGATAAGCGTTGGATCACATTGGCTCCAGTGGCTACTTTAATTGGCTTGGCAGTCAATTTGAAAGACCCTGATGGTTTGTTACAAGGCGAGGGTGAGGAAGGGATTACCTGTATATTGATTCCAAGAGAAACTGAACATCTTGAAATTGGTAACCGACATTTACCTGCAGATCAGCCTTTTATGAACGGCACTATCCGCGGTAAAGACATATTTGTGCCGATTACCTCCATTATTGGCGGTCAGAAAAAAGCGGGTGCTGGTTGGCAAATGTTGGTTGAATGTTTGTCTATAGGTCGTTCCATTTCGTTACCAGCCTTAGGCGCTGGATCATCTTCTGTTTCTTATTTAACTTCTGGAGCTTTTGCACGAATTCGCCGCCAATTTAATGTAGAAATAGGGCAGTTTGAAGGTGTTGCAGAAAAGCTGGCTGAAATTGCAGGCTTAAATTATTTAATTAATTCAACCCGCTTATTGACAGTAGCTGCGGTGAATGAGCATAAAAAACCTTCAGTAGCTTCTGCTATTACCAAATATTTCAATACAGAATTAGCCCGAATCGTAGTGAATTCGGCTATGGATGTACATGCAGGTCGAGCAGTTGTGGTTGGTCCTCGAAATTATTTAACTACCTTTTATCAAGGTGTTCCTATCTCGATAACAGTTGAAGGGGCCAATGTGATGTCACGAAATTTACTGATTTTTGGTCAGGGATCCATGGCCTGTCATCCTTACATTCGAGATGAGTTTTATGCCGTTGCAGGAGAGAATAAAGAGGCCTTCAGTGAAGTAATCTGGAAGCATATTCATTATTTCATGCAAAATCTGGCAAAAACAGTGTGTTCTGCATGGACTGGCGGGATATTCATTTCGGTGCCAGATAATTCGATGAAAAGAGAATACAAGCGCCTGGCTCGGTTAAGTCATGCTTATGCCTGGCTTGCCGATTTATCTTTAATCTATCTAGGGGGAGATTTAAAGCGAAGAGAGCGTGTTTCTGCTCGTCTTGCTGATGGCATGTCGTACCTCTATATGGCCATGGCGGTCTTACGCAATGTGCAGATGAATCAAGATCATCCTGATGAACAATTGCATGCAAAATGGGCTGTTAGTTACTGCTTTTATCATGCACAAAAATCCATGATCTCGCTTTGTCATAATTTTCCTTCCAGGTTATTAGGTTTTGTTGCCCGTTTGCTTGCTTTTCCTTTTGGACAAACCATGCAATACCCTAGTGATAAACTGGATCAAAAATTAGCAAAATTAATGACCGGTAATAATAACTACCGTGATCGATTGAAAAAAATCATCTTTTTAAGTGGTGATCCAAAACAACCCATTGATCGAATGGAGCATGCTCTTCAGTTGATTATTCAAACAGAAGGACTGACTGCAAAGGTCAATGATTTAAAACGGTTCAAATTCGGTAAACTAAAGGATAAATTGCAGGAAAAAGTTGAAAAAGGTGAGTTGAATCAACAAGAAATGAATGAACTTCTTGCAGTTGAAGATGCTCGCTGGGAAGCAATTCTGGTTGATGAATTCACATTTGATTCGATGAAAAAGAAAACATTTAATTCCGTTATCGATACGATAAAAACTCCTTTTATGTAAAATTTACATTTTATTAACATCAATTGAACAACCAGCTGCCGAAATAACGGCGCTGGTTTGTTATAATAAACCTATACGATTTATCTCCTTTTTTGCATTTGAAGGAGTTGCGTTTCACGCTAAATTATACGTAAATGGTTTTGCTATAATAGATCATAATAACAAAGAGAAATAATAGAGTCAGTTGTGAACAGCCCCTGGAGATTATGATTTGCAATGTCTTGGTGATTATTACTGAAACAATACTCCAATAGTTTTAGAGAGACTAATAACATGGCCAAAAAACCACTGCCCCCGAAAGATATACTGTTACAGTTAATGAAACTAACGGGAAATTCGATCAACGGAGCCGCGTACTTTGCTCAACAATTCAGACAGCTGCTTATCGATAACAATTTGCTGGAAGAATTTAAAGACATTATGGATAAGGTGGATGAGTTTGCAGCATTTGTCTACCATAAATTAACACCCAGCAAGCAGCATTGGTTTGGTGATCAGAACTTTTTGTCTGATTTTCAAAATATGCAAGAAAATCTGGCTAATGCAGCCGCTAAAAAATTGGAAGGCTTAAAAGGTAAAATAAATCTGGATATAGCTTTTGGAACATTTGGCGATTTGTTGCGAGGGTACAGCGCTACTGATGGCAGTTCACTTCCGAATACACACGTTAAGTCGTTGGATACTATATTAAATGCCTGGTTTTCTCGACAAAATAACGTAAGCAAGGGAAGCAAAATTTACCAAGCGGATAACAACGGAGAGGTAATCACTGCTGCAAATGGGCAGCCGATCACCGGTGATTCAAAGAGTTTAGCAGAAAAAATCACAAATCCGGTTACAGGATTTGAGTCGTTCATGGAAGATAAAGGTATTGAAGTTGCTGTACAGTTGCATGCATACCCAGAACAGCAAGTCGTAGCTGAAAAAGCCAAAGCAGTTGAAAAAGCACCTGAAGTACGAAAAGAACCTGTCTCTGGTAAAGAAGAGGGTATCGAGATTGAGCCAGAAGTAACACCTACTGGTGGTATGTCAGCAGGTGGTTAGAGGTTGTTGGCCGCCCTGAGCCGCTCTAAAGAGCCTATATCAAACCATGTTCCTTGATGTAGGCTTCCAGTTACCTTGTTTTGTGACACGAGTTGTCGAATTAATGGAGTTACGGAATAGCGCCCTTGTTTGCATTGAGCAAACACGATTGGATTATAAATGGCGATGCCTGCAAAAGTATATTTTGCATTGTCATTACTTAGCTGATTTTGATTCACCAGGCTAAAATCCCCATGATGATTGAGTAATGGATTATTTTTAGTCAAAATAAGATGAATCGGTTGTTCTAAATCAAGATTTAATTGTGCAAAATTGAAATCGGTAAATATATCCGCATTGACAGTTATAAATGGTTTATTTCCCAATAAAGGTAACGCTTTTACAATCCCCCCACCAGTCTCAAGTCCACCGGGTGGTTCGGGAGAGTAACAGATAGTTATGCCATAACGTTCTCCATTACCGAGATATTGCCGGATTTTCCCTCCTAGATAGGCATGATTTATTACCAATTTGTCAAAGCCTGCATTCGCAAGGTTGATAACGTGGTGTTCGATTAGCGGCCGATTTTTTACCATGCACAGTGCTTTGGGTTGAACATCAGTAAGCGGTTTTAAGCGTTCGCCCCTCCCTGCAGCCAGGATCATTGCAACTTTCATGGTAAAAATACTCGCTTTTGCAGAAAATGATAAAGAGGATGTAGTTCCTCATAAATCTCACAACATTCAAGAACATAGTTTAAGGTGAGAGGTAAATCATTCAGATAACCGGATTTATTATCACGTAAATGCAATCGACAAAAAACACCTAACACTTTTAAATGCCTCTGCAGACCACAGAGGTCAAAGGCACGTATAAATTCTGGAAAACTATAGGTATTGCGGGCACAGTGATTCTGTTCATAAAAAAAACGAACCCATTGTAGAACTTTCTCTCTTGGCCATGCGATATAACAATCTTTAAGAAGAGATACCAAATCATAGGTTAGAGGGCCGCTCATGGCATCCTGGAAATCAATTACGCCAAAGTTAACTTGATGTGTACCATCAATTAGCATCAGATTGCGTGAATGGTAATCCCGGTGGATAAAAGTTAAAGGCTGCTTTTCTACTTCAGCAGCAACCCATTCCATAAGATGTTGCATCAGGATCGATTCATGCTCTAGCAAATCGAGCTTGAGATATCCTTTGAGAAACCATTCAGGGCAGAGTGCCATCTCCTTGAGCATAAATTGCTTATCAAAAGAGGGCAGCTTGGGATCATTAATAGAGCAAGTCTGTAATTTTAGTAGCGTTTTAAGTGCTTCTTGATAATAAGTATCGGCAGTATGTTCTTCTAGTTTTCCTAAAAGAAGTTGATCCCCAAAATCACTCAGCAATAAAAATCCCTGCTCGCTGTTGATAGCAAGAATTTCTGGCGTGTTGACATCGGCATTGGCAATTGTTGTCGCAAAGTGGATGAAGGGTTCAAGATCTTCTCTATCGGGAGGCGCATCCATTACTATCCGTGATAAACCATTGTATTGAATACGATAATATCTCCTAAAACTGGCGTCTCCTGCCAGCGAGACCAGACTAAACTCTTTCTGAGGAATAACATGATCCAGCCATACTTTCAGTGCGTTTTCTCGTTCATGCATGTTATACTTTCCAACTTTATTACTGGCTAACAATTTATATACTCGTCGTAAATGAGGATAATTGTAAGCATCATAAGGCATTTTGTTTGTTGTGAACATCAGGTTTTATAAGAAGCTTCTTAATTTTTTTTCACGAATCGTCTTACTGCGAGACAGATCCTATTGTTTTTTAAAATGTTCCCATGAAATGGTGGCTGACTTCTTCAAGTCGGCTAAATGGTTTTTGATTGGTATTGGCCTGACCGGAATTCTGTTGACGCTCTTAATACATCATGGAATTGCCCATTCAGCGTCTCTTATATCCGAACCGGTTCAAGCCTGTGTTATGGCTCGCGATGTTGATTTAACGGATGCTATAAGAGCTAAATTTGCCCAGTGCCTGGGCTGGCAAGCAGATCAAAGTTCGCCAATCTGTTTGGGATCCTATAAACCAACAATCGTTACACCTTTGGCCAGTGTTGATGAAGTGCGTATTTTAGCCGATAGGGTTTCTTTCTATCGTGATAAACGATCCACACTATCTGGCAATGTTGAAGTGCAACAAGATCAGCGTGTTGTCAATGCGCAAACTGCTTATGTTTATAGGGACACCAAGACTAATCAGGTTACGAAAATTGAGTTTTTGGGCGATGTTCGTTATTTGGAGCCTGACAGATTGATGATTGCGCGCAAAGCCGTTATTAACCCACAGGATCAATCAGGTATAACGGAAGATGTGTTGTATCGGTTTAACACCAATCGCAACAGTGCTGTTCTTCCAGCATGGGGGCGCGCCAGTTTAATCAGGCGATTTGCTAATAAAGACTACTTCTTGCGCAAAGCAACTTATACCACCTGTGCGCCTCAGAATAATGCATGGAACATAGAGGCGGATAGCTTAACTTTAGATAATACGAAGGCAAAAGGTGTTGCACGTAATGCGGTACTTCGGATACATGACCTGCCCGTCTTTTATACACCGTATTTAAGTTTTCCTACCAGCAAAGAACGAAAATCAGGTTTTTTGATGCCTTTGGTAGGATATTCCAATGTGGGTGGTTTTGATCTCGGTTTACCCTATTACTGGAACATGGCTCCAAACTATGACATGACTATTGAGCCGCATCTGTATTCTGAACGTGGTGTCATGATGGGCGGGCAGTTTCGTTATTTAAGCGGGATGAGTTCTGGAACAATAGAGGGCACTTTTCTTCCTGATGATAGAGCCTTTGGTACTTTTTTGAGGAATAACGAAGTTCAATACCCCAGGCTTCTTGGTAATTCAACAAACCGCTGGTCTTTGGGTATTTTGGATAGAACCTATTTTACTCCTGATTTACAAATGAATATTAATCTGGAGCAAGTTTCTGATGATTATTATTTTCAGGATTTCAGTTCTAATCTGGTGATGATTACCCAACGGCAATTATTACGTCAGGCGGATTTAATTTATTCTACAGAAAATTGGACCTTCAAAGGAATGGGGCAAAGTTATCAAACATTACAACCGGTAAATGAAATACGTCTTTCGCCGGTTTATGAACGCTTGCCTCAGTTAATGGCCAACGGTTATTACTATGATTTGCCGTTTAATGCGAATGTCAGTATTCTTGGCCAATACGATCAGTTCCATTGGCCGGTTGATCGATGGGATTTAGCTCCATTAAGAATGCCTCAAGGCCCTCGATTTCATTTCAATCCTATAGTATCAATCCCAATTGTGAAACCATGGGGTTATGTGACTCCCTCCGCCCAGTTTGTAGAAAACTATTACAGTGTGCAAAACAGCACTATTTGGGGCTCATATCATCAGGACTTTAATCGCACTATTCCACGATTTAGTGTGGATAGCGGGTTATTTTTTGAGCGTGATTTATCGCTAAAGGGAGAATCATATACTCAAACTTTAGAGCCAAGACTCTATTATTTGCGTGTTCCATATCAAAATCAGACGCCCATTCCTGTTTATGATTCTGGAATTATGATATTTAATACAGATCAACTATTTAGAACGAACCGGTTTTCAGGTTTTGATCGGATAGGAGATGCAAATCAATTGGCATATGCGATCACTTCTCGTTGGTTATCTGAAGATACAGGAGTTGAACGAGCTAATTTTACTATTGGACAAATTAAGTATTTTTCCGATAGAAAGGTTCAATTATGCCAAAGCCCTACTGGATATTGTGTTGATGATCCCAATTCGTTTGGTAATCTATCTTCAACTTTTGGCACATCACCAATTGCATCAAGGGCGGTATATCGCATTAATCCATCCTGGGCAATAACGGGTGATTACATATGGGATCCAGCTACTCGGGCTACAAATAATGCAGATTTAAATTTGCATTACCAGCCCATCCCGAATGCCATAATCAGTGGTGGTTACAGTTATTTGGTTAATGGCGATGTAACAGCAGTTAGAAACAATGGAACGGCCAATAATGCATTAAATCAGGGAATTATTGCTTTTTCATGGCCATTAAATGAAAAGTGGAGCAGTATTGGGGCTTACAGCCAGAATATTAGTAAAAATTACAGCATGATGTCTTTGTTTGGTGTTCAATATGATAGCTGCTGTTGGGCACTTAGATTAATGGGAGGACGAACATTTAAAAATCTGAATAATGATTTTGAACCTCAATATAATAATAATGTCTATTTGCAATTATTATTAAAAGGCTTAGGATCAGTGGCAAACAGTGATCCTTATAATATACTGAGTACCTATATACCAGGTTATAACGATCCATTTCGCCGCTAATTAGATTAGAAATTAACCAAAGTTGCTTGTATTTTGCTTAAGAATACCCTAAATTGCGCGACAAAGAGTAAATGAGGATTAAGGCATGTTTAAAAGGTTGGCATTGTTGTGTTTATTACTTTCAGGGTTAAATAGTGCTGAAGGTAAGCAGTTGTTAGATAAAGTTGTTGCTATTGTAAATAACGGAGTCATTACTTCCAGTGAGCTGGATGCACAAGTTGAATTATCAAAAAAACAGATTATTGCTCAAAAAATGCAAATGCCTAAAGAATCCGTCTTACGTAAGCAGGTTTTACAGCATTTGATAGATGTTGATTTGCAAATGCAATTGGCAAAGCAACATGGACTTACAGTGGACAGTACAGAACTCAATGAAGCGATTGAGCGAGTAGCCACGATGAACAATTTAACCTTATCTCAGTTACGTGAAGAGATTACCAAACAGGGAATCACCTGGCAGGAATACCGACAAAATATTCGCAAAGAAATGTTGTTGAGCCGCTTGCAACAGAAAGCTGTAGGTAAAGATGTTCAAGTAACCAACGAGCAAGTTGAACAGTATTTGAAAACAGCGAATACAGTGGATAACTCAGCAGTTACCTATCATTTACAAAATATCGTTATCCCTTTGAACGAGGAACCTACAACGGAAGAGATAAAAAGTGCTCGGGCTAATGCGGAAAAATTGTTGGCAAAAATTAAAAAAGGCGAGGATTTTAGTCGATTGGCAATAGAAGAATCCAGTGGCGAACTGGCTTTAGAGGGCGGCGATCTTGGGGAGCGGCATTTAGCTGAATTGCCTGAAATTTTTGCTAAAGAAGTGGTTAAAATGAATGTAGGCCAGGTAGTCGGACCTTTACGTACCGGAAATGGTTTTCAACTCATTAAATTGGTGGCCAAGGGAGGAGATAACCAGCATCATGTGGTGACTCAGACTCACGTACGCCACATATTATTAAAGCCTGATGCCAGCATGTTGCCTTCTGATTCATTGAAACAAGTGAAAAACATATACCAACAACTGAAATCCGGAAAAGACTTTGCTCTGATGGCAAAACAGTACTCTTTGGATGCCGCAAGTGCAGTGAAAGGAGGCGATTTAGGCTGGGTCAACCCAGGTGAATTAGTTCCTGAATTTGAGAAAACAATGAATAGTCTGCCTTTACATAAAGTTAGCCAGCCAGTGAAAACTCAATACGGTTGGCACTTGATTGAAGTGATAGCGCGTAAGCAAAAAGATGATTCAGAATCATTTAAGCGTCAACAGGTCAGGCAGTTCTTACAACAACGTAAATTTGCTGAAGCAGTTCAAAATTGGCAACAACATCTGCGAACTGAAGCATACGTTAATATAATAGATAAGGACTTGGCATGAAGCCACTGCTAGTTAGCAGTGGCGAGCCTGCAGGAATTGGCCCTGATTTATGTTTGGCACTTGCAGGCTATAATATACCGGTAGTCATCTTAGGTGATTTGGATGTTCTGAAAGTAAGAGCAGCGGAACTATCCAGGACAATTGATTTTTATGAATATATACCCGGAGAGGATGTAAAAACTGAACCGGGTTCCCTCACAGTTCTTTCTGTACCTTGTACTGGAATAGTCGTTTCGGGTCAGTTAAATCCTGAAAATGCATCTTATGTTATAGAACTCTTAACTTTAGGAGCCACTCTTTGCAGCAGGGGCGAGTTTTCAGCCCTTGTCACAGCACCAGTTCATAAGGCCAATATTAATGCTGGTGGAATTCCTTTTTCCGGGCATACAGAATTTTTCGCACAGTTTTTTGGTGCGGAGCAAGTAGTAATGATGTTGGCTTGTGAACAGATGAGAGTTGCGCTAGTAACTACCCATCTTCCATTACGCCAAGTTCCTGACGCAATAAACTCGACCTTAATAATTAAGGTAATCAGTACACTTAGTCATGCATTAATTCACGATTTTGGTATTTTGAATCCGAAAATAAAAGTAGCCGGATTAAATCCTCATGCGGGTGAATCGGGATATTTAGGGCGAGAGGAAATTGAGGTCATAAATCCTGCATTAATATCATTAAGAAAAAAGGGTATTGATGTACAAGGACCACTGCCTGCAGATACGATGTTTACCGCAAACAATGAGGAGAGTTGTGATGCTTATGTTGCTATGTATCACGATCAGGGATTACCGGTATTAAAATTTGCTGGTTTTAACCATTCAGTAAATGTCACACTTGGATTACCAATAATACGGACATCTGTAGATCACGGTACTGCATTGGAGTTAGCCGGAAAAAATAGCGCTGATCACGGTAGTTTGCTCGCTGCAGTAAAAATGGCCGCGGAAATGGCACACTCAAGGAGTTGTTCATGAGCATTATCAGTTTGATCGCGGCCGTAGATGAGCGAGGTGGTTTAGGATGTAACAACCAATTGCTGTGCCATTTACCTGCTGATCTACAATATTTTAAACAAACAACTATGGGCAAACCAATCATTATGGGTCGAAAAACGTTCGAATCCATTGGCAGGCCATTACCCGGAAGAAAGAATATAGTACTAAGCCATTCGTTATTGTCAATCGATGGGGTTACTGTTTTAGATTCTGTAGAAAAGGCATTCTCGTTAGTTTTCGAAGAAAATGAAGTCATGATTATAGGCGGGGCCATTTTATTTTCCCAGGCTATAGATATTGCTGATAAAATATACCTCACAAAAATTCACCACTCATTTGCGGCGGATGTCTTTTTTCCCGAAATTAATGAAGAAGCATGGGACTGTCGAAACTCAGAATTTCGAGAGCGTGATGAGAAGAATCAATACGATATGACCTTTCTAGTTTACGAAAGAAAATAGGGTCTGTTGACAATTCAAGTTTCGACGTCCCGCGACTTGTTCGCGGGATCCAATTCACTCTTTATAGGCGTAATATATTCTTGTTTTGAGCAAGATCTATAGATTCCGCGAACAAGTTGCGGAAAGTAGGCTTGAACATAATGAAATGAAAACAGCCCCTAATTACGAACACATTAATAATGTAGGTGTATATTATTAGATTGTCTTCCTGGGATCTTCGATCCTACAATAATTTCTTGTGGCCTGCTTAAAACCCTAAAATTATCAGTTATCACTTCACGACCGGCATAGGATATGTTGCAATGATTGTAGCCTGGCCAGGTTTTTCCCGGCTGTATACTGCCACTAAAATTTACCTGACAAACAAATAATGGATTTCCATTGGTATCTTTACCAATTTGAAGAGCTCCGCGTAGGTCGCGTTCCCAATTAAATTGACCAAAGTTACGTTGATTGGGGATAGTGAACTGATCAACTATATATTCTTTACCGCCATAAGGTACATTACATCTTCCATAGCCAGCCCAGGTCTTACCGGGTTGAATACTACCGAATAGTTTAGCTTGACATAAATAGAGTACATTGCCATTGGTATCAATTCCAGTTCGTAAAGCATTAGTTAACGAGGAACTGTTATGGTGATGTACATTTGGATTGGCGAAAAGAGAACTAACCCAAAGTGTCATTATTAATAATACGACTGCGCGAATCATCTTAGATCTCCATAGAATTAAAGTAGAGGAAGGATATATCAAGCTGAAAATTTGGTCAACATGATCACTCGTAAATCGATATGGTGAAGAGTAATTTAATATTGAAAAAACAATTAAAAAAAATGCAAAAAGTGTTTGACACTGGAGCTGAAATCAGTAGAATACGCAGCACGCCTTCGGGGCAGGTTCATTAAGAATTGAGAAGACAAACTGTGTGGGCGCTTTGAAGAATTTGAGTGCTTAATAAAGAAACAAAGAAGTAAAGAGACGCTAGATAAAGCTAGCTCAGGAATTGAACTGAAGAGTTTGATCCTGGCTCAGATTGAACGCTGGCGGCATGCTTAACACATGCAAGTCGAACGGCAGCATGACCTAGCTTGCTAGGTTGATGGCGAGTGGCGAACGGGTGAGTAACGCGTAGGAATATACCTTAAAGAGGGGGACAACTTG
>NZ_AUHS01000015.1 GCF_000423305.1 Legionella moravica DSM 19234 | reverse complement strand
TGTTGCCCTCAAGACGATCTACCTTTTTAATCTTGTGTTTTAATGAACTGTTTCCAGTTAATCCTTTGCCTATTGCTGTCAGCGATAGGTTTTGCTTCTTTTGTAGTGAACATGCTACATCCATTAATGCTTGTAAACGTTTGCCATGGATAAAAGGACATTCCTCCATGAGATGGTCATGTAGTAAATCGATAGGTTCCATCATTTTCCCCAAACAAATTTGTTGGGGAAAATTAGATCACGACTTCAACTTTACTGCAATTATTTTTAGCAAATTTGAGGGGATATATCAGTGCGCGGGCATGACAGTTTCTTTGTCATGTACCGAGATAAAACCACCAAACAAGAATAAAACTCCGTTTCCCGGAAGGGTTCGAACCGATGAGGTTCGACAAAATGCGCAGCGAAGAGCGCACAGCGCGGCGAAGCATTTTGGACGCGCTTTAGCGCGCCGCAAAGCGGAGAGGAATGAGCAAAAGCGAATGACGAATCTATCCTTGCTCATCAAGTGGCACTCCGTACTTTACAAGATTAAAAAATCGCAACTACCCACGTCATCCTGAACGCACTGCATTGGTGTTCGGGAGAATTGAGCTTCTTTCGATCAAATCCCCTCTCCACCGCGCGTAGCGTGGGGGAGAGGGTTTAGGGTGAGGGGGTTAAATCCCTGCGCGCAAACGCGCGTTCAATTAAATTATTTACTACAATGATAGGTTCTTTTCTTTCTCTTTTGACACTGATTCATCGTAATAGCTGTTGATATAGGTTGCGCATGCCTCCAAGGAGCATTTTATTTTAAAAACAATAAATGATCTTCCAATGTCGTTTCTCGAATTACCAAGTTGATTTTTGTGAGCTTGGTTGCAACTGCATTATTTTTTAAGCGAGTGACAAAAAAAAACATTTATAGTGAGCGCGCTTTTGCACGCAAGTATTTTACCCCCCTCACCCTAAACCCTCTCCCCCACGCTACGCGCGGTGGAGAGGGGATTTGATCGAAAGAAGCTCAGTATTCCCGGACAATAGCGCAATGCGTTCGGGATAACATGGGTAGTTACCTAAATACTAAAATTCAGTTGTAAAGTTACATGAGTATATTAAAATATTCTAATATACACACACTGGAACTTATTATGCCAGCCAGAGCATTAATTTCAGAGAAAATGGCAGAGTTCTTAAGTGCTATTGCTCATCAACACCGAATACGAATCATTGAAGAACTCCAAACCGGAGAGCACAACGTCAATAGCTTGCAAACTATTTTAGGAACAAGTCACTCTGTAGTATCACAACACCTTGCCACACTCAGAGCCCATAAGGTAGTCAAACAACGCAAAAATGGAAATCAGGTTTTTTATCAATTGGTACAACCAGAATTAGCTGATTGGCTTCTTCAAGGACTGACCTATCTTGAAGGAGGATTAAAATCAGCTGAAACTATCCGATCTGCAGTTAATGAAGTGAAAACCTTATGGAACCACACTCCAGATCGCTTATATAAGGATAAACAATGAAAACATTGACTAAAGAAATGCAAGAAGCGATTACCCCCGTAATTGCCCTACATTTATTACAAGAAGGCAATAAACGATTCATCAATAACCTAAAAATTAATCGCAACCTGCTGCAACAAGCCAATGAAACCTCTGATGGACAGCATCCTTTTGCAATTATTTTAAGTTGTATTGATTCAAGAACTTCAGTTGAATTGATTTTTGACCAAGGTTTGGGTGATGTATTTAGCGTACGCATTGCTGGAACTATAATTAACGAAGATGTTCTAGGCAGTATGGAGTTTGCCTGTAAAATTGCCGGCGCCAAAATCATAGTCGTATTGGGTCATACCAAGTGTGGTGCCATTAAGGGGGCCTGTGATCATGTAGAAATGGGTCATTTGACTGCATTGTTAACCAAGATTCAACCTGCGGTTAGTGCGGAACAGACAGTAATCGAAGACCGTACCTCAAATAATGAAGAGTTTGTAGAAAAAGTGACCGCTATTAATGTGCGCAAAACGGTGCATGCAGTTATGGAGCGTAGCACTATATTAAAAAAACTGATTGAAAAAGGAAAATGCGGAATCATTGGAGGAAATCATGATATTTCTACAGGCGAAGTGAAGTTTTATCAAGATACTAAATTTGGCTTTTTTAAGTCTGAATCTCAATTATTAAAAGCATCGGATAGTCACCTCCAAATCAGAGCCAAACTTTAGGATGTAATGACCATTGTTCCTAACGGCTTCATTAAAATAACCTTTTAAAATGTGAGGAATACTTGAATCTGTTGATATTTCATTCTTTCCAGACCTATTTACTGCGAACAACTCCTGAGAACTCCTCACTTTTTAAGGTTGTCCTTGGCTCATAGCCGTCAGGCTAAGGGCCAAAGACCAGCCTCTCTGGCTAACCCCATCAAATAAAGTTTAGTCTACTGCCTCAAGATGTAGATTGAATGAATGGACGGCATGTTTTTAAATAAAAGCAAAATCAAAATTCATTGCCTAAATGACTTGTTCCAAGGAGCATTCATCGTTATTATCTTACGAGTACTCTTGCAAAAAGTAATATACAACCAATGAGCAAAGGCTCATTTTCTCTTTGAAGAAGTACTGGTAGGTCACATTGCACCAAGTGACAGAAAAAGATGTGGTGAACACCCATAATTCTATAGGGATATTCAAATACTTATGTTGAGGACTCTAACAGTAATCATTTGCTTTTTACTTAGCTCCTGTATGGTTGGACCTAATTTTAAAGAGCCTCAAAAAAAAATTGCTGAACATTGGCTGGAAAACAACCCGTCAGTAAAACAAGCGCCAATTCAAAATGCGACTTGGTGGAATGTGTTCCATGATCAGACATTAACCTCAATAATTCAGAATGGATACAAAAACAATCTGTCATTGCAAATTGCGGGGGTACGCGTATTACAAGCCCGTGCTCAACTCGCTCAATCAGTTGGAGAGTTGTATCCTCAGCAACAAGAACTCAATGGAAGCTATACCTATTGGCGGATTGGCGGCAGTCAATTACAAAATATTTTACCTCCTGATTTTCTGACTGCATCCCTAGGCTTTTCTGCAAGCTGGGAACTCGACTTTTGGGGTAAATACCGCAGAGCTATACGCTCAAACGATGCAGCTTTTCTTGCATCTTTAGCCGCTTACGATCAAGCATTAGTTACTCTCACTGCCGATATTGCCAGTACCTTCATAAATATTCGTACCCAGGAAGAATTAATTAAAATTACCAAAACAAATATTCAGGTTCAGGCGTCAAGTTTGCGAATTGCTAAAGCTCGTTATAAAGGTGGACAAACCAGTTTGCTTGATGTGGAGCAAGCAGAAACAGAATTGGCTGAAACACAATCAAAGCTTCCTCAACTGATTAGTGAACTGCAACACCAAAAAGATGTATTGGGTGTTTTATTAGGTACAACTCCAAATAAAGTAGATGCCCTCATCCAAAAAAGTCATGGTATTCCCAAAGCCTCAGCGCGTGTTGCTGTAGGTATACCCAAAGAGGCCGTTGCACGCAGACCCGATATTTACCAGGCAAGGATGGAAGCTATTGCTCAATCCGAAGCCATAGGTGCAATCAAGGCTAACCTCTTTCCGTCTTTGTCATTAAACGGTTCTTTTGCATTTTCGTCAAACAATATAGGCAGCACGTCGATCAGTGATCTGTTTAACTGGTCAAATCGAACCATTACTGCAGGCCCTTCTATCATATGGCCATTCTTAAATTATGGCCAAATTACAAACTCGGTCCGTGTGCAGGATGCCGTATTCCAACAAGCATTATTAAATTATTTGAATCTTGTGTTAAAAGTTCAACAAGAAGTACAAGATAATATAACTCAATACATCGAATCTCAAAAAACAGAATATTTACTGACCCGAGCCAATGGTTCAGCAATCCAATCAACCAAATTAGCGATAATCCGTTATAAAGAAGGAGAGTCTGATTACACCACCGTTCTCAATGCGGAACAGCAGCAACTTCGTGTTCAGACTTCATTGACTAAAGCAAAGGGAGACGTCTCTCTCTCCTTGGTAGCACTATATCGTTCACTTGGCGGTGGCTGGCAAATACGAAATGGTAATGATATTGTTTCTAGTCAGGTAAAAAATGAAATGGCTGAGCGAACCAATTGGGGTAGTTTACTAAAACAATCGAATCATCAAAAACCAGTAACAAACAAACAACAAATAAAACAACTTTATCTACCAACCTGGTAATTTTTATGAATTTAGATAATAAATCGCAATTATTAAAAAAAGCAGCAATTGGATTAGCCATCCTTTGTGTTATCTATCTTGTAATGCACCCACACAAGAGCAATACGCCAAGCCTTCCGCCTCCGGTCGTTATCATACAAAAACCCAAACTAATGGAAGTAACAGAGTACATCACCCAGACGGGAAACACTGTTGCCTATAATTCGGTTGATTTGGTTGCCAGAGTTGATGGGTATCTGGATTCACAAAAATTTGTAGACGGCACCTATGTTAAAAAGGGACAAGAGTTGTTTGTTATAGAACCTGAGCCCTACTACGAACAACTTAAAGCTGCTGAAGCTACAGTAGCAGCACAAAAGGCAGCATATGCTTATGCCAAAACAGAATATGAACGCCAACAACTGATGTACAAACAAAACGCCACTTCATTAAAAAGCGTTGAAAAATGGGCCTCTAAAAAAGATGAGGCCAAAGCAGAAATTGACAAAGCAGAGGCCGATGCCAAAAATGCTGCGATTACTTACAGTTACACTCATGTACTTGCTCCATTTGATGGACGTATTGGACGTCATTTAGTCGATCCAGGTAACCTCGTAGGAAATGGCGCTGCAACTAAACTGGCTACAATAGAACAAATCAAACCAATATACGTCTATATATACCTCAATGAGCTGGATTTACTCAAAATACGTGCAGCGGCCAAGAAAAGAGGATTAAAGGCCTCCTCTCTCCCCAAAGTACCTGTTTTTGTCGGATTGCAATCAGAAACTGATTTTCCCCACAAAGGCTCATTGGATTTCGTCAATACAGGCTTGAATTCATCAACAGGCACCATGGAATTCAGAGCACTATTGGAAAATGCACAACTTGATCTTGTTCCTGGGCTTTTTGTAAATGTACGCATTCCAGTATCGGAACCGTCTAAAAAACTAACCATACCGGATACCTCTATTCAATACGATCAGATAGGAGCGTATGTATTGACTGTCGATTCAAATAATTACGTAGTGCTTAAACGCATTGAGACAGGCAGTTTGAATAATGGAATGCGGGCAGTTCTTAAAGGGATTGATCCCCAGGACAATATTATTGTTTCTGGTCTTCAGAATGCGACTCCAAGTCATCTGGTATCGCCAAAAACACAGAATGATGGTTTACAAAAAAAGAATTAGGTAACACTCAATATCATTAATTTAATATCAGGGTTATTCAGGGAGAGTAGCAATTTAAATGATTTCAAAATTTTTTATAGAACGCCCAGTGCTGGCGAATGTAATTGCTCTCTTTCTTGTTTTTATAGGGTTAATTGCTATATATATTTTGCCTGTGGCTCAATACCCGGCCATAGTTCCTCCTACTATTCAGGTCACGGCGAACTATCCAGGAGCAGATGCAAAGACACTGATCAATACTGTTGCCCTACCGATTGAGCAACAAGTGAATGGTGTTGAGGACATGCTGTACATGCAATCGACAAGCACAAACAGCGGTACGTATAATCTGATTGTCACCTTTGCGATCGGCACCGATCTCAACTATGCACAGGTACTAGTCCAAAACCGTGTGCAAGCTGCTTTGGCTCAATTACCTGAATCCGTTCAAAAGCAAGGGGTAGTCGTTCAACAAAAATCCACTGCAATCCTGCAATTCATAACCTTAACATCTAAAAACAATGAATATGATGGAGTTTTTCTAGACAGTTATGCAGAAATTAATATGCAGGACGAATTGTCACGATTACCAGGTGTCGGAAATGTTGTAGTATTTGGTGCAGGCAGTTATGCCATGAGAATTTGGCTTGATCCAGGGAAAATGCAAGCATTTTCACTAAATCCAAGCGACGTCATTAATGCAATCAGTTACCAAAACAAAGAAGTTTCAGCGGGTCAGCTCGGTGCACCACCAACAATGGGTGATCAAGCATATCAGTTAACAGTAAATGTGCCAGGCCAACTTGCTGATGTAAATCAATTCGCTAATATTATTATCAAAACCATAGATACATCCTCCAACGAAACCTCAAATGCCAGCAGCACCGCTCAAATCGTGCGGATAAAAGATGTGGGACGTGTTGAATTAGGTTCATCAAGTTACAGTCAGCTTGCCAAATTTAATGGGAAACCCACTGCGGCAATTGGTATTTATCAGTTACCCGGCGCGAATGCTTTGGACGTTGCCAGCGAAGTAAGAAAAACAGTAGAAAAAATGTCTAAAAAATTCCCACCGGGATTGCAATACGACATTCCCTTTGACACGACCATGTTTGTTAAAGCGTCAATCAGTGAAGTGTATAAAACACTTATTGAAGCAGGCATACTCGTTTTAATCGTTATTGTGGTTTTTTTGCAAAATTTTCGTGCCACACTGGTACCAGCAACCACAGTTCCGGTAACAATAATAGGAACATTTTTTGCCTTATTGCTGATGGGGTATTCCGTCAATTTGCTTACTCTTTTTGGATTGGTTCTAGCAATTGGTATTGTAGTAGATGATGCGATAGTGATTGTTGAAGGAGTTACCCAGCATATTGAAAAAGGAATGGCTCCCAAAGAAGCATCGATTAAAGCCATGAAAGAACTTTTTGGCCCAATTATGGGTATCACCATGGTGCTAATGGCCGTTTTTGTTCCCGCAGGGTTTATGCCAGGACTCACTGGAGCCATGTATGCCCAGTTTGCTCTGGTTATTGCTGCAACTGCCTTTATTAGCGCCATTAATGCGATGACACTCAAACCGACTCAATGTGCGCTCTGGCTAAAACCTGTAGATCCTTCAAAACCTAAAAATATTTTTTTCAGAACCTTTGATCGAATATACAATCCCTTAGAGGAAGCCTATGTAGGTTTTATTGATCGCCTGGTACATCATAGCGGGGTGGTATGTCTGGTTGGTGCGTTATTGGTTCTTCTGGCTATTTTTGGTTTGACACGTATTCCAACAGGCTTTATACCCATAGAAGATCAAGGTTATCTTGTCTTGAACATCCAATTACCCGATGGTGCCAGTCTCGGACGAACAAACAAAGTAACTGACGAATTAAGAGATAAAATATCACGTATTGATGGCATAGAAAATATTATTACTATCGATGGGATCTCTCTTTTAGACAATAACTCAAGTCTTTCAAATGCTGGAGTGATGTATTTAATCTTTAAGGATTGGAGTTTAAGAGGAAAATCAGAAGATCTGATGGCGCTCTACACTAAACTCAATGCCATAGCCAAAGAAACTCTGGATGCCAAAGTTATGGTTGTAGTTCCCCCTTCTATACAAGGATTAGGTCTTTCTGGTGGCTTCCAAATGCAAATAGAATTACAAGATGGAAGTTTTGATTATAACAAACTGCAACAAGTTACAGATCAATTCATAAATCAAGGGATGTTACAGCCTGCCGTACAAAATTTGATAACTTCATTTCGCTCCAAGGTACCCCAGGTTTCCGCACCAATTAATCGGACAAAAGCTGAGGCTTTGGGTGTTCAGGTAGGAGATGCGTTTGATGCATTACAAACGTATCTTGGCTCATCCTATGTCAATTTATTCACCAAGTTTGGACAAGTATTTCAAGTTTACGTTCAGGCCGATGCTAAATCACGAGGCACAGCTGAAGACTTAAGGAATTACTATGTAAAAAATCAATCCGGTTCAATGGTTCCATTAGGCACATTAACAGATGTAAGTCCGGCTGTTGGTCCTGCGATTATCTCACTGTATAACCTCTATCCCTCCAGCAACATAAATGGTATTTCCGCAAAAGGGTTCAGTTCAGGTCAAGGAATCCAAGCCATGGAACAAACCGCCAAAGAACAATTACCTCCAGGACTGTCCTATGAATGGACCAGTACAGCCTATCAAGAAAAAATTGCCGGGAATATGAGTTATTATATTTTTGCGTTATCACTGGTTCTTGTTTATCTGATACTTTCAGGCCAGTATGAAAATTGGCTCATCCCTACCTCCATCATTTTCAGTGTACCCCTCACCTTGATAGGAACAGTATTAGCTCTTTCCAGCCTGGGTATGGATAATAACATGTATACGCAAATCGGCTTGTTACTCTTAATTGCTTTGGCAACGAAAAACGCGATATTGATCATTGAGGTGGCGCATGAGCACCGCCAAATTCATAAGAAATCCATATTTGAATCAGCTGTTCTGGGAGCAAAAACACGTTTTCGCCCCATTTTAATGACGTCATTTGCGTTTATTATGGGAGTTATGCCCTTGGTATTTGCAACTGGTGCTGGGGCTAATGCACGACGATCAATCGGGATTGCTGTATCCAGCGGAATGATTGCATCTACTTGTCTTGCTGTTGTTTTTGTTCCTGTTTTTTATGTCTTATTGGAAACCTGGCAAGAAAAAAGAAAGGAAAAAAGAACAAATAAAACGGGTGATATTGAGCCAATAAAGCAAGAATAATCCCATTCATTCGATGAATAAGGCTGACTCACAGGCCAACCAGGTACATTCATGTTTTGTTCATTGCAGAGGCTTATTATCCATTATGCACTGTATACGGCGTGTTTTGACTCCTCTGGAATTGTCTTCGAATTGGCTCCAGATCCAGACAGGTAACTCACAACCTTTAGATTCAAACAACTGATTCAAATGCAGTACAAGCGCTTCTTTTTCACTTATCTCAGGAAGCGTTTGTATCTTAAATTCATTGAAAGCATGCTGTGTAATTCGATAATCATCAAAATCGAAAGGAAAACTGGCCATCTGTTGTCTTATCAAATCAGCAAAAACAGGTATGACCTTATCTTCTTTCACGCCATAACAAATATCACCTACACGCCCTTCAATTGTTGATAAACGGGTAAACACATGACCTGATTGATCTTCAACAAGAACATCATCGAGTCGATATCGGATCATGGGCTGAGTGGTGCGCAGCAAATCAGTGATAATTGGTATAAAACGATGTTCATCCACCCATTCTTTTTCAATAATGAGGAACTCTTCATTCATGGTTAAATGGTTCGTTTGTTTATCGCTGACAGCCAGAAACCCTTCCGTGCATTGATACACTTGAGATACCTGGCACTTGAAGGCTTTTTGTATCAGGGCTTCATCGTGTTTATCAAGCACTTCTGCTACGGAAAAAATTTTTTTAGGTGAAATATTCAAACGTATGATCTGTCTTGATAATGCAACCAGAACACTGGCAGGTGCAGACAAAATCGTGGGTTGCAGCGTATTTAATTGATCGATTTGGGTATCAAAGTCATCAAGCAAGTCAAAAAAGGTGAACTGTATCCTCCTGCTTTTGTTCAGCGTCATATAAAGTCGGTTGTTAGCCCTTAGAAAAAAAGCAATTCGTTCATTGGTTTTCAAGCCAGAAGGAAGTACTTTAGCCAATAAGATTCCTGCCCACATGCTGCGTTCCTTGTTGCTTACAAGAAAAAGACCACGTTGAGTGCTGGTTCCAGAAGACAAACCAACTGCAATGTTACCGATCAATGCTGAAAAATCCCTTGATTGTTCTGCGTTCAGAGCAACCTTAAGCGCATCACTCTTTTTTATTCTCAGGGTATTAATTGAATCGAAATGTTCCATCATGATGTTTTTGTTAATAACAGGCCATTGTTCAAATGGTTTATCTAAATAGTCTTTATAGAATGGAGATTTGGATAAGGTGTTTTTGACCAATGCTTTAAATTTTTTTTGCTGGTAACGAAGAAGTTGATCTCTTGAGGTAAACCAACGCTGTAAAAATAGAGTTTTAAAATAGTAATACACTATACGTACTATCATCGGGCATTACCTTCTAGTGTTTCAGAGATAATCTTGCAATGCGATGGAATAATGTCTATTTCCTTATTTTGATTACTTAAGGCATTTAAACTTCTGATCGTTTGAAGATACTCTTTTTTATTGTGGTGAATGAGATAGGTTAACTCAGATGGAAACACCAGGTTTTTGTATGTTTCTTGATGCCAGCAACTGTCTGCGATTAAAAAGGTCTCTTTTTTTGATTGAAAATACAAGCCAATTTGACCTTTTGCGTGACCAGGCAAGCTGATGGCAAAAAGCTGACCATCACCAAACAAATCAAAACCGGAAGCAAAAGGCATCAAACTGGCCGGAAGAGAGATATCCATGTCTAACGTAATGACTCGTTGATAAAAATCTTCAGGCAATAGCTTTGGTAAAAATCCTTGCATTAACGCCCTAATTCCTTTTTTATTCCTGACATCCTCAATTGCAGAAGGATGGCATATAAAGCGTGCATTGGGAAAGTCAATAATTCCTCCAATGTGATCCGCATGAAAATGGGAAATCACAATATACTTGATTTCCTTCGGAAGGATGTTGTTCTGTATTAGTTGCTCTTTTAAAGAGTGTTTTAAAACTACAGGAGTCAAATGCCTATAAAGAGAGAATGGAAATTTTTTAGTCAGCTGAAAAAATCGATCACTATATCCTGTATCGAATAAGATATAACCCTGTTCCGGGTGCTTTATCAGAGCACATAATGCCGGATATTTTGACTTCTTGAGCGGTCCATTACTCCGCGTCATTCGTTCGCAGTGACTGCAATATCCTGCTTCAAACAATCGATATTCAATCATAAAGAAGTGCTCCATTTTGCGTATAATTCAAAACCTTGTTCAATGCTCACATTAGGACTGTACTTTAAATCCCTAATCGCAGCGTCAATATTTAAAGTCTGTCCAAAATTAAGAACTCCCGCACTGTATCGAGTTAAAATCGGTTCTTTTTTAATGAATGGAAGGCTGTGTATTAGCTCAAGGCATTGAGCCAAAAAATGAGCTTTTGAATAAGGGACGGTTCGAACAGTTAACGGTTTTTTTAAGGCGTTGAATAGGAGATCAAGTATTGCAATCAATGTTTTGGGTTCACCATTAGTCAGGTTGTATTTATTTCCAAAAAAACGGGGATCCGCGTGAGCGGCAAGAATCAAACCATCCACCACATTATCCACATAAGTGATGTCAATCAAATTATCTCCGCTCCCGATTATAGGAAGCACTCCATTTTTTTCAGATTTTAAAATGCGAGGAATAATTGAACGATCATAAGGCCCAAAAATAGCTCTTGGTCGTAAAGTAATAACGCGAAGTTGTTTGGCTTTATATGCCTCATCAATTAAGGATTCAGCTAACAATTTTGTTTTAACATAATGGTTTGCCGGAGTTTGGGGTAATAAAGCATCTTCTTTAATGTTATAACGTTCTTTAAAATCAAAATAAATACTGGGTGATGAAACATAAACAAGTCGAGCATCATAGGGTGTTGCGTCAATTACGTTTTGGGTTGCAACTACATTTGCCTCATAAAACTCCTTAAAAGTACCCCATGGGCTTGATAAAGCTGCGCAATGAAAAATAACATCCACGCCTGTTGCAACAGTTTTCAGGGAGTCTCGTTCTTTCAAATCCAGGGGAATAAAATGAGCACCCATTTGATTAAGTTGATCACCCAGCAATTTATTTCGCCCCAAGGCGAGAACGTCATGTCCTTGCTCGAGCAACCGTCGAGTTAAATTCATTCCAAGACAGCCAGTACTTCCTGTGACCAAGCAATGCATATCAAAACTCCAAAACGATTCCGCCAGCACTCAATCCTGCACCTGTACCCAATAAAAATACCAGATCTCCTCGTTGAATTTTTTCATTACGTACAAGATGATTCAGTACTGTGGGTATTGAAGCAGCAATCTGGTTACCATGATGTGCATAGATATCAACAAATTTATCTTTAGAAAGATTAAGTCGTTTTCGTATATGATGCATCGCAAGCAAACTGGCTTGATGAGGAACAACCCAATCAATATCGGCCAGTGTCACTCCTGCTCGCGTCATTAACTCATCGGTCAATTGATCTACTAATTTTGAGGCTAATTTAAATACTTTTTTACCATCCATGTAAAAGAGATCAGAACGCGGATCGCGACCTGCTTTAGAAGGTGGTATCAGTGTCCCTCCAGCGATTACCTGACAATAAGTTGAACCATTGCTGTTTGTAATGAGATGCGAACCTAAAATACGTTGGGAACCATCGCTTTTTTCTACCAGACAAGCAGCTGCGCCATCGCCAAAAATGGTGCAGGTTTCTAAATCTGTCCAATCAATACCGGCAGAAGCAATGTCGCTTGAAACAATCAAAATTCGGTTAAATCGGCCGCCGTCAATCAGGTAAGAGGCAACATCAAGAGCGGTTATGAAGCTCAGGCACGTGCTGTTGATGTCAAAACAACTGATTCCCGACTCCTCGAGACCCAGTTGTTTTTGGATCAATGCTGCAGTACATGGTATCAGTTGTTCCCCTACTCCACTCGCACTGATGATGGCATCAATCTCGGTTAAACGAATTCCGGCCTGTTCAATGGCTTTTAATGCCGCTTGTGCTCCCATATAAGAACTTGTTTCTTCAGGTGAAGCAAAGTGTCTGGAAATAAGTCCAGATTTTTTTTCCACCGTACCAGGTGGCAAACCTAAACGAACATCCAATTCTGTAGAAAACACCTTGTTCAGAGGTAAATAATTACCGGTTCCTGTAATTTTAATGGCTGGCATAGGCTATCCTTCTTCGAATAATAAATTAGTCATTGGTAATCCTCTGTTTTTTATAAAAATCAGAGTCGTTAGCGAAAAAATTCCGACTCAATTGAGCAAATCCATAAAACATGACTTGAGTTCTATTTGTTATAAAAAAAGACAAACAAGCACCAATGTTTTTGAAAAACAACACGTAGCTTGAACAGACTCGATATAAGCTTTTCCTGTGATAGGTACTATAGCCATGCAGGAATACTCTTGATGAGCAAAATACACTTGGGGAATGACGTCTGTTTTTAAGCAATTGAACCCAAGGATGAGTCAAATTGGCACTGTCATTTAAATTAGAAGGATATCCGTCACGTTCCATCATAGTTCCTGTTACAATCTTATTAGCAACCGTTTAAACTCAAGTACGTTTAGTGGCTGTTAACTACTCATAATTTATTTCCAAAATCGCGAGACACCGAACTCCGTATAGTCCATAGTACCTCTTTATTTTAACATTAAAAACTAAAGTATGTTACAGCTAAAACATCCTTTTTCCCGAGTTTCCCTTTCAACTTATTGTGCCAGTAGTTCTGCAAGTCCCAGTTCTAATTGGCGCGTTTTTTCTTCAATCAAATCAATCTCGGTTTGTTAATTTTTAGTGCTTTCCTCAAATTGTTGCAACTGCTTTTGGATAGTCCCCTAATAGCTCCATATAATCCTCACAAACGCACCACGCAAAATGTTCAGAATTAAAACAATTTTATCAGGGGATCATTAAGGAAAAATTAACACTTTGTTCATTTTGTTCCATTCGAATGCGGTTAACCTGGTCAGAGTTTGATGTGCCTGACAAACCTACTTTGGTGATTTGTTATCAACTTTTAGTCTCTGTTGATAGTTCATCTAATCTATTTACCTCAACTTCCTACACTTTATGTCGGTTCTTCACTTAAAATGCGTTCATTAATCGATTCCGCGCATAAAACTCGAAATATAGGGTAAGCAAGTCATTGTCAACAGCCCCTGGTAGAATGATCCACATCTTGTTCTTCAACATTAAAGGCAGGAATTGTAATAGATAACAAAATACTTAGGTAAGCGTATAAAATACGGTATTCTGTCGACAAATAAATGCATACATGCATTTTGGGGTGCTGTTACTTATTAAGTTTAATTGTTGGTTGCTTTCGGTCTTTATTGCTTTTTTTTTGCCTTGAAAAGTGATATCTCTTGCATTTTTTATTGATTTGATGGAAAATAACAGTACAAAATATGAGCAAAAGAGCCATAAATGAATCGAAATACAAATAAAATGCCTACAAACCATTTGATCGATCAAATTCCCGGTTATTTTTCTATTTTAGATATCAATTCCAATTTTATGTTCGGGAATTCAATTTCTCTCCAAGTATCCGGCTTTCAAACCTTGGATAAAATGCAGGGTTACTCTTATTGCGATATGAAATGTAAAGCGTCCGAGGAACATGAAGAATTTTATCGTCAGGATAGGCTGGTTATCCAGCAACAGAAAACATTGAGAATTTTAGGTAGTTATTGTTACCACAATGATAATTGGCGAATTATATACGGCGAAAAATTCGCACTAAAAAATGAAGACAATGAGTTAACTTCTATTGCCCAGCATTTTTATGATGTCACTCATACCAATGTTTTTAATTTAATGCTGCTTTATGAATTTGAGTCGTTGTCAAAAACCAAATCAAACAAAGCACTGGGTCAAAAAAGTTTTATCATCGAAGATAACTATCCCGAGCTAAGTCTTTCTGAACGAGAAACGGAGTGCTTTTTTTATTTGTTAAGAGGGCATTCAGCAAAAGCCGTAGGCACGAAATTGAATCTGTCGGTTAGGACGATCGAATCTTATTTGGAAAATATAAAAAATAAACTCAGTTGTTCGAGTAAATCAGAATTGATTGAGAAAGCATATTCTTTAGGGTATTTGCACATCATTCCTAAAACGCTCTTTCAACTCAATGCTGGCCTGGTGTGAATGTATCTTTTATACACATTCCACCTCGCAATATCCCGAATAATTATTGAGGCATATTCTGATAATCGAGTAGTTTATATTCATTCTTGACTATTACCCAAAGTATCAGTACATGTTCTGTACAAAAGTATGAAAAGAACATAGAATGTCTGTTTATTTCAATTAATTCCCTTCACGTTCCATACGGATGGTGCAATGAGCCATTTAATCGATTTATCCCTGCTTAAAACAAACCGCGATTTTCGTCTACTGTATTCAGGACAATTTATATCCTTTATAGGAACAATGATTACTTTTGTCGCGCTGCCTTATCAGATCTATCACATGACTGAATCTACATTAATGGTTGGACTTCTTAGTCTCATTCAGCTCTTACCGTTATTATTGACTGCTCTGGTTGGCGGCGTATTTGCTGATCGTTACAACCGACGTGCCCTTCTTATTATTAGCGAACTGCTCCTTGCCATTGGATGCTGTTTTCTTGCATTAAACGCCTCCAGCAATAACCCGAGTTTAATTATAATTTTTCTTGTTGCGTCACTAATGTCTGCAATTACAGGTCTTCATCGTCCGGCCTTTGACAGCATTACACAGCAAATTGTCAAAACGGAAGATTATAAGAATGTAGGGGCGCTTGGAAGTTTTAAATTCAGTTTTTGCATGATTGTCGGTCCTGCAATTGCTGGATTCATTATTGCGCAGTTAGGAATTATGGTAACGTACCTAATTGATTTTCTTACTTTTATGTTCTCCCTAACCAGTTTAGGTCTTATGCACAATATACCAAAGCCGGTTATACAAGAGCATCCATCCATTTTTTCATCCTTAAAACAAGGTCTCTCATTCGCATTCAGCCGCCAAGAGTTAATAGGGAGCTATTTTGTTGATTTTATTGCCATGGTTTTTGCCATGCCCAATGCCTTATTACCTGCTATCGCACAATCGTACGGAGGTGCCAAAACACTAGGATTGCTTTATGCGGCACCGGCTGTAGGTTCCCTGATTATTTCTTTTGTCAGTGGTTGGACCTCAAGAATATCACATGATGGCAAAGCCATTGCCATTGCTGCTGCATTTTGGGGTGCTTCAATCATTGGATTTGGGGTTTCAAACTCCTTGTGGCTGGCGCTTTTATTTCTAGCATTATCTGGAGCCTTTGATGCAATAAGCGGAATTTTTCGCAGTACATTATGGAATAATACAATACCTACAGAACTGAGAGGACGCTTGGCTGGAATTGAAATGATAAGCTATTTAAGCGGCCCAAGGCTAGGTGATACGCGTGCAGGCTTTGTAGCTGCTGGCTTTGGCATCAGTACAGCTCTGATATCGGGAGGGATTTTGTGCATCCTGGGTGTCGGTCTATCCTGTTACGCATTACCCAAATTTTGGAATTATAAAACAAAATAAATACCCATGATTTTAATACGCTGCTCTGTGCATAACAATAAAACGGTCATGCCTCGCGCAGGCTCACTAATGTCCAGAAAAAATGAGCTTCCTTCGATCCCCCCCCCTCTCCAACGCGCGTAGCGTGGGGGAGGTTTTAGGGTGTGGGGGTTAAAATAAGTTGCGTATACCCCCTCGTAGCGTTTTATTTTTAAATAAAAATAAATGATCTTCCTGTATCGTTTCACCCCATGTACAAAGTTCTTTTGGTGAGATTGATTGCTGCATTATATTATGAGCGTATGACAAAAAGAGACCTTTATAACTATACTTCCGCACCTGAATTCTGAATTACGTCGTTCCCGCCCATTCTGAGTTATCAACGAAGCCATTCTCTGCAGCTCCTATTGAGGCGAAAAATTAATGACCCGCTTTGCACATTTTGCAAAGCAAGGTCACAAGAAAAGGGATAAATGGTTAAAGGGTTAAAGCCCGAGAACACCGAATACCAATTCGAGCGCCCTTGTTGGTCGTACTGCGAAAGCTGCCGCCTAGGAACTGGTACCACGCGGTGTTCAATGGATTGAACGAGTTCTCGGTAGAACTCCAGTAGAAGCCTGAACTTACCAGCCCAAGAGTAGCGCTTGGAATCAATACATTTTCATAGAGTTGCTGTTGAATATTGGTACTCCCAGAAGTACAGATAGCGCCAAGTGGCCCCCACTCACAAATGGCTGGCAAATACCAATTGGTGTAACAGGTATTAGGGGAAGTACAGGATGTAGCCCCTGCTGCGTTAACGGACAACAAACTGCATAATCCTGCAGCGTAATTAACTAAAGGAACGGGGGATGCACCGTTGTAAGGCGGGCTGCTGAAGTTTGTAGTTAATGCGCTGATGATGGCTGTACTATTGGCACTGCCATTATTCGCACCTTGAGAGCTGGTTTCGTATAAAGCAGAACCAATACTTGTTCCCGCCCCCCCCCAATTAGGAGTTGCTAAAGAAACCGATGTTTGTCCTGGATAAGTGTCCCCGACTGCTGCCGTCTTTCCACCTATACTGCCTGTATTTGTTGTTGTGTCATCTATGGAATAGATGAAGCCACCTTGATAAATACAACCATAACTCAGGACATAGACATTTACTAACGCAGACAGTCCGCCATCTGCAGTCACACTGACACTCCCTTCGGGCTGCACTCCTGTAGTGCACAGAGCACTGCTTGCATTAGCGCTTGCTATGGCTCCAGGGGTTACAGTAATCACACATTGTCCGCCATTAGCAGCAAGAGTAGCGCAACTGGAGGGCGACACGGAGGCATCAGAGGGCAACCCAGAAGAACTAACCAATACATTAGTAGCCTCACCGGAACCGGTGTTGGTTATCGTAATTTGGCGTGGAGTTCCGGTTAATGCATTGTTTTTTTGTGCACAATCAGGAGACATAGATGCGGCAGGGCAATTCACCGAAAGCCCAAGCATGGATACGCTTGGTGTCAGTGTCACTGTACCGAAGGTCACATCTACCGTGTGGTTGGCGGTGATATTGGTTAATTGGTAGGTAGCACCCCCTTGTTGAACCGGAGCACCATCAACCAGCCACTGACCCACTCCATAATTAGTATCAGGTGTTGCAGTGAAGATTAGTGAGGTCCCGGGATTCACCGTTTGAGAACCGCTGGGGCTAACCGACCCATTGCTGCCTGCAGAAGAGGTAACCGTATATTGTTGCACGGGAGGTATTTGCGTCAGGCGAATGGCCAGACTATTCGCCTGACTTGGTTGATAGCATTGACTGGAATTGTTCTGGTCGCAAAGTATAGGGCCTCCAAACACATCTCCATTTAAACCACTGCCAGCCACGGTCAGGGTCAAGGTACACGATTGATGATATCCTAAGGCTGACGTGCACCCTGATGATGTAATGCCCTGAATAGGCCTAACCGTTAGTGTATGGGATTTATGCGATTGATTGGTGACCGTGTATTTGACGATTGCCATTCCTGAAGAACTCACACTCACCGAAGGCGGGTATCCTGATACGGGTTCAAAAGTCCATACAGATGCCCCCGCCCAAGCCGTATTCATTAGCACCAATCCGCCAGTCATTGTAATCAGTGCATTTCTTAAACGACGTGCTTCCATTCTTTATGTCCTTATGCAATATAGGTGAGGTAAAATAAAACTCCGTTAGTGTAGAAACGACTGAGTAGCACACTTATGGGGACAGGCCTTGCTCTTAGCTAGGGGCCTTACCAGGGGGCAACAAGCAAGGCCTGATCTTGAAGCTTTACCTTAGACCTAGCGCTCCAAAAATACAGGAGATACTAATTCCCTCCCCTTTAATATTCTATAGTACTGAACATGAAGGAAACTGAAAAGAAGGCTAAGAGGATTTTCTTGAACTTTTACTACCCGACCTCACAAAAATACTTTCATCAATACCCACTTCCTGTTTTTGTAGAATAGTTTTTAACACACTCGAATGAAAATTTTGTTAACACTCTTTTTCATAACGATTTATCTGACGAGGGCTTATTCCTGCTATTTGAGCAAAAACATAGAGACTCATGCCTGCATTAGGTCGGAATCTAAAATAAGTATACTTAAGAGGGTCAGGCCTTGTTCTTTGCTAATATAGAAGCAGAAAGCCGCTTCGTTCAAGTGTGGTTATAGATTCCTGCTTGCAAGTAATGGCTTCGTTGATAACTCAGAATGGGCGGGAACGACGTAATTCAGAATTCAGGTGCGGAATGGGGGTTATAATGAGCGTGCTTTTGAGCGCAAATTTTTAACCCCCCTACCTAAACCCTCCCCCACCCTACGCGCGGGAGATTGGATCGATAGAGGCTCAATTTCTTCGGACACATGTGCACTGCGCCGGCATGACCATTTTTTTGTCATGTACATAGAATGCGTTGCATCATCTATTGATTTATTTAATGACTTACGCTTCCAGTACACACATCCCCTTCGTCAACTCCATCAATCCAGACTTTTAATTGTTTGGTGCGATCTTCAGTAATTTTTTCAATAAAGTAACATTGACACATCGGCAATACTGAACCATAAGTATCTTGATACTCAGGAACGTACATGGAATCAACATAAGCGTCCTTAAACTCAATCCATTTTCTTTGGGCACTGACAAACCTGTCTATAAAAACCTTGTCTGATTTATATTTAGCCAAAACTTGTTGGTACACCTGATTCAACTCATTATCAGCTTTTTTCAATGCCTCGCAGGCTTCTTTATTTAAATCAAACTGGGTATCTGCTCGTGCAACAGTCATGGCTGCCAGCATAAGAAACACAATCAACAGGTTGTTCCGTACCGTCATGATTCGCCGCTCCAATTAGCTTAATTATTAATCACCAATGATGCTTTCCTTTTTATGATGTTGTGCCAAAGTCTCATCAAGACTGGCTGCTTCGGTTAATGCAGCAACGTTCTCTTTGGTAAAAAACCCGTCAAATCCGTGGCAGCGCTCAACATACTCTGTAATTAAAAGGGAATATTGGGAATGTTTGGAGAATATCTGTTTTAAATCAGGTGAATCGGTGCATGCACCAAAAACCTGAGCTAAAAATTTAATGTCCATTTCATCACGCAAAGTTTCAATGACATAATCTATATTTTTTTTACCTGAAGGATGATCACCATCAACTACCTCATAAGCAATGTGATGCATTCTTCTGCCATAATTAAGGACAAAAGTTTCTGTAGGCATAGGTAAATTTTTAAAAGAATTCACCATAAACGATATGTTATTTGCAGTAAACACCTTGGCTGGTGATCTGATGTCATCTCCATGGGGAATGCGATTGACATTTGTTGAGGAATTCATATCAGCGATATTATAGGCACCCCAAAAATAATATTTTGAAAGGCACAAAAACTCCAATATGGCATCCTCTCTCTCCCCGGCCAAAATACGAGTTGCCATATGATCTATGCCTTTGAGCAATCCTTTTGTGCCATTATCCTGACTCATCTGATCCGCTTGATTTAATATGTGTTCCTGCTTTTTTGTTAAATAAAAACGCTGTCCTAATTCTAAACTATCCAGGTCAAAAATAGAGTTTTCAATGTACCCAACACTATTGTAGGTAAAATCAGACATGCGTGTAAAAACCATGTGTTTATTGCAATAAAATTTGTTTTCAGCATGTGCTGCATCATGAAATCTAAAACCATGAGAGCCTAATATATTGAGGGTTTCTTTCTTATTCTTGCATTGATAAATTTCACCCACGTAACGGGCATTAAATTTTTCTCGCGAATTGGGATACATTTTATTAAAGCGAGTAATATCATCTTTAAAATTTGGGTCAAGCGGCTCTAAAACCAGCAATGCAGGGGATTGTTTTGTATTGATTAAACAATATATTTTATGAGTATCGCTAATATAACTCTTTGCATAACGATATGGAGTCATCGAGTACAGCTCGGTCAAATACTTTATTGCATCACCTGTTTGCACCTGAATAACAACGGCGCACATATCGCCAAATAATTCCTCTAATCCGGAAGCAATTCGTCGTTCATAAATTTTAACTTTGTATTCATCAAAATAGTCGGAGTTTTTCTTATCGCCTTTAGGCTTATAATGCAGTGGATTAATCATACTCATCTCCATAATCGGGTGATTAATTACTACCAAACAATATTCTAATTATATACTCTTTTCTGATTTTATCCGGAAATGGAACAATTAAAGCGATGATAATTCACTTTTATAACCTAAAGTCATTATAATGAATTTTTTAAATCGATAATAATTTATATATGGACGCGTTATTTGTATCAATTGGTGTCGTTGCTTTGGCTGAAATCGGCGATAAAACTCAATTACTTGCCTTGATATTAGCATCACGTTTCCAAAAACCTCTTCCCATAATTCTTGGTATTCTGCTTGCAACCCTAATTAATCATGGACTGGCGGGAGCGGTTGGTATGTGGATTACTCATTTAGTTGATCCGGCAATACTGCACTGGATACTCGGCCTGTCGTTTATTGCTATGGCCATTTGGACACTAATACCCGATAAAATTGAAGAAAATGAAACGCATTTGGGGCATAGCCTGGGGGTATTCGGTGCGACCTTTCTTACCTTTTTTCTCGCAGAAATGGGAGATAAAACCCAGATTGCAACCGTTGCACTAACCGCTCATTACAGCGCACCATTATTAGTTATCGCAGGAACTACCTTGGGAATGTTATTGGCGGACGTTCCGGCTGTTTATATAGGTAATAGGTTTGCTACTAAAGTCCCTTTAAAGCTGGTGCATTATTTCGCAGCGGGTATTTTCCTTGTTATGGGTATTTTTTCTCTCTTTCTATAAAAGACCCGATGACTGTTCTCGAAAGTATAACAAGGTTACCTCGTGCTGCAATTAGGATTATGTTGAGGCTCATCATTGGCCTCAACATTCTCTTCGTGCTCTGAGGTTAATTCCGACGCTGGCTCAACTGCACCATTTTTCATATCCACCAAGCCGGCTTTAAAGGACAGTGATTTTTCAATATGCCTCATTTGTTGTTCCAATTTTATCTCACGGTAAGTTGAGATTATGTTCGCTCCAGTGGTCAGGCTTTCGCTAACGGAGGACACTACCCTTTGGACAAATCGCTTAAACTTGATCAGGAAGTTTTCACCCTCTACTGCAGAGCCTATAGTATCAACAAATGTCGAATTAGAAGGTAAGGATTTAACCAAATCAGCCCGCTCCTCGATAGGAGACTCTCCATTTGCCAAAACACGAGTTATGCCGTTTATATAATCTTTTACATTTTGGTTTTCGGCAGGTAAGCGGTCAGCAAATTTGCTAAGTCTAAAATGGCCTTGATACACGATCCTGTAGGGTTTTACAGAATTCTCATTAAATTCATGCAAGCTCTGAGCAAGTTCAGTTCCAATATCACTGGCAGCCAGAATGGACTCTTTATTCGTATTATAAAATGCTCTAATAGCCTGTTCATATTGCTCCATTATGGGTTTATCTAAAAATGAGTTAGCCAGTATTTTCCGTAACTCAACTTCAAATTGATCATCAACTAATAACTCGACTATTTCCTTGAGATCTTTGGCTTCAAACGATTTAATTTGTTCATTTAGAAATGCAATTTTATCTTTTTTAATTGCAATGAGCATTTCAAAGTCAGCATGTGAAGGCATTAGTTTCAATTTCATCTCAAGGTCATCCAGTTCCTGTTGAGTTTGCTCTAAAAGAACATTAAGGAAGTAGGCTTCATCTACTAACGCAAGCTTGTCCTCAAAAATCATATCCAATTCCAGAGCAGAAGATAAAAAAAACTCATCAACTACTGCGATTCCCTGATTCATTAAGGCTCCTGGTTTTAAGCCTAAAAGATCTTCCGTTTGAGATAGTTTCTGTATGTATTCTTTATAAGCCACTTCTTTAATTGTTCTGTACTCAAGAGTCACCAGTGCATTCATCATTCCGGCAATTTCACCAGACTGTGCACCGACTCTGAATAATTGCTTCGACAACTCTTTTAAAACACCATAATTTTTCAAGGTTACAAGCGAATTGTTATTCAATAGTTGATTTAAACGAGTCACCTCATTCTGCATAAACTCCGGATCTGCGAGCTGTTCTCGAGAAAAGCCCCTGAGCGTCTCCTGTTGTGCATTAAAAAAATAAGGATATCGGTTAAGCAAGTAGACTCTGGCATTTTCTAATTTAGGTGATGCGGAATGCAAATATTTAAGTCCCAACTTGATTCCCCGTACCGCTGTTGAACTGCCTTCAGCAACCTCATCGGTTGGATGCTCCTGTTCATTTAGTTCAACGGGTATTGGTGGGTCATTCAAATCAGCAGGTCTTAATATTTCTACTTTTGCACGCTTTAACACATCCTGTAATTCCGCAGTGTCTTCTTGATCGTACTCAATGTTTTGTACTACTGAGCTAAAACCAATTATTTGGGTAATTAACTTTCCATAATGCGCTTTTATCTCTGGAGAAACATCACTCAATACACTCTTAAGTTGATTGATCTCGTTCTGTATTTCCATAATTTTTTTTAGCTGAGAAACCAGGCTGTCAGTGTAACTCAATTGCTCAAATCGATTTAAAGCTTGCTCTAAATGATATAAACCATTGTCTATCATTTTAATCTGACGAACCATAGCCGGGTCGCTCTCGCTGATATCGTGTAAAGGCCGTTCATCAGGCTTAACCAAATAGTTTAACACATGGGGCGACATCTGATTTTTAGTGATTTGATTAAACTGTTCTTTCATCAACCGGGCATAGGAAGACAACTTCAACTCCTGGACAGATGAAAACATACCTCGCGCTGAATTAGTTGACGATGATTGAGTTGATATTAATTCACCAGGTCCTGGCAATCTACGGCTGGATTGCTCAAGAATAAAACGCTCCTGTGTTTTAAATCTTAGTTCTGTGTCAGATTGAAGAAGCTCCTCTGGCAACGCATCAGGTCTTAATTGAATTCTCGCTTCGTCGATAACCTGAATATTTAATTCATGTAATTTACTCTGCTCCTCCAGATATTGATGAACCAATGGCTCTTGATTCAATAATTGGCTCACGGTTAGTTGTATTTTCTCAGCCCCTTCTGCCTGGGGGCTTTCAAGTTGATTGAGTCCATTGACCAACGCATTAGATAACTCGGTGTTTATATGGGACATTGCTTCTTGAACAGGAGCAAATGCTAATCTTAATTGGGCAAGTTCTTCTGTCTTAAGATCACTCAGTAAGCCCTCTTTGTATTGTTGAAGGATGTCAAAAAATGTGCGGGCACTGAGTTTCTGTTCTTCATTGTGGAACTGATCAATCCAAATCTGTTCTTTAATTTTTTGAAGATTGGCATCCCTCTTACTGGATAAATCAGAAGAAAGAGGAATCATGTTAAGATTGGGATCATCCATCGATACAATTTTTTCATTTAGTTTACGATTGATGGCATTGATTTCTGTCACGATAGCCGATGAAAGAAGACCTGAATTTAAATAATTTCGAACCTCTAACTCATCAATTAATGAAATAAGTTGCGGATACTCGCGCTCCATCCATTGTTGATATGCTTCTAGCGTTTTCTTTTGCAGCTTGTTGCCTTCATTATTGATTTTTTTAAACAATTCAATGAACGAAATCAAGGCATGTGTGCCTCGAACATAATTGAAAAATGTACCTTTTTTTTCAAATAATTTCTCAGCAATCAAGGTAATTGAATCAATTTGAGATTGAGTTATTTTAACTTTACTTTCATCTCTGATAATGTTGGGATCCAAAGATCTAGACAAGGAGTTTAATATTAATGGGACTTCAGAAAACAAGTTAACCAAAGAAGAGGAATCAGATACATAAACACCATCGGATTGGAATAAATTAAGACCTCGCCCTACATAACTACCTACGCTTTTAACAGTGCCTTGAATGGTAAATTGATTTATCCAGCCTGTATTTTTAACGAGATTCTCTGCCCCTTTTATCATAGGGTCAATGAAATCATAATTATTTTTAATTAGCCTTCTGACTTCTGGAGTTGCATTACGTAACAGTTCTACTGACTTGTAAATATGAGAAACCGCAACCATGCCTTGATGAGCCAAAACCACTTTATCTATAGTTGAAACAGAGCCTGTATTCATTTTGTTAGCGACCTGTATCGCTAACTCCGCATAGTACATACTGTTTATTACTCTTTTTATTGCAACTATCTGGGGAGGATCTTGATCAAAATTAACAAAGGGAACTCCATCGGATTGAGGAACTAAAGAACGAGCCAAAGGTGCTGTTAACGAAGACTGGAGGTGAGCCAAGAATTGTGATCTCGCTTCAGCAATTTGCTTTGCATAATTAACCAAAACTGGTGGGGTTACTTCAGCAGTCGATACTTCAACTGGTGTTGCCTCGATTGTTGCTAACTCCGCCGTTGTTTCCTCAACTATAGTTTCCACTGGGGCTGTTGTGTTAGTGGCATCCTCCTTAGCAGAAGGATTTGTAGATAGTTCTAATTGCTGTAATCTTCCCGCATCAGACATATCCGAAGATCGGTAGTTGAGACCCGATAAAACTGTACTAAACGCCGTAATTTCACTGATAACAGGCGCCAAGGTGCTTCGAGCTGCAGGTGACAGTGCAGTTAAGGTATATTTTAACTGATAACTTGATTTGGCAATTGCAATAAATAACTTTGCTTGACTAATAACACCAAAATTACTGTTAGCACTTTCAAAATTCAACAGAGAATTCTGCAAATTTAGCAATTCATTTTCAAGCTTTTTAATATGAACAACAACTTCGGGTTCATTGTTATCAATCCTGTAGGGAGGTTGCCCGGTAAAATAGGCATTATTCCCATCAGAGAGATGGCGACTCAATAATGTTCTGATGTTTATTCGTACATCTGCGACTTTTTCTGATAAATGCAATTCTTGCAGATAGGTGATATTTCCGCGTAAATTGTTTAACGAAGTTGCCTTGACGGGAATGAGATCTCCAGGATGAACCCGTTCTTTTGCAGCAGGTTGTTTTACGTACTGTCGTAGGGCTTGACTTCGTTTCTGTACTCGCTCATCCAGAGTAGTTTGATCTGTTAATCCAGCATGTTCCTCCAATTTACCCCGCGCAGATTCAGCAACAGTGAATTTTAAATGCTCAGCCTGAATTTTCTCCACATAAAAATGGTGCATTGGCACTTCCTGAAGAAACAAACTATCGATCTCCCCTCTTTTGACAAATCCACTTACATAATTAACTGCTCCTGCAGCCAAACTCCACCATGAAGATGAGGAAGATGTGGGACCTGCCGTATTGAGTACATTAGTGAGTTTGTTTTCGAGATCCAGATTGGAATGGGCCAAGGCAAATTGAATGTCGGGATAAATTTGTCTTAATTCAACCCGATCAGCTTCTAAAATATCGGCGAATGATTTTCCCTTGTACTGTTCCAATAGTGTAAAAAAGCGCCCAATGGATTCAATATGATCAGTTGCTGTAGCAATAGCCTGTAAATTGTCAATCTGACTGCTTTCAATGCTTTGTTCTCTGATTGGTTTTAAAGAATCCATAGTCTGAATTCGTTCATCAATATCAAGAGTAGATTCGGAAAGCTGTTTGTTAATCTCCTTTGCAAGGCGGTCAGCTGACTCACATAAAGCGGTGCTGAGCAAGCCTGATTTCAGATAGCTCTGACGCTCAAACTGATCAACAGCCAGAATGAATGGACCTAAATACTGATTTGACCAGGAGATATATTTTTGTATCGAGTCTCGGGTAAACTCAAACTCATTCTCTTGAATAGTTTTTAACCATCCAAGTAAACCATTAATTGCTTTGGATTCAGCCAGACTTTTTGCACTTAATTTTTGAATAAATAAATTCCCTTCCAGGTCTTTTAACAAGGAAATAAATTCTTGTGTTCTTTGTTGCTTTAACTCTGGAGATAACTCTGACTTTTTAGAATCAGATGCAACATTCATTAATCGATTTAATTTGGAAAAAGCATCTAAAAGTGGATTGGATTTCGTTCCTGTATCTGTTGGTACAGGCCCTATCAACTCAGTACCTTGATTGATGAGATAACTTGCTTGCTCAGTGACTTCCATCTCAGCAAATTCACTCACCCAACCCGAATTTTTGATTGCATCATAAGTTGCAGTAATTACCGGTTCAATTAGACTGTAATTGTCAGCAATGATCGCTTGTATTTCAGGGGTTGCATCATTCAGAGAGGCCAGTGACTTATATACCTGCGTTATAGCTTGATAATGTTGTTTCGCCCCTGTTATCTTGGCTCTCAAGCTCGAGTTATCTGTAATTTCCCAAATTTTAAAAGCTTCTTCAGCATGATACAGAGCATTAACAACCTTTTTAAGCGCGGCGATTTGAGCAGGATCGTCTTCTATACGCACAAAAGGCACACCAGTTTGTTCCGGTTTTAATTGTTCAGCCAGACAGGTTTCTAATTGATTTTGCAAGGATTGGAGTAAAGATCTTCTAGCCTTACTAATTTTCATTGACAAGGGATCAGCAATTGGACCAGCATCAAGCGGTCCAGTCGAATACCCATCAAGATCTGATTGATCTTCACTTTCCAAAGATTCTGTAGTTCCTGGATTGGACATGCTTTACCTCTCACTGTATTAATTAAATTATAGACCTATGAGTGGCGCATGGGTTTATTATAAATCAATTAGACATTAATTAAAACACTTTCTTGTGATGATTTCTGGCAAATTAATGACTTCTATCATGAGATAGTTCAAACTAAGCGATAGATCTCAGAACAACCAAAATCTTATAGGACGATAGGCTTTGATATATGGAAAAGGAAAACACCATTATTTAACGACATAAACCATTTAAATGGGCATTTATACTTTAATTTGAGCAATAGTCTGGATAATATCGTGTCCCAAACGTTCAATAAATAGGGCTTTAAGATTACCTGAAATAATGAGTTGGGCTTTATTGTCATTATCTCGTTCGAACCAAATATTTAAAATGTTTTTCTCCACCATCCTGTCGCCTTGATGTGTTTTTACCGGAACCAAATCTAATGCAAACAATGGCATGTCGTTCGGGTTTGAAATAAAATTATTCATAATATTAAGATTAATAAAAAAGCAATTTTTTTTACTGGCAATAAACACCTTAAAAAACATGCTTAATATGCGATAGTCCAATCGATATTTTGAGAACAATCGCGAATAAATCCTCGATAAACCACCCGTTAATGCAGTACTGATTTTGTTATTTTCCCATCCCTTTTTTAATAAACACCCCAGTTTGACAATGATGGGACACGATTGATAAGGAGATGTAGCAGTAATGGATTGTTGTACC
Organism: Legionella moravica DSM 19234; assembly: GCF_000423305.1. Lineage (GTDB taxonomy): Bacteria > Pseudomonadota > Gammaproteobacteria > Legionellales > Legionellaceae > Legionella > Legionella moravica. The sequence continues at coordinate 137,065 of NZ_AUHS01000015.1, read as the reverse complement.
TCTTTAGATAAGTGCAAAAAATCCGACGCATGATTTAAATTAATTTTGAGAATATCAGAACGGACAAATAGACCAATGGATCGGTCATACTCTTCATTATCACGTGTTGATTTTACAAGATTAATGGCAATCAATTGGTTTTCGTTATTTAATACATAAGGCCTGACACAACCAGAAGCCGCGGCCGTCAAACTATCCGTCAAACACAAACGATGCCTGGAACAGTATGCTTCCAATTGGTCAACCATTTCATCAGAAATAGTAAAACAGGAGGTATTGATTGCTCCACCTTTTTTAAGGATGTACTCCTCCGGAAAACATAAATACGGTACATCCGCCAAATACTGCTCCCAGAAATTCATATTTTTTTTCAAGTCTTTTTGCGTTCTATGAATATCCTTTACAACATAATCTTTGAACTGTCTTCGGTCAGAATACAAGGCTATTTCTTTATTATGCAAAGCCGCCAAATAATAATTGGACATGTTAATCCAAAATATTCCAGGTGAAACTTCGTCACTGATTAGATGCGAAAGAGCGATTTGCAGTTCAAAACATTCATCACCCAATTGAAATATTCTTAGCCTGAATAAATGATTATCCCTTTTCCAGGAGCAGTGTTGTAGCACATCAAGAGACTCACTTAATTGTGCTTCTTGCTGCTCAAAAGACAAATTGCCAATATCAATGACTTCTGCTTGAGGCGGAGGCAATTCTTGCCCTTGCTGAATGGGAGCAAAACGGTGAATACGATAGCTCAATATCGGATCCGTTTTACAAACACTCTCTAATGCAGTATTGATAACGTTTATATCGAGTGAACCTCGAAAACGCTTTCTGTCAATAATATTGAGTATCTTCGCTTTGGGATAAAATGCTCTCATGAGCCAAAATAGAAACTGTAATTCGCTTAATGGAATGACGTGATAATCTGAAGCCATATCCGACTGAATTGACTGTGATTCACCAATAATTGGAGCCTTTTCAATCCTTTTAGCTAATTGCGTGATGGTTGGAGCACTATAAACATCCCTCAACCAAATATCTTTTTTTAAACTGGATCTAATTTTAGTAAGAATACGTGCTGCAACCAAAGAATTACCTCCCAAATCAAAAAAATCATCATCAATATGAATATTCGGTATATGAAGTCCTTGCTCCCAAATCCTTTTAAGGACGAGCTCTAAATCCGTGCCTGAAAAGGGCTTCTCATCTTGTTCGAATGAATGAGGTACTGGAAGTTTTGAGCGATCTATCTTCCCGTTAGACGTTAAGGGAAGAGCTTCTAAAAACTCAAAAAAAGAGGGCATCATATATTCTGGGAGTTGCGCTGCCACAAAAGCACGCAACTCGCTCAGGTTAAGCCCAATTCCTTGCTGTGGGACGCAATAGGCGATTAATTGTTTTTCAACAAGCGGCCCGCTATCCCAGGTATTGGCAATAACCGCCACTTCTTTCATTCCCGGATAATTCATCATACAGGATTCAATTTCTTCAGTTTGAATTCTAAAACCTCGAATCTTGACTTGATTGTCTTTACGCTCGACAAACTCAAGACTTCCATCGGGTAAAAAGCGACAATAGTCTCCTGTTTTATAAAGGCGGTCGGAACTGTTATCACTAAAGGGATCGCGAATGAACTTCTGTTCCGTACTTTCTTTACGATTTAAATAGCCTTTTGCAACACCTTGACCACCAATATACAATTCGGCAATTTCTCCAGGAGGTACAGGGTTTAAAGATTCATCCAGAATATATAATTGTGTATTTAATGCAGGCCAGCCAATGGGTATTTTATCTTTAAACCGAGCAATATTATTTTTATCGACTTTAATCCATGATGTCGCTACCGTTGCTTCAGTAGGCCCATATTCACAAAACATAATGTGATCGGGAAATTGATGCAGCCAATCCTCAAGATCTTTAGCAAAAAGTGAGTCGCCACCGAAGACAATATATTGTAACGAAAGGTGTTTTTGTTCACTTAAAACAGCCTCTTTTAAATTTCTAAAATGCCCCGGAGTTGATTTAATTATTGTTACTTGATTCTGCTCTAAAAAGTTCATATACAAATAGGGATCTTTTTTTGTTTCAGTAGGACATATGACTATTCGCGCCCCTTGCATCATGGGAAAAAGAGTCGTTGCCACTGCAAAATCAAAAGAAACCGACGACGAAAAATCAAACACATCATTTTGATGCACAGCCAGCGCCTTACTGAACCAGTGAATAAAATACAGGACGTTGCTGTGAGTAATCATGACACCTTTAGGGGTTCCGGTAGAACCAGAAGTATAAATTATATAAGCCAAATCATCAGGTTGATTGAGAGCCGTCGGATTGTTTGTCGAATAGTGATTCAATTCGGAGCGCTGTTGATCAAAACACCACTTGCGGGATTTAATGGAGTCAAACAACTTTAGCTCGCTAGACTGAGTCAATATCACATCTGCGTTGGTATCTTCCAAAATGAATCGAATACGTGAAACAGGATTATCAGGATCCAAAGGAATATAAGTACTGCCTGCTTTGAGTATGCCCAAAATACTGATGAACAAATCAAAAGAAGGTTTCATACATAAGGCAACCATCATTTTTTTATTGCCCGAGAGTTGACGCAAATGATGTGCCAGTTGATTTGCTTTTGCATTCAACTCTGAATAAGTCATTTTTTCGTCATTTAGTATAAGCGCGGTATGATTCGGACTGTTAGCCACATGCTCTTCGAATAATGTCGGTAAAATGTGATGAAGGGGAACATTAGATTCTGTTTTTACCAATTCATGATAATTATTTTTCAGTTCTTCCATATCAATACTCACAATCCCTGTCAGTATTTAAAGTCTAGAACAGTTTGCATTTTTTTGCGTATTCATCACGAAGCAACATCATGATTTGGTTGATCTTTATCTCAGATATTTGTTCATCCAATCTGTATAGCGTTGCAGTCTGTCTACCAAATAACTGGGAACAGACAAGGAGTGATATTCATTCGGATAAATCACTAATTGTGTAGGTATGTTTAATGATTTCAATGCCTGATACAATTGCTCTGAACCTTGGCAAGGTACGTTAAAATCCAGCTGTGCGCATAGAAACAAGGTAGCGGTTTTAATGCGATACGACTTCATAAATGGATAACTTAATTTCATATATAAATCGGGGTGTTCCCATGGTTTTCCTAGTTCCAATTCATATTCAAGGCTGTATTGATCTGCCCCGTAACCCGATAAAACATTAGCTGATCCTGCACCAGAAAATGCGGCTTTAAACCGAGTGTCACTGGCTATGACATAATCAGTCAGTATTCCCCCATAACTCCAGCCACCAACTGCCAATCGTGCGGGATCAGCAACTCCCAAAGAAACGGCATAATCTACAGCAGCCAAAACATCTTTAACATCAAGATTACCCCAATCAGCATAGATGGCTTTGGCAAAATCAAAACCCCTTCCAGAACTACCACGAGGATTGGGGGCAATAACCACATAACCATTGGCAGCAAACCATTGAAATTCGAAATTGAATTCATGGCTGAATTGATAGACAGGCCCACCATGAAGATTTAAAAGCGCCGGATAATTCTTTCCTTTCTGATACTGAATGGGCTTCACCAATAATCCCTGAATCAGGGTTCCATCGAAACTTTTGAATTGTATGTCCTCTGCAGGTTGAAATTGTACTTCATCCAAGATTTTTTTATTGTGCTGAGTTAAGGGAATCAAAGGAGTAGCTGTCAAAAACAATTCCGCAGGATGTACATCATCCGTACTTAACACAATAATCTGATTTGTTCCTAATACAAAATCCATATCAGTTCGTTGTCCATCGGTTATCCGAGTAACCTGACCGGTTGCACTGTTAATTTTATTCAGTGACGTAGTTCTACTTTCCTCGATTAAGGCATAAATACTTAATCCATCAGGTGACCATTTAGGCTTATAGAACCATTTATCCATCGGCGCAATGATCGATTCACTGCCATCCGAGACACGAACCACAGCCAGTTGCGTTGGCGAATAATAAATCCATTTATCTTCTTTACTGCGTAAGTATGCAATCTTAGTGCTGTCCGGACTCCATGATAAGTTGGACTCCAAATCAGGGTCCATATCACTCCCCATATAATGAGTCAGCTGTTTTTCCTTGGCATGCGCGATCGGTTCAATAATATAAATATCATAATTTAAATGTCTGTCAGCATCTTTTCCTCGTTTTGTAACATACGCAATGTACTTACCGTCGGGAGACCAGGCGGGTAGATATTCATCGTGTTCACCAGAAGTCAGCATCGTAATTCGACCATCAGCAATATCAACCCGATACAAATGATCATAAACATCAGTCAGATAACCGCTTCCATCAGCTTTAAATTGAAACCGGTTCACTACTATCGGCTTGTCTACTAATTCATCATCTGAATTGTCTGTTTCATTACCAATAAAAGCGATGCTCTTTGAATCAGGTGACCAGACAAAATCGCTGATTTCACCTTGAGTATGAGTTAATTGATGGCCCGTTCCTCCCTTCGCAGGCATGAGCCAGATTTGTGTGGTATTTTGCTCTCCGGCATCCGAAAGATAGGCTATCCAGGTACCATCTGGGCTCCATTTGGGAAGATAATTGGTTTCCTCTTGTGAACGGGTCAGTTGCTCGGTGTGTTGTCCATCGAGAGATACTCGCCATATGTTACTAAATGACGAGTCTGTATCCTCATTTAATTGGCTGACGCTGTAGGCCACCCATTGGCCATCGGGAGATACATCCGGCTCACTTACATCAGCAATACGATATAAGTCATGAAGTTCAGGAACCCTTTTTCCAGTCCATCCATTTTGACAGATGCATACACAAAAAAAGATACAGAAAACAATACGCTTCATGTCAACAAGTCCCTGTTGTACTTCATTGATTATTGAATTGACTGAATCTTATATAAAAAAGTATAGGTTATAATCGAACTTTCTCAGTAAAGAGAAAAAAATCTCTGGTATATCTTAGCTAATGAGCACGCTTTTGCGCGCACGTTGATTACTCCCCCACGCTTCGCGCGGTGGAGAGGGGATTTGATCGAAAGAAGCTCAATTTCCCCGGATACTATTGAGCCTACGCGAGTAAGACCGATTTTTATCATGAAGTTTAATTCAAGACCATTATTAAGCTTAAAATATAAAAATCGTTTAGACATAAAGCAAAGAAAGCAGGAATAAATGGATGAGTTGTCAATATCAACAAACACTAGGCTATACTTCTGATATGTACTTTTTTTAAAAAGGAATCATAACTATTTGAGTTGTTCAGCTCGTTGTATACAGAGTTTGCAATCAACCATAAATCTTTTCTTTTCCTTGTGACGTCAAGTAGATGTTCACACCACGTGGTCTGATAAAGCGTATAGAACAAGAGTGTTATGATGCCGTACAGGAGCAAGTAAAATGCCAAATGATAGAATCACCTCAGAATTATTCAAAGAACCACCCAGAAAAAAACATAATGAAGAACATCACAAACTAATCAATAAACAATTAAAATCAGAAATGGTAAAAGAACCTATTGATTTGGACAAAATTAATACCTTGCTTGACGCAGGTGCTGATATTAATTCGGTTTCTAATCACGGTATTTCCCTTTTAATGGTTGTGATTGCTGCAAATAATAACGCCCTATTTGACAAGTTGATGACAAAGGGGGTTAATGTGAATTCAATTGATAATAATGGATTTAATGCATTAATTACTGCTGCTGTTATAGGTAATGAGTATATGGTCAGAGAGCTTCTGAAAGCCGGAGCTGATCCTCTGCATAAAAATCAGGTGCGGCATCGCATGCCTCCAGTACCTGGCTTGTTGGCCTCAGAATGGGCCAATTCAAGGAACAATACAAACATAGTTAATATTTTAAGAGCTGCTGAACAAGCAGCATTAAATCAAAATTATTCGAGGCATTCTCTTTTACCTCCGATACCAGTACAACCTCGACCAGATGCTAAATCTGCAGCCCAAACCTTCAATTTTACCAGCCCAGCTCCCTCTATACTGCAAAACCCACAACAAGCAGTTCCAACAACCAGCTTTAACTCTATAATACCTCCCTTTCAACAGCCTAAAGTGTCAGCTCCATCGCCCACTTCTCCTGCTCCGAACGTACAGAAGCCTCAATCTGCTCCACAAACAAATCCTGTGATAGATTTATCTCTGGCGATTAAATTAAATAAAGATTTAAATGAAATTAAAGGCATAATTCAACGAGGTTCAATTAACATTACGAAACTCAACTCTATGTCTCAGAGTTATCTGGTTGAAGCGGTACAGCATAATCGTCTCGATGTCGTTTGCTATATTATTGGCAAAAGGGTTGATTTAGATCAGGAGCATAACGTGTACCTACCCGGACGCCCAGCGATACCTTTACCGAATCAACCTAAAACTACAGCTTTGATTGAAGCAGCACGTCGAATAGAAACAGCACAGGACCTGGGTGAACTAAAAACAACCTGTGCCATAATTAACACACTAATCGATCAAGGTGCAAATATCTATAAAAAAGATTCGACAAACAAAAATATGTTGGATTATTTGCTTCCCAACGTGGAAGCTCATCCACATAAAGTATTTTTGATCGAACAATTGCAACGAAAGATTCCACAATTGTCTACCCTGCATCAAGAAAAAGTAACATTAAAAACTGAATCTGCAGTGGAATTATCTTTATTAGAAGACTTTAACAAGACAATGATTCTGTTTATGGACAAAATTAACCAGCTGAAAAATCGAAAGAACGAAGAAAAACAGGACTCAAAGACTTACAGATCACTGCAAGAGGCAGTAATTACAGCCAGTACGCTTTATGAACAATTAAATCATGAAAAAAGCTGCTTTATGAAAGAGATAACCCCACAAAGTTATGAGCTTTTTGAAAAGAACTGCAAAGAACATATTAATACTGCGCGACCAGTTCTTGACAAACACAGAGGGTGGTCTCAATTTTTAGTTAATTTAGTAATAGGAGTCACAACTTTAGGCGTGGGATTACTTATCAAAGGAGCAGTCAACCTGGCAAATAATAAAAACTTTTTAGACGTTCATCAAACGGACTCGTCCAAAAAACTGAATGAAATCGAAGAGAGCATCCAACATGCAAACCCTCGACCTGGAGCTAAGTAAGAAATGAATTCTTGTGGAAGGTTCATAGATGCGGATTTTAAGGCTCCAAAGCCCATCTAGCATTGCGCTAATATGGGCTTTGGGCTTGACTGGGTGAGAGAACAGTTCTTTCAATACCATTATACAAAGGATACCCTAATTTTTACGATTAGCAGTTATTTTAAATGCCACCGTTACTTCATCTTTGATTGCATCAGTACTGGCCCATTCACCTTGACCAACACCAAAAGTACTTCGCTTAATAGACGCAGTGCCATTCACCAAAGCATGATTTTTGGGTGACTCTTCCGCAGTAAATGTTAAAGTAACTGGTGCTGACTTATCCCTTATCGTGAGGATACCATCTGCCTCATAAGTTTTTTCACCAATTTTATTAAATTGGGTCGCTTTGAATTCCGCTTTCGGGAACGCTTTTACATCAAACCAATCCGGAGCTTCCAGGGTTGTTGTAATATCCGCATAAGAAGCTGTAATTGATGTCATATCAATGACTATATGAATTGAACTAGCTTTATAATGTTCTGGATCAACGAAAATTTCACCGGTAAACTTTTTAAAAGAACCAGTAACCGGAGCGTTATTTTGCGTACCAGTAAAGGTTAGCTCACTTTCTTCAGGTACGATGTCCCATTGAGGTGATGTTGCTGCGGTCACAGTATATGAGAAACAAACCAATAATAAACCGAAAATCCAGTAAAAGCCTGATTTCATGGCAACATTCTCCTTAATATGTCATCCTTGTTAATAAAATGGTGCTTTAAAGCTGCAGCGGTATGCAGCATGATTGCAAGAATAAGAGCATACCCAAGCCATTCGTGTATCCATTCAAACAACTGTCTATTCTGTTCGTTTGGTGCAACAAGATTTGGCAAGGTAAATAAACCAAAGAACGAGGCAGGTAATCCAGCTGAAGAAGTAATAAGCCAACCGCTGATGGGCATGGCAAACATAAAAACATAAAAAGCCCAATGCATGCTTCGTGCAGCTATTTTTTCCAGTAGAGGTATAGCCAGCTCTGGCATTTGATTGCTCAAACGCCAGATGATTCTTAATATCGCCAAAAACAGCACCAGAAAACCAAGTTCTTTATGCCACCCATAGAGCTTTAGTTTCTCGAGACTAATGGGAAGATTGACCATATACAAACCCAAAATCAATAATCCAATGATCAGAATTGCAATAACCCAATGTAAAAAGATGGCAACGATGCCAAAACCTGATCTGCTATTTTTAATGTGCATGACAATACCTTATTTTTTATCCTGATACGCTTCAGCCCCTATTTGCAGAGTCACTTCATCCCCCAGATTGGGAAGTAAAGTATCCATACCAAAATCGGAACGTTTTATCGTTCCAGTTGCAGTAAATCCTACCGTATTTTTGTTGTTAATCGGATTCACGCCCACTTTATTAAGAGTCACATCAAGAGTCAGTGGTTTACTTACTCCGTGTAAGGTCAATGTGCCCTCTACTTTTGCTGTTTTATCACTTAATACATCCACTTTATTACTTACAAAGGTTGCTTTGGGAAATTGAGCCACGTCGAAGAATAATTTCCCTTTCAAGTGTTTGTCTAATTCAGGAATACCCGTGACAACATCCGCCACATTAACCGTCACATTCACTTTACTTTGATCTGGATGATCTTTATCAAGTACAAGATCGCCACTGGCATACCATTTACCTGCCTGACTGGAAAAACCTAAATGGTTAATAGTCCAGAGAATATAGGTGTGTTGATTATCCAGAGTAAACGTCTCTGGTGCTGAAAAAGCCATGTTGGAGCATGACCACATAGTCAGAATGGATAAGATTAAAGAAGAGAACGATCGTTTCATGTGCATTTCCTTATGAACAGTTATGATTAGACTGAGTGTAGTTTATTTTCCAGCATCAAGGGAACCACCAACAATTTTTTCGCACAACCCTTTTGGCATAAGCAAAAAAGCGTCTTTTTGGTTGTCTTTCGTTGCGGAACCCGCACAAGATGCCGTAGCAGTCGCGCAATCATTCATACCTGTCTTGACGATTCCGTAGCATTTTTCAGTAGCAGAAGCTGGATCTGTGGTATCTGCCATAGCATTATTTGAGGTAGCCAGAACAAAAAATGCAGCCATGGCTGAGTGAATTATTTTTTCTAACGGGGGCATCCCTATCCTCCAGATTCATTGAATAACAGCAATTATTGACAACGCCTCACTTAATTCCCAAAGTCGCCAGACGTTGGGAATGCATTGATCAATTGTCAACACTATGTAATATTAGTACAGGATTAAATTATAGGATCGCGCTTAAATAGTCAAAAGCTTTTCTTGCGTATTCCAAAGGTGGTGCTTTACCTGGATCCTGCTCGGCCTCAACGATCATCCATCCTTCATATTGAGCCTGCTTCAGTGCTTTAAAAACCGAGTTAAAATCTATTGCTCCATCGCCTGGAACGGTAAATACCCCTGACCGCACTGCATTCATAAATGATAATTGCTGTTGTTCTGTTTGTTTTAATACTTCCGAGCGTATGTCCTTAAGATGGACGTAACGAATCCGGTCCCCATATTTGGCGATTAAATTTAATGGATCAATTCCTGCGAAAGCAGCATGACCAGTATCCAGTAATAGAGAAAGGAGTTGTGGACTGGTATTCTGCATCAGATAATCAATTTCATGCTCATGATACACACCAGTTCCTGCGTGATAATGATAAACAATGGTCATATTAAAGTCATAAGCTATTCTGCCCAAGGCATGAAGCCCATTAATTAAATGCCCCCACTGCTCCTGACTGAACTCGGGTTTATAAGGGCTGATTATTGCTTGTTCTGTTCCCTGAATTGCATGCCCACATTCACACACATTAATATAAGATGCCCCCATTGCCCGCATGAAGCTCATATGATCCATAAATCGGGATAAAGTACTTTGGTATTGGCTGGGATCAGTAAAAAAGGTACTGAACCATGCACTGGATAACTGAAGACCTTGCGCTCCTAAAGCATCTTTTAAAACTGTAATGTCCCGTGGATATTTATTACCCAATTCGGTACCAATATACCCAGCCAGGGCCATTTCCCTGATGCACTGTTCAAAGCTGATGTCTTTACCTAAATTGGGATCGTCATCATTACACCAGTTAATGGGAGCAATGCCTAATTTAATATTCATAATGTATTCCTTAATACTAAAGGTCTAATCTCAGACTGGTGCTCTTTCACAGGCAACTTGGCAACCGGTTACCAGTGTCGACCAGCCATAGCTTTTAAAAATGAGCATTGTTCAATTACAATCCCCATTTCCATGCGTCGATATTAATAGAGTCTGACGTGCTCAAGCTGTTCATTCATTTGCTGATATGCTTTAGAGACTGCATCGGAGCTGGAAACTTCCGCAACCCCAACTCGCCACCAGGTTTGATATCCTTGACTCATAGTCTTTGGCAACACAGGCAAAACAATAACATTTGCAAGCAAATCTTCTTTGGCTTTTTTTAAGGCCTCCCCCAGGTGCTGGTATGAATCGGCAAAATACGTTTTAGCACCCAGAGCTGCAGCATATTGACAAAAATCTATAGGAAGATATTGACCTGTTAAGCGGTTGGTTTCCAGGTTTCTGTACCGAAATTCAGTACCAAACCCATTACTTCCATTACCCTCCTGTAAATTTCTGATGCACTGAAATCCATGATTATCAAAAAGAATAATCGTAATTTTCTTTTGCTCCTGAATACAGGTTAACAATTCGGAATGCATCATAATAAAGCTACCATCACCTACCAATACATAAACCTCACCCGGTGTGTTTTCTTTAGCGAGTTTAACACCCAATCCTGCAGCAACTTCATAACCCATACACGAATAAGCATATTCCAAATGATAATCTTTCGATTGTTTTGATTTCCATAGTCGATGCAAATCACCCGGTAAACTGCCAGCAGCACAAATAACCACATCATCTTTCGATGCAAAACGATTCAATTCAGCCAATACAGCGGTTTGATGCAAGCCTTTACTGCCTGAATCAGGAGGTGTACACACACGGTGCACTTCCTGTTCCCATTCTGATTTATACTGCTGAATTAATCGTTGATAGTCTGCAGGGCTTTGATAGTCCCCAAGACAGGTGTCTAACTGTTGCAATCCGGTTTTGGCATCCCCTTTCAGCATCAAGGCGTTCATTTTCATCGCATCAAGACGAGATACATTTAAATGAATCAACTGAGTCTTACCGTTTTTAAACCCCCATTTTGACGCTGTAGTAAAATCCTGCAAGCGAGATCCGATGACTAAAATGACATCAGCCTGTGCGGCCAATATATTAGCGACTTCCGAGCCAGTCACGCCTATCCCTCCAACGTTCATGGGATGGTCGCTCGATAAACTGCTTTTACCCGCCTGCGTTTCAGCTACAGGAATCGCATGACGCAAGGCAAACTGAGAGAGTACCTCTGTAGCCAAAGAGTAATGTACTCCTCCACCTGAGATAATAAGCGGTCTTTTAGATGCCACAAGAACGTGCATTGCCTCAGCAAGTGCCCGATCACTTAAGGGCTCTCTTTCGATGTGCCAAAGCCGCTTGTCAAAGAATGAACGATCATACTCATAGGATTCAGCCTGTACGTCCTGAGGCAAGCATAAAGTTACAGCTCCGGTTTCTATTGGATCGGTTAATACCCTCATCGCATTCATACACGCAGTAAGTAACTGTTCTGGTCGTGTAATTCTGTCCCAATATTTACTCACCGGTTTAAAGCAATCATTCACCGAAATGGTGTAATCATGAGGAACTTCCAATTGCTGCAAAACAGGATCGGGCTGTCTGCAACTGAACACATCACCAGGCAACAGTAACAAGGGAATACGGTTGGTGGTCGCTGTGGCTGCTGCCGTAATCATATTGGTAGCACCAGGACCAATTGACGAAGTACAGGCAATAATACCCAACCGATTTTTCTGTTTGGCAAAAGCTGTTGCAGCGTGTGCCATACCCTGTTCATTATGACCTTGATAGTAAGTGATTCCACAATCGGCATATTCCAGAGCTTCGCCCAGACCGGTCACATTGCCATGTCCAAAAATACCCATTATTCCATTAACAAACCGATACTCAGAACCATCAATAACCACATATTGATTGGCTAAAAACCTTAGTAAAGCTTGAGCCATAGTCAATCTGACTTTCATTACATGCACTCCTGAATCTTATTTATTATTCCACACTCTTCGATTGGCTTTTTCTGTCCTGGTCCACTCATGCTCCTTGCGAAAAGTAGGCATGCCATAAGGATTATCTTTTAGATGACGGATAAACCATAGGGTATACAACGCATAACCCGGGGCTGCACAATGAGCATGCTCCTGGCCATCAGCTATTTGATAGGTATCATTGTGTTCGATCCGCAACACTTCTTTACCATGTTCGCCAAAAGCATAGCCTTGCGGCTCAGAAAAACGGTAATGGTATATTTCTGGTTGATCATGATAATGAGAGGGATAACTCGACCACCGCCCCTGAAACGTTATAATTTCTCCAACAACAAGATTTGATTCAGGTCTGTTTCGTTTATCAAATACCGTTCTGACAATACGATAAGAAGTATCATCCAGAATGTTTTTTCCTCTGTCATCCAGTTCCAATAGATTGGATTCATCAAAAAGTACTGGTGCAAAATAACGATCGTTTAGTGTTTCAATGAGTAAAATTTCACAATCACTTTGTGCTACAACTGAAGCAATTTGACCAGATGCACAATGCAAAACCACTGGAGCTTGAGAAAAATAATCAAAGCGCTCTGCCTGGATGATTTGATTATCAAACTGAAATTGTACTTTTCCCGTGAGCAATAAAGCGGCAAACTCATAATGAACATCAAACGAATACTGTTGACCCCTAGTGAGTTTGAGAGAGCTAAAATGCATACCCGTATTATGATGTGCTTGGTTAATATTAACGATACGATTCAGGCCATTGATAAAACCCTGAGGATTTTTGATCAGGCAAGAAGACGATTCCAGTTGCCGGTGCTGGTCATGCAGTTGCATCAAATAGCTGCTGTTCCAGACATTGGGATCTCTATCGTACTCCTTGATGAAATAATCTAACTCGTCCTTGAACGGTATGGCAGGAGCACAGCCATGCCGAGTTACAACCAGTGCCCCACAAGCATTACCTGACGCCGTTGCCTCTTCCCAGGATTTCCCTTGCAATAAGCCGGACAATAAACCCGACATGAACCCATCACCGGCACCCAGAACATTAAGCACCTCTACTGGAAAAGGTCGAGATTTTAAAACCGGGATACCACCACCAAAATCTACTGATGCCCCCTGCTCACCAAGTTTAATTACCACAGGTGCCGTGGAGACTGATCTGATGTAATTTAAGGAAGTGGAGAGATCATCGTACCCTCCTGCAATACAAATTTCTTCTTCAGTACCAACAATTAAATCGCAATAAGGAAGTACCTCCTGATAAGCTTTGCTTACTTCCTGGCTTTGACAATAACGAGTCTCACCATTCCCCAAGGCAGTTAATCCCCAAAGAACAGGCCGATAATCCAGGTCAAGTATCACTAAAGTTTCAGCAGTTCTGGCCAGCTGAATCACCGTCTCTGTTGTTTCTCGCATTGAGGCCGTAGATAAACCTGTTCCAGTAATTAACAATGCTTTGGATTGCTCCAAAGCAGATTTGGAAATTTGCTCCGGCATTAACTGCATATCAGCACACTGATTACGGTAGAATATCAGGGGAAAATCATGAGGTGGTTTAACTCCCAACAATACCAGTCCAGTTAGATGCTGAGCTGTTTCATACAGCAAATCAGTATTCACTCCTTCCTTGCTTAATTCCTGCTTTAAAAAGGCACCCATTTCATCTTGACCAACACAGGAAAACATCATGGTTTTTAAACCAAGCCGTGAAGTTCCAACGGCTATATTACCCGCGCAACCGCCTAAATATTTTCTAAAAGAATGGGCATCTTTTAGTGCACTGCCTATTTGCTCTGCATACAGATCCACTGCAACACGTCCCATACAGATCAAATCGACAGGACGTTTTGAATCATAATAAAATTGAGGGTACATCTTTTTTCCTTAATCTAAACATACTGGTAAACGAGTTTCCAAAGATTGTTTTGCCGCTTTGGCAATACGCAATGTCTGTAAGCCATCCTCTCCTGACACAGGGCTGGGTTTATTGTTTATCCAGGCATCATAAAAAGAAACCAACTGAGCAATAAATGCCTGATGATAACGCTCCAGGAAAAAATACTGAGGATTAGCATGTCCTGTAGAGCTCTTCGAATAATGATGCACTGAATTCTCCAGCTGATTCGCCGCCAATAACATGCCTTTCTCACCAAAGACTTCAATTCTTTGGTCATAGCCATAAACAGCCTGTCTGCTGTTATCAATAACCGCCAAAGTGCCGTTTGCAAAACGTAACTGAATTATTGCAGTATCTACATCATCATACTCTGCAAATTCAGGATTAATCAGCACAGCTCCCGTAGCATACACTTCAGTGACCTCGGATTGAGCTAAAAAACGTGCCATATCAAAATCATGAATGGTCATATCCATAAACATACCGCCAGAGGTAGCAACATATTCTTTAGGAGGACAAGCGGGATCACGAGAAGTGATTTTGACTATATGAGTTGAGCCAATTTCTCCAGCATGCACTCGTTGTTGCAGGTTGGCAAAACTGGGATCAAAACGTCGATTAAAACCAATTTGCAACAATGTGTTATTGGATTTAACCAACTCAAGCACGTCAATAATTTCATGCTCATCCAAACCAATAGGCTTTTCACAAAATATCGCTTTCCCGGACTCACTTGCCGCTTTGATGTGTTCCAAATGCAGGGTAGACGGTGAAGCAATTAAAACGGCATCCAAATCAGGATGAAACAAAACGTCTTCGATCTGATTGGATAAATTGGAAACAGCCAGTCTTTGAGCCCATTGTCTATCCAGACAAGGATCGGCTATCACCTGCAAATCAAACTGTGGCAAATGATACTTGATATGCTCTGCATGCAGTTTGCCAATCCTGCCCGCCCCGATAATCCCAATACGACATAGTTTAGTATTCATCATAATTAATCCATAAGTAATTCAAATTGTTTGGTTTTTCTTTTACCTGACACCGGTTGTCCAATGTCTCTAACGCGTATTCCAGCCATCAATTGTTGCTCTATCTTCTCCAGTGAAATCCCCGTTGTTTCGGGTACAAAGTAATAAATGAAAGCAAATGCCAATAAACAAAAGGAGCCAAACAGGGAAAAAGTAAGAGATTGACCGAAGGATTGATATACCGCCAGAAACGAAATAGAGACGACAAAATTCGCCCCCCATTGCATGACTGTTGCAATACTCATCGCTAGGCCGCGAACCTGAAGAGGATAAATTTCAGAGATTAAAACCCAAAATAATGATCCGACACTGATGCAATAACCAATAACGTAAGAAGTAAATAATCCGAGAATCCAGTATTTTTGACCCGGTAGAGAATAATTAAACACCAGACTCACAGCAAACAGGCTCAAAGCGGCAATCAAGGTACCGCTTAAAAGCAACACCCGCCTGCCTAATTTATCAATACACAACAAGGTAATCAGAGTAAACAAAAAATTGATTGCGCCCATACAAAAGGTTGCCAAAATGGCATTTTTTACTGGAGAAAAACCTGCAGACTCAAAAATAACCGGACCATAATACATCACTGCATTAATACCCGAAAATTGTTGAAACAACCCAAGCCCGATACCTACCATTAAAACAGCGGCAATTGGAGCCTTGAAAAGCATATTGAATTGAGGTTTCTGATTATCTAAATGACTGTTAATATCTTCCAACTCTTTTTGAATGTTGTACTCAGCGGGCCGGATGCGCCTTAATGCCTTTAAGGTTTCATCCCTGCCCTGTTTTTTCATAATCCATCGTGGCGAATGAGGCACAAAAAACATTCCAATAAACAATATCAGAGCGGGAATGCTGCCCATCCAAAATAAATAGCGCCAACTAGCGGATGAGTAGTCATGAAACAGATATCCGATTAAATAGGCAATGGCCTGGCCAAATGTAATAGTTAGGCCATTGATTAAAACCAATGTACCTCTTCGATGAGGAGGGGCAATTTCCGAGATAAATAAAGGAGCGATATAGGAGGCAATACCGATACAGACACCAATAATAAAACGTCCTAATAATAGGGGATAGAGAGAATGAGTCAGAGCACAAATGGCAGTTCCTGCCACGAATCCCAATGCCACAACTTTGAGTAAAGAACGTCTGCTCACCCTGTCTGCGAAAAGACCGCTTAAAGGAATGCCGAGAACACACCCCAATAAACTGATACTTACCACCACCGACCATTGCAGCTCGGAAAGATTCAGCTGCTCCACCACCTGATCTTTTACATCAGCGATGACGCTTGAATCAAAACCAAATAAAAAACCACCAAATCCCGCAATAACGGCTACAACCAATACAAATGAATTCATTCCCTTGTTCATGTGAACGTATATCCTTATTTATAGCGTTAACGCAAAGGATGTTATCACTGTCTGATTCCAATAAACATATCAGGTAACTAAATTTATTGGATGGTGTCTCAAACCGTCAGGCTATTTAAAGGACAAACAACACCAACCTCAGCAAATGCTTCAACAACAGCATGCTTGGTGTATTTTCTATCTATAGCAGCCTGGATTACACCACAAGCGGCAGCTTCAAAATGAGTTCCTGATGTCCAATAATTCATATTTGCGTCAACCATGACCTGAAATGCCTTTCTAATGGACCAATCTGTTTTTTGCGATAATATATAAAATGCCTTGTTAAATACGCCGCTGGTTTGATGAACATCCAGGCTGTCATTATAGGAACGAGCATGATCAATGGACATTCCGTCTTTGACCGGGTCATCCATATATCTTAAAGGCAATCCACCAATTGTTGCCTCCCGTCCTATAGACCAATCAAACCCGTCCCAATACCAAGGATAATCTTTACGTAAATAATCCAGCATGGCAATTGAAGCCATATCTGAGAAAGCTTCATTAATCCCACCCGACTGCCCTGAATAGATAAGATTGGAATACAAACGCGTAAAATTATGGGTGAGTTCATGCGACAATGTTCCCTGAGCTGGCGCAGTTAACAAGGTATCGCCATCCCCTATAACAATTTGTTGATGAATTAAATACAAGCCTTTCACTTTAACGGAGGGTACAGCGAACGCATTATCAAAATTTTTTAAATGGGTATAAGCGCGTAAGGGCAAATCATCTCCAAGAGGTTTTGCTACCCCATAATATTTTTTATACATATCCATAGTCACTCCAGCAAAATACATGGTGTCATTCACTGAAGAAAAACTGTAATTAGCAGGAGCAGTATCGCCATCATTTTTATTGAAATAATGTGTTTTTTGACTGCAAGGATAGTAAAAGGTCGGTGGCTTCTTAAAGACTTCTACCAGGCTCAAAACAGGAAAAGAAGCTTTATCCATATCTGTTTGTGCTACATTGATCACTCTGATTTCTGGTGTTTCCACATAGCAATTGCCTCCTTTCACAGTTACATCAAATGTTCCCAGAGAAGGAATTCCTTCTTGAACAGTTCCATGCTGAAAAAGTCCCGATCTATAAGGCAAAATGAATACATTTCCCCCAAGACCCTGCCCAATTTTTTTATGAGTTAAATCATCCCACTGCTTCAGGATTTCTCCAGTATGCGCATCAACAATATAATTAGGTGCTGCAACAGAATGAATCACGTTATTGGTGTATGAGGAGACATGATAGGCAAGATGAGATTTATTTTTTGAATCCAGATAAATAATTTTTTCACTGTTTTTATACATTATTTTATCTGTATTGGTACTCAAAACCTTAGTTTCAATCTCCTCTGCCGTATAATTGCCGTTTGTTTCTTTTATATCGTCTTCAATTCCAGAGACATCGACTCCTGTCAGATACTCTTTTGCATTAATTGCTTTATGGTGTATTAATTCATGACCCCATACAGGAATGTTTTTATAATAGATTTGATAACGAACATGTTCCAAACTGGAGTTTGACTCTTTTTCTATTAGTTTTAACTGGTAATTGATTGATTTTGCCGGACCAGTCGCCTTCAATAAACCCGATTTGGCCGACACTGCCGCATGGTACTTAGTTAAGATATGACGATCAGCACCCCAAACAATTTTTTCTGAGGCGGCTTGTGCCGTTACAGTTACCAAATTGATGAATAATAAAGAAATGATCCTTGTGTTCATAACATCTTCCTAATTGATTATTACAGAGCTAAATCCTTTAGCACCCTACTTCTCTCGCAGCAATATATGATAATAAATACTCCCTAAAGAGCATCACATCTGTTAAATAGTCCGTCAATACACCAGTGAACTGGTGACCTTATTTTTTTCACCACGATCAGCAATCGAATGACGCATGTAATGACACACAGCATCCGCCATTAAAGCAGATGATTCAGGATCCCGCCTAAACCAAAGTTCAGGTTCAATCATCTCCAATTCAGAAAGACACAATTCATTGTTATTATCCCACATTACATCAGCACGAGCATAAACGGGTAATTCATCACATTGAGCAATGACTCGTTCAACAAAGTTTATTTCTTCCACTGAAGCAGTATAGGAATGTACAGTCCCCCCAAAATCATCCTGAACTCTGAAATCCCCTTCTTTTACCTGTTTCAAAACCGAATGGCTGTATTTGCCCCCAAAAACCATAAAAGAAACCTCGCCACGTGTAACAATCTGACTTTGAAATTCTTGCAGCAACAGGGCTTCTTTAGCAATCAACTGCTGAAAAATGAGTTCATGTTCATTGACATTGGATGCATCAAAGAGATAAGTATGTCGTGCTGCTCCAGCTATTGCTGGTTTTAAAATGGCTTTAGTCCAGCCTGTTTGCATGAGCAGATGGTTTAAAGAGGTGTTATTTCCTTGTTTTAAAAAAAGGGTTGGGGGAATATTGATTCCTCTATTATGTAATATGCCAAGATAATGCTTGTCCATATTCCAACGAATAACTGAATAAGGATTGATCAATTGTACCTTCCTGGACATCCTGTTCAACCACTGATGAAATTCGGCGAATCGATGAAAATAATCCCATGTAGCCCTGAATAAGGCAAATTGCGTGCTGTTCCAATCGAAATCAGAATTATCCCAAAAAGTTCGCGTAACCCGAAGGCCTCTTTGTTCCAGCGCCTCAGTGAGTAGCCGATCTTCCGTGAGCACATGATCGATATAAGGTGTTATTTCAATGGGATTGACATAATCACGTTGAGTCAGGAGAACAATATCATAAGTACTTGCTGTCATTTGTCTAAGTCCATTGAGCAAAAAAAATAGCATAACCATCTTTTGGGTCTAAATCCATACTCAAAACATAAATCTGCAAGCCCTTTACCAGCAGGGCTTTTGACAATTCACCCCACCACTCTACGTGGCAAGATATCTAATTAATAAGCACACTGTTTAACCAATCAAAAAATATGATAAGATAAATTTTTTCTTCCGGGAGTTAATCATGTTTCACAATGCTATTGTACGAACCCCTTCTGCATCACTGATTCATGGTTTAACCACCTCTGCAACACTGGGAGTCCCGGATTATGAGTTAGCGCTCATTCAACATCAAAACTACATCAATGCCTTGGCTCAATGTGGGCTTGAAGTCACCGCACTTCCTCCAATTGATGAATTTCCTGATAGTTGTTTTGTTGAGGACGTTGCTTTATTAACCAATCAAACAGCGATTCTTACCCTGCCAGGTGCAATTTCAAGGCAAGGAGAGGTTAAAGCAATAGAAGAAACCATCAATACCTTTTATAAAGGTAATATTGTTCGGATTCAGTCTCCCGGCACTATCGAAGCGGGTGATATCCTCAATGTGAATAACCATTTCTATATTGGTTTATCCGCCAGAACCAATCAAGAAGGCGCAAGGCAAATGATTCATGAACTGACCGAACGCGGTTATTCAGCATCAACGATCCAGTTAAATGAATTTCTTCACCTCAAAACTGGCGTAAGTTATCTGGATCAAGGGTATTTACTGGTTAGCGGTGAATTAGTGAATCATCCTTCGTTCAATCATTTAAAACAAATCATTATTGATCCAGATGAAGCCTATGCTGCGAACTGCATCATGGTTAATGGAACGGTTCTTTTGGCACAAGGTTATCCTAAAACCAAAAAACAAATCAGTGCGCTTGGATTTCCCTGTATCGAAATAGACGTCAGCGAATTCAAAAAAATTGATGGTGGCTTAAGCTGTTTGTCTTTGAGATTTTAATGAAAAAAAGATTATCTGTATTTAGCCTGACTCTGATCACGGTATGCTCTGTTGACAGCATACGTAATTTACCGGCAGCCGCATTAGCGGGAAGTCAATTAGTCAACTATTTTACTCTGGCATTATTGTTTTTCTTAATCCCCTGCGCTGTTGTCTCAATGTGGTTTTCTAATCAATCACAACAAGGTGTTTATGGTTGGGTAAAACAGGGACTGGGCAAACGTTCTGCATTTTTAGCCATATGGTTTCAATGCGTTCAAAATGTATTGATATACCCTACTTTACTGAGCTTTATTGCGGGCACCCTACTTTACAGTGTATCTCCCGTCCTGGTAGATAATAAAACAGCGCTTTTTCTCATTATCATCACCCTTATCTGGGGATTAACCTGGATCAATTTAAAAGGAATTCAACTGTCCAGTCGCTTCAATTCATTGTGTTCCATTATGGGATTATTGGTACCGTTCAGCCTCATCATTATCATGGGATTATATTGGTGGCTAACTCAAACAGAGCCTCAACAAAACCTTCTACCACAAAATAACTCCTACTCCTGGACCTCTTTAACGGCAATAATTCTTTCATTTTGCGGGATAGAACTTGCAGCGGTACATGCAGAAGACAGTAAGCCCGGGGCATTTTCCAAGGCTGTGTTTATTTCGGTATTTGTCATATTCCTTTCCATGTTATTCGGGTCCATTATACTGGCAATGATCATCCCACCCCAACAGTTAAGTTTCATCAGCAGTATCCCTCAATTAATTCAATTATTTTTTACTAAAATGCATTGCAGCCAATTGGCGGTTATTATCAATGGTCTGATTGCAATTGGCTGCATCGGGGCGGCTAATAATTGGCTAATCGCACCAATCAAGGGATTAGGCTTTGCTGCAGGAGAAGGATTTTTAGACACCCGATTAACAGAAGTCAATCATAATAAAGCTCCAGCCCGATTGTTGATCCTTCAGGCTCTCTGCGTCTCAATCATCAGTACCTTATTTGTGATAGTTCCCTCACTTAACGCGTCCTACTGGATCATGCTCAATGCGGCGACTCAGGTTAATTTACTAATGTATCTGCTGCTTTTTATCAGCGCGATTAAATTGGTCATCACCCAAAAATCATCCTCTAAAATAAAAATAATAGGATCGGCAGGGTTTGGCTTACTCGGAGTTATCATCACCCTTATTGTAAGCCTCACACCACCGCCCTCCTTACAATTTCAATCTCAATTCGTCTATGCACTCTCTGGAGGGGTATTTTTATTTCTTATCGTATTAATCCCGATCTGGAGTCAAAGAAAAAAATCCAGTCTTCTTGAGGCATGAACAACACCTGGACTTATTTTATCAAAAAGCCAATTGTTACCGCGCTTATTCCCTCTCCCTTTCAGGGAGAGGGTTAGGAATTAAAAGCATCTTTCTTTTTTATATTTTTCTTGCAATGAGAACATATTACCCCTTATCCCCTCTCCCTCCCAGGGAGAGGGTTAGGGTGAGGGTAGATTAGAATGCGTATTTTAAAGAAAAATAATATAAATTATTTCATGCGATAATCTGTCATCTATAATTTAATTATTACATCCCACACTGCATCATACGGAGCCAAAATGAAAATATCACGGACGATGATGGACAAAGCAGTAGATGCCCAGATTATTACTCAAGAACAAGCCGATAAATTAATTGAATTCGTAAAAAACCTTCCTGAACAAAGTCCAGGTTTTAACCTCACCAATGTGCTCTATTATTTCGGCGGTCTAATCGCTATTGGTGCAATGACCCTGTTCATGAATTTAGGCTGGGAACTTTATGGAGGATGGGGCATTTTATTTTTGTCAGTATCCTACGCCATTCTCGGCATATCACTAACCCATTCTTTGGATGAAAAAGGATATTATGTACCTGCCGGTATTTGTGCCACCTTCGTCATCTGTCTTACTCCGCTGGCTATTTATGGCTTACAACAAGGAATGGGCTGGTGGCCTGATAATAGCGTCTACCATGATTACCACGTTTATATTAAGTGGAACTGGATTTATATGGAACTGGGTACTTTGGCTTCCGGTATCATTTTGGCCTGGATATACCGCTACCCGTTTATGATTATGCCCATTGCAGTTACTCTCTGGTATATGTCCATGGATCTGACCAGTATGATTGGTGGAGAACACTATACATATGAACTCAGTGCCATGGTCTCCATGTATTTTGGTATTATTTCTGTATTAATTGCTTTTTGGGTTGATGTCCGATCCAGTCAAACTGCGGACTATGCATTCTGGCTTTACATTTTTGGCGTCATGACCTTTTGGGGTGGACTAACCTGCCAACATTCAGACAGTGAGTTGTCTAAATTTATATATATGTGCATCAATGTACTGATGGTTCTTACTGGCGTCATTCTCAGCCGAAAAGTATTCGTTATATTTGGGGCATTAGGATGCTGTTTTTATCTGGGATATCTTGCCTTTCAAGTCTTTAACTTAAGCTACCTGTTTCCAGTAGCCTTAACTGCAATTGGATTTGGAATTATTTATTTAGGCATTTTATGGCAAAAAAATGAAAAGCTATTAACCCATAAAATTAGAGGCATACTTCCCAAACCAATTCAGGATTTGTTGGAGGCTCGAGATGACTACGAGTAATAAAACTCCTGAGCACATAGAATTCAAGAATTTTTCAGAATTCTATGTGTTTTACCTGAGCCAACATCAGAATCCAATATGTAAAGGCCTCCACTACACAGGAACGTCTTTATTCATCCTGAGCCTTATCCTGTTTGTAATTACTTTAAACGGTGTATGGCTTTTAGCAGGCCTAATAGCTGGATATGGTTTTGCCTGGATAGGCCATTTTGTATTTGAACACAACAAACCAGCTACCTTTAAACATCCAATCTACAGCCTCATGGCTGATTTCGTTTTATTTAAAGACTTCCTTACTACAAAAAAGAAATAGTGATAAAGTACTTTCCAGCTATTTACTTTCCTATCCTTACAAGTAGATGATAGATCTGTTCTCTATTATTTCAATTCAAAAGGATTTGTGAGGAGTAATGATGCTAACAATTTCAATGGCGAAGTGTATCAGTGCAACAAAAAATGGTTCGTTCAAAACATCCGATCTCAAACTGGCTAATCCCTTAACCTATGATGATATCGTTTTTTTATCAGAATATTTACGTAGAACACCCCTTACTGATATCGAACTGTCTTTGTATGTAACCGAAGAAAACCTTAGGGGATTAATTGAATTAAGCAAAGCAATCAGTAAAAATAATCAGTTAACCCGGCTTAAATTCGCAATTGAAGGTTCAGAAATTCATCTGAGATCTCGAGATAATCTGATTTTTAGTGTCATGAATTATTTCAGTAACCGCCAGGTCAGGGCGATGTATCACCTGGTTTATGATGCACTGGTTAATATGGTAAAAGGCAAACCATTGCTCAGTCAATTAGTCGTTGATTTAGAACCGGTTGAAACACCCGCAAGCACAAGTCAGTCATATCGTTTTTCTAAAAATCTGCAAAAATCACCTCTTCTTCATACTTTGGATTTAAATTTTGCAGTAGAAAAAAACGCCAATCTGCCAATTCTGGATAAAACAAATCATAATACGACGCTTGTTGATCTAAGACTTAGAGGAATGTCATTTGGCAAAGATGTATTGCATTATCTAAAACAAACTCATGGACTCAGAGTTTTAATGCTGGATGACATGTTATTTGAAGTTAGCGATATCTCATTATTAGACCATGTATTAAAATCCAATACTGGCTTAATGTTGCTGACGATGACCAACACCAATATAGGACAAATTGCCAATCCTCAATTAATCAATTCGCTTAAGCACTGTTCTAAATTAGCGTATCTGGATTTATCGAAAAATAATCTGAGCCGTTTGAATATCGATGAATTATGCACCTATCTCGCTCATAATCCTGAAAAACTGCTCGAGCTGGATCTAACCCATAATGCGTATATGGCAGATGATGCTCACAAATTAGCTCAAGCATTAACCCACACAAAACACATCGAAAAATTAATTATTGATTATAATTACATTGAGAACGAAGGTGTGCAATCCATCATTGAATTACTTAAATCCAATAGACAAATTACTTCCATAAGCATGTCGCATAACTGCCGATACGGCCTTTCAAACGACACCATCAACGCATTCTGTTCTTTTTTAAAGGATCCAGAATGTCAATTGGAGGAGCTTAATTTCGTTCAGAAAACCACCATAGATCAATTTAAAATGCTGGGCGACGCAATCATGGCAAATTCAAGTTTGGTTTCAGTAAATCTTAATTTCCACACCGATACCATATTTGGAATCATTTATAAAATTCAAATTCAGGAACATATCGATGGTCTTGAACCTTTAATTGATAGATTCTTCAAACAAATTAAAGCAACTGATCCAGAACCCTTACTTGAAGCGCAATCACCGGTTAAAGAACACATCCCCTTAAAAGAGGATTTATTTTCCGCTCAAAAGACAGATAAAAAGAATGAGCCAATTGAAAGCGAACTATACTCTCCTCAATTAAACTGATTCATCCCCGATCACGATTCATCACTTATACCCTACGTACTGCATCTTTTGCAGTCTACGTAGGTTGTCGTATGAAATCATGTAATTTATGGCGTGGTTAAGAGTTAACTTTGGTTTAAATACGAAAAAATATTTTTCTCTTATATAAAAATGAAACCACAATAAAATTAATCAATAGAAACAGAAGGGAATAGAATAAAGCAGCATTAGGTGGACTGTAATAGCCAAACCAATATTCTGTGAGCATGGCTTTCATATTGCCTTTACTGCCATCTTTTAAAATAAAATAAAAAAAGAATTGCAGTTTTAATAATAGAACATGAAAAGTAAACGCAAATATAGCGTTCATACCAAATATTTTAAAAGGCAATGCCCAACATTGACAGTTTAAAATGTCGACAATCAAATAACACAATGCAAAAACGATTAAAGCAAATCCGCTCGTCCATAAAACAAAAGAACTGGTCCATAAATTTTTATTAATGGGAAAACTATAATTCCAAAACCAGCCCAGCAATAAAAAAATTATTCCAAAAAGCATCATCGCATAAAATTTCTTTTGGTTACTCATGGAATTGAGCAACAAACTACCCGTTAACACACCAGATAAGGTAGTCGCTATCGATGGGATCGTACTAAAAAATCCTTCAGGATCATAAACTGTTCCATATAAATGAGCACTTGAAAAAATCAGTTGATCAAAATAAGCAACCCAAGTCCCTTCAACGGTGAAGTGATTCGCTCCATAACCTGGAACTGGCACCTGAGTCATCATAAACCAATAAAACCACAAAATAGCGAGAAAAATCAGAGTTTGCACTTTGGTGCTGGCTTTTAAATAAATGATACTGCTTACCAGATAGCACACAGCAATTCGCTGTAAAATACCATAAACTCGTAAAGAGCTTATATCGATGTATTTAGGGAAAATATTTAAAAAAACACCCAAAGCAAATAAAAGAATGCTGCGCCGGAGTATTGCTCTATATAGAGGAGCATCCTGATTCATTTTATTCTTGTTTAAACTGATCACACTGGTTAAGCCTACGATAAACAGAAAAAACGGAAACACAAGGTCTGCAAAAGTACAACCATTCCACGCAGCATGTTCCAGGATCGGGTATGCATATTCGTTTCCCTGACTGTTCACTAAAATCATCAATACAATCGTTAGGCCACGAAAAACATCCAGGGATGCGATTCGGCGTGTTGATGCAAGTTCTACGGTCATAAACTCTCTATAAAATTCAAGCAAAATATAGAATTAAGAAAAACGATTTGAGTGACAAAAATACTCATTTTTAAACGTTTAGAGAGACTCAGTAGCAGAATTTAAAATCCCTTTCACGATGAGATAAAACCGTTTTCGTTAATCCTAAGCGTGTATGCATAGATTAGCACTATAAAGTTCAGATAAAAAGACAGACATTGGATTATAAAAAAATACTCAACGACCCAATAAAAACCACGCAGAACCTGTTGATCAAAGAGCAAAATATATAAACAAATCTTCTGTTGTATCCTCTTGAAAACTTGGTCGATTATGATATTGTGCACATTCGTTTTACATACATATTTAAGGAAAAATATGCCTCAATGGTTAACTGATTGTTTAGGTGCAATGACGATGAACCCCTACACCTCGACTACAGGTCATCGTAATGCGGAGCGTGTTAACGCGGGGACACAGCTGATCTCTTATACCTTTCAAAAACAACCCTATGCCGTGATTGCTACAAAACTGGGTCAATGCATTACCTCCTTCTATTCCCTGTTTCGTGCGGATACTAAAATTCCTGAAAAAATAATTCATTTAGTTCAATTCGCCATAGCAGGCGCAGAATTAGGAATTCAAACAGCACTACTCTTTAATGAAATAACCTGTGGGTTATCGTCTCATCAAGATCTGTGTATGGCTGCATTGTATCTGGAAGTATTATACGATGGTACTTTAGGCGCGGGTTGGCTACCGAGTGAGTTCTCCAAACAACCTTATGATCCAGTTGCAGTTCCTGGGGCAGCGGTTTAATCGATGTGATGCCAAGCCCCCTGTGACAATGCAATAATCCCCACCGTTATTTATTTTGTTCACAACCCTTTGCTAACTCAATCAAGGAAAAATCCTGTCATCCTCGCGAAAACGCACTAATGTCAGGGGAAATGGAGCTACTTTCGATCCAATCACCTTTCCATCACGCGTAACGTGGAAAGGGTTTTCAATCAAATTCCCTCTCCACCACGCGTAACGTGGAAAGGGTTTTCAATCAAATTCCCTCTCCACCGCGCGTAGCGTGGGGGAGAGGGTTAGGGAGAGGGGGTTAAAATAAAGTGCGTTCATTCAGATTAACCTTTACGACACTACTTGCGATTGCAAAACCCTTTTAGCGCCCACTGAGGGAGAACTGAAACACAAAAATTGACGAATTTGTTCTGGTTTTATATCATATGTTTTTTTATTGCCATAACAAAGGATGTAGTCCATTGTATATAATGCTTAACGTGGTAAGTCTCGGTACCTGCGCCCAAATCTATGCTCAAGCCCATATTAATGAACCTTTATTCAATGACATGCATTTGGTTAAAATATGGCATAACAAAGATGAACCTAGTCTGAGTCACGGCACCTTACCAAAGCATCAATACGACAATGATAACTGTGTTACCTTTGAAAGCTCGGTACCCTTTGCCAGATTCTGTGAAGAATTTTCTAATTCCGAATACAATAATCCAGACTTTTATCACATGCTGACTCACAATTGCGCCAATGGCGCACGGTTTGCATTAAAACTAGCCGGAATTGACCTGGCTTTACCCTGGATACAGTTTGGACGTATTATTGAGACTTCCCTCATTTTAAGAATTCCAGGTGTTACTTTAACACCGCTCACCTTATTTGATGCGGCCAGACGATATAAAATTCAACAACTAACAAACAGCGAACTCAACTCTCAATTTACCAGTCTGGTTCATCAATTACATCGACATATTAAATTAGAGATTAATCCTAACCGTCGGATTCAAACCCAAATCATTGTTGCTGAGACAATCCAACGCATTAATAAACGCCCTCACCGTTTAAAAATGTGTACGGATGTCTTGGATGCGACTCAAAATCTTCTGACAACTGATTCCAATAAAGCAGAATATAAAAATTATCTTCAACTATCGTCCTTTTTTAGACATCGAATTAAGCCAATCCCGGCAATCTATATTGGTGGAGCAGTAGACACACTGACTTTTCTTCAAATGGCACGGTGGGTCCTGTTTTTTGCAGGGATTGAAGCTGAGTTTGGATATATAATTGATTTTATAGCCTTTTTGCTGACAATTAAGGGGATCTATTCCCTTGTACAAGACATTGAGAATCACACAGACGCAATGTCTCAACCCACTCCATTGTCTTTTGCAATGGTTGAATTTGTTAAATCGATTCCAGAACACTCTCTTGAGTTCGATGAAGAAATCGAAGGTTTCAATGAGGGTCGATCCATTACTGAAAAAACAATACATCCTATTGATAGCCCCATGCTATAACCCAATACCAATCAGAAGCGGTATCATTGAGCGTGAATCATAAGATATTTGGTCTGTTCAATGGCCAATTTTTTTCAGGTATCCATAAGAACATGAATGTCGCGTGCATCAGACAAACCATGATCATCCACAACTCGAACTACATAGTGACCAGGCTTCGCGTCCCAAAGAAACGTCTGTCCCGCCCTGGTTTTAGCAACAAATGTTTCATTAATAAACCAATATACATGAGCAATGCCTGCATCACTAACTGCTGACAAAGGGATTTTATTATTTAACTGAGAATTGGCGCGAATCACATAGCTTATGCCCGCCTGCGGTGACGTGATTTGCGGATTCATTCCAGAGTTTCCGGACAAAGCACAATCTGCTTCAAAAAAAGGAGGGGTACGCCGTTGTATTCCTGCGCGCTTAAAAATTTTTAATAAATCAGAAGGCCAGAATTCAAAAATTTCAAAGCGTGTAAATTCATCAATATGGCACGTACGTAAGCCGGTTCTGCTATTGATTGCCACTTCTCTAAATATTGTATCCGTTTTAATTGGTGATTTGCCCGGGATGAACCAGGTCCATTCTGTATCGTGACAATAACGTGTAGGTAGCATCCCCGAAGCTTTGCATACTTCTACTTTCTCAAGATTCATCAAGCCGGGATTTTTGGCAATAATGGGTAAAGGACCTCGTTCATGTTTAATAGCATCAATCAACTCAAAAAATAATGGTGCAGCTATGTCCTTTCCTACAAAAGCAGGATTGGCTTTATTGTCAAAATTGCCAATCCACACAGCCATAACATACGGACCAAAGGCACCGACAGCCCAAGCATCTCTATAACCTGAAGACGTACCCGTTTTCCATGACACAGGGAGATGTAAAGACGGTTTAGTACCAAAATCACCGTGAGGAGCGCTTTTTAACATATCCAAAACCAGAAAACTTGCCTCAGGACTGAGCAGTCTACGGCCAGTGCCTTTCTTTTCTGCATGATGAAGTTGAATAGGATACCACAGGCCATCATTAACCAGCATGGCATACAACCCGACCAACTCTCTCATCGTTAATTCAACGCCCCCCAGATTGAGTGATAAACCGTAATAAGATTCCGGTTTTAAATGACTCACCTGTGCTTTCTCCAATAATTGATGCAAGGTTGGGTTGGTCAATTGACTTGAAAGATAAACCGCTGGAATGTTTCGACTTAATACCAGGGCGTCTTTAGCTTTCACGGGCCCCATGAACTCATAATCAAAATTTTCGGGATTATATCCATTGAAACTGTGCGGAACATCTTTTAAAACCGTGTCAGGATGAATTAATCCTTGATCCAAAGCCAAACCATAAATAAACGGCTTTAAGGTGGATCCAGGGGAGCGTTTTATGTCAATACCATTGATCTGTCCGCTAATCTTTTTACTAAAAAAATCGGCAGATCCCAGCAAACCTTTGACCGTCATGTCGCGTGTATCGACTAAAAGCACAGAGGCGTTATAAGCACCGACAGATTTTTTTCTCGCTAAATAATTTTTGGTTACTCGATTAATTATGATCTGTACTCTTGAGTCCAGAGAAGAATCAATGCTTTGTTGATGTTCGGACGGATCACTCAACACCATGTTGACAAAATGAGGTGCCGTAAAGGGCAAATTACCTGCTTTCCGCATGACCATCGGCAGATTAAAAGTCTCACTTTTATTGCTATCTTCAGGGTGTTTTACCAGCCACCTGCTGTATAAATGATCTCGAATTGTTTTTAAACCTTTGTTATCCGGTGTTCTTTTTCCTGGATTCTGAGGGATAATACTGAGTGTCAGTGATTCAGGAAGGCTGAGTTCATTAACTGATTTATTAAAATAGACCAAACTTGCCGCCCCTGCTCCCTCGACATTTCCTCCATAAGGAGCCAAATTCAAATACGCTTCAAGCAACTCATCTTTGCTGTAATGCATTTCCAATTGCATTGCTCTGAATATTTGCATTAACTTACCGGAAATGGTTTTGGAGTTGATTCCAAACCTCATCCGCGCGACCTGCATGGTGATGGTAGAAGCGCCTACTCGACGAGATTGAACGCCATAAGTTTGCCAAACAGCTTTAAACAAGGAAAAAGGATTAATTCCAGGGTGCCAACGAAAATACTGATCCTCTTGTAATAAAGTAGCCTCCACTAATTCACTGGAGATATCGGACAAAGGTGTAAACAGACGGTATTTGTCATCTTGACTTAAAGTTAATCTCAATAATCGATGTTGATCATCGTACACCGCATTGGAAAAACTGATCCCGTCGAGTAATAAAGGTTTGGATGAAAAAAATAATATCAAATAGCCACTGACAAACAGTGAAACAAAGATTATGCTAATGCTTTTGATTATTTTTTTCATAATTGATATTGTGCATTTTAAAGGTTGAATTATAATCAATTTTTATATCAATTACACGAAACAGAGTTTAATTCGATTATTTTTTAATCGAATGGCAATTAATAGGCACGATTTACTCATATCAAACCAACGACCAGACAGGCCTGGTGGGAACAACTAAAATCATGAACAAAAATCCAATTTCTTCAGTTTTGAATTTCATCGGTTCAATGTTTACTTCCGTGTTCGGTAAGTTAAACTGGAATAGCCCACCATGGTTAGCCAACTTATGCCAAAAAGCGCACCATTCCCCCAAGTCATTTTGGGGAACAACTCTATTGATTGTCGCGTTAATCTTGAGTGGTACTTACGCAACCTACTGGTACAAAAACCAGCCCAAGCCCGTTTATACTTCGGCATCGATTACGATACCCGATATCACTGCAAATGAAGAAACACTAACGCCCAATAATCTTATCATTGATTTCGGCATCAAAACTAATGATTTCATTACTCAATCAGTGGCTCCAATCAACCTGATAGGAAAAACAGTCACAGATGGCATAGAAATGACCCCCGCAATGCCTGGTGAGTGGAGTTGGAATAGCGACAGCCAGTTAGTATTTATCCCCTCAGAGGACTGGCCCGCCGGTCAAAAATACACCATTCATTTTGCTAAAAACTTCTTTTCATCAACAACAAAAATGGAAGACTATGATGTCTCCTTTTCAACGAAACCTTTCGAAGCGACAATCTCTGAATTAAGATTTTACCAGGATCCAGTTGATTCAGAGCACAGAACAGCAGAGGCGACTCTGCAATTCAATTTTTCAGTCAATCCAGAAAGCCTTGAGAAGAATACTGTATTAACACTTCAGGATGGACAACAAGGTGCGACACACAAAAGTGGAGAACCGCTAAAATTCACCTATACATTTGATGAACACAAACGCATCGCATACCTGCATTCTGAAAACATTAACATAAAAAAAATAGCGCAATTGGTCACTCTGACCCTGGATAAAAATGTTGCCTCTTCAACAAATTCAGCAACGCTAAAATCTAAAATAGACTCAAGTCTGATCATTCCAGATGCAACCAACTTTCTCAAAGTACTTTCAGCGTCAGCATCAATAATTCGAAATGAGAAAGACAGACCTGAACAGGTTCTCACTGTAGAAACCACTTTGGGGGTTAATGAAACTGAGTTTAATAAATCCGTTCACGTTTATTTGCTGCCGCAAGATTATCCGGCAAACTCCATAGAAGCAGCAAAACCCAATTATCAATGGCAAAATCCAGGTGAAGTAACCAATAACATCCTTGCTCTGGCAACTCCGTTGTCAAAAGTGACCATACCATCAGAACAAAATTACTCAACTCTTCACAGTTTTAAATTTGTTGCGCAAAGCCCGAGATATATTTTTATTAAAATAGACAAGGGAATGAAAGGATTTGGGGAGTTCAGCTTGAACGCTGATTATTCGGCCGTTATTCCAGTTCCAGAATACCCCAAAGAAATCAGTTTCCTTCACAAAGGTTCCCTGTTGGCATTAAGCGGGGAGAAAAAATTATCCGTACTCGTCCGTGGTGTACCTGCTGTAAAATTCGAGTTTGCACGAGTATTGCCGGAAAACATCAATCAACTGGTGACACAAACTCAAGGTGATTTTAATAACCCCTACTTCATCAACCCAACATTCAATCAACAGAATATCAGTCAGATCTACTCTGAAATTCAGCCATTCTATAGTAGTGATTTAACCAAACAACAATATACCGCTCTTGATTTAGGTAAGTATTTATCACTTGATGCTAATGCCACCGGACCTCAGGGTCTCTTTTTATTACAGGCAACAGGATGGGACGTGGCTAATAAATACCCTCTTGATGTCAAAGCCAGCCGTTTAATCCTGATCACTGACATGGGAATGATAGTCAAAGACAACAACGACGGGACCCACGATGTATTTATTAACTCCATCACTCAGGGAGCACCTGTAGCTGGGGCCACAGTGACAATATTAGGAAAAAATGGTTTACCAATCCTGACGCGCATCACGGATGATCAGGGGCGAGCCAACTTCCCATCCTTAAGAGATTTTGTCGAAGATAGAGAGCCTACCGTCTACCTTGCTAGCCTCAATAGTGATGTATCGTTTATTCCATACAGCAATTACAATCGCCAATTGAATTTTTCCAAATTTGATATCGGCGGTATCTATACCTACAACCAGGACACGCAGAGTGTAAGTGCCTATTTATTCTCAGACAGGGGAATCTACCGACCAGGAGATACGGTTCATATAGGAATGATAGTTAAACAGGCTTATGCTCAGGCACAGCCAGCAGGCTTGCCCCTGCAGGCAACCATTGTTGACTCACGAGGAACAACGATTAAAGATGAACGATTGCTGCTGAATGATACCGGATATATGGAGCTTGACTTCGCGACTTCGCAAACGTCCCCTACCGGGCAGTATATGGTCAATCTCTTTCTCGTAAAGGACGGACACCCACAGAATCTTTTAGGCTCTACCAGTGTTAATGTATCAGAATTCCAGCCCGACAGAATGAGGATAAGCTCTAATCTAACCCCCAAGCCCTCAGATGGCTGGAGCTCACCTGATCGATTAAAAGCGCATGTCAGTCTCTGGAATTTATATGGAGCTCCTGCTACTGATAGAAAAATCAGTGCCAATATTTTACTGACCCCGCAGGAAATTAATTTTGATGACTATCCGGATTACCTCTTCGCAGATCCACTCTACGATCCCAAAAAACCACCCAAGGTTTTTACGGAATCCCTGCCTGATGCAAAAACCGATGAACAGGGAAATGCTGAGTTTGATTTGCATCTTGATCGCTTTGACAAGGCAACCTATAAGCTGACCTTTTTTGCCGAAGGTTTTGAAGCCGAAGGTGGTCGAAGTGTAACCACTCAATCAAAAGCCTTAATCAGCCCGCTCGCCTATTTTATTGGGTACAAACCTGATGGTGATTTATCATTTATCAAACAAAACGGCACCAGAACCGTACGTTATATAGCCATTAATCCTCAACTAACCAAGGAAGAGGTACAGGATTTAAAAATACAGCTCATTTCACTGCATCCGGTCACAACTCTGGTTAAAAAAGCGGATGGCACGTACCAATATCAATCCATTATTCAATCAACAGTTGTCAAAACAGATCCCTTCACTGTTAGTGAACAAGGAACTGATTATTCCCTACCCACCCAACAGATTGGCGATTACTCATTAAATATTCTTGATAAGGATAATACTGTTCTTAGCCAATTAAAATTCAGTGTTGTCGGCTCAAGTCAGCAACCTCTTGCAAAGAATGCTGAGTTGTCAATTAAACTGAATAAAGATGAATATCAGGCAAATGAAGACATTGAAATTCAGATTACCGCCCCCTATACCGGCTCAGGGTTAATCACCATCGAGCGAGATAAAGTTTATGCGGCACAATGGTTTAAAACTGAAACAACAAACTCAGTGCAAACCATTCACATCCCTGCAGACTTCCAGGGAAATGGATACATCAATGTCGCATTCGTTCGGGATTGGGAGTCTCCGGAGTTATTTATTAGTCCACTAAGTTACAGTGTAGTCCCCTTCACTGTAAGTCATGACGATCATGATATTAAAATTGAACTGAATACTCCCAAGGTTGTTCGTCCTGGTGAAGCATTGACCATAGACTATCATACAGATAAACCAGGAAAAATTATTGTCTATGCTGTTGATGAAGGAATTTTACAGGTAGGAAGGTACATTACCCCTGATCCGCTGTCCTTCTTCTTTCAAAAACACGCATTAGAAGTCTTTACGCAGCAAACAGTCGATCAAATATTACCTAAATTCATTCAGGATAGAGAATGGTCTGCTGCAGGAGGAGACGACGGCGAATCCGATTTGGCCAGCAGGCTCAATCCGTTCAAAAGAAAAACGGATTTACCAGTAGTCTACTGGTCAGGAATCATAGATACCGACGAGAACACCCGTCAGTTAACTTATCAGGTTCCCAATTATTTTAATGGAGCGATAAGGGTTATGGCTGTCGCTGTGTCCGCAGATTCTGTTGGTGCAAATGATACAACCTCAGAAGTACGAGGTGATTTTATCATCAATCCCAATGTACCAACATTTGTAGCCCCCGGAGACGAATTTGAAATCAGCTCCAGCGTTGCAAACAATATCAAGGATTCAGGCGATCATACTGAAATTAAAATCAGCTTAACTACCACCCCTGAGCTGGAAATTATTGGTGACGCCCAAAAAACCCTGGAAATCCGAGAAGGACGTGAACAGTCAGTTCACTTTAAATTACGTGCAAAATCATCATTAGGATCTGCAAAGGTAACCTTTACTGCCAACGCCGGAGACAAATCCAGCTCAATGGATGCAACACTCAGTGTAAGGCCAGCTACACCCTTCTTTACTCATATAGAAAGCGGTCAATCTAAAGATCCTGCTAAAACGCTGAATATCATGCAGACCCTCTACCCGGAATACCGTACTGTTGATGCAACAATATCAACCAGTCCATTAATTCTGGTATTTGGATTACAGCGCTATCTGGATAATTTCCCTTACGGTTGTACTGAACAGTTAACAAGTAAAGCCTTACCTTTAATTGCTATGAACAGTCAAAGCTGGTTTACCAAGGACCGCAACCAAATCAATGAAAAGGTGAATGCGGCCATCCAGATGCTGAGCCAAAGGCAAATGTCCAACGGTGGTTTTAGTTACTGGCCTGGTTTGGGAGATAATCAAGGGAACAATTTTGCATCAGTCTACGCAATGCATTTTTTGACTGAAGCCAGAGGTCAAGGATTTAACGTACCAAGTGAACTCTTCTTTAATGGAATAAATTATCTCACGGAGTTGGCCAGACAAAATGTATCGGATATGGATGCAGCGCGAATTCAAGCTTATGCCATCTACATTTTAACCCGAAATGAGATTGTAACAACCAATTACCTGGCTAATTTGCAGTTGTACTTACAAAAAGACAGTTCCCAAGCCTGGAAAAAGGACATCACCGCGGTATATATCGCTGCGTCCTATCAACTATTAAAAAGCTACAATGATGCAGCTCGCTTGATTAGTCTGTACCAAACACAAAGCAAAAACGCTTATGATAGTGATTTTTATGACAGCAACGTTGCTGATGCGCAATATCTGTATATCGTTGCAAAACACTTTCCGAGCGTGCTGCCACAAGTAGGTGATAAAGTGCTGATGCAATTAGTGCAAGCAATAAGTAGTGACGACATCAATACTGTATTATCCGGTTATGCCAGTTTGGCTTTAGCTGCTTACCCTCAGGTAGACTCTACGACTTCCCCGACCCTGTCAATCAACGAGGTATTAGTCAATAACCAAACTAAATCCATACCGGCTGAACAGGCGAATTATCAGAAGCTGGCTGTAGACGCTGATGTCAAACAAATCAGTTTTAATAATCCTGAAAAGCTCACATACTTTTATCAACTGGTACAAGCTGGTTTTGATAAAACGCTACCCTCCACTCCGTTAAAACAAGGCATTGAACTTTACAGGGAATATCGAGATGAAAAAGGTACTGTGATCCAGTCAACCACATTAGGTAGTGAAATTGAAGTTCATATCCAAATTCGTTCTCTGGATAATAATTATCACTCCAATATCGTGATAGAAGATCTGCTGCCTGGCGGATTTGAGGTAGTCAGAGACTCAGTCAAAACAGACACTATGGATTATTCTGATGCGCGCGAAGACAGAGTCAATTACTTTGGCAGTGTCGACTCTACCGCAAGAGAAATAGTATACAAAATTAAGGCAGTCAATCCTGGAACCTACATCGTACCTCCGGCTTTTGCTGAGTCAATGTATAATCCCATGATTAAAGCTCAAGGTACTGCATCTCAAATTTCCGTCACAAGTGGTGATTAAACAACCAGTCCCGGGTGGGTTTTACCCACCCTTTTAGAATTAGATGATTTTTGTGTTCTGTTCTCGTATTTTGGAGATGTCATCTTCCGATATCTTCAAAAAGCGAATTACTCCAAACCCAAACCATAATGAATCACATCCAGAATCCCCTTGGTACAGATATGGCAAAACGATTCGTGAGATTCCATAACACAATTCATTCCAGGTTTATGACTTAGCCCTTTTGAGCTAGGAGAATCCGCGTACCCTCCCTGATAAGCTCCATAGACAGGAGGATTTGAGTTCCAATCACTGGAAGGTGTAGGAATGGCCACTTGAGGGCTTAGAAACTCACTCCATTTCAAAACCGAAA
Source organism: Legionella moravica DSM 19234 (assembly GCF_000423305.1). Classification (GTDB taxonomy): domain Bacteria; phylum Pseudomonadota; class Gammaproteobacteria; order Legionellales; family Legionellaceae; genus Legionella; species Legionella moravica. Next base: position 99,818 of record NZ_AUHS01000015.1, on the reverse strand, counting down.
AAATGGGTTCTTTTAAAAAAGTAATATTTTGTGACCATGGTTCTTCCATATCCTCCGCAAACTCAAGCTCGGTACGGCCACCCCCTTCATACTCTTCATTAAGACCAAAAAAATGTCCAAATTCATGCAGTAAAATATAAATAAAATACTTGGAGTTTCCCGCGGGCACGGCCGTATGTGACATATAATTCCCCACTCCCCAATAGCGGCTGCTGTTTACAAGAACTATAGGATAATCGTAAGGAGCAGAGGCAATTCCCTCACGAAATTTGTTTTCCCGTGTTGGGTACACAATATGATACCAACGTCCAAAATTATCCCAATACGGATAGTACAATCCTAAAAACGAATTGAATTCTGGAACAGGGGTACCCAGATCCTCTGCAGCACCCAATTTAACTTGAGAAGGATTATATACTGCATAAAAATCCATAGAGTCAACACCAGGAAAATGAGCATCCAACAAAGCCTGAACCGCTTTAACAGAATGTCGCCAGAACAAGGATTTCTCATCACGCCCATACCCTTCCGCATAAAGATTAACTCTTAAGGATGGATTCTTTTTTGCCCGAGCCAACTCTTTGATCTCCAGCTCTTGAAACACCCTATCTGCACTCTTGAATTCGTCCGGACTTATATTTTTTTCTACTACTTTTTCCATACGTCCTGAATTAGGGTTCTCAGCATACAATTCGAATATCATGGTTTCAGTTGGCAAGGGAAAACGCAAATTGATGGCTCTGGCCAGTTTTCTGTATTCTTTACCTGTTCCAATAGAATCATAATGTAATGCTTCTCCGGTAGTGCTGTTTTTCAAAACCCCCAAATAACTGCCCCACTTGGGTTTATGGGTGCTACGAGCTAATAACGCAGGTGTTCCTGAAGCCTCTATTACTAATTCACTGACTGCATAGAGTTCATCTTCTCCCAGCCAATCTACCTGAATGCGCAATACAGGAATTCCTGATTGTCCAGATACTGATTTCAAAGAAAAGAGATTAAGCTCAGGATGACTCAAATGAATATACCGCTTATCAGAGGGGACTTTATTCGGATCCCAATAGGGTTTTGCACACACGAATTGAGCACTGCACAGTAAACTAATAAAAATGAATAAACGCATAATCAGATGTACCTCCATGTATGTTAAACCAGTGCCCCAATGTAGAAGGCATTATGAACAATAAAAGCAATACATCAATTAGTGTGACTGATCCACAATCCAGGGAGGATTAGTTCCTAATAAAGTTTTTGGATCGAAACCAAGGGAGTTGATTCTATCCCATTCCAGATCGAGAAATCCTGACTGGTCATGGAATGCGCGTTCCTCGCTAGTTCCACTAATCTGATAACAATTATCAAAAGGACCATAAGTAGAGGGATTGCAAATGACTCCGTTTAATTCATTCTCATTTCCCATTTTATTGTACCATTCATCGACAAGGAGTGGTCTTTCAGGGTTTAACGCTGGATCCAGTATATAAATTGAACCCATGTAATTTACAGCTGTTGAAACATGATACCACCAACTGACGTAGCCATTAGGAGAATACTGTGTTTGAAGAAGTAACTCACCAAAAGCAAAAATTTTGGCAGGTTTAATTAATTGCTCCTTTTCAAGTTTTATAATGGATAGCGCCGCTCGTGCAAAGCAACCATCATCAGGATAAAGCCAGCTGATTCTTCGTTCAAAGTCAGGATTGTTTTTTGTGAAAAGAAAGCGTGTATCACGAATGATTTTAAATAAAGTCATCATTTCATCATAAGCAACTACTGTCGGAACCAGACTGAAATCAATCTGCTTAATGGGAACTTTTTTTCCAATAGGCGTTTCTCTGGCTGTAACTGCTTTATCAGGAGCTTCAGGCATTGTACCCAGAACTCTTTTTAATGCCTGAACGTATGACTCATTAGGTAAACGCTTTGATGAATTATTCAGATCGGAAGGGCCAGAAAAAACCAGAAACGGAACAAACGTTAACAAATAAACGAGTACTCTCATAACAACTCCTATTCTTAGTTTGACATTGAAGATCGATGGCTTCAATACCGAGATCATCCTTGATCTTCTTAATAATTAACATGAAACATCGTAAAAAACTAGCAAACGTTTAACAAAGCCCAGCTCCCAAATACACGTTTATTACCCAATATTCTTAGTGCTAGCGAATGCCTTGAGGAGTATGTTACCAATTGAAACTCACGGCCTGTGTGCCCTTGCGCACAGCGTGGGATTTAGCACCTGATCGCATCTCAACCGAATTCCCACGGCGTTGACCCTGACTCTAGGTCACACATATTGAATCTTGGAGAAAAGTCAGATTTGCGTGCAGGTTGAGCGGAAACTATTCTGAAAAAGCGCAGCATAGATGGCTATGTGAGCATTTTTTAGAATGGTTTTCGCTCAAGATGCACCAAATATAGCTTTTCAGTGAGTTGTGCACAAGAGATAGGGCGTTGACCGCGGGATCCAATGCTTTAGGCCTTTTAGCCAGGATCTGTGATGTTACAAAAACGATATGAGCTTTGATAATGAAAAAGTGAGAACAACAGATTCCTGTTTGTAAGTAAACAGGCATATACTAAGAGTATTGCGAAACAACCTCATTTAAGTACACTGGGAGTTACTTTTATAATTAAAAATATTCTTTTTTTAACTAGAGTTTGCTGTGCTATCTCAGGTAAAATTGTGTATTCATTTTGAGGGGAAATATGATGTCACCTATTCTTGTTAGCATCCTGATGGGTTCCAAATCAGATTGGACTATCATGGAAGAAACCAGCCGAATGTTAGAGCAATTAAATATTCCTCACGAGGCACGTGCCTTGTCTGCTCATAGAACTCCTGATGCTCTGTTTGACTACATCAAATCAGCAGAATCTCGTGGCGTTGAAGTATTCATAGCGGCAGCAGGCGGAGCGGCCCATTTACCCGGTGTTGTTGCAGCAAAAACCATACTTCCTGTTCTTGGGGTGCCCATGCCCTCATCCACCTTTACTAACGGTATGGATGCGTTGCTGTCTATTGTTCAAATGCCCGCTGGAATTCCGGTTGGTACTCTTGCAGTAGGAAAGGCTGGAGCAATTAATGCCGCACTCCTTGCAGCGCGTTTTCTTGGAAATAAATATCCTGAATACCAGATTGCAATTAAAAATTATCTGGAACAACAAGCTAAATCCGTGTTGGAACATTCTCAACTGAAAGGATAAAAAATTAGAGTGTTGCTCATTGTATCCCACCCTAATTATCATTGATTTTATTTTCGGCTGGTACGTTTTTTACTACCAGCTGTTGCTTCAAGATACTTCCTAATGCAGTATTACCTAAATAAAATGGTTGTCCGCCCTTTCAATTAGCCTTAAGTTTTTCTTGACGAAATGTTAAATCTTTAATTCCCAATGTTATCGAAATCTCGCTAAGAAGACTATGTCCTGTTAGTAACTACAGTGTAGATTTTGTTGGTATCGAAAAATAGTGAATGAATGATGTTTAATCCCCTCATCCGCCTGTCGGCACCTTCTCCCGTAGGGAGAAGGCGATTTTAGTGAGATCGCGATAACATATTTTTTTGTGTGGTTCTCCACTTTCGCGAGGATTATTTGTTAAAAAAGAGTATCGTTCAGGTTTGAAGCACTGAAGTTAGATTTTTTTTCGTGATTTAGTGAGAGACATACGCCTTAAATCAACGTCCTGTCCTTTAATTGCTTATTAATGGGAGTTCTATTTAAATAAAATTGGCGTTAAACCGCACGAAGGCAGTAAATAGCAATTTGCCCTTCAGTTATTCTTGTTACAATGCCAACGGTACAATTTAACATATTGTCGAGATCTCAACAGAATCGCCTTCTCCCTCCGGGAGAAGGTGCCGACAGGCGGATGAGGGGATCGTAAAACCATTCAAACCCACTTTCCGCGACTTATTCCTGAGAGATGGTCACAAGAGGAATTTGAAAATACATTAGTGATGAATAATCAATGTAGTTTTCTCACGCACCATGAGAATCCTCACTATGGTTAATTTTTGTGAGGATCTCTCAGGACTTGTTCGCGGGATCCAATTCACTCTTTATAGGCACAATATATTCTTGTTTTGCGCACGATCTATCGATTCCGCGAACAAGTCGCGGAAAGTAGACTTGAACATAATGAAATGTCAACAGCCCCTAATTTTTTTCGATACAAACGAAATCTATAATATAGGTACAAATAGGGCATTATCTTCTGAATTTAACTCCTTGAAATCGTTGTGATCCAGGTGAGTTCCATATATTAATTTTCATGCAGGTGCTGTTATTGCGTAGGCTTTTTGCATTATCTGTTAATCCCATACATTGAATTCATTTTTGGTTGGACTAAGTATTTTAAAAGATAATTTTATCGTTTTAAGATCCCCTCATCCGCCGTTGGCACCTTCTCCCTGAGGGAGAAGGACTTTTTAGCGAGATTTCGATAACATTGGGAATTATCAATTTAGCATTTCGTCAAGAAATACTTAAGGGTAATTAGGAGAGTACGCCTGCTAGGGCATTAAAGGTTTTTTTTCATGAACAGAGATTCCATATGCTCAATCTATTACCCATATTGAGATGCAAAAATTTGGATGGCTTCTACCAAAGCGATACCCTCTAAATGTTGCACTCTCTCCTTCAAAGAATGCGGAGTATCGTTTTCAAATACCGGACATTTTTTTTGGAGTAGAATAGGCCCTTCATCGACTTCCCTGGTTACATAATGAATCGTACATCCTGTTTCCCTGACACCTGCCTGAATGACGGCTTGATGTACCTCCAAATCCATTTTTCCTGCAAAATCAGGCAATAGAGATGGATGAACATTGATTACTCTGTTCTTCCAAAGCGTTACAAATTCTTCCGATAAAATACGCATGTAGCCGATTAACACGACCAAGTCTACCTTGTGCTGCAGCAATGTACCACTAATGAGCCTGTCGTATTGCACTCGGTTCAATCCATCCGGGCTTAAATACTCATTATGCAAACCCTTGTTTTCAGCACGCTCAAGAATACTAGCGTTCGGTTTATTACTGATCACCACTTCAATAGTCGCAGACAGTTTATATTGGTTTATTGCATCAATGATGGGTAATAGATTAGTGCCCCTTGTCGAACCCAATACTCCTAATCGAATCATAATGAACGCAGCTTACGCATGGCCTCGATGCGCTTATTAATTAAAGAACTGGTTCCAATGTCCTTACGATGAAACAACGGTCCTTTTACTTGCGACAACTCCTGTTCAGCAATGCGCTCGGCTTCAGGAATAGTATCAGACACTCCGACATAAGCCGCAGTTCGCGAACCAGTAGCGTAGAGCAGCCCGTTCTCTTCATGAACTCCAGCTAAAAACAAGTAATGGTCATTAACAACAGCTGAAATATCAATTTCAACGTCACGAAGCGAATGCTCCGGGTAACCCTCAGGTACAGCATATTTGCATACCGTAGCCTGGGGAGAGAACTGAACCTGTTCTGAGTGTAATGTTCCCTTAACCATGGCAGTGCACAAATCAACAAAATCAGATTCCAAAATGCTCAACACATTAAGCGATTCAGGATCACCAAACCGGGCATTAAATTCTATAACTGAAACGCCTGTAGCTGTTGCAATAAAGCCCCCATAAATGATTCCAATATAGCGCTCTTTAGTTTCAGCCATTAATGCCTTTACAACACTTTGGTTGATTTTAAAGGCGTGTTCGACATCAGAACGATTTAGAAAGGGTAAACGATGATCTGCGGCAGTATAGCTTCCCATCCCCCCGGTATTCGGTCCTTTATCCCCTTCAAATGCCCGTTTATTATCCTGGATTAGAGGCATGGATATTAAAGAAATGCCATCTGAAAAGCACATGAACGAAAATTCCTGCCCTATCAATTTTTCCTCTATCACCAAGGACTGGCCTTGAGCAAAAATTTCTCTGCAAAAATCAAGCGCTTCAGCAAATGAATGAAGATGGTCCCCAGCGACCTTAACCCCCTTCCCTGCCATTAAGCCATTCGCTTTCACTACATATTGGTTATCACCTAACTCAGCTAAAAACTCAGAAATCCCCTCTGGATTTGAAAATAGTTTATATCTGGGTAAACCCGAAATATGGTATTTTTGCATTAAATCTCTGGCAAAACCTTTACTGGTCTCTATCTGCGCCAATGTTTTTTTTGGTCCTACGACTGGAATACCTGAATTCCATAAAATATCAGCTAGCCCGCGTTCTAACGGTGCTTCGGGGCCAATAATCGCCCAATCAATCTGCCAGTGTTTCGCCTGTTCATGAATTTGCTTCATATCAGTAATATCACCAAGCCAAAATCCCTGAGCGAGCTCTAGTATCCCGGGATTATTTGAAGAACCGCAACAAAATAATGCAGGTTTATGCTTCGAGCGATATAACGCCTTTGCAATGGCATGTTCGCGTGCACCAGAACCAATAATAAGAACATTCATTACGATATTTCTCCTATTTCAGTTTCAATGCCATTTTCTTTAATTCTCTTTTTTTCAAGGAGTTTTATTTTATCTTCGGAGATATTCCCGCAAATGTACTTGCCGTCCATACACGCCATACAGGGGCGACTCATATGATGCATGCCTCGACGAGTTACCGCTTCTTCCAAATCGTCCTGACTCTGATACAAGAGTTTATCAACCCCCAAAAACGCTCTAATTTCTTCTTCACTTTTATGAGCCGCAATCAATTTTTTTCGTGAAGGAATGTCTATACCATAAAAACATGGATTTTTTATTGGCGGGCAAGTAGATACAAAATAAATTTCCAAAGCCCCAAACTCACGGATCATTTTGACAATTTCGCGAGAGGTAGTTCCTCGTACTATGCTGTCATCCACAATAAGAACTTTCTTATTATTAATCTCCGTTTTTTGCGGCGTTAATTTATATCGTACCTGTCGAGAGCGTGACTCCTGGTTTGGCATAATAAACGTTCTGCCAATGAAGGGATTTTTATACAAGCCTTCGGAATATCGAATTCCAAGCTCATTAGCAAATGCGAGAGCGGCAGTATTTGCGGTGGAGGGAGCGGGTATTACGACATCAGGAATGGTATCAGGATAGTGCTCTTTCCATCTTTTTGCCAAATTTTGTCCCATGCGTAATCGTGACCTATAAACACTAACGTCATCAAGAGTAGCATCAGGTCTGGCAAAATAAACGTATTCAAAAATACATGGAGTGAATTTTTTATCAGTCAGAACCCGACGATACATTTGACCCTGATTATTTACATAAGCTACTTCACCCGCTTTGATATCACCTTTAGGTTCAAAGCCCAATGCATAAAAAGAAGTGGTTTCTGATGCAAAAATATAATCTTTAGTACCATCCTCCCGTTCACGCTCCCCCCAAACCAAAGGACGAATTCCATTAGGATCCCTGAAAGCAACTAATCCTTTTCCTATGACCAGGCTGACTACCGAATAAGAGCCCTCTACTCGCTTATAAATAGTATTTACCGCTTGGCACAATAAATTGAAAAACTGCTCTTCATCATTATCGGAATAAGAACCTACTGCTAAATTGTCAGCTAAAAGTAATAATAATGCTTCTGAATCCAGACTTGAATTTAAATGGCGATGTTGTTTGCCACAAATATCATCGACCAGTTCTTGATAATTCACCAGATTGCCATTATGAGCCAGAGCGATACCTCTGGGGCTGCCTATCCATAGAGGTTGTATATCGGCTTCACTGTAACCACCGGCGGTAGGGTATCGGGCATGCGCAATACCTACATTACCTTTCAAGCGGTGAAGATCCTCTAAATCAATAGATTCTCTGACCAAACCTGAACCATGCTTCGGGTAAAATCGATCATCGCAGGTCAGAATGCCACAGGCATCCTGACCTCTATGCTGGAGATGAATGAGGCTATCATAGAGTTCAGCAGCAACGGGTTCATGACTGTAAATACCAACAATTCCACACATAAGTCTTTTCCCTTCTGATAGAAACATTCAGCCCGAGCATTAACGCTTCACGTCAAGGACACTAAGCCAACCATCGTTCTATATTGTTGATGATTCTCTGATGCACCGGTCCAGGATTTTGTTCATACACAAAATCTTCCTGAGTAATCATCTCATAAAGCTGAATGTACCGCTCAGCGAGAGTAACAATGAGTTCCTCTGGAGCTTTGGGCAATTCTTTATCATTATAAGGATCACAATGATCAACAAACCATAAGCGCAAAAATTCTTTATCTATATTTTCAGGTTCCTTTCCTGCATCAAATCGCTCTCGATAGCTGGAAGACAACCAATAACGACTTGAATCAGGAGTATGAATTTCGTCGACGAGAACAATATTTCCTTCCTGATCACGGCCAAATTCGTATTTAGTGTCAACCAAAATGAGACCGTGCTGAGCCGCGACTTCCATTCCATGCAGGAACAGTTTCAGAGCATAAGAACTGGCTTCATCCCAATCCTCTTGAGTCATCCAACCTTCCGAAACGATCTCTGCGGGACTTATTGGACGATCATGCTCCGTTTCTTTGGTCGTTGGGGTAAGAATCGGCATAGGTAGTTTTTGATTTTTCTGTAATCCTTCAGGAAAAGATAAACCACAATATTCACGAACTCCCTTTTGATATTGGGTCCATAAAGAAGTGCTTGTTGTGCCAGAGATAAACCCTCTCACTACAAATTCAATGGGAAAAACCTTACATTTTTTAGCAATGACCACATTGGGGTCGGGTACTGCGATTAAATGATTGGGAACAATGGATTGAGTATTTTTAAACCACCAAACGGAGGTTAAATTTAATACCTGGCCTTTATAAGGGACTGAGGCCAATAAGCGATCAAAAGCACTTTGACGATCAGTAGTCACAAGAATCAATTTATCCCCAATGTCGTAAGTATCACGAACTTTACCCTGGTATTTTGTACCAAAATTAAAATTCGTTTCAGTTAAACAATAGGGTAATGCAGCAATTATGGCACTTTTATCAGGAGTTTTTATATTCATAGCAGTCATGGGCACATGGATTAAAAATAATATTTGAATTGAAAATCAATTCCTTAAGGTCGGCAATCTTGTCGTTCTCAGTTTCAAACATCCACAGAATGCCGTGCTGTATCTCTTGAACTCCATCAAGGGAAAAATGGTCCAAAAGCATTTGTTTTTTTTGCTGTCCTACTACATCATCTTTAGGTTGAACTAATAGAGCAAAACTTGAAGCCCTGGATACCTGTTGAGGTTCAATCAAATATTCTTTACGAGTATTGTACAAGACTCCCGTTTGCTTGATTTGTTCAACTACTTCTGAAGATTGGCACTGAATTTGCCAATGAACAATCCTGCTGACCCGTACTGGCAAACCCGATTGCTCTAAAGTATTTTGTACCGTTAATGCATGATTATCGGTAATAATATAGTGTACCAACAATTCATATCCTGACTTGTTTTGGGGATATGGACTTACTTTTATTGGCTGAGGAACATAAGACAACTCACTGGAGCTCCATTCTTTATGCTCAAGAATGTAGTCTTTCATTGATAAAAAAATAGCATCTCCGGCTGATGTCCGTTCCGGATGAGGCATCATCGCCATCACATTTCCGGACTTATTCATCACAGCCGCGGTATTAAGTACCGAGCCATTTGGATTGATCGGAAAGTTATCAATCACGTTGCCCTTCTCATCACAATACTGAAATACATTCAGTCCCTCATCAACAAGTTCCTTTAATAATGGCGCTGGAATGACAAATCGACCCTCAGCATGGGCTATGGGTACGGATAATATGGACTGTTCTGTCAAATGACGTGTAAAGGCATTATTGGGTGAATGAGCGGAAGGGCGGATGTGTATCCAGTCATTATAAAAACCCGTTCCCAATATCTTCCCATCAAGAATACGCCGGTTTTCAGTAAGAGCCATTCCTGGCTGATTATTTTTTAATCCAGGTACCATGCCTGTTTCGACTAAAATTTGAGCGCCATTGCATATTCCCAAAACCGGTTTACCCAATTCACTCTGGATGCGAATTTCCTTCATTACAGGATCCAGGGCAGCGATGATTCCAGCACGAGAGCGATCTTCATAAGAAAAGCCCCCCACTATCACATATCCATCCATCTCTCGTAATGTCGCAGGTGATTCATTCCACAAAAATTCTATGGGTATCATCCCTGCCCGCTTCACAGCCAGCATGGTTTCACGTTCGCAATTGGATCCAGGAAATTGAACTATTGCTATCTTCATCAGATTAGTCTCACACCAGAGGTACCGGATATCACATTACCTATCTCGAACAGTGGAAAATCAGGATACGTTTTTAATACAGCACGCATTTCATCCAATGCATCCTGGGCTACTATCATCACCAGACCTACCCCCATATTAAAGGTTCGATACAATTCCTGTTCATCCAGTTGTCCTAAAGATTTTAATACATTAAAAATGGGTAAGACCGGGCATTTATTTTTCTGAATTTCTACCGCACAGCGAGCAGGCAAGATCCTTGGAATATTCTCCAATACACCACCACCGCTGATATGAGCCATACCTTTAATGCTAATTTTTTGATCCAGCATATGAAGGACAGGCTTGGTATAATTGATGTGAGGGACTAATAATGCTTCGCCTACAGTCTGCTCCAATTCAGGAATTTTTGAGTCGACGGTATATCCACCTAAGTCAAAAAATAATTTCCTAGCCAACGAGTAGCCGTTGGTATGCAATCCACTGGAAGAAAAAGCCACTACTACATCACCAGGAACAATATCAGTTCCGAGAACAGCCTCTTCTTTTTCAACAACGCCGGTAATGATGCCGACCAAATCATGTTCACCCTTTAAATAGGTATCAGGCATTTCTGCTGTTTCGCCGCCAACCAGAGCGATCCCATTTTCCAGGCAGGCTTTAGTCATGCCAATAATAATTTCTTCAATATTTTCAGGCTTTAAATGATCTGTCGCAATGTAATCCAAAAGAGTTAGAGGTTTAGCACCAAGGACAATGATGTCATTTGTAGTAGCACTTACCAAATCAATTCCAATGGTATCAAATTTTTGCATCATTCGTGCGACTATCATTTTGGTGCCAACCCCATCAATGCTTTGGACCATGATGGGATGTTGATAATGCTCCATCAAAGGCTTTAAGTCATACATTGCTCCAAAACTACCTATACCTGTTAACACCTGTGGGGAAAAAGTCTTTTCTACATTACGCTTGATTCGTCTAACTGCTTCGTTACCCGCTTCAATATCCACACCGGCAGTTTTATAATTGATAGTAGTCATTACAGTACTCTCTCTCTAAGACCATGTTTCCAGGCGTGTTTAGCCTCATTCACTGACAGATTAATTTCTGAGTTTATACAGATGTAAGGTTTCTCCATGGAATGACCTATAGTCCAGTAAGATACAGAATAGGCATTTAAAATCGCATCGATTTGTGTAATGTGCTCCGGAGCGACTTCCAAAATAAAGCCCCCACTCTCGGAAAATAATAGTTTTTCAACAGGCAAAGAGCCTGGTATCACTACGTCTACCCCAATTAAATTCTTAAAGCTCATTTCCGCCAAAGCAACGGCAACGCCTCCTTCGGAAATGTCATGAGCAGATAAAACCAAGCCTTGCTGGATGGCTTTTGCGACCGCCTGAATCTCACCAGAAATGGTCTTTAAATCAGGTTGAGGGATTTTAGTCCCCAGTTGATCAAACAATTGATAATAAACACTGCCACCGCACTCATCTTTGCGTTCACCAACTAAAAGAAGCATGCTGTTAGATTTTTTTAAATCAAACGTAATTGAATGATCCACATCTGGCATGGTACCTAAACAGCTGATCATCGGGCTAGGTGGTATCGATCCTTTAGAAGATTCATTGTATAAGGAAACATTTCCGGCAATAACAGGTAAAGTGGAATCAGGATATTCTTTTAATTTAATGGCAGCACAAGCATCCACAATTCCACGTACTGAATCAACAAACTCCCCCATCTGTTCGGGTTTTTCAGGATTGCCAAAGCATAAACAATCGGTGAGTGCTACCGGATCAGCACCTACCGCAGTAATGTTGCGCACAGATTCAATTACCGCGTTTACCGCACCCCAATAAGCATCAATTTTATTATAACGAGGATTATGATCCAAAGATAAAGCGATTCCTGTTTTGCGAATTTCCTCAGGGTATTTCTCTTCATTAAAAGGCTGCATAACACCGGCATCAGCCCAGCCTGCCTCAATAAAGGTTCGACCCTGCACTTGTTTGTCATAAGTTTCAAATACAGGTGCTCTTGAGGCGATATTTTCATGAGCCAATAAGGATAATAAAATCTGATTAAAATTCGTGGGCTCAGGCAGAACGGGTTCGGTATGTTCCTGCTTTCTGGAAACAAAAGGTCTGTTGTATACAATGCCTTTTGTCACATCAGGCACTTTTGCCCGGACTAACTCCTTCCCATGAAAATTCACAACATAGAGACCATCAGTTCGGATTCTTCCAACAACTGCGGCACAAGCACCATTAGAAACCTTGGGTAGCGCAAAGATTTCGTTGTAATGATTCAAAACCGTATCAACAAGTTCTGGAGGAACAACCCACATAAAACGCTCTTGGGTTTCAGAACATAAAATAACGGAGGGCGGCAATCCAGACATGCCAGTTGGCACTTTTTCCAAATCAATTTCAGCACCATAAGATCCACCAGCTTCAGCCAGTTCAATACTGGCACAAGCAACACCTCCAGCACCTAAATCCTTAAAACCAACTTTATTAATGAGATTTTTTTCTCTCAATAGATCAAATAAAGCATAATTCGCTTTCAGTATATGGCGTTGCAAAAATGCATTCGGTTCCTGTACTGCCCCCTTGTTTTTCTCGCGAGAATCCTCCTCCAGTGTCGTCGAAGCAAAACTGGCTCCTCCAAATCCACTATTATCAGTAGGTTTTCCCACCAGTATAAAAACATAATCATCGGCATGTTCTGGGGCATAGGAATGGATAATATGATCTTCTCTGACTACTCCCAAAGTGACTACAGTAACAAGACAATTCTCATTGTATCCCGCATCGTAATACACATCACCAGCAATATTGGGTATACCTAATGGATTTCCGTAGCCTGCAATGCCAGCCACCACACCATCCTGAATCCAATGTGTATGAGAACGATTGATGTCACCAAACCTTAAGCTATCGGCTACAGCGATAACTTCGCCCCCCATACAGCAGACATCCCGTACATTGCCACCAACCCCAGTGGCAGCGCCTTCATAGGGCACAATCTGAGAAGGATGATTATGAGATTCATGACTGATAATAATCCCATAACGATGACCTTGATTATCTCGAGCTACAGATACAATACCGGCATCTTCCTTTGCACCAAGGATTACATTGGGAGCATCAGTCACAAACTGTTTTAAATGAACTCGACTGCTTTTATAGGAACAATGTTCAGAACCCTGAATGGACCATAAAACACATTCAGCCAAGCTGGGTGCTCGTTTAAGAAATTCATTCTGAATGGTTAAGGCTTCATCAACAGAAAGGTTAAGGTTGTGGTCACGAAGAGTTAGCGCAATGTCATCGCGCGATAAGATGGAAAAATCAAGAGTTTCAGTAGGCTTTTGCATGAATTCCTTAGACAACAAAGTATTAACCTATGAAGGATTAGTCTGACTAATCGCTCCCCCGGTAATCAAACTGATAAAGTCTCTTTATTTGCCCCCAGAAAAACAATACTGTTCTATTGATCTCGGAAATTGAGCGTATTGTATCGGTTTATCCGGGGTTGAAGCAATCCATTTTAAGATTTTTTGGAACTATTTTTTACCCACTCAACTAATGACCCATTCAATCTGTTTTTTTAAATCAATGGGTATTTCCGACAACTCTTCAAGATCATAATCCATATAAGGATTGCCCGTAGGATTTTTGTCTGAATGTTTTTTTATCTGCGCGTCACGTGCTTTATGCAGCCATTCAATCTGAGGTGAAAACAGGTGCAGCATTCCTTCAAGCCATTTATCAAGAACCTGCCAATAGGGATCATCAGCCAAGGTCATTTTATAGCGTTTCAGGAAATACGAAATGTGTTCTGCATCATACCAGATTTCAGAAGTCACCCATCGATTGACTGTGAAAAGCCGTATCGGTAATCCAAACTGGTTCATTCCTATTGCAACCAGATGAGTCATGGGATTATCTATATATCGGTCCCAATCAGACAAGGCTGCCGGCTTAATTCGTTTAGGAATGTGTTTGTATCGGATGAAACAATGAAAATGCCCATGTTCCGTACTTTCATAATTCTCTCTGTGGCAATGATAAAAATATTGAGAACCTGTTGCATGATCAATTCGATCACCCTTGGGGTAATGACTCATACGCTCATGCTTGCGCTTCTTTCTGAGCGTGTAATGAAGGATATTTTTTCCTTTTGGTGTAATCATTTGCTGTTGGGCTTCAAGAACCTGGGTTGCATAACCCAAAAATACGTTCTTTCTCCATTTGCTTAACTGGGGTAATACAAAATCAGAATCCGTTGTCATATTCACTACTACATTAAAGAAAGAGGTAGTAAAAACTACCTCTTTATGGGAACAAACTAATTATTAGTCACCACTGCAACCGCCACAACCTTTGCAACCGTTGCAACCTTTACAGCCTTTGCAACCTTTACAACCATTGCAACCTTTACAGCCTTTGCAGCCTGTACAAGTAGCAGCAGCAGGAGTAGATGTATCATCAGCATATGCTACAGACACCATAGGAGCTGAAGATAAAGCAGTTAACAGTGCAGCTACAGCCATTGTTGATTTTTTCATAATATTACTTCCTTGATAGTTAAAGGTTTTTATTTTGACCCACTAAGATATTAGCAAACAAATCAATAATTTTCTTCTTTTTTTGATAAAAATTTTTGTTTAATTAATAATTTATTTGACTTCCATTTGAACTACACGTTTTTTTAAGGCTTGACTGTGTTATTAAATACAAAACTGTCACTCTATGTTCACATGACTTCGGGATGCATACTCCATGATTAAACCTGGATTTCGCCAGGATAATTGTCACCATGCTCTAATGGGATAATTCATTTTTTGATAGCTTAAGTATTATTTTATCGAGTAGCCGTGTACTGAATATTCGTTTCAAAACAATAAATAAATAGGCAGGAAAAGTAACGGGATATTTAGGTTTCGGATGCTTTGCTTCAATGGCATGAATCAGTTTCTTAATGACGGCATCTGGTTTTTTGGTAAAAATTGAGTCGGCTTTATTTTGCTTGTAACTCGTTAACATCACTTCATATTGATTTTTAAAGAAACTATTATTTATATCAATATGTTGCAAGCTTCTATCCACTGCATTATCTCTGAATCGACTGTCGATGGGTCCTGGTTCAATACAGATTACGTCGATGCCCGAGGATTTCAGTTCCAATCGCAGCGTATCACTCAACCCTTCAACAGCATATTTCGAAGCATTATAAGCACCACGCATAGGCATGCTGATAATGCCCAGTATTGAGCTTACATTAATGATTCGTCCGCTGCCCTGCTTTCTCATTACCGGCACTGCCAGATTGGTAAGTTCCAACAACCCAAAAACATTCGTCTCAAACTGTTGGCGAATGACCGATCGACTGATATCCTCAAGAGCGCCTGCCTGGCCATAGCCTGCGTTATTGATTAATACATCCAGCCGTCCTGAAGTAAGTTTTAATAATTCGGAGAATGCATTTGTGATTGAGGATGATTCACTGACATCCATAAGAAGAGCTTCGACACCCTCCTCAATCAGTCGAGCCACATCCTCACTTTTACGGCATGATGCAATCACTCGATGCCCTCTTTTTTGAAGGGCAAATACAGTTTCATACCCTATTCCACTTGAACATCCAGTAATAAAAATGATTTTTCCTGGCATGCTGATCATCCTTAATTTCAAATGAAGTTATGCTACTCTCCTTAGCCCGAAAAAGAAATACTCATGAGTTCGATAAGAAATTACTTTCCAGGAGTTGCATCTGCCTTATATTAATGCTTAATTAATGAACCAAGTGTACTAAAGTGGTCTATAATTTTACTAAAATAATAATGAAAAGGCGAAAGCAATGGATACTCATATCAGGCTTGCATCCTTCTCTGGATCAATTGCAGCAGCTATTTTAACTCTTTCTATGTCATTATTTTATTGCAGTATTGCACATGCTGACTTAAGTTTTTCAAAACTACAAGGCACTCAATTAGCGTATTTTATTGGATATCATAGTTACAGCAGAAATCCTGTAGTAATCCAGGCAGTACCTGTTCAGCCGATACGAGGTGCTTATTGGACAAGGTGGAAATACATTGGCTTTAGTTGCTATCAAAGTTGCTTAATCGATAAATGGACCGGCCTCAATCTTCAATGCAGAAGGCGTTGCTAACAGTCCATCAATTGATCCCAGCCTGCCGAGACGCGTTACCTGGAAGGTAAACAACTTGGTGTTAAAGTCTCTTTCCAGTATTGTTCTGCTGACTTCCCTTTTCTATACCAGAACGATGGTAATAAGGAATGAGAATATAACCTGGAAGGAGCAATGTCTTGAGATCGTGCTGGCTCACTGGGCACGATACCCATTGTACGTTCAAGATTGTGTTTATTGAAACGAAAACGAATCCGATTATACGTGTTCTCGAGATATGAAGGCAAAGATTTAACTCTATAATTTTGTTCTTTTGTTATTGAATTTAATAACTCAGTGCGCTGCTCTATTTGTTCACACAAAATTTTGTGATTATTTCTCAAATTTTTTGGTATTCTTTTGTTTTCTCGTAACAAACTGATTAAATAACGATTCTCCAGATTCAAATCATTAGGAATATGTTCATGCTTCCCAACTAATTTAACGAGGGTCTTAAAATCATCTGGATCGATTTCATTTTGCAGTCGGTGAATTTCCTTACGTACCTCTTTTTTTCTATTGTTCAATAGAAGGTCTTGCTCTCTGATGTGAACAATGGACTCATTGATCACCGCTATTGCATGATATGAAAATATTAACGGAGAAAAATCAGTTTCATTGCTATGTGTTTTGATAAAGTCTCTTAAAGCAAAGTGATTTTTATTGGGTGAATTTAATTGGCATAACTCATGATAATTTTTTTGAACACTTTGGGGTAAACTGCTAACCAGATTAGGGCTTGCAATCAATTGCAAATTAGTAAAAACCAGCATAAAACCCTCATAACAATGACGCCTTAAAAGGACATCCGAAACTTCTATCCATCTCCTGAAGGCATTCAATTTTGCATCGGGTCGAGCACGATGTTGCAGTATGTCCTGTTTAAGAAAAAACTCCAATTCGTTTCTTAGTTCAAAATAATTACATTGGTTATAGCTGGATTTATTTTTGGATTCAAACCCTCTTGGATCTCTGAAATCGTCCAGACTCAATTTGTAAAATACTTCCCTTAACTTAAAATCAATCACTGATGCATAGTCAGTTACAATTTTATTTTCGATATAACTGTAGATCACTTGATTTTTTTTAGAACTGGCTATTGATTTTTGGACTGATTTATCGGCTATCACGGTGTCAATCTGTTCCGAGCTAATCGGATTAGACAGAAACTGAAAATTACCATTCCGATTCAACCAATCTTGAAATTTATTAATGCGCATTGTTGTAAACTCCCTTTAACAACATAAACACGATCTTATAAACTTTTTGCATCATGCAAAATAGTCAATTAATCCTTTGGGTACTTGTTTTTTAAGTGGGGTGATTAAGGCCCCATCTTCAATCCCCTGTATCGCTTCTTCTTTTACAAAACCACTGGGATTTTGATCTGATTGATGCGAATTCCTATCCATACCAACATTGACCTCAGCCAAATCCAGCCCTTGGTTCGCCATCATCTCTCTTAACCGAGGCAAGGACTGATCCACAACATCTCGTACATGACTGCTATGACTGATGATGTTTACAGATGCAGAATCCTTAACCACTTTAATATTAATTTCCAATGGTCCCAGATCTTCAGGATTTAATTTGATTAAGGCACTTTTAACACCATGCTGCCCTAACCAAACAATATGATCTGAAAATTTATCTGCCCATTGAGCATCACTTAAGGGCAATGATATGTCAATATGTTTTGTTTTATTGGCATCTGTCAAATAATTGGAGAATTGATTATTGATTAATTCAGATTGTGAAGTCATCTGTGGATTGTTATTCAATGCTGAATATTCTGGTTGAATCGTTTGATCCATAATGAGCTTTCCATTGCTTGATTTATTCACTAGTGTCTCAATGGATAGATTTTTAACGTCATGAATCAAACGCTCGTTACCATCTTTTGATGAATCCTGGTCAGTCAGTTGTGCGTCACTATTCTCATCAGAAAGTAAATCAGTCTGCACATTGTGATCACTTACGTGCATCAATCCCAAACGCCCATTGCTTTTACCATCCAAAGGCTGTTCGGTGTTTTCTGCCTCGGAAGCAAGGTTCATCGCTGACATCGAAGTCGCAGGCAGTGGTGGCTCAAACTGATCGGAGTCTATCCAGGTAAGAGCAATGTTGGAATCCAGTCGGTCAGTTGGTGCAGTCGAAATTTTGACTGTCTCAGTCAATTGATCATCCTGTGGAAGAATCTGACTGATATCGGTCATAACAACCTGATCCTTAGAACTTGTGGAGGCGGCATCTACTGCATCTGCTTTAGCCTCATTCGCTTTCTCATTAATTAAATCTGTTTTTTTAGAATCGCTTTCTTCTGAAAGGCCATCCTTTTTTAATGAATCATTTAACAACAGCTCGGTGAACAACAATACAAAGGCACCAGGCTCAATTGCAGCATCGTTGAGCAGATCATCATTTTGGTCGCTTTTAGTATCCGGCAATTCAGCTGATGCTATCTGTTCCTGACCAGAGCCATTAGCATCAGAAAACTTAAACGAATTAAGAATAAGGTTATTCAGATCAATCATAGTGACACTCCTTGTCTCATGAATACTTAAAATGCAATATTCATACCAAATGCAAACATTACGATAAAATAATCAAAGTACTGTTAAGTAATATTTCCTCGGTGTAAATCTGTACAGAGACATCTATTTCAGCAAAACAACACATGGTAGCCTTCGTCCATAAACTGATTATGAGTATTTATCTATGAATGGATTTTTATTTTCTCCTGTCATCACCAGAGATGAAGTTAACCAAAAAATTAATCGGGCAATCCACTTGCTGGATGACATTCATTCCAAGGAAAAAGAGCTGTTTCTTAGTGAACTGAGGAATAGAATAAGTGATTTTGAAAAAGAACTTGCAAATGATGAAATCTCTTTTGATGAAAAAGAGCAAATACTAATCCAATACAACCGGTTTGCGCGAACATTAGTTCATTGTATGAAATCACCCGATAGAGCATCCGACTCAATTAATTACTATCATCGATTTAAATATTATCCAGTAGGAATTGAAGACACGATGAAACCGAGTCTTTTACTTCAGAATTCATCCATTGCCCTTTTAGGAATCGGTGTTGCTTTATTGGCAGTGTCAATACCCGCGTTTTTATTCAACCCGGCTATTGGCTCTATAGCTCTTTCGATAGCAATTACAATGCTGTTTCCAAGTTGCTTTTATTTAATGACTCCCGAATCACCTGATACAACCAGAAAGAAATCTGAAGAAAAACACATATTTCAACAGGCTGCTCAGCTCATAAAGCCTGAACTCACCTTTAATGATGAATTCGATACTCCAGAATCCTCATCGCCAATCTATGCTTCATAAATTACGGAATCAGCAACTCGAATTTCCGCGGCTTCGACCCTGAGAGATCCTCACAAAATTTGAGCATAATTAATTGATTTATAATTAATAATTAGAAAAATCTACGTACCGCGCATAAAGCGCGGTACGTAGGCACTTGGACGATGATTCAATTTTGTGAGGATCTCTCAGGCTTCGCCCGCGGAATCCACACAATGTAATCGGCGGGTAAAAATAGAAAATAAAATTGATGTGAAACACCACGGTTCACCGAGAATTGATTCGGGAATGTTCTTAAAGACAAATAATTGAACCGCTCTTATAAAATAGATAGAGTCTAGTTTAAAAGACCTCATGAAAAATTCCTAAATTTGAGCTATTATTATTTTTTTGATTTTGGGAGTTCTTTTATGAAAGTAGGTCATGACAGTCTATCAACAAAAAGTGAATTAAAAGTTGATGGTAAAACCTATCATTATTACAGCTTGAAGGAAGCTGAAAACAAAAATTTCAAAGGGATTAGCAGGTTACCTTATTCTCTTAAAGTTCTCTTTGAAAATCTATTACGCTTTGAAGACAATAATACCGTCACAACAAAAGACATTAAAGCAATAGCAGACTGGTTGGAAACTAAAACCTCCCAGCATGAAATCGCATTCAGACCTGCGCGTGTTCTCATGCAGGACTTTACTGGAGTTCCGGCTGTTGTCGATCTGGCCGCCATGCGCGACGCAATTGTAAAAATGGGTGGAAATGCCGATAAAATCTCCCCTCTTTCTCCAGTTGATTTAGTGATAGATCACTCTGTTATGGTAGATAAATTTGGCACCAAAGACGCTCTTGAAATCAATACTGAAATTGAGATGGAACGCAATAATGAGCGCTATGAATTTCTCCGTTGGGGACAAAAAGCATTTTCCAATTTTCAGGTCGTCCCTCCAGGTACGGGTATTTGCCATCAAGTAAACCTTGAGTATTTAGCAAAAACCGTTTGGAGCAGTGAATGCGACGGTCATTTGTACGCTTATCCTGACACCCTGGTGGGTACAGATTCTCATACAACAATGATTAATGGACTGGGAGTACTAGGCTGGGGAGTCGGCGGTATAGAAGCGGAAGCTGCCATGCTTGGACAACCAGTCTCGATGTTAATTCCTGAAGTAATTGGTTTTAAATTATCAGGAAAATTAAAAGAAGGGATCACTGCCACCGATTTGGTGCTGACTGTAACTCAAATGCTTAGAAAAAAAGGAGTTGTCGGCAAGTTTGTAGAATTTTACGGCCCAGGATTAAATGATTTACCACTGGCAGACAGGGCAACCATCTCCAATATGGCTCCAGAATATGGGGCAACCTGTGGATTCTTCCCGGTCGACAAAGAAACCATTCGTTACCTAGAGTTAACAGGGCGCGATCAGCATACTATTGCGTTGGTTGAAGCTTATGCAAAAGCGCAAGGCATGTGGTATGACAAGAACAGTGAAGATCCCGTGTTCACTGATACGCTCCATTTGGATCTGGATACAGTTGAGCCCTCTTTAGCGGGACCCAAAAGACCCCAGGACAAAGTCAACCTGTCTTCACTACCCGTTGAATTCAATCATTTTTTAAAAGAAGCAGGCAAAGAGTCAGAGAGCAACACCGAGTTCACTGTTAAAAATAAAGAATTTAAAATGAAGCATGGTAACGTGGTCATTGCCGCCATTACCAGTTGTACCAACACATCGAATCCAAGTGTTCTAATGGCTGCAGGACTGGTTGCCAAAAAAGCAATTGAAAAAGGATTACAACGTAAACCTTGGGTAAAATCTTCTTTAGCTCCAGGTTCCAAAGTGGTTACCGATTATTTAAAACAGGCGGGATTGCAATCCTATCTGGATCAATTAGGCTTTAATCTGGTTGGTTATGGTTGTACTACCTGTATCGGTAATTCTGGCCCTCTGCCTGATGCTATTTCACACTGCATCACAGATAATGATCTGGTGGTATCAGCCGTTTTATCTGGAAATCGTAATTTTGAAGGCCGCGTTCATCCTCAGGTTCGTGCGAACTGGCTGGCCTCTCCTCCATTAGTTGTCGCTTATGCATTATGCGGATCCACATCTGTTGACTTAAGCAAAGAACCTTTAGGACAAGACACCCACGGAAACGATGTGTTTCTAAAAGATATCTGGCCTACGAATGCTGAAGTGGCTCAAGAAGTTGCGAAAGTCACTGGTAGTATGTTCCGCAAAGAATATGCTGAAGTGTTTAAGGGTGATAGTCATTGGCAGGCCATAAAAACAAGTACAGGAACAACTTATGAGTGGAATCCTGAATCCACTTATATTCAGCACCCTCCTTTCTTTGAGCATCTGAAAGCAAAACCAGAGGCAATTAAGCCCATAAAACAAGCTTATATTCTGGCTCTTTTTGGTGACTCCATAACAACAGATCATATTTCACCCGCTGGATCCATTAAAGCGAGTTCTCCTGCCGGGTTGTATCTCAAATCAAAAGGGGTTGATGAAAAAGATTTTAATTCCTACGGATCACGTCGTGGAAATCATGAAGTCATGATGCGAGGAACTTTTGCCAACATTAGAATTCGAAATGAAATGACTCCGGGGCAGGAAGGTGGAATCACTCGTTATATTCCAACTGGCGATATTATGCCTATTTATGATGCATCGATGCTTTATCAGGCAGCACATCATGATTTGGTTGTTATTGCTGGTAAAGAATACGGAACAGGTTCATCAAGAGACTGGGCAGCCAAGGGAACCAATCTGTTGGGTGTAAAAGCTGTACTTACTGAAAGCTTTGAGCGCATACATCGTTCTAATTTAATTGGAATGGGGGTTCTGCCACTTCAATTTATGGATGGAGTGACACGTAAGACTTTGCAACTGGAAGGCAGCGAGCGTATCAGCATTGAGGTATCAGACGCTCTCACACCTGGTGCAAAAGTATCTGTCACAATTGAACGCAATGACGGTCGAGTAGATCATCTTCAGGCGCTGTGCAGAATCGATACAGCAGATGAACTGGAATACTACAAAAACGGCGGTATTCTTCAATACGTATTGAGAAATCTTTGCGCTTAAACAAAATGAAGCCTTTATCGATCGATTGGGCTATCCACAATATGGAGTTATTTATAATTGGTAGTCGCTGCGCGACTACCAATTTCTATTATGTCTTCAGGCGCTAAAAAATTTTCGCAATCGCAAGCTGTGTCGAAGACGTTCACCTGAAATAATAGTTCCGTTAAAGGATGCAATTTCTTTCTATCAATTCTTGGATCTTCGAGCGAGTCGAAATGATATAAAAATTCAGGTACATCTTCTGATGACATCATTAAATTCCTTGTAAAAACATGGAGTTTAAAAGGTAATGATAATTAATGCATTAATTCAGATTGTGCCAATTTGCAGGAGATTCCTCGCTACGCTCGGAAAGACGTCACATTTTTAATGGAACAGCCGTGGAAACAATCCGACAACTCATTGATTTTTTTTACATAAACTGATAGATTTAGCGGTTAACTATTTATGCTGAATCCAGGTGCATGGACATATTTTATATTACGCAATTAAACTCACATTTTAATAGTTATTCGCCCTGCAACTTGCCTTACTACTGCACCCTTTAAGGATCCAATTATGAATCACTCAAAAAAAGTATTGAGCGTCTTTTCTTTGGTCATGATTAACATAATTGCTGTAGACAGTTTAAGAACACTTCCTATCAGTGCCAAGCTTGGTTTATCACTAGTCTCTTATTATCTGGTCGCAGCATTTGCTTTTTTTATTCCTGTTGCCCTGGTTGCCGCCGAGTTGGCGACCGCGTATCCCAATACCGGTGGTATCTACGTTTGGGTGAGGGAAGCTTTTGGAAGACGAGCTGGTTTTATAACCATCTGGTTGCAATGGATATATAATGTGGTCTGGTATCCAACGATGTTGGCTTTTATTGCCGCAACACTGTCCTATTTAATTGCCCCCAGCCTGGCCAATAATAAATTTTATCTTTTAGGAACAGCACTAAGCCTTTTCTGGCTGTTTACTCTGCTCAACTGTTTCGGGATGAAATTATCCAGTATCGTGAGCATTATTGGTGCATCAATAGGTACCGTGCTCCCCATGCTCGTCATTATAGTACTTGGCATCGTATGGATGTTCCAGGGTAGACCCGTGGCGGTTAATTACCCATCATCCTGGCTTCCGGATTTCAGCTCATTTGGCAATCTGGCTCTCTTCTCAGCGGTATTATTTGGTTTAATTGGCATGGAGATGTCAGCAGTTCATGCTGAAGAAGTCAAAAATCCTCAAAGAGATTATCCCAGAGCATTGCTCTACTCTACGCTAGTCATCATATCCACCCTCTCGCTGGGGTCATTAGCCATTGTAATTGTCGTTCCTAACGATAATTTAAGTGTGGTTTCCGGTTTAATTGATGCTTATTCTGTCTTTTTCAATTCTTACAATATGCCCTGGATGACCTCGGTTATAGCCGTCCTGATCATTTTAGGCGGGCTGAGCGGTGTTTCTGCCTGGATTATTGGTCCAACTAAAGGGCTGTTAGTGTCAGCTCGAGATGGCTCTCTGCCAGCGCGATTTTCTCGTGTTAATCGCTTTGGAGCACCTGTTACTATTCTAATGACTCAAGGGCTAATATTTACGATTTTGAGTAGTATATTTATATTGCTTGATTCGATTAATGCTGCTTATTGGATCTTAAGCGATTTAAGTGCGCAAATGGCTTTATTAGTTTATATCATCATGTTTGCGGCAGCTATAAAACTAAGATATTCCAGACCAGATCACCCACGAGGGTACACCATACCGGGAGGTAATGTCGTTATGTGGCTAGTCGCCGGGACAGGCATTATATGCTGCATCCTCGCGATGATAGTAGGATTTATTCCACCATCTCAAATACCTATTGGTAATGTGTATTTCTTTGAGGCATTTTTAATAGGTGGTTTGATTTTATTCGTCCTGATACCCTGGTTATTTGCCAAAAGACATGATGAATAAAAATTGATTTGAGCATCGCTCAATTGATTGTTTAGTAAAGTACGGAAGATTCAAATACAAGGATGTAGTCTTTAACTCAAGGGATGGCACACCACTTCAACGCCTGAAATGAAACCAGATGTCTTGATTAGTTGAGTTGATCTTGTATTCAAATACACAAGATCAACTCAAATCATTAGCTAAATATCCTCGGGTAAAGACATTAAACTGGCATTGCCCCCTGCTGCAGTTGTATCCACAGTATAAGTTCGCTCATGGCATAAGCGAACAAGATAGTTAGGACCACCTGCTTTAGGACCAGTGCCTGATAGGCCTTCGCCGCCAAAAGGCTGTAAACCAACTACTGCGCCTATCATATTACGATTTACATAACAGTTACCGGCATGAATTCGTTTTCTGATGTACTCAACCGTTTCATTAATACGACTATGGATGCCCAAAGTTAACCCAAAACCCGTCTTATTAATTTGTTCGATAACCTGATCCAGATTTTTTCTTTTAAATTGAACGACATGCAACACGGGACCAAATACTTCTTTTTCCAAGGCATCGAGATTATCAATAGCGATAGCCGTTGGCGGCATAAAGAACCCTGACTCGCACTCATCGCTCAGTTTGCATTGATACAGAATTTCATACTTCTTCTTCATATTCTCAACATGATTTGTCAAAAGAGATAAAGCATCTTTATCAATGACCGGGCCAATATCTGTTGAAAGCCAACGGGGATCGCCCACAACCAGTTCAGCCATAGCCCCTTTAAGTAATTCTATGGTACGAGGATAAACTTCTTCCTGAACAAATAAAACACGCAGTGCAGAACAACGCTGCCCAGCACTACCAAATGCCGAAACCACTGCATCAACAACGACTTGCTCCAACAATGCAGATGAATCAACAAGCATTGCATTTTGCCCACCCGTTTCTGCAATTAAAGGGATTATTTCACCGCCACGCGTAGCCAAAGTACGATTAATCAGATTCGCGGTATCAGTTGAACCAGTAAACAAGACTGCTTTTATCCTTTTATCTGATACCAGAGCAGCACCTATAGTCTCTCCAGCGCCGGGTAGTAATTGGATTGCACCTACAGGTATTCCGGCCTGGTGCATGAGCTTAACGGCATAAGCAGCAATCAAAGGAGTTTGTTCAGCCGGTTTGGCAATAACGCAATTGCCAGTGACTAAACCAGCAACGACCTGACCGGTAAAAATAGCCAATGGGAAATTCCAGGGGCTAATACACAGTATCGTACCACGAGGATGTAGGCTGAGCTCATTTAACTCACCGGTATATCCATGAAGTCTCGTAGGACTTGCCATTAACTGCTGTGCCATATGGGCATAATATCGGCAAAAGTCTATAGCTTCCCTAACTTCTGCTACACCATCATTCCAGGTTTTACCCGCTTCCAGGCAAGCTAAAGATAAAAACTCCATCATGTTTGCTTGCAGTAAATCAGCAAAACGATTCAAACATGCCGCTCGCTCTTCCACAGGAGTACCGCTCCATGCAGGAAAAGCTGACTCAGCCTGTGTTAATGCTTTTTCAACATCATCCAAGCTGGAGTTTTGCACAGAGCCCACCACTCTTGAGGGCTGTTGAGGAGACGTTACTGCCCGTTGATTATCCGATGCAGTTTTTCCGGCAACAATGGGGCCAGCACTCCATTGATTTGAATTTAACTTAGCTAATTCCTGCTGCAACAAAGCTCTCTCATGGCGATTGGTAAAATCAAATCCTTTCGAATTGACTCGGTGAGGTAAAAACAAAGCTTCGGGCAAAGGTATATTTTTATTCATACTATTGAATAAAGCCTTTGCTTTGGTAATGGGATCTTCCACCAAATCAGTAATCGGCGCATTGTCATCCACAATTCTGTTAACAAAAGAGGAGTTAGCTCCATTTTCCAATAAACGACGAACCAGATAAGGAAGCAGATCTTCATGGCTTCCAACTGGCGCGTAAATTCGACAAGCAATGCCATAGCAATCCGCTGGAACAATTTGCTCATAGAGTTCATTACCCATTCCATGCAAACATTGAAACTCAAAATCTCTGTATTCACCGACAATATTCAAAATCATTGCGACAGAATAAGCATTATGAGTAGCAAATTGAGGATATATCGCATCGGTCATGGTTAATATTTTTTTAGCACATGCCTGGAATGAGACGTCAGTGAACACTTTTCGAGTAAAAACAGGATATTCAGCAAAACCTTGCATCTGAGATTTTTTGATTTCACTATCCCAATATGCTCCTTTAATCAACCGAACCATTATCCTGCGCTTTTTGCTTCGAGCTAAGGCTGCAACCCAATCAAGAACATAAAATGCTCTTTTTTGGTAGGATTGGACAGCAAGACCAAAACCATCCCAACCGTCCAGACTGTCATCATTAAACACTTGTTCAATCACATCCAAAGATAAATCCAAACGCTCAGATTCTTCAGCATCAATGGTTAAGGCGATTCCGTATTCTTTTGCCAGTCTTGAAAGTGCCAGTAATCTGGGAGGTAATTCCTCCATAACACGTTCGTATTGAGATTCGTTATAGCGAGGATGAATTGCTGATAACTTGATAGAAATACCAGCACGTTTGTAAATATTGGAGTTTTTATCTGCTTGTTGCCCAATGGATTCAATGGCCTTTTTATACGCTTCAAAATAGCGTAAGGCATCAGCGGATGTTAAAGCCGCTTCACCTAACATATCATAAGAATAACGATATCCTTTACTTTCTTTTTTCTTCGCACGGGTTAGGGCTTCATTGATTGTTCGACCCATAACAAATTGCTTGCTCATTATACGCATTGCTTTATCAACAGCGGTGCGAACTACGGCCTCACTGCTGCGATTAACCAGTTTCATCAATGCTTTTGTCAGGGTATTTTCTGCTTTTTCAGGTGTTAAGACCTTACCGGTTAACATTAAAGCCCAGGTCGTAGCGTTCACAAAAAACGAATCACTTTGGCCACGGTGGGATTTCCAATCTCCTCCGGCAAGCTTGTCTTTAATTAAATTATCTACTGTAGCATTATCAGGTACTCGTAATAAGGCTTCAGCCAAACACATCAACGCAATGCCTTCATCACTGGATAAAGCATATTCTGTAAGGAATGAATCGATACCGGTGCTTTTCTTTCTTTCAGTGCGCACTGACTCAACCAGTTTCATTGCGTTGGCTCGAATTGCAGTCCGTTGATGAGGTTCTATTGCCGCCTTATCACAGAGCTCCGTAATCAATGAAAGCTCATCCGCACGATAAGCCTTATTAATAGCAGCTCGTAAACCTTCTGGGACATTAATGGACTGCTTTTCCAACATAATATTCTCCGAATTCTAATAATAAGTTTTAACAAAAGATCATAGTGCAGAACTAATACAAAAGAAATGCATTCGTCATAAATTGTAGTGGATTATATGCTTCCTATCGTGTCTAATAAAGCAAAAAACCGTTCTTATATCGTATTTTGCGGTTCAAATTACGCCCTTGTTATACAAATTTTATACAAAATGGATTAATTAAAGCAGGCAAATTAGTATTAATTTTAATCAATCTGAGTCATATTGTTACGATACCAATTTTTATCCTGGAGTTAAGCTTTTGAATTGAATAACTATTTCCCCTATTGAACAAGGAACGATCTCATGATTTTACAATTGCGTCATTTGTTAATATAATCACCATCTTTTTAATGACCAATAACGGTGATTTAACTAGAAGAAAGGAGCAGTATGAATACCTTGTTATCTCTAATTTCAACCGTCATATTGACAAGCAACATTACATCCAGTACCCCTTCATTTGCGAAGCCTGGACCCGATCTTAATACCCAAGTTCAGCATTTAAGCACTAAAGCGCCCAAACTGAACAAAAATGTTTTGAAGCTCGCTTTAACCGCGTATAAAAATGCGAACAAAAGAGGAGCGGTAAAAAAGCCGGTTCTAACCGTAATAGACTACTCGCTGCCATCAAACAAACAACGCATGTGGGTATTTGATGTTCGCAATGAAAAGCTTTTATATAATACTTATGTTGCCCATGGCAAAAATTCAGGTGTTGTTGCCAATCAATTTTCTAATAGAGAATCGAGCAAACAATCCAGTCTTGGCACCTACATTACTAAAAATACTTATATAGGCCATAAAGGGTACTCATTAAATCTACAAGGTCTGGATCGAGGTTTTAATGATAATGCATACAACAGACGCGTGGTCATACATGGCGCATGGTATGTAGAGCCTGATTTTATCAAAAAAGCGGGACGCGCAGGCCTGTCCTGGGGATGTCCTGCTATAGCTCAAACTTTAGCTAAGCCGGTAATCAATACCATTAAAAATGGATCAGTAGTATTTGCCTATTATCCTGACAAAAAATTCTTGTCCAATTCAGGATATCTGGTTGCTTAAAAAAATAAAGCCAGGGCAAGCCCTGGCTTTTCGCAGTCATCCGTATAAGAACATCCAGTTCTTATTGTCATCCTGACAAATCAGTTCCTTCTGATTTCAAATCCCTTTGCACGACTTATATCCTTACAAGTCATGATTATAATGTAGCAATGGTTGTACATAATCGCAAGGACGTTCCTGAGACATTTCCTCATCTCACTAATGTATCGCACTAATAAATAGAATGTAAATATCCTTTAAATACAGTAAGTTATAAATATGCGCAGTGAAAGGATGCCAAAAAAATTGACATTATCTGCAACTGAATTGAGAAATCTCTTACACGAAATAGAGCAATTAATCTCAATAATAAATCACCCTGGTGACTAAATGACACCCAGTCATCCTGGATTTTCAGACACAAAGACATATTTATCCTTTTAATACTTATTGAATTTGCTTTAAGATACATGAAGAATAGCAAATCTATCTTCAATAAAGTGATGGATAACATCCACGGTGGCCAACCTAAAAAGCTCTTCTTAACCAAATTGATCCAAATATATACATTCGAATTTAAAATATATAATGTTTTGGTGTGAACAGCGGCATTTGATGCTTGATTATGCTATAAGTTATGATAATTTATTCAAGTTAAAATGTATCCGAGTAGGACTATGAATCAACAGATAAATCCAGATAGAAAAGATAAGCTGCAAATCATTGATTGGCTTATTGAACATTTTCCCAATGCTTTTTTTAAAAAGGGCAATCAGGTAAAACCATTAAAAATAGGGATTTTTGACGATATTATTGATTTTTATGAGCGATTGGACTCTCCTCCGTTTAGTAAAAAATCACTGAGAGAAGCATTGAGTTACTACAGTGCGTCACCAGCCTATCTTAACTGCCAAAAATCAGGCGCTGCGCGCGTTGATATTTATGGTAATGAAATCGATGTTGTGACCCCAGACCAGGCGAAATATGCTCATCAACGTTTTCAGGAACGGTATAATAAAAAGAAAGAAACAGAATAGGCAAAACTCAGCAACGGTAGCATAATCCATGTTGACTTCTTTCAAAATCTCAAAAATTTCGTCATCCCTGATGTACTAATTAATCGCCTTATGTTGGTGGTAGAGGATAGAAGTTGTACCCTGTTTGCTCGCAAACAGGGGCATGGTTTCTCAAGCCTATAAATCGAAGCTTATAGTTTGTGCATAAAATCCTGGTTGCGAGCAAATGAATCTTATACACATCTTCACAAACCAGTCCGGTTTTACTTTATGGATCCCGCGGTCTTCGCCGCGGGATTTCGAAATACAGTATGCACTCACATATCATGCGAATTCCCGCGGCTGTGACCGCGGGATCCCATGTTTTAGAACAGCCATCCTGGTTATGCGATCAAATCCGCTGGTCGTGGGCAATATGTGATCAAGAGACAGTTGCGAGCGACCAGGCTTAACTGAATATAGTTGATTGTTAACACACCCTATTCCCCACTGCCATTAACTTAAGAAAAATTAACTTTAAAATGTAGCAACTGTCTTGAATTAAATTCAGGACAGTTGCTACAAATTTACCTTAACTTAATGGCAGTGCCCCTATTCCCCTGGCCGCAAAGCCATTAAATAATTTACCGAGACATCAGCAGCAAGCGCGCAAGTTCTTGCTATTGGATTATAATGTAACCCTTTGAGATCAATGAGATCAAAACCATAAGAACGTGTCATAGCAGCCAATTCACTAGGCTTTATAAATTTATCATAATCATGAGTTTGTTTGGGTAAGAGATTTAATACATATTCTGCTGCAATAATAGCGCTGGCATATGCTTTAGGAGTACGATTAATAGTCGACAAAAACAACAAACCATCCGGCTTTAGCAAACGCCTGCAATGGTGCAAAACCTGTTCAGGCCTGTGTACGTGTTCTAACATTTCCATACAGGTTATAACGTCGAAGGCGTTGTCCTCATAATCTTCTATAGGAGTACACAAATACCGTACACTCAAGCCATTGTTCCGAGCATGTTCTTCGGCTGCCTTAATTGCTTCTGCTTCAGCATCAATACCGATAACGTCAGCACCTCTTCTCGCCATGGACTCACACAGTATTCCCCCTCCACAGCCAACATCCAACACTCTAATATCGTTCAGCTTCACGTGCTGTGAGATAAAATCAAGTCGTGTTGAATTGATGTCATGCAAGGTTTTAAGAGGCCCCTCGGTATCCCACCATTGTGCTGCGTGTTGTGCAAATTTATCCAGTTCCTGTTTATCTATTGTGGATTCACTATTGATCATAGGCTAATAAGTCCAGTGGTTTAAAAAATTCAATAACACGCTGATTCGTAATGAAACTGAGGTTATAAGGATGTTCGGCTATCAATCCTACAGATAATATATCGTGCGGAATATTATTGGCAATCTTACCTAACAAAATTAATTGAATTGAGGATTTGATCATCATTAACTGCTCCAGGATGCTGTTCATAAAGGGATGCCAGTATCGTGCGTGATAAGGTACCTTACCTTCACTATACACCAGACAGGCATTCAATAATAAAATCCCTTTATTCATCATCCCTTGAAAAAGATCTTCTGCTGTATGAACCAGGTTCGTCTTATCGACTAGTGCAATAGCCTGTTGTGATGTATCTTCTTGCAAAGACCCTCGAGCAATTAATAACATTTTGATCATATTTCTTAGGGAAGTAGCTCTATTAACCTGTTTGGACAAGCCAGTACTACTCCAAAGTTCATCTACAGCATTATCCCAAAATGCATAACCATTAGCTGACTCAATTCTGGGATATGGAGACTCTCCAAAAAGAATGTAGCGTGTTTTAGAAAGAGGTAAACTAAAGGAGGAAAAGAGATTAGTGGTTCCTGGAAGCCAATTTTTATCGTTCAATAATTGGTTTAAATACTCCTTATCCATCACTTCAATTGCATTGTTTAAAATCGGTTTCCACTCGGGATGACATGCATCAAAAAGAAAATGGTAGCTCATAACAAAACCTGAAGGCGCTTTATAAAAAAATGAATTATAAAGAGTAACACCGACATGCACTACCATTATTTAGTCATAAACCTATTCAATAATAGGCTTGACCTAATAAACAATACAGCGCTGTACAGACTGTCTTTGGTAAGATATTCTCTCTGAATTGGACCAGTGAAAATGCGAAAAAAAATCCATTGATAAATACACAATAATTTGGACTCTAGCCACATTAGATTTAATTTGTTACAATGCATTCAATTATTGCTCTTAAAATTCACTGTGAGTACAGCTTTGATCTCTGAAGATAATATATCAAGTGACATGCTCCATAATCAAAACTGCTATGCTTATCTCAACCAATTACGCCCATTTATATCCAGTAATTTAATCGATCTCTTACCCGGATTATCAGCTCTGACTAAACTTGATGAGCAGTATGAGGCTTCTTATCCTTACGGTAATTTATATTCCTACACGCTTGCCTACCTGGAAGATCAGATCGACGAAGTATATAAAACTCTGAGTAAAAGAAAAGCAAAGGAACTGGATCTGCTCATTTTTAGTATCTATCACAATGATAACCATATTCTTGAAAATGCACATTGGATTAATCGAATCGGTGCAAAAATAAGGCCAAAGCAAGTCGATATCGGTAGTGAAATTGCCAAAGCACTAACAAAAGATAGATACACTCAGGTTAATACACTGTCTCCTACAAATGTAGAAAACCCGCTTAATCGCTTCCTGACTTTATTTACTCCTAATTTTAAACC
This sequence comes from Legionella moravica DSM 19234, assembly GCF_000423305.1. Lineage (GTDB taxonomy): Bacteria > Pseudomonadota > Gammaproteobacteria > Legionellales > Legionellaceae > Legionella > Legionella moravica. The sequence continues at coordinate 66,844 of NZ_AUHS01000015.1, read as the reverse complement.
GCAACTGGATACTAATATCCCATCAATCAAACATTTCTCTTTTGACAAATACTCGAAAAATAAAGAGTTTCGTTTTAGTACACAAGCTCAACGTCATAATGGATCTGTACGAATTAGCCCATTATTTTTACGTTGGCTGGAGATAAATGCCCAAAAATATCCTCCTGAACAACAGATTTGTCATATCTATTTTAATAATCTGGGACTTGATAGAAACGATCTTCTGGATATCCCGGGTACTAATGAAAAGCAATTAAGCCTTGAACTTCATAAACTGGAAAACAACCCCAAATACAAAATTGCGGTAATTACTCTTCCTGCAAGCAATGCCCTTATGGGTGCCTATCTTTATAAAAAATTGGACGATAAATTAACCTACAGTCAAGTCTTTACTGAACTACTCGATGTCGCGGAAGGGAAGATGCACCAAAGCGGTGTGTCAGATTTTCACATCAGCCCTGCAATCAGGAACATGTTGTTTTCAGAGAAAACAAATCAATCGCAGGTTTTAACGAAACTACTGACAAACAGTTTTGAATGCATGGGTATTATGGAGCATGAACTATTATCTACAGCTCAAAAGCAAGCGGTATGGCTGCATTTTACTAAATATGAGTTAACTGATTATATCATCAAGTCACTTACCCCAAATAACCATTCGATTGGGTATAACTTCTCCTGCCGTGATGCCATAGACAGGGGTGCTGTTTCATCTGTTTATTACAATTTGCTCAAATCCATTAAAACGGGTCGGCCTATCCAGAGAGACGAGTTTGAACGTTCCCTGGACATTGCTGCAGCCAATGTTAAAGGCAGGGGCATGAACTTCCATCGCAAGCTCATCTGGAATGCTCTGGATACTCTGATCAACGCGAATTATGCGGCTTATAAACAAGATGAGCGATTATCCTGGTTAATCAACTGGCGTGATATGAATTGTCCACATTCTCGTGTCGACAGTCTCATCACCATTCGAATGGAACAATGTAAAGAGCAATTTTATGATTTATCAACAAATCAACAGAAGCTGAAAAAATCCGGACTAAAACTTCTCGATCAGATTGATCATCAATTTAAGGAAAAAGTAAATGGGCAACGACTTCTACTTGAAGTTGTTGCTCGAACTTCTCAATTGTTGAGTACCAATCCAACCGAAGAAAGTATCAAAGAATATAACAATTTGGCTACTGAGCTCAGGATAAACTACCCTATCCTGCATATTGTTGCAGGACTCATGGAAACCTTGTTAGGACTAATACTCTATATTCCCACCCTCTCCTATTCTAATGGCCTGATCACTCAGGGAATATCTCTTGCCAAGACCGGTTTTTTTGCTACTGAACGAGCAAGCCTGTGCAGCGCGCTGCTTGAATTTTCAAAATACAATAGTTCGGGGCCGGTTGCTTGAGCTATTAATTTATTCTAACATCGATCAAAATGATAATCTGGAGTGATTATGCTTTTGGCCGAATTCAATATACCGGATCTCGTAACGGAACAGGTTAATGTCTATTTAGCAACTAACAAACCTTCCTTTTCAGAACTAAAAGCCCTTATTCTAAGCAAAGCTCCCATACCTAAAGTGCACTCCCGAATTATCTCTATCCTGACTGAATCCAGAGACACCAATCTGAGTAAAGTCCAAAAAGCCCTCGAAACGCAAGCTCATAAAAAGCAACGGGCTGAAGATGAGAAACAAAAAAAACTCGAGCAATTTGAAGAAACAAAAGATGAGGAATTAAAAAAACGTCTCAATCGTGAATTGATGCATATACCAACCCAGATCAGTAGTCATGAAACCGAGATAGGGTTACTTCAACGAAAACTTGCTCGGATAATGGAAGCACCACCCCAAGTCGAAGTATCTAAAAAATCATCATCCCATCGAGACAAAATACACTCATCAAGTCTGAATGAACATAATCGAGCTATAGAAAAAATACGAAACTCAATACTTGATTATCAATTAAAAATTCAAACGTTGTTACAAGAGCAACATACCAGCCAAATCCAGTTGAAAGAAATTGAAGCGCGAAGTGATATGCGCAAAACGCATCATGATAAACGAACAATGCGTGCACAAGCCAGCGTCGGATATCGTAGTTCAGGTGAAGGCATTGAAGAAACCTTATCAACAAAAAGCCGTCGCTTACTGACGAATAGCATCAAGTCTCAACGAGAGGCAATCAAAAAGAAATGCGCTGATTTAATTCAGGATTCAGAACAAATCAACTTCCCCTACTTTCTTGAAGAGCTACAAAACCAGCTAAAAAGCTCAAAAACCCAACTTACAGTACAAGAAACAGATGCACTGCATGCCATTTTAAAATTGATGAAAAAACATTTGGAATTTGAGCATCAAGCGGTAGCAACAGAAACCAGCTTGAAAATTAAAAAACAATTTATTAGCTCTCAACTCACTAAATTAACCGAGTTAAATTCTAAATTAAAAGCATTGCAGAACAACAATCCGAGTTTAAAAGCAGCCAATCAAAAATTAACATCCGAAAATCTTGAACTCACAGTATCCATGAACAATCACATTAAATTACGTGACCGGTTAGGCAGCCCCGCCCTGCTTTTAGTTGCGCTAACCTTTATTTTCTGTATCCCTCTGATTTTAACGGTGAGTGGTGTTATCCCATTTTTTTTAAGCCCAGCCTTACTCTATTCCTTAGTTGCCATACCTCCAGCCGGTTTATTTCTTGCAACAGTTGGCGTAGGTATAGCGGCATTGGTATTCACCATCAAAGCTCAAATGAATGATTCTGCAATTAAAACCAATATGCTAACCATCGAGATGAATACAAAACTGATGAATCGCAATTCTCAAAGCCTAATAAGCTTAAAAAATACAACAATTCCCTCATTAAACTCACAAATCAGAAAAGAAGAAATCACACGAGACAACTTAGTCCTTTCACTTAAAAGTTTGCAAACCAAAGCCTTGCAGACATTCAACCAAGCTAAGAGTATAGAACCGATTACCTTATCAGAAACATCAGTCGTGGACAGCAATGTAACTTCATCAAAAGAAACAAAACAAGACTATGAATCGACAGATTCCTCTGAAAACGACTCAGAGTCTGAAACTTCATCCTATGAAGAAGAGCTTGAAGGAAGTAATTATTCACGAAATTGACAGGTACTTTAAAGGTATTGAGTAACTTTAAACTCATCTCACGGCTGTCCCATTAAAAATATGACGTCTTTCCGAGCGTAGCGAGGAATCTCCTGCAAATTGGTACAATCTGAATTAATGCATTAATTATCATTACCTTTTAACCTCTATGTTTTTACAAGGAATTTAATGATGTCATCAGAAGATGTACCTGGATTTTTATATCATCTCGACTGATATGATTTTAACGGCCGCATTTTAATGGGATCGTGCAACCTTGCAGGAGATTCCTCGCTACGCTCGGAAAGACGTCATATTTTTAATGGGACAGCCGTGAAACTCAACGGAGGATCGTTTGACTACAGACTATTAATTAAGCTATTGTTTCACCTTTAGTTTTAGAGCAATAAACCATGGTTAAATTTTATAAAGAATTAGTTGACACAATAAAATCCAATCAAAAATCCATGGTGGCTCAGCTCCATCAATTCTGTGAGATCAATTCAGGAACCACGAATCTGGAAGGCCTGGCAGCCATGGCAAATGCACTACACAATGCCTATACACCTCTTGCAGACTCCATTCAATTTAAAAAACTGCCCCCCCTTTCAACAATCAATATGAGTGGTAACGCAACAACACAGCAATGCGGCGATGCTTTGTTGATTAGCAAACGCCCTCATTTAAAACGCAGGATTCTCCTTAGCGGCCATATGGATACAGTATATGCGGCGAATAACCCCTTTCAACAATTAACCTACATCAATGACAATTACGTCAATGGACCTGGTGTAGCGGACATGAAAGGCGGCCTGATAGTCATGTTGCAGGCACTATCTGCATTCGAACAAACGGATGTAGCCTCACAATTAGGCTGGGATGTCGTGATTAATGCCGATGAAGAAATTGGCTCACCCGCTTCGAGCGCACTTTTTGATGAATTAGCACCAAACTATCAGGCGGCTCTGGTCTACGAACCCGCAATGACAGCAACAGGCACTTTAGCTAAAAACCGCAAAGGGAGCGGAAAATTAACCCTGGTCGCTACAGGTAAAGCAGCACATGCTGGCCGAGCTTTTGACGAAGGAAAAAATGCCATTTGCTACCTCGCAGAGGCAGTTACCGCCATACACGCCTTAAATGGTCAAAGGGATGGAGTCACTATTAATATTGGCAAAATAGCGGGTGGCGAAGCCTTAAACGTGGTTCCCGATAAAGCAGTAGCACAACTTGATATTCGTATCAGCCTGGCAGAAGATGAATTTTGGGTAAGAGAAGAACTGGATAAACTAATCAATAAAATGAAACGGGCGGATTATTCTCTGACCGTTCATGGTGGATTCGGCAGACCGGTTAAGCGTGTTTGCCATGCGACAGAACGCTTGTTTCAGCGAGTACAAAATATTGGAAAAGAATTAGGCTTGTCTATAGACTGGAAAGACAGCGGCGGTTGCTGTGATGGGAATAATCTGGCTCACCATGGTTTAGCAGTCCTGGATACCCTGGGTGTGAGAGGTGGAAATATTCACAGCTCCGAAGAATATATATTGCTTGATAGTTTATCAGAACGTGCTGTACTGAGTGCCTTGCTCTTGACTGATTTGGCACAAGGTGGTTTAGAGGATCTAAAAAAATGATGCTATTTCGCAGCGTACGTGAATCCGATCTGGATGCGATTCACCAACTGGCAGAGAAAAGTGGTATAGGAATGACCACCCTTCCCAAAGATAAAAATTTGCTGAAAACTCGATTGGAATGGTCTTGTAATTCCTATGCAAAAAGCGTGAGTAAACCTGCCAGTGAATATTATCTTTTTGTATTGGAAGATCAGAAGAATAATAGAATAGTCGGTACTTCAGCTATTGAAGCAAAAACAGGGCATGAAACTCCTTTTTATTCATATAAAATATCAAAGCGTACGCGAATCTGTCATTCATTAGGTATAAGAAGTGATTATGAAGTGTTAAGTCTGGTTAATGACAATCAGGGTCGCACTGAAATATGCACCCTGTTTCTCGATCCTGAATACAGAAAAAACAATAATGGATTATTACTTTCCAAAGGACGTTTTTTATTCATGGCTCACAATCCCTCGCGTTTTGCATCATTAGTTATCGCTGAGATGCGTGGAATTTCTGATGAACAGGGTCAATCCCCTTTCTGGGAAAATATCGGCGCTCATTTTTTTCACATGCCCTTTGCAGAAGCTGATCGGCTGACATTGGCAACCAACAAACAATTCATAGCCGATTTGATGCCACGCAATCCTATATATGTCAAATTATTATCAGAGGGAGCGCAAGCAGTAATAGGTAAACCCCATCAATCCACTGTGCCGGCGATGAATATTTTATTAAAAGAAGGATTTCGCTATAACAACTATGTTGATATTTTCGATGCAGGTCCAACAATAGAAGCGCCTCTTGCTGAAATTAGAACCATTGCACTAAGTCGCATTATGGTAATAAAAAGTCTCAGCGACGAAGTCAGCAGCAATGAATACCTACTGGCCAATACGCAATTGGATTTTCGCTCAACCATTAACTATGCCGTGTTCAATGAGCAGGAAAACACCTGTATTATCAGCAAAGAAACGGCTAAATTATTGAACGTACAATGTGGTGACAGCCTTAGAATCTCACCTATACGTATCCATGAGGCGCCCCCATTATCATAAGGAAAAAAGATGTCCACATTACCGATCAAACAAGGAAAAGGTCAATACATCAATGGAGTATGGGAAAAAGGTAAAGGTACTACCCTGGAATCCCTCAATCCGTCATACGGTACCCTGCTTTGGCAAGGCTCCAGTGCAACTGAAGAAGAAATTAATGCGGCAAGTCATGCAGCACATCAAGCGCTTTCAGCATGGTCGAATACTCCTTTTGAACAACGCGCGCATTACAGCAGAGAATTTGCCCAGCAGATTGAAAAGAATCGTGCCCAACTCGCTGAGTTAATCAGCCTGGAAACGGGAAAGCCTTTATGGGAGTCACATACCGAGGTCACCGCAGTTGTAGGAAAAATCAATTTATCCATCCAGGCATATCACGAAAGAACTGGAACAAAACTAACGACAAATGCCGAAGCAAACGCCTGTTTACGATTCAAACCACAGGGTGTTGTGGTGGTCCTGGGAGCGTTCAATTTCCCTGCCCATTTGAGTAATGGGCATATAGTACCCGCACTTCTAGCTGGAAATACTGTTCTCTACAAACCAAGCGAACAAACACCCGCAGTTGCAGAGCTGGTCATGCAATGTTGGCACGACAGTGGTATACCTGCTGGTGTCATTAATTGCTTACAGGGTGATTATCACTGCGGTTCAGCACTACTTTCTCAAGACATTCAGGGCGTGTATTTTACCGGGAGCTATCCAACCGGTAAACGAATACATCAACAATTCAGTGAAAGACCAGAAGTCATTCTTGCTCTTGAAATGGGAGGCAATAACCCATTAGTTATTGATGATGTCAGGGATCTGAACGCAGCTGTTTATCACAGTATTCTTTCATCATTGATCACCGCCGGGCAACGGTGTACCTGCGCCAGACGCATCATGGTTCCCAATACTCATCAGGGCGATGAATTTCTATTGCGATTTATTCGTGCATGCCAATCTGTAAAGACAGGCCCCTATGATCAACAGCCCGAACCGTTTATGGGGCCAGTAATAAGCCATGTACAGGCGCTCAAACATTTGCATGCACAACACCAACTCATTGAGGCTGGCGGTGAAGCATTATTAACTATGGAACTGATGGCAGATTATACGGGACTTTTATCTCCGGGAATAATTGACATGACCGGAGTCAACAATCCTCCCGATGAAGAAATTTTTGCCCCTTTTGTACAAATACATCGATACAACAACTTTGATGAAGCCATTGAATTAGCCAATCAGACTCGCTATGGTCTGGCAGCAGGATTACTGAGCGACAATGAAGCACGCTACCAGCATTTCTACCAAAAAGTTCGTGCAGGCTTGATTAACTGGAACAGACCCACTACTGGCGCCGCAAGCAGCCTTCCATTTGGTGGAGTTGGACGCAGTGGCAACCACAGGCCCAGCGCCTACTTTGCAGCGGATTATTGCTCCTACCCTGTTGCCAGTATGGAACAATCAGTATTATCGACACCGACACAATTAGTACCCGGTATTGTTTTGGAATAAAGCATATGAACGTATATGAATTAAATATGGATGGCCTGGTTGGACCGACACACCATTATGCCGGTCTTTCTGCAGGCAATATAGCATCTACCACTAATGCATTAACCGTATCCAATCCCCAGGCTGCAGCCCGACAGGGATTGGCAAAAATGCGTTTGTTGCATAATATGGGGTTAAAACAAGGTTTATTACCTCCTCACCAACGCCCTAACCTGGAGTTGCTGTATCAATTAGGATTTTCAGGATCACCAACAGAGCAAATAAACAAAGCCAATAAAGCAGCCCCTGAATTACTGAGCGCCTGTTATTCTGCTTCAAGTATGTGGTCAGCAAATGCAGCCACAGTTTCAGCAAGCGCAGATACTGCAGATGGGAAGGTGCATTTTACAGCAGCTAATTTAGTGAGTAATTTGCATCGCCATCAAGAAGCCGACTTCTCCAAAAAGTTATTAAGCTCGATTTTTGCAAATCCGGAACTCTTTATTCATCATCCAGTATTACCACGCTCCAGTGTAACCGGAGATGAAGGAGCTGCAAATCATAACCGTTTATGTAACAGTCATGCAGACAAAGGCATCAATCTGTTTGTTTTTGGCAAAAAAGCCCTAGGTTCGAAATTCAATCAACCTGAGCCTTCAAAATTTCCAGCAAGACAAACACGAGAAGCATCAGAAGCAATAGCCCGAAGCCATTTATTGAATTCTGATCGGGTTATTTTTGCCTGTCAAAACGCAGCAGCTGTAGATCTGGGCGTTTTTCATAATGATGTGATTGCCGTTGCCAATGAATCTGTATTTCTCTTTCATGAAGAGGCATTTTACAATCAAGCTCAGGTACTTCAGACTTTAAGAGAAAAAGCGGATTTTCCACTAAGCCTGATTGAAATTTCCAATAAATCGATGAGCGTAAGGGATGCGGTAGAGACCTATTTGTTTAATTCCCAACTTATCAGCTTACCTGACCAGAAGAGCATGATATTAATGGCTCCATTTGAATGTCAGAATAATCCGAAAGTAAAAGGATGTATTGATGAGATAATTGATGATAGAAGCAATCCAATTAACTCGGTACATTATCTTGATCTGAAGCAAAGTATGCGTAATGGAGGAGGCCCGGCCTGTCTTCGACTACGCGTTCCTTTAAACGATTACGAGATTCAAGCCATGCACCAGGGTGTTTTAGTAAATAATCAACTTTTAGATGTTTTAGATGAATGGGTTTTAAAGCACTACAGAACTGAATTACTAGCAACAGATCTTGCTGATCCTCAATTGATGAATGAAAGCCTTCAGGCACTCGATGAATTAACACAAATTTTAAAATTAGGCTCTATTTACCCGTTTCAGTCCTGACTCATGAATCTATCCCAACCGAATTCCACCAGCCATGCCGCAGGAATTCAGTTGGGATGAGAGCACGTGCTAAACTCCGAATTTCTGATGATTTGACTACAAGATCCAGAATAACTGCGCAGAAACATTGGATCCCGCGGTCATAGCCGCGGGAATTCGGTTGGGATATGAATGCATACTAAACTCCGAAATCCCGCGGTCATAGCCGCGTGAATTCGGTTGGGATGTGAGCATTTAATAAACTCCGAATTTTTGATGATTTGACCAACACAATATCAACTTAAATATGAGGAAGACAGAACAACACAATCCTGTTTGCAAGCAAATAGGCTACATGTGCTGGCTCTTTTGATGGATGGTTGCCCGCCTGCGCGGGCAAGACAGGTTTTTATCATATACAGAACCACAAAATTCAAAATAAAAGTCCAGAAACATGGACCCCGCGGTCACAACCGCGGGAATTCGCTTGATATTTAAGTACATGCTGCATTTCGAAATCCCGCGGCGAAGACCGCGGGATCCATAAAGCAGAACCGGACTGGTTTTGTGAAGATGTGTTGAAGCTTCAGTTGCAAGGAACCAGGATTTTACAAGCACAATAAGAGCTTCAATATAGATAAATTAAATAAACGTATGCTGGAGTCTGTACTCAAAACCACAGAAACTCGTGGGATTCAAATACAGATAAAATCAAGTGCCCCAAACATCCAGATACCCCATTATCAAAGCCCCCTAACCCGTCATTTTTATCTGGATCATATGCATAATGGATACGCCATATCCTCTTCACTTGATAGATCCGGTTCCTCTGCTTCACAGACACTACACAGCTCATTGAATTTTGATTCAATCCTTTCTGGATCCAAAGCATTAACCAATCTCTCGTAGTAGTCTAAATCGTGTGTTTTTTTGCTGTATTTATCCCGATCCGCTGTAAATTCCTCTTTTATCAACTCAAACGCAAATTGACCATGCTCTTTTAAAAATCGCTTAAAATCAGGCATAGATACTAAAGTCTTTGCTATTTCCTGTACCCGGTTCGCCTCATCAGCAATCAGTTTTTCATGAATAATACTCATAGGTGCATCAGAAGAACTAACTGGACTAACAGCAATATTTAGTTCTGCAAAGATGCGAAACACTTCTGTATCGGTCAAAACATATTTAAGAAATGTTTTATATTTATGAAAAATAAACACGGGATGACCCGCTAATAATTTATAGTGAGTATTATCTTCAATAGTGAATGAGTTTTGTTCAAAGCGCTCATATCTCATTTCAATTTCTGAACCGAACTGATCCATATGATCTTTTAAATAATCAATAAACCGATCACTGTACCAAAGCAATTGTTCCAGTTTCTGCTCATTAAATGAATCAAAACCTGGTAAGAATTTAAATAAAGGCCCTTGAGTAAAAGCGATTAATTCCGAACGTAATTCCGTATAATGCTTAACAAAAGCAGAAAGAAATCGTGCTGCGATTTTTAAGTTATAACCTGCTGTCCTGGCATCTAATGGCTTTTCTCCAAAATAGAAGAGATCGGCTAACTGATTTGCATTTTCAAGAAGACTGTTAAATATATGTCTAATTTTCTCTTTTACGATTAATTGATCTCTTGGCTGATTGGTTATCATTCCATTTAGTTGTAGATAAACCCCATGAAAGAAAGTACTGATTTGTTCAAAATACGTTTTATTTGCATTATCCAAATACTCATTTTCAACGTATTCAAAGGTGGCCAGTAGTAAATGTACTGGTACCAGATTGAACAGTAGATTGCTTTCGATTACGTCTCTGTCTATTACTGATAATAGCCCAGCAAGATTAGTCAACAAAATCGTTCTTAAATCCGGCTGCTTTGTAGGCCAGTAAAATAAATTGGGTTCATTGATGTCAGGGAAATGCTCAATAGTGTATTCATCACAAGCAAATGCAACACTATCTGGGTGTCTAAGTAACTGATTAAATGCATCTTGTTGTCTGAAGTCAGAAAGGATATTTGCTTTTGTCCAATCAAAATCTAAAATGATTCCATCTTTGGACATATTGGAATTATGACCATCCCCTTCCTTAAAGATATAGCGTGTAGTCAAACCAACGCCCAACCCCTTGACGGTACGATAATTTTTTAAATCCCTCACCGGTACCGTGTAATGCGTTCCATCAATTTCGCTATTAATAACGTGTTCATATTGATCTAAATCAATTCCTTTTGATACAACGTCCTTGTCTATTAATTCAAATTCTTTTATAGACAATGGAACAGGTTCATCAATGATGCCAATACATATGAAGGCTTCAAGTTGCCGAATCGTCTGGTTTAAATAATAGTATTCATTAAGAAAATCAGCAGGTCTTACAGCTTGGGATCTTAAATGCTCTCTTCGTTCACGCAATATTCGAAATAAGTTATAAATTGAATCTTGCGTCGGATGATTGAGGGAATGGAGCAAAACACTTCGTGTTGAGTATTGAGTAGGAGTAGTATTCAACCATGAAGAAATAAAACTTAACGAAGTATAATAGCTCAATCCTCCCGTGGGATTTTTTTTATTATAATAATCAAGCAAATTTTCTGTGATAAGCACCAAACTACGCTGATTCATTTCTTTGTTAATTTCAGGGCTGGAGATTAAAAGATCATCGGGACTGAGAGGCTCTTCATAATTTGAAAGAAAACCAACCATTTCTTTTGAACTGACATGATTTGTTCTACCTTCGCTATCATAATAAGGACGAGTTTTGGGGACGTATCGAGAAGTAGCAAGAAACAGACTAATTGCCCCACAGTATGCCTCAAGTTCTGCAAGTCTGGGATTAGTATCATGTTGCTTTAAAAAATAAACAGCGCTTTGACCTTGTTCGTTTTCATCTTTGATTTTTTTAACCAAACGAACTTTGCCAGACGAAATCTCTTCATCGAAGACTATTGGCTGAAAATTCTCTATACTACGCGCTCTTGCTGAATGTACCTTATCTGTTTTAACTAATAACGTATCAAGCTTTTCATCCATACGTCTGACTCCCTGTCTGAAAAATATGTTATTTTAGGCTAAACTTTGCAGGTCAAACTTAACAGAAGTTAATTTGAAATACAACCTTACAATTTTAAAGACGAAGTGATAATAATTGTCATAAAGGATCAAACGATTCATGTGGAAAACAAAATTGGCACGCTGCATTTATACCTCACCATCAGGATATAAAGTATTTCAAAACCCGCTCTATCGTTGGCTGACATTAGGAAGTGACGCATTACAGACGGTAATCAATAGGCGAAGACCACAAAATCCCATTTTGCATTACCTCAATGCCCTTACGATTATGGCACGAAACCATCCTGATAATTGTTGTTTATTAGGTCTTGGTGGCGCTGGCATACCTCATATGCTAAAAGTCAGTACCCCAAAACAATCCATCACGGCAGTAGAATGTAGTGAAGAAGTCATTCACATATCCAAACACTTTTTTATGGTAAATCAATTATCCAATCTTGAGATAATTCATCAAGATGCCAATGAATTCCTTCACACCAACTCCATTTTATACAAGAATCTCATTGTGGATTTATACGATGCCCATCATTTTCCCAAAGAATGCACAACAGATGATTTTTTTATATTTTGCCGCAACAACCTGACAGAAGATGGTTTTCTTGCAGTTAATCTGGCTAATTACAAAGAGCAATGGGAACTTGTCCAAACCATAAAAAAACACTTTAAGGCCTCAATCGTTATTCCAATTAAGAACTGTGCTAATCTGGTGTTGATAACAGCCAAAAGTCCAGATAAAGACCTGTTTTTTGAGCAAATTTTCGCTACCGGTGAGCTCAAGAAGATCACATGGACCCATTCATGGGGAACAATTGGAGAATATTGAACTCATACTTTTAAATCGAAACAAAATTAATTCGATACATCTGGATAGGAAGACTCTATCCATACTGTTTATTCACTTTGTGGTTCACTCATATAATTAATGGCAGCAGTAAGTGCCTCATCAGAACAATCTTTATTGGGTACATCCGCTTCATTGCATAAACCTCCATGATACATCAGCCCTTTGCCCATTTTTACACTGTAAAGAAGATAGTCCATTGGAGTTTTAAAATAGGAGGGATTGTTCTCTGATTCAGTTTCTGCCTTTTTAAACCTCAATTCCCAGGCATTTTTGTCAAATGCTGCGGGAGCTTTAATTGCGGTAGCTAATTTGGGAGAATGACAATTTTGGCACGCGATATCATAGGTTTTTTTTCCCAGTTCATCGGCACATGCAATGGTACTTATAAAAGCAAACAGTATAAACCCCAACAAGTTTTTCATAGAAGCAACCGAATTTATTGTTATTACTTTAAGCTTAGGATTATTAATCAATTTATTCCAGTTCAATAGCCCTTAATCTCCTATAACTTTGCTCTGTACATGACAAAAAACCTTTCATGCCCTAGCAAGCACACTCTCCCAATTTTCCTTAAGTTTTTCTTTACGAAATGCTAAACCTTTAATTTCAAATGTTATCGAAATCTCGCTAAAATGTCCTTCTCCCTCAGGGAGAAGGTGCCAACGGCGGTTGAGGGGATCTTCAAACGATTAAAATTATCTTTTAATATACTGAGTCGAACCAAAAATGAATTCAATGCATGGGATTAATTGATAATGCAAAAAGCCTACGCAAAAACAGCTCCTGCATGGAAATTAAAATGTGGAACTCGCCTGGGCACAACGAGTTCAAGGATTTAAATTCTGAAGACAATTCCCTATTGGTACCTATATTGTAGATTTCGTTTGTATCGAAAAAAGATTAGGGGCTGTTGACCTTTCATTATATTCAAGCCTACTTTCCGCGACTTGTTCGCGGAATCGATAGATCGTGCGCAAAACAAGAATATATTGTGCCTATAAAGAGTGAATTGGATCCCGAAAACAAGTCGCGGGACGTGGAAACTTGAATTGTCAACAGACCCTAATTATTGAGATAGATGGTGGTCAGCAGAATAAGTGCAGGCAAAATGAATACGATTGCTGAAATATTAAGGTTTTGGAATAATGAAGTACAGCAACAATTTAATTTAGTAATGGATGTTATCTATAAGTAGTTAATGAATGATGTGTGATCCCCTCATCCGCCGTTGGCACCTTGTCCCTGAGGGAGAAGGACATTTTAGCGAGATTTCGATAACATTTGGAATTAAAGATGTAGCATTTCGTCAAGAAGAACCTATGGGTGCAACTGAGGCAGCCGCGGTCTGTGACGTGTACACTTCAGCGCTATAAGCCTTTTTCAGTATTTGCAACAAGTGACTATTATAAGAAGATGGTATAGAAAAATAAGTTAGTTTAAAAGTTGCTTTAATTTCATTCATTATTGGTATAATCAATTGATTCAACTCAGAGCGGTCAAAGGGTGGATTTTTACTCAACTGGTCCATTAAATCGAGGGCTCCTTTTCGGAATGAAGTTTTGGAAACATATGCTTTTAAATCATCAATCAAAGTTGGAACATCCAGTTTTTGAACTTTGTACATATCAAGTGCCTCTGGGGTGCAATTTAATTGCTGGGCGTCAAGCTTTGACAAAACAAAGCGCCGTTCTTCTGGCTTCATGCATGAGGAAATAAAAAAATTATCCAGCTCAGACAATGAAGAGACGAATAATTTGAAATCAACTTTTGATAGCCAATAGTTCCGATAGTCATTTTTTAAACGGACACTAATGATGCTATTAAGTCTTTGAAAAAATGAAATGAAAACACGACTATTGTTAATAATAAACGGCGCGAATCGTTCAAATAAAGGAACAATACTGTGGTGTATGGCTTTCAATTTATCCAGTAATAATAAAAAATTGGGAATATCGGATATCCAGCTATCCAAGTGGATTAAATATGTTTTAATTAGTTCCGCTTGAATTAAAAGACACCCTTCGGATTCATAATGGCTTCTCCACTTAGAGACCTTAACTAAGTATGAGGGTTTTTTCCATTTCCCAAGCAATTCTAGAAAATCAGTAAAAGAGCGTGTTGATTGAGTGATATGCGGGATAAAAATAGAATAGAAATAAGCCAAAAATTCGTCTTCTTTGAGTATCAATAAATTCCAAATGTTATCGGGATTAGCCGACTCAATCAACAGATTGCGAAATATTGAGGCTATAAAACGTTGATGTCTAGAAGCTGTTATCAGAAGATCATCCACTGAATTTATATCTTGAAATAACTCGGGTAATCTCGGCTGCAATTTAGTTAAAAATGCAGTAATAATCTCAGTTTCTTCAGAAATATAAGTATATTGTTTCAATGAATTGATTTCACTTAAACAAGCGCTAGCTGTAAGCGTTTTTTCAGCTATCTTATCTATCAATAAGGTTCGGAAAAGCACGGTTACATCGACACTCCATTCCTTCGTAGGTACCCTGATGTACTGTGATAAATCACGTTTTCGTTCATCAAACCAACGATCAAATGTTGCCTCAATAAATTGACACTGTACCTCCTGAGATAGATAGCGCATCACCCAAAAGGATTCTGTAATATCAGATAAATTGTTTAACCTCGGAACAACGCGCTCGATTACTTCCTTCAATAATAAAGGATCTTCGTCCAAACATTTTAAGTCCAGAAAACTGTAAATGTGAGGAGCTAATCTATCGGCTATTTCATCTTGTGTGTAAATAGGCTGCATATAATCAACGAAATGGGCTAGTAAATACCGAGTATCGTAGTCAAAAGGATGAAAAGAGCGATTGTAAGGCATTAAGATATGATACGCTGCCATGTCGGAATCAGCCGTCATTTCTGCAAGTTCCAGGCAAAATTGATTGACAGGCAAAGAAGGGGTAACACGATAGTCAAGAACAGTATTTCTTACACAAACCCAACGCTTTGCTAACCAAAAGTGAATTTTATTTTTTAACACAGTCGCCGGTGCTGGAAAATCTTCCTGGGTCAATTTGGTAAAAAATGCATAAGTCGTTCGTGCTTCTTCGTCAAACCTCTGAGTTGAGGCAATTGAAATAGAAGGTTCATATTCGGATGGAATAGCCTGATATTTAGTAAGTAAATGAATAATTTTGAGGTTTGTAATCATATCTGATCTATTGAAATAAACTCATCAGATGTTACAAGAATAATTGAGCGAATATCACCGTATAAAATACGATGATTTTATTTCTTACAATGAAACGCTCAGGCCTTCGAAAATTTTGAATAATCAGATGATCTGTTGTCGCTACAACATAGAAAAAAACCCGGTAGGCCCGGGTTTATTATAGTGTTCATGGCACAAAACAGTGTGAGGTACACACTTGTCCTGATTTAAAATTCCATCAAATCTTTTTCTTTTACAACAAGAATTGCATCAATCTCAGCAATGTATTTATCGGTCAGCTTTTGAATCACTTCAGCAGCACGACGCTCATCATCCTCAGAAATTGCCTTATCTTTTACTAAATCCTTCAGCTGGCTATTTGCATCTCTTCTGATATTGCGTATGGATACCCGTCCTTGTTCGCCCTCACCACGTACCACCTTAATCAGCTCTTTACGACGCTCTTCAGTTAAAGGAGGCATTGGAACACGAATGGCACTTCCTGCTGTAGACGGATTCAAGCCCAGATCAGAAGTTAAAATTGCTTTTTCAATAGCAGCGACCATAGATTTTTCCCAAGGAGTAACCGTAATGGTTCGTGAGTCACTGGCGCTAATATTGGCGACTTGGCCTAAAGGAGTCAGTGTACCGTAATAATCTACTTGAACATGATCCAACAAGCCAGCATTTGCTCTACCAGTACGAATCTTTGACATGTCCACATGCAATGATTCAATTGTTTTTTTCATCCGCTTTTCTGCGTCTTGTTTTATTTCATTGATCATGATTCGCTCCGACTATAGTTCCTACTCGTTCTCCAGTAACAATTCGCTTCAAAGCATCAGGAGCAGCCATATCAAAAACCTGTAATGGCATACCTTGATCCTGACACAGACAAATCGCTGTAGAGTCCATGACTTCCAAACCCTTGGTTAATACTTCTTTATAAGTTAAATAATCATATCGAACTGCATCCGGGTTCTTAAAAGGATCCGCAGAATAGACTCCATCTACCTTGGTAGCTTTCAATACAACATCAGCACCTACTTCAATTGCTCTCAAACAAGCAGCTGTATCTGTTGTAAAGAAAGGATTACCGGTTCCGGCTGCAAAAATAACAACCTGGCCATTTCGCAAATGAGTTATTGCTTTTCGCCGATGATAAGAGTCAACTACACCCATCATAGGGATGGCAGACATAATACGCGCTGGCAAATCGATTCGCTCCAATGCGTCTCGAATTGCCAAGGCATTCATTACTGTTGCCAGCATGCCCATATGATCACCGGTAACTCGCCCTAACCCAGCTTGAGAAAGAGCCTTACCGCGAAATAAGTTACCGCCACCGACAACCAAACCTACCTCGACTCCCATTTGAATTAACTCAGCAACATCTCGAGCCAAAGTATCAAGAACAGAGGGATCGATGCCAAATTGCGACTTACCCATTAAGGCTTCGCCGCTAAATTTAAGCAATATTCGTTTGTATTTTAATTTCGGGTGACTTTCATTCATCATGTACGAACCTGAGCCATCACTTCTTCAACGAAATTATCTTCTTTCTTTTCAATGCCTTCACCTACTTCATAGCGAATGAAAGAAACTACTTCAGCGCCCTTCTCTTTCAGAAGCTGACCGACTTTAATATCTGGGTTTTTAACATATGGTTGACCCAATAAGCTGACTTCATCAATAAACTTGTTAATACGTCCTTCAATCATTTTATCGATAATTTCTTGTGGCTTACCACTTTCTTTAGCTTGGGCAGTGAAAATTTCTCTTTCATTTTCAATTGCTTCAGCAGATACTTGATCACGATTTACAACAATTGGTTTGCTGGCAGCAATATGCATCGCAATGTCTTTGGCTAATTCTTCTGAACCATTTTTTAAAGCAACCATAACACCAATACGTGAACCGTGCAGGTAATAACCAATCACACCACCAGTACAACTGATTCGCTCAATGCGTCGTAACTTGATGTTCTCACCAATTTTAGCGACTAATTGCTGTCTGGCTTGTTCAACCGTAACACCACCAGATAAAGGCTGATCAGATAATCCAGCAATATCAGAAACAGAACTGTTTAAGGCAGCTTGAGAAACGGCATTGGCAAAATTGGTGAAGTTCTCATCACGTGCTACGAAATCGGTTTCGCTATTGATTTCGATCATAACTGCAGAAGATTCGTCTGCAGAACGAGCGATAACAACAATACCTTCAGCAGCGACTCTATCTGCTTTTTTATCTGCTTTAGCCTGACCTGCTTTACGCATTTCGGTAATAGCAAGCTCTATATCACCGTTAGTCGCAATTAGAAATTTTTTACATTCCATCATGCCTGCGCCTGTGCGCTCACGAAGTTGCATTACCAATCCAGCACTAATTGTTGACATACTCATTTCTCCACATAGCAAAAAGGGGGCTAATTAAAATTAACGCCCCCTTTATTCAAATATTAATTATTCCCCAGCTTTATCTGCTTCACCAGAACCCGTAGCAACTTCTACAAATTCAGAATCAGAAGACATACCACCTACAGTATTGCTGTTTTTTCCATCAAGAATTGCGTCAGCAACGCATCGAACGTAAATATCTACAGCTCGCATGGAATCATCATTTCCAGGAATAACGTAATCAATATTGTCTGGGCTGTTATTAGTATCGACAACACCAATAACAGGGATTTTTAACCGACGTGCTTCTTCAACAGCAATGTGCTCAAAACCAACGTCAACAACAAACAGAGCATCAGGCAAACCACCCATGTGTTCAATACCGCCTAAACCACGCTCCAGTTTTTCCAGTTCACGAGTCAGCATCAATGCTTCTTTCTTGATCATGTCGTTAAACAAGCCTTTTTCTTTCATTTCTTTTAATTCTTTCAATCGGAATATAGATTGACGAACTGTTTTATAGTTAGTCAACATACCGCCTAACCAACGGTGATCAACATAGGGCATGCCACAACGTTTCGCGTGTTCACGAATACTGTCTTGTGCTGCTCTCTTGGTTCCGACAAATAAAATTTTTGCTTTGTTTGATGCCAATCGGCCAACGTAGTTCACTACGTCGCTCAACATAGGCATGGTTTTTTCTAAATTGATGATGTGGATTTTATTTCTTGATCCAAAAATATACTCACCCATTTTAGGGTTCCAGTACCGAGTTCTGTGACCAAAATGTGCTCCAGCTTCAAGCAACTCACGCATACTAACATTCATATTATATCTCCAGGGTTAAGCCTCCACACTTCCCATACGAAACCCACAAGGGACCCTAACGTATGTGACGAAGCGTGTGTGTATTTAAAGCGCGATATTTATAACATATTGAGAGAAATACAGCAATGAAATTAATCTAGAGCACTGTATTTAACTAATCCTTTCGATCTATACTGCGCCAATCATGGATGGAATGAGTTAATTATACCCACAGGAATATCTGTTTAACGAACAAGAGGAAATGATAATGAGTAAGAAACTTATCTGGATATCGGCTATTACGTTAGCCTTGTTTATTGGTCAACCATCTTTTGCATGCCCTGCTGAAAAAAATCCTTCTCAACCATGCCATTGTAATGATAGTAAAAAAACATCTCAAAATTTAAATTTGACCCAGGAACAAAAAGCTAAAATCAAAGCAATACGTGTACAAGCCAGAACCCAGTTAAAAACCAGTCACAAACAACTAAAAGTGATTCGAGATCAAATTGATGCATTAATCAAGGCAGAAAAAATCGATGAGGCAAAACTGGATCAATTAATCAGTCAAAGAAGCAAAATTAAAGACGCCATGCTGAAAACTCACATCCTGATGCGCCATCAAATCTATTCGCTCCTGACACCACAGCAAAAGCAACACTATCAGGAAATCAAACAAGCACATGAACGTCATCACTCTTAATAACACCGATGAGTTGTTACAAGGTCAATGGTTGCGCTGTTGGGTACCATTCCGACAGTGCCGCTTCCCGCCTTGACTCTAAAACGCTACAAGCCTAGAATCAGTATCAAATTGTCACCAGGGGTGCTGAACCGATTAGTGGTTCGGCTGAGAAAAACCCTTAGTACCTGATCTGGATAATACCTGCGAAGGAAGAGTGAATTATGACTTATTTGAAGTACTGTCCTTTATTTTATAAACAAAAACCGGATGCCCGTTATTTATCTCGGTTAATGCACCTCAATCAGAACACCTTGCAAGCAATATACACTCATCCATTCAATCAGGAGTTATTTGCAGGAACCTTACCACAAGAAAAGTTCGGACTCTATTTGCGCGATGATTTTTTGTATTTACGCCAATTTTCATGCGCTCTTCAAAATATTGCCAAACGCACCGAGACGACTCATCCAGGTTTATCGAAACAACTGAATACTTTGGCAAACGATGTTATAAACAACGAACACAGCATGCAACTCCAATACCGTGAGCATTTTAGAGAGTTCTATAAACATCAAACAGGAACTTCAATATCTCAATATTCCCAGTATCTGGTTAAGACATCAACACAAGCCGAGGTGCCTGAGGCTCTTTGCAGTATATTGCCCTGCTTTTGGATCTATTACCAATTAGGCACCATGATGGCTGACAAAGACCCAATGAAAACCCATCCTTATTCAGACTGGATAGCAACCTATTCTGGTGCTGATTTTGTACAGCTCACCCAAAATCTTGCAACCGAGGTCAATGTCATTGTGGAAGATACACATCCTATAAAGCAGCCTGAATTAATACGATTTTTTTCAAGATCCGTTTCCTTTGAACTCGATTTTTTTGACGAAATATATTATGCCCAAAATAATAAAAAACATGATATAAGGTTAGTTGGACACTAAATTAAATAATAATTCAATCAGGAAACGAACATGTCTTTATCAATGCATCAAATGACTATCCCTGTATTCATTCGTATGTTAAATAATACATCGATTATCCTTAAAAAAGCAGTATCTCATTGTGACAACAACCAAATAGATCCAGCTGAATGGCTTAATGCTCGTTTAGCTCCGGATATGTTCCCATTAATTCGCCAGATACAAATTGCTACTGATACTGCCAAGGGATGTGCTTCCAGGTTGGCCGGTATTGAAATTCCTGTTTATGCAGATAATGAAACCAGTTTTGCAGAATTGGAAGATCGAATTAAAAAAACCATCCATTTTTTAGAAAGCGTCAGTTCTTCACAAATCGACGGAAGCGAAAATCGGGAAGTTACCCTCAAAACACATCAAAATGAACTTCATTTTAAAGGACTGGACTATGTAAACCATTTTGCACTGCCTAATTTTTATTTTCACATCAGCATGACCTATGCCATTCTTCGACATTTGGGCCTGGCGATTGGGAAAACAGACTACCTCGGCAGTATTTAGGGATTATTGCCCCATCTCAGGGGCATGCAACACGGCCATAGCCACATCTCAATTGCATTGTTGCTGTATCCAGCATTGACCGTATAAATTGCACAACCTGACTGGCTGGCAAATAGGTGCGTAGTAACCAACACCAGGCGCTCCGGTAACCACTACTCCACCATACCAACCTGCGTTATGCCAACCATTATTCCAACCGTTGTTATGCCATACAGTCCCATGCCATCCCCCGGCGGGCCCACGCCAACCCACAG
Source organism: Legionella moravica DSM 19234 (assembly GCF_000423305.1). Taxonomy (GTDB): domain Bacteria; phylum Pseudomonadota; class Gammaproteobacteria; order Legionellales; family Legionellaceae; genus Legionella; species Legionella moravica. The sequence continues at coordinate 45,478 of NZ_AUHS01000015.1, read as the reverse complement.
CATGCCAACCACCATAAGCTGCAGCAGCGGTACTGGCAATAATGCATAATCCAAAAACTAGAGTTCGTAAGGCATTTTTCTTCACTGTTTTGTTCATGGAGCTATCCAATATTCAAGAATTATGTTTCACTCATGTACAAGTATAGTTCATTTTAAAAACAGATACTGAAGCAAAACTCTGAACGAGCATATTCATCGAGATGGTTAGCTAACGAACAAGAGCATTTAAAATATTGATACCTAATCGGTTAGCATTAACCTTTGCTTTATTCGTTAAAACAACGACTCCTATTTTTTTCGCCGGCGAAAAGCCAATAAAGGTACTAAACCCCTGATTCCCTCCATTTTTGGTTATCAATAAGTTATTTTTGCGGATAACTCTCTGCCAGCCAAGCCCCATGATAAATTTCGGTCTAACGACAAATGCAGGTTGTTGAGCCAATTGCATGGCAGACAGCAAGGGTGGAGAAGCATCACCTACTTTAATTCCCAGATTAGCCTTCATAAAACGCAACATATCAGCAGATGATGAACGTAAAGCACCTCCCCCTAAATAATTGGCAGGCACATAATGGGGGGCTTTGTTATTATTGTAACGATAACCCTGAGCCTCATTCGATTTCAAAGAGTGAGGGACATTAAACCAGGTATGAGTCATACCCAATGGCTCGGTGATGTTTTGGGTTGTCAGGACTGTTAAAGAAGTTCCTGTTGCCTGCTCCAAGATCAAGCCTAAAAAGCCAAAACCGATATTGGAATAGTGATATTGAGTACCCACAGGTGTATTGGGACGCCATGTTTTTAATTGTTTAATAAACGCGTCTCTATCTCCTTTGGATACACCAAACTGCTCCAATTGACGTGGAAAGCTTGCAGTATGCGTCGCTAGATTGAGCAATGTAACTTGATTTATGGGAGCATTTTTGCTGATAGCAAGCTGAGGCAGGTATCGGATAATAGAGTCATTTAATTTTATAGTGCCTCTCTCTACTTCAAGAGCCAGTAACGTACTGACAAATATTTTGGTAATCGATGCCAATTCAAAAATAGTATCTTGAGTTACCGGGGTACGTTTCTGTTTATCAGCTAAGCCATAATTATAAAAATAATCCTGACCGTTATAATAAACAGCGATGGAAACACCGGGAATCTGGTGAGAAAAAATATAGGGTTTTGCAATAGAATCCATCAGGAGAGCCAGGTTCTTTTCCTCATCTGATTGGGCGCTAGCAAGCGAATGACATGCCAGGAACATAAAAAAAGAAAGGTATCGAATCAATTGTTTCAGTTTCATGAGCTTTTCATCACTTTATAATAAGTTCACACATCACATTATCAGCGTATATTGTTTAATAATTAAATATCAAGTCAGTCATTTTATTAGAATCAATAAACATTAACTATTAAAGGTTCAGATCTAGCCTTTTGTCACTTGACATGCATTTATTGACTATTAACATACATTTGTCATACTGGTTAATTTTATCTGGTTGTTATGGCTAGTCGATATCCTTTTTTTACGGATACAGCTCAAGGCAGTGAGCCTGGCGTCTCTCTGCACTCTTTTTTCCCGATTTCCAAAGCAAGAGTTTTGGCGATTTTTTTATTGAGAGAATACGTTATAATCTCAGCTCTGCAGTGTATAGAAAGTCTTTCAGAATAATGGGTTATGCGCTCTGTTCATAACAAAAAAACCTGTCTTGCCCGCGCAGGCGGGCAACTATTTGGCATTTGGCACTGCAGCACGTTGAGACAACTCGTTGACATACACTAAAAACCACATCATCTCGAACGCCATAATGAGATGATATGGAGTGTTTCAGCGAGTTGAAAGAGAGTTTAAACCTAAAGAAAAATAATACCTACTGGCTCTTTGGCATCGATTTATTTGAATGAATGGTTGCCCGCCTGCGCGGGCAAGACAGGTTGTTAGTTATGTATAGAGGGTTAGGCGCCAAATCTGTATTTTTCTTGCTCATTCGCCAACCTACATGTTCTAAAAATGACTTATTTGCGACGAATTAAACATTGGCTCATAATGGTCGCCTCTTCATATTTGTTGTATCCAACTCACTGTCGCTTTCATTTTCAGACGTTTTTGTACTCTGTAGCGCCTGATCCTTGATTACAACAAACGAATTCATGCCTTCGATTGAAAAAGAATCTGGGACAGATGAAGAGGCTTGTGAAGATTTCATTGTGTTTGTATCCAGCTCGAGGCTTGATCTATTGACGGTGCTTTGTCCGTCCGCGTCCCTTATTGTTCGCGCATAAACTGCTTTTAGGATGCGCAGTGATTCAAATTTGGATAGACGTTCAGCATGTTCTATAGGGGTATAATCATCACGGCTACAAAACGTCACGGCAGCGGCCTTTTCTGTTATGGGCAAGGAACTCAGAAGAAGATGCAGTGAGTCAGGATATAATACGGCACAATGCAACACCGACATTCGATCATGATTACACAACTTCACCACACCAGCTCTTGCTGTTATGGGCATAGATTCCATCATTATTTTTATTAACGCAGGATCATGTACCACCTGGTGTGCTACTGACTCACCAATTTTGTTCGTAATTTTTACAGCAGCTACTCTTTCTTCTGCAGGCAGGTAGTTCAGAATGTTTACCAGGGCTGTGGCATTTGTTTCTGCCAGAATGAGCAATACGTCTAAGCCATTGTCATTAGGCATCATCAAAGCGGCCATTTGTTCTTCTTTTAACAGACAATTTAGCATGTGTTTTATGTAGAGGGGATGATATATAGCGATCAGGTGTAACAGGTTGTTGCCGTCTTCGTATTGATCCAGTAAGGCGGTGTGTCTTTCTCTCTCGGAAAACGATCTTAGAATGGGGATCAACAGTTCGGGGTTTGTTTTTACAATTTGTCTAAGTTCAGTAGGATTTGGTTTGCTTCTCTTCAGGAGTCTACCCAATTCGTTTTTGCTGTCCCTTTCATAGCTTTGCACAGCCTGTTGCGCATGTTCCATTCTTCTGAACAATGAATATCTTCCGTGGGTTGGCGAAGAGTCTGAGACTGATGAGGAGGCAGGTGAGGATGATAGGCTATGGATATCCTGATCTCTAATTGATAAATCAACAAGGCTTTGTTCACTTCGATGTGTTACTGAGGTTTCTCTTTCTCTTACGGGCAGGTAGTCTACTAGCTCTAGCAAGACTGTGGCGTTTTTTTCTGCCAAGAGACGCAATACGTTCAAGTTATTGTCGTTAGGTATTCTCAAGACGGTTATTCTTACATCTTCCAACAGATAATCAAGCAGTTGTATGAGGTAGCTTGGGTGATGTGTGGCAATCAGGTGCAATAAAGTGTTGCCATTTCTGTATTTTGTCAGTATTACAGTATGCCTCTGTGTTTCGGAAAAGGAATCCAGAATTTCTATCAATAACCCAGGGTCGTGTCGTGTAATTTGTTCCAGTACAACACAATGTTCTTTATTCCTTGCCGTCAAAACTGCAAAGTATTGGGTTTTGGGAAGCCAGTCTAAAAACAGTTTAAGACTTCTGGAATTATAAAACACACAATGCGCCAGGTTATTACCATTATTATCAGATGCTAATGCAGCGTCAGCTTTTTCTGCTTCGGGCACAAGCTGAAATAACCGCATTAATGCCTGGGAATCAAGTGCTACCAAATGCAGCAAAGTGTAGTTAAGTCGACCTTTTATCATGATTGCATGTACTTTTTGAGTCAAAGGCAAGTAGTCCAGGAGTTGAAGGAGAATTTTACGATAGGTAATGGCGATCTGATGCAAGATGGTATCACCGTCTTCATTTGTTGCCATGATTGCGTCTGCTTTTTGTGTTTCTGAGAGGCAATCAACAAGTTCTACCAGTATTTTGGGTTTATTTATTGATATTTCATGCAGGAGCGTGTTGCCTTTATGATTTGTTTCCATTACAGCAATAAATCGGTCGTTTTCGTTTAAAAGTAACAGAATGTGTTTCAGTGCTTTAGGGTTGTTTTTTACCACCTGCTGCAACACGGTGATACCATTATCGTCTTTAAAGTTTAAAAGAGACATCAGTTCTTTTGAGGAAAGTGGATCTACCAATTTTGTCAAAGTGCCAGGATATGTTTTATCAGTCTGATGCAGCAGGCTAGTAACCTCTGTTAACATTTGCTTTTGCACTTGTTGGTTATCACGCCAATCAGTCGTTACTACTGGATCTGAGGATGCAGAGGAAGACGTGTCAGTAGAAGAAGATGCTGCGTGAACTGAATCATTAGTGTTTTTTTGTTGTAAACAATAACGTGAGGCCAAGAGCCTGACAAGCGTTTCAGCGGCTTTAAAGGAAGCGCTCTCATGAACGCTCTGCATGCTTTGCTCTTCTTTGATTGTTTTTTGTTCGATATTGAAAGGCATATACAGCTGTCTTTGGTGAATTTAAAGTCTTTAATAATAACATAAGGTTGGCAAACTGTTTAATTTGCATTAATACTGCCTTTTTTGATTCTCTATTAGGAAAGAAACAGGTCATGGGTTATGCGCCCTGTTCATGACAAAAACCCGTCTTGCCCGCGCAGGCGGGCAACTATTTGGCATTTGGCACTGCAGTACGTTGAGACAATTCGTTGACATACACTAAAAATCACATCCACTCGAACGCCAAAAGGAGGTGATATGGAGTGTTTCAGCGAGTTCAACGAGAGTTTAAACCTGAAGAACAATAATCACTACTGACTACTGGGCATCGGTTTATGTTGATGAATGGTTGCCCGCCGGCGCGGGCAAGACAGGTTTTTTGTCATGTACAAAGGAGGTGATATAGAGTGTTTCTGCGAGTTCAACGAGAGTTTAAACCTAAAGAACAATAATCCCTGCTGACTACTAGGCATCGGTTTATTTTGATGAATGGTTGCCCGCCTGCGCGGGCAAGACAGATTTTTTGTCATGTACAAAGGAGGTGATATAGAGTGTTTCTGCGAGTTCAACGAGAGTTTAAACCTGAAGAACAATAATCCCTGCTGACTACTAGGCATCGGTTTGTTTTGATGAATGGTTGCCCGCCTGCGCGGGCAAGACAGGTTTGATGATCTATTGGAAAAGAAGCAAGTCATGGGCTATACGCTCTCTTCATGACAAAAAAACCGTTTTTCCGGCGCGGGCAAGACAGGTTTTTTGTCATGTACAGAAGGCCGAATGTTTAATTCATTGCAAGTAAGTCATTTCTCTGCATAAGGGTTTTAGCGCATGAACAACAAAAACACAGCTCAAATGCCCAACCTACATACATGTGTACATAAAAAAAATCGAGTCTTGCCCGCGCCGGCGGGCAACCATTCATCAAAATAATCCAATGCCCAAGTCGAGCCACTGAGGATTGTTTTGTTCAATCAGGTTTATTTTCCATTGTCTGTTCCATTTTTTAATACGTTTTTCTCTGGTTATTGCTTGATAAACATCAGAGTGAATTTCATAATAAACTAAACGATGAACATGGTATCTTTTTGTAAAGCCTTCGCTCAATCCTCCCTTATGTTGATATACTCGTTGTATCAGATTGCTGGTAATGCCAGTATAAAGGGTTCCATATGCCTTGCTGGCTAATATATAAACACAATAGTGCTTCTCTTCCATTATTCATCCTGGTTGGTTGCTAAAATCCACTTTTTCTTTCTGGACCACCATTATTTTTCCATAGAGTAATCCGCTGCACTATGATAAATGATTAGGAGCCGGCAGGCGATAATGAGATAGAACTCAGAGTTTTTAGTGCTTGTTGCATTTGAAAAAAATCGTTGGATTCTGCGGTATCATGACGATTGTTGCGCCTCTCCGACCACAACACAGGCCAATTTGCTTCAATTGACTGCATGCGTAGCAAGTAATGCAAGCAACATAGTGACACATCATGCCATTCTCGCCTTGTTCCAGCCAAAATACGCGTTGAAACTATCCATATCACCGCCTTTTGGCGATCGAGATGATATGATGTTTAACATAGGTCAGCGAGTTATCTCATTTTACTTCCGTGATGAATCATCAATGGTTGCCCGCCTGCGCGGGCATGACCGATTTTTTTTGTCATGTACAGAGCATGCGCTCATAAAGCTCGTCTCTTCATATTCATTGTATCCAATTCACTTTCGCTCTCATTTTCAGGCGTATTTGAAATCGGTTTGAACAATGAATGCCTGCCATAGATTGGAGAAGAATCCGAGGCTGATGACGAGGCCGGTGAAGATATTACTCTGGGTGTATTCGGGTTAAAACTTGATAAACCTACGGAGCTTAATCCTCTTAAAATGTCATTGGATCGATTCAATATTGGTCTAAGTTGATGTAGTGGATCGAATCTGGAGCGACATTCAGACGATTTTAAGGGGATAAAATCATCGCTGGTACAAAGCATCATAACAGCATCCTGTTCTGCTTCGGGCAGATAATTCAGAAGCAAATCCAGCAAGTCAGGGTATGATGCGGCATAATGCAGCACCGAAATGCCATTCTTGTTACATGACGTCACTACCCCTGCGCGTGCTGATTGCGGCAGACACTCCATTATTACTTTTACTAACCCTGTATGATGTATTACTTGATAGAGTTCGTTATTACCCTCGCTGTTTGGAGTCATCACTGCATCTACTCTTTCTTCTTCGTTTAGAGAATTCAAAAGAGAACTTAATGCGATGGCGCACTTTACTGCTACGCTATGCAACAGGGAAGAGTCCTGCGCGTCTCTTAACTTGACTACAAAAGCGCGATCGGCCTCAGGCAGGAAGTGCTTGAATTGTTTTGTTATGATAGGAGAATAAGATAGGATTTGATGTACTACAGGTAGACCAGTGTTATCCGTTACTGCTAAAGCAGCAGCTCTTTCTCCTGAGGGAAGGCAGTTTAGAACATTTATAAAAAGTTGAGCGCCTTTTGTTGCCAGAATGTGCAACACGCTCCAGCCATAGCCGTTAAGTGTTGTCAAAGCGGCTATTCTCTCACTCTCCAACAGATAATCCAAAAGTTGTATCAAGTATTTGGGGTGATTTGAGGCGATCAGATGTAACATGCCGTTGCCGAATTCGAATTTCTCCTGCAAGATGGTACGTCTTTCTGTCTCGGAAAAGGTGTTCAGAATTTGGATCAGCATTTTTGGGTTGGTTTTTGCAATCTGTTCCAGCGCAGTACAATTGTCCTTGTTTCTTGCCATAAAAACAGTAAAGTGATCTTTTTGGGGAAGCCAGTTTAAAAACAGTTTCAGGCTTTTTGAACTGTATAATGTATAGTGCGCCACGTTATTACCCCCATCATCACACGCCATCACCACATCCGTTTTCGCTGCTTCAGGGACAAGATTTAAGAGTGGCTTTAAACATCGGTGAAATTTTGCTGCCAGATGCAGCAAAGTAGAGTTATTTCGGCCTTTTATAATCACTGCCTTTTCTTTTAATTCCAACGGCAAGTAGTTGAAGAGTTTTAATAGAATTTTAGGGTAATTCCATGGTGCGATAAGGTGCAGGATTGTATCCCCATCTTTATTTATTGCCATGATTGCCTTTTCTTTTCGTGTTTTGGGAAGGCAATCAAGAAGTTTTATTAGGATTTGGGGCGCAATTACTGCTACATCATGAAGGAGAGTATTGTTATTTTGCGTTTGTTGCGTCAGAGCGTAATACCTGTCGGGACTTGGAATGAGAAGGAAAAGGCGTTCCAGTAACTTGGGGTGGCTAATAGCTACTTGGTGGAGCACACTCACATTTTCATTGTTTTTTGCGCTTAAAGGGCTAATTCTTCTTGTTTTGGGCAGGTAGCTCACAATGCTTATCAATAGTTCAGGATATTTTTCAGCCGCATGATGCAGCATGGTATTTCCATCCTGACTTTCCGTCAGTAAAAATGGTTCTCTTTCGATCTCGGGTAAGCCTTCCAGAAGCTGTATTATGATGTCAGGTTGTTCAGTTGCTGCGATATGGAACAGGCTGCGGGCAGCTATCTGATCTTTCATGAATGCTTTAGCCCTTTCATCCTCGGGCAGACAATTCACAACATCCTTGATGAATAACGGATGTTGTGTAAATAAGCGCAATCCGGTTAAACCTCTGTTATCCTCTGCCAGCAAAGCCTCTTTTCTTATATGCTCAGGTAAACATCGTAATATGTCTATCAAATCCTGAGGGTTAGAAGCCAAGCGCTTCATCAGGTAAGAGCCATTGGCGTCCCTTGTTGTCAGTTCATCAAGAACGCTAAGATCATCCAGTGTCTGGAGAAACCATTGCAAAAAAGGGAAATGTTGATTTTCCAAAGCTGCAACCATTGGCTTGTACAGGCCTTTATAACTTACCTTGTACTCTGCATCTCTTGCACGTAAAGCATTTGCAAAAGGTATGTTGCCAAACTCTGCGGCAATATAAAATGGAGTCAAGTCCAGATCGTCTGTTGCATTCGGATTAAATCCCGGATGCTCCACAATTTTTTTGATGATGTGTTCGGGCATAGAACTGGATATGGCCAATAAACGTGCGGTGTCAAGACTTGTATCAAACGTAATAGTACCTGGTGTGAATATGACTGGGACTGGTGATTCACCTGTTTGCTCTGAGTTGAGCTGGTACTCAATCTGGTCAAGTAGTTCTTGCGGCCATGAATCTCGGAATAGTGCCTCTCCTGCGCTGTTTAGCCCCTGATTGCAACGGTTGTGAATGAAAGTAAGTACTACAGTCAGGCACCGGCGAAACAAAAGCGACCAGGTATTGGGTTCATAACACAGGGCATGAAGGATTATGCGGTTTATCTGGTAAGGCGAGACATCCAGAGTTCCGTCTTCGGCCGTTTGGGTCATCCATTTGGATAAAAGAGCATCGTCAACTCGAATGGCGGGGTTAGAGTGAGCTTCGGGTGTATTTTCATTAAAAAACAGTTCACAAAGCCGGGCAAAGAGACTGGCTAGAACAGGAATATCCCCTTCATTTCTTGCAGCGAACCATTGTGCGGTGTAATTGCTGATGAAGTCATAATAGGTGTTGCTTCGCCAGAAGCTAACCCCGCGCTCAAAAGCACGCAGCTGTTGCTCCAGTGAAGCGGTGTCTGCTAGTAAGGCTTGCAGAGAGAGCTCCTGATTATTGAGCCATTGCTCCAGAACAAGGAGTGAGTCTAGCCATTCAGTCTTGTGTTCTGGGGGCATATCACAGACTTGAAGCAGATTTTTGTAGTCTTTGTACTGGTACAGCACATCGTGGAGTCTCATCACCAGATAGACAGTATCCCATGTTTTTTTTTCTGCGTCGGCATTTTTTAATGACTCAGGGCTGAAGCCAGGGCCTTTCAGCCAGGCAATCGTTTGGCTGGCAAGCGAGTGCAGACTGGTTGCCGCAATGCGTCCAGAGCTTAATGCCATAGCGTGACGTTTGGCGAAACGGTCCAATGCTGCGAGGATGGGTACGAAATTACAAGGGATGCTTATCAGCCCTTCATAACTGCAATACCCGTTAATTTTTGTCAGCATGTTATCACTGGGTATGGTCTGGATGGTGCGAAAGCGCTTGAGTATGTATTCCTTAGCGGCATCTTCTTGCCCCGCATTTCTGATTGCCGCTTTAACTTCATCTGGAATGGTGTCGAATATCCAGGGTAAAAACAGAGATTGAAATCGTTCATAAAATGGAATGTATTCATCTCCTGCAGGGTCTCGTCCATCAGGGAGCTTTAACTTGAGTTGTGTTTCAAGTACTTCATGTACCATAAAATCGAACAATCCCTGCATGAGAACGTCTTCTGCATTCAACGGCAGACGTTTGCCTTCGTAACCATCCAGTGCCATAAGCCATCGGTGACGGATACCAGCAGAGCAAATGGATGGAATTTCGTTCATCAGTTCATTGTTGATGAGGTCAAATTTCTGCAGACGGAGCAGTCGTTCCCTGGTTGCTGTACTGCCAGGAGGTACAGGCCATGCCTGCTCGTGTTTATCCATAAGTGCGCACAGCACAATGGCAAAAATTTCGGGTAATGGCAGATACCATTCAGTGGATACCCGCTTTCCCTCACGCTCTTCCACCAGCGTGACTCGGTCAAATTCTTTATTGAGAATATTTTTGTCCAAAATCGTGCTTAGCCAGCTCCTTGTGGACAGTTCCAATAAGGATGATTTGGTTCTGTGCTCGTAACGTGCTCTGATATGCTGATTTTTTGTTATTGCGGCAGAATTATGGGAAATCCCGAGAGTCATGGATGAGTTTTCTTTAGTGGAGGAAGAAGAGGATGAAGCGGTAACAGAAGACGAAGATGCGGCCTGACTCGAGCTACTGGCTTTGTGCTCGGGCAAAAAATATTTTGAGGCGAGCCGGATGGCAAGCATTGCAGCAGCGTTTGAGGTGACATGATTGTGAGTGCTCTGTGTTCTTTGAGCTTCTTCGAGTATCTGGTGATTGAGATTGAAAGGCATGGTTGATAGTCTTTGCAAGATTAAAATGGGCTGACTATATCATGAGCGCACAAAATGCACAATATGACACAAACCAAGGCCTTTCTGATATATATTAAATCAATAAAAGCATCATGCGTCATATGCCAGATGCATTTGAGTTTCATGTTCCTTAGGTTGCATGGAAAAGCTCAGGAAGCGCTACTAAAGAACGATTTGCCTCTTGCAGTCTGTTCACCCTATGAAAAAAGCCATTAATAAATCATATAACCACTATTAATTATTTAATGTCATCATTAATTATCTCTTAATACTCTCCCTGTATATATTATGGACATTTGCGTTCAATATTTGCAGCCGATTGATGCTGAAAAGCATCGTCTTATTAGAGAATCAAATAAGACGATTATAACCCCATTTGTCGAGCTAAAAAGAACATCGCGTTTGGAGATGGCTGTACATAGGATAGATTTTGAGAGAAAAGATGAACATACCTGCTGAGTTTTATTACATGCTGTCGCAGACAAAACCTGCATACACGCACACCCCTACTGATGTTTTAGATATCAATAGACTCATCCAGTCCAAAGCAGCATGGGTATTACCAGCCAGTATGGGCCAAAAACCTAAAAAGCTCATTCTGAGTGATTGGACTGCAGAACACTGGTCCTGTCATAAAATAACACTCGTTCAGGAATCCTTACTGCAGTTACTGAAACAGGGATTTTCACTATACATTCTACAACTAGGGCAAGTGTATCCCTTACTATTGGACGATATAAAGAACCTCGATCGAAAGGATACTCGATTTCATATCCGGATTGAACAACCTAAAGACATTTTTAAGAGAGCAACGGAACAACATCGAATATCTAAAGATGAAACCTTATTACTTGATGATTATTGGGTTCAACGCTTGATTGGCGCCAAAGAGCCTAATGCTCCTCGTTCTCTTAATTTAAGCGATTATGTCAGGCTAAATAGATATGAGCGATATATTTTTCATAATTCTCGTGAGCAATTCAACCCTCCATTAAGCGTACTTGTTGCAGATGTTTTGTCAAATGAAGTCCCTGAGCGACTTCAATACTTTAAGAACACATTTGCTAAAATCAATCACATCCAGAGCCTGAGAACCATCACACTTAAATCCAAGGGTTATTGTGAAGCACGCTTGAGGGAACTATTATCCAGTTCATCCTCGTTAGAGGAGCTTCATTTCAATTTACCTGAAGGCAACTTTAATCCTGCCGAATTCAACTTGAATCAACTGAATTTTCTAGCTTTGAATCACAAAAGCATCATTTATTTAGATAGATTCATAACCGCAGCCCCCAATCTTAAAGAACTTTTAATTACAACAAAACACAATCCACTAAATCTGAGTACTCAAGGAATTCATTTGGAGTCTTTGACAATAAAACAGGGACAATTAGCATTAACGCAATTATTGCAATTATTGAAAGAGCAAGCGCAATCCCTTCGATTGTTTTCCTTAACACACTGTGTCATTGACAATGAGGTTCATGATGAACTCGATTTATCGGATGTCTCTCATTGTTTTAATATGAGAGAAATAGACTTATCGGAAACATTGTTTCATTCTGATGTATTAAATTCCTTACTGTTGAGAACCCCCCATCTCAAAAAACTCACCCTTGGAGGCAAAATTTTTAAGGAACAAGGAAGATCTATTGAATTTGATAAAATTAATGAGGATGCATTAAGGGGGCTTGACTATTTGTGTTTATCAAGTCTGCCTTGGGATGAACGCACCTTTGTCTCATTAAGAGACAAATTAACCCATCTTAAATGTCTTCGTCTTAATGATTTTAATTTTAAAAAGCTCCCAGAACAAAATCCATTCCATTTAGAACAGCTTGAAGAACTCATTATCTCTAATAATACTTTTGAACTGAAAACGGATTTTAAAAAGCTTCTTCAATGTTTTCCAAATATAAAAAGACTTCGATTCATTAATAATGAACATTATGATTCTGATTGGAATGGCATATATGAATTTGATTTTACTCCGTGTAAGATGCTTGAGGTAATCGATTTCAGTGATAATCATGAAGCCCGAACAGTGACTATTGAATCGGTTCAATTAGGCATCGAAACTCTGACTAATCTCAAAGCACTGAATCTCATCAATTGTGTCAACATAAATCGTGATAATACTGTAGAGCTATCCCATATCTATCCCGGGCTTAATGTGTGTTATCGATGTTATGAAGATGAATATGAATGTTATGATGATTCTGAATATGATTCTGAATATGACTATGATCATCTGTCCTATAGTGATGATGAGCCGGATTCGAAATATAATCTTGCTGACTACAAAGACTTTGAACCGACATCGGAAGATTTTAAATTTCAATTCAAAGGCAAGCGTTCATCAATAGATCAAAAAATGATTATTGAAAAGCTCTCGCAATGTTTCACTTTTTCCAAAATCAGCACACAGCACATACCCAAAATTCAGGATGGAATTTGTAATGCTTTAAGTCATTTGTTTCAAAGAAGTACTCTTGAAAGGTGGAATGAGTTTATTCTTCGAGTGAAGACATGGGATGGCCAGTTATCCACAATTGATATCAAATTACTCTATGATTTTAAGGCACTTTGTGTGGCCATTCAGCAATATCAATTTAATGAGCAATCTAATATACAATACATTGGAGACAGTCTGGAGCATTTTCTTCTCAGCAATTCAATAAATGACAGCACTTTTGGATCTCGCCTTCAGTTGAACGATGATGATGTCGATGATTGGATATCCTCAATACTCTTTTCTGACTTAGAGGACGACCCGTTTCAAAATCCTCTCAAAATCAAGTTGCACCAGGGATGCATCCTATCCAATTTCTGGCATGCGCTCTGCATCCGTTTAATCGATAATGGTCGGTGGCTGATTTATAACCCTAACTACAAAGAGGGGGTTAAGTCCGTTTCCACAACGGAACTCATGCACCATATTCATACCGATTTAGGTAGGTTGATTCGTATTGAAATGGATCGTGATGTCATAGTTCCCGAAATTCGTGATCCCAATCAGTTCATTCAACATGGTGGATTGTTTCATTTAATTTGCAATCAAAATTCCAAGCAGTTGTTAGACCTCATCCCCGTGGATTTTCAATTTAGTGCTGATGCACTTCAAGGCCTGTTGCTCAACAATTTACAGGGCATTCCTGCATGGTTCAGAGGGCTTAATACTCCTCACACTCTGGAGTTGACCTGTAGTTTATTAGCTCAATTGCGAAGTGTGTGTCCAGATGATTATTCCGCCATGTTGGACCAAAGCATGAAACGGCTGACTCCGGAACAAAAACAGCAGAGCATTAGCACATTGCTCAGATCAGGCCCTAAAAATCATTCTTCTTTTTTTGAAATAATGGGTTGTCCGGCGCCGTCGCAACCTTCGGAACAGACTAATACACTCATTGACGTTCTTAGAAGCAGTTCGGATAGTAATTATTTTGAGCAGGTATTGAAAACCTGGCATAAACCTTCAAAATCAGTCAATTCGCTGGAGGGATATTGTCAGCAGGTGTTACACCCTGCCGATTCTAAAAAGCATTTGATTGAACTTGACTCTACAGCGTCGGTGCACGCACTACGGCTTGCGTTACAAAGACAATGTCATTTAAACAATAGACCCGTGTATTACATCCATTCCCCGGATGATTTAATCTGCTCTGCCTCTTTTATTCAACGAGATCTCAATAATCGTGGTATTTTACGTAAAGGACCGGGTGGTCCGCTTCATGATTTTTTATCCGAGGATTATCGGCTGGAATCACCAGTACTTCTGGTGAATTACGAGCACTTTTCTGCTGAGGATATCGTCCGCTTTAACGCGCTGCTTGATGAACAGGGCTATGCCGACGGAACACCAGTGCCTGAGAACGTCCAGATTATTGGTTTGTACAATACCAGTAAACCGGATTGCTATCAGGGGGATGATTTTTATTCGCGATTTAACACCAAAGAGCGCTGTCCCATCCCTGCAAAACAATTAGAACAATCGGTCCCGCCGTTAGCTACCGCCATCGATGAGGAAGCTGCTGCGGGGTTGGTGATTAATTTATTCAATGCCAGTGATTGGAAAGAGCGCTTGTTAGGTCGTTGGGATCTGGATGGTTCTCATTTGACGTTTCAGGAAGGAGCTTTGTCCAATCTGCAAGGGCGACTCATCACCATTCAAAATGGCCCTTGGGATGATGAGGATTTTAATCTGTTTTGGATGGAAGCCTGTTATCCTGGAACACGCTATTTTCCCGGCAGTTCCATTCCTGTCCCAGCTCTTCTCCAACTGAATAAACAAGAGGGATATGCCCTGAATGAATTAAAAAAATGGCTTCAGGTCGATTATTTATCCGATGAGGACACCAGCGGGAATGAGGTTCCTCATGTTCTTAATCCTCACCGTCTGGCTCATTATTTTCATTTTTACCGCCCTGAAGCCAGTGATTGCAGTTTAAGAAAAGAGCCGGGGTTGATCGAGCAGGCACAGCGCAGTACTCTGGATGTGATGCTCACTCGCTCCATTTCATTAGATGACTGGGCCAGGATTTTGACTGAATGCCAAAAGCATCAGGTCAAATTAAGAGTGCAGTGTGCTCAGGGAGCATCACTTCCTGATTCATTGGAACTCAATACCGTAGTGAATCCTGTGGAACGGACGAATTGGCATCCGGCTCTTCCTTCCCCAACTGAAGTGATACACAGTACGGATAGTGATGTAACGCTTTCCCTGCTCGCAACATCCCAACAGAATTGGCATATTATTGATGTATCGGAATTAATGGTTTCTGATTTACTGACTCGTGTTGACGGACGATTGAATGAAGCCGTGCTTCAGTTTGAATTTCATCAACGTTCATCCTGGTTGCTTGATGCTTTATCTGAAGGCAAGAATATTGTTCTGAAAGGACATTGTTCTAAAGAGCTGGAAGACCAATTAGCGTCTTTAATCGTGCAACGAAAGAAAACAGGGATAGAACCCGGACGATTACTTTTGATTACCGAAGATTCAAAGAGTTTTCAATGGGTTGAAACTCAGGTTCATGAAGTCAGTGAACAGGATAAAAGAGTCTGTCTTGGTGAGTTTCCTCATGAGCTGGAGCCGTTTATCGCTACCGAACCGTTGTGCAAACTAAAAGCCAGAAGCACGTATTGGCAGGCCTTCCCTGACTGTCATAAACGTCATGCGGCCTGGTCAGGGCTGTCTCAGCACACGGCACAAATCAAACCCCTCGCAGCGCTAAACCCAATGACGGCGATGCAGGAGGCAGAAGAATCTACCCAGGCACGAATCACTTTAGTGCACCAAATGCTTGACGTAGCGCCCTATGTGTTTCTTTCGGGACTGTCTGGAGTCGGAAAAACGACTTTTGTAACCCAGGAGCTCGTGCACGAGGGGGAACAACTGCATCAAGGCATCGATGCGATAAAAGCCTGGGCGCAGGATGCTCGAACCGGTCGGAAGTACCTGTTTTTGGATGAGGCGACTTTAAACTCGGGAAATTGGTCTTTATTTGAAGGACTATTCCATACTCCTTCGGGTATTTTTTATGAGGGTGCCTATTATCCTCTGAGTGACGAGCATAAAGTGATTTTTGCTGGAAATCCGGTGAGTTATGGAGATGAGCGCCGTCTTGCAACACTTTTTGAGCGTCACGGAAATGCGGTGGAGTTTGAACCCTTACCTGTTGCCGTTTTGTATGAAAAGATTTTAAAACCGGCATTGGAACACCAATGCCTCGATGAAGCTGAAGTGGTTCAACTGTCTGGCGTTATTCTTGATGTGTATCGATTTATGGTGGATTGCTCAACCACCGACGTGTTAATCACGCCTCGAGAATTACAAATGATGGCTCTGTTGGCCCAGAGTTATTGTCAAAAAAATCCCCAGGCCAATCGCCTGGACGTTGCCGCTCATTATGCCTTTAAAATAGCGATAAACCTGGTGCCAAAATCAAAAAGAGCGTTGTTTATTAAGGAGTTTGAGCCGAAGAATCCACTGCCGTTCACAACATCCAGTGAACCGATGGACTTTGTTCTCACTCAATCTCGGTTGAGCAGTCAGCAACTGTTGGACGATGTGCTGGATTTAAGACAATGGCGTCAACAGTCGGCTGCAAATGACGTGCAACGCTACGGCGGTTTGGGTGGTTTAACTTTTGAGGGAGAACCCGGTATTGGTAAGTCCGAGCAAATAAAGCAAACGTTAATCGCTCGCGGATTTAAACTCATGTCCAGAAACTCGGTGCCGGCTCCTGGTGAGCACCCCATGTATGTTCTCCCCGTCAGTATGTCTGCTACGGATAAGGAAGCGCTGTTACTTAAGGCTTTTCATGAGGGAGCAGTTGTGGTCATTGACGAGATGAACAGTTCTCCGATGATGGAACATTTATTGAATAGTCTTCTTATGGGTAAAACCCTGCAAGGAGATACACCCGATGTTCCAGGATTTTTTATTATTGGAACGCAAAATCCCATCACCCTGTCCGGTCGCCGCGCACCGAGTACTGCCTTATCCAGGAGGATTATTACGGAAGAACTGCCGCTTTATTCCAAAAAGGAGATGCTGAATATTTTAATCAACGAAGGCGTGAAAGAGAATGTTGCTGGCGACATGATTAAGGCCTTTATGAACAACAGACAACGAGCTAAAAAAGAACAGCTTCTTCCTGGCCCAACATTCAGGGATTTGCTCCGTCTTGCTCAAAGCACTGTGAACACTAATGCCAAAAAGCGTGAACGAGTTGATGCGCGCATCGAACATGCGGAAGCAAAAACTAAATGTGCACGACAAACACAGGGAAGACAACACGCTTCAAGTGCGAGTTCAAGTAGTGCTTCCAGCTCAAGCGCTGTTTCGAGTTCAGCCGCTGTTTCCAGTTCAGGAAGCAGTTTTTTTAGCGCATCAAAACGTACTGATAGAGGATACGATGTCGATGAAGATTTGGCCAGGATAGTGAAGCGCTGATTTCTTGTATTCGAGTGCTCTTGCCGTGAAGTCGGTGATGAATTATCAACACAACTTAGGCAGTAGCCAGATAATCTTCACCGTACTGCTCAAGATAATCATTGTAATTACCCAGGTAATTCTGTACTCCATGTTGTTCAGTGAGTACCAATACCCGGGTTGATATACTGTCAATAAAATATCGATTATGGCTGACAAACAATACGGCGCCTGGAAAAATCTGAATCGACTCAATCAAGGCATCGATCGACTCAAGATCAAGATGGTTGGTTGGCTCATCAAATATAAGAACGTTATGTCGTTCCAGGATTAATTTTGCCATGATAAGACGAGCGGACTCTCCTCCACTTAACATTCCAATTTTTTTATCTACATCAGAGCCGCGAAATAATACCTGCCCCAATACTTTCCTGATTTCCTGAGAGGAAGCGGCTATCTGATTTTCCATCCATTGCAATACCGTTTGCTCAGGGGCTAATTGAGTACGATAATCCTGGGCAAAATATCCAATACTAACAGTATCATTCCACTCAAACGCCCCATGATCCGCATCCAGCTGATTTAATAAAATTTTTAATAAAGTGGATTTACCAATCCCGTTTGGTCCGACGATGGCGCATTTATCACTACGCTGAATGGCAAATGAAACATTTTTTAATAAAATTCGCTCATCAAACTTCTTATGAAGCTGTTCTACGCTGATAACTGTTTTCCCGGAAGGTCTTTTCTGATGAAAATTAAAATACGGTTTGAATATATTGGACTCCTTGATTTCCACCAATTCAATCCGATCTATCATTTTTTGCCGGGAGGCGGCTTGAGCGGCTTTACTTGCTTTTGCTCCAAAACGATCAACAAATCCTTGTAAGGCTTCAATACGTTTTTCCTGATTTTTTAATTCACATTGTTTTAATCGTAAACTTTCTTCCTTTGCGTTACAGAATTTATCATAATTTCCCGGATAATCGAGTACGGTATCGTAGTCAATGTCGAGTATATTGGTCGAAAGATTATTGAGAAAACTGCGATCATGGGAGATAAATATCAATAATCCTTTAAATTGTGTTTTCAAAAACTCTTCAAGCCAGGCAATAGATACGATATCCAGGTGGTTGGTCGGCTCGTCCAGAAGCATAATATCCGGTTGTTGATAGAGTACTTGAGCTAATAAGACTCGTAACTTATATCCTCCTGATAAAGCACTAAGGGGGCCATAATGAAATTTTTCAGCAATACCCAAGCCTAAAAGCAACTTTCTGGCAATCGCCTCTGCTTCATAACCATTCTGGTTCATAACAATTTCTTCTAATTCACTGAGTCGATATCCATCAGCTTCAGTGAAAACATCCTTAGAGTATAATTGCTCTTTCTCAACCAGTGCATCCCATAGCGTGGAGTTTCCACGAATGACCACATCAATGAGCCTGTCTTCTTCATAGCGGAAATGATCTTGTTTTAAAATCCCAATTTTAAGACTTTTAGCCTTTTCAACCGAACCATTAGAGGCTTGTTCTTCTCCTGCCAATATTTTCAAAAAAGTAGATTTACCGGTACCGTTTGCTCCAACAACCCCATAACGCTGGGTAGGCAATAAGATTAAGTCCACATTTTGGAATAATGATTTAGGTCCAAACTGCATACTAATATTTTTAACTTCTAACATCTGCCCAGCCTTGTTTTGAGTTGATGAGCAAAACTTGCTCAATAAGTGCAATAAATTGAGCAAGTTTAACACTAAACAGATATTTTTGCACTGTAATTAAAATGAGATGTCATGGTTAGGAAAATCGATTCTGATTCATCATTCAAATTAAAGTTATTCCCAAGGCGGTCGAAAACGATGATGAAAACCAGAAGCTGTTGGTGACGTTTGCGACAACATCAGCTGGATCTGTCTGTTCACAAGGAGAGAATTTAATGAAAACTGTAAATTTAGTGTTGGCAATAACCATAATGACATTGAGTTTTAATGCAAGCGCCAACTGGTTATGTATTGTCAATGATGCAAAAGGAAAGGTATTCAACGGTACAGGTTCGGACAGAGCGTCAGCCCTTGGTACTGCTATGGAATTGTGCTCAGAAGGCTCTGAGTATGCCAAGAATTGTGTAGTTGTTCAATGCACGCAGCAGTAATTTCATCGACAATACAATGAGGTTGAGTCATTACTATCGCTCAACCTCACGTGTTGTGTTTGACACCCCTACTGATCCCTCTTGAAACAAGGCTTAAGCACCGATTTATCAATTTTCTTCGACCTACCCGCTCTCTTGCGAAATGCATCATCGGTATAAAATGTTAAGATGGCGAATAATGAAAAATTTTGGTACTTTCTCAATGAGCTTGAGCAATATAATCCAAAAGATCTCCAAATTGAGGTATACTAATGTCAGATTCTGATGTGACCACCACCATTTTAAGCAAACAGGAAAAGAACTGGATTCTTGAGCAACGATTTACTCGAATTACGGATCACAAAGAAGTTTTGATTTATCCAATGGGCGCTGAGCGTTATTTGTTCTCTATATTATCAGGAACATACAATGATCGTTACCAACTTAAGCAGGACATAGAACATAAAAACATTCTGATTATCCCAGGTTATGGTAACAGCAGCTTTATTTTTGCCAAAGCCGGAGCACAATCTGTCACGGTTTACGATAAAGACCCTGTCACTATAGCCTGGATGAAAGCTTATAAAAAATATTATCATTACAGGGAATATGACGAACAGGGAACCCCCTACCCTTCGGTTGGTGAACTGTTGACTGCGCTTACCCTTTGGTATCCACCTGTACTGAAGCTACCTTCTGAAGGAATTGCTCTTCACATTCTTTGGCTTCTGAATCCCCGGATGTTACGCCGTAAATATCTGTTGTACATCGTAACGCTGGTTCGCAACGCGATTCGAGCTAAAGAGAACAATCGATATGAATTTGAAAAAAACATCAGCTTTTATGCCGGAGAATTAAAAAACCTGATGCACACTAAGAATAAACCTGTTTTTGACACTGCCTTTGTTCCCTACTTACTTGGGGTAAGCAATGGAATAGAAAAAGCCGAGGATATTATCGGGTTTATCAAAGAAATTACCCAATTGGTACCCCAAGGTAAAGTTCTGGTAACACCGACCCAAAAGAGCAAAGAATTTTACTTTTTAGGGCAAACTTATTTCATTACTACTGATTACCCATCTATTTCATCCATA
Organism: Legionella moravica DSM 19234; assembly: GCF_000423305.1. Classification (GTDB taxonomy): domain Bacteria; phylum Pseudomonadota; class Gammaproteobacteria; order Legionellales; family Legionellaceae; genus Legionella; species Legionella moravica. Next base: position 24,895 of record NZ_AUHS01000015.1, on the reverse strand, counting down.
CCCGGACTTGAAGGATTGGTTATCAATGAAGATAAGGAGTGGTTCAGGACCCAGGGTCTGACCGTATTTGCTAATCAGGAAAAGACAATAAAGTCAGTTCAATAGCGTCCTGTTGATCTTTATAATAACCTCAAAAAAAAATAAGATCAGTTTGTTAAACGATAATCATTACAACATCGACTATATCACGGCTGTCCCATTAAAAATGTGACGTCTTTCCGAGTGTGGCGAGGAATCTCCTGCAAGGTTGCACGATCCCATTAAAATGCGGCCATTAAAATCATATCAGTCGAAATGATATAAAAATCCAGGTACATCTTCTGATGACATCATTAAATTCCTTGTAAAAAAACGAGTTTAAAAGGTAATGATAATTAATGCATTAATTCAGATTGTGCCAATTTGCAGGAGATTCCTCGCTACGCTCGGAAAGACGTCAAATTTTTAATGGGACAGCCATGTCGACTATACTGTTTCTAAAGTTTTGCATGTGGTAATATGAATATTTTTGGAAAAACCAAAATGGCAGTAACAATTAAAACACCTGATGAAATTGAAAAAATGCGTGTCGCAGGTCGACTGGCAGGTGAAGTTCTGGAAATGATTGGGCCTTATGTAAAAGAAGGAATCAGTACCGAGGAACTGAATACCTTATGTCATGATTACATCGTGAATGTACAAAAAGCCATTCCTGCTCCATTAAATTACAATGGTTTTCCCAAATCCATTTGTACCTCGATCAACCATGTGGTTTGTCATGGGATTCCGGGTAAAAAAACCTTAAAAAATGGGGACATCATTAATATAGACATCACCGTAATTAAAGATCATTATCATGGTGATACGAGTAAAATGTTTCTGGTTGGCGAACCATCCATCAAAGCAAAACACGTAGTCCAAATTGCTCATGACTGTCTGTTCATAGGAATCGACATGGTGAAGCCTGGAGTACAGCTTGGAGACATTGGCCACGCGATACAGCAATATGCCGAAAAAAACCGCTGTTCCGTAGTTCGCGATTATTGCGGTCATGGAATTGGCCGAGTATTTCATGAAGATCCGCAAGTACTGCATTATGGTGTGCCTGGTACCGGTATGAAGCTGGAACCTGGAATGACCTTCACAATTGAGCCCATGGTCAATGTTGGGAAACACCATACTCGATTATTACCCGATCACTGGACCGTAGTGACAAAAGATCATAGCCTTTCTGCACAGTGGGAACACACCTTGCTTGTCACAGATAATGGTGTAGAAATTTTGACTCTGCGTAATGAAGAACGATAATCGCACGATTAAAAATATAATTAAACAGTTCAAGGACGAACTGTGCAATGAATTCAGACAAAAAGCCAATATTGTTTCCATAACTCGCAAATTGGCTGCATTTATAGATACCCTGCTCATCGACCTGTTTACTAAAAACCAAATGGACCAGGGAGAACATTTTTGTTTACTCGCCCTGGGCAGCTACGGTCGCAGGGAGCTTCAACTGCATTCCGACATTGACTTGCTTATTCTGCATACAGAACCTCTCTCCAGTGACCAATTACACAAAGCACAAACCTTTATTCAGGATTGTTGGGATGTAGGTTTAGAGGTCAGTCATCAAATAACCAGTGTTCATTCCTGCGCTGAATTAGCCAGCAAGGATTTAACCGTTATATCAACCCTTCTTGATATGTTTCTGATTTGCGGCAAAGGAACATTAATGGAAGAATTAATTTATCAAATTCATCCTCTCCATATGTGGCCAAGCAATGAGTTTTTTTACGCCAAGGAGCTTGAGCAAAAAAATCGCTATGCAAAATATGGCGAAACAGCCTATAACCTTGAACCCAACATTAAATATGGCCCCGGAGGTTTAAGAGATCTTCAAGTGCTCCTCAGTATTGGTAAGCGTCATTTCAATATTAAAAAACTGGCCGATGGTATTGGCTATGGATTTATTTCAGAAAAGGAATATGAAAAGCTTATGTACTGCCAGCACTTTCTCTGGAGAGTCCGTTTTGCTTTGCATATGCTGGCAGAAAAAGCAGAGGAACGCTTATCCTTCGATTTACAGGTTAAACTGGCACAGGTTTTTGGTTACCAGGATCAACCGCATTCGTTGGCAATCGAACAATTTATGAAGGATTATTTTAAAGTTATCAAACGAAATCGCGAATTAAATGAAATGCTCCTGCAATGGTTTGAAGAAACGATTGCGCATCATCAAAAGCAAAAAATAATTCAGCTTGATAATGAATTTCAATTATCCAATAACTACATTGAAGTGCGCCACACACAGGTATTCAAACATCGCCCCTATTCCATTCTTAAACTCTTTCTCTGGATAGCAAAACGTCCTGATATCGAAGGAGTAAGAGCTAGTACCATTCGATTAATCCGGGAGTCTTTGTTTTTATTGAATAAACGATTTCGAGATTCGCCTGAATCGACGCAAATTTTTATGAACATACTCCGGACAGGTAATGATCCCTACGAAGCATTACAACGAATGAATCGATACGGTGTATTAGCTCATTATCTTGATTGCTTCGCTACAGTGACCGGTCAAATGCAGTACGATTTATTCCACGTTTATACGGTAGATCAACATACCCTCTTTGTTATTCGTAATATCTCACGATTTACACAAGATGCCTTTACAAAACAATTCCCACTGTGCGCTAAAATTATGCCTACTTTGGATAAACCTGAAATTTTGTATTTAAGCGCTTTATTTCATGACATCGCCAAAGGCAGAGGTGGAGATCATTCGGAATTGGGAGCTGCTGAGGCGCAGTTATTTACCGAAAGACACCAAATCAATAAAGAAGACAGCGATTTATTAATATGGCTGGTACGATATCATTTATTAATGTCCCAAACGGCACAACGGCAGGATATATATGATCCTAAAACGATAGAACACTTCTGCCAACTTCTCCCTCAGCCAAGGTATCTGGATTATTTGTATTTATTGACCGTCGCCGACATATGTGGAACCAACCCTACACTTTGGAATGCTTGGAAAGATTCATTATTGAAAGAGCTTTATAATGCTGCCAAACACATGCTGCTTAAAGAACAAGAACTAATGGATGAAACCGAGCTCATTAATACCCGAAAACAGCTAGCCAGGAATCTATTGCTATCAGAACACATTTCCGATGATTCCATTCAACAACTGTGGAGTCAGTTTAAAGGGAAATATTTTCTCCATGAATCCCCTGAAGTCATTGCACGTCATACCAAAGCAATTTTATCCTGTACACAATTTCCACTGGTTATCATCATGCCGCATCATAGCCAGGGAGGAACAGAAGTATTTATTTATACTCCTCATCGAGATGAACGCTTTACCATCACCACTACGGTTCTAAGTAATCATCATGTAACCATTCAGGAAGCAGCAATTACAACCTGCGATAATCAATTTGATTTGGATACCTATATTATTTTAGATGAAAAAAACCAGGCATTTTTTAATGAAGAACGCTCCAACGATATTCAAAAAGCTTTATGCGTCCACCTCGCAGATAAAGAACATCTTCCCCCGCTTGCGCGAAAAAGACTCTCCAGAGTACTCGCTCACTTTGATATCAAAACACAAATTAACTACAGTGAAGACAACCTGAATCATCACACGCGCTTATTCCTGGTAACCAATGACCGTCCTGGTTTGCTGGCAACCATCAGTAGAGTATTTCTTAGCTTGAACATCCATTTGCATAATGCAAAAATCGCAACTGCTGGAGAACGAGTAGAAGATATGTTTTACATCACTAACCAACGAGGTCAACCCTTATCTAACGAAGAAAAAGAACTGTTACGGCAAAAATTAATTCATGATCTGGCCAGTGCAAAATAATGGTAAATCACCACTTTATCCGAAGCCCAGTGAGGAATTTCAAGCAAATGAGTGCGCTTTTGCACGTAAGTATTTTAACCTCCTCTCCCTAAACCCTCTGCCCCACGCTACATGTGGTGGAGAGGGGATTTGATCGAAATCAGCTTAATTTCCCCGGACACTATTGCGCAGCGCTCGGGATGACTTGGGGAGTTACAAATGATGAAACGGGATGATAAATCATCCTCTCAGCGACATGTTTTAAAAAAATCAGATAATAAACTGGAACACTCATGCTGCATAAGTCCTTCGTCTATTATCACTTTATGGTTTAAGGGATAGCCTTGAAGAAGATTAAATACCGATCCAGCTGCTCCGCCTTTAAAATCTCTCGTTGCAAAGACCAAGCGTTTGATGCGTGCCTGTACAATAAGGCCCGCGCACATCACACAAGGTTCCAGCGTCACAAAAAGAGTAGTATCCAAAAGCCGATGATTTTTAAGCTGTTGAGCGGCTTGTCTTATGGATAGGAATTCCGCATGATCCGAAGGATCATGACTTTTTTGCAGGGCATTTCTACCCACGCCCAATAATTCATTATCTTTGCTCACCAGTACGGCGCCAACAGGTACTTCCCCCTCCGATTGAGCAAGAAGTGCCTGTTCATAAGCCATGTGCATCCAGAATTTATCGTTCATTCCCATTCAATAGTTGCAGGAGGCTTACCTGAAATATCATAGGTGACACGAGACACCCCTACTACCTCATTGATAATGCGATTAGATACTGTGCCTAAAAAATCCCAGGGCAATTGGGACCAATGAGCCGTCATAAAATCTACAGTTTCTACGGCACGAAGGCAAATCACATAATCATAGCGACGCCCATCACCCATAACACCGACGCTTTTAACCGGTAAGAACACAGCAAATGCCTGGCTGACTTTATGATACAGATCGGCCCTATGAAGTTCTTCAATAAAGATAGCATCGGCCTGACGCAAAATATCTGCATATTCTTTTTTGACTTCAGCAAGTATTCGTACCCCTAAGCCCGGTCCTGGGAAAGGATGTCGATACACCATTTCATGTGGCAATCCTAATTCAAGGCCTACCTTGCGTACTTCATCCTTGAATAATTCACGAACTGGTTCTAATAATTTTAAATTCAAGGTTTCTGGCAATCCCCCAACATTATGGTGCGACTTAATAACCACTGATGCTCCATTGGTACTTGTAGCCGCAGATTCAATGACATCGGGATAAATAGTTCCCTGGGCAAGCCAACTGACGTCTTGAATTTTTTGAGCTTCTTCGTCAAAAACCTCGATAAACGTTCTGCCAATAATTTTTCTTTTTTCTTCAGGACAGGTAATTCCCTTAAGCACGGATAAAAACTTTTCTTCTGCATTAACCGCGATAATATTAATTCCCATATGTTGACCAAACATGGTCATCACTTGTTCTGCTTCGTTAAGACGTAACAAACCCGTATCAACAAAGACGCAAATTAATTGCTTGCCTATCGCTCTATGCAACAAAGCAGCAACAACAGAAGAGTCAACGCCGCCAGATAAACCAAGGAGAACCTTTTCTTCGCCTACCTGCTTTCTCACTTTAGTTATTGCTTCATCAATAATATGCCCTGCAGTCCAGGTAGTTGGTGCCTTGCATATATCAACAACAAACCGTTGTAAAATGCGTAAGCCTTGTAAGGTGTGGGTTACTTCAGGATGAAATTGAAGTCCATACATCTGTCGTGATTCATCAGCCATTCCAGCAATAGGTGCATTACGCGTTTCACAGATTATTTTAAAGCCAGGCGGTAATTGAGTCACTTTATCTCCATGACTCATCCAAACATCCAAGAGCGCTTCTCCTTTTTCTGAAGTGCGATCTTCAATATGTTCAAACAATTTGCTTTGACCATGCAGGCATAACTCAGCATAGCCAAACTCTCTGATTGAAGACGATTGCACCTCGCCTCCGAGTTGTACGGCCATTGTTTGCATACCGTAGCAAATACCGAGTAGAGGCAAACCGGAAACAAACAGCCATTGTGGCGCTCGTGGATTGGCATCATGCGTTACTGTCGAAGGACCACCAGATAAAATCACGCCACAGGGTTCAAGCTGCTGAAACTGCTCCTGAGTTATATTGTATGGATGTATTTCACAATAAACTCCCATTTCACGAACTCGACGTGCAATTAACTGAGTGTACTGAGAACCGAAATCCAGTATGAGTAAAGGACGTTGTTTTAAATCAATCATGATTAATTATCCACCTGATAATTAGGTGCCTGCTTGGTGATGCTCACATCATGCACGTGTGACTCACGCATACCCGCATTGGTAACCTGGACAAATTCTGTTTTGGTATGCAACTCATCAATGGTAGAACATCCCGTATATCCCATACACGAACGTAATCCACCCAGTAATTGATGTATTATTGTCTGTACCGGCCCTTTGTAAGGTACTCGCCCTTCAATTCCTTCAGGAACCAGTTTTTCTGCACCTTGCGACACATCCTGAAAATAACGATCGCTGGAGCCTTGTGCCAAGGACATCGCTCCGATAGAGCCCATTCCTCGATAACTTTTATAAGTACGTCCTTGATATAACTCAATTTCACCTGGAGATTCTTCAGTTCCTGCAAACATTCCACCCAACATCACAGTATCTGCCCCTGCAGCCAGTGCCTTACATACATCGCCTGAAAAGCGAATCCCGCCGTCAGCAATAACGGGTATGGCTCCTTTCAGTTCATTAGCTACATTGGATATCGCGCTTATTTGCGGCACCCCAACTCCGGTCACTATACGAGTTGTGCATATAGAACCAGGGCCTATACCTACTTTTACTGCATCAGCACCTGCTGCATATAAATCACGAGCAGCGGCAGCTGTAGCGATGTTGCCACCGATCACTTGCACATCCGGAAAATGTTGTTTAATCCATTTCACCCGATTTAATACTCCCTGAGAATGCCCATGAGCAGTATCAACAACCAGAACATCTACTCCTGCCTCGATGAGTGCTTCTACGCGCTCATCAGTACCATCACCAACACCAACGGCAGCCCCAACACGTAACTGCTCTGAACCGTCTTTACAGGCATAAGGATTATCTTTAGCCTTTTGAATGTCTTTAACCGTAATTAAACCTCTTAGTTGAAATGAATCATTGACAACTAAAAGCTTTTCAATTCGGTGCTTATGCAACAAGCTGCGTACTTCTTCTCTACTGGCACCTTCTTTAACGGTCACCAGCCTTTCCTTGGGCGTCATTACCTGTGCTACAGTCAGAGCCATATTCGTTTCAAATCGAATGTCGCGGCTGGTTACAATTCCAACAAGATTTTGACCATCAACAACTGGAACTCCCGAAAAATTATATTTGGTCATTACATCAAGTAATTGTTTAACAGTTACATCGGGGGTTACTGAAATGGGATCTTTGACCATACCGCTTTCAAACTTTTTAACCCGTCGTACTTCTTCAGCCTGTTCAGTAATACTCATATTTTTATGAATAATCCCTATACCGCCTTCCTGGGCCAGAGCAATAGCCAATCGTGCTTCTGTAACAGTATCCATTGCAGCTGAGAGCAAAGGCATGTTCAAATTGATTGAACGTGTTAATCGGGTATTTAAGGTTACGTCTTTTGGTAAAATAAGGGAATGGGCAGGTACAAGTAAAACATCATCAAAAGTCAGAGCTTGCTGTACGATGGAAAGAGCCATGGTGTTCTCACTCCAGTAGTTAAATTAACCGAATAGTTTACTCCATTTGTAAAAAAAGTTAAACATTTAATTCATAAATATTACATTTTATTATGAATTTTAGGTTTAATTCCGTTTAAATCTCTTGACATCTTGAATTAAAGATTGATTAGCGTGTACACTGTTGGTTAAATATTGTGTTGAATCGAATAATAGGAAGGGTTCAGCGTTGGCTAAAATAATAGTAATCACATCAGGTAAAGGCGGAGTAGGCAAAACTACTTCTTCTGCGGCTATTTCTTCAGGTCTTGCCTTATTAGGGCATAAGACTGTAGTAATAGATTTTGACATTGGTTTAAGAAACCTGGATATCATCATGGGTTGCGAACGCCGTGTAGTTTATGACTTTGTAAATGTCATCAATGGCGAAGCAAGCTTGAATCAAGCGCTGATAAAAGACAAGCGCGTCCCAAACTTATTCATTCTACCTGCATCGCAAACACGTGATAAAGATGCATTAACCCTTCAAGGGGTAGAGAAAACATTAAACGAATTAGCAAAAGATTTTGATTTCATCATTTGTGATTCACCTGCCGGAATAGAAACTGGCGCTTTGATGGCCATGTACTTTGCTGATCATGCAATCGTCGTAACCAATCCGGAAGTATCATCCGTGAGAGATTCTGACCGCATTTTAGGCATATTAGCCAGTAAAACAAAACGAGCGATTGAAAATTCAACCCCGATTCAGGAGCACCTCTTATTAACCCGCTATGATCCTGAGCGTGTTGAGCGTGGTGAAATGCTTTCTGTCAGTGATGTGAAAGAAATACTGGCGATTCCATTAATTGGAGTGATACCTGAATCAAAATCTGTTCTTAAAGCATCCAATACAGGCACACCAGTAATACTTGATGAAGCAAGTGATGCCGGCATTGCCTACCAGGATGCTATAGCACGCTTTCTCGGGGAAGATCGACCAATGCGCTTTATAAGCAATGAACGTAAAGGATTACTGCGTCGCTTATTTGGTAAAAACAAGGAGGAAGTAACAATATGAGTATTTTTAATTACCTCCGTAGAAGAAACTCTACCGCATCCGTTGCAAAAGAACGTCTTCAAATCATTATTTCTCATGAACGTTCTCAACGTAATACTCCAGATTATCTTCCTAAACTGCAAGAAGAAATTCTTGCGGTTATTGCAAAATACGTACATATTACCCGTGATCAGGTCAGTGTCAATCTGGAGCGTATGGGTGATAATGCCGTTCTGGAATTAAATATTACAATGCCAGATGTTACAGAACAAGCTTAATACTATTAGACTTTGTTAATTGATACAGTTAATAGTATCTAATTAATATAAAATAAAAATTCAAGTGATATTAAGCTGCTTCAGGCAAACCAATATAGAATCCTCCTTCTAAAAAATGATCCATCACGGTAGTTTTATTTTAGAAGCAATGCAACACCAGCTATAAAGTCTCGATATTTCATAAAATCCATTGCCCCACCCTTATGGTCTACCGCATCCTGAAATGTCAAAAATAATGACATTAAACTACGAAAACAATGATACAATCTTATTCATATTGTCTAAAAATACCAAGCGAGCCTTTGCGACATGATATTAAAAGATTTAATCAAGACTTACCTAGTCTCGTCTTATGAAAAACAGGAAGCTGTTGTTTATATTGCAAAGAATTCTATTGATACTATTATTCCAAACGAAATGGTCAGATTTATCGATAAATTTAGTAAAAATAAGCCTATAAATAACGCTGAATTTCAAAAGTTCTCTCAGCAACTGTCATCTCTTAATAACCTTGAGAAAAATTGCATTATTCATTTGCTTTTTAAAATCACTTCAAATACTTATGAACAGCATAAGAGTGAAATCGAAAAGGATATTAAGAACCTTGAAAGTAATTTAATTGCTGGAAAAGAACTGACACAACAATCATTAAAAAATGCTACAAAGTACATCGGGTTATTAAACTGCTATCAACTCTTTGCTCATCATGTCTCTACAAGTGCAGGTATTAAATACTTGATTTATCCTGGGATTAGCTCATTTGAACGCTCTTATTTTTCCTATGCCCTACCCTTTTCTATCAATGTGCTGCGATTAGTTGGAAAACTACCGCTCACTAATGATTTCAATGGCATTGATTTAAGCAAAGCGTTTTATCCATTACATTTGAAGGTGATTAAAACCGATAGAAATCCATTAAAAAAGGGGATTAAAAATAGTGATGTATATTTCCCATATAAAATGATTAGTAAAATCGTAAAGGGAAATTCTGGAAATAACACATTCGTGGCTACCAATGGAAAAAAAATATTATTCATACGCGGGGTAGAACATTATTCTCCTAATGCTATTTTGGCCTCAAAAATTGCGACTTTGGTAAGTCCTATTCATTTTTCTTCAGAGCGATTGCTTGATAATCGTTTAGTTGGTTCAAGAGGAATACCTGGTTATGCTGTATCAGTAGCCGATCACAATACTCGAGAGGCAAGAAAAAAATACATCGAACAAGAAAAAAGAATTTTTCCTGGAACAGGTATTATTGATGAAGTAACGAATTTTGTTGGCGAGGGAGATGTAAACGTTGAAAACTATGGATTATCTTCTCAAGATGTTTATCAAAGCCATCTAACAAAAATTGATTTTGACCGTTGCAATGTGACTTCAAAAAAGTCCAAAGAACACTATGAAAATAATATGTTAACATGCCATGAAAGAGGAATTTATCATAACGCTTCTCATGTACAGAGCAACCCCGAATACATCAAGGAAAAACTATTTACTCGACTGAAACTGGCTATGCTTTCTCAAGAATTGTTAAGCTCTCTTGCAAATAAAGCTTATTCGCCCGGGGATGAAGATAAAAGAATGAGAGCAGTTGATGAATGCACGAATAGAAGCACTATTGCACTAGAATTATTTTTTGAACATCCTCATGTCCATACTTTTCTTCACCAAGACCCATCAATTTTAGACCAATGCTATCATCAAATTGCTGAATACATATCGTCTCACTTTGAAGAAGAAGATCAGGAATTATTGCAACTCTCACTAAGAGAGCGAGTTGAGTTCATCAAGACGAAAGCGAAAGAAACTTTAGATATCAATTTAACGCTTACCGAGTATGAGCCTATAAAGCCAGAAACCCATGAGAATTTTGATTTAATTGATGATGAAACAATAGAGCGTCACATTGAACTCGATATAATTGAAGAGTTCCATAAATCAGTGTCTGTGGTCACACCAAATCAAAGTTCATTTTTATCACGTAATTGGATAAAACTATTAGGTGTAGCCATATTAACCATGGTTGGAGTTGGTATTGGAGTGACTTTAACTGCTATTGTTTTTTTTGCTCCTTTAGGCATTGGGATAGCAGGATTTAGCCTTGCAACAGCGGTGGGTTTGGGTGCAGGATTGCTAACTGGCGCGGCTATTTTTGGCACTACAATAGCGTATGATGAGCATCAATTTCGCACATCCCGCAATAACGAGGTTGCAGCTAAAATTGGCAACCTAACACCAAGCCCCAAGGTTGAAAAATTGATTGAAGAAGTAAACGAAGACAAGAAAAAAATCAAGAAAGGATTTGCTAGAGTAGAAAATGAATTGTTGAAAATAAATACAGAAGCAACAACCACTGATCACGACCAGCAATCTATTATATCCAATACAATGAAGAGCTATTGACCATTACTCCTGTAGTTTACGTTTCGCACTTTATACGCGGGAGCCAGGGGTAAATAGATAATTGATCTGTCATTATAGTCTAAGTACATAGCTCAACAAATATAGATTTGTTCAACAACCCCAGATTATTTGATACAAATAAATATGAGGCAGCTAAGCTGCCCCAAGAACAATGCAGAAATCAAGGGGTGAAAATCCGAACACACCGAACCGGTAGAGCGTTATTCTTGACCAGAGTATTTTGACGGCCATTACTAAAGAATTGGAACCAGACATTGTCTGTATTGCTGGAATACTCAGAAGAACTCCAATAGTATATTTGAGTAAAACCAGCTAAATTATTCAAATAGAGCGTTGAATATAAGTTGGGATTGGTAAGGCCGCAACCGGCATCCACACCAATACCTACATACCGCCCTAACTCGCAAATTGCTGGCAAGTACCAGTCACTGAATCCTTGGCTACTCTTATTGAGGCACTTTTGTGCGGCAGGGTACTGCCCTACTGGGTTTTCAAGAATATTGGTGTTCGCCAGCCCATTGGTGAGACTATCAGCGAAAGTGGCATTTAATACCATCGACCAAAAGATAGCAGCGTTATTTGGCCCCTCCTCCTCATCCGTCAACGCAGCCACTTTTCCACCGATACTGCCAGAAGCAGGAGTGCTGTCATCGACAGAAAACAAAAAGCCCCCCTGATAGATGCAGCCATAACCCAAAACCGAAACATTAATGTTTGTAGATGGAGCATTATCAGCACTGACTGTGACTGTCGTTGGCACAGGCTCAGTTCCTGGTGATGTGGTACAGGCGTTAGCATTGTTATCGGGACTGGCTGTACTACCTGGAGTGATGGTAATGTCGCAGGACGCAGCAACATTCAGAGTGCCGATACAACTATTATGGGTAATAACTGTGCCCGTAGGAAATCCGGATGTGCTAACCCGCACATTGTTAGCTGGTAATGACCCTGTATTGACTATTCGAATGCTGCGTGCATTGCCAGTTAGTGCAGGGTCAGCTCCAGGGTTGTTTATTGACAGAGCCAGGTTTTGTGTGAGAGGGGATAAAGTTGTCTGATTGGCAGCCGTTATCAACCTGATGTGTAAAATATTGGTTGCACTTGGTTGATAGCACTGCAGGTAATTACCCAGCTGACACATTGTCGGACCGCCCAGTACATCCCCTTCCAAGGCAGAGCCATTCACGTTGAGTATCAATGTGCACATCCCTTTAGCAGGAAGATAGCACGATGAGATTTGACTGATTCCTGCTACAGGCTTCAGCTCCAGTATTCGTTCTCTTGATGTTTGATTATACACAGTATAAGTAACTTGAGCGTTATTCCCTGGCATAATTGCGATGTCGGTCGGAGTTTGTGGTACAAACGACCATAAGGGCCCAGCTGCCTGTACGCTCGAATAAATCAGCATGGAGAACAATGTGCTGATTAAAACGTATCTAAAAAAAATCCTTTTATTGCTTTGCATGACTTCATGTCCTTATTGTGCATGAGAAAGGTTAAACGATACTTTATTGGCATAGAAATGAAAAAAAGGAATAAAACAATGGTAAAGGAAAATGTATAATCTCTCAACCCTCAGTCATACTCATGGCAAATAGCAGCATGCTGAAGGCTAAGTGATTACCTCAACTTAAACGATTTCAGTTTCAACAGCGCCCTTTTCAATTTTCTTCTTGGAATTTTTAGATGGAGAAGAAGATCGTCTTAATTCATCATCGGCAAAATCATCTACTTTAATAACGTCCTGCCGAGCACGCTCAGCATCTTCAAGCTCTTTAGCCTCTTCAGAAGTAAGAATACCGCAGTTTAAAGCCTCTTCAATTTGCTCCTTGAAAGTAAGTGATTTCAACACATGCTCCTTAGCGGCTTTCATCACTTTTCGCTCAAGCTCCTCTACCGCGCATATTTTATGAAACGCTTCTTCCATTCGACCTAATGGGCAATTAACACCAGGCTTGCTGTACACAAGACGTGTTAACCGTGATCTGGTTTCATTAGGTTCAATTAACATTCTAGCTAATTTATGCCCTAATCGATCATTAGGAATATGCCTTCTGTTACCGAATGGTTTTAAGATCAAAGGCAAGGCAATTCGTGCCCAACGAGCTGGAAAATTAATGATCACACCATGCATCGCATCTTCACACTCATGCAATAGTTGCTGACAACTCCATTCAACCAAGGGCAGATCAGCTGCTGGTTCACCATCTTCATAAAACCGTTTCAACACACTGGATGCCATATACAAGCAACTTAACATATCACCCAGCCGAGCAGAGAGTTTCTCTCTACGCTTTAATTCACCACCCATGACGCCCATGGAAAAATCTGCAAGAAAAGCGAGATTCGCACTGTACTTATTAATGAGTTGGTAATATCTCTTAACTGAACTGGCTGGTGCTTTCGACATATGAGCATCAGTCCAGGCAAACACGAGTGACTTGGTAAAGTTGGCAAGTATGAATCCTGCATGAGCAAAAAAGGCTTTATCAAATTGCGCCAAATCATTATTGCGCACACTTTCCAACTCTTTAAACACATAGGGATGACAACGAATAGCACCTTGACCAAAAATAATCAGGCTTCGTGTTAAAATATTTGCACCCTCTACTGTAATTCCAATAGGTGAGCCCTGGTAGCCCCTGCCTAAATAATTATTGGGTCCAAGACAAATACCCTTCCCACCATGAATGTCCATAGCATCCAAAGCAAGGGCCCTGGCGCGCTCTGTTGTGTGATATTTTAATATTGCTCCAGCTACTGAAGGTTTGGCTCCATGATCAATAGCAGCTGCAGCCATGACCAAAGAGGCATCGATAATATAAGTATTTGCAGCAATTCGTGCCAAAGGCTCTTCTATCCCTTCAAATTTACCAATGGGCTGGTTAAACTGTTTGCGAATACGCGCATACGCTCCAGAAGCAAGAGCCACTGCCTGAGCACCGCCACAAGCACTTGATGGAAGAGAAATAGCGCGTCCTGCACTGAGACACTCCATTAACATACGCCAGCCTTGACCTGCCATAGCAGCGCCGCCAATCAAATAATCCAGAGGAATAAATACATTTTTACCCTGGGTAGGTCCGTTTAAAAATCCTGTATTTAAAGGAAAATGTCGTCTTCCCTTGATTACACCGGGTGTAGTAGCAGGTATCAACGCACAGCTAATACCGATGTCTTCTCCTTTCCCGAGAATGTTATCCGGATCGAACATTCTAAATGCCAATCCAACAACAGTAGCCACTGGGCATAGAGTGATGTAGCGCTTATCCCAATTCAAGCGGACGCCAATGACTTCTTCACCATTAAATTCCTGACGACAAACAATGCCTTGATCTGGAATGGACGCAGCATCAGATCCGGCATTTGGTCCAGTCAATGCAAAACAGGGAATTTCACGGCCATCGGCCAATCGTGGTAAATAATAATTTTTTTGTTCTTCTGTACCGTATTTCAGCAGTAATTCTCCTGGGCCCAGGGAATTAGGTACTGAAATCGTTGTTGCTGCAGTAATTGAACGGCCGTAGATTTTAACCAATATGGACATCTGTGCCGTTGCAGAGAATTCCAACCCACCATATCGCTTGGGAATAATCATACCCAGGAAACGATTGTCTTTGATAAATTGCCAGACCTCTGGAGGTAAATCAGTGCGATTATGAGTAATATCCCAATCATCAAGCATGGAACATAAAATATCTACAGGACCATCCAGAAACTCTTGTTCTTCTTGTGTTAAATGGACAACTGGAGCACTTCTTAACTTGGCAAAGTCAGGTGCGCCGCTAAATATATCGCCTTCCCAACTCACTGTTCCTGCTTCCAATGCTTCTCGTTCCGTGCTGGACATTGCGGGCATTGCCTTGCTGATTATTTTAAACAGGTGTTTGGAGATTAACGCTCTTCGCAAAGGGGTTATCGTTCCTGCGATTAAAACAAGTTCTACAGCCCATAAGAGGGATTGTGCGAACCATCCTGGAGAACCAAAATGAAAGACCAAGCCCATGAATAGCGCAAAGCTGATAGCCCAAACCGATATTGATGCTTGGCGTGTTATCAATATCCCTGCTGCACCAATTGTCGCAAGTATTAATAGTACATGTAACACAGTGTTCTCCTTATTATCAGCCGATTAAAATAACTTTGGGTTATTCTTAAAGTATAGCATCTATGACTTCAATAACCTGTTTAGCAACAGACTTTGGGTGTTCCATTGGAAATAAATGTGTCCCCTTGGTTTTAAAACCTTTTATATGAAAATGCTTGCGCATATAACGTACATCCAAACGATCAACAACGGTACTTTTATCACCATAAACTAATGCAGATGGAACCTTTAACTTTCCTTCATAACTGGGTATGACATGAGGGATCGTTCTATAAATTTTATACTCGATATATCGGTCAAATTTCAAATGGTACCCATCTTCTTTTAAATCCATACCGTAAGTGATGTAATCATTTAAACAGTCATCAGTGAATGTTTTAAATAAATCTCTGGTTTTCAAATATCGAAGCAATTGATCATGATCTTGCCAATAAGCTCTTCTGCCTTTTGTTCTATAAGCAGGAGTCACCCTGTCAATAACACCTAAAGCTTTAGCCAAACGAACCATGATCGATTTAAGTGGGCCAATTAAAGGTGAATCAAGTAAAACTACAGCT
Organism: Legionella moravica DSM 19234; assembly: GCF_000423305.1. Taxonomy (GTDB): domain Bacteria; phylum Pseudomonadota; class Gammaproteobacteria; order Legionellales; family Legionellaceae; genus Legionella; species Legionella moravica. The sequence goes on along the minus strand of NZ_AUHS01000015.1, from coordinate 8,922 downwards.
CTAAATAAATCGGGGCGTTCAATCGCTGCCAACAAACTTAAAACACCTCCTAATGAATGACCAACTGCAATCACCTTTTGGTTCGCCTGGTGTTCAATACTGGTAATCACTTCATCAACCAGATGATGCCAGTTTTCTGTCACTGGATAATCCGGATTATGCCCAACCTTGTCCACGAAACAGATATCAAACCGGACTGACAATTGATCTAAAAATTGCTTATAACATAATGATGGAAATCCATTGCCATGAGCAAAATGGATTAACTCCTTCATCATGACACCATTTTCTTACTATCAGAGCGTAACGCACTGATCGCAAAACCAAAATAAATCCCAATGCATATCAATAATAGGAACCCAAATCCATAGAATATGGCATTTAATGTGATAAAGGTCATTAATACAAGCAGCATTGGAGTCGCTGCAACCATGAATAATCGGCAGGACTGTTTAAAACCCAGTTTAAATGAAAAAAAGACTCTTGAAAAAACCTGTCCCAGAAATGCCAATACAAGGAAAAAAACCGCCAGTAATGAGTAAAAAATAGCAACAACCACAGGATATATCATCAATTGTGCCGCATATTTTAAACTGTATACAGACGTGCTGTTGATGATACTTTTACCATCGAACATCATATTCATGCCTTTATCAAAGGGCTGAACCACTACTGGGCCTCTAATTGTTTGGTCTGCGCCAACATTCATTATTGATGGCGAAGGAATTTTAATCGACATAGCTTCTTTGTTAACGAGCAAAGTTAGATAAGGATAATCCTTGGTAAACTTGGAAACCGTTCCCGTTGTGTCAATAATTACTGATACCTGTCCTTGATCATTTTTAATAAGATAAGGCATTGGTTTATCAAACTTGGTTTCTCCATTTTGTATATAAATAGTAGGTAAGGAAAGAATTGGCGCAATCAACTGATTATGGAATTCGGAATTAAAGTCAGCACTCATTTTCAAAGAGTACGGAATAGCACCAATCGCAATGGCTAATAAAAGATAAAGAAGCCCGATCCCTCGCCAACGCTTCCCCACATCAATGTATAATCTTCTTGAATAAAAAGACATGTACAGTGCTGACCAGTAACTGTAGACCGGAGCATCAAAAGGTTTTAAGTTATTTTTATTTTTCGCCACACCATTCTCCAATACGCTTACCTGATTGTTGATGAAATACATGCAATTTCATTTTAGGTAACTCTACAAAGATTTGTCCATCTGGAAAGGAGTAATCTGCAGGCAATCGCAAATTAATACGCTCCCCATTGAGAATACTTTTTGCCTGAATCAACTTGTCTGCGCCCATGTCATCTATAAATTCAATTTTTAATTCTATGGAATTGGAATTTTTATTACTGGAATATTGAATGTGCTCTGGTCGGACTGCCAAAGTGAGTGCAGCATTGTCTTCAATCGTTTCTGTCCATTTTGGAGCTGGAAAGTCTACACCTAATCCTGTCTGAATAATCTCCGAATCTTTTTTAAAAACTCCTGTAAAGAAATTAATTGGGTAATGACCGGTAAATCCAGCAACAAACTCTGTCGCTGGATTTTGATACAATTCCTGTGGCGTTCCCAGTTGTTCCACAACTCCTTGATTTAATACTAATACTCGTTCGGCCATGGTCATTGCTTCAGTTTGATCGTGCGTAACATACAAGCTGGTGGTATTAAATTGTTGATGCAATTTCTTAATTTCGTGCCGCATTTCTGTACGTAATTTGGCATCAAGATTCGATAATGGTTCATCAAATAAATAAACTGCAGGTGATCTGACTATGGCTCTTCCCATAGCGACCCTTTGTTTTTGACCACCGGAAAGTTCTTTGGGTTTTCGTTCAAGATACGGTGTCAGATGCAATAATTTTGCAACATCCCTTACTCGTTGATTAATATCAAAAGTGCTCATCCGTCGCATTTTTAATCCATAAGCCATGTTATCAAAAACGGACATATGCGGATAAAGCGCGTAGTTTTGAAATACCATCGCCATATCTCGTTTTGCTGCCGGTATGTCATTAACGCATTGATTATTGATCAGAATAGTTCCGGAGCTTAACTGGTCCAGTCCAGCAATAAGACGTAACAAAGTCGATTTTCCACAACCCGATGGTCCAACAACAACCATAAACTCACCCTTTTTAATGCTAAGGGTTAATTGTTCCAAAATAGAGGTTGTTCCTACTTTTTTAGTAACATTAATTAAATCGACTGTAGCCATATTTATTTTAATCCTTTTTCAAACCAGCGTTGCATTAACATGACAACCATACATGGAGGAATTAAAGCAATCAGCGCAACGGTCATAATATAATGCCATTCCGGAACCTGATCCGCGACACCGGCAAGATAACGTATACCCATAACTATAGTAGCCATTTTAGTTTCTGTAGTAATGACTAATGGCCAAAGGTACTGATTCCATCCATAGACAAATAATATGACAAATAACGCTGAAATTTGTACACGAGATAAAGGTAATACGATATCAAAGAAAAATCGCACTGGTCCTGCTCCATCAAGCTTGGCGGCATCAACCAGTTCCTTGGGAATGGTTTTAAAAAACTGACGAAATAAGAAAGTACCTGTTGCTGATGCGAGTAAAGGTAATGATAGTCCAGTGAACGAGTTCAATAATCCAAACGATGCCACTACCTGAAAGGTAGGTACTATCCTTACTTCAACGGGTAACATCATTGTTGCAAAAATCAACGCAAAACATGATTTTTTAAATGGAAAGTCAAAGTAAACCAGAGCAAATGCCGATCCTAAAGCCAATATTATTTTTCCAAAGGCGATACCAAACGCCATCACTAAACTATTCAACAGCATCACGGTAATAGGTTCACCTCCAGTAACTGCCATACCTTCAGTGAGCACCAGTTTCAGATTTTTAAAAAAGGATGCACCTGGAAGCAAAGGAAGCTGGGACTGCATCATGGCAGAACCTTCATGACTGGCTGCAACAATTGCCAGATAGAGTGGTAACAACATAAAAAGAATAAAAATACTTAAAAGACCATGTGATAACAGGCGATTTAAATGATTCATTCGTAATGTACCTTTTTTTCAAGATATTTGAACTGAGCTAATGAAACAAGAATGACAATGATCATCAATAACACCGATTGAGCAGATGAACTCCCAAGATCCATGCCCTCAAAGCCATCCTCATAAACTTTGTATATCAAATTGGTTGTACTGTTCCCTGGACCTCCATGCGTCATAACCTGAATAATTCCAAAAGTATCAAAAAAACCATAGATTAAATTCATAATTAAAAGAAAAAATGTAGTGGGCGATAAGAGAGGAACGATTATCTGCCAAAATCGTTGCAAGGAAGAAGCACCATCCATTGTGGCTGCGTCAATCAAGGTTGTTGGTATGGCTTTTAAAGCAGCAAAATAAAATAAAAAATTGTAGCTGAATTGTTGCCAGCTTGCGGTTAAAATGACAACCAGCAATGCTTGATTCGCATTATTTACATAATCAAAATGTATTCCGATAGAATACAAAAAATGCGTCAGCCAACCCAAAGTCGGGTGACAAAGAAAACGCCAGAGTATCGCAGCCACAGCAGGAGCAATTGCATAAGGCCAGATTAATAAAGATTTATACACACCCTGGCTACGGGTTCTGCTGTTTACTAAAGTAGCCATTAATAAGCCCAGGCTCATGGTAATTGCCGTAACACTGATAGCAATAATAAAAGTAACCCAGACTGCTTTAAGATAACTGGGATCTTCAAACAAATCTGAAAAATTACTTAAACCTGCAAAGTGCTGATGAAGACCAAAGGCATCGGTATAAAAAAATGATTGCACCAATGCACCACAAGCAGGCCAAATAAAAAACACTACAGTGATAAACAATTGCGGTACTATAAATAGCCACGCATAGAAACTTTGGTGATTAAATTTAGCCATTAGCCAACCATGGAGCGGTAAATGATGTACTAACAGGGTCTGTTGACATTTCATCTTTTAACCCCCTGCTTCCCGAACTTTATGCGCAGTATCTATACTGTTCTCACTAAAATACACCTACTGTTAATGAGACCATTACCCGGTTCCGCGTATAAATCGCAGAACCGGGGCTAAGGGAACAATGGTTAACAGACCCTGATTACATCGATCTAAATAAAGATTATATAGCTATTTTGAATCAATTTGCGAGCGCTAATAACGATTATGTAGTATAAATTATTAATATTAGTATCATTCACTTAAGACGTTCAAAAGGGAGACATCTTTGCGATACATCCACATAGAAAATCCAGGTCCACACAGCCAGTTAACTCTTAAAGAAGGCTCCCAACCTGGATACACTCCCAATCAAATACTGATTAAAGTACACGCAACGGCATTAAACAGAGCTGATTTAATGCAACGTTTGGGAAAATATCCTCCTCCTCCTGGTGAATCAGAAATTCCAGGGCTTGAAGTTGCTGGAGAAGTGATTGCTATTGGAGCTAAGGTACAACACTTTAAACCAGGGGATAAAGTTTATGGTTTGGTCGGTAGCGGAGGCTATGCCACGCATTGTGCCGTTGATTCGTCATTAGCTCATCGTATTCCCCTGCACTGGAGCTACTCTATGGCAGCGGCTCTTCCTGAAGCGTTAACCACTGTTTATGCCACTCTGCTTGATTTGGGCTCTTTAAAAAAGGGACAAACATTGTTGATTCATGGTGCAGGAAGCGGGATCGCTTCTTTAGCAATTCAAATGGCGAAATTAAGCCAAGCAAAAGTCATTACTACAGTGGGACACGAAAGCAAACGATTTCAGGCACTTGAATTGGGTGCCGATCAGGTCATTAATTATAAAGACCAAGATTTTGAAAATTTAATTGAAGACCACAGTATTGATTTAATTATCGATTTTATAGGTGGTGATTATTTTAACAAGCATCTTCACCTACTAAAACCCAAAGGAAAATTAGTTCAAATTGCTTGCCTTAAAGGAAGCAGCGTTGAATGCAACCTCGCTCTGATTATGCGCAAAAGATTGCAGATTATTGGATTTGTATTGAGATCACAGAGTGTAAAAGAAAAAGCCAGGCTATGGAAACTGGCACATAAAAATTGGTTTGAACCTCTGCAGGATCTTAAAGTCAAACCCATAATCGATTCAGAATTCCATCTTAATCAAATTGAACAAGCACATGCTCGCATGCAAGAAGGAAAGCACTTTGGCAAAATAGTGATTCGTACCGATTAAGGTAGGATTTATTCCGCTTTTGATGCATGCTCTAAAGTACGATCCAGCAATTGCGTATAAATAGGTTCATTTCCCACTAACTGCACTATCGTTGTGGAAGTGATGCAAGTAATCATCAATGGCAGTATTAATGAATAATTTTGAGTCATTTCCACAACCAGAACGACCCCTGTTATCGGAGATCGAACCGAGGCAGCAAATAAAGCCCCCATCCCAGCCACGGCGAACATACCTGGATGAATTGTAGAGTCGATACTAAAATATCCAAACACATGATAAGCAGCCAGCCCCAGCAAGGTACCTAATGCAAGCATCGGGGCAAAAATACCGCCAGGGATGCCCGTAGAATAGGACAGCATGGTTGTAAAAAATCGGATAACCACCAGCAAGCATAAAATTCCAAATGCAGGAGACATGGTCAGCGCCTGATTAATGATGTCATAACCGCCACCTACCATTTGAGGATGAATATAAGCGAGATACCCCACCAAAAACCCAACAAACGACACGTAGAACATTTTTTGCCTGGGTTTCAACTTATCCAGAAGGCGTAGTGTTCCCATTAAAACCACATTAAAAAATATCCCTACTACCCCCACGACAATACCAAACAAACAGAACCACCATAAAGCTTTCAAACTGGGTAATTCGAATAATTGCATTTTTATAGCAGGCTCAGGACCAATGATCAGATGCAAAGTTATTGTAGCCATAACACAGCAAATGATGACCATTTTGAAATTGGTGAATGAATAATTAAACTGATTACGCATTTCTTCCATGACAAACAACACTCCAGCAAGCGGCGCGTTAAAAGCTGCAGCAAGACCGGCAGCAGATCCAGCGGCAATTAAAGTATCCCTTTTATCACGCGGAAGTCGAAGCAAGTCTCCCAGCATATCGCCCAGATTCCCCCCCATCTGTATGGTTGGGCCTTCACGCCCCATAACCATATTCGCAGAAATGGATAATACTCCACCGATAAATTTTACAGGTATTAAACGCTTCCAAAATATAGGGCGAACATGCAGAAGAGTCCCTTCAATTTCAGGGACTCCGCTTCCGGATGCCTCGGGAGCAATATGTTTCACCATAAGAAAAGCCACCAGAACCATCATCATAGTCACTAGAGCGGAGATGATTCCTTGAGGCCAACCATGCGTACTGACCAGACTGTAAAACGAATTGATTAAAGCAACCAGACCGGCGATAGCCAACTGAAAAAATGATGCAAAAGCTCCGGTTATCACTCCTAACAAGATCGATACAGCATAAAGAATCAGTATTTTTTTACCCATTTCATTTCACCATATCCATTAAATTAGTAATAATCCTAAGACCAGCCTGATGGGTTAATGACAAGATAGTTTCTGGATGAAACTGGACTGCGTGTACAGGCAACTGTCGATGAGAAACAGCCATAATGATCCCGTCATCACTCATTGCAGTAACTAATAATTCCTTTGGCATGGCTGCTAGACGAGCATAAAGAGAATGATATCTTCCAGCTTTAAACGAATTTCCCAAGCCGTGAAATAAACCTTCAGATTTTAGAACCGAAATCTGGGAAGGCTTACCATGCATGGGGTACTCGAGCACATCAAGAGTTCCGCCAAAGTGCTCCACAATTCCCTGCAGCCCCAGACACACGCCAAATAATGGGATGCCAAGACTGATTATTTCCTGAATGGTTGCAGATAAATTAAAATCAGCGGGTTTTCCTGGCCCAGGAGATAAGACCACCAAATCGTAGCGGTTATTCTTTAAATAGCTCAGAGCATTATCATAACGAATGGTGCTTACTGAAGCCCCGGTCTGCCGGATGTAATTTGCCAAGGTATGCACAAACGAATCCTGATGATCAATAAGCAATACGTTCTTATTCTTACCTGTTTGAGGCAGGCTAATGGGATTTTTATAATGCTGAGGTTCGACATTTCTTAGCAGATCCAGAAAAGCAGAAGCTTTTAAACGAGTTTCCTGTTCTTCTAGTTCCGGGACAGAATCATAGAGTAAAGTAGCGCCTACCCTGACCTCGGCTATGCCTTTTTCAATTCGCACAGTACGCAAAACAAGCCCGGTATTCAAGTTGCCATCAAAACCAAACCATCCTACAGCACCTGCATACCATTTTCGTGGGGATTGTTCATGCTCTTCTATAAAATTCATTGCCCAAATTTTAGGAGCGCCTGTTACGGTAACTACCCACATATGGGTTAAAAAAGCATCTACGGAATCAAATTCTTCCCTTAAAATGCCTTCAACATGGTCTACTGTGTGAATAAGGCGAGAATACATTTCAATTTGACGTCGGCCAATGACCCTGACACTTCCTGCTTCACAAATCCGTGATTTGTCATTGCGATCCACATCAGTACACATGGTTAATTCAGACTCTTCCTTTTCAGAATCCAATAAATACTGAATGTTCTGTGCGTCTTCAATTGCATCAGCGCCTCGTTTAATCGTCCCTGAGATAGGACACGTTTCAACTCGTCTTCCTTGCACCCGAACGTACATTTCAGGAGACGCTCCAACCAAATACTCTCCTTCCCCCAAATTAATGAAAAAGCCATAAGGAGATGGATTGGTGCGCCGCATTTTAGTAAATAATAAAGAGGGCTGATCCGCAAAATGCGTGTAAAAGGTTTGGCTGGGAACCACCTCAAATAAATCACCGCAAGCAAAACGTTTTTTCGCTTTCTCTACAACCTGAGCATATTCTCCGGGAGCATGATCACAGTCCTTTTGCGGTTTATCGGTTGGTGTATAGGGTGAGTAAATTCCATCTCGAGCCAGAGACTCTGTTGATTTACCTTGATATTGAAAATCATAGCGCCTTAAAAACGCCTCTTCTTTGCGGTGATTTACAATATAAATTTCATCAGGTAAGTAGAGCACCATTTCTCTTTGAGCATCATCCCTTTTTTTATGTTGCGTCAGTTGTTCAAATTGATGGATTAAATCAAAACCAAAGGCACCATATAATCCCAAATAGTGTTCCTCATCTGATTTAAAAAATGCAAGCAGTAATCGTATCACACTAAACACTGAAGGCTGGTGGCTTCGCTCCTCTTCGCTAAAGACCCTTTGCGAAGGTTTAATTTTTAATTGGCATGATACCGTCGTGTTCTCGATAATTTCCAGATCATCCTGATCGGACAATAATGGGTAAAGAAAAGTTAATATAACTTCCCCCCGCTGATTTAATGCTTCCAATCTGATTAAATTGTGTTTGCACACTATTGCTAAAGGGGGATTATAAAACCCAATATCCCAGCAGGTATAACGCCCAGGGAACTCAAAACTGGAGGCAAACAATGCGCCTCGGTGAGAATCAATGCGCTCAAGCAAGGACTCAATTCCCTGACGATAATCCAGAGAATGTTGAGAAAACTCGACATGAACGCCCCCTTGGGTTTTGTAATGCTGTAACATGGTAGAAACACTCTATATTAATAAACTGCTATTCATTCTACTTTAATTAAATCCTTCTGCAATAAAGTGCTCTGTACATGACAAAAAAAACTGTCTTGCCCGGAAGGCGGGCAACTATTTGGCATTTGGCACTGCGGTACGTTGAGATAACACGTTGACATACACTAAAAATCACATCATCTCGAACGCCAAAAGGAGTTGATATGGAGTCTTTCAGCGAGTTAAAAGAGAATTTAAACCTAGAAAACAATAAT
>NZ_AUHS01000014.1 GCF_000423305.1 Legionella moravica DSM 19234 | reverse complement strand
ATTTAAAGTGGTACGCGAGCTGGGTTTAGAACGTCGTGAGACAGTTCGGTCCCTATCTGCCGTGGGCGTAGGAAAATTGAGAGGAGCTGCTCCTAGTACGAGAGGACCGGAGTGGACGAACCTCTGGTGTACCGGTTGTCACGCCAGTGGCATAGCCGGGTAGCTAAGTTCGGACGGGATAACCGCTGAAAGCATCTAAGCGGGAAGCCTCCCTCAAGATGAGTTTTCCCATGAAGCCCGTTGAAGACTACGACGTTGATAGGCAAGGTGTGGAAGCGCAGTAATGTGTGAAGCTAACTTGTACTAATTGGCTGATTGTCTTGACCATATAATCTGAATTACTTTGGGTTATAGAAGTAGACGATAAAATAGAGTAGAATGTGTTACCTCGAATCTTTACCAGTCCTTGGGCTTGTTGATTGAAACCAATCATCAATCTGAAGGCAAACAGTTTTCCTGGCGACAATAGCGGTTTGGAACCACCTGATCCCATCTCGAACTCAGAAGTGAAACGAACATGCGCCGATGATAGTGTGAGGTTTCCTCATGCGAAAGTAGGTCATCGCCAGGGTTTTATTCCAGAAAAGCGGCTTTTTAGCCGCTTTTTTTTTGTCAATTTATTTATCGATTTTAAAATCATAAGGATATATTAAATTTCCGTAGGTATTTTTTTCTTCGTCAGTTTTCTTTCTTTCCTTGGTGTTTCCATAAGCAAATTCGATCGGTTTATCTTGAAGCTTATCGTTACGTAAAATTGCAAATACTATGGAGCACACTAGATTAATTTATTTCGTGGCGATCATGAATTAGGTGAGGATATCAGAATAATTACTCGTTATTTTTATCTATATTTTCTAATTTGTGGCCATCCAGATGACGTTGTTGTCGTTCAAAGTCTTGCTGATCTAATTGCTTTTCTATTTTTGTCCTTCCGAATTTAATACGATTTTCAGAAGCTTTTTTTTCCTTTTCCACTTTATTTTTAGCTTTTCTTTTCTTATTCAGATTAATCACGTCTGCCATAGCATTCTCTACCAAAAGATGTTGATTATACTATAGCGTATATATCCCATATAGATCATCTAACTGCATAAGTGAAGCGAAAAAATCCTATGTTATATAATACATATTGACTTAAGAGTCTGTAACCTCAAAAATGATCTTACAAATAAAATAGAACTACATTTTTAACCTGGACGTTAATGGCAAGATCAATCGGTATTAAGCATTATGTGACTATAGGGCTTCTGTTATTAAGCAGTTTATTACATGCCTCTTTTATTGAACAAACATTAGGAGCTGCAGTTGTTAGAGACGCTACAGCGGTTTATTTTAATCCGGCTGCCTTAACGGTAATTCCCCATCAACAACTTATTCTTTTAGGAACCATGGCACGAGCGCAATTTCAATTTGCTGGAAGCGCACAACAAGTTCCCTTCGGTGTTTCCGAGTCAGGGGCTGTGACTACAAAATCACATTTTATTTTGCCCTCTATGTACCTCAGCGTTCCCATAAACGATAAATTTTCTGGTGGTTTTGCACTGGTAATTAATGATTTTAATCGGGATCTGGATAATCATTCTGTTCTTCGCTACGTGCAGTCGCGTAATCAAACGGATGCTGTAGATTTAGTACCAGCAATAGGCATTAAAATTAATCAATTCTTATCTGTAGGTGGAAATCTAAATATCTCTCGTGCTCACTTGTACCAAGAGCCGATTTCAGGTGTGCCCCGTTTAAATATTCCTGACAGCCGAAGTATCAATAATACTAAAGCAAGGGGCTTAGGTGGTGACTTGGGGATTTTGATTCAATTAAGTAAATGGACCTCTTTAGGATTCAATTACCGTAGTACAATTACTTATAACTTTAAAGGAACCAGTACCATCACCAGTCCAGAATATGTCTCATCAGATGATTTTCATTTTAAATTCTGGACACCCGCGAGAAGCGTTTTTTCACTGAGTCACTTTCTAAATGAAAAGCTTGGCTTTGTGGGAACCATTCAATACCTTCAATGGGATGTATTTAAAGAGGCTTATGTCTATAATTTTGTAGCGCAATCTGGACGCCAGGCATTTATTGTTCCAAGGGGACGCATAGACTACAACTTCCATAATAGTTGGCTTTTGACCTTGGGATCGATTTATAATTTATCGTCAAAATGGAAGGTCAGGGTTGCAGGAACTTATAATCAATCTCCTTCAAATGGAGCGTTTCAAATAGGTACTGGTGATAGTTTGACTGTTGGTTTTTCTATGGGATATCAAATGCTGGAGCATTTGACTGTTGATTTCAGTTACGGTCATGCTTTTTATCAGAGAGAGCTTATTAATATCAGAGCAGCGCAGAATACCATCACCGGTGTGAATAATGGCATTCATGACGCGGTCTCCTTAAAACTCACCTTATCTGCATGATACTCAGGGGTTAATAATTGCTTTGCCCCTATCGGGATTATTTTTTACTCTTTACAATACTCATGGCCGTTGCAACTAATCCTCCCAGATCCGCCAGGTTTCCTGGCAGGATGAGAGTATTGTTTTCTTTAGCTACCTGGGAAAAGGCTTCTACATATTGCTCTGCCACTTTGAAATTTACAGCTTCCATGCCTCCCGATGACTGGATGGCCTGGGCTATTTGTTGAATGGCCTGAGCATTAGCTGAAGCTACTGCTTTAATGGCCTCAGCTTCACCTTGTGCGCGGTTAATTGCAGATTGTTTCTCTCCTTCAGATCTTTGGATAAAGGCTTCTCGCTCACCGGTGGCAATATTAATTTGTTCCTGCTTTCGCCCTTCTGAGGCGGCGATCAGAGCGCGTTTTTCACGCTCTGCAGTAATCTGGGCTTGCATCGCATGGATAATTTCCTTTGGAGGGGTCAAATCTTTAATTTCATAGCGTAATACTTTTACCCCCCAACTCGTAGCTGCCTCATCAAGCGCAGCTACCACTGCGGCATTAATATGTTCTCGCTCTTCAAATGTTTTATCCAGCTCCATTTTTCCTATAACTGAACGTAAGGTGGTCTGAGCGAGCTGGGTGATTGCTAATACATAATCACTGGTACCATAAGACGCAAGTCTGGGATCAGTGACCTGGAAATACAGGATACCGTCAACTTGCAATTGGGTGTTGTCTTTAGTAATACAGATTTGGCTGGGTACGTCCAGAGGAACTTCTTTGAGCATATGTTTGTATGCGATCCTGTCGATAAAGGGGATGACGACATTCAATCCGGGTGACAATGCAGCATGAAATCTACCCAGCCGTTCAACTATCCATGAATTTTGTTGTGGTACAACTTTCAATGCTGTAACGATAAAAATTACTGCTACAACTAAAATCAATAATGCAATTTCCATAACGCCTCCATACAGTATATCCGCAAGTCAAATCGGTTTTCGATTTGTTAATATTAGAACAGAACCTCGAACATCCTTGATGTAAAAGCTGCCTTCATGTCTAATCTCTTTGGCTTCCAGCTCTGCATCCCATTCAGTGCCTCGATAAAAGACACGTGCTGTTTCATTATCTCTCCACGTTAACACAACGACTGGTTGACCGATGTCCAGGTTTAAAGATGTTGCATCGGAAGGATGCTCATTTTTCCAGCGACGTAACAAAACAATACCGGCGATGCTCGCCAATCCTGCCAGTGAAAGTTGTGTTGAAAACGACAGACCTAACATCGCGAAGATGCCACCAATAGCCATTGCAATGGCGAGTATGAGTAAATAAAAAGTTCCTGTTGCCAGTTCCAGACCAAGCAGAATCAATGCTAATAAGAACCAATAAATATATAATGTCATGACTTATCCTGGAAATAATTTAAGCATGCTCAATCAACATGGCAAAATAAAAGCTTAATAATACTCATTATACACTAAAATATTTAAAGACTGCTGGCTAGGAACTTATCGAAAGAGGATTATCTGAATTGATTATTTTTTGGAAAAGCTTATCTTGATTCCTGGATTAGGTTATTATTAGGATTTGCTATTTATTGAACAGCTATACTCCGTCCAATTTTGATTTTGTAAAGGATTGTTATTTTCGATGTTAGTGCTCAGAGTGATACAGTTTATACAGGAGTTAGGATCGTCAGGTCCAACAATTCCCTGTGATATCAAGTTACATCAATTCCTATCCGATCGGTTTAAGGATAGTGCCCCAGTGGATGTTCTTAGTTCTGCAGATGTTCAGTTTTTATTGGAGTCCTATAAAGAACGATGGATCAGTGTGAAGGATACTGAAGACGATTATACTTTGAACTCTCAGGGAATTAATCAGGTATGGATTAAGTTTGCCCAGGAATTAGCTGAAGAGAACAATAAACAGCTGTTTCAGATATTAAGTCCCTTGTTAGTGCTCAGAGTGATACAGCTTATACAGGAGTTAGGTGCGTCAGGTCCATTAATTCCCTGTGATATCAAGTTATATCAATCTCTATCCGCTCGGTTTAAAGATAGTGACCCAGAGGATGTTCTTAGTTCTGCAGATGTTCAGTTTTTATTGGAATCCTATAAAGAACGATGGATCAGTGTGAAGGATACTGAAGACGATTATACTTTGAACTCTCAGGGAATAAATCAGCTATGGATTAATTTTGCCCAGAAATTAGCTGAAGAGAACAATAAACATCTGTTTCAGATATTAATTCCTTTTATAACCAATGACAAAGATTTTAACAATCTAACTTGTTTAACTGAAACAACCCGAATGGACAATTTTTATGTAGGGCATGGAGGACACACTCTGTACCGTAAAAGAGGGTTTTGTGAGCATTTATTAAAAAATGGTTTTATGCTGTCTACTTATCGCGATCTTTCAAATATCAAATTGCATCTGGTGACTGTTGATGAGCTGAGCAGGCTCAAATCCTGCAAGCAGACCAATGGTGAGTTTAAAATTGGCAGTGAAGTTTTTGTAAACTTTTGGGATTTTTTGAATAGAAAAGTTTTTCCCCGTCTGTTGGATAACGGGGAATTGCCCATGGAACTTTTACCTCGTTTATTAAGGTTGGTAGAGCAATATCATACTTTTAAAAATGCTGGCGCAGATTATACGAATTTTAAAAGGTCAGCCAATGAGTTTTTTCGGCTTCTTGCCCAGGGTGATTTACACAATATTAATTGTTTTTATGGGCAACAGATATCCTTTCAATCAAAGGACTATTACTTATTGGACTTTTTAATCGCAATCAACATGTCTCGCAGTTATGATTTGGATCAATTGCTTCATACATTGTTGCTGTGGTTATATAATATTAACCCTGCATTGAAAAGCTCTCTTGCTATTTTAGAATCTGTTTACAACTCAATCACCTCGCTAGCTTCAAGTAGCAGTAGCAGCGGGCAGTCCGTGAGTATTTCCTCTGAGGATCATCACCAACCTTTGAAGCATTGTTACCGTTTAATCGTATCATTGATGACCTCTGCCTTTGAAATGTGGCCTTTAACGGAGAGGACAATCAGTCTGTGGGACTTGAACAATGATGTTTTTCCTGAGGCTATGGAAATTTATAACTGTTTTTTACCTGCATTAAATGAAAACAGGGAGCAGGATTTAGAGGCCATTTATTTGTTTGTAAAGCAGCACTATTTTGCTCCGGCTCCTGTAAAAATGGGTTTTTTTTCCTGGATTTCAGGATTTTATTCTACAACAAGGTGGTATGAGCATGTAAGGCAAGAAACCCTGAATAGGTTAGGTGTATATTGGCATGAACCCGAGTTAATACTTCATGCATTATTACGTTTTAAACCGACAAGTTCTGTTATAACACCGCATATTAATTTATTTCTTGATGAACTACTCCATACGTATGCACAAACAGGCAGTGACTTATTAAAGCGGTTTCGAGTGAATATATTTTTTACTCGCTTATTGAAGAAATTTGATGCAGAGGATAAAACAGATTTGATAAGGTTACTGCAATTGTATGATTTAGGTAAAACCAGCACTGTCTTTCTCGATAATTGTGCTCATCATATTGGAAACAGATTAAATCAAATCAATTTAAGTCAGCCTGGACATCCCCAGTTGTTTTACAGCTTTGTTTGTCGTGCCGATAAATCAAAAGTTTCCATTTCAATGACCGGTTTAAAACAGGTAAGTTGCATTATTGATGCGTTCAAAGAAGCGTCGAGTTCGCCAAGCCTGAAATTGACTGAGAGTTCACGCCAATCGATGTTGTCTTATCTTAGAAACCTGGCGCGTCCTATTTTAACCGTTGGTGAATTGGAAGTAGCTAGCAATAGTTCTCAGTGTTTGGATTATTTGGGTGCTCCAACGTAATCTGATTTCCAAATACATTTGTGGTAGCTCCTTATAAAAACATCAGGGTGTGCTGACAATAGCCATGATAGCGTCTTAGGACGTTGAGACTGGCAAGCTTCGATAATCCCTTCAAGTTTCGACGTCCCGCGACTTGTTCGCGGGATCCAATTCACTCTTTATAGGCGCAATATATTCTTGATTTGCGCAAAATCTATCTATTCCGTGAACAAGTCGCGGAAAGTAGGCTTGAAAAAATGAAATGCCAACAGCCTCTAGGTTCTGTGAACGAATTTTTAATCTATTGCAAATAAGTCGTCATTGCGAACGAAGTGAAGCAATCCATTACAGCGTGTTAGCGAAGATTTGATCTGGATTGCTACGCTAACACTCGCAATGAAGGTTTTTTATGCAATAACTAAATTTTGTTTACGGAACCTGGATAGACGCGATTTAATATTTGTTCTTGCTAAATTGAGTACATAGTTTTATAAAATTTTCATAGCGTCTCAATGATACCTCACCATTCTGTACTGCTGCAATTATGGCACAGTGCGGGGTGTCAACATGGGTGCAATTTCGAAATTTGCAACGAGACAGGAATGGTTTAAATTCAGTATAACCCTGGGCAAGCAGGGAGGATTCCATATCCCAGAGACTGAACTCTCTAACACCTGGTGAGTCGATTAAAGCACCACCGCTTGGTAAATGATAATAGCGCGAGTTGCTTGTAGTGTGTCGCCCTAGTTCACTGCCTTCAGAAAGCTCATTTGTCGCAATATCTTTTTCATGTGGAAGAATTCTTGAAATCATAGACGATTTTCCAACACCGGATTGCCCTACAAAAACATTAATTTGATGGTTCAGGCTTTGTTTGAGTTGTTCAAATCCAATGGATTCTTTTTTATTGGTCATGATGATGGGATAGCCTAAATTCTGATAATCATTGATTAATTGTGTTCTGATTTCATCGCAGGGAAGATCGGTTTTATTCAGGACAATCAACGCGTGAAGATGGAGGATTTCAGCCATAATGAGGTAACTGTCGAGCAATGGCCAGCTAATTTCAGGTTTAGGGGCTATTACAATAATGAGTTGAGTGATATTCGCAGCCACAGGTTTTTTTAAACCGGTGCTGGTAGGCCTTGCCAGGATACTTCCTCTGGGATAAAGACTGACTACTACACCTTGTTTTACTCCTTCCATTTGCCAGACAATTCGATCCCCAGCGACCAAGGTATCCAGATTGGGTCTGATCGAACATCGTATGCGATTTCCCTGATTGTCTTCAATTTCAACATGTCTGCTGAATCGAGTAATCACTAAACCATCAGCAAGAGAGTCAGGATTGTTTTCTTTTGCCTCTTGATAATTTTGCTGTATTTTTTCAATACGTGCGGTTTGTTGTTTATTGATTCGTCTTTTACTCATGGTATCGATCTATATTATAATTGTCTCGTTTATTAATGATACAGTATGAAGGTAAATCCTATTTAATGAAAGTCTACTTGGTGGGTGGAGCGGTTCGGGATCAATTATTAGGCATTCCAATTCAGGAGCGTGATTGGGTTGTGGTTGGTTCAACTCCAGAACAGTTGCTCAACATGAAGTTTAGGCAGGTAGGTCGTGATTTTCCAGTGTTTTTGCATCCTCAAACTAATGAAGAATACGCTTTGGCAAGAACGGAACGAAAATCAGCTCCAGGATATTATGGCTTTGAATGTGATTTTAGCTCCGAGGTCACTTTGGAGGAAGATCTGGCACGCCGTGATTTAACTATTAATGCCATGGCGATGGATGAGCAAGGCACGTTAATTGATCCGTATCACGGGCAAAGGGATATTGAACGTAAAATATTAAGGCATGTTTCTCCGGCTTTTATAGAGGATCCGGTACGGGTTCTCAGAGTCGCCCGTTTTGCTTCCCGATTTCATAGTCTAGGATTTACTCTGGCAAATGAAACGCGTTCTTTAATGTATGAGATGGTTAAACGAGGTGAGTTATCTCATCTGGTTCCTGAGCGAGTTTGGCAAGAGTTCCAAAGGAGCCTGGAAGAGAAAAATCCCGAGCAGTTTATTATTTCCTTGCGTTCTTGTGGCGCTCTTGAAGTGATTCTGCCTGAAATTAACTCATTGTTTGGGGTACCTAATCCCTATCAACATCATCCGGAAATAGATAGCGGGATCCATAGTTTATTGGTCTTGCAATCGGCGGTAGCCTTAAGCCCGGATCCTGTAATCCGTTTTGCTGCTTTGGTACATGATCTGGGTAAAGCCATGACGCCGATACGCGAATGGCCAAAACATTATATGCATGAAGAGACTGGAGTTGCTGTAATCGAAGCTTTGTGTATGCGATTGCGAATACCCAATGATTACCGTGTTTTGGCTACTCTTGTTTCACGGCATCATTTGACCATTCACCGTTTTTTCGAATTGCGAGCTAATACTATGGTGAATTTATTGGAGCGTACCGATGCATTTAGAAGGCCCAATCTGTTTCATCAATTATTGATCGCTTGCCAGGCGGATGTTGAGGGGCGTGGAAACTCGCTAGACTATAAACAAAGAGAATTATGGTCTAAAATTTTATCTGAATGTGTTAAAGTAACCCCCAAAGAGTTAATAGAGCAAGGCTATGAAGGAAAGGCCATCAAGGAGGCTTTGCATGCACGTCGTGTAGCCCGCGTAAAACAATTACTAAATTCCTGGAAATGAAATGAAAAATAATCACAATTTAATATGGATAGATTTAGAAATGACAGGATTGGATCCTGAGCAGGATAGAATTATTGAAATGGCAACTATTGTCACAGATCCTCACCTGAATATTTTAGCTGAAGGTCCTGTGATTGCTGTGTCTCAACCCAAAGCCCTGATTGATGGAATGGATGCATGGAATACAAGGCAACACAATCAGTCTGGTTTGGTAAAAAGGGTATTGGAAAGTCATATTGGTGAAGCCCAGGCAGAACAATTGACCATCGATTTTTTAAAACAATACCTGGATAAAGGTAAATCACCTATGTGTGGGAATAGTATTTGTCAGGACAGACGATTTTTATATAAATACATGCCTGAGCTGGCTGCTTTTTTTCATTATCGAAATCTGGATGTAAGCACTTTAAAGGAATTGGCTATTCGTTGGAGGCCTGAATTATTGAATGGAGTTGTTAAAGAATCCAAGCATCTTGCCTTGGATGATATTAAAGATTCAATTAATGAACTAGCATATTATCGTCAGCATTTCATCAACTTGCCGGAAGTAACAAAATGATACAAAGAGAACGACTGGAATTACCTAATGGAGCGAATAAATTACTATTGCATTCGTGCTGCGCCCCTTGTTCCGGAGAGGTAATGGAGGCACTGGTATTTTCTGAAATTGAATTCGCTATTTATTTTTACAATCCCAATATTCATCCGGTGCAAGAATATGAAATTAGAAAACAGGAAAATATAAAATTTGCGGAAAAACATCACATTCCTTTTATTGATGCTGATTATGATAAGGACAATTGGTTTGAGCGAGCCAAGGGCTTAGAGTGGGAGCCAGAGCGCGGTAAACGATGTACCATGTGTTTTGATATGCGTTTTGAACGAACCGCTTTATATGCTCATGAAAACGGATTTCCGGTTATCTGCAGTTCATTAGGGATCTCGCGCTGGAAGGATATGAATCAAATTAACGATTGTGGCGTTCGCGCAGCAAGCCATTATCCCGATTTGGTATATTGGACTTATAATTGGAGAAAAAATGGTGGTTCTGAACGAATGTATGCGATCGCTAAACGGGAAGAATTTTATAAACAGGAGTATTGTGGTTGTGTTTACTCCTTAAGAGACACCAATGCCTGGCGAAAACAAAAAACTCGTGACAGAATTAAAATAGGGATCAATTATTATACCGACGAGCAGTAATCACAAGGAGCATTATGAGCAAACATTCGCAAGAAGGATCACATAATCATCATGACCACCATGGTCATAATCACGGTGAGGTCACTTACAACAAGTCCTTTCTAATTGCGATTATTGCCAATAGTGTCTTTGTGGTTTTACAGATTATCTATGCCTATGTAGCCAACTCAACCAGTTTATTAGCTGATGCCTTTCATAATTTAGGTGATGTGCTTGGCTTGATTTTGGCTTGGATTGCTATTGGCTTGATGAGTCTTAAACCGACCAAAAAAGCAACTTATGGTTTGAAGAAAACGTCCATATTGGCTGCATTAGTCAACGGAGGCTTATTAATTTTTACTTGCGGCATAATCGCCACAGAAGCAATGTATAAATTACTTTCTCCCACGGAAATTCAAGCGGTGTCTGTAATGGTTGTTGCAGGGATTGGAATTGTTGTAAATGGTACTACGGCTCTATTATTTTTGCGCGGATCTGATGATCTCAACATTCGAGGCGCTTATTTGCATCTATTTTATGATGCGTTAGTTTCTGTTGGTGTGGTTATTTCTGCTGCATTATTGTATTGGACTGGTTGGTTATGGATAGATCCTGTTGTGGGCTTATTAATTGCCATGGTGATAATTAAGGGAACCTGGTCATTATTTGCCGATAGCTTTAGGCTCATTATTGATGGTGTTCCCAGGGGGATTTCTTGGGCGGCGGTAAGTGAGTTCCTTATTTCCTGGCCTGGAGTTCAGAGTATTCATGATTTGCATATCTGGGCTATGAGTACTAAAGAAAATGCACTTTCAGTACATCTTTATATGCCTGATGATATTTTAACGGACGAATCCAGAGCAGAAATGGTCGCGCAGCTCAGAAAACAATTCGGGATTCAACATGTGACGATTCAGACAGAAAAGACAGAAAAGGATTGTAATGATGCCTGTCATTCACCAATGACCTGGATTTAATGGGCTGAGTGAATTTGAAAATAATCTAGTAATTTATGGGTATAGGCAAAGAATCGGTTTTTAGTCAATTAAGGATAAGCAAAATCATTAATGTTAATGCCCAAAGACCAGTGCCAATGCACATTCCAAGCACGTATTGTAAGCCTTTTTCTATATAAGTGAGTTTTTTTTCCTGTTTCATTGTGTGCTTCCAGCATGAACATGTTCTGGGTTTAGATGATTCAAATTTGAATGAACTTTTCCTTGTGAGTGAGTATATACCCCAAAAGCAAAATAAAAGAATCCTAATAAAAATCCAGAAATAATGCCTGAATACAACCACGTTCTGTTACGCCATTTTGATTTCTTTACCATGATAAACCTTTATTTTCTCCATAGATAAGACATAAAATAATTTACAGACTTCTCAGATTTTAAGCTCAATGGGTTAGTTATAACATAGCCGTTGCTTATTGGCCAGTTGATGCGTCTGAACAACCATAGCCTAAGTGTCTCAATCTTAATTCAAATTGAGTGAGGGCTGCATCAAGACTTGTCTATCGCTATTTCCAATCCTTTCCTGAAACTCTGACATGCCATAAATGGGTCGTTTAGTTTTTCATACAGTTTACCCAGTTCATTGTAGGCGGGCGGCGTAGGATTTAGCTCAATGGATTGCTCTAAATATTGTTTCGCTTTTCCCCATAAATGTTGAGCTATGCTGAGTCGTCCCAGGCATAGATACAAGGGGGCTGAATGGGGATTTTTTTTAAGTAATGATTCAGCGAAGGATAATTGGTGTTCGTCACAGTAAAATAAACCATAGAGCTCTATGAGTTGCGAATCCATTTCTTTGCGCAGACAACGCCTTAATAATGCTTCTGCTTGAGCATATTCTTGCTTTTGATTTAAGTAACGAACGTATTCTGAGACTATATCAGAATTGTACGTTAAGGATTTGGGGAGTGAATTAAAAAGATTGGTTATTGCCTCAGATTGATGTTGCTTGGTTAAATCAATGATGGCTCGCTGATAAGTATTTTTTTGTAATTGTTCAAAAGCACTATCAGAAATCACATGATGCTTTTTTAAATCGGGTAATAGGGCTATTAATTGCGGCCAATCACGAACTTCTTCATAAAGATTCATCAATAATTTTAAAACATAGGGATGTCGTGGCGCTAAATCTTGTAAATGTCTTAAAGTGGCTAATGCCTGTTCCCATTGATGGTTTGCAAGCTGAAGTTGCGCCTGGGTTAATTCCACTGCAATTTTAGCCTCTGGCATGGATTGTTGTGCTTCACGTAAATAATGGTCTCGTAATTGACTGTCGCCCATTTTTTGCGCGGCACGCGCCGCTGTCAGGTAATTCAGCAAAGGGGTATCTGTATTGGGTAATGCCTGGATTAAATGGTTTTTTGCTTTTTGCCAATAGCCTTCACTGTATTCAATTAATCCTTTTCGAGTGGTCGCTTGAGCCTTTTGCGCCAACCGTCGGGAATTCCATTTACCAAGGGCTCCAGGGGTTTTAGCAATTTTATGACACAATTGTAAAACAATATGCAGTACCATAAACAGGAAAAGCAGGCCGAATAGCATGACCCATAATGTGGTTTCGATAGTCCAGTGATTAATTGCGATTAATACATAGCCCGGATCGTAATTGAGCTGAATTCCCAGATATACCGAACCTAATAAGATTAAAAATGCAACGAGAATTCGTATCATTATCAGTTCGCTCCCTTCTCGCTTTTATTTACATTATTGTCCTGCTGTTCAATTTGCTCAATGATTTGATTCAGTTGCGGCAGGGCTGAGCCTGTTACGGGTTTTTCCTGAATTAGTTTGATGTTTTGTAATTCGCTTATTTGTTTTAGCAAGGCCAGCGTTTCGGGTGCTTGCTCATCAAATATTCTTTTGATGTTACTACTGGCTTGTTTCAGCGATAATTGATAAACCTCGGTATTATTATTCAGTATTGCCCACTGTGCTTCCTGGAGATTCAGTCTGATGCTCTCTTTTAATGCAGATTCGAATAAGGGGGACATCAGAGGTTTGATCTGTTCATCAGTACGGCGGACAATGACCAGTTGTTCTAACAATTTGAGATTGTCTTTTAAACGTGATTTCCAGGTTGAGGCGTTTGATGATTGAGGGAGTTCTGTCTGACCTGTTACATTATTTTTTTCGAGGGGTGATTGAATGGTCAGATTGCTCACACTGAGTTGTGCTGCATCCAGCTGGCTTAGTAATCCTGGAATATCAATAGGTGGCATCGCTTTTAACTGAGCAATCTCTTTAGCGATTATTTGCCGAATTTCAAAAATCTGAGGAGCGTTTAATTGACTTAGCAATTTATCGGCTTGCTGAAGCAGCGAAATTGACGCATTGAAATTGTCACTCCAATGCGTATTGATTTGCGCTAATTCGAGATAATAACGTGCTTTGAGAAGAAGCCAGTCTTGATTTTGATACAGGCGTTGTTGCATGGCAACTTGAAGCTCTTTATTTAAACTATCGATTCGGCTTTGCAGTTCGCGTTGCTGTTCTCGTATTTTATTTTCTTTCTCAGTCAATTGATCCTGAATGTTGGATTGATTTTGCCCCAAGTCCTCAACCTGAGCCATCAGGGTTTTATTTTCATCGGCTAAATGCGATTGTAATTTTTTATTGGTCTGAGTGTTATAAAGATTAAAGGCTATTGCTGTAATGGCTAGAATTAGCGCAGCTTTTGCGAGTAAGGTATTGTTTTTATTGCAAGGACGATGATTGAGTTCTTGTACTGGATTATCCTGGGTACGGTCTGCCTCATGGTGTACTTGAGTTGTTTCTTTTTTTTCGTTTTCATTGCTATTGGTCATGGATTAATCCTTGATAATAATCAAACAATGCATTCATCATCCTGTCTGGATGACTTATTATAGTTTTCGTAATACCATTTAAAGCAGCTGAATGAGCAAGTCGTTCACTTAGAACAATAAAGGGTTTATTTTTCAGCCAGTAATGAGCGTCCTTGCAGAACATGTTAAAAAGGTTATGCATGGACTGTTCACTTGTTAACAGTATAATATCCACCAAATCTTCACGCCATAATGAATTGATCAGTTGATGATTCACTTCGGGCATTACTCGTTGGTACACTTCCAGGCTGAATAGATTGGCTCCCTTTTCCAATAGGCTTTGTTCAATGAGTTGCCTGCCTCCTACTCCCTTAAATAATAGCACGGTTTGATTTTTTAATTGTTGCAGACTGTTGAGTGCTAATAAATGTTCGCTATCGGGAACATCAGGAATCTCTTTGACTTCAATATGAAATTTGCTTAATTCTTTTGCACTCCCATGACCAATTGCGATGACATTAATATGCTCTGGCCACACTATATTATGACGTGCGAGTTGAGTAAAACAATATTGTACTGCGTTAGCGCTGATAAAGAGAGCATGATGTACTTTATTTAAATCGGGTAATGAGTTTATCCATTCCTGTTCCGTTGCAACTATTTCCAGAGTAGGGCATGGTATGGCGATTCCACCGGCTTCAGTGATTGCGCTGTTAAGGGTTTTAGCTTGTTCTTTGGGACGTGTATTCAAAACACGCAGCCCATGCAATGACTGACTCATGGAGCGATACGTTCCAGTAACTGTGCCGCGCCGTTCTTTAAGAGATTTTCGGTGCATTGCATTGCTAATTGATGAGCCTGATCCAGCGTTCCTGTTTGAGTATCGCAGATGATTTGAGACCCATTCAGGTTTAAAACTTTTGCTTTCAACAGGAGTTGAGTGTTTGAGGTCGGTTTACAAAAAACAGCTAATGGAACATGGCAATTACCGCCGAGTTGAGCATTTACCGTTCGCTCCGTCTGAACACACAGTGAGGTAAGTGGATCATTTAAAACGCTGATGATGTTTTGCATGTCGTGATCATCTGAACGGCTTTCAATACACAATGCGCCCTGACCGCATGCGGGTAACATCATGTCGTCGGACAGCAGTTCTGTAATGGAGTGCTCCAGTCCCATCCGCTCTAGACCCGCTGCTGCCAGGATAATGGCATCATATTCACCCGCTTCGAGTTTGGCGAGGCGGGTGTTGATGTTTCCTCGCAGGGTTTTAATTTGGAGATCGGGTCTGTAAGCCAGTAATTGCGATTGTCGCCTAAGACTCGATGTGCCTACAACAGCGTTTAGAGGAAGAGCATCACATTGGGAGAACCGAGAGCTAACCAGGGCATCATAAGGATTGTGTCGTTTACAAATTGCGGTCAAACTAAGCCCAGAGGGCAGTTCTGCGGGCATATCCTTTGTGGAGTGAACTGCAAAATCGGCTCTATTATCCAGCAAGGCCTCTTCAAGTTCTTTAACAAATAACCCTTTTCCGCCAGCCACTAATAATTTATCTTTAAGAAATTTGTCGCCTGAGGTTACCATGGGCAGTAATTCGATAGTCAAAGAAGGCCATTTCATTAAAAGGGTTTCTCTGATATGGTTTGCTTGCCATAGTGCCAGAGGGCTTTGACGTGTAGCGATGCGAATGGTTTTTTGCTTCATGGATTATCTGATGCTTGTAAAATAAGCGCTGATAATAGCATTGATTCGTTCTTTCTGCTAAGGGGATGTCGTTTGGCAAGCTCAGAATTATAGGGTGAGTTGAGCCTTTTAATTTCAATGTTCTGAGAAGTGATGTTGGGGTTCAATTGAGAGTTGCTCAACACATTTTATAAAAAGGGGAAGGGAGTAAACAATGTGGCAAGTTAAAAACATTGTAAAGCATTTAGACGAGTCCATGCAGCGGAGTCTTTCCAATTCTGCTCATCAATTGGTTGCTGTTGGCGCCATAGCTTTTTTAGGGTTTCCTTTTTTTTACCTGATTTGGGCATATTGGTTTCCTCAGCCTTATGAAAGTATGCTCTTGCGTCTTATTGGCAGTCTGTTAGGTCTGGGGTTAATGCTGACTCCATATTGGCCTGCCCAATGGAAGAATTATTTATCCTGGTATTGGTTTTTAACCTTATTGTTTACCTTACCGTTCTTTTTTACCTTTCTTTTTTTGATGAATCAAGCCAGCGTTATTTCCGCAATGTCCTTATTATGCAGTGTATTTTTGTTAGTATTGCTCGTGGATTTACTGAGCTTGACCATCTTATTGAATTTGGGCGTTGGTATGGCGTTAATAGGATACTACTGGCTCTCTCCGCATATTTATTTCGGAGAGGAACATATAGAAATGGCCTTAGTGATTGTCTTTACCATAATAGCCGGCTCCACTTTAAATTATAAAACTGCTATGTTGCAGCAACAGCGTTTGGCTGGAATGGCTGCTGCTGCGGGAATGATTGCTCATGAGTTGAGAACCCCATTATTAGGAATTAAAAGCGGTGCACAGGCATTGGTTCAATATTTACCTGGATTGATTCAGGGTTATCAACTTGCAAAAGAGCATCAGTTGATTCCTGCTCCCTTGAGAGAACGCCGACTGCTTCAACTTGAAGGGGTTAGTGATCGCATTG
Source organism: Legionella moravica DSM 19234 (assembly GCF_000423305.1). GTDB lineage: Bacteria > Pseudomonadota > Gammaproteobacteria > Legionellales > Legionellaceae > Legionella > Legionella moravica. The sequence continues at coordinate 153,194 of NZ_AUHS01000014.1, read as the reverse complement.
TCAGTGAGATTGATTACGCCAATACAATTATTGATATGTTGTTGGTTAAGGCGGGTCGAGAGAATACAATACACAATTGTATTATGGAAACGTGTTCCATGGCCGAGTGTTTAAGTGAAGCGATTTCTCGATATCCTTTTTTATCGCCAAGAGAGAGAACTTTAATTACCTGGGAAGGAGATTTTCAATTTAAAGGTTCGAAGTTGCTCATGGAGCATGTCTTATTTAATTTAATAAAAAATGCATTATATATGATTGCTACCGCCCAACGAGGAGAGATTCAAATTTGGACCGAATACGGTGATAAATTCAATTATTTGTACTTTAAGGACACTGCAAAAGGAATGACCAGCCAACAAGTTTCTCGTTTGTTTAACCATTTCTATACCACGACATTTATGGGGACTGGTCTTGGGCTGTCTTTTTGTAAATTGGTGATGAATGGTTTTGGGGGCAATATTACTTGTGACGCTGAAGAAGGAAATTACGCTTTATTCAGCTTGAGTTTTCCAATTATCGATTAATTTTTAATATTCTGGAGTAGAAAATGAAAGGCACTAAATTACCCTGTTTAATCTATCTGATATTTTTTATGTGTTGTTCGAATCTCTTGTACTCGGGATCTACGCCTGAATTTTCTATTATTCCTTCAGTTCCCAATGGCAATATTGTCAGGGTTCCAGCTAATGGTACGGGGAATGTAACTTATATCGTAACCAATAACACTAAACTATCCCGTCCGTTGATTATGGTACCCATGACTGGTATTAGTATGATTGGCGGGGGTGCAACGAACTGCGTTGATGCTTTTTTCTTGCTTGCACCAAATCAGTCTTGTGTATTGGAACTTGAAATCCAGGGAAGCCAAATACCCGGTACTGGATATTTTGGCGGACCAATAATATGCAAGAGAATTGATAAGGATAAGCCCGATCCTTTTTTATGCTCAGAACCTTTGCCCCAGAATGTTTTGAATATCTACATTACTGCGCGTGAATAGGGGGTATAGAAATTTTGGCAGGGTGGACTACCTGTGCCTGGAAATGCCATAAAAGTGCATTGTTGGCTTCAGCTGAACCAAGGACAATCTTTAATAGACCATTTGCACGGGTATTATCACGTTACTTGTGTATGCTTGGGAAGTAACGGCGTTATTGCTGATTGAACTAGAACGACGCCGTTATTAAAATGAACCGTCTTGCACTGATTTTAAGACTGTGATGAACGTAAAGATAGAGCAATAAAGATGTAGGTCCAGCCATTGACTATCATTTCGATGGCAATAAACAGCCCAATTACCCATAAGCCGCTAATAGGCCATTGCGCTAATATCAGAACCCCTAAAATAATTGCAGTGATACCTGCTAATAATAACCAACCCCATCCTTTGGAATCCCGCAACACTAAAGCCATTATAATTCGGGTAAATCCAATGACGATGAGTACAGAGGCTAAAATTCCTGTTATTAATGTTGATGCCAGGAATGGGTCATAAAATACCAGGCATCCTGCTGCAATGTAGAGCACAGCAATCAGGGCTTGCCAGATGATCCCTTTCCATTCTTTATGTTTAAATACATCAATAACATGAGTGATACCGGAGACGATTAGTAATGCGCCAAAAAAATACATGCTAACCAGTGTTAAACCAACTACCATGCCCAGACCGATACAGCCCAGAAAGAGAAAGAGTATTCCGAGCCCTAAAATCCAACCCCAGTTGCGCTTTAATTCACCGACTATTGGTTGATAAACGTCATTCGAATTAGCCATAAAAATATCCTTATTTAATTTCAGTACTTGTGAGCAGGATGACTTCGAATTTTAAGAAAAAAGTAATGAAGTCAATTTAATATAGCCTAGGGTCTGTTGACAATTCAAGTTTCGACGTCCAGCGACTTGTTCGCGGGATCCAATTCACTCTTTATAGGCGCAATATACTCTTGTTTTGCGCAAGATCTATCGATTCCGCGAACAAGTCGCGGAAAGTAGGCTTGAACATAATGAAATATCAACAGCCCCTAATATTCAAGGAGTTGTCGAATGTTCGTTTCGTCGTTCCCGGTTTTATATGATAGAAATTAGTTACTGATGATTAATGCATATAAATCGCAAATAATTTGGCTTAAGTAGTCAATCATGATATTTTATAGGCAGGTTTCGCCTTGTTTCTTGATTTAGTTTGTAAAGGATTTAGTGCGTTACAATAGGATTTGTTTTCATATCGTTTTGCTCAGGAGGAGCTATGCAACATTTCTCTATACCTACCTGTTACTTTCCAAGTACTGCGGTATTTGTAGATGATAGTCGCGATTTTTTGCTCAACTTTGTTTTGCATTTAGATGAAGGATTGGCTTATCGCGTTTTTGATTCTCCATTTAAAGCGTTGGAATGCATCCATAAAAAGCGTTGTGAGTTGGAGCTATTGAGCCAGCGCTGCATTAGTGAATATACAGAAGCTAAAAATTGTCCTTTGACAAATCATACAATCAATCTGGATTTAGCCGCTATTCATGCTGAAGTTTATAATTCGAGACGATTTTCGGAAATATCCGTAGTCGTTGTTGATTACGCTATGCCAGGAATGGATGGCCTGGAGTTTTGCAGACGAATTGAAGATACCAATATAAAAAAAATCTTGTTAACAGGACAGGCTGATGAAAAACTGGCGATTGAAGCCTTTAATGAAGGTTTGATACATCGCTACATTAAAAAAAGTGATCCCGATGTGGCTGGGCTGATCATCAAGAGCATTCATGATTTGCAATTACAGTACTTCCAAAGTATGTCCGATATGGTTGTTCGTATGCTCTCGGTCACTTCGCCAAGCTGTCTTCATGATAAAAAATTTGCTGAATTATTTTGGGATTTGTGTAAAAAGAAAGGGATAGTGGAATTTTATCTCGCTGATAATTCAGGTAGTTTTTTCATGTTGGATGATGACGCCAATATCAGTTTTTTAATTGTAAAAAATGAAGCCGATATGCGCCTTCATTATGATTTGGCGCTGGATAATGGAGCCAGTGAAGAGGTTCTGGACCAATTACTCAGTGGAGAGAAAATTCCTTGTTTTTGGCAGTCTAATTCAGTGACGCCACAATGGAACGAATGGACCAATTGTCTGGTCCCAGCTCGTAAATTTGTTTCCGATGAAACCTATTACTATGCTTATGTGCAAGGTGCTGTTTTATTCGATGTTCGCCTGGATAAAATTTTATCCTATCATCAATATCTTGAAGAGTTAGATGCTGAGGAGATGTTCCTTACTTAATACTCCCCATTAAAAAAAGGAATATCTCGTTGATGCGCTACTAACTTGAGCAAGCAGTCTATCACTCGGAGAAGATCCCTTTTTTCGTGGTTGGAACTAAGGGATAAACGTATCAATGCTCTGTTCTTGGGGGTGGCAGGTGAACAAAATACAGCTCCAAAAATATCTTCCTTTTCCAGTTCATTGCGCAACCAAATCGTATTTGCTTCGTTTCCCGTCATAATTGGAATGATTTGTGACTCACTATCGCCAATATCAAAACCGTTTGCTGACAGGGCTTCTCGTAAAAACGTTGCGTTTGCATGCAATTTCTCTCGGCGCCATTCATCCCTGGAAATAATTTCCAGAGAAGATGAAAATCCAGCCAAATCATGAGGAACCAATGCTGAACTGAATATTGCTGGCAGGGAGGAATAGCGTACAAATTCAATTAATCGTTTTTTCCCGGCAATTAATCCACCTCTCCCTGAAAATGCTTTTGCCAAACTTGCGGTGATTACATCAACCTGATCGGACAGTCCTAGCAGGGTAACCAATCCTTTTCCACTTGGCCCATAAGTTCCAAGGGAATGCGACTCATCAACAATTAACAGGCAATCGTATTTTTTGGCAATTTTGACAAATTCCGAGAGGGGGCTAATTGTTCCTGTCGTGCTGTATATCGAGTCAATTGCAATAATCCCAGGTCCATGTCGCTCCAATCTTTTTATTAATGATTCTGTCGAATTATGTTGAAACGGAATGGGTTTGGCGTTAGCCGCTTTAACTCCGGCCCAAAAAGACATGTGGGTATAGAAATCTAGATATACTGGTGTATTTCGTTTGGCCAGAGCTTGAATGATCCCTACATTGGAACACCAGCCTGATTGAGTAAGCAAGCTTGAGGGATAGTTTAAAAAGGTGCTGAACTGTTGTTCGCAATTATCCAGCAATTGGCTATTGTTACTCAAAAACACGGCTGATTGCATTTGGCCATTACCGTATTTTCGCATGGCGTCCATCTGAGCATTAATTAATTCGGGATGCTGGCTAATATGTAAATAGTCATTACTTGAAAAAATAAGCGCGGTGGGAGTAGGGGTTTTTCCATTAAGAATATGCCGACCTTGCCATGACTTTTTCACTCGATCTTCGAAATAGTGTTCCATCGCATCGTTGATGAATTCAGGGTAGCGTTCGGTTTCTACATCTGATTCCCAAATCGATGACGCTGAATGATTATTTTCTGTACTGTTATCTTGAATTCCCATCCCTAGCTCAGCTTCTTGTCCATTGGCGGCAGTGTAACATGGCTTTAGCCGTTCCCCCAATAATCCTGTAAATGGAGGACGCAAATCTGACTTTTCCTCAAGATTTCATAAGTGAGACCAAGAGTCAGATGGTACACATCGAACTTGCGGCAGAAGTGGGACTTTAGTCGTTTTTTGCAGAACTTAGAGCGCATTTTTCTGCCGTCTTCTTTAAATGATGCTGGAAAAAAGCGTCACTTGTCGGTATGATTTTTAAATTGTAATCGAGAGGGCGCATTAATGAGGTTGATTAGCGTAGCGCTGTTAACAGCTTGTTCATTTTCTATTTTTGCATTGGATGATGTCGATAGGCAGCAAATACAACAAAGAATTCAACCCATAGGTAAAGTGCGTATTCAGGAACAAGGTAATGATACTTCTGGAGCCGGGGCGGTGGATAAGGCATCAACAACTGTAGAAGCTAAAGAACCAGGCCAGGAGACTTACGAACAATATTGCACTGTTTGTCATCGTGATGGACTAGCCGGGGCACCCAAATTTCGCGATGAAAAAGATTGGAAGCCTCGATTGGCAGGTAGGACGATTGATGAACTGGTTGCCTCAGCCATTAAAGGATTAAATGCTATGCCAGCAAAAGGAACTTGCGTTGAATGTACCGAAGCAGAGCTTAAAGCGGCTGTCCAGTATATGTTGCCAAAATCATGACTAAATTTGCCTATAGAAAAATTCAATCGTTTCTGGCATTGATCACGCTTTTTGTATTAATGTCTTCCCTTTATTTTCAATATATAGTCGGTCTTCAGCCCTGTCCACTATGCCTAATGCAACGTCTTTGTGTCTTTTTGTTGTTGGGAATTATGGGACTGAGTCTGGGCACTCTGAAAAAGGCTCATTTTGTCAGCTTGTTACAGATTATCGTCGCCTGTGCCGGTCTGTTTTTTTCGCTAAGACAGTTGTGGTTGCAATCACTTCCTGCAGATCAGGCCCCAGCCTGCATGCCTGGCCTGGATGTATTAATCCGTTATTTTCCCTGGCAATCTGTCGCTAAAGCATTATTTTGGGGGTCCGGAGATTGTGCAGAAACCACCTGGAGTCTGTTGGGTATTTCCATGCCGGGATGGGTCAGTTTGTATTTTCTTTTTATGGCCATTACAGGATTATTCTTGTTTCTACGAACACGCTCTTCCATTTATTAACTGGTAATCATGATTTGATTTGGCTATGATTGCTCTTTTTTTGAGTTGTCTTTTTTAGATGAATAAATTCTCTTGTGAAGTGCTGCACCGGCATGCCGGTACTAAAGCACGTGTTACCCGTGTTACGACCCCTCATGGCGAGTTCATTACTCCGGTGTTTATGCCCGTTGGAACTCGTGCCGGAGTAAATAACATGACTCCAGGAGAGTTGCTGGCTGCTGGCAGTCAGATTATTTTAGGCGGCAATACCTATCATATGCTGTGCGCTCCAGGAATGAACGTAATAGAAAAAGCGGGGGGGATGCATCCGTTTATGGGATGGCATGGTCCGATGTTAACTGATAGCGGTGGTTTTCAGGTCTTCAGTTTATCTAAAAATAAAGAGATTTGTACCATTGATGAAGAAGGGGCTCATTTTAAACTTCCTGGCAGTCAGGGACTGATTCATATGACTCCCGAGATGTCGTTGGAAACACAAAAAATTATTGGTGCAGACATTATCATGGCCTTTGATCAATGTACTCCCGACAGTTGCACCAAGGATGAAGTCGCTCATATTATGTCTCGTACCCATCGCTGGTTAAAACAGTCGGTTAATTATCATCTCGAGCATCCAGCGTCACGTTATGGGAATCAACAAGCTTTATTTGGGATTGTTCAGGGCGGCATTTTCGAAGATTTGAGGCGGGAATGCGCTGATTTTGTTGCATCAATGAATACAGACGGAATTGCAATAGGCGGTGAGACTATAGGGTTTGATATGAAGACTACAGTTGAGGTTATCCGCTGGGTTCGTGATTTTTTGCCTGAACATAAGCCTCGTTACACAATGGGGGTGGGTATGTCACCTCAGGATCTTTTGGATGTAGTTGCAGAGGGAATTGATATGTTTGATTGTGTCGCCCCTACACGCAATGCAAGGCATGGGGCGTTATATTGTGGTGAGTTGGTACAAGAGGGAAATTGGTTACGTTTTTCCAGTGAATACGAGAATGAACGAATTCAAATAAAAAAATCATGTTTTGCAGATGATTTGTCCCCTGTAATGGCGAGTTGCTCTTGTTATACCTGCCTCAATTATTCACGGTCGTATTTGCATCATTTATTTAAAAGAAAAGCCAATTTATTTACGGCTCTGGCCAGCATTCATAATATCCATGTATTGCATGATGTTTGTGCTAAAATGCGGGCTTTAGTAATAAATTGCTCATAATTTAAGATTTAACAGGAGATATAATGGTTGTAATTAGCACATCTAAAGGTGATATTCATTTACAGTTAGATACAGAGGGTACTCCAGGAACAGCAGAAAATTTTCTGAACTACGTTCGAAGCGGTTTTTACAATGATACGATCTTTCATCGGGTTATTGACGGATTTATGATTCAGGGCGGAGGCTTAAATGCGGATATGCAGCAAAAGCCAACCGAAGAACCCATTAAAAATGAAGCCAAAAATGCCAAGCCTAATAAGCGTGGAACCATAGCAATGGCAAGAACCATGGATCCTCATTCTGCTACCGCTCAATTTTTTATTAACGTGGCGGATAATGGTTTTCTTAATTACAGTGGCGATCATGCTCAAGTCTTTGGTTATTGTGTGTTTGGTGAAGTGGTTGAGGGTATGGATGTTGTCGATGCGATTGCAAAGGTAAAAACAGGACAGAAAATGGGGCATGGCGATGTGCCTTTAGAAGAAGTGAGCATCATTTCAATCAAAGAAGTTTAATAAGTTTTTTTCTCAGTAAAAAATAAAATTTATAAGGTGAACCATCTGAGGTTCACTTTTCCCTGCAAGCGAAGTGATGCTTGTGCGCGACGACCTAAACAGCTCCCATCGTCCCTCGCAACTTCACGGCTCTTCATCTCCGCGTTACCCAATACGTAACCCTTCGCTTTACCTCCTCGTCACCCTCCGCGAAAGCGGAGGGTCTATAGCAGCTCACCAAGTTTCTCCTGATTCTGCCCCCACGTTTTCGTGGAGGGTGACGGGAACTGAGGGTGATGAAGCAGGCGAAGGAGAGTCGCGTGAATTTGCGAGAATCTATTGGAGCGACACAAGGACGAATTTTTTGCTACTCAATTACCAATGCCATTGATTTGGGCTAAAACGTTATTCCAGTTATTTCTTTTTTCGCTTTTTTATACTTTCTGAATAATCAAAGATTGGTATTTCTATATGAAAGAAAATTGCCAATAACCGCGCTGTAAAAATGCTAATCAGAGTAATCAAGATATTCAGGTTATGTGGAACCTGAAAATGCGCAAGAGTAATAAATAACACCGCACCACCAAGAGCAATTACAGCATATAATTCTTTTCTCAGTACTAAAGGAATATCATTACATAAAATATCTCGTAACATCCCCCCACAAATACCCGTTAACATCCCGCTGATTACTGCCACGCTAGGCGACATTCCGTGAGAAAGGACTTTTTGCGTACCAATGATAACGAAAGCAGACAGACCAAGAGCATCAAGAATTAAAAATACTTTCATGATTCTGACCAGGGAATGAGCAATAAAGATAGTCAAAAATGCACATAATGAGGTGTACAATAAATACTCTGGATGAGCGACCCAAGTGATTGGGTAGGTGTTAAATAGCGCATCTCTTACCGTGCCTCCGCCTAACGCGGTAATACAGGCTATAAGCATCACACCAAAAAAGTCCATTTTTTTTCGCCCGGCAGCTAACGCACCAGTTATCGCCTCTACACAAATGCCCAAAAGAAAAAGGTAATGGAGTAGCATAGGATTCAATGTTATGAAAAAAAACAATGATAACACTATTAAAACAAATGGCGAAATACTGTGCTTCAACTAGAATTATACATAAGAACTATTTTCTACCTGGAGGGCATCGATGGAACCGGATACTCATAGTCACACGCAATTGGTTCACTCAAAATTGGATAAATCATTACCTGAGAATATTATTAATCTTGAACGGAGCTTAAGGGGGTTACGAGCTGAAATTGATGTGAAAATTCATAATTTTTCTGCATATGAAGGTGAAAATCGAGTAGCCTATTTAACCAGCCTCAGTTCCATTGCAAAAGAACTGGATGATGCCATTGCTGGTTTAGATACGCTAATCAATTTGGCGAACTCTCAAAGCGATGAGGAAAAACAAACATTTTATCAAAGTGAAACTATGCAGAAATTTTATAGCATCATAACAGAGCAATTAAATGAAATGTCACAATTAAGGAAGAGACTTTAAATCAGTAGTCCCTAATCTCTTCGATAAATGGTGTTTTCAATTTCGTCCTTTGGTGAGGAGCGCTAACACCCTTAAGGTTCATTATATTGGTTTTTGATATTGAACAGTAAAAACAGGGTTTTCCGAGTCCATCTGCGCAATTTGATAATTGTTTATACCTTTTCGATAACGACGAGCCAGAAAGCGAACATTAATCAGGACTGTAGTTGCCAGTACCATGATAATTATGCACGGTGAACTGGGCATATGCGTTGTTCTCGCCAAATAGTCAGCTAACAGGGGAGGCAGGCCAGCAGCCAAACTTGCAGATATTGAATAGACAATAGAAAGAGCCGTACACCGTATTTGTAATGGGAATAACTCCGTCAAAAGGACAGTCGATACACTGTAATAACAGGCACAGGGAATGGAGATTATTAACTGCATTAAAATAAAGTACCCGGCATTACCGTAATTGATCATGTGCATAAATGGGTAGGTCATAACCAGTAATCCACTGCTGGCAAAAATTAACATTTTTAAACGGTCGTGTTTATCTGATAACCAGCCAAACAGCGGAATAAGCAGGGTGACACATAATAAAGAGAAAATATTGGACATCATAATCAGGTTACGCGGTATGTGAGCATATTGAATGGCGTGCAAAGGGATATACAAGTAAAAGAAAAATCCTGTTGTAACGGATAAAAAGACAGAGAAAAATGCAAAGTAAAACATAAATGGGTATTTTTTTACAAAATCAAGTGATTGTTTATAGATATCACGTGTTGACGGTTTTTTTCTATTTGCGTAATAAATAATATAGGCCAAGCTTTCCGGCATTTTTGCACGGATATAAAAACCAATCAGGGTCGTCAGTAAAGCGAATAAAAATGGAATACGCCATAAATTATTAAGATCTGGATTGGTTTTTGAATAGTAATGGAAAAGCTCTGCCACCAGGCATGCGACCAAATACCCGGCTTTTACACCAACTGATGACCAGCATCCTCTAAAACCCCGCTGACTGGTATCGCCACTTTCAACCAGTAATGAAGATGAATTTAAAAATTCAGAACCGATAGCCATGCTCTGGATTATCCTAAAAGCTAACAAGCAGCCCGCAGCCATGATGCCAATTCGGTCATAAGCGGGTATAACACCAATCAGGGCGGTAGAGATACCCATAATGAGAATTGAACCCATTAGAACATTCTTTCTACCATAGAGATCAGAAAGTAGCCCAAGGATAAATGCTCCTATTGGTTTCGCCAGATAAGCGATAAAAATAAGAGAGAGCATTACAGTGGGTTTTCCCTTCGTGTCGCCTAACAAATTGCGGGATAGTTCGGCTGATAGGAAATAACAGATGGACATATCGTAAGCTTCTACAATATTTCCCATCAGTCCGCCTAATATTACTTTATTTTGATGTTTCATAATGAACCTGTAGCGGTAAATTCTGTGCTGACAAAGAGTCACAATAGTTAAATAATGGATTAAGCATATTTGAACAGTATTGGCCAATCTTATAAAAATCATCATGTTGGCTAGTGAACAGTTCTTGTGTATGAGGGCATGATTTACGACTAGCCAAAGAATAGATAACGTAGTCATTATCAATTTTTGCCGCCATTGATAATCCTATCGGGAATGCATGTTTAATCTGTTTAAGGTAATACAGTTCATCATATCGCTCCGGTATATATAATGTTTGCCAGCTAGCCTGAGCTCCCAATTGAAACCATTCAGGATCGTAGGTTTGATCAAAATGCCAAAGTGAGCTGCTGAACAAATTAAATTCCATAGAGGGGGTGGAGGATAAGGAAACCAGCTCATTCCGTTCATTAATCCGAGTTAAGGCAATGTGATGAATTTCATGTATTCCCAATACATCCCTGAATACGTTTGAAAGTTTACTTTTGAATGCAAATAGAATTTCCAGATGCTGTGGGTGGAGCATCAGTTTACGGCTATGTTCCATGAATACTTCTCTACGTTCCTTGCGGATGGCTAAAATGCTTCACTGAAGCCAAAGCCAGGTCAATAATTTTTTTTGACTGTTCTTCGTTAGCGTTGATTAAGCTGATGTCGTTAATCAATTCCATCAAAAACCCAGGCACCTCATTTTCCATTAAGTCGCCATTATATAGACATGCTGCTCGTGTGAAAATATAGTGAAGCAAATTCTTGCTGATTGTTAATTTGTCTTTCGATAATCCAGGGTCATTATGAGCATCACCAAACAGCAGCCAACCCGGAGAAACGTGAAGTTTCGCAGCAATTTCAACGAGTTTAACGGGCTCGGGTATGGCTTCACCCCGCAGATATTTTCGGCAAATTTGAACAGAGTAACCAGTAATTTCTGCTAATTTATGGATACACACTCCTGATGTTGAGCGTTGTGAATTAAATCCAGCAGCAATCATTGCGTCTCGCAAGCGGTAAGCAAACTGTTTTGTTAAGTTAACTTTTTCCATGGGGAAGCAATGTTCCTAATCTCTTAATGCTGAGTAGAGTGTAACAAAGGGTAATAAAACCTGCAAATTTTGAAATGAGTGGAAACTTTTAGTTTCGTTTGGAAATTATCAGTTGACAATGGAAATCAACTGAGTATAATGGCCTCCGAAACGTACGGAATCAGTTTCAATAGTCCAAACATGGAAGCACGTGATACCGGATGGAACCGGTATCACATTTAAGTCCAATTAATGGAACAGTGGTGTAACCATAGCAGTTAACCTCGCAAACTAATGGCTTGAATGGCTATCCTCCATTCAGGCCTTTCTATTTTATATTGGGAAGTTTGAGCTCATTAATCAGTCGAATTAAATGATCTGATAATGGAACCCTGATTTGTTTATGACGGCTGCTTTCGCCCCGGATTAATTCACAATGAGATTTGGGTAATTTGAACTGCTTCGATAGGAACTGTATCAATTCTTTATTCGCTTCCCCATCTTGTGGTTTGGCATGCAGCGCTATATGTAAGGCTTCGTCAGCAATGGCAAGCAACGCTGATTTTTTTGCATTGGGCTTGGCATAGACAGAGAGCACCACATAATTTTTTTCTATTTTAAACCACATAATATATTCTGCCTGTTCATTTAGTTGCTGCCAGATTGTTCAAGCCTGGCACCTGGTCTCGTAAAGCAAGCCTGACGGACGTGCCATCACCGGCAATGACTAAGGTTACGAACTGAACGCTGGCGATAACACCAATGGTGTCCAATTTCGGAATTGACGTTACTAATTTATCCGACATTTTGCTTTCTGATTCTTAGAACGTTGCAAATTATAAATTTAACTCCTTACATATAAGACCCTATTTAAAACTGATAATTAAAAATCCTTGAAAGTGAGGATGTTCTATCATCGGACAATTGTTTCGCCAGAACCAGTTAAAATTTAAGGTTTTTTATGATCGTTAATCACTGATTCAATTATGGCATTTTTCAACGGCTTCACTGCGCTGCCAAAAAAATTTAAACCGATACGTGCGTAGGTATAGCTCATTTCACCTATCGTTGCCACGGGCCTCACCACAACGGTTTTTGCTAATTTGTTGGCTTTGCCAAATATGCCTGGGTGTTCACTTAGACCAACATGAAAGGGGTTTCGCTCTTGGCGCCATGTCTCTCCCGCAAGATCTTGATTGATGAGTTCAATATTATGTTTACTGGATAAATCCAAAGCACCTGCGCCCATTAAGGGTTTAAGCATATAATCCATGCCTATATGTTCAAATCCGAAAGATGCGGGGGGAACAGCCGTTACAATGTCTCCGCTTCTCCACCAACGCATGATGTTCTTTTTTCCCAGGAGCCTTTCTGTTTCCTGAGCTGCATTAGTACCATAAACACGAGGTGATGATACGGTGATCAATCCAATATAGCCTGACTCAGGATGTTGCATTTTGAAATCGCGTGCCGCCAAACTGGCTATTGCACCACCCAAGCTGTGTCCTGAAAAAATAAAATACACATCGGAATAGGCTAAATGATGATCGTGTATTAACTTATTAATATCGGCATGCATATGGTCTTGCATACGACTATATCGTTTTATAAATCCACCATGAGCAGAATGTTCCCCGACAATTGCTACGACATCATAAATAAATTGTTCAGCAACACCTCTATCTTTTCTATCGATTTCCTCTAATGATCGATGGGGATATTCGCCATTAGTTTTGACAAAATCATCCCAAAGGGTGACGGAGCCTCTAAACGCAATGGTCATGACGGGATTTTCAGGGCAATTGTTGTATTCGATTAGATAGTCAATTAATCCACCTTCAACTCGGACAATGTTGCCGACTGCACGAAATTCAGCGATTTTTTCGTGATTATAAATTTTTTCTGCCAGGTGGCGTGCCTGTGAGCTTTCTTCAGATACAATTAATGCTGTTTTTTTCCCTGATTTTTTTATTGCAATTTCATGTTTCCAGCCTTGATGAAGTTGTAAGCTATCCAGTCTGGATAATCGATATCTCGCTCTTCGATGCCCTTGTTGTTTGGCTTTTAAATACCATATTCTTGCTTCAGTATATTTTGCTTTCTTTTCGTATAATCTTCCCAGTAAATATTGCGCATCCTTGAAACCAGCTTCTGCTGACAAATGAAAGAAGCGTAATGCTTCGTCTTCATCTTTTTTTACGCTGCGACCACTTAAAAAAAGAACGGCAAGATTATATTGCGCATACTGGCTTCCTCGTTCAGCTGCTTGAGTATAGTGCTCAATCGCTTTGTTGATATCCTTTTTTGCTCCATTACGGCCTAAAGCATAATCAACTCCTTGGGTGTTAAAAGAATTGGCTTCTGAATCAAGCGTATTAAATGCCTGTTGAATGAGAGGATTTCCCTGCTTTGCATCTTGTTTCAAACGAACTAATGCTGCTTGCGATTTTTCGTGACGATTTGTAGCTGCTTTGGTGTACAGTCGAATGGCTTTAAGAACATTTTTTTTAACCCCTAATCCTTTTTCATAACAATCCGCAAGATTAAAATGTGCCGAAATAATACCTTGGCTGGATGCTGACTTGTATAAAGATGCCGCCATAGTGTAATTTTGTTCCAGCCCCCCGGAACCCGCTTCAATCATAATCCCCAGATAATTCTGTGCAGATGGGCTTCCTAATACAGACGCCTCAACAAAACAGACTGCTGCTTTGAATTTATCAGGTTGGGGTAGCCCCTTGCCGGTAAAGTATTGAATCCCGAGTTTTAATTGGAGTTCAAGAAGTAATTTTTGGGCTTCAAGATGCCCTTGCTTTGAGGCTAAACGGTAATATTTGACTGCTTCAATTTCATTTGCAGGAATACCTATGCTGCCTTTTTTGAGCAGTTCAGCCAGTTCGAACTGAGCATCTTTAACTCCTTGATCCGCTGATTTTTTATACCATTTCATTGCCATTGAACTATTCTTCTCGACATATAATCCCCTTGCGTATCGACTGGCTAAGAAATACTGTGCATTTTTATGGCCCAGTTTCGCTGCAGATTCAAAATACTTGACTTCTTGCGTGCTACATTTTAGACCCATGGCCTGTTTGTATAATTTTTCAGCTTCGTCCTGTAGGGTTTTAATTCTGGATATAGCCGATTCGTGCTGCTGCGCAGCCGCTTTACGATAATATTTAAGTGCTTTTAGATAGTCTTGTTTCACATCATATTGATATGCTACATAATACTGTGAATCAACATGGCCACAATCAGCGGCTTTCTTATAATTGATAAAGGCTTTTTCGCTATCTTGACCATGCAAGTTAGCTAAATGTAGGTAATGATAGATGCTATTAGTCTCATCATTTATAGTGTTGGGCATGCAATCTCCACAAAATGTATATCTGGGTCTATGTAAGTCCTAGCGTGTTTGTCAAACTTACAATGTGAAAGATTGGCAACAGTCCAGAATGAATCTCAAAACAGTCATTAACAGAATGATTTTAATTGATTATTTTTCATACTAATAGGCTTGATTATTTTAAGGTGCGCAATAATAACCCAATCAAGTTGTTTGTCAAGTTGAAGGTAAAAAGCCCAAACAATCTGGTTTAGTTGATGGAATTAATGCTCTTGTGGTAATTATTTATCCATTGTTGATTGAAAATATCTTAAAAAATATCTATGATGCGCTTTTTTTATCCGAATGAACGGGTAGCATTACATTAGATCTATTATGGAATACGATCTCTTACGAATACATGACTCTGATTGTCATATCGATTGAAAAATGATGTACAGCTCCGAATTCAAATTTAGGAAACCATATAATGCCTTTTATTGTACATAGTGATCTCGAAAAGCGCGTAAAAAATAAAGATGCTTTAATTCTTAAAAATGGTGTCTACTCAAGTTTTGATTATGAATATTTTACTTTATCAGACCGCGAACCTCGGCAATTGAGAATTATTGAAATAATTTGTGATTTTTTAAATAAACATCCAGAAATTACAAAGCTTGATGTAAGCAAAAATGAGATCGGTACAAAAGGCCTGGAAAAATTAGTAGCTGTACCAAGCTTAAGAACACTAAAGATTAGAGGGAATAAACTAGGCGATGACGCTGTAAAAATATTAGCGTCCAGCCCTTATTTAGATGAATTGGATGTTAGTGATAACAAAATCAGTTATATAGGTGCTGAAGCCTTTGAAACGAATAATCGTCTGCTAAGCCTTGACATAAGCTGGAACCAAATTGGTCCTCAGGGCTCTAAAGCCTTCGCGCGTAATAAATTCATTCAACGTCTCAATTTGGGATTTAATGATATTGGTGATGAAGGTGCCCAATATTTAGCATCAAATATGCGACTTACATTTTTAGATGCTAGTAATAATCGCATCCGGGGAGAGGGAGCATGCGCATTGACCCAAATGCCAAATCTTCGTGAATTAAATCTCAGTAATAATCCCATTGGCGACTTCGTCCTGAGAATCGGTCCTAATATGAGAACTCTAAATCTTTCTTCTACTCGTTTAACTGATAGAAGTGCGTCTGCCTTAGCAAGGAACAACTCACTGTATCATCTTATTTTGAAATCAAACCGCATTACCAATGAGGGTGCTATTGCCTTGGCAGGTCATACATCGCTGGAAAAACTTGATGTGAGTTGGAATCACATTACTACTGAAGGAGCGATTGCTTTTGCAGCAAGCCAAAGTTTGATCTGGCTGAATATTGAGGAAAATAAGATTGGTCGCTCAGGTACCAATGCCTTTATAAACAATCGAAATTTGTTATGGCTGAATGTTGGATATTCAAGTCTTTATTATGATGGCTATAACTTGTTGCCGCATATCAGGGAAAAATTAGATGATGGTGTTTATGGAAAAATACTAGTACCTTTAAGAGACGTGAAGCTACCCAGCCCCGCTCCTGTTGATAAACCATTAATTAAAGCAGTAACGCCTCGCATTCCAGAGCGAAGAGTAGCCATACCTAGTCAGCCTGTTTGTTCTATGTCGATTTTAAGAGGATTTATAGCGGTGTTAGGTCTTACTCAGATTGCTGTAGCGTTCATTATTTTGGATGCAGCGTCTCTTGATCCTACCAGTTTTTTAGCGGCCACGACAGGAGCAGCTCTGCTTGCGTTCGGAGTATTTGGTACTACTTTAACGAACAATACTGCAAGTGAAAATACTCATTCATTTCCAGCTTATTGAAAAGGTCACACGTTAAACTGACGTAGCGCTCTGGAGCTGATATGGATTGACATCCACCAGGATGTCAAAAGTCATGAGGCTCAGGCCTTGCTTTTTAGCTATACATAGTGCAATAAGCAAGACCTGACCCCTTTAGCTTTGCTACCAGTTTTTTAGCGGCCACGACAGGAGCAGCTCTGCTTGCGTTCGGAGTATTTGGTACTACTTTAACGAACAATACTGCAAGTGAAAATACTCATTCATTTCCAGCTTATTGAAAAGGTCACACGTTAAACTGACGTAGCGCTCTGGAGCTGATATGGATTGACATCCACCAGGATGTCAAAAGTTTTGCTTTTCAGGCCTTGCTTTTTAGCTATACATAGTGCAATAAGCAAGACCTGACCCCTTTAGCTTTGCTGTTATTGCATTAGATTATTTCCTGAAAATCGTTGTCCAAAGGCCATGCCTGATCAGAATTTTAAGCCAGGGTATGGTGACATTGATTATGTGAAGGGTTTACAAACCAGGCTTATAATTTATGAATCATTGTTCTGGCAGTTGGTTGAGGCATGATTTGGTAGATTTTACTTTGTCATTTAAAGCCATCGATGAAACGGGACGGGGCCCTCGTAATTGTCTCGCTAGTCCATGAAAGAAATTGTATTCAAAATTCCTCCCTTCAGAAGCAAAAACTATTGGTAGAACATGCCAGGGAAGCCTTGGGAAACGATGATGTGTTCCATGATAATTAAAATTAAGGATAAAAATAGCGAAACACGTTGGTAGCTTGAAATTAAAAGCAAAGTATACATCGTCTGTTTTACTCCCATAATGGTACGAATAATCCGATACAGAAATAAATAATGCACGAGCCATCATTAAAATAATTAATACAGGCCAATGTGAGCCATAGCAATAAAAGCTAAGAAAAAACATAGAAAAAATGAATAAAAGATCAACTCTGGTTTCTGGCAAATTATTTTTCTTTTTTAAGAATCGTTCAATCGCAATCAACTGATAAGAGTTGGCAGGAAAATATTTCGTTAATTTAGTTTTTAGTGTTTTGCGTGATAATAAGGCAATTAGCGGAAAAAATAACTCCTGAATATATAAGCCAATGAATAAACGGAAATAAAAAGCAAGTTGGGCTATTCGTGGCGATAGTAGAGCTGGATCATATTCATCATGTCGTTCCATTGCTGTTCGATTATATTTGTGATGTAAAAGATGAGCCTGTTGAATCGCTCGAAAGGGTGAGCCAAAACAGATAGCCAATAGGCGGCTCATCGTATCATTACCCCTTCGATTCATTGATAGTTTGGAATGGATTCCCTCGTGGATTAGTGACCAGAAGCTATTATTCACGAGCATAAGGGGCAGTAAATTTAGTATCAAGAGAATCCCTGTCTCTGGCAATAAAAAGGGCAGAATAAAATATTGATACAGACTTATTAGAACAAAAAAAATAACGAGATAGCGGTTATATTGTTCTAGTGGGACTAAGAGATCGCTGTCCAACAATTCTAATGTTGTTGTATTTTTTTTTGGTGCGTTAAATTGATTTTTTGAATCTTCATGGCCCTTATTGGACTGCCATTTCTCCATTCCAAATCTCCAATATATTCGTTATCGGCAATAACGTCGCCAGACACAATATTTCCATAGCCTACATACGCTTTATCACCGATTTTACTGCCAGGGCCTATAATACAATTTGCGCCAAGAAAACAATTTGTTCCAATTGTGACAGGCTTTAACAGCAGGCGATCACCAGTAAAATAATGACAAGAGACATGAACATTTTCACCGAAAGTTGTTCCTGAACCAATGGATAATAAGGGAAGATCAACAAAGGTAAATTCCATTGGCGTATTGATGCCAAAGCCAATTTTGGCGCCTAATGCACGATACAGTAAAAATTTAAGTAAATAGGAAATATTCAGAAGATACCTAAGTCCAGACACCTTTATGGAACGATTTAATGCTAAATGACAATACCATGATAGAGTATTTTTATTGAATCCAATATGGGTCACGCCAGGTTTTAGTTTAGGAATAAAGAACTTAAATAGTGCTAAGAAAGATATGAAAGTCAAACCTGACAATAAAGGTGACAGTAATAAAACAAGAATCAACAAGGTAGTTGAGCCAGAAAAATAAAAGATCAGAAAAATAATAGCAGACCATGATAAAACGGCAGGACCTACTGCGAAGAATGCACTAAGAAGATCAAAAAATATATAATGGGGTATTTTTAAATTTCGATGATCAGTCATTGATTATCACCTGTGCCGATTTTTTTACTCGAAATAGTTTACGATAAATTGCTTGCGCAATTGTGATGGTCAGTGTCAATAAATAGGTCATGATCATCTGTCTGCGACGAAAATAAAAGACAGTGAGATCATTATCGTGTATTCCTTTGCGAACAAGCTTTGGGCTTAATAAAGTGTAGCGTTTTATCATTCCATGGCCGGCATAGGAACAGCCAAAAATGATGGGACGATTTTCTTTTAGAGCATCAAAAATAATATGGGACCCAATGTTCAAGTTAAACATCACGCGAGAAATTGATTTTGATTTCCAAAGTGCAACTATTTCACAGACCTTTTGCTTGCCCCCCAAAGCTTCAATAATATTTAATTGTTCTTCAGCCGTAAAATATTCAAAACAACGATGTGGATATTGATTAATTATGTATCCAGCGACTAATTGTGTGCCCTCATAAACACCTATAATGCGCTTATAGGAGAATAGACTTTCAGTTTTGATAGCCTGAATTGGGTCAAGTCGTTTCCCCTGAAAAGAGTCCATGTATCCTTTGGAAAACTCCGCAAATTCAGTTGCGGTTTTAAGATCTCTAAACTTAAATAATTTTGCCATATCAATTGTCCTTATGATCAAACGCAAAAAAGTTATTTTAGAGGACTTCCTCGGTAACAGCATGAGGTGAAGTAACTAACCCTAATTTGCAAAACATACGTTGTTGTGCTTTCAACCGGATATCAAGTTCTTCAGGAGAAGTTCTTAAAATTGCAGCCCCCGTTTCCAGATAACGGTCTTCGTTAGCCAGTTTCCAATCAGACCAAAGGCCTTCAATCCAGGTAATAATATTATTTTTTTCTATTTCACTCAGAAGAGGTAATTTGTCTCGCATATAGATAAAACCGAATCCAGAATGTCTGGCTTCATCTTGGATAATACGTGAATTAATTGCCTTGAAAATAGGGCAGGGTAGCGTTTCAATCCGCTTTCTTTGTTGATTCAGTGCTTCACTTTCCATGACTACATTTAAGGCAACAATCAATCCGCAATAGGATCCAGTCCAAGCAAGCGTCTTGGAAAAAATATCTGCAAGCCGTTCATTGACAGGTGCAATTTTGCCAAGCATTTGAATATATTTTGCATATACATCGGCATGACGTGCCTCGTCATTCATCTGCGTGCAGATAAAACGAAGCGCTTGAAAGTCTGGAATTTCAGTGATTAGTCGGGCACAAATTTTTAGGGTAAACAGTTCCGCATGGTAAAGCTGACTTATCATATCCACATAATCTGTTATTGTGACATCGTTTGGTACGATAGGGGTTTGATCCCAATCGAACTCAGAAATTGACCAATTGGATAATCCTGATTTTTCAATCAATTGTTGCAATTGAGGGGAATGATAAGTGTGTGAATCGTCCATAACATCAACCAGTCTCGGCATTTTTGATCATATTAATGCTTCACTGTTTAAAATTCAACTCATATCGATACTCTCTCTTTATGACTGCAATTTCATCCTTGGCATGGTGTTTTTTTCATCATGCTAGTCTTGGTATGTCTGTGTTGACGGCATTTTCAGTTGGCATTGAAGCACTCGCTTCTATTTCAATAGGAGATCTTGAGTTGAAAAAAGTCGAACGATATAGTCTTCTTGCCGCTGGAACGGCGTGTTGCTGTGCCTCACTAAATCCAATTACAAACTCAATTAAAGGCCCAAGCCAGGCAGTATAATCTACGCCATTTGCGATGGCTGCAAGCAGAGCTTGAGAGGCATGTGCAACCCCAGCCAAAGCCCCAACACCCAATGATAAAATCATAGAAGATGAATCACCATGCCTAAGCATGTTGGCAATATTATTGGGTAATTGTTCCATTTGATTAAGATGAGGAACTGACTCTGCTATGGCAAAACCAAATACAGCAATACGCTTGTAAAACTCTTGGTTAATTGGGGCAGCGATTAATTGTCCCTCTGGTAAATGCAGATAAACCATTGCTGCCAACATTAACCACCATTTTAAAGGAGGCCATGAGCTTTGTGGTCTCCCAATTATCTGACTATTCGTTACACTCAAACTATAATGTTCACGCGTACCATTCAGGGTGTGAAAAAGGTGTGGTACCGAGATAGCACAAAACTTTATTAACGCAGGTGCAGCGAAAACCAACCCTAAAAATTCATTATCATGTATTCCTAATGAACTGGCCAATAAGCTACCTTGTAAACGATGCGCCCATCCGCACATAGCTAATGGTGGTGCAAGTAACATCAAACCCGTTGACATGACTATAATATCACTCGTTTTTGCAGGCTGAAGTAATGATGGTTGTTTCTGCTCTTCATGCGCATCATTAGATTCATCGTATTGAGCTGGAAATAGATGATCGTATACCTCAATGGACTCACAACAACCAGCAAGAATTGCCAAGCCGAGAATATAGAGCCAATAAGTATCCTGCGCTGTGTCTGATAGCTCATCTATTGTCGCTCGGGAATAAGTCATTGAAGATACAACGAATACTAGAAACGTGAGAAATTGTCGTAATTCTTTTGGCATCACTTTAACCATACAAAAATGTCTTTGAGCAAGACGTAGAAGAAATTCGCGTTTTATTATATGGGATTATATAGACTAAAAGCTACGACTTTGAGTACGTTTTGGTTCATAGTCAATTTTATAAAAAAATTCTGAATTTTATGTGGTTCGCGTGTTACAAGCAATTTTAAATGTTTAAAGTCATTAATGTACAAGTATCTTGCTTTTTGCTCCAAAGCAATATACCTAGTAAAAAGCAAGATCCGCCCTTCCAAATGCTCACTCCGAGCCATGATAATTGGAATTTTTTATGAGTGGCAATTTCACGCTATCAAGTAACCCACATTCATCCAAGATAAAAGGCAATAGAGTAGTTTAAAACTCAAACCATGTAATTTGAAGTTCATACCAAGAGAGAGCAGTGCTCCGGTACTGTATGTAGTACTGAATACACGATATTCTTTGATGTGTTTTGGGCCATTCTTACTCATTGTATTTCCTATAGTATCATTGATATTAATCCGGGAGGCATGTAGTCCAGCCAGATGGCGAGTGCTAGTACGGGATTATCAAAAATTTTATTACTGGGTTCAACCATAATTTATCTTCTTAATGGGCCCAGAATTGCCTGCAATGAATATAAAATAAATTGCGAACTGTTCTGTGGAACCCTTTTTAGGCGCCAAGAAAGACTCTTTTGTCTGTTAACGGACGGGTTTGTGAATCCGTAAAAAGGATGTTTCAAAATTTGTAATTCACTTGGGACGCTAGTTCGAAAACTGTATCTATTAATCAAGGTTCAAATTAATACCAAAAATAATTGAATTAATGAAGGGTTTTACCTAGAGGTTTCGTTGGCTTGAGATGTGATAAAAAGCGTAATAAATTCTGATTACTTAATAATGGCAATAGTTAATGGTGTTCCGAGGAGGCAGACCACATCCTTGTGGTAGTGCATCGTCCTTGATGCGTTCAAATAATCCTTAATAAGACA
This sequence comes from Legionella moravica DSM 19234, assembly GCF_000423305.1. Lineage (GTDB taxonomy): Bacteria > Pseudomonadota > Gammaproteobacteria > Legionellales > Legionellaceae > Legionella > Legionella moravica. Next base: position 130,828 of record NZ_AUHS01000014.1, on the reverse strand, counting down.
TCCGCTGTCCTTCCTCGTACTGATTTAAGCATAGCGAATAATTTTAATGAGTTATACTCAAAATAGCGCATAATCGTGTAAGAAATCTCTTAATTTGAGTTAGAGGGCCTAAAATGGGCTGCGATTTTAATTTATCTGACAGGTATAAGGGGCAGGACTTGAATTGTGAATTTATTGATATTCACAATTCAAGTCCTGACCCTTTCTTGCTACTCAATGAATCACTTGATAGTAAAGTATATGCCTTATATACCCCGGGAAGGGGCTATAAAGCGATGAGCGAATACTTTAATCCGTTTTTACTGGGGTTGATTCTTTTAAATTTTCAAAGGTTTTGTTTATTTTTCATAAGAAAAATCCCAAAACAAAACACTGCATGCGCTATCTAACAAGCTATTTGCCTGATTTAATGTATCCCCTTTTTTGATGTGCGTTATTTTTTTATGGCTAATAGTAATTTCAGGAAAGCATATATCACTTAGTACTCCATGTGTTTTGGGGTAAGTTATCCAGCCCGCACTGATTGATGGTTTTGGGCTTGTTTGGATTAAATCTGGAGCTATTTTGGTCATGAAGTGCGTCTGTTCAAGATTGAAACGATGACTGATTTCATACATTTAAGGAACAAGTGCCCGAGCAAACGTCAATAGGGTCAGGTCTTGCTTTTTAGCAATTCATAAAGCAAAAAGTAAGACCTGCCCCCTAAGCTTTGACTCCTTATTATTTCCCACAAAGTGTAATAATGATTCAGGCACAAGTTGTAATTTAAGCAACCAATGATAAACTTTCGTGCTGAAGATATTTTGAATCTATAGCGTTTTAAGAAATAATATTTGGGTAACTACGGAATTTGATCACTTATGGATAATCATATATTGAAATGGGTTACAGAATTGCACGCTATTTCCCAAAATGGAATGACGTATTCAAAAAACGAATTTGATATAGAGCGATACCATCAAGTTGAAAATATTGCTAAAGAAATGGCGGCATACTTCTCTGATAAAGATATCAATATAGTTGAGAATTTTTTTTCGTTAGAAAAGGGGTATGCAACACCTAAGCTAGATGTCAGGGCTTTTATATTAAAAGAAAAAAAATTATTACTTGTAAAAGAGCGTTCTGATCATTTGTGGACTTTACCAGGAGGTTGGGTTGATGTTAATGAGTCACCTTCTGAGTCGGTCACAAGAGAAGTACTGGAAGAAACTGGATTTAATATCAGGATTACCAGACTTTTAGCTCTTTGGGATAAGTTGAAACACGATCACCCTCCACAATGGCCGCATACTTATAAGATTTTTTTTCTGGGTGAAATAATATCTGGTTGTGAGAAAGCAAACCTTGAAATTTCTGAGATCGATTTTTTTCCAATAGATGAGCTTCCTAACTTATCAACACATCGTGTCACACGAAGCCAGATCAATCGGTTACATGAACTTTCCTTGAACTCAGGAATTACCGTCTTCGATTAAAGTAATTAATGAATACCGGAGTGGGCATATTTTCAAGGCAATTGAATTGTCATGCTAAAATCATTTAAATTGAACCATTAGAGACATCGTGTCGTGTTCCAATACCCCATGTTCTGAGAATGGACTTGTCTGCAGTATTTGGGAGTTTGCGAGTAATAGAAAAAGTAATTTAGCAACCGCACCTGATTTGAGCCTGTGTAATTTGTTAATCTATTGGCATCACTTAAAAATTATTTGAAGTAGTCGATTAAATAATTTGCTTTGTATTACAACTTTATTATATAATTCAAACCTATTTGAATACAGGTCGAATTCTAGGCACGTAGCTCAGTGGTAGAGCACCACCTTGACATGGTGGTGGTCGGTGGTTCGATCCCACTCGTGCCTACCAATTAAATCGAAAGATACATTTGAATCAATTTTATAGAGCAGCTGCTGCACTGAATACAAAAGTTTTAACCCTGCTCTGCAGGGTTTTTTTTTGAAAAGAAGTGCTTGACGGACGGAATGACGGACAGAACTATGCCAAACATTAAATTACCTGATGGTAGTGTGAAACATTTTGAAGCCCCTTTGACTATTTACGATGTAGCACACCATATTAGTCCAGGATTAGCAAAGGCAGCTCTGGCAGGTCGTGTTGATGGCTGTTTGGTTGATACCAGCTATTTGATTCAGAATGACTGCTCCTTGGTTATTATCACCGAGAAACAAGAAGAAAGTCTGGAAGTTATAAGACATTCTGCCGCACATCTTTTAGCTCAGGCCGTAAAGATTCTGTTCCCCCAAGCCCAAGTGACTATAGGCCCTGTCATTGAGGACGGTTTTTACTACGATTTTGCCTTTGAGCGACCCTTTACACCGGAAGATCTTGAGCTAATTGAAGCAAAAATGCAGGAACTGGCTAAAGCAAATCATCCTGTTACTCGCAGAGAATTACCGCGCGATGAAGCAATTCAATATTTTAAAAATCTGGGTGAAGAGTATAAAGCCAAGATTATTGCTGATATTCCTGCTGGTGAAGTGCTTTCATTATACCGTCAAGGTGATTTTGAAGATTTGTGCCGAGGTCCGCATGTTCCATCTACCGGTTTTTTAAAGGCCTTTAAACTGACAAAACTGGCAGGTGCCTATTGGCGTGGTGATTCTAATAATGAGATGCTGCAGCGAATTTATGGTACAGCCTGGACTGATAAAAAATCACTAGCCGATTATCTGTTTCGCATCGAAGAAGCGGAAAAACGGGATCATCGCAAATTGGGAAAAGCCCTCGATCTGTTTCATTTTCAGGATATTGCTCCCGGAATGGTTTTTTGGCATCCCAATGGCTGGATAATCTATCAGGAATTAGAGCGTTACATGCGCATGCGTTTGGCTGATTTTGGCTACCAGGAAATTAAAACCCCCCAGTTGGTCGATAAAGTATTGTGGGAAAAATCGGGGCATTGGGCAAATTTCAGAGATGAGATGTTTGTTACCGAGACCGAAAATCGTCAGTATGCCGTAAAGCCAATGAATTGTCCTTGCCACGTCCAAGTTTATAATCAAGGTTTGAAAAGTTATAGAGATTTGCCATTAAGGCTTTCTGAGTTTGGCAATTGCCATCGATGTGAACCTTCTGGTTCATTGCATGGATTAATGCGTGTACGAAATATGGTGCAGGATGATGCTCATATATTTTGTACCGAAGATCAGATTCAATCTGAAGTTGCGATGATGCTGGAGTTGGTTCAATCCGTGTACACCGATTTTGGTTTTAGTGCAATTAAATACCGTCTGGCTTTACGTCCTGAAAAACGTGTTGGTGCGGACGAGGTATGGGATAAAGCCGAGAATGCTCTAAAACAAGCCATGCAGGAAAGAGGAATTGAATGGGTTGATGCGCCAGGTGAAGGAGCATTTTATGGCCCGAAAATTGAATGTTCTTTATCGGATTGCCTGGGTCGAATTTGGCAGTGCGGTACCATTCAGGTTGATTTTTCAATGCCCGCTCGTTTGGAAGCAAGCTATATTGCTGAAGACGGTAGCAAACAGACTCCTGTCATGTTGCATCGTGCGATTTTAGGTTCTTTTGAGCGCTTTATGGGCATATTAATCGAGCATTATGCTGGAAAATTACCACTTTGGTTGTCGCCAGTACAGACTGCTGTACTCACTATAAGTGAAAAACAGAACGCGTATGCGGAAAAAGTCACACGAATTTTACAAAAAAATGGTATTCGTGCACATTTGGACTTGAGAAATGAGAAAATTGGCTTTAAAATTCGCGAGCATACTTTACAAAAAGTGCCTTATCTATTAGTAATAGGCGATAAAGAAGTTGAAAATGGTCAGGTTGCCGTTCGTTCACGTGAAGGTGTGGACTTAGGCGTGATGACAATAGATACAATTTGTGATACCTTGACGCAAGAAATTGTCCGTAAAGGATCTCTGTAAATAACGAACTGGAGGATTAAACCATTAGTGCACCAACTAAGCGTGAAAATGATCGCGCACGAATTAATGAACAGATCACTGTACCTGAGGTACGCTTAATTGATGTCGATGGTAACCAGGCAGGAATTGTATCAACACGAGAAGCCCTAAGGGCTGCGGAAGAAGGCGGATTGGATTTGGTAGAAATATCTCCAACAGCCAAGCCTCCCGTATGCCGTATTATGGATTATGGTAAATTTCTTTTTGAACTGAGTAAAAAGCAAGCTGAAGCAAAGAAAAAGCAAAAGCAAATTCAGGTCAAAGAGCTAAAATTCCGTCCTACGACGGAAGATGGAGATTATCAGGTCAAGCTACGCAACCTGATCCGTTTCCTGAATCATGGTGATAAGGTCAAAATCACGCTTCGTTTTCGTGGTCGTGAAATGGCTCATCAAGAACTCGGTATGAAAATTCTGGAGCGAATCCAGCAGGATACTGCTGATGTAGCAGTTGTTGAACAACATGCTAAGCGCGAAGGAAGACAATTACTGATGGTATTATCACCCAAAAAAACTAAGTAACAAATGCGGAGTATATTGTTATGCCGAAGTTAAAGTCACATCGCGGAGCAGCTAAACGCTTCCGCAAAACAGCAAGTGGTGCGATTAAACGTCGTGGCGCTTACAGGAATCATATCCTCACCAAGAAGTCTACTAAGCAAAAACGCCATTTACGCGTAGGTGCCAGTACTTTGAAGCCATGCGATGCGCGTTTGGCAGAGCGTATGTTGCACGGTAGTTAAGGGGAGATTAAGATATGCCAAGAGTAAAACGTGGTGTGACCGCTAAAGCGCGTCACAAGAAAATATTAGACCAAGCAAAAGGTTATTACGGCGCACGTAGCCGGACCTATCGCGTAGCGAAGCAGGCTGTAATCAAAGCAGGCCAATACGCTTATCGTGATAGACGTCAAAAGAAAAGACAGTTTCGTGCTCTATGGATAGTTCGTATTAACGCACAGGCTCGTGAGTGTGGTTTGTCATACAGTCGTTTGATTGATGGTTTGAAAAAAGCGTCAATTGAACTGGATAGAAAAATTCTGGCTGATATGGCGATTCATGACAAAGTAGCTTTTGCTGCAATTGCTGAACAAGCCAAAGCTGCATTAGCAGGTTAAGCAGTCTTTATCTATCACAGCAAAAGAAAGTACTAATAAAATTATTTAGGAGGCTAAGGCCTCCTTTTTACTTGTGGGTATAAAAATGCAGGATATCATCACCATACAAGAACAAGCCTCTGAAGCCATTAATCAGGCCCCGGACATTGCCGCTCTTGAGTTAATTCGTGTCGATTTTTTGGGAAAAAAAGGTAAACTGACTGATATTTTAAAAGGCCTTGCGAATTTATCCGCTGAAGAAAAACCCAAAATGGGTCAATTAGTTAATCAGGCAAAGCGCGAGATCAGCATGCTGATCGAGACGAAAATGCTTGAATTAAAAGAAAAACAATTGCTGGAAAAATTAGCTCAAGAACAAATCGATGTAACCCTTCCAGGGCGACATCGTGAGTCGGGATCTTTACATCCGGTGACTCAGGTAAAACATATAATTAATGATTTTTTTACTCGCTTAGGCTTTGATATAGTTGATGGCCCTGAAATTGAAACAGAATTTTATAATTTTGAAGCCTTGAATATACCTGGTCACCATCCTGCGCGTGCAATGCACGATACCTTTTATTTTGGGGATGGCAGATTACTAAGAACTCATACATCGCCAGTACAAATTCGTACTATGGAGCAACGTAAACCTCCTTTTCGTCTGATCGCACCAGGTCGGGTATATCGATGTGATTCTGACATGACCCATACACCCATGTTCCATCAGGTTGAAGGCTTATTAATTGATAAACAGGCAACACTGGCTGGATTAAAGGGATTGCTGAACGATTTTTTTGCTCACTTTTTTGGGCGAGAACTGGCGCTTCGCTTTCGTCCTTCCTATTTTCCCTTTACCGAACCCTCTGCTGAAGTGGATATAGAATGTACTCAGTGCAGTGGCAAGGGATGCCGCTCGTGTAAGTTTACCGGATGGTTAGAGGTTCTGGGCTGTGGTATGGTTCATCCTAATGTTCTCAAAGCGGTCAATATCTCTCCTGAGGAGTATCAGGGTTGGGCATTTGGCATGGGCATGGACAGGCTGGCCATGTTGTATTACGGAATTGATGATTTGCGCATGATGTTTGAAAACGATGTAACATTTTTAAGTCAGTTTTAAGCATTTAATACCGATCTCTGTCCTCTCTTATTGCGAACTTTATACGGATTAAATCATACACATCAGAATTATAGTCCGTAGAGGAAGTGAACCATGTATATGAGAGGCAGCAATTGAATTATGGGGACTATAGATGAAATTAAGTAAGTTATGGTTACGTGAATGGGTTAACTTCTCATTAACAGAACAAGAGTTAGCCGATCAATTGACTATGGCTGGTTTGGAAGTAGATGCGGTAAATCCTGTTGCTGGAGCGTTTACTCATGTGGTTGTTGCTGAAGTTCTAAGTACAACGCCTCATCCTGATGCGGATAAACTGACTTTATGCGATGTCAGCGTGAATGCTGATAAACCTTTAAAAATTGTATGCGGCGCAGCAAATGTACGCGCTGGTTTAAAAGTTGCGCTAGCGATGGTTGGCGCCAAATTACCTGGTGGTCTTCAGATCAAGGAATCCAAACTGAGAGGCGAGTTGTCTCAGGGTATGCTGTGTTCCGTTACTGAACTAGGGCTTGCTGAACACTCTGAAGGCATTATGGAGTTAGAGGATGATGCCCCTGTCGGTATGGATTTACGTGAATATCTGACTCTTGATGATCATGTCTTTGATGTCGATTTAACCCCTAATAGAGCGGATTGCTTTAGTGTATTGGGTATAGCCCGGGAAGTTGCAGTACTCAATAAATTGCCATTGATGGAGCAACCTGTTGCTACAATTACCCCAGCAATAGATGATGTCCTTAGCGTTCATTTGCACAATCCAGAGGCATGCCCCAGGTATTGTGGGCGAATTATACGAAACATTGATACTCAGGCCAAAACACCATTATGGATGAGTGAGCGTCTGCGCCGGGGGGGGATCAGAATACTCCATCCCATTGTTGATATTATGAATTATGTCATGCTCGAATTAGGGCAGCCTATGCATGCATTTGATCTGGCGAAAATTGATGGTGAAATTAATGTTCGTTTTAGTAATGATTCAGAGCAATTAAAATTATTAGATGGTCAAGAGGTTCACTTAAACGACAAGGTTCTGGTTATCGCTGATAAAGAAAAGCCTTTGGCCATGGCGGGTATCATGGGCGGTGCTGACAGTGCGGTCGAAGCTCATACTACGGATGTTTTTCTGGAAAGTGCTTTTTTTAATCCGATTATCATTGCCGGTGTCGCTAGAAAATATGGCTTATTCAGCGATTCATCACAGCGCTATGAGCGAGGAGTTGATCCCTATCTCCAGTTGAAAGCGCTGGAGCGAGCCACTTCGCTAATTACATCTATTGCTGGCGGTACAGCAGGGCCAATTATTGAATCGTCTGATGCGACCCATTTACCCAAACGAATCCAATTTACTTTTGATACTACAAAAGTAAAACAACTGACCGGGCTGACTATCTCGTTACAGGAAATGAACAGTTTATTGGCGGGATTGGGCATCGTTATTACTCATGAAGCCGGTACACAATTTGACGTAACGGTTCCTTCACATCGATTTGACATACAGCAAGACGTTGATTTGGTAGAAGAAATCATCCGCTTATACGGTTATGATAATTTAAAGGCCGAGCCGATGAATACAGTGGTTCAGGCGGGCGCCATCTGCTCGAATGAACGAATAGCTGCTCAATTGTCTCATTGGTTCCGCTCAAGAGGATATCATGAGACCATAAGTTATAGCTTTGTTGATCCAGAGATACAAGAAGCTCTTTATCCTGAGAAGGAATTCATGCAGTTACTCAATCCTATTTCTTCAGAATTATCGCAGATGAGAGTAGGGATGTGGCCGGGGTTAATTGCCTCAATGATTTACAATGTCCACAGACAACAAAATGCGATTAAATTTTTTGAGATTGGGGTTGTGTTTGATGTTGAGAAACAGAACTTAACCGAGCGTCCATGTATTGCCGGTTTGTTGATGGGCGAACGTGGCAGCTTGAACTGGAATGAAACAAAACGTTGCTACGATTTCTATGATTTGAAAGGTGACCTGGAATCGTTGTTTGCATTATTAAAATTAAATGACGTGGCGTTTATACCGGCTGTTAATGATGCTTTGCATCCCGGTCAATCAGCACAAATCACAATAGGCGGGCAGCATGCTGGATGGATTGGGGTATTGCACCCACGACTGTCCGATGCTTTAGATATTGCTCAAGATGTTCTGTTATTTGAGTTAAATGTAGAGGCATTGAAGAATCCTGTTACACCCCTGTATAAAACGATTTCAAAATACCCTCAAATAAGAAGAGATCTTTCGTTTTTGGTTGATGAAAAAATAAATGCCAAGCAGATTGAACACGCTGTCCGATCAGCAGTTACAGAAAATTGGTTAAAATCATTTGATGTCTTTGATGTTTATGTCGGTAAAGGGGTGCCAGAAGGAAAGAAAAGTCTTGCTGTTGCAATGACCTTACAGGATGATACACGAACATTAGTAGATTCTGAGATCAATTTGCTAATTGATGCTATAATCAAGACACTGCAAAATGAATTTTCAATCATATTGAGGGACTAATCGTGAATGCATTGAGCAAAGCAATAATGGCTGAATCCTTGTGTGATGATTTAAAGCTTTCCAAGCCGGTAGCCAAGGAACTGGTAGAAAATTTTTTTGAAGAACTACGTCATGCTCTGGAGCATGGGCAACCTGTGAAATTATCCGGATTCGGTAATTTTACTCCCAGAGACAAACCTGAAAGACCCGGTAGAAATCCTAAAACCGGTGAAGAAATTCCTGTGGTTGCCAGAAGAGTGGTAACCTTTAAGCCGGGCTTAAAATTAAAAACAAAGATAGAAGCAATAGGAAAGTAAACCCTTGACTTATTATACCAAGCACATAATGATATGCACGAATCAAAAGGCGGCAGGTAAGCAATGCTGTGCGAATACTGGTGGCGAAGAATATTTTGACTACCTTAAATCTCGCCTTTTGGAACTGGATATGCACGGCCCCGGAAAGTATCGGGTCAGTAAGTCGGGTTGTCTTGGACGCTGCAGTTCGGGGCCATGCATAGTGATTTATCCTGAGGGAGTGTGGTATTCTTATTCTTCTCTTGCTGATATTGATCAAATAATTGAAAGCCATTTAATTGCGGGAGAAACCGCAGAACAGCTTTTAATTGATAAGTAAATTATTTATTTCTTATGTATAGATAAGTGCTGTTGAATTGCAGGAATCAGTTCACATTTTCATGTGAAATTAGATGTTTTTATATGGATTTAATTAATTGTTAATAAATTTTTATCCTTTTTACTTGTAGGATGTTTCTGTTTTGGTTAAAATCGCCCGTCCATGATAGAAAGATTACCAATTTAGGCGGTTCGGAGTTTATTTAATGAAGACAATTAGTGCCAAAGGCCATGAAGTCAAACGTGACTGGTTAGTGGTCGATGCCAGCAATAAGGTTTTGGGTCGCTTAGCTACTGAGATTGCCCGTCGTTTGCGTGGCAAACATAAAGCTGAGTATACACCCCATGTTGATACTGGTGACTACATCATTGTTACTAACGCGGAGAAAGTCACTGTGACTGGCCGTAAATTTAAAGACAAGATGTATCATCGTCACACAGGTTTTCCTGGTGGTATCAAATCGGTTACTTTCGAAAAAATGCAGGCACACAATCCTGTAAGAATTATCGAGCTTGCTGTAAAAGGCATGTTACCAAAAAATCCATTGGGTAGAGAGATGTATCGCAAACTGAAAGTATATGTTGGTAGCGAACATCCGCATACTGCACAGCAACCCAAGCAACTTGAGATTGAGGAATAAGTATTATGGCTGAAATGAAGCAATACTATGGCACTGGCCGTAGAAAAAGTTCAACAGCTCGTGTTTTTTTACGTCCTGGTAAAGGTGAGATTAAAGTCAATAATCGCACTCTGAAAGAATATTTTTGTCGTGAAACTTCTTGCATGGTTGTAATGCAACCTTTAGAAACTGTTGACGTTCTTGATAAATTTGACATTTTCATCACTGTTGTTGGTGGCGGTGTTTCTGGTCAAGCAGGTGCTGTTCGTTTGGGTATCGCCAGAGCATTGGTTGCCTATGATGAGCATGGATTGGCAGAAGATGCTGAGCCAAGCCCTGATTCATTTCGTAGAAAGCTGCGTGCTCGTGGTTTGTTAACTCGTGATTCACGTCGTGTGGAAAGAAAGAAAGTCGGTCTGCACAAAGCACGTCGTGCGACTCAGTACTCCAAACGTTAATAACGTTTTATTTAAAAACCCGCTTTATGCGGGTTTTTTTTTTATTTCTATAAAATAGTCCTCCCATCCGTTTGAAAAAGTGCATTTCTTTGTTATAAATAAGTTTATCTTAAATCAGGGCGGCATGACGGTGAGTGAAATTACTGATCTGAATCAGGATGTGGATAAGAAACCTGAAAATCCATTTGATGAAGAGCGGCGTCGATTTTTGTTAACTTCGACCTGTGTTTTAGGTGGCGTGGGCGCTGTTTGTGCTTTAACTCCCTTTGTTTCATCTTGGTTGCCTAGCGCTAAAGCACAAGCAGCAGGCGCGCCTGTACAGGTTGATTTATCAAAATTGGAGCCTGGAGAACAAGCGATTGTAGAATGGCGTGGAAAGCCGGTCTGGATTATCAGGCGAACCAATGAAATGCTTCAACAGTTAAATGTTGATGATCCACGATTACGAGATCCCCAATCATTAGTAGAACAACAACCAGAATATGCAAAAAATAAATACCGTTCCATTAATCCTGAATATTTGGTGTTAATTGGTATTTGTACCCATCTTGGGTGTTCGCCAAAATATAAACCTGATTTGGGTGAGTTAGGACCTGATTGGCCAGGAGGTTTCTTTTGTCCATGCCATGGCTCCACTTTCGATCTCTCAGGCAGGGTTTTCAAGGGTGTTCCTGCTCCTATAAACCTCGAAGTACCTCCATATCACTTTATTAATGAGCATACGATAGTGATAGGTGAGGAAGCACAATAAGGACTGAACCATGAGTGGACTGGTGAGCTGGTTAGATGCACGTTTTCCCTTGTTAAGCACCTGGAAAAGTCATTTTAGTAATTATTATGTCCCGAAAAACCTGAACTTTTTTTATTTCTTTGGCTCACTGGCTTTAGTGGTTCTGATGAATCAGTTGGTCACTGGTTTATGGTTGACCATGTTTTACACTCCCAGTGCTGATCAAGCCTTTTCTTCTGTTGAATACATTATGCGTGATGTCAATTTTGGCTGGTTATTGCGTTACATGCATTCAACAGGCGCGTCAGCATTTTTTATTGTGATCTATCTCCATATGTTTCGAGGTTTGCTTTATGGCTCTTATCAAAAGCCAAGAGAGCTAGTCTGGCTACTGGGCATGGTTTTATATCTTATACTGCTGGCGGAAGCATTTTTTGGCTATTTATTGCCTTGGGGACAAATGTCCTACTGGGGCGCAGAAGTGATTACCTCGTTATTCGGAGCAATACCCTACATTGGTAAAAGTTTAGCGGTTTGGTTAAGAGGTGATTTTGCTGTTGCAAATGCTACCTTACAACGTTTTTTTGCCTTACACGTCATTGGTATCCCTATTTTAATGCTCCTTTTGGTGTTTATGCACATCGTTGCCTTGCATAAGGTTGGTTCCAATAATCCTGAAGGAATTGACATTAAAAACACTGTAGATGAGCGAGGCATCCCATTGGATGGAGTTTCTTTCCATCCCTATTACTCGGTGAAAGATTTTTCTGGAATTATAGCGTTTTTAATCCTGTTTTTTGGGGTCGTTTTTTTTGCCCCCGAGATGGGGGGGTATTTTTTAGAGCATGCTAATTTTGTTCCAGCCAATCCTATGGTAACTCCTGAGCATATTGCTCCAGTCTGGTATATGGCACCGTTTTACGCCATTTTAAGGGCCATTCCTGACAAGTTATGGGGAGTTGCTTGTATGCAATCCGCGATATTTATTTTATTTTTTATTCCTTGGCTGGATCGAAGCAGCGTTCGCTCGATGAGATATAAGGGAGTATTTTCACGAGTAAGCTTAACTCTTTTTATTTTGAGCGTGTTGCTATTGGGGTATTTAGGTACAGCTCCGGTTACACCACTACGCTTATTGCTGGCCAGGTTGGGTACGGTTATCTATTTTTCCTTTTTTATTTTCATGCCGTTCTATAGTCGATTAGAGCGTACGAAACCCGTTCCTGCCCGAATAGGTGAATCATGATGAAACTCATAACCTTAGTGATGGTCTGCATTTTTTTACTTGACACAGCTCCATTGGCAAGGGCAGATGATAGGCCCATGCATTCCGTGACAATAAACTTAAAAGACAGAGAGAGCTTACAAAGAGGCGCCAGACTTTATATGAATTATTGTTCGGGTTGTCATTCATTAAAGTACATGCGTTACAATCGGATGGCTCATGAATTAGGTCTAACTACTTTTGATGGCGAGCTGGATGAAGACTTGTTAAAAAGTAATTTAATATTTACAGAAGCAACGGTATACGACCCCATTCGTATTGCAATGCCTCCAGAAGATGCCAGGCAGTGGTTTGGTATCGTGCCTCCGGACTTATCTTTAAGTGCTCGAGATCGAGGCCCTGAGTGGATTTATACTTACTTAAAGAGTTTTTACAGTGATGGCTCAAGGCCTTTTGGTACCAACAACCTTCTGATACCTGATGTTGCCATGCCCAATATCCTGGAGCCATTGATCGGAACAGTAATCTTAAGGCACAATAAATCTGCCCATTCTTCGGATTTAATAGTTCTTGAACCTGGTCAAATGTATCAGGCTGAATTCGATAGTGCGCTTAAAGATTTAGTCACCTTTCTGGTTTACGTCGGGGAGCCTGCCAAAATGGTGCGATATAAGATTGGTGTCTTTGTTATTCTGTTTTTATGCATTCTTTTTATTTTTGCCTACCGCTTAAATAAAATTTATTGGCGAAGAATAAAATAAGTTCCGAGTTTTCTCGGTTCTGTTGGCAATTGCTCCTAGCCTGCGTTCTGCGCTTAATGCGCGGGTAGCGGGGAGCGATAGATGAATTGTCAACAGACCCTTGAGTATTGAATGATATATTTGCAAAAATGAATTAGATTTTGGCATAAAGTCACCCGGAAGGGTAAAAATGTGGTAGAATGTTGCTCTTTGAACTGTAAAATACGGAAGCTGTTTCCGGGCTTCATGAATCGATAGGAGTTGCTAATGGCAATTGTTGCAAAGCGCACCATAATGTCTTTATTTTCTGATGTTGATGATGTTTATAGTCATCAGGTACGGATAGTATTAGCTGAAAAAGGCGTTAATGTAGAAATTCTTGCTGTGAATCAAAGCGAGCCAAGCTCAGATCTGTTAGCGATTAATCCCTATGGGACAGTTCCTACATTGCTTGATAGAGAATTGGTTCTTTATGAAGCACGCATTATTATGGAATATCTGGACGAGCGCTTCCCTCATCCTCCTTTATTGCCTGTATATCCTGTTGCCCGAGCAGAAACCCGTAAAATGATGCATCGGATTGAGCAGGACTGGTACTATCTGATGAATTACATTCTAAACGATGACAATGCTGAACAAGCTCGGGTCAATTTGCTGGAAAGCCTAACCAGTCTGGATCCTGTATTCGCTGATAAACCTTATTTTTTGAGCGATGAGTTTTCTTTACTGGATTGCGCTTTAGCACCACTATTATGGCGTTTGCCTAAATTAGGTATGGAAATTGCCCCTCAGTTTAAAGGCATCCTCTCTTACATGCAGCGTGTATTCAAACGTGATTCGTTCCAAGCGAGTTTGACTGATGCTGAGAGACAAATAAGAGCTGCATAATATGGCAATGACATCAAATAAACCTTATCTGATTCGCGCTTTTTACGACTGGATCGTAGATAATGAGCTGACTCCTTATATTTTGGTTGATGCAACTTATCCAAATGTTCAGGTTCCCAAGGAACATATTCGTCATGAGCGTATTGTTTTAAATATTTCCCCATCAGCAACACGCGGTCTTTTACTGGAAAATGATCGTATTGTATTTACCGCTCGATTTTCTGGTCAAACGGAACAGATCTTCGTAGTTCCGAATGCGGTATTGGAAATTTATGCTAAAGAGAATGGTCGTGGGATTGCTTTTGCTATTGAAGAAGGTGAAGAACCTCAACCACCAACCAGTTCACCGGATTCTGAAGCTGCCGCAAGAAAAAAACCATCATTAAAATTAGTAGAGTGAGTTATCCGGGTTTCTGGACAATCTGAAACCCATAGCTTCCTGATATGTTGTGATATTGGATTTTTTCGAGGAGACTGTTCACCGCTCGTCAAGAGTCTGGTGAACAGTTACTCTTCAAATACAGATTTCGGAGCACCAGGTGACCAAGCCAGAAAATGCCCTTTATCGTTGTGAGCACATTAGAGCCTGCGAACAGCAAGCCATGCATTTATATCAATTGGATGAACATGAATTAATGACCCAGGCTGGAACTGAGGCATTTATGTTTGTTCATGGCCAATTTCCACATGTGCGGCATGTTGCCGTATATTGCGGCTCGGGAAATAATGCAGGAGATGGCTATGTATTTGCCAGATTAGCGCACGAACATGGATTATCCGTTGTAGTTTACCAATGTAAAGCGATTACTGATTTACCGCCGGCAGCCAAAAATGCAGCAAATAAAGCAATAGATGCAGGAGTTGATTGCCAATCAGCAGATGAACCTCTGGATAGTGAAGTTGAGCTCATCATCGATGCCTTATTGGGTATTGGCTTAAAGGGACCCGTTCATGGTGTTATTGCAACGGCCATCAATCAAATCAATTCAAGTGGATTACCCGTTGTATCATTAGATATTCCATCCGGATTAAACGCAGATACAGGGCAAGTTGAGAATTTTTGTGTAAACGCAACAGCAACTCTTACTTTTATTGCGCTTAAAGCAGGAATGTATACTCTGGATGGGCCGGATTATTGTGGTGACCTATATTGCAGTACATTAACTCTTGAATCTTTGGTGGAGAAAGTTCCTCCCTATGCAACATTGTTAAGTAAGTCGATATTGCCTTTGCCACTCCAACCTAGAAAAAGAAATTCCCATAAAGGGGATTACGGCCATGTTTTGGTCATAGGCGGCGGTCCCGGAATGCCGGGGGCTGTCAGTTTGGCTGCGAAAGCAGCCCTGCGAACTGGTGCGGGCGCGGTCACTGTTGCTACCTGGCCTGATTATGCAAAAAACGTCTTGCCAATGATACCTGAAGCTATGATTTGGGGAATAAAATCAGCACACGATTTAACTCCTTTACTTGATAAAGCGACTGTTTGCGTCATCGGGCCGGGCCTTGGCGAGAGTGATTGGGCCAGAACCTTATTTTTAGCTGCAATTACGTCACAATTACCTATGGTTATCGATGCTTCAGCATTACGATTGCTCTCAGAGCATCCTCAAGTGGATGATAACTGGGTGTTAACCCCTCACCCGGGTGAGGCGGGAAGCTTGCTTTCCTGTTCATCAAGAGAAATTCAAGAGGACAGATATCAGTCAGCAATGGCAATACAACAGCAATATGGTGGTGTTGTTGTATTAAAGGGAACGGGTACCGTAATCCAGTCTGCTGAAGGACATCGTTTTGTTTGTCCCAAGGGAAATCCTGGCATGGCAACGGCAGGAATGGGAGATGTGTTAAGCGGTATTATTGCTGGTCTGTGTGCTCAAGGATTGTCTCTCATTGATGCCGCAAAGCTGGGGGTGTGGATTCATGCTGACGCAGGAGATCAGTGCACGAAAAGCAGGGGAGAGGCCGGTGTGCTGGCAAGTGATTTGCTCAATGTTCTTCCCAATATTTTGAATTGTATCAAGCCATTATGAATAAAGAAAACGATAAAATGATGATTCTGGATTTGCCAGATGAACAGGCAAGCTTGCGTTTTGCAAATCAGCTGGCTTCATGTTTGGCCCCACCTTTAATCCTTTGTTTCAGTGGGGAAATTGGTACTGGCAAGACAACTATTATTCGCGAAATGCTAAAAAGTATGGGAGTACAGTCAGCAATAAAAAGCCCTACTTTTTCATTGGTCGAAAGTTATCTGTGCGATGATGTACCCGTGCATCATTTTGATCTGTACCGCATTCATCATGAAGATGAATTGGAGTATTTGGGATTTCGCGATTATTTCTCCAGGGACAGTGTGTGTTGCATCGAATGGGCAGAACATGCTGGAAATGCATTGCCTCAAGATGATATTCGTTTTAAATTAAGTATTAAAGGGGCTGGTCGCGAAATGCAAATTAGTGCATCGAGCGTAGCTGGCAAAAGAATTTTAGCTTGCCTGGCAGGTGAATAATGAAAATGCGTGCATGGGTTTTGTGTTGGATATTGTGCATAAGCTCTGGTTCTGTTTGTGCCGCAGAATTGAACCATATTACGCTGTCTCCGCAATCGGGAAAAACATCATTGTTTATCTCATTGAATGGGCCCTTTACCCATCGAGTATTTACCTTAACAAATCCCAATCGGGTTGTGTTGGATCTGAATTCCACCAGCCTGAAGTTTAATCTGAAACAACTTGGATTAAACAATTCATTGATTAAACAGATCCGTAGTGGACTTTCTAACACTCAGACTTTAAGGCTGGTTTTTGATGTGAATCAAGCAGTTCAAGCCCGGTCGGCTCCCTGGGACAATAAAGGGCTTCGTATTGATTTAGTGGCTTCAGGCACTGTTCCTGTTGCAGAACAGTCTATAACCAATAAGCCTCTTCAACCTGTAGCGATACCCACAAACGTGAAAGCGGCGACATCAGGCTCAACCAACCCTCCGGTTGTGAGCTCCAATCAACCGGCCATAATGCATTCGCAACCCATAAAAGTACCGCATAGCCCATCTAATAAATACCTGAGGGATGTTGTGGTGGTTCTTGATGCCGGGCATGGAGGTAAAGATCCTGGAGCACGAGGTCCTGGTCGAAGTAAAGAGAAAGATGTTGTTTTGGCAATTACGCTCAAATTAAAACAATTAATCGATAGACAACAAGGAATGAGGGCAGTATTGACCCGTTCTGGTGATTATTATGTAGGGCTTAGACAGCGCTTGGATATTGCTCGAAAGTATAATGGTGATGTGTTTGTATCCATCCATGCTGATGCATTTAATAATCCCCACTCTAACGGTGCTTCAGTATTTGCATTATCTCAAAGAGGAGCAACCAGTGAGGCCGCTCGATGGTTGGCTGAGAAAGAGAACTATTCTGAGCTGGGTGGGGTTAACCTTGGTGAGTTGGATGATTCAAATGGCGTTGTCCGGTCTGTATTAATTGATTTGTCTCAAACAGCAACAATTAACTCTGGTCTGCAAATGGGGAGCAAGGTATTAAATCAGTTGGATAATTTTACCAATCTGCATAACAATAAAGTAGAACAGGCTGGTTTTGTTGTCTTGAAATCGACCGATATTCCTTCCATTTTGGTAGAAACAGGATTTATTTCAAATCCAAGGGAAGAACGTAATCTGACCAGTTCAGCCTATCAATCTCGCTTGAGTCAGGCGATCTTTCAAGGGATTAAAAGTTATTTTTGGGAAAATCCACCTCACGGCACTCGAATAGAAGCAATGACGTCAACCCATTATCACATTGTCCGATCCGGAGATACTTTACCAGGTATTGCTTCTCGTTATCATGTAACGATTGAGGCACTGCAAGCAATGAACGGTATTTCAGGAAAATCAGCCCTTAGGCCAGGACAAAAATTGGTGATTCCTTCCGCATGGGTATGAGAATACATCAATTACCGACGGTAATTGCCAATCAGATCGCTGCTGGAGAGGTTATTGAACGACCGGCTTCGGTGGTTAAAGAATTGTTGGAGAATTCTTTAGATGCTGGTGCCAACAGCATCACTGTAGAAATTGGCTATGGTGGCTTGAATCAAATTAAAATCAGCGATAATGGCTCGGGTATTGTTGCAGAGGATTTGCCTTTAGCTGTTGCTGCACATGCGACGAGCAAAATCTCAAAGCTTGATGATCTCTACGCCATAAACAGTATGGGGTTCAGAGGAGAGGCTCTGGCCAGTATATCTTCGGTAGCTAAAGTCACTATCAGTTCCAGACCGGCTCATCAGGAGCAGGCCATGATGTTGCGAATTCAAGGTAATGACAGTACTGTTTCTCCGTGCGCGCGAAATGTTGGAACTACAATCGATGTCGTTGATTTGTTTTTTAATGCTCCCGTACGAAAAAAATTTTTGAAAGGGGAAAAACTGGAGTTCCAGGCCATAGAAATGGTGGTTAAGCGGTTTGCATTAAGTGCCCCGGCTATTGCCATTACTTTGAAACATAACAACAAACCAGTGTTATCTTTACCTGCAGCATTAAATGAACAGTCAAAATTAGCTCGTATGACAAAAATATTTGGCTCTGCGTTCATGAAAGATGCTTTTTATCTGAATGTCGAAGTGGCTGGAATGAGCCTTCAGGGCTGGTTAAGCGGCCCCGCATACCAACGCAGCCAGAGTGACAGACAATGGGTTTATATTAATCAACGCATGGTGAAAGATAAATTAATTAACCATGCACTAAAGCAGGCTTATGATGGATTTTTGCATCCAGGCCGATTCCCTGCGTGTTTGTTGTATTTTGCTCTTGATAGTGCTGAAGTCGATGTGAATGTCCATCCAACAAAACATGAGGTTCGAT
The DNA here is from genome assembly GCF_000423305.1 of Legionella moravica DSM 19234. Lineage (GTDB taxonomy): Bacteria > Pseudomonadota > Gammaproteobacteria > Legionellales > Legionellaceae > Legionella > Legionella moravica. The sequence continues at coordinate 112,016 of NZ_AUHS01000014.1, read as the reverse complement.
TTCAACAACCTCGTTTGATTCATGATTTCTTTGTTTCCCAGCTGAGTAAAGCGATGGGGGTATCCAGTGTAACCAGTCATGTAGATTATGAGCACAGTACCAATTCGAATTTAGATCTTGTATCCAATCTTCATGAGCCGGCTTCCTATATATCTAATCCGGAAAGAAGCACGAACGTACCTGATTTATCGTCAGTTCGCCAATACCATTCCGAGCCTTATTTCAAGTTGGCTCGAACGAATAAAAGGTCAGGGTCGGAATCTTCACCTGAATGTGATGCCTCCTGGGTGATTTTAAACAAACAATATACCTTGGTCTTATTAAATCAGCAGCCTTATATTGTCGATATCGCCGTGTTGTATCAAAAATGGATCCAAAGTCAGTTAAGGTATGCACCCACACCGCTAGAGTGCAGGCCATTATTAGTGCCGGTTACCTATTTGTTACCGAAACAATTAGGCTTGGATATCGAAAAAATAAAATATAATTTAACTCAATTAGGTATTCAGATGGAACTGCTCAATGATCACAGCATAGTGATCCGGACGGTACCTATTAAATTACCTTATTTAAATCTGAGTCAGTTCATTCAGTCCCTTTTTGAGATGGGTGAGATGGACTTTAATTCACTGCTTGAACTTTTAAGCAAGAGTCAGAGTTTTGATCCAAATTACTTTAGCCAGGAAGAGCGAATGGTGTTAAATAATGAGTTGCTTCATTCTAAAGAGTTGGAAAAAGAGTATCATGGCGCCTTTAAAGCCTTAACTATTGAAGATTGTCGGATGTTGTTGCATGTCTAATTTGATTTTTTGTTTGATGGGACCAACTGCTTCAGGAAAAACGGGTTTAGCCTGTGAACTGGTACAGCATCTCCCATTTGAAATTATTAGTGTTGATTCGGCCATGATTTATAGAGAGATGAATATTGGTACCGCGAAACCTTCACGCCAGGAATTGCAACTTGCGCCTCATCATTTAATCGATATCAAAGATCCTGTTGAATCGTATTCTGCAGCCCAGTTTTGTAGCGATGCAACCCTACTATGCCAGTCAATTATCAAACAAGGAAAAATACCGCTGCTCGTAGGTGGGACCATGATGTATTTCAATGCGCTCCAAAAAGGGTTATCACAACTGCCCGAAGCCGACGAATCTCTGCGAAAGCAATTAGAAGAGGAGGCAGCAACTAAAGGTTGGGGCGCTCTTCATCAAAAATTGCAGGAAATTGATCCTGAAACTGCCGGCCGTATTCATGCTCATGATGCCCAACGAATCCAACGGGCTTTGGAAGTGTATTATGTGTCGGGGATTCCTTTGTCCCGCTTTCTTGCTGAAGAGAAGATGCAGACACCATTTCGTTTTGTTAATTTTGTCCTGTTTCCTGAACAAAGAGCCTGGTTGCATGAGCGAATTGCTGTGCGTTTTAGACAAATGCTGCAAGATGGGTTGGTTCAGGAAGTACAACAACTACAAAGCCGTTGGCAGCTGGATCCCAATTTGCCATCAATGCGTTGTGTTGGTTATCGGCAAGCTCTTGAGTATCTGCAAGGTGACGTTGATTATCCGACTCTGTGTGATAAAGGTATCGCAGCAACCAGACAATTAGCGAAACGACAACTGACCTGGCTTAGACATTGGGATAATGTTCTTCGTTATGATCCTCAAAATAAGACTTTTAATGATGAGATTCTGGCGAAAACAAGTGAAATATTAGATAATGAGCATTCTTAATTTATTCCATGCCGCAAGGGAACAACATGTCAAAATCAACTAAAGAACCGGCAAGTGCTAAAAAAAATTATGTCGTCCATAGAAATGAGTTACCGCTGAGTTGTCCAACGGACGAAATGGAGTTATGGAATGCTCATCCTAAAGTGTATTTGCCGATTGAGAAAACTGGGGTAGAGGTTTGTCCGTATTGCGGATCCCGGTTTGTGTTACAAAATGATTAAATCCATTTGTGTTGTCAGGCTCTCTGCTTTAGGAGATGTACTGATGCTGGTTCCATTAATCAGAACGTTGCAAACCAGTTTTCCTGAAGCTCAGTTAACCTGGATCATTTCCCGGCTAGCCTATGATTTGGTAGAAGGAATGGATGGTATCGAGTTTATTGTGATTAATAAACCGAAATCAATAACGGATTATTGGCAATTTAAAAAACAGTTGAGTGGGCGCCAATTTGACATCTTATTAGCTCCACAGGCTAGTCTGCGAACTAATTTACTTTATCCATTAATCAAAGCAAAGCGTAAAATTGGCTACGATCCTCATCGTGCCAATGATGCACATGGGTTATTTGTGAAAGAACGAATCGCTCCAGGACAGGAACATACTCTGGAGGGGTTTTTAAAGTTCGCCGAACCTTTAGGTGTTAAAGAACCCGTCATTCGTTGGGATTTACCTGTATCTTCCGCCGACTATGAGTGGGCACAAAACCATTTACCACAAAAAGATCCTCTGTTGGTTGTGAACCCAGCAGCCAGTAAACCAGAGCGAAGTTGGCCAGTTGATCGGTATATTGCTGTTTTGCAACAGGCCATGGAGCGATGGGATGCGCAAATCGTTTTGACTGGCGGCCCTGGAGAATACGATCGATTGCTGGCTGATCAGATACTTCAAGTGATTCCTGCGACTGATTTAGTTGGAAAAACCAAACCCAAGCAATTGCTGGCAGTTATCAGTTCGGCAAAGGCAGTACTTTGCCCTGATACCGGGCCTTCACATATGTCTGCCGCTGTAAATACACCTGTTGTTGCCTTGCACGCAGTGACCAATCCCTTAATTTCAGGGCCTTATACATTTCAGCATTTGGTTGTTAATCGATATCCACAGGCAGTGGAAACCGTTTTGGGACGCTCCCTGGCTCAAAACGTCTGGGGAACACAAGTGCATGGGGAAGAGGCCATGAAACTTATTTCAGTAGATGACGTGATGGAGCAATTAGCTCGGATTTTTTAAGCGCTCTACAGGCCAGGGTTACTTGTTTCTTTTATATGATTTTTCAGGAGCTTAGGATGCAGCTTTCTAATGATCAATGTGATTTTTTTTTCACCAATGGTTATTTGGTTATTCAGGATTTTTTTACAAAAGAAGTATGTGATATTTTGCGGGATAGAATAAAGACCCTCATTCAGATTAATCAGGATGACATTCCGAAAACAGTGTTTTCAACTTTAACCAACGAACATGCGAAACAACAGTATTTTTTAGATTCCGGGGATAAAATCCATTATTTTTTTGAAGCCGAGGCTTTTGACGAGCAGGGAGTACAAACCCGCCCATTTGAGCAATCAATAAATAAGATCGGCCATGCCCTGCATGAGTTGGATCCGGTTTTTAGACAGCATTCCCGTGATGATCGGATAAAAAATATCGCTCATCAACTTGGTTTGAAGACAATTGGGTTGGTCCAATCCATGTACATTTTCAAGCAACCAGGTATAGGTGCAGAAGTGCTTTGCCATCAAGACAGCACTTATATTTATGGTCAGGACAGTGATGCTCTTGGATTCTGGTTTGCTCTTGAAGAGGCTACTTTGGAAAACGGATGTCTTGAAATTATTCCAAGTCCTGATAATACTCCCTTAAAGCAGCGAATGTTTCGTCAGGGCAATGAGATCTATTTTGAAGAGTATGATACAACGCCCTGGCCTGAAGATCGCAGTGTACCCTTGCCTGTTGAAAAAGGAACGTTGATTGTATTGCATGGGCGAGTACCTCATAAAAGTAAGGCGAATTTATCGGCTCGTTCAAGGCATGCCTATACTTTGCATCTGGTTGATTTAACATTGCCTTACCCGGATAAAAATTGGTTGCAATGGCCTGATGGAATTCCAACTTTATAGCATTTGCGGGCGACACTTCATGAATCTTGCCTGAAGACTTTGTTATAAGAAGCGTGATTTTGACTGAATCGGTACTTTCATGCTCCTCATAACTCAATACGTTAAGCCGACGTTGTGTTGCTTTAATTGAGGTTCGCTGATTTTTTCAGTAAATCTTTATTTTTTTCACAATACAACATAGTGCTTCCAATAACGGCTGCAGGCATGATCAGGATATTCATTATGGGTATAAAACTGACTAAATTGATGCCTGTCCCAAAGCCTAGCGAACGCATTTTATTGTTTTTTATATTGTGTTTCAGGTCAGTAAAACTCACTAAATTGTTATCCATAGGGAAATCTTGATATTGCACACTGAGCATCCATGCGGTGAACACAAACCATATAAAAGGATAAATTGGTTGAATGAAGGGCACGAAAAATAAAAGACAGACGATTAAAAAGCGCAGTATATAGTATTTTAAAAATTGCCCTTGACGTTTTATGCTGCGAAGTACCATTTCAATAAAAGGCTGGGAGGGGGGCTGGCTGCTATAAAGAACAACTTGGGCTTTTTCCGCTAATAACCCATTAAAGGGAGCCGCGATGACGTTAAATACCACAGAAAACATAGAGAAAAACAGTAAGAAAAAACTGATTATAAAGATGATAAAAAATACCCCGCTGAGAACACTTAACCAGGAGGGTAACTTATCCAGATAGTACGATGTGATAGTGAACACATAATGATAAGTAAAATAAAATAATCCTGTAAACAAAATAAAATTTAATGTCATTGGAAGGATAATAAATCGCTTCAGTCCAGGAGACAGAAGATGTCGAAAACCCTTAAATAAATAAAGCATGCCATGCAAAAAATGATTCATTGTGACTCCTGATCTTTGGGAGCATTCTAAAGGACTCCTCTTTAAAAGAATACCAGGGGGCGCTGATTTAACATACTCCCATGCTTTTCTTGAGTCATACGGCTAAGAGAAGCCTTAGTGCAAAATACTGCTATCTGAACTACACTAAACAATATAATTTTTTCAAGGATGGTTAAAATGGCTTCTACAAAATCTAAAGTTGAAACTAAAAATCAAAATCCCAATAGTTCTCATGTTGCTGCAGCCGCAGAAGAATTACTGAATGAAGGGAAAAAGTTTGCTCATGAAGTCTATCATGAAGGCATCAATAAAGTATCAGATGCTGAAGAGGCCGTTAAAGAATACTCTGATAAACTGGTACAGAAGATTCAAGAAAAGCCTCTTACCTCGGTTCTAGTCGCTGCGGGTGTCGGTATGTTATTGGCAGCATTTTTAAGAAAATGATCAAAGTATTGGAACATTTGGAAGGTTATATTTCTGAATACATCAATTTGGGCAAGACTTTTTTATCGTTAGTAAAGTATGAAGCGCGTCTGGCAGGTCAGAGCATCTTTCCATTAGTCTTGAATATTTGTATGTTGTTCGTCATCCTCCTGTCAGTTTGGCTCACTACCCTGATTGTTTCTGGATATTACTTATATCGATTACTGGAAAGCCTTCCTTTATCCTGTGCGGTACTGTTGATTGTTAATGCCATGTTCCTGGCTGTTTTAATGAGGTACTTAAGTATTAATTTAAAAAATATGAGTTTTGTAAATACACGGGAATTTCTAGCGGATAAAGAGCCAAAAAAACATGAACTCACGGAAAAAAACGAAATTAGAGATAATGTTGATAACAAAGAAATTAAACAATCATCAACATCAACTACACATTCATAACGCTTATTTAAAAAACGTCATTAATCAGTATGGTGTTTATGTTGCCGTTCTTTTGAGCCCCACCGTTTTTTTGGCAATAAAATATCGTAAATCGGGGCGTTTTTTAAGCATGTTTCTTAATGCACTGGCGATAACGGCGCCTCGCGTTCTGGTAAAAAATTCAGGAAAAGAGAACACCGTACCTTTAATTTTATTTCAAACTTTGCTAAGCGCAGGATTTACATTCTTAATGAATAAGATAAAGCGATGATGTGATTCTGGTGTTATTTTTAGAAGCGGTTTAAGACAAGATTGTTTTTCCCTTTATTTAACTCAATAGTCAGATGACCCAATGCCGAGGGTATAAAACACTGTGCCAATCCCTTTGCGGCAGGTTTAGTTAAACACATTCCAAGGCACACGGAAGGCCTATATAATTCAACTCACGGAGCACATTGCAAAGCGGATTGGTTTTGAGCTTGCTCTTGCATTTTATTGCCCTTTGAATCAGAACCAGTGAATAAACCCCATGAATAGCCTGAATTAGAGTCTGTTAATTTGGTCTCACTAGAACCAGGTTTTTTATCATCCACATTAGATGCTGTGGTCTGATGAGTTGGTGCATGCTTGTTTATCACTTGATGAGATGAGCTGAATTGCTCTTTCGGGTGTTCGGTTTCCTGAAGTTGTTTTACCGGTTCCTCTTTAAAGCGATAGACATTGAGCAGAATGAGACTGGCTTGAATTGCCATTAAGGCGACTCCCACGGCAGGGTTCAGAGTGATTCCTATGGCTACCAATAAACCTCCGGCGATCAGTACCGCAGCAATATTATAGCCCAGGCTAAAAAGCAAATTTTCTTTAATATTAGCAACCGTTTGTTGAGAAACAGCAAAGGTACTGATTATTGGCAATAAAGTTCCTTTTTGAATTACCGCGCCGGCATGTTGTTGGGTTAATTCATCACTATCCTGAGACAGTACGGCAATGCCCAAATCACTTGCCGCTATGGCTTGAGCATCATTGGCCGCATCTCCTACCATCGCTACTTTATGTCCTTTGAGCTGTAAGCTTTTAATGTAAGCGGGTTTGGATTTATCCCCCTGTTCCAAAGTGGTGGCCACAGCGTTTGCATGGATATTGGTGACCCCTAAGGCTTTGGCATAGCGTAATGCCGTTTGTTCATCAGCCCCGGTACATAGATGTAGTTCCTTGCCCATGTTGGACAGTGCTTTGATTGTTTTAAAGGCATCCTTACGGAGAGGATCTGTAATAATAATATATCCAATCAGATTGTTTTCTTCAGCAAGAAATACAAGGCTATCTCCCGCCTCCAGATTGAGGTTTGCTTCGATGGTTGCCGTTGCAATACCCATTTCATTCATTAGTGATGGACTGCCTATGGTGTAATCCTTGCCATTGATACAACCAAAGATACCTGAATGATGGGTGTCATTAGGTTTGGTAATTGTCAATTTGCTTGAACTGTTTTTGCTGCAGTAACTGTGTATGGATTTACCTACGGGATGAGTTGAACTGTCTTCCAAAGCAGCGCATAGAGCTAAAAAATGATCGCGGGAGATAGTGGCGTTACTCATCACGGAATATTGTTTTACAACGGGAACTCCTGTAGTCAGAGTACCATTAAGATCAAATACTACGGTATCGATTTGCTCTGCTTCCTGCAGGATTTTGGAGTTTTTAAAGTGTACTCCATGTTCTGCTGCTTTATGAATACCTGTTTTTACTGCCAAAGGGATAATTAAGCCCAAGGTACAAGGGCAGGCTGAAACCAGGACCGATATAGCACATTGTATTGCTATTGCCGCAGGGAAGAAAACTCCGATAATTATTCCGGATGTAATAGCCAGGGCGATGACCGTAGGAATAAAATAGGCAAGAAGTTGCCCTGTTTTTATTTCAAGAGGAGCTTTTTCATTGATGGACTGGTCAATACCCGCATCAAGACGGGCAAGAAAGGACTGGTGGGCAGGTTTCAATACACGAATTTTTAAAGCAGGAGCATTCTCCGCGAGCCGCATCCCTGCATGGACTTTTTCTTCTGAACGAAAATGTCTGGGTAAAATCGCCCCGGTGATGATGGTGGTATAGATACTGCTTTCATTCACACAATGGCCGTCCAGCGGGATAATTTCTCCCGGAAGGATTAAAATGTGGTCATCAGTCTTAACCTGATTTAAATCGATTTCTTGTGTACCGTCAGGCAAAGACAGTCTGACGTGATTTGGAACCCTGTCCTGAAAACGTACCGAACTGATTTTTTCCTTGATTGTTTCTTCTATAGCAATACCGATATGCCTAAAGCCATAAATAAGCAATCCGGCTTCAAACATCATTGGAAGCCAGGGTATGAAAAATGAAACAAGTGACACCACAACCACGGAAATAGTGCTTATCGCAAACAGGGTGTCCATGGTTAAGGTTTGTGTGGTAATTAATTTTTTCCATGCTTCATGGTAGGAGCGCGCCCCGAGTATTAGGGTCAGTACAACACTCAGACTGGCAATAGGGATCATGGCAATAAGGGGTAATGCCCCCATCGTCAAGGTAAGTACCAGTAATCCAATTCCTGAAATGCATCCTAGTGCTCCAAGAAACCAATGAGAGGTTAGAATTTTTTTTCCCATATCCCATATGGTGTTGGAGGTTTGTTTTTGTGAGTTGCTGTTTAGTTCGAGGTTTGAGGTTATCAAGTGTTCTGGCTTTGTATTTTTTTTATGCGGCTCGTAATGATAATCTTCGCAATCGTATCCCATTACCTTAATATAGTTTTTTATTTTATTCCAAATCTCTTCGTGATTTTCTTCAGTAGTTTCAGGCTTGGGGCTGCATATTATGGTGGTTTTTTTGGGATCCTGGGTTGAGAAATCAACATGAAAAGATTCTATTTCCAGGACTCCAGTCCCTTTTAGATAGGTTTCTATTCCGTTACTGCAACTGGAGCAGCTCATCCCGTTGATATAAAAAACATAGGGTTTGGCCATAACTGTTCACTGATATAAAGGTTAACTCATCCTGAGATTAATTATTCCCTTGAAGGTACTTTCAGGGCATATTTATATTTTGATCTGAATAATATCATATCAGCTATTTTTTGCACCTCTGTTTTACCAAAATTAATTAAAACGAGAATAATTTGTTTGATTTGAGAACACTATTGAATTGGAACTAGCTGGAGTTTCTGGATTCAATACAAGGTCCATTTTGGGAGTGAAGGGAAAGGATTGATTGTGAAGTCTGATGGTATCTCTTGAGATATGCACGGCTGTTTTAAAAGCATTATCTTGGGTTTGTATCCATGAGGCATAATCGTGTTGAGGATGAATTTGCTCCTGGCTGGGGCCAGGAGCTTGAATTAAGAGCTTATTCGCTGGTTTCAGCATTAGTGGCTTCAGCATCACTACCTTGATTGCTAAAATCGGCAGAAGGTTCACTGGCTTTTAAATTCTGCATCAACATGATCGTATTGGTTAATAAAATTCGCTCCTGCAATTGGCGATCCAAATACATTTGATAGTTAATTTCAGCCAGTAATACGGCAATTTCTTTTTGAATCGTAGCTGAAGACGCAGTATCCAATTGCTGCATCCACTGGGTTGGAAGACCATCAGCGCCTGTTTTTGCTTTAGGATTTAATATTCGCCATGTTGCCATGTTAAATTCACTTAATGCCTGGCTAGAAACCACGGATGAACTACCGTTGCCAGCAGAGGGTTGCTCCTGAGGCAATCGTTTGGACATGATGTAGTATAAGTTGCTGATTCCAACTGAACTTTGCGCTGCATAAATTCGTAGGTTGTTAAAGTAGCTGCTTAATGTGGCTTGGGCTTGCATTTGCTTCGCGTCGGGAGGATTTGCTCCTATGTTTTTGGTTGCCAAATCATACAGATCGCCATAGTCTTTCATTTTAGGCAATGCAGAGGGCGATACCAGTCCAGAGACATAGCGTATGAAGTTATTTGCAAGCTGAGCCTGATTTTGTGCCGTTAAACCTGGAGTAGAGCCTGGTTTTAACGAGGGTTGCATTGCATCAGAAGGAATTTGATCTTCTGAGTACATTAATGGTGCTATTAATGAATTACTGTTGAGTTGATTGATGAATTTTTGATTGTAGCTGTAACTAAAGTACTCTGTTACTTTAGGTATATAGCCAGCCGTGTTAAAGATTACTTTATCTTCATATTTATATTGGCATTCTCCTTTATTCCAGTTGGTACCATTGTTATCCATACAATAGGTATAATCCGGCGTTCCTAAAATATTAAAAACGGCCTGACTAACCGGATCAGGTAGGTATGAACCTTTATTGGCTGTTGCCTGATCCAGTAAAGAAGAAGCAGTAACCCCCAATGTGCTAGACCCAGAGTCGTCACCGTAATTCTTAAACGTTAAATTGGCAAGATCATTTATACCCTTGGCACCAGCAACAGAAGTCGGTACAAATTGTTTCACGATTTGATTCATTGCGTTGACTGGAATTGCGCCAAAAAAAGTACTGAATACATAGTTTTGAAAGAGACTGGCATCCACTTCGTTGAGTAATGATGTGGTGAAGTCTTTAGGTGGGGTTGGGGGATTGTTGGTCGTCAAATCAAAGCCCAGAAAATTTCCCAGATTTTTTAAATATTTGGTCAGATCGCTGTTGCTGTTGCTTTGAGTTGGATTTGGCGTGTCCATAATATTGTCGGTACCGGTAACAACAACAGAATAACTGCTAAGGCATAACAACGTCATTAGTGAACATTTTGACAGTAACTTCATTATTCATCCCCTTCAAGTGCGCGTAAAACGAGTTTCAGGCGGTACTGACAAAAAACTCGCGACAATAAACGTAAACGTTCAAATACTATATTTCTTTTGAGAAAAAAACCTGCAGGATCATGGCTGCCAATACTGGTTTCCTCGGCATGAATTAGTACTCTGGATGCACTTCCCGGATGAACAGTATCTATTGCCTGCAGCAAGCGTAGTCCTCTACCTGACTTAATATTCCCTACAATCCGGATAAATTTTTCCTCTTCGGCCATGATGCCCAGATCAATTTTCTCAATATCATCCAGCTCTCTCCCCAGCTGAGCCATTGCTTCTTCAAATTCAGGATTTCCATCAAGAGTCCAGTCCTCAACACTTTCCATAAAGGTAATTACCCTGTAAATCATGGGATCTAAATATTCAAACCAATATTTAGCAGATGCTTCGTGGCTGAGATCAGGCATTTTTTACTCTTTTTTTACTGTGATAAGGTGATGGACGAATCCACTACATACTACTATAGTATATTATGAAGGGTAAAAGTCCATTATTAAAAAAGTAAAAAATATGAAAAAGAAATCGGGTAAGCGGATTGGAAGTATTTTCAAGCGAATCATCAACATTCGTGCATGGTCTGACTGGGACAGGATGAAGGCGTTTAGCACTTATCTGGTAAACGGGTTCAAGCGTTTATTCGTCACTCAGAAGAATGTTCAGGTTGAGTCTTTTGATTCGGCTGTAAATAAACTGAAGTTATCTGAGGCTGAATTGTTAATAAAGCAAAATGCATTATTTCGATTAAGTATGGTGATGTTAGCTGCTGCAATAATGATACTTTTTTACACCGGTTATCAGTTATTTTATGGATCGTTTAAAGCGGTTATTGTGAGTCTGGTCGTCATGTTGATCGCACTGGTTTTGGCATTTCGTTACCATTTTTGGTACTTCCAAATTAAACATAGAAAATTGGGTTGTACAATCAAAGAATGGTATAAGCAAGGTATCATGGGGGAGAAAGAATGAATAAACTGGTTTTAACTGTTCTTCTGTTCTTATGTCCTGCTCTATTATTTGCTGCCGATTCCTCAGCATTGAGTTTTGCTCCTCCAGCAAGCGATCTTTCCGTTATTTTTCTAGGGAATTTATTTGGTGTAGTTGACGGCGTGTTGCATGGCACGGGAAGCCAGATTATGGGCACCATGTTTGGCGTTTTCAACTCTGCGGTGCTGGCTTTGGGTGGAATCATCATTATGTACACCCTCCTGGTGTCCACCATGAATACCGCTCATGAAGGCCAGATGCTTGGACAAAAATGGTCTTCAATCTGGATACCTTTGCGTTCCACTATGGGTTTGGCCTTGCTCATACCTAAGGCATCGGGCTATTGTTTAATGCAGATTTTTGTCATGTGGGTCATCGTCCAGGGAATTGGGGCTGCAGATAAAGTATGGGAAGCCGCTTTGGGGTATTTAAATCGAGGAGGGGTTATCATCCAGGCTCAAGCCGACCCGACTAAGGCATTGACCGCATCGGCTACTGGCGGTGTGTCCGATGGGGCAATGACTATTCTTGCAGGCCAGGTGTGTATGCTGGGCTTGCAAAATAAAATAGAAGCACAACGAAAAAGTTATCTGGAATCTCAAGCAAATGATGTGGGACCTTGTGCAGGGAATCCTACACCCGTAATGGATAATTTTTGCAAAACAACGGTTCCTGACTTTTTGGGAACGGTTAATGCCGTGATGACTCAGAATAATAACAAAGGAGCCAGCAGCTATTCTCTGCCAATGCCTAATTTTGATTCAAATTCGCCCTTGTATTTTTTAAATGGAATTTGTGGAACCATTAAATGGAACACGATAAGTGATCTGGTCGATCCGAATAAAACAATGACTACAACGTCAAAAAATGGCAAAAAAACGACCGAAAGACCCAATCTTTATCAACAGCTTACCGATTCCCAGCTTGAGACAGCGCAAATGTCCAGGGCAATCGCAATTCAGCAAATGTATATTACTTTATCTTCCGTCGCGCAGGTCATTGTTAATAACGATCCTGATTTGGCAAGTACGAGCACGGGATCTACAACTACTAACTTCTCAAAAGTCGCCAAGCAGCAATTTGGTGTTCCCTATACTGCCCAAGGACAAATCTGTACTGATTATTCACAAGGGTGCGAGATTTGGGGACCTGTACCGACACCAACAGGCACCAATGCTGGTGTATTATTTAACGGGACAGAGTTCCAAGGCGCAATTACTGATTATAACGCCATCATGATGCCAACGATTAATCTTATCAGGCAAGCAAACGATGTGAAGAATGATAATTCATCCCGTGATTTTATCAATAAAGCAACAAATGAGGGTTGGATTATGGCCGGCTCTTATTTTTTTGATTTGGTGAGATTAAATGGCAATGCAGTAACCAGTGCAAATCAGTTTGATTCGAATACTGGATTGGACACGAGTACTTTCGATCCAACAAATCTGATTTCAAGTTTTGGTTCGAATAAAACCTGTGTTGGCCCTTATGCTTTATTATGCTCCTGGTTTGGTGGCGATAAGGCGCCTCTGGATAAAGTACAATCAGTGATTAATGGTTCTTCGTTAGGTGATATGGTTCAGAAACCCAGTTTGAAGGATGATGCACAACGTAAGGTAGTCAATAACCTGCAATCGTCAACTGTCTATGGGTTTATCAATAATTCAGTAATGGTTCGACTACCAGGGCAGCCAGGGATAGCCCCCCTTCAATTTGCCAATATGATGAAATTTAGTATTTCAACGGAGCAATATTATCTGCCAAAAGGAGATTTTGAATGTGGTCGAGTCAGAATACTATTCTTCTCATTCTGCCTGGGACGAATGTTTGGTAATTTATTTTATAATGCCATATTCAGAAATATCTATAATATGCTCTTGAAAATGTTTTCAGATATCATCAATCAAGTTGTTATGGCCTTTTTGATGGTTCCTTTGGAAGGAATGAAAGAAATATTTAAAGCGGGATTGGTCAAGGTATCGGAGCCGGGGGTCAATCCGATCGTCGCTCTGGCAAACATGGGAGTGATGTACATTAACTTCTCAGCTAATTTATGGCTTATGCTCGTAAATATAGCGGTGAGTAGTGCAATTATCATTCCTTTTGGATTGTTTATCTTTGCATTAATCGGGTTAGCCATGCCCCTGTTACTGGCATGGGTTGGAACCATGGTTTCGGTCGGGTTTGTTACGGCTTATTATATTCCCGTATTACCCTATATGATTTTTACTTTTGGTTCTATTGCCTGGCTTATTGCCGTGATAGAAGCCATGGTCGCGGCTCCTATCGTTGCTCTGGGGGTAACACATCCTGAAGGTCATGATGCTTTTGGTAAAGGCGAAGCAGCCGTTATGATATTGATGAATGTGTTTTTAAGACCCTCCATGATGATCATTGGATATATTGCGGCAATTGCCTTGTCCTATGTTGGCGTTTGGATCTTGAATGCGGGATTTGATCATGCCATATCGTTTATTCAAACGGGTAATTATGAGCTGGATAAATCCGGTACCAAGTTTGGCGGGTTCCAAATGTCAAGTGAAGATAAACCTCAGGAAGGATCTGGTACAGGAGGTTATACTGATTGGGCGGGAGTTTATGCTTATTTCTTCTCGATATTAATTTATACCACGATGTACCTTATTATCGTACAAAAAGCATTTAGTTTGATTGCTTATTTGCCAGATAAGGTTTTAAGATGGATAGGTGGTACACCGGAAAGTCTTGGCCAGGAAGCAGCAGGATGGGGCGATGAGTTAAAAGCAGGGGTAAAAGCTGGTGCTGAACAGACCCAGGGCGCACAATCCCAAATGGGTCAAAAACTGGGCGGTATCGCAGATGAACAACTTGAAAAAGCAGGTATTGGCATTAGGAGTCAATCTCTTTCAGGGGGAGATGCTACAGCTTCCGGTAGCCAAACAGGACCAAGTTCTTCACCTTCATCAGGTGGGGGCGGTGGCGGCGGTGGTGGTGGTCGAAGACCACCTGGTGGTGGAGCCGGCGCAGAGTAATCGGAAATCCATTCAAAAAGCGATCGACTGGTTCGATCGCTATCTTCGTTGTGGTTTGTATATTGAACGGCTAGAGTTTATTGGCAATACTTAGAACTAAATTCTTTTGGCATGTCAGGCAGGGATTCTGGAGTAGCTACTAACGATTCCAATTACAATTTGATTCTGTATGCTGTATTTAATATAGTACTCATTATTTTCTTATAAGATTCAATGTGATAATAACGAAGGAAATTGAATATCAAGAGGATTCAACGCAATGCAGAGGCTACATCGCGTACGACAGCAATGTGTCTCATCCATTGCCAGCTGTTATGGTGGTGCATGATTGGGTTGGCCGAAGTGAAAGTATGTGCAATAAAGCCAGACAACTTGCCGCAATGGGGTATGTGGGTTTTGCTGTAGATATGTATGGGGACGCACGGACAGGAGCGGATAAAACACAGAGAAGAGCGTTAATGGCCCCCTTGATGCAGGATCGGTCTAAATTAGCTTCCCGAATTAATGCGGCATTTCATGTATTAGCTTCATTGCCCTTTGTTGAGCATACTAACATTGCGGCTATAGGGTATTGTTTTGGCGGATTATGTGTCCTTGATTTAGCTCGTTCACAAGCGGCAGTTAAGGGAGTAGTCTGTTTTCATGGCTTGCTTACTTCTCCTGAGCATTCTGCTAATCAACCAATTAAAAGTAAAATTCTCATTTTGCATGGTTATGACGATCCTTTGGTAAAACCAGATCAGATACATCATATTGCCAATGAAATGAACGCAAGAAAAGCCGATTGGCAAATTCATATGTACGGGCATACTCAACACTCGTTTACTAATCCGAAGGCTAATGATGATGAAATGGGATTGCATTACAATGAGCGAGCTGATAATCGCTCATGGATAACTACCCTGGATTTTTTACGAGAGCTTTTTGAATAATCCAGTGAAAGCCCATGAATATAGATTAGTTTAAAATCAATAAGCGGAACAGGTGTTTGAGAACGGTACGAGATTATAACGCTAGAATTTTTATCGCATTGAGAAGAACCAGTTCTTTTGTTCTTTGCTCGGATATTCTTAGCTCAGTAAACAAATGTTCTGAATAATCAATCCATTGATGAATGTCCAATTGGTCGGTTTGTCCCAGATCAGAGCTGTATATCACTCTGGGTAACGAGCTGAGTACCTCACAAAAATCCTCTTTACTTTGGTGGTGTAACAAATAAGTTAACGACGTTTGTTCGATCCAGATAAATTCGTTTTGAGCTAATTTTTTTAGTTGTGTGGCATGTAAGTTGGTGAGTGGGTTTGCTGGTTGGTTCAGTAATAAAGAGGTTACATTATATTGAATACAGGCATCTACCAATTGATAGACTTCTTCGGCTGATGCGTGTCCGGTAGAAAGGACAATCGGATAATCTCTTGCCATCTTTAATACATCAATCACTTCTTTTCGCAGTTGGCTGTTATCATTAAAAAGTGTCTCAGGACACAGACTGAATGGTGATAATTGGGGATGAGTTAATGTTCGAGATAATCGTGATTTGATTGCTCGTCCTGTTATTGTTGGGAAATGTACAATCATCCTGGCCGGTATTAAGGGTTGATATTCATTTAGTGCCTGAATGACAACTCGATAATTGATCCCTCCTGCGAGGTGATTTAACACTAATGAGGGCAATACAGGCAGCCCCATTCTTTGAGCCAGAGTGGCCTGAATGCTGGTTGCTCCCAGATGACTTTTTAAAACGACAATTCCATTGCAGTTCTTATAGATTTTACCTGTTTCAAGGGCATCCCAGCGACGCAGATATAGATCTGGATTGGCATGATAGTGAATATCAATCAAATCATATGCATCAAGATTCTGCACGATAATTCCTTATTTTTTATGATCCAGCCAGGGCTGATCGTAATGAAATCGGGTTCGAGCCTGTTTCAGAGTACTGCCTGAGTTTACTGCATCTTTTATCTTGTTTTCGTTTGATTGAATGCGTTCCACTTTATCGAGAACTTCTGCCAGGCAATGTATTGGAATGACGATCACTCCATTATCATCGCCAACAATTATATCACCCGGATGAATAAGAACATTATTTATGTTCAACGGGCATTGTTCATTTGCTTTGTGAACACGATTTTTACCTGAACGCATAAATACATCCGAACAAAATAAGGGATAGGTGCTTTTTCGAATCGCCTGAGCATCACGAACTGCTCCATGAACGACAGTACCTGCTACATGATTGTGCTGAGCAGTCTGAGTCAGAATATCACCCCAAACAGTACACTCATTGTTACCCTGGTTATCGATTACGATGACGGAATGAGGTGGTACATTATCAATATAATTCGCTGCATTTTTAAACGTTGACGATTTTCTTTTGTTTGTTTTGTATTGGACGGTATATGCCGGTCCAACAAGTTTCAGTCCAGGCATTAACGGTTTAATATTCAGCAAAGCCCCTTCAACACCACAAGCATCAAGCGCATCGGATAGCTCTGAAGTACTGTATTCTTTAAGTTTCTGAATGGAGGAATGTAATCGTTCTGTATTTTTAAGGGTATTGGTTGCAGTATCCATTCGCAAGTAGTGTTCAATAATTGCTTTAGCCATATCCATTGTCGTGCTAAAACCTCCCAAGTCATAAGTGGTATAACGCCCCTCACGGACAATGGTTGCTACCGAATCCCCGATTTTTTTTGCTTGCGTCTTAAAACCAAAATGATTGAGAAGCATTGCAATGGTTAAGAACATCGCACTTGGATTGGCACTCTGTGGTTTCATTCGTGTGCCACTCCCATGAACCGGCTCAAAATAACTGCCTTTTACGCCAATATTGGCACTGGGCGCAAACCCTAATCCTCCCATAACCCCGGCTCCAACATCAGACAATATATCGCCAAACATATTTTCGGCAACAATTACTCCAAATTCTTCCGGTCGCTTAATCAACCATAAAGCCACGGCATCCACGTTTAAGATGTCTGCTTTAATGTGCGGATAGTGAATGGCAATACCCTCAAAAACCTCTCGGGCAAAATCACTGCTTTGTCGTAATACATTGGGTTTATCGGCAAAAGTAACTCGATTCATGCCCTGCGTGGCAGCGTAATCAAAGGCAAACTGAAATAAACGGATTAACCCTGATTTTGATTGTAGCCTTAAAGAGCAACTGATCTCACTTCCCGGAATTGTCCGCCAGCGTTCCTTTTCATGGATTAGTTCGATTAGTGATTCAGGCAATGGATAATAATCAAAACCTGAATATAGACCTTCAGTATTTTCACGTATAATGCAAAAACTGAATTGCTGTTCTTCGTCTTTAATAGAAAAGCACGGCCTGATGTTCGCAAAAAGATCCAGCTTTTGTCTTAATTGAATAATCGGTGAACTGTAACCAAGAGTGTCTTTATGAAATTGAGTCGCTAGTTCTTTTATCGCTTCTCTTTGAGGTTTACTGGTGATTGCTCCTAATAATACGGTATCTGAAGCAGAAATGAGTCGCCAGGTTCTCTCTGGGATTGGGGTGCCCTCTGTTTTCCAATAATGCCATCCAATGTCCCCAAAACTCAGCTGTATGGGGAGTTGTAAGGCCTCAAACAGAGGAATTGTGGCTTGCGTCACTTCAGCCCCGATGCCATCTCCAGGTAAAACGGCTATTTTCAAAACCTCATCTGCTTTAAGCATGTAACGCCTCCCATATAACTGTTTGACAATAATGGGGGTTATCTTTTAATACTCTCATTCCTGCCTCAGGGACCTGAAGGAGAGTTCCTGTTGCAGGTTGAACAACATTGTCTTTATTGACTAAATGAGAGTGTTGCCCGATTAAATGCAGGTGTTTGACGGTACTTGTTCTCACTATTGAAGTGGAATCGGTCTCTAAAACACGATTCAATCCATAGATTACTCGCTCTGCTGCTTCTGAATTATTTAAAAAATTATGAGATTGTAAGGGCACAGCATTGGGATAGTAAACGTGTTGATAAAGGGTTTGGAGCGCTAAATCAAGCTGTCTGTTTTGACACAGTGCAACAACCTCTTGCAGTTTATTTTTAAGAGGGATATCGGCAAAAGTAGGCGTTGAAAACAGTACTATGGGTTTTTCAGTTTTTGTGAATAAAGAAAAGCATTGTTGAATAATGACTCCACCAAAGGAAAATCCAAAAAAAGCATCATACAAAAGAATGTACTCTTTCAGTTTTTGTGCCCATAAATGGTAAAAAGAAGATTTGGGAATGTCCTCCATGATGCATAGCGAGTCCAGGGGGTGAATCGTGTATTCATCTTCAAGAAAGGCTAATGGGCTAACAACAAATTCAATGTATGATGGATCTGGTGTATCGGGAGTCAGAACCAATATTTTCTTTTTTTTCATTATGATCCCATGGGTGAATTTTTAAATATTCAGGATGCGTTGAGTATCCTTCAACTTAGTTCCAATGTTCCGCGGCGAGTCAGCGGGAGTTTTGGTGTTGATTGGTCAATACACACTAATGACCAGGAGTTGTTTTTTGTGTATATGATTTAAGATCTGCAGTTGAAAAATCGGAGATTCCTCTTATAAATTCATCCATTTCAATTGCCTCATGACCGATATTAAGCGCATCCCGTACGTAGTTTGATGCAGTTAATACGGCTTGTAAATCATATTTTTTAACATTATTGGCGTGCAGACAGGCAATGAAAAACTCGGTTTTCAGGTTTCCGGTACCTTTGCCCATTCCGGCTAGAGAGGCATCAATAAATTGAACACCGGCATCCATAGCTGCCAACGCGTTCGATTGAGCCAGGCCAATATTATCATGAGCATGAAACCCAAAGGGAATAGCGTAGTTGCTTGTATACCGATCATAAATGGCCTTGATTCTCTGCGGTAAAATGCTGCCATTGGAATCTGCAAAATAAATTATATCCGGCTTGTAGTGGCTGACCTGTTCAACTACTTCATCTAATTCGTCATCGGTGTAGTAGGTCATATGAATGAAATTCACGGATACCAAGAATTTCAATTTTTGCGCCAGTTGAATTACAGAAAAGGCATCCGCCAATTTATTTTTAGCAATACAGATTCTTAACAGCCCAACACCACACTCTTTTAGCTCCAACAGATCGGTTTCAGAAATATTGTTAGGATGCGCCATTACGGCAATCGTTGATTTTTTAATTAAGGATTGGCAGAAAAGCAGATAGTCCCGGCCTGTTATTCCTGCCCGGCCTATATTGGCTATGGGGTGCAAAGAACCATTGCGGTAACCAATTTCTATGAACTCTACACCAGAATTATCAAGAGGCAGTAAAATACCCCGTAACTCATCATCACTAAAATGGAAATTCGTTCGATGCCCTCCATCTCTTAAGGATGCATCTAAAAGCTGAATTGAGTTCATTTGGTTACCTCTATCACATCATGGAGTTTGTTATTAGTTCCTTTTCTTTTAATTATAGTACTTATGCGTCTAATAAGCTCGGAAACCATGATATAAAACAGAGTTCAATGGGGGACAATGGCCTGGAGCATCGGTATTTAAACTGCTAACCAATAAAGTATCCCAATTAATATGCATGCGGTAGTTGCTCTTATATAAAATGCAGTAGGTTTGCGTGTATAAAGCGCATATAAATAGCTCAGGGGATGACGGTAGATAAATGAACGCATGATCGTTCGGGTTACAAGATGAGGTTTGCCGGTTAACGGCAGTTCATGAATACGAACACTGGGTCTATGATTGACCTCGATGATAACGCCATTCGATTGAGTTATTGGAATATTGAGATCGGCACATTCTACGTCAATCCCGGCAAGTCCTAAATTTAATACTGAAGCAACTTTGCTCATCAATCTTTGGTTTTCCTTGCACATGCGCGTACCAAGAGACTCATAGGTACCTCCACGGGTAGCATTGGAGGTGTAGGCTAAAGTAATTCGCTCTCCAACAGCGGGTACATAATCGGCACTCTTTCCCAGTTCTTTCAGTTTAATTTTACCCTCATCATCCATTACGATGGGTCCTAAAAAATCATTAATTGTTTTTCGCTCTTTATTGGTCAAAGCAATCAGTTGTTCGATAGTATGTGTGCCATCACCGATAACGCATGCAGGATATCGTTGTACTACACCGATAACCCGTCGGTTAAAAACCAGAACTCGATATGAATTTAAATTTCCGTGAAATTCTTCGATTATTAAATAATCGTAGATGGTGAAATAGTGACTTAAAAAATGCATGAGCTGATCTAATGTCTGAATATTGCATAAAACATCTTTGCCTTTAGAGCCATCTAACAAGGGTTTTATGACTAAGGGAAATTTGAGGTCGGCAATCAATTCTCTGGTTTTATTTTGCTGAAAATCTTCGATATGGATAGCAACTGCCTGTGGAACAGGAATTCCCGCTTTTTCCAATAATTTGCTCGTACAGTATTTATTGGCTGCAATGTTGGAACTGCTGATGTTATTAAACGGAGTTTCACATTCCCGAAATAGATAATGACGAGATCCAAGTACAAGCTCAAAACCATTAATTTCTTCTATTGGCTTTACCGGAAGAAATAAAGCCTTAGAGCTTTTATAATAACGTTCAGCGTTCCTGTCTATGGTGATTTCTCAAGATTAATTGTTATTATGTATCAATATCTTATCATAACTATTTGAGTCTGTTGATAGGTCACCTGCCGCGTCACGTAGGCGACAGTTGACCTGTCAACAGATTCTAGACTCTTTGTATTCTGCCTTCTATAGATGAAGTAAAGGGTTGCGGTACTTTTTTAATGTAGTTCATGACAGTATCTTGATCGCTATCGCCGACTTTGATTATTGTTCCTCGCTTCATCACTGAAAATACTCCACCGCCAGTAGCCAGGAAATTATTGGTGGCGATGGTGTACGTTTTATTCTTAATCAGTGGTTTGTTTTGATGGAACAGGGTAATAATTCGATGACCTAATTGTTTTTTCGGGTCATAACTATAAGTTAGACCGGAAATTTGCAGCATGTTGTCATAAGGGCCTATCCATTGTTGCTCCAATAGATCATAAAGATCTTGCCCTGTTAAGGTAACATTGACAATCTTGTTTCCGAAAGGAAGAACAGCGTATATATGCCCCCAATTAACTAGACCCGATTTTATGTCATCACGCATGCTGCTTGGATTGGTCAGTCCTATATCCGCATTCATTTCATTTTTAAAGGCATCGGCTATCAGATTGCCCAGGTTGGATTCACCCTCATCGTTTTGTTTTCTTAATAATGAGTTTTCAGCTGTTCCGATATAACTGTTGATTATGGGTTCTATTGTGTCTTCAGCTAATTTAACCAACTGTAGTGCTTTTTCATCTGGCTGTGTTCCAGGACCGCGGTTGGCATAGGTAGTGATAATTCGAGCCGATTTTTGTTTTACTTTATGACTCGTAGCATCTATTTTCAAGCTGACTTCCGCTATCGCGGCGCTGTAACTGTAAGCCTGGGTAACCAGAATATTAACTCCATTATGATTGGGAATATAGGCATTAAGAAATTGATGGGTATGACCGGCCATCACCACATCCACGTCATCATCTAATTGATCGATCACTTTATTAATTTCACCATCAACTTGAGAATTGCTTCTGGTATCTCCTTCGTAGGGAGCCTGATTGCCTCCTTCATGAATGAGCACAATAATGACTTTAGCTCCTAGGGCTTTCATTTCGGGAATATACCGGTTTATGGTTGGGGCTTCATCCAGAAATTTAACTCCTTTGGCATTATCAGGGAACATTGAACCCGCTGCATTTTTTAATACAGCCCCTATAAAGGCTACCGGAACACCATCAATAAGTTTAATGACATAGGGAGGGAAAAGAGGTTTTTCGGTTTGATCGTCAACAATGTTGGCAGATATATACGGATAGGCTGCACCGGGATAAGTTGGCAAAGAAATCCAGTGGTCTGTTGGCGGATTTTCTGTGCCATAAATAAGGTCGAACATCGCTTTTTGGCCTTTATCGAATTCATGATTACCCACCGTGGCAACTATATTGCATAGGGGGTTCATGCGCGCTTCGGTACTGCAGTGTCTATTGCCCAAACTATTAGTAAACAGAATGGTGGGCTCATCATGAAGTATCCCTGAAGAAGGAGGGGATGCTCCTACCTGATCGCCCATGATGGTGATTATGGTTCGATCTTCCATTCCTGATTGGGCCTGCTTAATGTATGCTGCGAGCACGGCAGCTCCACCAACGGGCTCATTTTTAACCATTCTTCCTGTACTGATTTGGCCATGAAAATCATTAATTCCCAATATTTTTATTTCGATTAAAGGTGAATTAGTGGCGGAGTGGGTATTGGTGGCGTTAAGAGTTGTTAAAAGTACAGTGCAACACAACAAAGTCAGAGCACTGATTAATTGTTTCAGCTTCTTATTATAGTACATGATATATCTTATCCTTGAAAATATAGAGCAGGCAGTTATTGGTCTCAATGCAGGACGTTTAGTATTCCTTTCAGCTTATTGTTACGGTCCTGGACTTCCTCAATAAAACAACGAATAGTACCAGCCTTTTTTAAAATAAACAGCGATTTGGCTGGGAAATCAGCGAGAATAATAGAGCTCCAGGAGGGGGTTATCGATTAGCCAGGTGTGAGGAAATGGATCAGAAGTTATCAAGACGGATAGGGTTTAACGAAATATGATAAGAATGATTGAACGCTTTCTTTTATTGCTGATACTCTTTGGCCCCGGCAATAATCAGCTTGTATACACGTTCACTGATAATACCTTGCTCAAATTTTGCTTTTGCGTCCCAGGTCATTAATTGGCCTTTTTGGCGTACCAATTTTCGAGTAGCAGAAGTGACATCGTTCGGATCGCCCTCAAGCAGAATGTCCCTGACTTCTTCGTCAAAAACCAGATACTCTCTTAATGCAACCCTTTTTTCATCAACTGTAGGAACCAGCTTTTGCCAGATACACAGCCGGATGGTTTCCAGAATATCAATGGTTCTCCCCAAGCGTTCTTCCCCAGAAAATGAGGTAACCAAACGACGCATGGTTTCTGCAACACCTGAGGTATGCAGTGTGGTGTAGACCGGATGCCCTGTAAGTGCAGCTTCCAGAGCGGCGCTTATTGTTTCGGCATCACGACACTCACCCACCATAATCAAACGCGGTTTTCTTCTTAAGGCATTTCGAACTCCATCCGCAAAGCTGGGCAGATGTCGGGGAATTTCAGATTGGCTGACCACAGATGATATGGTTTCAATTTCATCGTAAACGAATTCTATGGGTGACTCATAAGTTAACACTTTTCGGTTGGAGTCGGCTGTTTCAATTAACTCGCGGATGATTGATGCCAGAAGAGTTGATTTTCCAGAACCCGTTGCTCCTGTAATGAATACAATGCCTTCCTGAGGCGCTATGGCTTCCAGTATGTTATCTGGAAGATTCATACTGCTCAGATGAGGAGGAGTGGTTGGAATAGTTCTTAAGGTCAATTGAATGGCATCATGTCCCTCAACCAGACAGGCTGTACCATTGACCCTGTAACGATAACGAACTCCACGATTTGGGCGAAACTCGTAGTGAGTATCAATGTCTTTACCTGATAAAAGTTGTGTGGTGGCATTGGGGCCATAAATGGCATTGATTAAATCGCCTAACTCCGTATTGGATAAGCGCCGATTCGTAATCTTCAGTAATTTTCCGTAGACTTCAGCGTAGATAGGCTCACCAGTCTGTATGGTAATATCCGACGCATTTAAACTTTCTGCATGCTCCAGCATTCTATCCATGAATACTGGAGTAAACCGTGTGGGCTCATCAGGCATTAAGTTAATATTAGTCATAATTCATCGTTAATTTACTGGAGCAATGGTGGGCTGCCAGGATTTATTCGTTATGATAATTTTAGACTGATTCGCAATTTTTTCCATATTTTTAAACTGTTCCAGTGCATTTTCGTCTTTGGCAACGGCCGCTTTCCACTCATTGCTGTTCACATTGAGTGCTGGCAAGGCAGTAATTCTCAGGACTCTGTCATCTATGTGGATTTCAGAACCATCTCCGGTGACGCCCAGATCAGTATGAGAGACGTAGGGTGGAGATACCATATTCATGGCTAATAGTTTCCGGTAGAGAATCATTCCACCAAAATCTTCCTTAATTCGCGCTATGTTTTCTTCAAGAATGGTATTGGCTTGCTCTATGCCATTTTTCCATCCTTTTGCGGTATAAATGCACCATAATTCTTTTTCAGCTTTGGTTTTAGGCAGTAGTGTGGAATTAGGCGCTTCGGGTTTTACATAATCCATCCACAAATACTGACGCCAGGTAGGCGGCGTAGTGATAAAGTGGGCTTGTTTGGCTACTTTATAGGTGCGGTCGGAAACGCGTATGCTCTGAGCATCCGCCAGATTCAGCGTGTTTCTGCCTTCAAGTAATACAGGGGGTAATATATTATGCTCAAGAACAAGAGAGTTAAAATCGTAAATGGTGTCCAGGTTTCTCGCCTGTTTGGTTAAATCCTGGTCAATGATTTTTGCGCGCCATGCTAATCCTGCCTGTGCGCCTAGACTGAGCGCAATATCTTTCAGCGCCATTTCCCGAATCTTGCTCATCTTTTTCTTGGATTGAACGCGGGTGTACTTGGAATTAGCCATGGATTGAATACCTGCCAATGAGCCTGTATCTCCCAGATTTCCTCGGGAAGACGTACAGGCAATCAGCAAGGCTGACAGTACAATGGTTAAACTAGGAATAAATTTTGGCATAGCGCAATTCAACAACCTGACTGTTAGGGTATACATGAATATTGGCTTTTTTACCTGCCTGGTAGTCAATATTACGGAGTAATTCTGCCAAGCTTACGTCTTTTAAGCTTAGACTTATTAAAACGGGCACCGCTGGTACTTGTCCCAGAACACGTAATTTAAAATGAGCTGCCTTGGCTACTCGGGCAGTGAGTTCTTCTATTGGGCCTGACCAGTCAACACTGGCTCTTGCTTGCATGTTATAGGCATTGGGTATTGTCAGCGTATTGTCTTTACTTGGCGGCGTAATCACTTTTTCAATTCGAGCCATTTCAAGCATTGAGTCACTTACGGACACAGCGGCTTCTGCCAATTTAATAGTAGCATCGTCACTGGGATTATTAACGGGTGGTTTTCTCAATGTACCAGCACAGCCGACCAGCATGGCTGAAACAATAAACATCATGACAATCTTATTGCTCATTCAATGTTCTTTTATATCTAGGAGTATTAGTTTGATTGAAACAGGAGCACGGCTCCTTGTCAAGATATTGTTGTTTAGAGTTTTTTAAATAAACCAAACAGGACTTGTCCCGCTTGTTTTAATTTTAATTGTTGCCAGTGTTGTTCATCCAGCTCAATCGCTGTTGGTGATTCAATATAAACAAGACCTCCTTGCGGCAGGAGCTGCTTTTGATTGATGATCTGAATGCATTGCGGTATGTAGTTTTTTGCAAAAGGAGGATCTAAAAAAATAATATCGAATTGTTGAGTACAGTGCTGCAAATAAGACAAGGTATCTGCTTTGACCAGCTTTAAAGCCGGATGTTTAAAGTGAGCAATAATCTGGCGCAGACTGGCATGAGCGATTGGAGACTGCTCAATAAAGACCACTTCTGATGCGCCTCGTGAAAAGGCTTCCAGGCCCAGAGCGCCGCTACCTGCAAATGAATCCAGGCAGCGAGCTTCCTTGATATCCATCATTAACCAGTTGAAAAGCGTTTCCCGAACCCGATCCGGAGTGGGTCTTAAACCCTCTACATCGGGGAACTGGATTTTTTTGCCTCTGAACTGGCCGCCTATAATACGAATGCTGTGTTTCAAGATTGTCCTACTGTTACGAGTAATAATTTGTCAGGATTGACTTGTTCTTTGAATGCTTGCCTGATTTCATCATGAGTAACGGCATTAATTCGTTGAACGTATGTCTCTAAATAATTTTCCGGCAAGTGGTAAAAGGCCATACGCAGTAACAATCCTGCTATATTTCGGTTACTGGATAATGACAGTGGAAAGCTGCCGGTTAAGTATTTTTTTGCGGAATCCAGTTCTTCTTTACTTGGTCCATTGGAGATAAAACGATTCAAGGTGTGATGAGTAATATCCAAAGCATTGGTTGCTTGATCGTTCTTGGTTGATAAACTGATGATAAAGGGGCCTTCACCGGGCATGGGTACAAATTGACTGTCCACGCCATAAGTTAATCCTCGCTTTTCTCTTACTTCAACTCCCAATCGTGACACGAGGGCGCCGCCTCCCAGAATATAATTGCCTACGATAAGAGGGAAATAGTTAGGGTTGTGGTGATCAATTCCAATCTGACCTAATCGGACTACAGTTTGTGAGGAGGGGAAAGGAATATTGATTTGTTCTGCATTATTTAACTGATTGGCTTTTGGAATGGCCGCTGCTGATTTTCCTTTAGGCAGCTCTTTGGTTAAGAGATCTGCTAATTGATGAGCCTGTTTCTTATCCAGTGCCCCGACCATAACAAGAACTGCATTATTGGCTACATAATAGTTTTTGTAGAATTCGACAACCTGTTTTTGGGTAATGCCGCTCAAAGTAGGTATGGTACCATTAACTGGATGAGCGTATGGATGCTCTTGATAGAGCGTTTTAAAGAAGTTAATGCTTGCAACATCATCCGGAGATTCATCAACCTGTTCTATAGCCATTAGCTGTTGCTGTTTTTCATCTTCAAATGCGCGAGCCGGAAAATCAGGATGGTTAATAATTTGGTTAAATACTTGGGTTGATTGTTGCATAGCGTCTTTACTGGTCAGAGTCCGCAAGTTAAAAACTGCCATATCCCTGCTGATTTCAACATCAAACTGTGCGCCTGTATCCGCTAGAGCTTCGGCAATAACTGTCGCATCTTTACCTCCATTGCCTTGATTCATCAGATGTGCAGTTAGTGCGCTGAGTCCATAGTGAGATCCATCATAGGCAGATCCAGCGGCAAAGGCCATGCTGATGTCCAGCATGGGCACTTCCATGGCTTGATAGAATACAACCTGTACCCCATTTGGGGTAAGCCATTTTTCAGTTTTAAAGGTATTCGCAATGACATTTTGTGAACAGAGTACAATCAGAGCTGTAATGAATGCATTGAATTTTCTCATGATTTTACCTCATTTTTGTTCGTGGGCTTTAATTCTGCTTCAGTCATATTCGGCTCCTGGAAATACCGCTGAGCAGTTTTCTGAATTTGTTCTGGTGTAATGTTGTCAATTGCTTCAGCATAATTGTTGGTATTTCTCCAGCCAATACCCACCGTTTCTAACATACCCAACTCCATGGCTTGGCCAAAAATGGAGTCCTTTTCAAATGTTTTTTGAGCAATAATTTGATTTTTAATCCGCTTCAGTTCCTTTTCGCTCACCAGGGTAGTCTTTAACGAATTTAACTCAGCAAGAAGCCCTTTTTTCAGATCCGCCACTTGAGCATTCTGACTGGGAGCGCCATACATAATAAATTGGGTCTGATACCGTGCGTACAGATTATAATAGACGTCTGCACCTGTTGCTACACGGCTTCCTCTTATCAGGTTTTTTGCAAATCTCGCACTTTCTCCTGAGTCCAGGATGCCTGCAATCAGTTCTAATGCATAAGGCTCCCAAGCATTTTGTGCTGTTTTAACGCTAGGAACTGTAAAGCCCATCATGAATAAAGGCAATTTAGCTGGTGCTTCTATGATTATCGATTTCTTACCCAACGCAGGCGGTTCAATCTGAGGTTTTCTTTCGATAACGGGTTTTTTGGCAATGGCTCCAAAATAGTGTTCCGCAAGAGCATGCACTTTCTCGGGGTTTACATCACCAACGACCACCAGGGTGGCATTGTTGGGTGCATAATAAGCTTGATACCATTTTTTCAGATCTTCGACGCTCATCTGCTGCAATATGTTCATCCATCCAATAACAGGGTGGTTGTAGGGGGCTGATAGGTGGGCAGTTGCCAGAAAACGCTCAAAAGCCAAGGCTTGCGGGTTGTCATCGGTACGCAGGCGACGCTCTTCCTGAATCACTTTGATTTCTTTGGCAAATTCATTGGCGTCCAGGAGTAAATTGTTCATTCTGTCCGCTTCCAGTTCAAAGCTGGTGGCTAATCGGGATGCATCGATTTTTTCGAAGTAGGCCGTGAAATCATTGTTGGTGAAGGCATTTTCCTGTCCGCCTTGAGCCGCAATCGTTTTGGAAAACACGCCCTGAGGAAATTTTTTAGTCCCTTTGAACATCATGTGTTCAATTGCATGGGAAACACCAGTCAATTCGCCTGGCTCATCTGCCGAACCAACGTTGTACCAGATCATGGAAACAGCAATCGGTGCGCGATGATCTTCCTTAACCAATACTTTTAATCCATTATTCAAGATATACTCTTGAACTTGGCTAAAGGTCTGGCAAGATAGTACCATTAGCAGGGCGATAAGTATTTTGCGCATAAATTAACCTCGAAGCAAAAAAACTGATAGAATTTCATATTTCTCGGGAATTGTACACTAAAATGATTAAATGGTTTAAACGAAATCAAGACTCAGTGCCTATTGAGGCTTCTGAGCAGCCTAATATTCCAACAGAAGAGCGTTTGGAAACGTCGCCTGACTCCGAAATTGAAGCAGTGGAAACTGAAAAACCGCTGGCCAAAGAGGGATTATTTGCACGCCTGAAACGAGGTTTAAGCAAAACCCGGCATCAGCTGGGAGATGGTATTGGCCGTCTGTTGCTTGGAAAAAAAGAAATCAGCCATGACTTATTGGAAGAATTGGAAACCTTGCTCATCAGCGCGGATTTGGGAATAGATACTACTCAAGCCGTTTTGAAACAAATTACCGATGGTTTGGAGCGAAAACAATTATCGGATGGGGATGCAGTCTATGAGGCCTTGAAACTGCATTTACAGAACATTTTGGGGCAAGAAAAACAACCTCTATCTCTTGAAACTCCCGATCATTCACCTTTTGTTCTCTTAATGGTTGGGGTTAATGGGGCGGGTAAAACAACCACTATTGGCAAACTGGCAAAACAATTTCAAAAACAGGGCAAAAAAGTGATGCTGGCTGCTGGCGATACCTTCAGGGCTGCGGCAGTGGAACAATTACATGTCTGGGGGGAACGAAATGACATTCCTGTAATAGCACAGCATACAGGTGCAGATAGTGCTTCGGTAATTTTTGATGCTCTTCAGGCTGCCAAGGCTCGAAAAATGGACGTGTTAATTGCCGATACAGCCGGTCGTTTACATACGCAAAATAATTTGATGGAAGAATT
The DNA here is from genome assembly GCF_000423305.1 of Legionella moravica DSM 19234. Classification (GTDB taxonomy): domain Bacteria; phylum Pseudomonadota; class Gammaproteobacteria; order Legionellales; family Legionellaceae; genus Legionella; species Legionella moravica. The sequence goes on along the minus strand of NZ_AUHS01000014.1, from coordinate 82,336 downwards.
AAAGAAAGTAAAAAGGGTGTTACAGAAAATAGATCCCCATGCGCCTCATGAAACCATGTTGGTTCTGGACGCGAGTATAGGGCAAAATGCCCTGAATCAGGCACGTCAGTTTCATGAAGCGGTAGAACTAACCGGGATAACCATGACCAAGCTTGATGGAACAGCCAAAGGCGGGATATTATTTGCCATAGCTAATGATTTAGGGATACCATTTCGTTATCTGGGTGTTGGTGAGGGCATAGAAGATTTAAGGCCCTTTGATGCAGCGCAATTTGTCGGTGCAATATTCAATGATGATCACATTTGACCAAGTTACTAAACGATATCCGGGCGGCTTCGAAGCATTAAGTCAGGTGAGTTTTTCCATGCAAAAGGGCGAAATGGCCTTTCTTACGGGGCATTCTGGAGCAGGCAAAAGTACTTTTCTTAAATTGATTGCTTTATTGGAGTGGCCAACATCAGGTCAGTTAATCGTGAACGGCCTGAAGTTAAATCAGCTTAAAAAAAGAGATGTTGCTGCCCATAGAAGTCATTTAGGAATTACTTTTCAATCCCCTCATTTGCTCAATGATCGGACTGTCTTCGATAATGTTGCCCTTCCGTTGCAAATTCAGGGAGAACCTTATCCTATGATTGCCAAGCGCGTGCATGCAGCTCTGGATATGGTCGGTTTGTTAAGTAAAGAAAAAATGCTGCCGGTGCATCTTTCCGGGGGAGAGCAACAACGCGTGGGGATTGCTCGTGCAGTAGTCCATAAACCGGCATTGCTACTGGCTGACGAGCCAACAGGAAATCTGGATCCCAAATTGTCTTCTGAAATCATGTCTATTTTTGAACAATTCAATCAGGTTGGGGTAAGCATTCTGATAGCAACACATGATTTGGCTTTGATAGCCAGAATGAAGCATCGTATCGTGATGCTTAAAGGGGGACGGCTGTGTTAAAAAAGACGCGATCTTTATTCGTATATCATGCTCAGGCTGCCGCGCAAAGCTTGAATTTGTTGTGCCGGAAGCCTTTGGGAACGATGATGACCGTAGTTGTTATTGCCATTGCCTTGGCTTTACCCGCCCTTTTTTGGGTGTTTACCGATAATCTTGGAAATTTGACTATTGGATGGCAACAGGGCGGCCATATTTCATTGTATTTGAAACCCTCACTCACTCAAGCCGAGCAAATGCAATTGCAGGAGAAGGTACGCAGCACCGAGGGAGTTGGCCAGGCCACCTTAAAATCGTCTGAGGAAGGATTGTCTGAATTAACCCAACAGGAGGGGATGCATGATATTATGCGGTACCTTCCTGAAAATCCTTTGCCTTCTGTCATTGAAATCGTACCCGCACTGGTTATTGATTCGCCAGCAAAACTGGATCTGCTCTCAAGGCAATTAAAGGCTTTGCCAGGAGTGGAGCAGGTCAAGCTGGATATGGAATGGATTAGTCGATTGCATGCCATCCTGGGCTTTGTAGCCAATTTGGCTAATGCGCTTATGGCTTTATTAGCATTGGCCGTCGTTTTAATTATTGGTAATACCTTGCGCCTTGCTATCCGGAATCGGCAGGAAGAAATCCAGATATTAAAACTAATCGGTGCTACTGATGCGTTTATCCTCAGGCCCTTTCTATACTCTGGCATTTGGTATGGGATGGCCGGAGCCATTTGTGCTGTGTTTTTAGTCAATATATTTATTTTGAGCTTAGGTATTGTAGTGAACCAATTGGCCATTGCCTATCAAATGCATTATCCGCTTGCAGGGCTGTCAATAAGACAAATCTTGATACTTGTGCTTTTTGCGATTATACTCGGGTGGCTTGGAGCTCGATTGTCGGTGAAAAGGCAACTGGCTTCTATAGAACCTTATAATTAGTGTATAATTTATTTGATAATTACTTTAGTGTTGATGACTGGAGGAAGTAGTATGAGTCAACAGTTGCAACTCGCTGCAATGAATCTACCCGTAGGTAGTCTTGATTCCTATATTCATCGGGTAAATCAAATTCCAATGTTGAGTTTGGAAGAGGAAATTGCTTGTGCGGAGCGTTTTCATGCTGAAGGAGATATTGAAGCGGCAAGACGTCTTGTTCTTGCTCATTTACGTTATGTGGTTCGAGTAGCTCGAGGCTATTTAGGTTATGGTTTGCCCTTGAATGATTTAATTCAGGAAGGCAATGTCGGCTTAATGAAGGCAGTAAAACGTTTTGATCCTAAAATGGGCGTCCGTCTTGTTTCTTTTGCAGTTCACTGGATCAAAGCAGAAATTCATGAGTTTGTTTTGCGTAATTGGCGTATTGTCAAAATCGCAACAACCAAGGCACAGCGCAAATTATTTTTTAATCTTCGCCAAATGAAAAATCGCTTAGGCTGGTTTAGCAATGAAGAAGTGGACGCTGTTGCTAAAGATTTGGGCGTGAGCCGAGAAGATGTATTAGTGATGGAGCAGCGTTTAAACGTCATGGACTCGCCGTATGATGCTCCTGAAGCGGATGAGCATGATGATGCTTATAAAGCGCCTGAGCGGTACTTATTCAATGTTAATGATGATCCTGCGTTAATGCTGGAAAAAGAAGATACTGGTGATCAAGGCCGTGAGCAATTGATGTGCGCTATGGAACAGCTTGATGAACGCAGCCAGGATATTCTTCAGCAACGTTGGTTAGCCGAAGAAAAATTAACCTTACATGATTTGGCTGAAAAATATGGTGTATCCGCAGAACGTGTCAGGCAGCTTGAAAAAAACGCCATGAAGAAAATTCGTCAATTCATGGAAGGCTAAGCTTCTTTTAAAAAACGATTTAACTTAAAAAATCGCTGACCAGTTGTTCTACCCGTTCATCCATTAATACGCTTACATGGTCTGCATCAGGTAGTAATGACAGGTTGGCGTTTTTGTATTCTCTGCAAAAAATAATGGACTCCCTCGGCCGTACGGTGCTGTCGTTCTTTCCGTGAATGCATAAAAAAGGAGTATCGGGAGTCTGGGAAGTAAAATATCGTAACCGAATTAATTTAGGATCAATTTCTGCCTGCTGACGGATTAACTGGCGCAGTTGCAAATAACCATGTCCACTGAGTTTCAAGCGTCGTGCAATCGTATTAACAGGAGTGCGCATTTGAGTTGGTGATGCAATTAATACAACACGATCCGGCCTGGAGTTTAACTGCCATTCAGGAAGTTGACCTGCTAAATTTAAAGTACTTAACAACATCGAACCACCAAAAGAATGCCCGATTACGGCATGAAACGGGCCATATTGATTAATCGTTTCTTTTAAAACTGCAACGGCGTCAGTCCAGGGTAGTTGTAAACCTCGTGCCTCACCATGCGCTGGGAAATCAAGGGCATAAACCTCATAACCTTGCAGATGCAGGGTTCTGATCAAGCGGACCATATAAGCAGCGCGCGACATCCAGCCATGTGAAATCAGAATCTTCTTGCCATTAGGTGTTTTTGCTGGAGCAAAGCGATGAATGACATGATGGCGAGGTTGTTCTTTGTGGATCACTTCGCTGCGTTTTACTTCGATATACTCACATGCCATTTTGGCAAAATCCCGATATTTTTTTTCCAAGGGAAAATGAAGGGGAGTAATGAACAGTTGATAGCAAAGCTGTGCATGTAAAAAATCTCTTATGTATGTGAGTGAATTGGTCATCATGATGATATTCCCCTCAGGTTTTATTTTAAGTTTAGACCAAAATTACAAGGAGAGAGGACTGGATGTTGGTGAAATTTATCAGGACGATTGGAACTCTTGTTTTGCAAGAGTCAACCTAGTTTAAAGGGTTACAATGATAATTAATTCAGTTAAAGTAAAAAAGTAGCTTATTTATATCTCACTCATAAATGGATTTAGGAGCGTCTATGTATACTGAACTCGTTAAAACGGCACATTTTGTAGCTTTAGAACCAGTTTTTGGTGAAAGTGAACCAACCGATAATATTGAACAGCCTGATCATGATGTACTTTACGATACTATTCGTCAGGGCGATCTGGAACGGACTCTACAATTGATGGCTGATGGAGTAGTACTGAAAAGTAATGATTATACTCCCTTTATGTTGGCATGCTTCTATGGTCATTTGGATTTAGTACAAGCACTCTATTCGGATAATGCTTTGAATGAGCGAGACGTATATGGCAATACCCCTTTAATTCATGCGGCATGGAATGGTCATACGGAGGTAGTTCAATGGTTAGTTCGTGAAGGAGCAGATGCAAACGCTGTAAACATCAGCGCTGACTCTGCCTTGTTCGTCGCATTGCGATTTAAACATCCTGATACAGCCAGATACCTGCTGACTTTGAAGAATATTAAAACAGATAAGCCTAACTCCCTGAGTTATACACCATTGGTCATAGCGCTGGTTTATGGATACCTCGATATAGTCGATATCTTATATAACCAAAATGTGGTCTTAAATACTCAGTACACAGAAAATAATACACTACTGCATATGTGCGCGATGATTAACAATTTATCCTCAATGCAGTGGCTGCTGGAACATGACGCCAATCCGTGGGTTAGTAACAGTCATCATATGACTCCGGTACGAATTGCTGCGTCGCGAGGATATACCGAGATGGTCGGCATCTTGATTGCAAAAATGAAACATCACCATCTATTTTCCGAGGAACTGGAGCACGTACTGTTAGCGGCTGTTAGCCAAGGTCATGAAGACATATTGGATTTAGTACTTACTCATAAGAAACAGTTCTCAAGCATCATGATTCAGGTTGCGTTGCTTCACTCCACAATAACCAATAATTGGAATATGGTGTCCAGAGTACTGGATATCAATCCAGAAAAAGCGTTAAAACGAATTAACAAGCATTATGATTATGGTGATTTTGAGTACAACTTCGGTAATACCTTACTGCATTCAGCAGCAGTGAACGGACATTTGCTCATGGTGCAAAATTTGATAGCACGAGGCGCTAAGACGAATGCAAGGAATGACAACAATGACTCGATTTTGCATTGCGCTGTTCGCAGTGGAAACATTGATTTGGTTCGATGGTTGTGTCATCAGTATGTGCCTGTCAATCAGCAAAATGAACAAGGCAATACCCCATTGCACTTGGCCGTTAAAATGAAAAATACCTCAATGGTGCGTTGCCTGTTGCTTTATGGGGCACGATTTAATAGTGAAAACAAACACAAGAACACAGCTGAGTTTTTAGCGAAAGGAACACCCGAATTAGAGCAATTATTTCAAGAAATGAGAACTAAAGATCTGAACAGTTTTGGTTTAACCGATCTGCATCTTGCTGCTACCATTCATGAAGAAAAAGCATTGTTACAGATTTTGCCTTTGCATCATGATTTCAGTTTGACATCAGAGGACGGACTTACACCAATTGAAATTGCCGCGCATATGGGAAACTCTGGGACATTGGCGATTATGTTGCTTTGGGAAGCAAAAGGAGATAGAAACGCTGCCAAAATATTAGCCAAAGAAATGAAAGGGCATTATGAAGCGAAATCATCCATGTACTTAGGTATAACGAATGCAATAAAATCAATTGACAGCTTTCCTGCTCACCGTCTGGACGCATTAATCACGTTGTATAACTCCTGCCAAAAGGTGAATGTTGATACTAAGTCCGAACCCGTCCAGGATGAACGAAAAGTTAATCATTCTTCATCACGTTGGAGAGGCTTTTTCTGTATTGATGCAGCCTCCGCCAGTAGCATTAGCAAGGAATTAGTGGAGGAAACTGTGAATGATTTTACTACGAAACATTAAATGCGTTTAGTGCTGCGTGTCCCACGTTGATTAAGAAATTGCATCATCAACTATGAGTAATCGGCTACCCCTTCAATAATCAGTCAGCAAATCCACTTCTGAATTTGAGAACTCTCTTGAGTTCAGAGGGTGGTTATAAACGTGTATAGAGTGATAAATAATTCTGTTGTTCATCCATTATAAGCCAGGATAAAGGATTTTCTCCTGGGTTTATTGGGCAATGTATATGAAATTGGCTACAGAATGATACTATTGTCACTCCGCGTCAAAATAAAACAAACATTCCTGGTTTACTGATGATATTAACCAAAATACTGAAAAAAATCATTCTTATCAAAAAAGGCAGCCAAAATACTGATACTCAGAACATGAGTGCAGAGATTAGAATTCACGTCCAGCTTAGGGACAAACTACATCAGGAAAAAGCAAAACGTCGGTTAGAGCGATTATTGACAAGAGTTCAGCAAGAAAATGGTTCTAACGCTGCGGATTATATCGCTCGAATCTTTTCTAAAGATCAATCAGGCGAGAGAGATCATGCATATGCGGCATCAAGCAGCCAGGTAGATACTACGATTTATTCCCACTTAAAACCCCGCATGTCTCATGAGAACAAAGCCCTTTATCAAAAGATACTTCCGCTGTGTCAATTGGCGTATCTTGAAGAGCGAAAGGGAATAGCAAAAGAGCATGCTTGGAAATTATCCTGCATTTTTGATAATGAAAAAGCGGTTTATCAGTACCTCATCAATTTTCCTAAAGGAAATAAAGTCAAACATTTAGTTTATGATGCCTGCCGGTTTGATATACCTCCCATGGAGCAGAGTCATTTCGCCATGTGGAAAAAAATGGCTCAGATGAATGCAAACATGCTGAATCCACGCTTTAGAACACTGCTGGCTCATGCAGTGGCCATAAAGCGAATTAGCTCATTAGGTTCGCCTGCTCGTATAGAGAGGCAACACATTAAAGACAAGGAAAAAGAGCTGGCAAAGGTAAGCCGCATGTATCGATCACTTGTGCAAACTCCTGTCCAAAACCCAACCTTGGCCGATAAAGTAACACGTACAGGTCGGGTAAACAGTTTAAGGCAAGAACAATCTCGCTTGTATTTGCAATTGGCAGCACTTGCCAGAGGCATATCCCTGGATCAGGCATCTTTGCTTGTTTTACAGGCTTTTTATGAAGAGCATGAATTACAGAACCAATCCGCACAACAATTCATGATTGATCATGGGATTAATGTAAAAAGTATCGCCCTGTTTAATTCGTTGGACCGAAATAATGATGATAAGGCTATTCCTGCTATTACTCTGAAAGGCTCAGATGTGGGTTATCCCGGCAAATATTTGACCAAACTAAATACCTCAAACGTTCGAGAAGCGGCTCTTGCGGTATGTCTTGGCAAAATGACCTACTGCTGTCAATCTTTGGATAGTAAAGCAATTGACTGTGTGATACATGGAATTAAGTCACCAAATGGTGCTTTTTATGTGCTGTTTGAAGGCGATGAAAATCATCCTGATTTGAGTGATCCTGTTCTTGCGCAGGCCTGGGTTTGGAGAAGTACTCAGGGTGATCTGTGTCTTGATTCGATAGAAGCGATACCCAGAGTCTCTTCGAGTTTGGTTGCCACCATGTATCGTTACCTGGGTTTACTCCTTTGCGAAGATAAGGGGATCAACCGAGTCAACACAGGAGAATCCAGTGGTATTACAGATCGTGTGTCACTTTCCACTTATCCTGCCGTCACCTTAAAACCAGTTGATTATCAGGGGTACAGGAGTTCAGAAAGACAACGTTTTTTGTATGAAAAATCAATGCCATATCTCTATTACAATCACAATAAAACCGATAAGTTTCAGCACATTGTTGAGCATAGAATCCGAGCCCTTTTTTCTCATCAGTTTAGTCTTACTGAACCCTTGATGAATAACGAGCTCTTGAAAAAAACAATTGCTTTCTTTATTTACTCAGGACAAGACAAGCCCTGGCATTTTCCCTTCGATTTATTGCAGGATTTAGCTGGAAAACGATCCGGGGAATTTGAGCAGTTGCTCGCTGTTAATCGGGCTTATTATAATTTTTTGAATGAAAATCTATGGGCGGTTTCTTTAAATGAGGTGTTGGAGTGGGATAAAAAGGGGGCCTATATTGGCTCTTTGAATGAGAAAGGATTAAGTCCTTTGCATTTGGTAAAAATGATGCGTGAATTAAAACAAGTCATTTATAATTTTTTAAATGAAAATCAACAATCTGCACCTTATTCGTCTGCTCGTCCAAGAGATGCCTCATTGTTCTTGACCAAAGAGAATGATTCTTTTTTTAAAAAACTGATTCAATTTGTTCTGGAGAATCAACCCTGGGATGAATCAGTGGCTCTTATTCGTATGGTTTCGGGGATTTTATCGGTGGATGAAAACATTACTGAACGGCATCTGGCAATTTTTAATCTTTTTTCTAAACGCAGTACGTTTCATCTTGTTCGTCCAATGCTAGGTTCCGGTGTAACACCATTACACCTGGTTGCACCTAAGCCGGACCTGTTGAGCGCTTTTCTTAAGAGGATTCCCAAGAGTCAAAGGCTTGAGGCCATTTCATTTCGGAATCATTATGGCTTTAGTGTATTGCATTTAGCGATAGCCTACCCTGAATCATTAAAGGTAATTCTAAAATCATTAGCGGCAAACCAAATACTGGACGTCATTCGAATGTCTGATTTTTCTGGCAGAATGACATTGCATTTGGCGACCGCTCATCGAGAATCACTGAGAATTCTTCTTGAATCGATCCAGCATAATGAGACGTTAGATGCCATTAGACTTCCAGATCGTCATGGCAATACTCTTTTGCATGATGCTGCCGCTTATCCTGACACGCTGAATGATCTTCTTGAGCTCTATCCACAAGCTCAAAAGCGAAACGCAGTTCGATACGCTAATCATGAAGGCAATACAGTCCTGCATCAGGCGACCGTTCATTCTGAATCGTTGAGAATTCTTCTCAACCTTTATCCAGAACAAGAAAGGCTTGAGGCTCTTAGTGTGAAGAATAGTTCAGGTGCTTCTGTATTAAATTTAGCGGGAAAAAAAAGGGGATTAATTAGAACCATCATTGAATTACTGCCCGAAGACCAAAGGCTTGATGCGATCATATTAGCGGGGATATCGAACAATATTCAGGCATCTGAGACGCCATTCTGTCTCGAATCACCAGAAAGAACTACGGGTTCTGAAGACGAGCGTCAATATGATGATGAAGACGAAAATAGCACATTTGATTCGGTTAAAGAGGAAGAAACTCTGTTGCATCAGTGTACCACCCCTGATGCACTCAGTGCTTTTTTGAATGGTCTTACTGAAACGCAAAAGATTGATGCAATATGCCAGTTTGATGAAAGTGGGTATACGATACTACATCGATTTGCGATGAAACCTGATTTGTTGAGAATTCTCCTGGCAGTTTTGCCTGAATCTCAAAGGCTTAAAGCGGTCAATACAGTGAATCACTATGGCACTACGGTGCTGCATTTGGCTACAGAAGATAGGGAATCGTTGAACATGGTTCTGGAGCTTTATTCCGAAGACCAAAAACGCGATGCTGTCCTTAAGGTTAATGAGTATGGGCGCAGTGTGTTGGATTATTCTGTTCAAACTTACGAATCACTGCGAATTATTTTGGAGCTTTTCCCGCAAGCTCAACGGCTTGAGATCGCACGACAGGTTGATCCCCATGGTCAGACCTTGCTGCACCAGGTTGCAACCCATTCCAAATCGTTACGATATGTTCTTGATCTTTATCCCCATGAGCAAAGGGTTGAGGCAGTGTGTCAGGTCAATGATTGGGGTAAGAGGGTGTTGGATTATGCTGCATCAAGTAGAAAATCATTGCGAATTGTTTTAGAACTTGTTCCTCAAGAGCAACGAGTTGAAGTTGTTTGTCAGGAAAATAGTGATGGCCATAGTTTGCTAGACGACCTATTGTATAACACTAAGTCCATGGCTGCCATTTTCGATCTTTTATCTGAAGCTCAATGGCTTGATGCCATTTTTCAGAAAGACAATGGTGGTTCTATGCTGTCAAAATTCACACAGCGCAATCCAAAATTGCTGAGAACCCTTTGGGAAAAGATACCTGAGGATCAAAGGTTTGGCATAATGAGAACATCTAGTCCTTTTGGCTGTAGCTTGTTGCATGAAGCAGCTTCAAACCCTGAACTGGCGTTTATCTTGTTCGAACTGATTTCAGTAGAGCAAAGGTTAGAGGCTATTCGTGAAGTTTATGATAGAAGGGTGACGCTGTTTATGCAAGAATTAAACCCTGAGTCATTGAACATCATTTTAGAACTGATACCGGAATCTGAACGTCTTGATGCGCTTCTCTCGGTAAGTGTATCCGATACCGGTCTTTTGTTTTTGTCCAAGAGCCATCAAGATATACTGGCTTCTGTTCGGGATTTGATACCAGAGCTGAGGTTATCCAGGCAAGCATTGTCATCAACATCAACAAATCCCTATGCATTCTTTTCAGCAGAGGTTGCTTCAACATCTGACGAAAGCAACAGGCACATGCCTTGCTTAGTTTAACCCTTTGAGTTTTCTGGATTGAATCAACCAGTTCTGTACATGACAAAAAACCTGTCTTGCCCGCCTGTGTGGGCATGATGGTTTTTTTATCTACGGAGGCCCAATAATTTGTTTTATTGACAGATAAGCAATCAAAATGATTAAATCGGCTCTATTTTAATTTAATTACGGGATTATGGTGTTTACAACTTATTCAAGTAAAATAAAGGCATTTCGAGTTATTGCAGAGTATTTGAATTTTGGTGATGAAGTAATAAAACTAAATCAGCTACGCAAACAGTCCGATATAATGGAACTTGTTGGACACCCTAAAAATCCTCGTCTTCTTAAGGTCAAGGATCCTGCCAAGACTCTGTTTTTAACGTTCAGCAGTCAATTGCACGAAGTGGAGTTAGCCCTTTTGGAAGAAGTTCAATCGCGTTCCAATTTAGGTACTGCCAGAAAAGTAGCAGAAATTTGCCTGAGTGATCAAAGTGATGAAGCGAAATTGGCTGAATTATCATCCTGTCTTGAAACGAATGTACAAAAAACCGAAAGTGGCTTTAAACTGGGCTTTTGAGTTTGGGGTCCGGTAACACATCATTCACTTTCAAGGTTTTCAAAGCGAAGTCCATTAGGGCGTGTTGACAATTGTCAACACGCCCTAAAATGAATTATCGTTCTTGAATGACTGGACTTTTATTCTATTTGTCCTAGACTATTTTAATCATTATTTATAAGGACAGAATATGTATGAAGCAAATTGTATCTATCATCATGGGGCTGAGGAATTGCATGGATTTTTAGCCTTCGATGACCAGATCACCACTCCACGCCCGGCAGTGATTGTTGCTCATGACTGGACTGGCCGTAATGATTTTGCGTGCCAAAAAGCAAAAATGCTTGCTGAAATGGGGTATATTGGATTCGCTTTGGATATGTATGGTCAGGGTCGCCTGGGTGTAACCAATGAGGAAAAAATGGCTTTAATGCAGCCTTTGGTTGGTGATCGCGCCTTGTTAAGGGAGCGCTTGCTTGCTGCATATCATGCCGTGGCAGCACGACCTGAAGTGGATAAATCCAGAATTGCGGTAATTGGTTTTTGCTTTGGTGGGTTATGCGCTCTTGATTTGGCACGCAGTGGCGCTGACCTTCGCGGTGTTGTGACTTTTCATGGTATTTTAAATAAACCCGAGCATCTTGAATCAGAACACATTAAAGCGAAAATTTTGGTTTTACATGGTTATGATGATCCTATGGTCAAACCCGAGCAAGTGCATGCTTTTTGTCAGGAAATGACAGAAGCTAAAGTCGATTGGCAAGTTCATATGTATGGACATGTTCAGCATGCATTTACCAATCCTCAGGCCCATGATGCGTCATTGGGATTGGTGTTTGATTCATTGGCGGAACAACGTTCATTATTGGCCATGCGTCACTTTCTGCATGAGATTTTTTAATGAATAGCTTTAAGGGACTTCATGTTTAAAAAAATCCTCATAGCCAATCGTGGCGAGATCGCATTGCGTATTGTGCGAGCCTGTAAGGAACTCGGTATATCCACTGTGACAATTCATAGTGAGGCGGATCGATTTGCGCTGCATGTAAAACGATCGTCTCATTCTCATTGCTTAAGTAAAAAACCACTTGAAGCCTATCTGAATGGTCGACGGATTATTGAATGTGCGAAGGCTTCCAGATGTGAAGCCATCCATCCGGGGTATGGTTTTTTATCTGAAAATGCGGAATTTGCCAAAGACTGTGAAGAGGCAGGAATTGTATTCATTGGTCCAATTTCTTCTGTAATAGCAACGATGGGTTCCAAGATTGCTGCCCGTGATGCTATGAAAGAAGCAGGCATACCTACTATTCCGGGCAGTGAGGGTAATCTTGATTCAATTGATGATGCCCTTGCCTGCGCAAAAAAACTGGGATATCCAGTGATGCTCAAAGCTACGTTCGGTGGTGGTGGTCGAGGGATCCGATTATGCCATGATGCAAGTCAGGTCACACAACAATTTGAACGGGTGCAATCTGAAGCAGAGAAGTCGTTTGGTGATGCGCACATTTATATGGAGAAATTTATTAAAAATCCTCGCCATATAGAAGTTCAAATTCTGGCGGATCATTATGGAAAGGTGCTGCATCTATTTGAGCGAGATTGCTCCGTGCAACGCCGCCATCAGAAGCTGGTAGAAATAGCTCCCTCGCCCAATCTGGATCCACAAACTCGGGAGCTTCTTTTTAGTTATGCCCTTAAAGGCGCTAGAGAAGTGGGATACACCAACGCAGGTACTGTCGAATTCATTTTGGATGATGAAAATAACGTGTATTTTCTGGAAATGAATACTCGTTTACAGGTTGAGCATCCCGTTACCGAACAAATTACTGGGGTTGATATTGTACAAGAACAAATTCGGATCGCTGCAGGCGAACCATTATCAATGAATCAGGAACAGATTATTTCCAGAGGGTATGCCATAGAATTTCGTATCAATGCAGAAGACCCACAGAATGATTTTTTACCCAGTTTTGGTCGCGTAACTCGTTACTATGCTCCGGGTGGGCCAGGTGTGCGTACTGACAGTGCCATTTATACCGGATATACCATTCCCCCAGATTATGATTCCTTATGTGCCAAACTCACTGTTTGGGCTCTTGACTGGCCTTCAGTATTGCATCGATCGCGCCGTGCCTTGGAAGAAATGCGCCTGTTTGGGGTTAAGACGACTATTTCGTACTATCTTGAAATGATTCAATCCATAGAGTTTCAGGAGGGGCGATTGACGACCCATCTGATTGATTCTCATCCTGAATGGTTAAAATATTCAAACAAATCATTACCTAATCATAAAGCGGCAGTAATTGCAGCAGCTATTGCAATGTACAGCCAAAATTCATAACCCAGAGCTTGTGCTTATCTATTTTCCGGGTAGATGAGACAAAATAATGGACATACGCTGCTCGACCGATACCGCGGGAAGCTCAATCAGTTCATAGCCTAAATGATCATAGGCTTCGTAGATTAATTCCCCTATCTTTAGGGCACTCGAATCATCTTCCACCCGGACTGCATCATGTTCCAAAGGCAACTGATGGCAGTAGAACAGCTTTTTATAGCGAATACGCTGGCACGAGTGAGTCACTTGATCTGCGTTGATATTATAGTAGCGAAAATAACCCAGGCTATCGGGTGTTCCTCTATCAAAAAAAATGAGTTGATTGGTTTGTAATCGCCGCTCTCTTTTTAGCGCGATAGCCAGTATTCCCCTTTGAAGTCGCAAGTTATCCTGTTTTATATTATCCAGAGTGAGGTTTGATTCTAATAATCCTTCAATGTAGTCCCTCGCGACTTCAGGAGCAATGGTATAGCCAGAAGTTGCTAATTGGTTAATTAAGGTCGTTTTACCCGACGAAGGTGCGCCTGTAATGACATACCAATTAGTCTGGATCATCAGATTTGATAATTATCAATTAAACGTATTTCATCAATAAACACTGCAGCAAATTTCCTGCCAAGGTATTCTTCAACGTATTCCACAGTGATTCCTTGTTCTTCTAATTCTTTTATTATCATTACACAAGGTTTGTTCTGATGGAATATCTGTGCAAACTTCTCGGCACGTTTTTTTTGCTCACTTGATAAACGGTTATTTCGTGAACTGTAGGCCAAACCACTGTCTTCTCGCACTGTTGGACACGCTTTAATATCAACATTCATGAACAGGGCTTTGACCATGCCTTGAATGAGCAAATACTGTTGATAATCCTTTTCACCAAAATACGCCCGGGTGGGGCGTGTTATGTGCAGTAATTTCATGACCACAGTTAGAACACCATTAAAATGGCCTGGCCGGTGTTTGCCTTCCATTAATTGGCACAGCTTATTTTCTTGGATCTGATAAGTATAACCATCAGCATACATCTCTTTGTCAGTGGGTAAAATACAAAAATCCACTCCGGATTGAGCCATTAATTCGAGATCAGCATCCAACGTTTTTGGATAATGATTAAAATCATCAGGATTGTTAAATTGAGTGGGGTTTATAAACAGACTGGAGATGGTACGATCATTTTCTTCCCTGCTTTTGGACAATAAGGAGGCATGTCCGGCATGCAGGTTGCCCATGGTTGGGACAAATCCCAAGCTAAGTTCGGTGGATAAACTGTTGCGACAATTTATCCACTCATCAATGTTATGAAAAATGTGCATGAGCGATTCTCTTAAAAGGCATATTCAGGGGTTGGAAAATTAACGTGCTGTACCTGTTGAACATAAGCATTGATTGCATCAAGAAAGATGTCTTTGCCTTGAGTGTATTTTTTTGCAAACTTGGGGGTGAATGTGGATTGCAACCCCAGCATGTCATGCCATACCAGCACTTGCCCATCGGTATCAGATCCTGCGCCAATTCCTATAGTCGGAATATCGAGTGAATTGGTGATGGTTTTAGCAAGGTTTTGGGGAACACATTCAATGACCAAGGCAAAACAGCCGCTTTGTTCCAAAGCGATTGCCTGTTGTACCAAGCGATCGGCTTGTTCCTGATTTTTTCCCTGGATTTTGTAGCCACCCAGTTGGTGAATAGATTGAGGGGTTAAGCCAATATGACCCATCACAGGAATACCTGCTTTGACCAGATAGGATATGGTTTTGCAGGTATCTTCATCGGCTCCTTCAATCTTTATGGCGTGGGCTCCGGCCTGTAAAAGGCGTTTTACCTGATCAATCGTTTCAGATAGAGCGAGTTTATGACTTAAAAAGGGAAGATCGGTTACTAAAAATTGCTGTTTCAAGCCACGGGCAACTGCTTTCGTGTGCAGCTCCATCATCTCGATGGTCGCCATGATGGTCGTGTCATGCCCATGAACGGTCATTGCTACGGAATCGCCAACTAAAACGCAATCGATATTCGATTCAGCGATGATGCAGGCAGAGGGATAATCGTAACAGGTCAGCATGGAAATTTTTTTACCTGCCTGTTTGTTCATTTTAAAATCATGAATTTTCATAGACTTCTCCCTGTATGGGTGAAGAATGTGATTTGAATCGAGTTTAAAGACTTTGTATCAGGTACCTGTCTCATGGATCAAGTCCTCCAAAATAATGAATAAAGTCACTGCCCGAGGGGTCAGTGCATCTCGGTAATCTTATAGTGTATTGATATAAATTTGAATATCCAGGCTGTAATTCTTTCACCAGACACGGCTGAAGCATGGTCTAACTCATGCTGGACAGCTGATTTTTTTCGAGGCTGTTATGATAAAATTATCAATCCGACCCAAGCATTCAAGTCATGATAGGGAGAAAAGCCATTAAAAAAATAAATAACCGTTATTAATTATTTACTGCCAACTTTCATTATTTCTTAATGTGTGACCTGTATTATTTTAGAACAGATACCGTTTGATAATTTGAGTCAGAGGATTTTGTGGCGCATCTTTTTTCCAGTGGAACGGTTAGGACTATTAAAGTTCCATCTGCTGAGATAATAAGGTGGCATGACTTGATAAATGACACATTGTGAGATTAAAAATGAGCATCCCCGTTGAGTTTTATTACACGCTGTCGCAGACAAAACCTGCTTATAGCCACATGCCAACCGATGTTTTGGACGTCAATAAACTCATCCAGTCTAAAGCCCCATGGATAGTACCATCCAGTTTTGTGCGGCAACCTAAAAAGCTTATTCTGAGTGATTGGACTGCGGAACAATGGCCCTATTATAAAATTACAGTCGTTGAGGAAGCATTACTGCAGTTAATGGAACAGGGTTTTTCCATATACATTCAACAACTTGGTCAAATTTATCCCTTATCAAGAGATGAAATAATGAACCTCGAACGAAAGGATGTTCGATCATTTATCCGAATGACACATCCGGAAGATCTTACCATTAAAGCCGCGACGCAACATCGAATGTCTAAGGATGAAACCTTCATTCTCGATGATTATTGGGTTGATCGCTTGATCGGCAGCAAAGAGCCTAATGCCCCTCGTACGCTTAATTTAAGCGATTATATGAGGCTCAATGAAGAAGACAGATTAATCCTTAAAGAGTCTCTTGAGCAATTAAATCCACCATTAAATGTGTTGATTGAGGACATATTGCCAGAAGAATCCACTATTAAATTTGACTGCTTTAAGAATGCATTTCCTGGTATTAATGACATAAAGTGCCTGAAAATTATTAATCCTACTCCAGCGGCTTATACTCAGGAACGGTGGTTGGAACTATTATCCAATGCATCATCTTTAGAACAACTTCATTTTCATTCGCCTGAAAGTACTATTAATCTGGCCGAATTTGATTTGAAGAATCTGATTTATCTAAGTGTAGAAAAAAACATCAAACAGGCCGATGGCTTTATAAGAGCCGCTCCCAATCTTAAAGAGCTTACAATTCGGTGGATGGAAACAAAATCGGCTCTGAATACCCAAGGGGTTCAATTAGAATCTTTGAAAATACTCCTGGGGAGAATCTCATTAAAACAAGTATTTCAATTATTGAAGGATCAAGCACAATCGATTCGACAATTTTCTTTTGTTAACTGCACAATAAGAGATGCTGGTGCCATTGATGGGGTCAATTTATTAGATATTCCTCAATGTTTCAACATGAGAGAAATGGACTTCATGGACACAGCTTTAACTACTGATGAACTAAATTCCTTTCTGTCGATAACTCCCAATTTAAAAAAACTTACCCTGGGAGACATGACATATAAGAAAATGGACGGTTCTTTTGAATTGGATAAAATCAACAAAGATGCATTGAGCCGGCTTGAATATCTTTGTTTATCTGGCCTGATTTGGGATGAGAGTGTCTCTGTCTTTTTGAGTGATAAATTAACGAACCTTAAGTGTCTTCATCTTAATGATTTTAATTTTGTCAATCTTCCAGAACAGAATGCTTTGTGTTTGGAACAGATTGAAGAACTCATTATCACAGAGTCTCATTTTCCAAAAGAAGAGAGTTTAAAAAGGTTGCTTCAGTATTTCCCTAACCTCAAAAGGCTTGGATTTATCAAGAATACCTCCACGGGTAGATTTGAACTGGACTTTGATGTTGCATCGTGCAAGAAGCTTGAGGCGGTTGATTTGAGTGATGTTAATGGAACCATCAGTCGAGAATCCGTTTTGAAAATCGTAGAGACTGCGACAAACCTCAAAGCACTCAGTTTAATTTTATGCATTAATATTAGTACCACGTTTAGTGAAACAGTAGCCAGCGAGTACCCCGATCTTGATGTGTATTATCGATGGGATGATGAAGATGAAGATGAAGACGATTATGATAGTGATTATCAGCAGTGTAGTGATGATGATCGGGGTTCGGAACATAATCTTGCAGACTACAAAGACTTTGAACCGACACCGGAAGATTTTAAATTTCAATTCAAAGGCAAGAGTTCATCAATAGATCAAAACATGATTATTGAAAAGCTCTCACAATACTTCAGTTTAAAGCAAATCAACACACAGTACATACCCAAAATTCAGGATGGAATTTGTACTGCTTTAAGTCATTTGTTTCAAAGAAGTACTCTTGAGGAGTGGAATGAGCTTATCATTCGATTGCAGATTTGGGATGGCCAGCTATCCACAATTAGTGACGAATTAAAGAATGATTTTAAATGTCTTTGGGGGGCCATCCAGCAATATCAGTTTAATAAGCAATCGAATAAACAATACATTGGAGACAGTCTGGAGCACTTTCTTGTCAGCAATTCAATAAATGACAGCACTTTTGGTTCTCGCCTTCAGTTGAACGATGATGATGTCGATGATTGGATATCCTCAATACTCTTTTCTGGCTTAGAGGACGACCTGTTTCAAAATCCTCTCAAAATCAAGTTGCACCAAGGATGCATCCTATCCAATTTCTGGCATGCGCTCTGCATCCGTTTAATCGAGGATGGTCGGTGGCTGATTTATAACCCTAACAACAAAGAGGGGGTTAAGTCCGTTTCCACAACGGAACTCATGCACCATATTCATACCGATTTAGGTAGGTTGATTCGTATTGAAATGGACCGTGATGTCATAGTTCCCGAAATTCGTGATCCCAATCAGTTCATTCAACATGGTGGATTGTTTCATTTAATTTGCAATCAAAATTCCAAGCAGTTGTTAGACCTCATCCCCGTGGATTTTCAATTTAGTGCTGATGCACTTCATGGTCTGTTGCTCAACGATTTACAGGGCATTCCTGCATGGTTCAGAGGGCTTAATACTCCTCACACTCTGGAGTTGACCTGTAGTTTATTAGCTCAATTGCGAAGTGTGTGTCCAGATGATTATTCCGCCATGTTGGACCAAAGCATGAAACGGCTGACTCCGGAACAAAAACAGCAGGGCATTAGCATATTGCTCAGATCAGGCCCTAAAAATCATTCTTCTTTTTTTGAAATAATGGGTTGTCCGGCGCCGTCGCAACCTTCGGAACAGACTAATACACTCATTGACGTTCTTAGAAGCAGTTCGGATAGTAATTATTTTGAGCAGGTATTGAAAACCTGGCATAAACCTTCAAAATCAGTCAATTCGCTGGAGGGATATTGTCAGCAGGTGTTACACCCTGCCGATTCTAAAAAGCATTTGATTGAACTTGGCTCTACGACATCGGTGCACGCACTGCGGCTTGCGTTACAAAGACAATGTCATTTAAACAATAGACCCGTGTATTACATCCATTCCCCGGATGATTTAATCTGCTCTGCCTCTTTTATTCAACGAGATCTCAATAATCGTGGTATTTTACGTAAAGGACCGGGTGGTCCGCTTCATGATTTTTTATCCGAGGATTATCGGCTGGAATCACCGGTACTCCTGGTGAATTACGAGCAATTTTCTGCTGAGGATATCGTCCGCTTTAACGCGCTGCTTGATGAACAGGGCTATGCCGATGGAACACCAGTGCCTGAACACATCCAGATAATTGGTTTGTACAATACCAGTAAACCGGATTGCTATCAGGGGGATGATTTTTATTCGCGATTTAACACCAAAGAGCGCTGTCCCATCCCTGCAAAACAATTAGAACAATCGGTCCCGCCGTTAGCTACCGCCATCGATGAGGAAGCTGCTGCGGGGTTGGTGATTAATTTATTCAATGCCAGTGATTGGAAAGAGCGCTTGTTAGGTCGTTGGGATCTGGATGGTTCTCATTTGACGTTTCAGGAAGGAGCTTTGTCCAATCTGCAAGGACGACTCATCACCATTCAAAATGGCCCTTGGGATGATGAGGATTTTAATCTGTTTTGGATGGAAGCCTGTTATCCTGGAACACGCTATTTTCCCGGCAGTTCCATTCCTGTCCCAGCTCTTCTCCAACTGAATAAACAAGAGGGATATGCCCTGAATGAATTAAAAAAATGGCTTCAGGTCGATTATTTATCCGATGAGGACACCAGCGGAAATGAGGTTCCTCATGTTCTTAATCCTCACCGTCTGGCTAATTATTTTCATTTTTACCGCCCTGAAGCCAGTGATTGCAGTTTAAGAAAAGAGCCGGGGTTGATCGAGCAGGCACAGCGCAGTACTCTGGATGTGATGCTCACTCGCTCCATTTCATTAGATGACTGGGCCAGGATTTTGACTGAATGCCAAAAGCATCAAGTCAGATTAAGAGTGCAGTGTGCTCAGGGAGCATCACTTCCTGATTCATTGGAACTCAATACTGTAGTGAATCCTGTGGAACGGACGAATTGGCATCCGGCTCTTCCTTCCCCAACTGAAGTCATACACAGTACGGATAGTGATGTAACGCTTTCCCTGTTGGCAGCATCGCAACAGAATTGGCATATTATTGATGTATCGGAATTAATGGTTTCTGATTTACTGACTCGTGTTGACGGACGATTGAATGAAGCCGTGCTTCAGTTTGAATTTCATCAACGTTCATCCTGGTTGCTTGATGCTTTATCTGAAGGCAAGAATGTTGTTCTGAAAGGGCATTTTTCTAAAGAGCTGGAAGACCAATTAGCGTCTTTAATCGTGCAACGGAAGAAAACAGGGATAGAACCCGGACGATTACTTTTGATTACCGAAGATTCAAAGAGTTTTCAATGGGTTGAAACTCAGGTTCATGAAGTCAGTGAACAGGATAAAAGAGTCTGTCTTGGTGAGTTTCCTCATGAGCTGGAGCCGTTTATCGCTACCGAACCGTTGTGCAAACTAAAAGCCAGAACCACGTATTGGCAGGCCTTTCCTGACTGTCGTAAACGTAATGCGGCCTGGTCAGGGCTGTCTCAGCACACGGCACAAATCAAACCCCTCGCGGCGCTAAATCCAATGACGGCCATGCAGGAGGCAGAAGAATCTACCCAGACACGAATCGCTTTAGTGCACCAAATGCTTGACGTAGCGCCCTATGTGTTTCTTTCGGGACTGTCTGGGGTCGGAAAAACGACTTTTGTAACCCAGGAGCTCGTGTACGAGGGAGAACAACTGCATCAAGGCATCGATGCGATAAAAGCCTGGGCGCAGGATGCCCGAACCGGTCGGAAGTACCTGTTTTTGGATGAGGCGACTTTAAACTCGGGGAATTGGTCTTTATTTGAAGGACTGTTCCATACTCCTCCGGGTATTTTTTATGAAGGTGCCTATTACCCTTTGAGTGACGAGCATAAAGTGATTTTTGCTGGAAATCCGGTGAGTTATGGTGATGAGCGACGGCTTGCAACACTTTTTGAGCGTCACGGAAATGCGGTGGAGTTTGAACCCTTACCTGTTGCTGTTTTGTATGAAAAGATTTTAAAACCGGCATTGGAACACCAATTCCTCGATGATACCGAAGTCGTTCAACTGTCTGGAGTTATTCTTGATGTGTATCGATTTATGGTGGATTGCTCAACCACCGACGTGTTAATCACGCCTCGAGAATTACAAATGATGGCTCTGTTGACCCAAAGTTATTGTCAAAAAAATCCCCAGGCCAATCGCCTGGACGTTGCCGCTCATTATGCCTTTAAAATAGCGATTAACCTGGTGCCAAAATCAAAAAGAGCGCTGTTTATTAAGGAGTTTGAGCCGAAGAATCCACTGCCACTCACAACATCCAGTGAACCGATGGACTTTGTTCTCACTCAATCTCGGTTGAGCAGTCAGCAACTGTTGGACGATGTGCTGGATTTAAGACAATGGCGCCAACAGTCGGCTGCAAATGACGTGCAACGCTACGGTGGTTTGGGTGGTTTAACCTTTGAGGGAGAACCCGGTATTGGTAAGTCCGAGCAAATAAAGCAAACGTTAATCGCTCGCGGGTTTAAACTCATGTCCAGAAACTCGGTGCCGGCTCCTGGTGAGCACCCCATGTACGTTCTCCCCGTCAGTATGTCTGCTACGGATAAGGAAGCGCTGTTACTTAAGGCTTTTCATGAGGGAGCGGTTGTGGTCATTGACGAGATTAACAGTTCTCCGATGATGGAACATTTATTGAATAGTCTTCTTATGGGTAAAACCCAGCAAGGGGATACACCTGATGTTCCAGGATTTTTTATTATTGGAACGCAAAATCCTATCGCCCTGTCCGGTCGCCGCGCACCAAGTACTGCCTTATCCCGGCGGATTATTACGGAAGAACTGCCGCTTTATTCCAAAAAGGAAATGCTGAATATTTTAATCAATGAAGGCGTGAAAGAGAATGTTGCTGGCGACATGATTAAGGCCTTTTTGAATAATAGACAAAGAGCTGAACAAGAACGGCTTCTTCCTGGCCCAACATTCAGGGATTTGCTCCGTCTTGCTCAAAGCACTGTTAACACTAATGCCAAAAAGCGTGAACGAGTTGATGAGCGCACCAAACATGCTGCAGCGGAAACTAAATGTGCACGACAAACACAGGGAAAACAACACGTTTCAAGTACGAGTTCAAGTAGTGCTTCCACTTCGAGCCTTGCTTCCGCCGCAGGTTCTGTGTTCAGTTCAAGCAGCAGTTTCTTTAACTCATCGAAGCGTATGGAAAGAGGGTATGAATCAGATCAAGCCATGACCAAGATGATGAGACGCTGATTTGTTGTGTTGCCGTTCCCTGTGCCCAATGCGTGTTACATTTCAAGTTCTGGCATGGCACCGGGGAGGTGCTTTTTCGTTTTAGTCACATTGGACTTTAATAAAAAAAGCAAAGGCAGCGCACAGAGTACCAGCCACATCATAAAGCGAAAATCCTGTAAATAAGCTAAAGTAGCGGCTTGACGCGTTACTTCGGCATTTAGTGACGCTAAGCCCTGGGCAGTCTTTACATTCATGACTCCTAATTCGCCAGCGTGTCTTAAATTTTGGTTGAATGGGGTGATGAAATTGGCAAAAGCCGCATGATTGGCTTGAATATTTTGAGCTAACTTGGTCATAACGATGGAAATTCCAATGCTGCTCCCTATGTTTCTAAGTAAGCTGAATAAAGGCGTCCCGTCGTTGCGGTATTGTTCAGGTAAAGTTGCAAAGGCCAGTGTAGATAAAGGAACAAAAATAAATCCCAACCCAAATCCTTGAATTATACCGGTATAAACAATTGTGCTGGCGGTGATATCTGTAGTGAATAAAGTCATAAGCCATAATGAATAGCTGGTTAGCACCAATCCAAAAAAAATTTGATAGCGAGAATCCACTTTGCCGGACAATTTACCGACTATCATCATGGCGACCATGGTTCCTATTCCCCTTGGTGCCATAACCAGGCCTATATCGATGATGGGATAACCCATAAGGCTTTGTAAATAAGGCGGAAGTAATGCCATGGTTGCAAGTAAAATAATGCCTATGATAAAAATGAACATGAGCCCGACACTGAAATTACGATCTCGAAACATCCCGGGATCAAGAAAAGGATTTTTAGCCGTTATAATGTGCGCAATGAATAAATAGAGGCACATCAGGGATAAAATACCTTCAATTACGATTTCATTACTGTTTAACCAGTCTAATGATTGCCCCCTGTCCAGAAACAATTGTAATGAACCAATGGCAACAGCCAGGAAAGTAAAGCCCAGCAGGTCAAAATGAGTACCTCGAGTTAATTTATTTTCCTCAAGAAAGGTCGCTAATCCCAGCCATGCCAGCAATCCTATAGGCAAATTAATATAGAACACCCATCGCCAGTTATAATATTCAGTCAACCATCCGCCCAGGGATGGACCGAGTATGGGCCCTATCATGACGCCCATGCCCCAGATGGCCATGGCTGCACCGTGCTGCTTTGGAGGATAGGTATCTAATAATACTGATTGTGACATGGGAACCAGGCTGGCTCCAAAAGCACCCTGGAGCAACCGAAACAGGACAATTTGGTTCAAGCTTTGCGCTGCTCCGCAAAGCATGGAGGCTACTGTAAATCCGACTACAGCCCAGGTAAACATGCGTTTACGGCCAAATTTATTGCTTAAAAATCCAGTCAGAGGCATAAAAATAGCTGCTGCTACAATATAGGAAGTAAGAACCCAGGAAATTTGCTCTTGAGTAGCGCCCATG
Source organism: Legionella moravica DSM 19234 (assembly GCF_000423305.1). Taxonomy (GTDB): domain Bacteria; phylum Pseudomonadota; class Gammaproteobacteria; order Legionellales; family Legionellaceae; genus Legionella; species Legionella moravica. Next base: position 58,551 of record NZ_AUHS01000014.1, on the reverse strand, counting down.
CCTCCTTGCATATGTGGTAACGCCACATTCGCTATGGTGGTGTCCAATGCTTGCATAATGGTTGCAAGCATTACGAACAGGGTAATAAACACCCTTCGTGACGGGGCATGCGAATGATAGGTCTTTAAAAGATTGGGCATAATGAGTGACTCAGGCTGATTTGTTCTTTGAAGAAGAATGTTCCTGTGTATCGATTTTCACCCATGAACTTAATCCGGAGCGAAGTTGGGGGCTGTCTGGCGTTGTGATTAACTTAATACGGACAGCAACTCTTTGCGCCACTTTAACCCAGTTTCCTGTAGCATTCTGAGCTGGGATAATTGAAAACTCGGAACCTGTAGCAGGACTGATGCTCTCAACGATGCCTTTCCATTTCAGCTTGGGATAGATGTCTATGGTTGCGGTAACGGATTGACCGGGATGAATGTTCGTGAGTTCTTTTTCTGTGAAGTTTGCTTCGATCCAGGGGCGGTCATTAGTGACCAGCGTCATGGTAATGGCCCCGGCCGAAATGAATTGTCCCGGTTTGGGTGGCGAGTTGATGGTACCAGAAATTGGCGCTCGAACCTCTGTATGCTGGAGATCCAGTTTGGCTTGATCCAGTTCTGCTTTCGCTATTAAGTAGGTAGGATGTTTTTCAATCGGTTCATCCACACTGCCCGCCAGAGATTCGGCCAAGCGTTCCAAATCATGTTCTACAGCCATAACTTGTTGTGCTGCAAGTTCAGATCCTTCTTTGGCTTCATCGAGAGTTGACGTGGAAGTGAAATGTTTTGCTGCAAGATCGGATTGACGTTTTTTATTGCGTAAAGAGAAATTATATTTGGTTTGTGCCAAAGCAATTTCTGCCTGTTTGGCATGGTATGCTGCCTTAAGCGCGAGAATATCGATACGAACCTTGGCTAATCGAGATTCTGCCCTGGCTAATGCCACTTGATAAGAAGAAGGATCAAGACGATATAAAAGTTGATCTTTAACTACATGCTGGTTCTCATGAGTGAGTGTTTCTTTAACCACTCCTGAAACCTGGGCACTGATTGGAATCTTATCTGCCTTGACGTATGCATTTTCTGTTTCGACATAACGTCCGCTCATGAAATATAAAATCATGGCAATCAGCACTATTAACGAAGGAACCAACACTAAAAGAATAACTCTTTTGGAAAGAACGTGTTCAACGGGTTTTCTTACAGCTGGCAGAGCCGAGTCTTCTTTCTGGGTGTCTTGCAGTTCATTCATAGGTGGTGATCCTTTATTTCGCAGTAGTTCTATATTCCTGACTCACAGTAATCAGCAGTTAAATCTATGGTGAATCTGAGGTATCATTTATGGATTTTATAATAACAGGTTTTTTATGCAATTCATTGATAAATTAAATACCCCGGGCGAGCATTCTTTGGCTCTTGAGGGATTGGCTGGTCAAATTGAAGCAGTATTAACCGTTCCTGAGAACATTAATACCCCTTATGTTGCCTTTTTAGGACATCCCCATTCCTTGCAAGGGGGTACTATGAATAATAAGGTAGTGACTACTTTGGCCCGGGTTTTTAAGGAACTGGGAATACCTTCATTACGTTTTAACTTCCGGGGGGTAGGGCAGTCGGGTGGCGTTTATGATAATGGTTTGGGTGAGAGTAATGACTTGCTTGAATTGGTTCGCTCGTGGCAAAAAGAGCAACCTGAGATGAAATTGATTTTTGCCGGTTTTTCTTTTGGGTCTTATGTTTGTTATCGAGCGGCAGCTCAGTCGAAACCCAATATATTAATTACGATTGCCCCTCCGGTGCATCATTATGATTATCGAGAATTTGATTCTCAGCCAGAGCCATGGCTCATTGTGCAAGGTGATGCTGATGAGGTAGTCCCCAGTTCTTTAGTAATTGATTTTGCAAAACAATCACAGCCTATTCTTCCTGTGATTGAATTTTCTGAAACAGGACATTTTTTTCACGGAAAATTGGTGGAGCTTAAAATCAGATTAATTGACTGGCTTGGAGACTGGATTCAGACATCATGAATTTAATGAAGCAGTATGAAGCAGCGATTCAACGGGGTGAAATAGAGGATGATCTCAATCAGCGAGAGATTTTGATCCACATGCAACTGCTTGCAGATGAATTAACCCAGGACTCTAAGTCCTGGTTTCAATGGCCACGTAAACGATCAATTAAGGGATTGTATCTCTACGGACCTGTCGGGGTTGGAAAAACTTATTTGGTGGATTTGTTTTATCAATACATCGATGAAAAGAAAAAAGCACGATTTCATTTTCATCATTTTATGCAACAAATTGATTATAAATTAAGGCAATTTCAGGGAAGAAGAGATCCTTTACGTCACATTGCCAAAGAGATTGCCCAATCGACTCGCTTATTATGTTTCGATGAATTTTTGGTTCATGATGTGGCTTATGCAATGATTCTTGCTGAATTGTTTCAAGCATTGAATACTCATGGCGTGATACTGGTTATCTCGTCTAATACGAGTCCTGATGATTTATACTTGAATGGAGTGCATCGAGAGCGATTTTTACCTGCTATAGAGATCATTAAAAACAACTGCGAAGTACTTAAAATCCCAGAAAAAAAAGATTACCGTATTGGGCATCAGCCTTTATTAGACGCTTATTTGTATCCCTTAAATGACCAGACAGAACATGCGATGGAACAACAGTTTCGCTTATTGGTCAAGGAATACACGCTCAATGGTTCAATCGTCATACAGAGCAGGGATATTCCTTATCTTAAACACGGTTCTCAAACAATTTGGTTTTCTTTTGACGTCATTTGTAATTTACCACGAAGCCAACTTGATTATCTGGAGTTGGCAGAGCAGTTTAATACCATTTTCGTCAGTGGCATTCCCTGTTTAACAGTGAATCATACCTTGCAAACTATAATGTTTATTCATTTTATTGACGTAATGTATGATAGAGGTATAAATATTATCATGTCAGCTGAGGTTCCTGTTGAGGAACTGTATGTACAAGGCGAAATGAAGGATACTTTTAAACGCACTTTAAGCCGTTTGATGGAGATGCAGTCGGTTGACTATCTTGCCAGGCATCCTCGTCGAATTGTGCAAAATATGATTTAGGCTGTTGCGTGTAATGGAACCAGTTAATGATTAGCAAGACTCAAGGGTTGATGTATATTTTTTCGCTTAATTGAGAATGATTCTCGATATCATTTGTGGTATAATTATTTTATTAAACTATTTTTTAGTAGTGCATGATGAACATTTCTGAATTAGTGGGTGGAGACAGAGTGCGATTGGTTGATTTTGGCGCCACTGATCTGCAATACAGAAGAAGACTGTTATCCTTGGGAATAACTCGAGGCGTAGAATTTTCTGTTGTACGAATCGCTCCCTTGGGATGCCCTGTCCAAGTTGAGGTGAGGGGAACATCCTTGACGCTTCGCAAAGAAGAAGCGAGTCAATTAGTGTTGGAGCGTCTATGACTCAGGTTTTATTAGTAGGAAACCCAAATTGTGGTAAAACCACCTTATTTAATGCTTTAACCGGAGACTGCCAGCAGGTTGGAAATTGGCCAGGCGTTACCGTTGAAAAGAAGACAGGCGAGTGTTCTGTCGGTACTCATTTAATTGAAATTACCGATTTACCCGGTGTGTATTCTTTGGTGGCAAATGCTCAAGGCATGAGCCAGGATGAGCAGATCGCGGCCCAATCCATAGTCAATTTGGAGTCAGATTGCATCATCAATGTGATTGATGCCAGCCATTTAGAACGACATTTATATTTAACCACGCAAATATTGGAGTTGGGAAAGCCTGTAATTGTGGCTTTGAATATGATGGATATCGCCGAGCAGCGTGGTATTACGATTGATATTAAGGCGCTGGAACAGCAATTAGGATGTCCGGTAATTCCCGTTCAGGCGCATAAAAATATTGGCATACCAGAATTACTCAACATGTTATTATCTGCTCCTGCAGAACTGATACCATTATCCTTACCCTTATCACAACCAGCCCAGCAGGCATTAAACAGCTTAGAAACCCGATTAGTCAGTGAAGGATACAGTCAATCTCTTTCCTATTATTATTCACGCAGACTTGCTGAAGGCGATTCATTACCTGGGCATAAATCCTTGCAAATTGACTGGGACCAAGCAAAAAACAACAATCTTGGTATTGATGTACTCTTGGCAGATGCTCGATACCAGGCTATTCACCAGATTGTTTCGGCTGTTCAACAAAAGAAAAGCGATGCCAGTGAGCATTTTACGGCGAAATTGGACAAAATCGTCTTGCATCGCTTTTGGGCTTTGCCAATATTTTTTGCCATGATGTATTTGATGTTTTTGTTTTCTATCAATATTGGCGGGGCATTTCAGGATTTTTTTGACATAGGAACGGATACTGTTTTTGTTCAGGGCAGTGCTTGGCTGTTGCAGCAAATGCATGCACCGAACTGGATCATTGCTTTAATTGCTAATGGAGTGGGTAAGGGGATTAATACGACCTTAACTTTTATTCCTGTTATCGCATCCATGTTTTTCTTTTTATCTTTGTTGGAAACTTCAGGTTACATGGCAAGAGCTGCATTTGTCGTTGATAAAGCGATGCGAGCCATGGGGCTTCCCGGCAAGTCCTTTGTGCCCATGATTGTTGGTTTCGGTTGTAATGTTCCGGCGATTATGGCAGCACGAACCCTTGATTCCGAGCGAGACCGTTTATTGACCGTTATGATGAGCCCCTTTATGTCGTGCAGTGCTCGATTGGCTATCTATGCTGTTTTTGTTGCTGCATTTTTCCCTTCTGGCGGGCAAAACGTCGTATTTTCTTTGTATTTGATTGGTATTTTAATGGCTGTTTTAACGGGCTTTATTTTGCGTAAAACCACATTAAAAGGTCACTCCTCACCGTTAATCCTGGAATTACCCGCTTATCATAAACCTGCAATGAAGCGTTTGTTAAAAGAAACCTTAATGAGGTTAAAATTCTTTGTCTTTCGGGCTGGAAAACTAATTATTCCAATTTGCGTTATTCTGGGAGGATTGAATGCAATTACTCTTGGTGGTGGAATTAATACCGGTGAGGCCAGTACTGAATCATTACTTTCTATAATGGGACAGTGGATAACTCCCCTGTTTGCCCCGATGGGTATTCATCAGGACAACTGGCCAGCAACAGTAGGTTTATTGACTGGCATGTTAGCTAAAGAAGTAGTCGTGGGCACCTTAAATACACTGTATGCCCAGGTAGGCCATCTAGGGGAAGTGGCCGCCGCTCAATTTGATTTTTGGTCTGGAATTAAGGATGCATTTTGGTCCATTCCGGAGAATTTATCTCAGCTCGGTTCTGCTTTATGGAATCCCGTTTTGGCCAGTGCTGCGGATAGTGAGGTATCCAAATCAGTGTACGGTATGATGTCTCAACGTTTTGATGGACAGGCTGGGGCTTATGCTTATTTGCTTTTCGTTCTTCTTTATATCCCTTGTGTTTCCACTATGGCGGTAATCAGGCAGGAAGCAAACCGGCAACTGATGTGGACTTCCGTAATTTGGTCTTTTGTAGTTGCTTATGCGGTAGCTGTTGTGTTTTATCAACTAACACAATTTTTTGAGCATCCCCAACAAAGCGCTTTATGGATAAGTGCCATGATATCGAGCCTGTTTTTGGTGGTCGTTGTATTTAAATACAGTGGAACAAATATGGAGAAGAATGGTGTTGTTGCAAATTCGTGATTATATTCGTCGAGAGGGTGTTGTCAGCACCCAGCAATTGACCAGAGAATTTCGCCTGGATCTTCCTGCTCTGCAACCCATGCTGGATATATGGCTCAATAAAGGCGCTATCAAAAAATGCCAAGAGAAGGGAGCGTGCCAAAGTTCCTGCTTTAAATGCCGCACCCCTCCTGAATATTATCAGTCGGTTATGTGATGCGCTCTTATCTATCTTGTGAACATACGAGCATTTATCAGGCCATCACATAAGTTATTCGGTGGGTTATAACCTAATTTTACGTGATTTTTACCTTTATTCATCACATCGTTCGTGCTCATTATTCAATTTTGGGCTAATATAAACTTATCTCATTTTATACTTGGGTAAATAGATGGCTGACTCTGAGAATATAGAGAACCCCGGTTTTGCGGAAGTCAGTTTCGATGTTCGCAAATTGGAAGTAACAAATGATTTGAATAATCCAATCACCTTGGTGGAACGTGTTTATCAAATATGGTGGCATTGGGCTGATTTTCATCTTTACATTACTTCTCCTCATATTGAGGCTATCTCTCCACCCATCATCATAAAGCCAGAAACTATTCCAGGATCCAATGATCTTGAATTTGTTTATGACATACACGATTCGGGTCACAAATTATCTACTTCTAAAAGTGAAGATATGTATACCGCCGGGATGTCCATGTGTAAATTATTTTATACCATAGAGAAAATGATTAATATCCTTGTCGAGCGTCTGAAGTCTGGTGGCGTGAGTGTGGAAGATGAAGTTCAGGTAGCCTTCGGTGGTCATGAAATTGCGCAAAGAAAGGCTTTTGAATCCATTATCAATTTAAGCTATAACGTTGTCGTTACTAATTTTGATCCGGGTCAATGGGGCGAGCGTTACTTACAAACTGTGAAACGCATAGCAGATAAAGGGTATGGATATCCATCAGAAGCACCGCGTGATACTTACAAGCAATTACCTAATCCAGCTTCGGCAGGGATATCACGTTAATGCTCTATTTAATTTGTGATGAATTCAGTACTGGTCCATTTATTTATCAGGGCATAACTGCTTTTTAAAAATGCAGGGGCAAGGAATAATGCCGGTATAAAATAGATTAATCGCAATACAATTTGTTGATTGGATATTTTTTTCTCATTCACGGAAGTCAGTTTAAATCGCCAAGCCCTCATTCCCAGAGTTTGTCCCCCAAACCTTAGTGAACCTTGGTAATAAAAAAATGCCGTACTAAGTAACGCGAGTTGATACCAAAGGGTAGACGGCGGAATCGCCTGACCATTGTTTACTATCAGCAACAGGGCGGTAAGGCAAACAAACAATACCAGGACTATGATTGCGTCATAACAAAGAGCCCCCAGATAGCGAATCAAAAACATGGTGTACCTTATATTAAATCTCATTCATGCATGGCTTTTGAACTGTCAGTTATCAATGCCAAACTATCGATATATAATTTACTGATATCTACCCCATTATAATTTTCTGCAGGTACTTGTTCCCATTGTCCTTGTTCGTAAGCGATGACTAAAGACAGTAGTGTTCCCAAAGTGCCTTTTTGGCCTATTAAGGCTTTTTTTATGTCCTCGGCCAAGGTGATTTGATCCATCAGCTCTTGCATGGGTTTATTTAACAAGCAATCCAATATGGATAACAATCCCGCCGTATAAGCGCTTTGACCATTGATGTTCGTGCTGGCCTCAGCCAGTTCTCTTGTCATATAAGCTCTGATAAGCGCTGATTCTAATATCTCTACTGGTTTATTGGAAATATTTTTCATGGAAAACAGCATAACCCAATTTTTCAAATTGATTAAACCAAAACGAGCGATAGCCTGGTCAATCGATTCTATAGTTTGTCCGCCTGAGATTCCAATAGAGTTTGCAACTCTGAGGATTTGATAACTTAACAAGGGATCTGACTGAATTAGCGTTGAAATATCATTAAAATCGCAGTCATCTTTTTGAACCGTCTGAATCAGCTGGATGAGATTCAATTTATTTGCTGCGATGTTGTCATGAACTGTATGGCTTAGTTGAAAAAGAAAATCGCCACAATAATAATCCATGTTCATTGCTTTGCATTTATCGAAACTGGCTGGTTGCGCGATGCCGTATCCGATCACTTTTCGATGCTTTGCCTTACAGTATTGAACAACCCTGTTTACGTCAGATTGAGTCATTAGTTGATCCGTCAGGGCAATATAATCGGCAAAATTAAGCCAAGCCAGTTGTTGTGATGTGTTGATGATTAAGGCAATTGAAAAGACAGACTCTTGTAATTCAGTTACTGAATATATTGATTCGATTTCTTCAGCGGACAATTTTAAAATAACTGGATTTTTTAATGGAGGATCTAATGGCTCCAGAAACACTTTAAAGGCAAAAGGCACAAACAGCGGAAGTTGAGTATCCGAATTGGTAATTAACTCTAAAAGATTGTTGGTTAATTCTTCATTTGATTGTAGATTTTGATAAGATAAAATTTCATAAGCGACACATTTTAAGTGCTGATTAAATATTGGCCTTTTGGTGAGCATTAAGACCTCCAAGTAACTGTTTTGTTTAATAATAGTACCAGTTGGGCCAATTAGCCAGTTGGTTCTGAATTTTACTTACCGACTTAACTTTGCGTGATAAAAACAGAGTGCTATACTTGCTTGCGTGTATTGAAATTTAGCCATTCTAAATTGTACTATCGTCACCTGATTTGAGGTTTTGCAAGAAAATCAGCTTGATAATAATGCAATGATCAGGATAGGAATCATCAATATGGATTAGGATGAGAATAGGCTGATTCGAGTTGTATTTGAGAAGGTGCTATATTTACAACATTTTCTAATGAGGAAGAAACCAATAGTGAACAAGAAGAGACCGGTTAATCTTGATTTAGGTACTTTAAAATTTCCTCCTATGGCGATTGCGTCCATATTGCATAGGATTTCTGGGGTACTATTATTTATACTGTTACCCATCATGTTATATATTCTGGGGCTTTCGCTTCAATCAGAAGAAAGTTTTACCCAAATGAAAAGCATGATTGCAAACCCTTTTTATAAATTAGTGCTGTGGGCTTTTAGCGCGTCACTGGCTTATCATATTCTGGCTGGTATCCGACATATTATAATGGATATGGGGTTTGGCGAACATTTGGCAACAGGCCGACGCACTTCCATTTTAGTTATAGTTCTTTCAGTTATTTTGACAATTATTCTAGGAATCTGGATATGGTAACTAATGTCACTAGCTTAACAGGTAATGGGTTAAAAGATTGGTTGATTCAACGAGTTACTGCGATATATTTTGCAGCCTATTCCATTTTTTTATTGTGTTTTTTGATCAATCACCCAGATTTAAATTTTGAACAATGGCACCTATTGTTCACTAATACGCTGTTTCAAATAGCAACCGGAATTGGGTTGCTGGCATTGTCATTGCATGCCTGGATCGGAATTTGGACAGTGACAACGGACTATATGAAATGTACCGCTTTACGTTTGGCAGTACAAATGGTGGTTGTTCTATGGCTTCTGAGTCAGTTTATCTGGGGCTTAATGATTGTTTGGGGACAATAAGCATGACAATTCCACGTAATACATTTGATGCAGTAATTATTGGCGCTGGTGGTGCTGGAATGCGTGCTGCGCTGCAGTTGGCCAATTCAGGATTAAAAGTAGCGCTGTTATCCAAGGTTTTTCCAACCCGCTCTCACACTGTTTCTGCCCAAGGGGGAATTACTGTAGCCCTGGGAAATTCACACGCTGATGACTGGCGTTGGCATATGTACGATACCGTCAAAGGCGCCGATTATATTGGCGATCAGGATTGTATTGAATACCTGTGTAAAACCGGCCCTGAAGCCGTTTATGAATTAGAGCATATGGGCTTACCCTTTTCACGTATGGAGAGTGGTAAAATCTATCAACGCCAATTTGGTGGTCAATCCAAAAATTTTGGCGGAGAACAGGCTGCACGAACAGCCGCAGCAGCTGACAGAACCGGTCATGCACTACTGCACACTCTGTACCAACAAAATATCAAAGCAAAAACACATGTATTCAGCGAATGGTATGCCCTTGATTTCGTCAAGGATGCTCATGGACGTATTTCGGGCGTTACCGCAATGAATATTGAATCCGGCGAAGTCGTGTTTTTCCAGACCAGAGTCTGCATCCTTGCGACTGGTGGAGCAGGACGAATTTATCAGTCGACAACAAATGCATACATCAATACAGGTGATGGATTTGGAATGGCTCTCAGAGCGGGAATTCCATTACAGGATATGGAAATGTGGCAATTTCATCCGACCGGTATTGCGGGTGCGGGTACTCTGGTTACTGAAGGATGTAGAGGTGAGGGCGGTTATCTGATTAATAAAGATGGGGAACGCTTTATGGAGCGCTATGCTCCTCGAGTAAAAGATTTGGCTTCTCGAGATGTCGTGGCACGATCCATGGCTCTGGAAATAAGAGCCGGTAAAGGGTTTGATCCTAAAGGTATCGATCATGTCAAATTGAAACTGGATCATCTCGGCGCCGATCTGATTATGTCGCGCTTACCTGGTATTCGTGAGTTGTCCATGAAGTTTGCCGGAGTAGATCCGATTCTCGAACCCATTCCAGTCGTTCCTACATGCCATTACAGTATGGGGGGCATACCCACCAATATGCACGGTCAAGTGATCACCAAAACCAACGGTGAAGAACATTTGGTCGAGGGGTTATATGCTGTAGGTGAATGTGCCTGCGTATCCGTTCATGGCGCAAACCGTCTGGGCGGTAACTCATTACTGGATCTGGTGGTATTTGGACGGGCAGCTGGCTTGCATGTTGAAGAGTTATGGCAATCCAACCAATTGCCTGACATGCCTTACATCAGTGAAGACGATATTGCCGCATCAATGGTGCGATATAATCGTTGGGATCAATCAAAAGATGGTGAAAGTCCTGCAATCATTCGTGATGAAATGCAACGCGTCATGCAGGAAGATTTCGGTGTGTTTCGTACTGGTGACGTTATGGCTTCAGGATTAAAGCGATTACAGGCGCTTCGCGATCGATTGGCCCATGCTAAACTGGAAGATAAAAGTCATATCTTTAATACCGAACGAGTTACTGCGTTGGAATTGGACAATTTAATGGCAACTGCCTACGCTACTGCTCAATCGGCTATTGCCCGAACTGAGAGCCGAGGAGCGCACAGCAGGGAAGATTTTCCCGCTCGTGACGATGCGAACTGGATTAAACATACGTTGTATTTTGAGGAAGGCGAGGTACTTGATTATCGTCCGGTGAACACATCACCCAAATACGTTGAGCCCTTTGAACCGAAAGAACGCGTTTATTAAAGAGGATATATAATGACTGATAGTAGAAATGTGACCCTGTCGATATATCGTTATAATCCCGAGGTGGATGACAAACCTTATATGAAAGATTATGAGATAGCGATCCCGGTTAAAAGCGATCCAATGATTCTGACCTTGCTTGAGCGCTTGAAAGCAGAGCAGGATCCCTCAATCACTTATAGACGCTCGTGCAGAGAAGGGGTGTGTGGTTCTGATGGTATGAACATTAATGGAACTAATGGTCTGGCATGTATTACGCATTTATCTCAGCTAAATTCGGATAAAGTCGTCATACGTCCTTTACCCGGGTTCCCGGTGATACGCGATTTGGCCGTTGATATGAGTCAATTTTATCAACAATATGAACGTATAGAGCCCTATTTGCAAAATGATCAAGTGGCTCCCGCTCAGGAACGTTTGCAATCTCCGGAAGAGAGAGCTCAACTGGATGGGCTGTATGAGTGCATTTTATGCGCTTGTTGTACCAGCTCTTGTCCATCTTTCTGGTGGAATCCAGAAAAATTTGTTGGCCCTGCAGGGCTTTTACAGGCAAGACGCTTTTTAGCTGATAGCCGTGACACAGCGACGCAACACCGTTTGGATAAATTACAGGATCCATTCAGTGTATTTCGTTGTAGAACTATTATGAATTGCACGAATGTGTGCCCGAAGGGACTCAATCCATCGCAAGCGATTGCTAAAATTCGCACGCAAATGTTGACACAGGAAACTTGATATAAGAATCATCCCGGAATCGTTTAACCCGTACTGTTTCATTTGGAAACAGTACTTGCCGCTTTGAATGCAGTCAGAACGCTTGGCAACATGGCACAAAATAAATATTTGACCAAGTTGCTAATTCTTTGATTTGTATCAAATAAGCGGGTTAAAAATGACCGGGTAAACCCTTTGGAGAGAACAATGAGCAGTTCCAATCTGCAAAATGAATGGGCTTCTTCCTATTTGTCTGGTGGAAGTATGGCTTACGTAGATAGCCTTTATGAGGATTATCTTGCTGATCCGAATTCGGTATCGGACGATTGGAGGGCAATCTTTAGTGCATTGCCTAAAACCAATGGTGCGGATACTGATGTATCTCATAGAGAAATACGAGAGTACTTTTTGCAGAATGCTGATAAGAAAGTAAGTCATGTCGTTCAGTCCGCTGATAGCCAACAATATCAGGTAGCCAATCTGATCAATGATTTTAGAGCTTTAGGCCATTTGGCTGCGGATCTCGATCCTCTTGGGATGGCAGAACGAACTCATGTTCCTCGGTTGGAACTAGCCTATCACCATCTTGCTGATGTAGATAAAAATCGCTCCTTTTTCGCAGGCACCAGTTTTAACGGGCCAGAAATGCCACTAGCAGAGCTGTACAAAGCACTTCGAGAAACTTATTGCCGTAGTATTGGTATTGAGTACATGCATATTTCCGATACGGAAGAAATTGAGTGGTTGCAACAGCGTATGGAGTCTGTTCGCGGGCGTCCTGTTTATAATTCTGAGAAAAAAGTAACAATTTTAAAAGACTTAATTGCTGCAGATGGTTTAGAGCGCTACTTGGGAACCCGATATGTGGGGCAAAAACGCTTTTCACTCGAAGGTGGTGATTCTTTAATTCCCATGATGAAAGAAATCATTAATAAAGCCGGCACAGATGGGGTTAAGGAAGTTGTGATTGGAATGGCTCACCGAGGCCGTCTAAACGTACTGGTTAACGTTCTGGGTAAAGAACCAGGCCAATTATTTCAGGAGTTTGAAGGAAAAGTTAAGTACGACCGAACTGGTGATGTGAAATACCATCTTGGTTATTCTTCTGATATTAAGACTGAATCAGGAGCTGTTCTGCATTTGGCTTTGGCGTTTAATCCTTCTCATTTGGAAATTATCGGTCCTGTTGTTGAAGGTTCCGTTCGTTCGCGACTGGAGCGACGTAACGATTTATTGAAAAAAGATTCTGTTGTTCCTGTAGTTCTTCATGGTGATGCTGCTTTTGCTGGTCAGGGTGTCGTGATGGAAACCTTTAACTTTTCTCAAGCCAGAGGGTACTCAACCGGTGGAACAATTCACATCGTTATTAATAACCAGATTGGATTTACCACAAGTAATCCATTGGACGCGCGGTCTACTTTATACTGTACTGATGTAGCGAAAATGGTCCAGGCTCCTGTGCTGCATGTTAATGGAGATGATCCTGAAGCGGTGGTATTTGCAACTCAAATCGCATTTGACTTTAGAATGAAGTTCAAGCGAGATGTCGTTATTGATTTAGTCTGTTATAGACGCAACGGCCACAATGAAGCAGATGAACCTGCGGTTACCCAGCCAATGATGTATAAAAAAATTAAATCCATGCGTCCGCTGCGCGAACTGTATGCTGAACGATTAATCAATGCAGGCATACTGACCCAAACTGATGTCAATCAATTTGTTGATTCATACAGAGACATTCTGGATCAAGGTAAAGCAGTAGTTGATGTCGTTCATGAAGATTATGAAGGGAAATATTCCATAGACTGGTCAGCTTATATGAATGCCAAGTGGACGGATAAAGCAGATACCACAATCAGCAAAACCGAGTTACAGACGCTGACAAAGAAGCTTAATGTGATTCCTGAAGGATTTGAGGTGCATCAGGTGGTTCAGCGCTTACTCGCTGAGCGTGAAAAGATGGCCAATGGAGAAATTCCCATGAACTGGGGTTATGCTGAAACCATGGCATACGCCAGCTTATTGCAAGAAGGTTATGGCGTTCGATTATCAGGACAGGATTGCGGTAGAGGTACCTTTGCTCATCGACATGCGGTCTTGCATGATGCGGCAACAGGTGATTCTTTTGTTCCATTGGAACAGATATCTACCGATCCCAAGCGGTCTTTCACTGTAATTGATTCTGTATTATCTGAAGAAGCCGTTTTGGCCTTTGAATACGGTTTTGCCTCATCTGAACCGAACCATTTGGTCATTTGGGAGGCTCAATTTGGTGATTTTGCTAATGGAGCGCAGGTAGTTATAGACCAGTTTATCAGTTCTGGTGAGCAAAAATGGGGACGTTTATGTGGTCTCGTGATGATGTTACCTCATGGTTATGAAGGACAGGGACCTGAGCATTCATCTGCACGTTTAGAGCGCTATATGCAACTATGTGCCCAGCATAATATTCAAGTATGCACTCCAACGACTCCGGCTCAAATATTTCATTTGTTACGCCGGCAGGTAATTCGTAATTTTAGAAAGCCTTTGATTATCATGACTCCAAAGAGTTTATTACGCCATAAATTGGCTGTTTCTCCTTTGGACGATTTAACAACAGGCAAATTTTATACGGTTATTCCTGAAATTGATGATTTGACTGCCTCTAAAGTAACAAAAGTGGTGTTATGTTGCGGTAAGGTCTATTATGATTTATTGCAAATGCGGCGTGAAAAGAAGTTGAATCATATTGCCATAGTACGCATTGAGCAACTGTATCCATTTCCCAAAAAAGCATTATTGGCCGAACTGGACAAATACCCACAAGCCAATGAGGTCGTTTGGTGTCAGGAAGAGCCTCAAAATCAGGGCGTTTGGTTTTCATCTCAGCACAATATGAGAGATTGCTTACGTCCAGAGCAAACATTGCTTTATGCAGGTCGAGAGTTTGCTGCCGCTCCGGCAGTGGGCAGTCCGGCGTTGCATGCTCAACAACAAATTGCTTTGGTTGAGCAGGCTTTATTAGGTAATAAATAAGTTTAAACACTATAAAACGAGAAGGTATAACCATGTCTATTGAAGTCAAAGTACCTGTTCTACCCGAGTCTGTAGCTGATGCAACGGTAGCTGCATGGCATAAAAAAGTGGGTGATAAAGTAGTCCGCGATGAAAACCTGGTGGATCTGGAAACAGATAAGGTCGTTCTTGAAGTTCCTGCTCCTGCAGATGGCGTACTTACTGAAATATTGTTTCAAGTGGGTGATACTGTTGGTTCAGGTGAGCTGCTTGCTAAAATTGCTTCAGGTACCGCCATAGCAGCTGTATCTCCAGTA
This sequence comes from Legionella moravica DSM 19234, assembly GCF_000423305.1. GTDB lineage: Bacteria > Pseudomonadota > Gammaproteobacteria > Legionellales > Legionellaceae > Legionella > Legionella moravica. Next base: position 43,459 of record NZ_AUHS01000014.1, on the reverse strand, counting down.
AAAGAAGAGAGTGCATCAACAAAAGAACCTGTTGCAGCACACGAAGATAAATCGACCAGTCCAGTAGTTCGTCGCATGATGGCGGAACATGATTTGCAGCCAGGCCAAATTCAAGGTACTGGTAAAGAAGGACGGATAACTAAAGAGGATGTCCTATCTTACATAGAGTCCAACAGAGGAAAATCGGTACAAGCTGCTGAACCTAAAAAAGCGCAACCTGCAGTTGCAGCTCCTATGGGGGCTCGCGAAGAACGTCGTGTTCCTATGACTCGATTGAGAGCCAAAATTGCCGAGCGTTTATTAGAAGCACAGCATAATGCCGCAATGCTTACTACATTTAACGAAGTAAATTTGAAAGCGGTTATGGACATGCGTGCTCAATATAAAGACAATTTTGAGAAGAAGCATGGAGTGAAACTGGGTTTCATGTCATTTTTTACTAAAGCAGTAGTAGAATCTCTGAAGAGATTTCCTGCTGTAAATGCTTCTATAGATGGTCAGGATGTTGTTTATCATGGATTTTATGATATAGGAATCGCTGTATCTACTGAAAGAGGATTAGTAGTTCCAGTGATTAGAGATGCTGATCAGATGAGTATGGCTGAGATTGAACTGGCTATTAATGATGCAGCAACCAAGGCCAGACAAGGTAAATTGTCGATGGAAGAGATGCAGGGAGGTACATTTACTATAACTAATGGTGGTGTATTCGGCTCATTGCTTGCAACACCAATCATCAATCCACCCCAGACGGGAATTTTAGGTATGCATAAAATTGAAGACCGTCCTGTGGTAGAAAAAGGACAAATTGTCATTCGTCCTATGATGTATGTTGCGTTGTCCTACGATCATCGTCTGATTGATGGCAAGGATTCGGTACAGTTTTTAGTAAGTGTTAAAGAGTTGTTGGAAGATCCTGCTCGTCTTTTACTTAATGTTTAACAAGCGCATTTAACAGCATGACCCGTGTTAACGGGTTTTGCTTTTTTAGAAAGGTAATCACTATGAATTTACATGAATATCAAGCCAAGCAATTATTCGCAAGTTATAATTTACCGACTCCTCGTGGTGAAGTGGCTTATAATGTTGAAGATGCGTTGCAGGTAGCATCACAATTATCTACCCCCAGATGGGTTGTTAAAGCCCAGGTTCATGCTGGCGGACGAGGTAAAGCCGGAGGTGTAAAACTGGTTTCCACTAAAGAAGAGCTTGCAGCAGTAGCGAAGTCATTATTGGGAACTCATTTGGTGACTTATCAGACAGATGCTAAAGGTCAGCCAGTAAATTCAGTATTAGTTGAAGAAACCTGCGATATCGCCAGAGAGCTGTATCTTGGTGCTGTAGTCGATAGAGCGACTCGTCGTGTTGTGATTATGGCTTCTACTGAGGGTGGTGTTGAGATTGAAAAAGTAGCTGAAGAGACACCTGAAAAAATATTCAAGGTTATTGTCGATCCTTTAGTCGGAGTGATGCCGTTCCAATGCCGCGACACAGCGTTTAAATTAGGTTTGGAAGACGACCAAATTAAACAATTTACCCACCTGATGATGGGATTAGGTAAAATGTTTGTCGAGTGCGATTTAAGTTTGCTTGAGATCAATCCATTAGTTGTCACCAAAACAGGGCAGTTAATCTGTTTGGATGGCAAAATTAATATTGATGGTAATGCTTTATACCGTCAACCTAAATTGAAAGGCATGCGGGATACAACTCAGGAAGATGAACGAGAAAATCGTGCCAGCGACTGGGAGTTAAATTACATTCCTTTAGATGGATCGATTGGTTGCATGGTGAACGGTGCTGGATTAGCTATGGCAACCATGGATGTTATTAAATTGCATGGCGGCGAGCCTGCAAATTTCCTTGATGTTGGCGGCGGCGCAACTAAGGAACGTGTTAGTGAAGCGCTGAAAATCATTTTATCTGATGAGCACGTCAAAGGGATATTGGTTAATATCTTTGGTGGTATTGTTCGTTGCGATCTGATTGCGGATGGAATTCTTGCTGCCGTGAAAGAAGTGGATGTGAAAATCCCTGTAGTTGTCCGACTCGAAGGTAATAATGCTCAATTGGGTGCAGATATTTTAAATAAGAGTGATCTGAATGTTATTGCAGCGACAAGTTTGACCGATGCGGCCAAGAAAATAGTCGCGGCTGTGGCGTAATAACATAATTTTTATTGAGATAAATAGACAATTTAGAGTTGCTGGATCAATAGAACTGAATGTGGATTCATTATTCAAAATGAACGACTGATTGTAACAAAGATTAACCAGTCTTATTGATTGGGCAACAACAAAAAATTACGAGGTTAACAATGAGTGTTTTAGTTAATAAGCAAACCAAAGTATTGTGCCAGGGGTTCACGGGCAAACAAGGAACTTATCATTCCGAGCAGGCTTTAGCGTACGGTACGAAAATGGTTGGAGGTGTAACACCAGGAAAAGGTGGGCAGCTTCATTTGGGATTACCTGTATTTAATACTATGCGAGAAGCAGTTGAAGTAACTGGAGCTGATGCTAGTGTTATTTACGTTCCAGCGCCATTTTGCAAAGATTCGATCCTGGAAGCTGCTGATGCCGGCATTAAACTGATCGTCTGCATTACCGAAGGTGTTCCTGTACTGGATATGCTTCAGGTAAAAGTTTATTTGGAAAATAACACCGATGCCCGTTTGATTGGACCAAACTGCCCAGGGATAATCACACCTGGAGAATGTAAAATTGGAATTATGCCGGGATCAATACATTTGCCAGGTAAAGTTGGAATTGTTTCACGCTCCGGGACTTTGACTTATGAAGCAGTAAAACAAACTACAGACAAGGGTTTTGGCCAAAGTACCTGTATTGGTATAGGTGGAGATCCCATTCCCGGAACTAATTTTATCGATGCCTTGGCTCTTTTTGAACAGGATCCACAAACAGAGGCAATCATCATGGTAGGTGAAATTGGTGGATCTGCTGAAGAAGAAGCAGCTGAATACATCAAAGCTCATGTCCGTAAGCCTGTTGTTTCTTACATTGCAGGAGTGACAGCTCCTGCCGGTAAGCGTATGGGGCATGCTGGTGCCATTATATCTGGTGGTAAAGGTACAGCCGCAGAAAAATATGCAGCGCTTGAAGCTGCTGGAGTAAGAACTGTACGTTCTCCTGCTGACTTGGGTGATGCAATTGCCGAAGTAACTGGTTGGTAAACACCTTGGGTAGCAGCTGGATATTCGGCTGCTACCAACCTCTCTAAATGTCCAGGCTATAAATCGGGTAACGGCTCAACAGGTATTATTAGTATGGGGTCTTTACATAAAAGCAGCGTGATCTTTTCTCCTTTTCTCCTCTCGCAAAATAGTGATTCCCAAGCGTATAATTGAAACCAATCTTCATTTGGAATGGTGTGCTATGAGTAATTTTAGAAGTCTTGCGGATATAAGACGAGATTATGGTGAATTAAGTTTGAGTGAAGAGTCTGCTCAACATGATCCTATCGCTCAATTTAAACTTTGGTTTGAAGAAGTGTTACAAAATGAAAAAAATGATCCTACGGCAATGATACTGGCAACTGTTGATGAGAACGGATATCCAGATACTCGAGTAGTTTTATTGAAGGGATTGGAGGATGGAAATTTTGTTTTTTACACGAATTATCAAAGTGCAAAAGCCATGCAATTGAACAAAAAACCTTATGCCGCGCTTAATTTTTATTGGCCTCAAATGGCAAGACAGGTTCGTATTCGAGGACGAGTTAAGAAGGTGAGCAGCGAGCAGTCTGATGCATATTTTTCTTCACGGCCTATTAAAAGCCAGTTTAGCGCTATAGTATCTCCTCAAAGTCAGGAAATTCAGAGTAGAGCCTCGCTAGAAACGGCATTGAATGACTTAATTCAACAGCATGGGCAAGATCCGGTACTCAGGCCTGAAAATTGGGGGGGCTATATGATACTTCCAGATGAAATTGAATTTTGGCAAGGACGTGACAATCGATTACACGACCGAATCCACTATTATCGAGACGGAGCTCAATGGGTGCTGAGAAGGCTTGCCCCCTAACCGGCAGAAATTGCCGGAGGCTGGAAATTTTGAGTTAAGCTCGATCAGGCTTTGAACACGGAATTATAAATGTAGTCTGTTTGCTTGCAACCAGGCTACTTAATATCAACATATTGTTAGAGTAGGTTGGGCCTTGGCCCGACAAAATCCATCTAGTTTTCCTTACGAACCAAATGTATTTGATGCGCCAGAGCAAGCTATATTAATCATAAATCAATTATTATTATTGTGCATTATGGAATTGTTGGGCCAAGGCCCAACCCACACTTAACGTTCCGCACCTAAAGCGCATCATTTGGGTAAGGTAAGCAATTGGCAACAGATCCAGGGTTTTGCCGGATCTTCCGGAACATTTTGGAATCGTTCTAACAGTCTGGGGTAAAAGTGGGGACCAGGTAGTGTTCTCAGGTCCAATAAATCAGTGTCTTCCATTAGTCTTTATAAGGGGTTATTCGGATGATTTGGAAAGTAAATTTGCCATAATGCCAAAATAAACAACAGGTTAGAAAGTTGGCCTGATAGTTGCTTATTATATAGAAAATCAAAGAATAAAAATGGTTATCGTTGATTTTTAATTTCCAGAATAAAAAGAATATTGTCAAGAATATGTAAATAATTTACCTGTGAAAGCATGGGGTTTTAAGAAGACGTAAAATTGATTTAAGTGTGATGATTTCATGTTCGTAGTGCATGTGAAATACTCACATAGTTTTAATGTAAACAACCAGGAGTAGAGTCAGTTGAATATAGGTCACTGTATATCAGATACATAGCTAGGGGATTATTATGAACGACACAACAGCCTTATTACCACATATTAAATTACGATTTAACATTGAACATCCAAGTTATGAAGAGTGTTATATCTTTGGTTATGAATGTGCACTTTCAGAAGTCGAAGAGGAAGATAATCCTTTCCGTGAAGGCTCTCAGGAAGCAGAACAATGGCTGGAAGGTTGGTGGGCCGGTACTTATGGGGAAAAACCTTTATTTGATATGAGTAGCCTGGATAATGAAGAAACTCTTCTAGATAAAGAAATTGCTGCAAATGATCAACAGTATTGCCACAAACACAGTTTTATGTCTTTAGTCTTTGAAATTAGTGGTGCGATAGCTGCTTCAGCCATAGTTGGATACCAATTGCTTGAACTGGTAGCATAATGAATCGCATTCAATTGAAGAGCATGACTTAGTGCTTCTTCAATTGGATAAGGACTGACAAAAAAAAACCTATTCAGGATTAATAATCCCTTTACCTATGCCTAGGTTGTTTATTTGAGGCCTGCTGACTACTGACTTGTTCAATTGTCATCAGACCCTAATCACTGTCTCTTGTGCACAATTCACTGAAAAGCCATATTTGGTGCATCTTGAGCGAAAACCATTCTGAAAAATGCTCACATAGCCATCTATGCTGCGCTTTTTCAGAATGGTTTTCGCTCAACCTGCACGCAAATCTGACTTTTCTCCAAGATTTCATAATTGTGACTAAGAGTCAGACCCTAATCGCGGTGAAATGGATTTAATCTTTAAATAATTTTAGAATCATCGATCTCATTCGTGCAGTTTCAGCAGGAATAAATTCTTTATAATGTTCGCTTCCTATATCAAGGCAAACGATCACATTTTCACCGAGACCTTTGAGTAAGTCGACTCCTGAAAGTTTGAGCAATTTGATGCGTGTACTTATTTCGGCTGCCCAGGCATCCAGATAGATCATTTCAGTGAATACAGGAAGAAAAATCTGGTTATTTTCTTCCAGAAACAAGACTACCGGGCTTTCGTCTTTTGAGTCATACTCTACAGGTATAATAAAATTTGCTTTTATAAATTCGAGATAGGCTTTATTTGCTTCTTTCATATTCCCGGAACTGTGGATCGCCTCTTTAACTGCCAAAATCAGACTGTTCATTGTAAATTTCATAAAAAAGAAACGATTATACCTGAGTCTGGTTTCTATCGCTAATAACAATAAAATGAAATCCAACTATGTGTTGAAATAACTGACAACAACAGTATAATGTACCTTTGTTTTTGTTAATTAATTGCCCATTATTTAAATAATTACGGCATTTGTGTGTCTTGTATTCAAACAAGATGAACCATTCAAACCCTGATTTACCAGGGTAATAATCAGATTTTTGGCTAGCCCTCACGGGCATCAGGAAGAGTATCTCCAGCCGGCTACTTCAATGAAGACAGTCTGAAATGACTTAAGCCCATTGGAAATTGGACTGGACTGTTATAAGTAGAGAGCTTATGAACAAAATGAATGCATCAAAAGTAGAAATGTATAACCGTAAAAACTATTTGGGGTTTGCATGGTTAGTTTGGGGCTTGGCAGCTGCTTTTTATTTTTCTGATTATCTAGCACGAGTTGCTCCCGGTGTAATGCATCGCTATTTGCAGATCGATTTTGGGATCAATGAAGCCGGTTTTGGCATATTGACCGCATCTTTTTACATACCCTACATTTTTATGCAGATTCCCGTTGGACTAACTGTGGATAGGTTAAGTATCCGATGGCTATTAACTATAATGTCGTTGGTAACTGCTTTTGGATGCTGTGTCTTTGGCCTTGCAGACGGATTAATGATGGCATCAATAGGTAGAATGCTCATTGGCTTCAGTGCTGCTTTTGCTTTTGTCTGCTCTCTGCGTTTGGCAACTTCATGGTTTCCTCCTACTATGCTGGGATTATTGGCTGGTTTGACTCAATCTCTAGGTATGCTTGGGGCTGCCGCTGGTGAAGCTCCTGTTTCTTTTCTGGTGAGTAATGTAGGTTGGCGGCACAGCATGTTAATTATTGCCTTTCTATTTATCGCCTTGGCAGGTTTGCTGTATCAGTTTGTGCAGGATAGGCCCGGATCTCAAAGGCATGAAGTGCAAAAAGTGAATAGAATCAGCATCTTACAAAGTTTAAAAATCATCCTTTCGAGCCGTCAAACCTGGTTAAATGCCCTGTATGCAGGATTTTTGTTTGGCCCCACGGCAGTAATAGGAGAAGCGATTGGTCCCGCTTATCTCCAGTTTGGTCGTGGATTGGGCGCACATGCCGCAGCTTTCGCAACGGGCCTGATTTTCATTGGATGGGGTATAAGCGGACCTTTATCCGGTTGGTTATCAGACAAAATGGGACGGCGTAAGCCTTTAATGATTCTTTCAGCTGTATTTGGGGTTATTTTTACAACCCTGTTTGTTTTCTACCCATCAATGAATCAAACTACAGCCTATCTGTTATTTTTTGCTTTCGGATTAACTAACACGGGTGTCGCCATTGCTTATGCAGTATCTACTGAGTTACATGATAGAAATGTAGTAGGAACTTCTATAGCATTTACCAATATGACATCAATCTTTGTTGGCGCTCTGTTGCAGCCTTTGGTAGGTAGATTAGTGGATATGGTATCCGGCTCAAGAGCGTACAATGTAGAATCTTTGTTGCTTTCTGATTTTCAAGCCGGCCTGAAATTATTACCCTTATGCTCATTAGTCGCGTTAATTTTAGCCTTTACAATTAAGGAAACCTATTGTAAGCCGGTACGATAAAAACGAAGGTTACTTTTCAGCTCCTTTGAGTCTGCTGATAATTGATTCAAGGGTTTTTAACGTCGAGCGACGTTGAGGTCGAAAATGATTTATAGTTCACGGAAAGTCTGGTTGGTAATTCAATCAGGTTTGTAGTGGATAGGTAAAATTTCTCGATAGAACACGTAATTTATATTCTCATTTCTGTATATAAAAAACCTGAAGGTGAGATTTAATCTCACTTTTTTCGATAAGTTTCAATCTTCTTTTAACAGATTGTCGCACTCTTATATTATTTACTGCTATACTTTGCCCAGCGCTTTGCTGCAATAAAGTAACGCTGGTCGCAAACTAATCACATGGAGATAATAATGAAAAAACTTACAGGATTAATAATTATCCTGGCTGTTTTAGTCCTGGGCGGATATTATGGCATGGGAGTTCTTACAGAAAGAACCATTAAGAACAACGTACAAGTAATTAATCAATCTAACGGACTTTTAGCTGATATTGAGCAATACAATAGAGGCTGGTTTAGTTCTGATGCCAAAATAAAATGGCGTTTGCATGTTCCAGAGCGCGTTGTTAAAGATGCTGACGGTAAATCCCAAACAGTTGCAGCTCAAGACTATCAAATGGATATGCCGCTTGTTATTCACCACGGCCCATTTATTCTTGCTAATAAAAGTTTACGATTTGGTATGGGTTATGCTGAAACCGTATTTCCCTTTCCTGAGCAATACAATAAACAATTTGATGAGATGTTTTCTAAAGATTCAATTAAACCTCAGTTGGATTTAAGTATATTTGTAAACTACTTAAACCATAGTACGGTTGAATTGGCTTTACCGTCTTTCAAATTAATTTCAAAAGATGGAACCGGTAATTTTGATTGGATGGGTATGGAAAGTACCACCGCAATGTCTTCAAATTTGAATAAAATAGATGGCAATATTGTTGTCTCTGGTTTGAAAATATCCAAAGATGATACTAAAGTCACATTGGGCAAAGTAACCAGTGAATTTGATTTACATCAAACTCCTGCTGGATTGTACCTGGGCGAAGCCAGTTTTTCCTTGCCAGCTTTTGATGTCGTTGTTAAAGATCAAAAAATGTTTGAAATAAATGAGCTTTCGTTGAGTTCTAGCAGTGATATAGAAGATAGTCTCTTTAGCACTCATTTTAGCGCTGAGATAAAGTCTCTATTCGCTAATGGAAAGTCTTATGGTCCAGGACAGCTTGAAGTGTCTTTACGTAATCTGGATGCAGATGTTCTTGCCCGTATTAATCAGCAGGCAACAGCAATGCAAAATGGAACAGATGCTGAGCGTCAACAGGCGATGATGGCTATGCTTCCAGAATTACCTAAATTATTCACTAAGGGAGCTGAGTTTGAAATATCAACATTAAGCCTCAAATTACCAGAGGGTACTGTTGAAGGCAGCATGCTCGTTACTCTACCTAAAGGTGAAAGTACCAATCCTTTTGAATTGATTCAGAAAGTTCAAGGGAATGCTAAATTAAGAGTTCCAACTGCTGTAGTCAAAATGTTAATGCAACAATCAATAATGCAACAAATGGCAAATCAGCCTGAAATGCAACAAGCGCTGATTCAGCAACTGCAAAGCAACAATCCTCAGACCAGTTCAGCAGCTCCAACACCAGAGCAATTGGCTGCGATGCAGACTGAGAAGCAAATTTCATCTCTTGAGCAATCCGGGTTGATTACAGTAGATGGCTCTGATTATGTTGTTGAAGTAAGTCTGGATCAGGGTAAAGTCACAGTAAATGGCAAGCCATTTGACCCATCAATGTTAAAATTTTAAAACCTGATTAGGGGCTATTGGCATTTCATTATATTCGAGCCTACTTTCCGCGACTTGTTCGCGGAATCAATAGGTCTTGCGCAAAACAAGAATATATTGCGCCTATAAAGAGTGAATTGGATCCCGCGAACAAGTCGCGGGACGTCGAAACTTGAATTGTTAACAGACCCTAGTACTGGATAAGCTTTTTACTAAAGCTTATCCCGTTTTATAGTTAGAAAGGATTTTTTGAAAAAGCAATTGTTGATGGCAGACACATTAAATATTGAATTTTAATACAGTTTTTAATGTTCTGCCCTTGTCTCGAATTGCTCATTTCGGTAATATACTGCTTTTAAAAGGAGGAGCTAATAATAATGACAACAATCAGTAATGATGCAGGGGATACCACTGCTTCACTAGCCGAGAGCGTAACTCACTCAGTACAAAAATATTTTTCAGAGCTTAAGGGAACTGATCCTGTTGACTTATACCAGTTTGTACTTGAAGAAATTGAGACCCCTCTATTTCGCGCAGTTATGGAACACTGTAAGTACAATCAGTCCCGTGCTGCTATCATGCTGGGCATTAGTCGTGGAACATTAAGAACAAAATTACGACGATATTTTGATGATAAATATGTTGGAACTCGTGATTAAAATCATTTGAATACAAAATAGGGAGCTTGGCTCCCTTTTTTGTTTCTGGAACACTGATCCTCTCCTAAGTCTCCATCCAAGGTTGGCTCTAAGAGATAATGAAGAACAATATGTGTCATTTAATTCTGTTTTCTGCTATCTCAAATGGTCAATATTATTCAGGTGCGGATATCTTTTGAGATCCTGGATGATGAATGAGTTATTTTAAGGAAAAAGTAATGCAAAACGATCAGAATCGATTATTAATACTATCCAGCTTAGGTGGCGTTTTAGAGTTTTATGATTTTATTATCTTTGCATTATTTGCGAGTTATATTTCAAATGCCTTTTTTCCTGCGACTAATGAGCTTGTCAGCCTGTTAATCACATTTGCCACATTTGCCATAGGCTATTTGGCAAGACCCCTTGGGGGCGTGATTTTCGGTCATTTTGGCGATCGTATCGGAAGAAAGGTAGCTTTCACCATATCCATCCTGATGATGGCTCTAGCTACTTTGGGCATAGGATTGATCCCATCGTATGAGCGAATTGGAATAATTGCTCCGCTGGCTATTATCAGCCTTAGGATCATTCAGGGGATCTCGATTGGCGGGGAAATACCTGGTGCAATAACTTATGTCAGTGAATCATATACTCAAAATAAAGGTTTTGCTTGTGGCGTTATCTTTGGCGCATTAACTTTAGGTATTGTCCTGGGATCATTAGTACACGCATCGACTATTTCGTTATTTTCTAGTGAGCAAATGCAGTTATTTGGGTGGAGAGTTCCCTTTGTTCTTGGTGGTATTTTTGGGTTGTTGAGTTATTTATTGCGTAAAGATCTGCATGAATCAGCACAATTTTTAGAAATTGAGAATACAATTGAAAAATTTCCTATCATTACAGTATTTAAAGAGCAGTTTATTATGGTTCTTGCCGGTACATTTTTGGCAGCAATGTGCGCGGTTATCGTGACTTCGTTATTTTTATTTATTCCTGCTTATTTCACAAAAGTACTTCATTTGCCTGCCGATTCGTTTGTTTGGGAACGCACTTTAGCTATTGCGATGGGTTCAGCCATGAGTGTATTTTTTGGTTATTTAACCGATCGTATACCGGTAAGAAAATTAGTAATGGCTCTTGGAATCCTGACGGCATTATGCGCCTATCCAATATTTTTCATTTATGTCTATTGTACTCAATTGTACCTATTGGCCTTTCTGGCAAGTGCATTTTTACTCGGTATATCAGCGGGAATAATTCCTAGATTACTGAGTGAACTATTTCCTACGACTATTCGATACAGTGGAATAGCAGTGAGTTACAATCTTGGCTTCGCTTTATTTGGGGGGTTAACACCATTTATCTCATTATCTCTGATTTATTATAGCGGCATTGCAACAATCCCCGCTGTTTATTTGATAGCAGTCGCTGTTATGTCAGTTATTTCACTGATGTTGATTAAGAAGAAAGAAAACAGGACTCATCAAATGGGTTCGCAGTGCATCGCTTGAAATGAAACGTGTAGTAGCTTTCTGTTAAAGCGGAATATCATTATTCATTATGTTGAATTAGCCTTTCTGTGCTTCACACTTTCGCGAAGACAGAATTCAATATTGTGCATGGCTAGGGAGCGGAACTGTGTATGCTGTTAGATTATTTGTGATCTGATGTTTCGATCCACAACATTGTCTTCGATTAAATGTTTTAATTTGTAGTAGATCACTCTAGAAATTCAGTATCCCATAACTGATCGCAGTCATTTACGGGATACTATTAAATTTGATCTGTTTATTCTGCAAACATTGAGCTGACGGACTCTTCCACATTCACTCGTTTTATCGCTTGCGCTAGCATATCAGCAAGGCTGACAACGCGAATTTTTTCACAACTTTGAGCTTCGGATGATAATGGAATGGTGTCTGTTACAACCACTTCATCAAGACAGGAATGGCGAATATTTTTCACTGCAGGGCCAGACAATACTGGATGCGTAATATATGCTCGAACGCTTTGAGCTCCATTCTTTTTGAGTTCATGTGCAGCGGAGCACAAGGTTCCAGCAGTATCCACAATATCGTCTACGATGATGCAGTTTTTACCCGCTGGTTCACCAATAATATGCATTACTTCTGATTTATTGGGACCGCTTCGGCGTTTATCTATGATGGATAATTCCGCATCATCAAGTCTTTTAGCGACAGCTCTTGCTCTTACAACACCACCAACATCAGGCGAGACAATCATGATATTATTCAGGTTTTGTTTTGTTATGTCTTCAATCAGTATGGGTGTTGAGTAGACGTTATCAACTGGCATGTAGAAGAAGCCTTGAATTTGATCGGCATGTAAATCAACCGTGAGGACACGACATATTCCTACCGATGCCATCATGTCCGCAACGACCTTTGCTGTAATTGGAACGCGTGCGGAACGAACTCGTCTGTCCTGGCGGGCGTAACCAAAATAAGGAACTACCGCAGTAATACGACCAGCTGAAGAGCGTCTCAGGGCATCTGCCATAGTCAGCAGTTCCATGAGATTATTATTGGATGGCGCGCAGGTTGATTGCAGAACAAAGACATCTTTGCCACGGACATTTTCTAATATTTCGACCATGGTTTCACCATCGCTAAACGTACCAACCGTCGCTTGACCAATAGGTATTTGCAAATGGGAAGAGATTTTAAGCGCCAATTCAGGGTTAGCATTCCCGGTAAAAATCATCATTGTGGACATGTGTAAAAAGCCTTAGATTTAGGTTAATCGCTTAACTTAAACACATAGCAGAAGACAGCCAGAAAGATATTATTATTATTTGAGCGATACGAAGTACGCATCCTTCCAGGGTATCTTCTGCCGTCTGTTTACTTGTACCTAGATTCAACTTCTTATTCTAGGTTGAATCAACAAGAAAGTGGCAGGGGTGCTAGGATTCGAACCTAGGTATGCAGGGATCAAAACCCTGTGCCTTACCGCTTGGCGACACCCCTAAAATTTGTAGATTCTCACATCATCCATGAGATAATTTGTAACTGTTATCATCCCTGCAATGTGCTGCGTATTTTGCAGTGGTTTTTCAATGATGTCAACTTCAGAAAGCAAATAATTTATTAAATTTGAATTCAAGTGACTTTTTAAGCTGTTTATCGCAGCATTTATGTGTCGTACTGACCGATAGTTACCCACAAAGTAGATTGTTCTTTGCGGGTAATTAAAAATTTTATGCTGTTACAGTCCAGTTTTTTATTACAACTTTAATCATAACACCATTTCCTTCCAGGCGTATCATGCTGGGCAGATCAATGCCTTTCACAGAAGTATATTTCGTAAAATCAATGGTGTATCCACTTTGTCTTAATTGAACCAGGTGATTGTATTGGTCATGTTTCTCAGATTGAATCCCTCCAGGAGCAGGTAGTCCTCTAACCCAGTAGTACAGGTTATTTACTGGTAGACGAATTCCAGTTTGTTTCAGGAGTAATTCATCTGCATTGCTGGAGCTTGATGTTTTAGGTCCATCCTGGAAGGTAACTGTGCTGCCATTTTTGTTAATCAGCACCGTACCACCGCCTAAAGGTCCCATTAATCGAATCTGGTATGATCCTGGTCCATGCTGTACCCAATTCATGGTTGCTGACCATCCTTTTGTTTTGCTTTTGGCCGCTAAAGCACCTTTGATGTCCCAGGAAGAAACGGTTGCGGTTTCTGCTTTACGCTCTGCAAGAGGAATCACTTTATTTGTTGGCAGTTCTTCAGCAGGACGTGGGGGGGCGCATGCGGTCAGTAAACAAATAGACACAATCGCACAACGTTTTAATGCATTCATTGCTCACCTCAATTCCATTTCTATAGTTTTTCAATTAACAATACGCTAGACTGCATTTATATGCAATCGGTGTAAAAAAATATGAAACAAAAAGCAATATACCCCGGCACATTTGATCCTGTAACTAATGGCCACATTGATATAATTTCTCGTGCCGCACGTATTTTTCCTGAACTTACAGTAGCAGTGGCCAGCAATAAAACGAAACGTCCTTACCTGGCTCTTGAAACACGAATTCGGTTATTGGAGGAAGCTGTTGGCCATTTATCTGGTGTTCAAGTCGTAGGCTTTGATAGTTTGTTAATTGATTTTGTTCTTGAACAAAACGCTGGAATTATTTTACGCGGTTTACGTGCTGTATCTGATTTTGAATATGAATTTCAATTGGCCGGTATGAATAGAAAGCTTTCTAAAGAGGTGGAGACTTTATTTTTAACCCCTTCTGAAAATTTGATGTTTATTTCATCAACTTTGGTACGAGAAATCGCTGCCTTAAATGGTGACGTGTCTCAATTTGTGCCTCCCGGCGTCGTTAAAGAATTAAATAAGAGGCGTAATGAAACTCCGATCTAAATATTTTAATGGCTTACTTCTTTTAATTTTTAGTGCAACACCCGTATCCTCCAATACCTTAGTCACTCAACCACCTGGTTATGCGGTAGCCAGCGCTCATCCTTTAGCCACTAACGCTGGTCTGGAGATTCTGGCTGCAGGCGGAAATGCGTTCGATGCCGCTGTTGCAGTGACTGCAGCTTTGGCGGTGGTCGAGCCTTATCATTCAGGTCTAGGTGGCGGTGGATTCTGGTTATTACATCAGGAACGTACTCATAAAAATCTGTTTATCGATGGTCGAGAAGTTGCTCCAAGAGCCGCGTCAAAGAATATGTTTCTGGATCATAATGGCAATGTTAAACCTGGCTTATCATTAAATGGGGGGCTCTCAGCAGCAATACCAGGTGAGCCTGCTGCCATGGTTTATATCGCCAGGAATTTTGGGCGCCTTCCACTAAGTCAAACATTGGCACCTGCTATTAAATTAGCTAAAGAAGGATTTCCCGTTGATGAGCAATTTATCCAGTTCTCAACGATGTTTGATCGCATGGATCAATTAAAAAAATATCCAGCGAGTGCCGCTATTTTCTTAAAGAACGGTCAACCTTATGCTCTTGGCGACAAGCTGGTGCAAACTGATTTGGCCAATACACTAAAACTTATAGCAGAGCATGGCGAAAAGGGATTTTATCAAGGAGAAACGGCACAGCGATTGGTTAAGGGCGTTAATGCCGCAGGGGGAATCTGGACTCTTGAGGACTTGGCTCAATATCAAATAAAAGTAAGAGAGCCTTTAGTGGGCGCCTATCATAATATGCTCATTATTACGGCCCCTCCGCCATCAGCAGGAGGCGTTGCATTATTAACCATGCTCAATGTTTTATCCCATTTTCCCTTGGCGACCTACACCAAAATCCAGTGGATACATTATGTTGTTGAAGCAATGCGATTGGCCTATTGGCAACGAGATCAGTTTTTAGGGGATCCGGATTTTGTAACCATTCCTGTCGATAAATTAATCGGCGCTGAAAATGCGAAGTCATTAAGTACTTTAATTTCACCTGATAAGCCGATATCGAGCAAAGCATTAAAAGGAGAAACCCCATCGCAGTCAAATACAACGACCACTCATTTCTCTATTATCGATGCTGAAGGCAACCGTGTTGCAGCAACAATGACCGTGAATTTTATTTTTGGTTCCAGTGTGGTTGCTGAAGGAACGGGAGTGTTGCTTAATGATGAAATGGATGATTTTTCAACTAAAACAGGAGTTGAAAATGTTTTTGGGATTGTGGGCAGCGATAAAAACGACATCATGCCTGGTAAAAAACCCTTATCCAACATGACACCTACATTTCTTGAATTACCAGGACGTGTTGCTATTTTAGGTACTCCTGGCGGAAGTAGAATCCCTACTATGGTATTAATTGCCTCATTACTGTTTAACGATGGATATGGGGCGATTAGTATGGTTTCCGCGATGCGTTTTCATCATCAATATTTACCTGATTTGGTTCAATTTGAGCCGGAAACGTTCCCGAAAGTTATCCAGGAAGGTTTGAAGGCAATGGGCTATCAATTAAAACCGCTGGATCAAAATTATGGTGATATGCAAGCGATTACCTGGGATAAAGAAAAAAATGTTTTGATTGCCGCATCGGATCCCAGAGGCATTGGTTTATCAGCGAAAGTCGCAACTACTCCCAAAGGTTATGGCGTGAACTACTAATTTGCTTTTTCTCCGATCAGCTCTTGAATAGCAAGGTAGGTTTGTTGAATTAGTTCGTCTTTATTCTCAATGCTAAAATCTGAAGCCTTGATAGGTTTTCCGATATGAATTTCTGCTTTCTGATTCAGATTAATCTGAAATGAGCGGGCTGGTAGAATATCAAAAGCGCCTCTGATGCCAATAGGGATTATCGTCGCTTTTGCTTGTATGGCAGTAATGAACGCCCCTTTTTTAAACGGAGCCAGTTTGCCGTCTTTTGAGCGTGTTCCCTCAGGAGCAATCCAGATTATAATTCCACTTTCCATGAGTTGTTGTGCATAGGCCAGATCTTTAATCGCCTGATATCTGTTTTTTCTATCGACAAAAGGAAATTCAGCGGCTTTCATTCCTTTCCCGAGCAAGGGAATCCTGGACAATTCTTTTTTGGCCAGCATACGGATGGAGCTGTTAGGAAAGGCTTTGAACCCCAGAGGGATGTCGTACGCACTGGAGTGATTGCACATCAGAATAGTTGCTTCTCCAGCGTTGGGTTGTACATTAAAGTGATTGATGACCTTGTAATCTACTTTTACTTTATTTAATAACTGATCTATCCAATGATGAATGGTTTTATCTACCCAGGGGCGCGTTGGTGTGCTGAAGTAGTATTTAAATATAGAACGCAGACTCACTACTGTTGTGTAAAAAAATAACGTAATGACTATCCAGGCGGTTCTTAATCGGCTTATTTTCATTATCATGGTTTTTGGTTTATTGATGGGCAATCATACAGCAAGCCAATTAAAATGCCTAGATGAATTATGGACACTGATTGTGTCCAATAACCGCGTGCAATCAAGATGTAAATAAACGTCCTAATCGTGATAACACATTCTGATCTTCTGCTTCTATGTTATGGATATCAAATCCTTCTGACATGACGCGTTTATCATGCCATCGTTCTTCCATCCACATACTGTATTTTTCAGTATTTAAAAAAGCCATATTCTCTATTTCATCCCGAACAGCGTGACGTCTTTCATCGTTAGCTAGTTCATAATAGCGTAAACGATAGTAAGGATTTTCTGGCATGAACTCTGCCGCTTTTTTAAAGTAGGGAAGAGCATCCTGACTGCTGCGAGTATAAAAATGGAAGAGATCTCCCTTGATATAACAGATTTTACCCAGAACAGCTCTAATCTCTTTTTGGGGTTTCTGTTCATTACGCTTAATGAATAAAGAGAGGTTTTTATGCAATAACCGGAGCTCTTGCTGAATGGTGGGAAGGAATTCCCTGCGAACAGATGCTGTATCATTAAAATTGATGGGTACCCGGATTTTTTCAATCAGGCAGCCAATTTTACGGAGTAACAGCTCATTAAATCGTTGCTTATGCTGAGGTACATCTTTCGATAAATTGCAGTTCATTAATATTTTTTGAGCTTCATTTAGTGAATCGAGATTTGCATCTTGAACATCAGGATGCATTTTTTTATCGATTTCAATCAGAGTGCCTGCATAGTCAATCGTTACAGCGACTAATGGGTTATCCTGGGGGGTGATTCGGGCTATTTGCTTAGCAAGATGAACGGATTTTTGGGCTGCTGCTTTTGCCGCAGGAAAATTCATCAGGTCTAATTCTGCTCTGACTCTTTCCTGATTTTCTGTCAATTCGGATAGTAAATAATTTTTTAATCGATTCAGATTATTTTTATCGAATGTAATCGTGTCATGAGACTCGAATAATCTTCTTGCCTCTTTGAAGTTTCGATCTTTAATGGCTTCATTAAACAGATAGGTATTCCATTCTTCCTTTAAAATAATTTCCTGCATTGAATTATCTTGATCCAGGATATCCGGTGCAAGTTTCATTGCCTGTGCCAAGTGGTTTATAAAATGTGTTCCGAACAGTAATCTGGTGATGGGAGATCTGCTTTTTTCTTTTTTAGCATCCCCCAAATAGGATTGGGCTACAGACCGTCTTAATTCGGAATCAGGTTCCAGATGAGTTAACTGCTCGGAAGGATTTAAATAATCTTTAATGTAAGCTACTGATTTATTTTTATCTTCACTTTGTGGTGACAGAAACAAAATGTTCAGGAGTTCAATTGCGTTGTGTAAGGCGTTATATGTGGTGTGTTTTGTAGATAAATAGAAGTTAATATACTGTTCTGGAAATTGATATTTGATGTCTTTGTGCCAGTTTAATGCATCAATATAATGCTCTTGAGTCACCAGATAGGTTGCATAATATTCTGCAAAACGACTATCGGTTAAGCACTCCCTGATTGTAAGACGTTGATGGCGATCATGTAATCCATTGATTGCACTAGAAATCACATGTTCATCCTGAGCATCAATACCAGGAACTAACTGGTACAACTCATCGTTCATAAAGCTGGTAAATGTTTGGCCAAAGGAGTGATCTGCATGGAGAGGTGAACCCCATCGAGTGATTTGATCTGAGTGAGTGATGTAATAACTTAAGAGCAGTTCCTGCAACTCTGCCGAATTTTTGTTCTCTCTTCGTGTATTCAGTAATGATTCAAATCGTTCAGACAGGATGGGAGGATCAAAGTTAAATTGATTCTTTGTGTGAAAGCCTTTCAGATAACCCTGGTAGGCAATCTTGGCCAGAGTCATTTCTACTTTATTTGCCTGGCAATGATTTTCAAAACCCAGCCAACCTTTAATGGTCTGAAATAAAGACTGTAACCAATTGACTCGAAACACCTGTATTCCATCAGTGTATAACTGGCTTATAGGGTGTTTTTTTATATTCTTCCAAAAAGTCCAATATTCTGCCTCATCAATGTCATAAATTATGAAATCAGGGCGATATACGACCCCTCTGTCTTTATAACGTCTGACAATAGGGCTTCCTAATCTGATACGCAGCATTAAGTACCTTTATGAGTTTTTAAAAGAGCTGCATTTTATAGGAAATTGACTTTTTGTTCAAATTGTTTGTAATTTGGGTTTGATTTATTCATTTCAAATGGTTATGCGAAGCGATGTTCCGGTTGGCAGTTAGGACAGAATGCTGAATGACGTCCAGCAATCACGATGCTCTCGATGATCGAGGCGCATTGATAACAAGGCTGCTTTTTTCGACCGTATACTTGCAGTGCTATGCTGAAATAGCCTGGTTTGCCATCGAAGGTATAAAAATCTTTTAAAGTGGTCCCACCTGCTGCTATAGCTGCTTCCAATGTTTTTTTAATATGGGCAGTCAACAAGTTTAAGGTGTTTTCTGGTATGTTTTTGACTGGGGTTAAAGGATGCAATCCAGTCAGATACAGGCTTTCAGTCGCATAAATATTACCAACACCAACTACTATTTCATTGTTCATTATGAACGATTTTACCGGTTGATTTTTATTCTGAGCTCTTTGATGTAAATAGTTGGGGTTAAAATCCGCAGAGAGGGGCTCAGGTCCTAAATGACTCAAGAGTGGGTGTTGATGCGGATTATCTTCTATGTACAAGAACAAACCAAAACGTCTGGGATCACAGTATCTCAGCATCAAACCATTCCCTAGGAGCATGTCAATATGATCATGTTTTTCTGCTTTTGTTCCATCGGGCACTATTCTTAAGTGACCCGACATCCCAAGATGCACCAGTAAATAGCCTTCGTTAAGATGAATCAATAGATATTTAGCTCTTCGTGTGATGGCAATTATTTTTTTACCGACACAGAGTTCGTTCATGTCCGCAGGTACTGGCAATCTGAGAGAGACATTGCGAACGTGAACATTATTTATCGTTTGACCATCCAGATGGGGTTTTATTCCTTGTTTTGTGGTTTCAACTTCGGGTAATTCAGGCATTATTTTTTATCATCATGCTCAATGATTCGTCCTTCTTCCTTTTTAGATGATTCACTGGGGAAAAAATACTGTTTTGCCACGGCTACAAGATATAAAACTCCACCGATTACCACGCCCCAGATAGCAACATAGAAAAACATAAATAACAATCCAACAACAATAGCGATGCCAACTCCAATCGCTATAAATGGGATAAAATTTTCAAAAACCTGTTTTAATTTATCGCTCATGACTTCATCCAGAAGAAAGTTATGTGTTAATTATCGACTACTTAATCAAATCATGCAACGATATCAATTAAAATGTGTTATCATTACACTATATGGATATAATGTTTTTAAACTATTACTTCCAGATTGTGGATGTATTATTATTTTGTTACCAATTTTTATCTAAAGCGGGGTTCCTATGGTTTTCGGATATTTAAACCTGTCCTTTTGGGGGTATGCTCTTGCAACTTTAGTTTTAACGCAAATAACTATAGCTGCAGTAACCATATATCTCCATCGCAACCAGACGCATCGAGCGTTGACATTGCATCCAATCATCAGTCATTTCTTTCGTTTCTGGTTGTGGTTAACTACAGGTATGGTTACCGCTGATTGGGTTGCTATACATCGTAAACATCATGCCACTACGGATGTTGAGGGTGACCCTCATAGTCCTGTAGTTTTAGGCATTAAGAAAGTATTTTGGCAAGGGGCTGAACTGTATCGAGCCGCACGAAAAGATCGGGATATGGTTGCGAAATATTCACACGGTACCCCTGACGATTGGCTGGAGCGTCGTGTTTATTCCCGTCATTCCGCCAAAGGCATTATGTTGATGTTGTTCATCGATTTATTTTTATTTGGTGTTCCTGGATTAACCGTCTGGGCAATTCAAATGATTTGGATCCCATTGTTTGCCGCTGGAGTCATTAACGGTATAGGACATCATTGGGGATATAGAAATTTTGAGTGTCTGGATGCCGCAACCAATATAATTCCCTGGGGATTTTGGATCGGTGGTGAGGAATTGCATAATAATCACCATACTTTTGCTTCATCAGCCAAATTTTCTGTTAAGTGGTGGGAATTTGATATTGGTTGGATGTATATACGCATACTGTCATTTTTAGGTTTGGCTAAAGTTAAAAAATTGCCACCAAAACTGGCTATGGAAGAAGGCAAGCTGCAAGTGGATATAGATACAGTTAAAGCCGTAATTTCCAATCGCTTCCAGGTCATGTCCAATTACTATAAAGCAGTAATCAGACCGATACTCAAGCAAGAAAAGAGTCAAAGTATCGAGACTAAAGAAGATAAAAAATTGTTTCAACGTGCTGGTCGATTACTCCGTCGTGAAGATAAGTTATTGACAACCAAGGCAAAAACACGATTGAATCGGCTTTTGGAAGCTCGTGAGCAATTGCGAGTTGTTTATAGCTACAAACAATCCTTACAGAATGTATGGATGAAAACTGCTACTTCACAAAAAGAATTGATCGATGCGCTACAGCAATGGTGTCGTCAGGCTGAAGAGTCTGGGCTTGAAGTATTAAGCCAGTTTGCTCAACAGTTAAAGGGTTATGTTCCCGCTTACGCTAAGTAGTATTTAATTAAGAGTGTGGTGTTATAAACCACACTCTTTTTCAGATCCAGAGACTATCTCATTGAGTTATGAAACTCATCATCAAATTTAGTTATTACAAATAAAATCATTTGGAAACACTACTGATATACTGTTATTGGAACCATTCAAAACAACAGTACCGGCTTTTAATATGCATTGACCAATTTGAGGGCTGTTTTTAGCGTTCATATTCGGGAGTGTATAGAACTGGGTAGCGCTAATGGTATAAGGCGCAGGAGAGCAGGTTAGTTTTCCTATGGTTTTAGGAGTGCTTCCTCCTTGAAGAATGATTGACTTGCTCAGACCGTTGTCATTCGTCACATTAAATGCAACACTCTGATCGGGTTGAATCGGGGGGCTGGATACAGCAACCTGGATTTCGCAAGAATCATCATTTGCATGGACATAGTGTGGGATGGTCATTGCAACGAGTGATAGTGTTGTAGCCAGTAATTTATTCATCAAAGCTCCCTCATTAAGTGAAAATTATGGTTCAATAGATGGAACTGCTCAATAAGTCCAGAATGCGCCATCTCAAGCGTAGTATGAGAATTTCTGCTCCCGACCCGTTGCCCGTGTCTGAAGACTTCTCACTGGACTATGGATTGACGAAATTCTTGGGAATGCTGAGAAGTTACCAATTCGTAAAGTAACTGCTTGAAAAAAAAGATTTCAAGGCTTCGACAGGGTACATTTAATCTAATTTTAATGCAAGAATAGCGGGATTATAAAAAAATCGCTTCATTTTAAAGTGTGAAATTAACTGATTAATGGAATTTAATATGCTGATGCTTAAATCATTTCAGTGCTTTTTTTTATTTTGTATTCTTGTTGTATTCCCTTACCAGTTGGCCCTGGCTATTGATTCGGATCAAATACCTACTGTACTAAATAAAGACATATCGGCATTAGTCACAAAATATGATATTCCTGGAGCGTCCATTGCGGTGGTGCGAAACGGCAAAATCATTTGGATAAAAACTTACGGTTATGCTGATTTAGATACAAAACGACCTGTTAATCAGGACACCTTATTCCAGGCGTGCTCCATTACTAAAACCTTAACTTCTGCAGAGGTTATGAAAGTGCTTAAAGCCTATAATATTCCTCTGGATGCTCAGGTTAATCACTATTTAAAAAGATGGAAAATACCCTCAAATTCCTTTACGAAAAAACACCCGGTGACGCTGCGAACATTACTCAATCATACGGCAGCGATTAGTAATCCTTATCCCGATGGGGGTTATCGCTATAACGATACTTTGCCGACACTGACCCAGTTATTTCTTGGCGTTCCACCGGCAACTAATCCACCCTTGACAGTCACAGGGATTCCTGGGCAAAAATACAGTTATTGCAACGGATGCTATTCCATACTGCAGATGTTTTTGGAAGACGTAACCTCAAAAACTTATTCTGAACTGATGAGTGCCCAAATATTGAAGCCAGCAGGTATGACGAATAGTTTCTTTGATAATCACTTATTTATTAAATCACCAGAGAAAGTCGCCTTACCCTATGATCCCGAACGCCATCGATTCCCTCAAGCCCCAACAACTAGTCCTATTTATGCCACGGGATTACTGTGGAGCACTCCAACGGATTTGGCTCGATTTCTCATTGCCATACAGCAAAGCCTCACTTCGTCACATGGTTTATTAACTCGCTCACAAGCACTCGCTTTGATCACTCCCAGCAGTACTCCTACTCGTGGGCTGGGATTTTTTATCAGTGATCAATACGGAAATGAATATAGAAAAGGCCGCTATTTCATGCATTCGGGTAATAATATTGGTTATTTAACTTTGATGATTGGTAGTATGGATGGGACGAATGGAGCCGTTATTATGATTAACATTTCTCCTGAATGGAATGCAAAAGACTACCCGCAGTATGAATTCATAAAAGACAGTTTGAAGTTGATTGCAACTTATTATCATTGGTCATAGGGCGAATTAAATAACCGCATGCCTGCACGCAAATCTGACTTTTCTCCAAGATTCCATATTTGTGACCAAGAGTCAGAAGCAAGAAACCATCTATCCAGATAAACCAATACTTAAGTCAAGCCCCTTAAGATTGGTATGCTTTCTCACGCTTGGCGTTTTTTATTATTCAGCAATCAATTGAATTGCGGGTTGTTGTAAAGACTCTGCCAAATCCATAATGCTTTTAGATAAACCTGAACGTGTTGAACCATAAGCAAAGAATCCTGAACCTGAAAGGGCGCTGGTCACGCCAGCAACCGCAATACTGATGCCCAATGGCGCGGTAATTCCCAAGGTGCCTGCAAGAAGGGTAATACCTGATATTGCGGCGATTGCCATGCCCAGGCTCATCATAATGCTACCCATGGTTCTCCATAATTTTGAAGGGTGCCCTCTTGCGCTATATCCTGCTGCGATGAGTTCGTCTATATGCATTTTTGAGGGTTGGTAACTCTCAGTAGGCAATGCCTTGTCTATGATTGCAATGGTGTGGAGGAATATTCGTGGGTCGAACAGCGTTTCGCCTGATTTTCTTAAGGCACATAGGTTTTTAAAAACAGCTAATGCCTGATTCCGAATGGATAAGGTATACTGATTTTTCGTATCCTCTTCAGCGCCAATTGTAATTAAGTTGATTTTTGTTTTCAAATCCTTCAGTTTGAGATCACAAATAGGGAACAGGCTTTCATTAAATTCCCTTTGAGTGCCTATGCTGAGTCCGTTACGAATCGAGTGAACCGAAATTCCACAGTCTATTAAAGCCTGGCAGTTGGCGGGAGTGTTCAATCTCTTTTCATAAAGTTTTTGCATGTAAATAAAAACGTCATCTTCACGACAGGTGCTGCGCATCATCAGGGTAAAGTCAGCTTGCCGTAACCAATGGCAAGCAGTAAGCCATTGGCTTAGTGTTTCTGCACAGCCTGGTTCATGACGATCTGCGCTACATAGAGAGTCAGTGTGTCCAGGCTCACTGAGTTCCAAGGTCTGAGCATTTGTTTTCAGTCGCCGGGGAGCATTAATGACTTTTTCAACTAAATCCTGAATGTTTTTTTTGGAAAGAAGTTGTTTTCTATTCATCTGAATGAAACATTGGGCTACAAATTCAATGTCTGTTTGCTGACGATTTGCTGTGATGATTTGGTATATACCATTAAAAGTGTTTTGGTTTAATGCTGAAGGATTTTCTGAAGCCAATCGATTGATAGCTAATTGAAACGTTATCATTCTATGCGATAGTTCCTGACTGTTATCAAGGTCAGCTAACAATGGTGCGTCTTGAGCCACATTCATCAGCGCGTCAAGATTGTTCAGATAACCGGGTTTTAACAAGGAAGGCTGGGCCAGGATTAATTGCTCGCAAACAGCTCGAATGGAGTGGAATCGGATGTCGTCACCGTTTATCTCAGCAGGTATTTCATAGCGAATGTGATGTGTTTTTAACAATTGAGATAATTGATGTCGCGCATTCACTGATTACTCCAAAAATAAAACTAAAACGCATTATATCATCCTATTTGTTTAAATAAAGATCAAAGGTGATTTTTAATGGATTATTTATGGCTTAAAAGAATGATGGAATTTATTATATTGTATCGGCCGCAATAATTATTAAGAAAGGTGCATGCATGATTATTAAGGAAATTTATATTGCGCAATTGACCATTCCGTTGAGTCGCCCATTTATTACGGCTGTACGACGTACAGAGTGCGTGGATGATGTTGTGGTAATGATCAAAACAGATTGTGGCAAAACAGGTTATGGTTCAGCCGCATCAACTCCCGCAATTACAGGCGATAGTACGGCATCTATAGTTACTGCAATTAAAGACATTTTGGGGCCGCAATTAATTGGTCGAACTATTTCCGAGTTGAATTTGTTATTGCAGATGAATAACCAGAACCTGGTAGGGAATTCTTCTGCTAAAGCCGCGATTGATATTGCTCTGCATGATTTATTTGCTCAATATTGTGGCTTGCCACTATATAAAGTATTGGGTGGTAACAGCAACAGTATTCGCTCCTGTATTACCATAAGCGTTAAAGCGGTTAATGAGATGGTAAGCGATGCGATTGATTTGGTGAAACAAGGGCATCGTACTCTAAAAATAAAATTAGGCTTAAACCCAGTTGATGATATTCATCGTGTGAAAGCAATTCGTAAGGCTTTAGGCAATGACATTTCCTTGCTTGTTGACGCGAATCAAGGATGGTCTTTTGAAGATGCGCTGGAGGTTATTGATTCGTTCAAAAAACTTCAGCTGGATATTCCTTTGGTTGAGCAACCGGTTGCTGCTGGAGACATTGCACATTTAAAGGCAATTAGTGAAAGGGTTGATTGCTCCATTATTGCTGATGAAGCCTGTTTTTCTCCAAACGATGTTCTAAATTTAGCTAAGAATAATGCATGTGATGGCGTCAATATCAAATTAATGAAATCGGGTGGCATAGAGCGCGCTCAAGCCATATATCACATTGCTCAATCAGCAGGAATGAACATTATGGTTGGTTGTATGCTGGAGTCGCCTATTGGCGTTGCAGCTATTGCCAGTTTTGCTTTAAGTAAACCGGATATTTTTTATGCTGATCTCGATCCACTCTATTTGATTCGTGATAATTACGTTCTCGGCGGTGCGCAGTGCCTTGGTACACAAATTTTTCTTTCAGACAAACCGGGTTTAGGTATTGAAGGAATATCGCAGGGATTAAATCTTGTTGGAGCGATATGCTGATGTCTTATTACATTCAATTAGCCAGTTTATCGATTATTATTCTTTATGCTTTGATGTTGTTTCGCAATGTAGATCCTCTGGTTGCTACCGGTCTTTGTGTTGGATTGGGTTTTGTGTGGAATTTGAGCAGCCCAATTGCCATAGGCAATACGATGGCTGAAGCTTTAGGCTCGTTTATGGCTTTAGTCGGGTTTATTATCATGCTGGGTCGTGGGTTAGGGGAGGTGTTAACGCACACTCAAGTCAGTCATACTTTGGTTCATCAAATTGTTCATGGTATTGGTATTAACACGCAACGACGTGCCAAAGTGGGTATTGTGCTCTCTTCTTTTCTCATTGTCAGTTTGCTTGGAACATTGGCTGGCGGGTTGGCTATTCTTGCACCCAGCTTACGTCCGGTTGCTGGTTCTGTAGGATTATCACGCCCAAGCCTGGCCGTATTAATGCAGGCCTCTGCTGAAGAAGCTTTAATCCTGGGGCCTTTTGCTCCTCCGGTAGTTGCACTATTGGGTGTAACCGGTCTAAGTTATGGGACTGTGTTTTTCTATGCTGCTCTACCGGTGGCTTTAGTTACATTAATTACTACCTGGTTGATGGCCTCCCGATTACAAAGACAATACGCGCATGAACTCTGTGAAGATAAAGACAGTTCTGAGCCGTTTATACCTAATCGGCAACAAAAGCGCGCAACTCTAATTTTTTTATTCGCTTTTTTAACGTGTGTAGTCTATGGTTTATTGGCTCAGGCCAAAACATCCTACGTTATTTTTGTGATGATATCCTTAGCCTTTATTACAGGATTGATGAATCAATTAAGTACGAAAAAAATTTTTAGCCTGGTATATACCGGGATGCAAAAAAGTCTGCATCTATTTTTTTTATTTATATTATTCGATCCTTTTATGTCCTTGATTCATCAAGCAGGGGGATTTAATGCGTTGACCCAATTACTGATTCCTTTGATTCATTGGGGGGGTAAACCGGTATTATCCATGTTAATAGGATTTACTGGCGCTTTTGGAATGCCCGGAGCTGCTGAAGCAACGATAAAAATGTTGCACCAGCTATTTTCTCCTGCCGTGACTTTGTTGCAATTACCTATGATTTCATTTGCCTTATGTATGCTATTTGCCACTCGCGTGACGAATTATGCATATCCAGGAGCGAATATGTTTGCCGCCATGGGCTTTGCAGGCAGTGAAAACGTCAAAGCAATGATCCAAAATGGACTTACAGTGACTGCAGTACAGGTTGTATTTTTAATTGTATACAGTTTATTTATATAAAATAAACTGAGGTCTCAGCCATTGACAAGTGGCCGAATTTACTTTGTAGTAATGTCATTCAGTAATCATTTCAAAACAGGGAGTTGTTATGGAACAAATGATAGCTGTTGTTACCGGAGGAACCGGGGGTATTGGATCTGCTATAAGCCAACGTTTATCGACGGATTTTAAGGTTGTTGCATGTTATTTTAAGGATGGACGCCATGAGGAAGCAAAGCAATGGCAAGCCGAACAAAAACAACTGGGTTATGATATTGATATAGTTTATGGTGATATTGCCCAGTACAGTGATTGTGAAAAAATAACCAATCTAATTATGGAGCGATACGGTCGTATCGATGTGCTGGTAAATAATGCAGGTATTACTCAGGACAGTAGTCTGCGAAAAATGACGCCTCAGCAATGGCAACATGTGCTCGATGCGAATCTGACCAGCGTATTCAACATGACTCGTAATGTCATACCTGTCATGCTTGATAAAGGCTATGGACGAATAATTAGTATATCCTCAATTAATGGTCGAAAAGGACAATTTGGCCAATGCAATTATGCTTCAACCAAGGCTGCTCTGTTTGGATTTACCAAAAGTCTTGCATTAGAAGTAGCAAGCAAGGGCATTACGGTCAACACGATTTCTCCCGGTTATATAGAAACCCCAATGCTGGCTGCTGTCAAGGAAGACGTACTCAATTCAATCATAGCCAATATACCCGTTGGTCGATTAGGCTATCCTCGAGAAGTCGCGGATGCAGTTGCATTTCTGTCTTCATCTGAAAGTGGATTCATTACTGGTGCTAATCTTGATGTAAATGGTGGCCAATACATGTAAATTGGTTCTGGCAAGCAACAAGGGATAATCTTGCGCCTTGCCAGAATTACTTGAAACTTTTGAGCCTATTGTGACAAATTAAAAAGAGAAATTCATGCAGAATAATAATGTAGTATTGATTACAGGTGGAACAGGCGATATAGGTACTGCGGTCGCAAAAGAATTGGATGGGAGTTATAAGCATGTTATTGCTCTTGATCTGATTTCGGACGAAAAGGGAAATGCCTGGAAAAAGGAACTGCAGGATCAGGGTTTTAAAAATATATCATTCCGGCACATGGATGTTACGGACTTTGATCAATGCCAGGAAGTTATTAGCGTCATCATTAAAGAATTGGGTTCTATCGATGCCTTGATTAATAACGCAGGTATTACACGCGATGCGGTATTTACTAAAATGACCAAACAGCAGTGGGATGAGGTCTTACGGGTCAATCTTGATGGTATGTTTAACGTGACACGACAGGTTGTTGATAGCATGAAAGCGCAGGCCTCAGGCCGGATCGTCAATGTCTCTTCAGTGAATGCCCAAAAAGGACAATTTTCCCAGGCAAATTATGCTGCATCAAAAGCGGGTGTCTATGGTTTTACAAAAAGTCTGGCTCAAGAATTAATGAGCAAAAACATTACTGTTAACAGCATCTCGCCAGGATATGTCAATACACGTTTAATGCAAGGGATTAGACCCGATATTCTAGAGAGTATCATTCAGTTAATACCGGCTAAACGATTGGCTGAACCTCAGGAAATCGCGTGGGCAATTGAGTTTTTAATCAGTGAAAAAAGTCGCTATATAACCGGTGCAAACCTGAGCATTAACGGTGGATTACATATGTATTAAACTGTGGTGAATTTAACTTTTGAGATTTCATATGACCCGTTTAATTAAAAAATATAAAAATCGTAGACTTTATGATACTGAAACCAGTCAATACATTACTCTTGAACAGTTACAGCGTTATGTAGTGGAAGGAATTGCGTTTAAAATAGAGGATTCCGAAACAGGAAAGGATCTGACTAATTCAGTGTTGCTGCAGATTATTGTGGAAATGGAAGCGGGTCCTACTCAATTTTTATCTCCTGAGATTTTGCGGCAGATTATTTCTTTGGCCAATCATCCCATGCATGTTTCATTAAAAAGTATGATGGAACACATGTTTCAGGCTATGGATAAGCCACTACAAAATAATCCCTATCAACAGGCAACTGAAACCTGGAATAAACAAATGCAGGAAATGATGCAGCAGTGGCAAAAGCTGTTTAAAGGATAAAAAATGGTGCAGTGCAAAATTTTTTTGAATATCTATTGACAGTTTCTAAAATTAGGGTCTATTATTAAATTGTGCAGTGCAACATATTGGAGAACATCATGAATCAGGCAAATTTTGAAAAATGGAGTGAAATGGCTAAAAAATTACAAGAGCCTTTTCAAGCTATTGCAGAACTGAATGTTAAGACGTTACAAGGTTTGACTTATTTAAAGCCTGATGAGCTTGCCCATGTTAAAAAACCTGAGGAAGTTCTTGAAAAGCAAATTAATCTGGCGGTTGAAAATGGCCACAAAGCTTTAGATTATATGCAACAGTCTTTTCAGATCATAGAAAAAGCAATGTTAGGATTAGTTAAAGAAGCTAAAAAAACAGCTGGTGAAAATAAATAATATTCCAATTCTTGATAAGATCATCATAAAGGTTTATTGAAAATTCAATAAACCTTTATTAATTAAAAATACAGCTTATATCCCATGATGATCATCCTAATGATAGCTGAGATCATGGCCGAATTGGACCGTTTAATCGAGAAACTTAGATCTTGCCCCGTTTATTTTTATATGAATGCTCCCTTTTCCCTTTTAAACAGGGAGAAGGGTTGGGGATGAGGGTTTCTTATTCCTTGACAAGATCTGCCCCCTTTTTATGTGCTTCCTTTTATGGACCTGTTATCACGAAGCAAATAATGCGCCCTGCCTCATTTTGAAACTAAATGTCTCGATTATGCTATATTTATAAAATGACCTTTTGGGGGGCTAGAATGGCATATACAGCCGCAGAAATGCGTAACACATTCTGGAGACTGGGCGATAACTGGTGGAAGCAAATTTACGATGGCAAGTATCACTCATTTGGTGCCGATGTTTTTGATCTTGGGTTACACGGTAGCGGAAGAAGAAGAGAGATAGCAGAACCAGGCTATTATGCCAGTGTTAAAAAAGCAGCAGAATTTGCATCCATGGAATTAGGAAAACAACTGACAAAAGAGATGTATGTACGGATACATTCATTAGCTTGTGAACATTTTTCTGATGTTGATCAAAAAGTCATTAATGTCGAAAAAGACAAGATTCACCAATTCAGAGCTGTACATTGTGGCTGCTCCCAAAATCTTGTTACAGATTCCAATGTAGCGGAAGATAAATTTCAGGCCAAAATGAAAAAATACAGTTTCATTTTTATCCATAGTTTGCGACTGAAACTTCAAAGTAAATACCAGATCACTACTGAATCAGGATCAAAGCAAGAACTGGATAAAATCCCTGTCGAAATAAAATCAGGAATATGCAACGAATTAACTCGGAATGGTTTTTTTGCAGCTAAGGGAGTCAATGCCGTTGACATTTTAGATAATGGTTATGCACTTTATGAAAACGCATTTACCTCCATAAAACAGATCAATATTGAACTTGCAAATTTGCAACAGAAATTGCACCACTCCAAACCTTTAGCGACTCTAAGTTTGAATTCCTCTTTGGACATCCCATTTATTACGATTAATTATAATTTTATGAATCCGGTTGAAATTGAAGAAATAGTGGGTCAATTAATCGCTAATTATAACGATATAATAAACTCACTTCCTGAAGATACTACTTTAAGAAATGAAGAACAAAATCAGCAGGCACTACGAGCTATCGCTGAGTTGTTCCAACATCTGGAATGGTTGCATCCTTTTTATGACGGACAGGGAAGAACAGATCTGGTTCTTTTGGCAAAATTACTTACTGAAAACGGATTCAATCCATCCATACTGTATCAGCCCTATTTCTCAACTTTTGGACCATTAGATGAATGGACTCACTATCTTGAAAAAGGCATAGAGGCATGGAAAATAGAGGCATTAAAAATTGAATCATCAATCGCCATTGATCCATTAAAATCGATTAGCATGCTTTAAATATATAACATAAACAAGCAAGTTAGAGAGGGGCAGATTTTTCCTAATATTCGGAAGCATCAGTGATTTTCCCTCTCCCCAGCCCTCTTCCCGCGAACCGGCATGATCTTTTTATTCCAGTTTCTTACGCGGGAGAGGGAGTGTGTTGAATGCAAGATGAATGTTTGGTTCATGAATTGCTCTTACTTCTCAAATGAAAATTAGTTTTTTAAATGATGAAGAGAAAGTGTAAAAGGCTCGATACAAAAAACTTTAGAAAAGATCCTAACTTAATTAGACCACTTAATATTGATATCAACCCGAACAGCCCCCTCTCCCGTGTAATAAACTGGAATAAAAAGATCATGTCGGTTCGCGGGAAGAGGGTTGGGGAGAGAGGAGTGAACCATAGCTAAATCAAAAAACATTGCAAAACTTTATAAGCCAGGTTTTAGGCAAGATGAATTATTTAATAATAAAGAAAGATTAATTAATGGGTAGAGAGAGGCAGATCTTGCCTTTTGACGTTCAAGATACAAACGGCAAGATCTGACCCCTTATACGTTTTAAAATATGAATACCAGCGGATCCTGTATTAGAAATTTAAAAAATTATTAATGATTAGATCTCATTGGCTTTTATCTCAAATTGGACACATTATCTTTTAACCAGACTGTCCAAGTCAATTAAACCACATCATGTTTAATTGTCGACCAATTCCGATCCGTGATATAATAATTTTCATATTGATCAATTGGTGAGCTTTGTTATGCCCGATAATAACGATATCAAAATCCAATCAGCACAAGCGGATGAAGTCTATTCTGATAGCCAGGACTACCTCAATGCCGTCCCAAATGAGACGTTTGATGCAAATAAGCTTGGTGAAGATGATGATAATGAACTCCTCACCAATGCCTCCCCACTTCAAAATGAAGTAATTGATAGTGATGCCCTGAAGCAAAGTGATTATCCCGCCTTAAAAGCTGTAGGAGCAAGCTTGCCTGACTGTCAATCCATTTTTGAACGATTGATGCATCAAGCTTCTTTCGCTCAACCGCTCGAAGACCTCTATGCTGTGATGTACGAAATAGGCGCGAGCCTCCCTGCAGATGAGTCCCTTTTTCGGGCACTTATTCGAAAGACGCTGCTCGCAGACCAGCTGAAAAGCGCTTTACGGGCATTATACGACGCAGGGGCCCGCTTTCCTCAAGAGCGGTCGCTTTTTGAACTGTTTATCGTTCAAGCACAATATACGGACAAATTGAAAGCCGGGGTTGATTTGTTATATGGTATGCGGGTTCAGCTTCCTGAAAACCGGATACTTTTTGAGTTAATAAGCCAACAAGCAGTCGCTTCAGCCAGTTGGCAGGAATTTGGGTATCATTATCCCCTCGCATATGCAGAGGCATTGAAAGTCGCGTTTGCAGGACTAGAGAGGGCAGGGGCAAGCCTTGCAACTCACCAGGAGCTTTTTCAAAAAGTTATCCAGCAGGCAAGATATGCATCGGGACTTGAATCCTTATTTCAGGCACTGCTGGATGCAGGCGCCACATTGCATGAACACCCGTCCCTTTTTGAACGTGTTATCCATCATGCACAATATGGCCGCGGGCTTCAGACGGCATTAGCTGCTTTAATGCAGGCAGGTGCCAGCGCTCTCTCACACAGGGCACTATTTGAAGCGCTTATCGAGCAGTCAAAATATGCAGACAAGCTGGTTGTCGCGTTTGCTTCATTGCGTAGCGCAGGCGCAAGTGTATTAGAAAACAGCCCTCTTTTTGAAGCAGTTATCATTGAGGCCGAATATGCTGAGAGGCTGGCTGTCGCATTTGCTTCATTGCGTAGCGCAGGCGCAAGCGTATTAGAAAACAGCCTCCTTTTTGAAGCGGTTATTAATGAGGCAGAATATGCAGACAAGTTGGTTGTCGCTTTTGCTTCATTAGGTAGCGCAGGCGCGAGTGTATTAGAAACCAGCTCCCTTTTTGAAGCGGTTATCAATCAGGCAGAATATGCTGAGGGGCTGCAGGCACTTATTAATGTATTGATTACTGCGGGAGCCATCCTGCCCGCAGACGAGACTCTGTTTGCGTCGCTTATTCCCAAGGCTGCGCATGCAGTGAACCTCACGTCTCGGATTTACGCCTTGATAATTGCAGGCGCTACCTTGCCTGAAGACCAGGCACTTTTTGAAGTGGTTATTCAACAGACAATCGATACAGAAAGCCTTGAAGCGCCCTGTATTCCCCTGACCGAAGCAGATAGTTATTTAACTGAAAAAAAGGAATTTTTTCAACCTATTCTAAACCAGGCCCGAGATGTTATGCTCCTGAAACCCGGGATGTGGGCATTAATCACTGCCGGTGCTCGTCTGCCTGAAGACCAGGCTCTTTTTGAGGCGATTATCAACAAGGAAGCGCATGCTCTCAATTTATCCGCACCACTTCGCGGATTAATTGCTGCAGGTGCTCGTTTGCCTGAAGATCGGCGACTTTTTGAACGGGTTGTCGAGCAGGCTGAAGATACATACAGACTGCAGGTGCATCTTCGCCTGCTATCGGCCTCAGGTGCCAAGCTCCCCGAACACCGTGGTTTTTGGGAAATGATAATGGACATGCCTGACAAAGTTACCTCCTTACTGCATTGGTTTCGTGTCTGTGGGGCAAGTATTGTCTATCATCATTACTTGTTCGAGGCATTTTTTTCAGGGAACAAGCCCTTGGTATGCTCTCACTATCTCATGACAAAAGTGATGATGGCTCTTCGTAACCTTATTTCTGACGCTCATCCTCTTCTTCTGCCTGAGCATGAAGGATACAGCGCTCAACGTGAACAAATTCTTGCGCGGATATCGGATGCAATGGATGCTGAATTTTGTATTACCGAGGGACCCTTGAACAAATCTCCCGCCACACGGTCACTTGAGTCTATTTTGGTTCGCTTAAGCACGTTAGAGGACATTGAGCTGGCCCAAATGCGTTACGATGACTCACTTGGCTATGTTTTACAATTTGGTGAAGAACCCGATATTTATCTTAGTGGCTTGCTGCGAGAGGCTAACTTTAATCACATCGAACTCACTGACGCGCAAGTTATGCGCCTTGGTGAAACTATTCAACGAATGAGCAACGATTTCAGCCGGAAACCTGGCGATTGCGTTTTAAACTTTATCGTCGAGAGGCTTCCAAAATCGGCACAGAATGCACTGGCAATGTATGTCACTCAAAAATATAAAAACATGAATCGTCTGTTTCGTGGGGAGCATCAAGATGCAGATTCGCGTTATGTATGGATAAGTCCGGCTGACAGCCACGCAAACCTGATGGCTAACTTTCTGTGTGGTAGTTTAGTCAACTGGTCAGCCGCCCAGTTACCCAAATTGCTAATCAGCTCAGAGGAGCGTCAGATACTGGAGCGGGTTCTTTTGGCGCGTGGCGAATTGAATGCCGAGGCCATTGAAACATTGAAGAAAGATCAGGCATTCTACAATACTATACTGCTATCCGCTGTTGAAGGGGCGGTGATTGACCGCAATGAATATTACAAGGTTATACCGATATTTAACAACTTGCAGTTACTGTTTCCAAGGTATGGGCTGGTTGATAGGGGCGAAGATTTAAAAGCTGTCGGTGCACGAGGAGATGCAAATATTGCTACGCGTCGTTTGGCCAATCCGAGTTTCATGCCTTCTGTGACGAGCTTTAGTGTTTTCAGCGAGGGCTCCTCGTATTTTCATAGTCCCGGTACCGTGCGGACAAAGCTCGAAACGGATTGCTCGTTAAGACCTGTTATGAATAGTAACGAAGGAGAGATTCTCATTCCTGCGGGAACCACGTTTCTCTACACCAGGGATGCAGCCGGGCGTTTTTTTGCAAGGGAAATCAATAGCCCTGGTGTACAGCCTGGGGGAAGCTACTGGTCGTCATTTGCACTTGCTGAAGCGTATCGCAACCATTTGCGCCATCCCTATCAGGATGCAGAGCATCAGATAATTCTTGATGGTGTTGCTGTGGAAAGGCCAAATCATGGTCTGGCTCATACGTACCGCATGATGTTATTGGTCGATGTCGTGATTGATTATTTCGCACACCACGCCTGTGAAGCTGTATTTCAGCATTACTGCCAAAGTGTGACTCCAGAGGAATGTGAGTGGATACGTGTTGCAGCTGCCTACAGCATTACCGGTCGGGAAAGCGAAATTGCAGCACGGGAAAATCTTTCTCGCTATGATGAGTTCAGGGTAGCGAGTATGCAGAGTCTTAACGCCTTTTTAAACAAATATGCCCCGCGTACGCTCGATGAACGTATGCATGAACGCTTGTTGCACGTCGTGCGTTGGATGGGAAACCCTCACTATGAACAGGGGCCTGATATCAAGAACGACCATCCTGACATTAATGAAAGACACCACCGCAATTTTATCCATCGTATCCTGACGGCGGCACACAAGCTCGATTTGCCTCGGTGCTACACACCGCAGGAATTTGAGCGTGCGATGGAGATGTGTCGCGCTCTATCTTCTCCCAATGAGTCTCAACAAGCATGTTATTTCCAAATGATTTCTTATGCTATTGACCTCATTCGTGCACACGGTGGTGCGTTGTCGACGGATATTTCTCCGGAGGGAGCTTTTCGCCAATGTTCAGAGCGATACCGTCCACCTTTTCAAAAAGTTAGCACCAGTCTGCGTATGCTTTATGAATTTTCGGAAACCGTGCCACGCCCGAAAATCACCGAAAAATATCAGTTGACGATGTATTGAATCATCGAGAAATGCTAAAAGACAAGCCCTCTTCGCTCGTTACTGGAGGGGGGGCTTATTAAATCCATTAAGACTAGTAATCGTAACAATAGACTTTAAACTAAAAACGGTTATCGTAATATAAACTTTAAAACCTTGTTTCTTTTCTTCACTCCTTGGCTATTACGATATGTTGTTCCTTGTTGTATAATGTATCTTTTTAGAGCAATTAAGTTTGCATGTATATAAGAGTTGTCTTGTGGAATTTGAATTGGAACAGAATCGGAAATTGGAATTGGGTAAGAAATCGGATTATGAGGCACATTATAATGCCGATAAATTATTTCCTATACCTCGAGAGGGTAAGCGCCTTGAGATAGGGATTAATCCTGAACAGCTACCATTTTGGGGATTTGATGCCTGGAACCATTATGAAGTGTCCTGGCTTAATTCTAAAGGCAAGCCTGTGGTTGCTGTGGCAGAAATTGTTTATGATTGTCATTCTCCAAATATTATAGAGTCCAAATCATTAAAACTGTATTTTAATACGTTTAATAATACTCGCTTTGATTCAATAGCTGATGTCGAACACACTGTCATTAACGATCTGAGTCACAGTTTAAAATCAGACGTACATGTAAGAATTAATCAGCTCGGAAATGCTCATACAACCGGTCTGCAGAATGCCTTCAATGGCGAAACTATTGATTCATTGGATATTTCCTGCTCTGTATACTCGGTAGACCCTTCCTTCCTGACCGTTGAAGAGGAACAGGTGGAAGAGGTTTTATATTCCGATTTATTAAAATCCAATTGTCTGGTGACCTACCAACCGGATTGGGGAAGTGTGCAAATTAACTATAAAGGCCCCAAGATAAACCGGGAAGGCTTATTAAGATATATAGTTTCTTTTCGAAATCATAATGAATTTCATGAACAATGCATTGAGCGAATCTTTGTCGATATTATGGCTCAGTGCGCCCCACAGGAGCTAACCGTATATGGACGTTATACCCGCCGAGGCGGTTTGGATATCAATCCCTATCGTTCAACAATCAAACCCGATTTAAATGCTAAAAATATCCGGCTTGTAAGGCAATAGAGACTGAGATTTTCTGCACGGCTGTCCCATTAAAAATGTGACGTCTTTCCGAGCGTAGCGAGGAATCTCCTGCAAATTGGCATAATCTGAATTAATGCATTAATTATCATTACCTTTTAAACTCTCTGTTTTTACAAGGAATTTAATGATGTCATCAGAAGATGTATCTGGATTTTTATATCATTTCGACACGCTCGAAGATCCAGAAATTGATAGAAAGAAATTGTATCCTTTAACGGAACTATTATTTGTTGTTATCTGCGCTAACAGATGTGGAGCTCAGAGTTGGGGTGATTTAAAAACCGTTATTATGCTTGAATCACGTGTTTCTTCCGGTGGACATATAGCCATAGAACAGCGCTATTTTATCAGCAGCTTGGCTGCAAATGCTAAACAAATTGCTCAGACTATTCGTAGTCACTGGGCTGTCGAGAACAGTCTACATTGGGTCTTGGACGTTACATCATGTGAAGATGATTCTCGCATACGCAACGATCATGCTCCTGAAAATAGGGCGATGGTTCGGCATATTATTTTGAACAGGTTACAAAATACCAAAAAGAAATTTAAGGATATGAGCATTAGGCGCCTGCAGAAAAAGGCTGGCTGGGGAGACTCAACTCTTGATATGATTTTAATGGCCGCATTGTAATGGGATCGTGCAACCTTGCAGGAGATTCCTCGCTACGCTCGGAAAGACGTCATATTTTTAATGGGACAGCCGTGAGATTTTCTGGTCAAATTATTGAGGTTGTTAGTGGATTAATTATGAAATGAATTAATCCACCATTAAACCTGTTACGTTCTCTAATATGGAGTTAATGAGCGATAAAGGTGCGACATCCTTGTGTCGTGGGTTTTTTAGGTACCACTATTTGAATATTAATCCCTTTGATCGTAGGACTTTTTAAAGCTCCTTTGAGGTAATCAATTAAAGGCACGTCCACAACCTTTCCATATTGAGATGAGGCTTGTCTGAAATATAATTGGTTATTTATCTTTATTGCAAATCCCAAGTGGGAAATGTTGAGTGATGTACCTATTATTTTTCTTAAATCCCAGTTGGGTCGGACTATTTCGATGATGGAACCAGATGGAATTTGGTTAAACAGATACAGATTGGGTTCACCACCTTCGGAAAACAATGCACTTAATGGGATGTAAGGAATTGTTGACTGTGTGGTCTGTAGTGCACTGCCTTTCTGTTTCAATTCGGCTAAACGTTTCGCCTGTTCTGCTTTATTCTCATTCACTAATCTGATGGTATCCAGATTTTTATGTGCGTACCAACCTGGCTTGTTAATCATTGCCTTGGCATATAGAGCTACCGATTTTTTTTGTTTGTCTCTGATGTTTAAAGTAATGTCTTTAAGTAAACCCCGTCGCTGATTGTTGCGATTCCAATCTATGGAAGTAAAGTGATTGCGATTGATGTAAGATATTTTACCTTCATAATAACGAGTGTATTTTAAGCATTGTTGAAAGGTTTCCAGTGAGTTGGCTGTTGCTAATGCAAGAACGGTATTGACGTAGGTGTCACAATCAAAACCATCAATACGATATCGTGGAAACTGATCATAGCGTGCACTGGCTCCCTCACCTAATGAGCCCAGGACGTATGGAGTCCCTTTGAATTGGCTGCTGATCCAATCAATTCGCTCCGTCATGGAGGAGTTCGGCATGGTGTTCAGGGTATGATATAGTTCTCTAATTGAAGAGTTGGCCTGTTGTTCGAGTGCATTAGAGTCAATTGCATAACAGGAGCTACCGGATATTAAATAAAAAATAATAAACAAGTAGGCAAAGGGAGCAGGCGTGTATTTCATAATGAGTTTTAGAAGGTTTCGATTGAGTTTAGGTTACATGCTACTCCGTTTTAAGTCCTGGAGGCAAGAATGCTTAATATAATCTGGCTAGGTATGATCTTGATTGCTGTGGTGGTAGGTATTATTGAAGGGCGAATTGATGAGGTCGTACGAGCAGTAACTGATTCAGCCAAGCTCGGTTTTGAAGTGGCAATTGGACTGACAGGAATCATGGCTTTATGGCTTGGAATCATGTCTATTGCGACTGAGTCAGGTTTGGTTTCTTTATTAGGAAAAGGTCTTAAACCTATATTAAGACGTCTGTTTCCAGATATTCCAGTGGAACATCCCGCTATGGGTGCTATGGTAATGAACATCGCAGCAAATATGCTTGGTTTGGCAAATGCAGCGACTCCTTTTGGTTTACAAGCCATGAAGGAATTGCAAACCTTGAATAAACAAATGACTGTTGCCACTAATTCCATGTGTACTTTTTTAGCCATTAATACCTCGAGTGTTCAATTGATTCCTGCCACCGCTATTGCGTTTTTGGCAGCTAATGGCAGTTCCAATCCAAGCAGTGTCATTTTTAGCTCTTTGATTGCGACATCAGTTTCCACACTGGTAGCAATCATTGCGGTTCGGCAATTTGCTACATTTAAACGATTTCAAATTGAAAGGGCGGATAGCTTATGAGTGGATTAGCCAATCAATTTTCTAATTGGATGTTTTTAACTTTTATAGTGGGCATTCCGTTATATGCAGCATTCAAGAAGGTTAATGTATTTGATGCTTTTGTAATAGGTGCAAAAAAGGGATTTGATACGAGTATTAGTATCATCCCTTATTTAATTGCCATGATGGTAGCTATTGGTATGTTGAGGGCATCAGGTTTTTTTGACCTGCTCAATCGACTATTAGCTCCTTTGATGGCCATGATTGGCATGCCTCCAGAGGTGCTTCCTTTAGCTCTGATTCGGCCATTTTCCGGAAGTGCATCTACCGGTGTTATGGCCGAATTGATTCATCAATATGGTGGAGATTCTCTAATTGCCAAAACTGCAGCAACCATGATGGGGAGTACTGAAACAACATTTTATGTTATTGCGGTATACTTTGGTTCGGTTGGGATCAGACGAACTCGTCATGCAATTCCGGTTGGGTTATTAGCTGATTTTGCCGGTGTTATTGCTTCTGTATTAATATGCCGGTACTTATTTGGATAAGCTGGTTAATAACCTGGAATATTATTAAGGTTCACTGGCTTTACCGAACCCCTTTGACGACAAAATTAACCTAAATTAGCGTTCTTTTTGCCCGATGCAGCAATATTC
Organism: Legionella moravica DSM 19234; assembly: GCF_000423305.1. Classification (GTDB taxonomy): domain Bacteria; phylum Pseudomonadota; class Gammaproteobacteria; order Legionellales; family Legionellaceae; genus Legionella; species Legionella moravica. The sequence continues at coordinate 2,945 of NZ_AUHS01000014.1, read as the reverse complement.
GCTTGTTCCATTAATTTCAAACGAGCTAGCAAAGTACCCGCTCTGGCTCGGAATGAAGCCAATTCGCGTCCAGATATTGGAGAGGCTGTAGGCAACGAAGTGGTTGTCGGATTTCTTGGTTGATTATTAACATGTAGCTCATAATGGCAGTGAGGACCGGTAGCCAAGCCGGTTTGCCCTACGTATCCTATTACCTGTCCGCGTTTTACCTTGCTTCCCTTTGATAGTCCTTTTTGGAACTTGAGCATATGACCATATATTGAGCTGTAGGTTTTATCATGTTTGATTTTAATCATGTTGCCGTAGCCATTATGTCGATCAATAATTTGAATGACTCCATCTCCAGTAGCCTGGATAGGGGTGCCAATAGGTGCTGCCAGATCTATCCCTTTATGTGCTCTTTTATAATGCAAAATTGGGTGATTTCTCGATAGAGCAAAGGTTGAGCTGATGTGGCTGAATTTTATAGGGTATCTGGAAAATGCTTTCTTAAAGCTTTTACCCTGGGGGGTGTAGTAATCATGATCTCCATTGGCTTTGTTATGCCGAACAGCTTGAGCTGTTTTGCCACGATTAGTGTAGGATACTGCTTGAATATCGCCAATCTGGACCATTTTATCGTCAATGTAATAAGCATTATATACCATAGAGAATTGATCTCCGGCACGTACCGCTCTTTTGAAATCAATTTCTTTATTTAGGATCTCTGTCATTTGACGAACCAGCTTATATGGGATGTTTAATCGTTGCGCGGTGGTAAATAAAGAGCCTTTGACTGTTGCGGTGATATAAAGATCCCGGCTGATCATTTTTTTAGAATCAACTTTGTTTTGGTATTTTTGTCCCGCTCTATAGACCGTTAGTGTTTGAATGTTGTTGATAGGTATGATCAATTTTTCGAGTTTATTCTTATTAATTAAAAATTTAATTTCTTGATTGAGTTTGATATTGGTGAGGGTTTTGGCATGGGGATTTTTATCCAGTACGGCATGCAAATTTTGTGCGCTTAAACCTAGTCTGCTAAAAATGGCGCCCATGGTATCGCCTTGGCGTGGCTTTATAGTTTGCCATACATTATCTTTTATAACGGCAACTTTTGGTGGTGCTTTTTCTACTGTCTGAGGCGCTTTTTCTGCTGTCTTTGGTGTCTCCACGGGGTTTGATTCAGCAATTTCCTGCGGTTGTTCGATGATTTTTTTATCAGGAAGTTTGGGCAGTGATAAAGTTCTGCTGGTAAAATCCGGGCTTTGTTTACGATGTGAAAAATTTTTAACTAAATAATAGGGTAAAGAAAAGGCAATAACTAACGCAAAAGCAGTTAATAGCTTGGATGGTTTACCAGAGTTTCGTTTTGAGATATTTGGTCTTTTTGCCATTGGTTGCCTATACTGCTGTCATTCCCATGAATGCTGTAGTTTTGTCATTCTCTAATATATCACACACAATCACATGCACGTGATCATTGACTAAAGTGCATTAACATAACCACATATTTAGATAGTTTGTATTATTTTTTTCAATATCGTGTAACAAGTTAACTTTAATTACATAATTGGTATAGCAGGAATTTGCTAACCGGGCTAAGATACTCGGAGTGAGAAGATTGGTCAATCATTTATAAAGGTTTTAATGTATGTTAGAAACAATTTCAGAGTGTCAATTAGAATTAATGCGGGGTTGCGAGGAAGTACTACCGCAGCATGAATTAGCCAAAAAATTACAAAAGGAAGTCCCCTTAAAGATTAAAGCGGGTTTCGATCCTACTGCACCTGATTTACATTTAGGACATACTGTATTACTTAATAAATTAAGACAGTTTCAGCAATACGGTCATGAGGTGATTTTCTTAATTGGTGATTTTACCGCCATGATTGGTGATCCAACTGGAAAAAATGTGACTCGCATGCCCTTGAGTGAAGAAACAGTTATTGAGAACGCGAAGACGTATCAACATCAGGTTTTTAAAATACTAGATCCTGACAAAACGACAGTCGCATTTAATTCGCAATGGCTAAATAAATTTAATGCAGTGGATTTAATCCGTTTGGCATCGACACATACGGTTGCGCGGATGTTAGAGCGTGATGACTTTAATAAACGTTATACAACAGGACAGCCCATAGCCATACATGAGTTTCTTTACCCTCTGCTACAAGGTTATGATTCAGTAGCATTGAAAGCTGATATAGAGCTTGGGGGTACTGATCAAAAATTCAATCTGCTTATGGGCCGAGAGTTGCAGAAGCATTATGGATTTGAACCACAGGTTGTAATGATGACACCACTTATTGAAGGCTTGGATGGTGTGAAGAAAATGTCTAAATCATTAGACAACTATATAGGTATTAATGAACCGGCTGTTGATATGTTCGGTAAGATAATGTCTGTATCTGATGAATTGATGTGGCGTTACATCGATCTTTTAAGCTTTAAAACAGGCAAGGAAATTCAAAGCTTGAAAACAGCAGTGAACGAGGGATTAAATCCGCGTGATGTAAAAATTGACTTTGCCAAGGAAATTGTCGCACGCTTTCACGATCAAAATCAGGCTGAAACAGTACACAAGGAATTTATTGAACGTTTTCAAAAAGGCGTAATCCCTGAGAATTTGGAAGAGTTCTCTTTAATAGGTGATGATTCTGTTCATCTGGCACAATTATTAAAACAACTGGATTTGACAGTAAGTACGTCAGAGTCTATTAGAATGGTGAAGCAAGGTGCGGTTAAGATTAATGGGGATAAGGTTTCTGACCCCTCTCTAATATTGCCTTCAGGACATACTTATATAATACAAGTTGGCAAGCGTAGAATTGCCAAGCTGCGTTTACAAAAAGCAGATTGAAATAATTTTTAAAAAAAATGCAAAAAGTGTTTGACACTGGAGCTGAAATCAGTAGAATACGCAGCACGCCTTCGGGGCAGGTTCATTAAGAATTGAGAAGACA
>NZ_KE384003.1:102569-172948 GCF_000423305.1 Legionella moravica DSM 19234 | reverse complement strand
GGGATTTTCTCTGGAAAGTATTCAGATAATGATATGCTTTTAAATCCCCTCATCCGCCTGGCGGCACCTTCTCCCGGAGGGAGAAGGCTATTCTAATGTTTTAATATCCCCCACATCTGCCATGATTAGCCTTCTCCCTCCGGGAGAAGGTGCCGCCAGGCGGATGAGGGGATCAAACATCTTTCATTAAACATTGCTAGATAACATCCATAACAAAAAGAATAAGATAATCAGTCCTTTTAAGATCAAATTTTCAAGTACCCCATAAAAAATGACATTATAATGGATTTTGCAAAAATAAAAGTTCACCTCAAGACCTAAGTTACTGTATAATGTATATCTTTTTATCAGCTCGAAAAATCAATGAAAAACTGGTCCTCTGAAAAAATATCGGTGCTCGCTTTGGTATTACTCATAACTGGGGCAATTGACAGCATCAGAAATTTACCTGGGACTGCTTTATTTGGTTCAAGCCTGATTTTCTTTTTTATTTTTTCTGCCATCATTTTTTTAATCCCGGTTGCACTGATCTCGGCTGAACTATCATCAACCTGGTCTGAAGAGGAAGGTGGGATTTACAGCTGGGTAAAACATGCCTTTGGAGAAAACGTCGCTTTTTTTACCATCTGGCTGCAATGGATTAATACCCTTGTATGGTATCCCACAATATTGTCCTTTATAGCAGGCACCATAGCCTATCTCATCAATCCTGAACTCGCTCAAAATAAATACTACCTCATATCCGTGATTTTAATCATTTTTTGGTCGTTAACTTTAATTGGATTATCCGGTTTACGAACCTCAGCCACCTTTGCCGGTTTCTGTGCGATTGTTGGAATGATCATTCCTATGGGATTCATTATTCTCCTGGCAATTATTTGGCTGATCAAAGGTCATCCGATTGCAATTGATTTAAGCCTGCCACATTTATTACCCCAATGGCACGACAGTCAGTCCTGGGTATCTTTAACTGCGATTATGACCTCGTTTCTTGGAATGGAACTGGCCGCTGTTCATGTCAGAAATGTTCGGGATCCACAAAAAAACTTCCCCAAGGCCATGTTTTTTTCAGTTTTATTAATCCTGTTCACTATGATATTAGGCTCTCTGGCCATAGCCTTTGTCTTACCCAAAGATAAGATAAGCCTTGTTGATGGGGTCATGAGGGCATTTGATAATTTCTTCCAGGCTTATCATTTAAACTGGTTAATGCCTCTGTTGGTATTTCTTCTTCTGCTAGGTAGCCTCGGCAGTATGATTAACTGGATAATTTCTCCTGCCAAGGGTTTACTCATGGCAGCAAAGCAGGATTTTTTACCGCAATTTATGTGTAAATTGAATAAACATGGTATTGCATCCCGCATATTAATATTGCAAGCGGTGCTGGTCACTATTTTGTGCAGCGGCTTTTTACTGTTCCCCAGTGTCAATGCCATATATTGGCTCTTTACAGATCTAAGCACCGAATTGTACATGATGATGTATGTTCTGATGTTTATTGCAGCCTGGAATTTAAAAAGTAAATTTGCACACCTGGAAAGACCCTTCGCAATACCTGGAGGCAAAACAGGATACTATCTGGTTTGCATTTTGGGATTATTTGGATGTTCCATCACCTTATTCGTTGGATTTATTCCTCCGGAACAAAGTATGGATGTCGGCGGAGCAGCACATTTTCGGCAGATTTTCTCTATAGGAATTGTGATGATGTTGATTCCAGCATTCATTTTGTATCTTCGAAAAAGAATCGTGACCAGGAAAACAGTGTCATAACCGATAAGATTCAGTACCTGGAATCGTTTATGAACATCCAACTCCTCAAATAACAAAACCACCGAATTCCCAAAATCAATTTGGAATTCGGCAGTTCTATTAAATCATAAGGTCGTGAAGTAATTTTAAATTATTTGGGATTGGGCTGAGTCGGTTCAAACTCATCGACATTACTCTTGATCTCATCGACAATTTTTGCAGTATTTGTTTTAAAGAACAGGAAATTACCGGTAACCGCTTTGTTTAGGGCTGCAGCAGCCAAATAAACAACTCCAAGTCCAATGACTGCCAGCACAATGTTACCCAAAAGTTGTTTCAGACCGCGATGGCGCTCGAGCTCAGGCCGTGCTTGATCGATACTCGCAACACATTGGGTTTTAAAGTGTTGATAGGATTCTTTATTAGGATTTACATCATAAGCAGATTTAGCTGAAACTAAATTTTCTAATAAAGTTTCAGCAACACCGTGTGCTGTTCTCAATGACTCAGCCTGTGTGATATCTCCTGATCTTACTGCATTAATTGCTCTCTGATTCAAATCTGCAACCTTTTTGCCAAACTCAGCCATTAAGGATTCGAATTTTGTATTGGCTGCCTGAGCTTTCGCATTAGTTGCATTTATGGCTGGGACAGGTTGCGTAATGAGATCCATTTGCTCGTTAAGACGCGATACTTCATGAGCAACCTGGTGAGCCGCTAAGTTAGCCTGCTGTTCTTCTTCAAAAACCTGCTGAGCTAAATGAGCATCCTGCTGAACCAATAAATCTCTTTGCGCGCTATCCAGATCTTCTCCATCAGGACTATGCAAAGGCAGATCTTCATCATGATGAGGGACTAACTCCATTTGTGCTTTAGCCTGCTGTTCTTTTTCAGAAATTTGCTGAGCTAAAAGCTCATCCTGTTGCATTTCTAATACCAGTTGTGCTTTAGCATCTAATTCTTCAGTTTGAATTTGCTCAGCTAATAGTCTGTCTTGCTCTAACAAGTGGTTCATTTGTTCTGCAACAGCTAAGTCATCTGCTTTCATTTGCTCAGCAATTTGACGATCAAATTCAATTTGACGCAGAGTTTCAAGCTCTAATCGCTCAATTTGTCGAGCCAACTCCTCATCATTTAGAATTTGTTTACTTTCAGCATCAAGTAGATCCTGAGATTCATGCGTTATCGGCTCATCAGGCATGAGTGATATTGGTTGCTGCGCTAATTGTTCTTGCTCCGCTGCTAACTGAGCTTGCTCCGGATTAGATATATAGAGAGGTATTAACGAATTCCAATGAATATTATTGCTGTTATTAAGAATCAAATCAGGTTGTTCAGCTTGTGCATAATCAGGTGCTCGCCCATTAACACGAATCTGTAAATTAATTACCGTGTCGTAGTAGGTGTCTACTCTATCTTGATCATTACGAACAAAATGCTCTCCTTGCACTGCCCGGTTAATGGTCAGCAGCGTTTCTTCCGTTCCCCAAACATAATTGGTAGCAAGACGAGATATATAAGCATCTAAATTACGGTAGTTATTTGCGCTAAAAAACTCTATCGTTTTTTCGGCAATAATTTCATCTAAAACTCTGCCTTTACGAAACGAAACATCCCGAGGCTCAACAGTGTCTTTTATTTTGGCCCACTCAGCTTCAAATTTCGCGTGGACTTCCTCGCTTTTTTCTAAAGCAAAAGCCAGCATTGTATTTTTTATATTCGCTACTTTATAAATTTCTGCTTCAGTATAATCTCTAATTGTAAAATCACTGGTCAAAAAATGAGATTCAGGATATTCACGAAGACCAAATTTAAAAAAGTATTCTAATCCGTATTGTGCGGATGTATACAAACCGGTTGTGAGTGGACGATTAATAAAATCCTCACGCGTTTGACGAGCTCCTAAGGCCCTTGCTTTAGTAGCAAGTACTGGCTCAATAATGTTTCTAATGCTTTCACGTGAGAATTTTTGATCCCGATTTTCAGTGATCAAAGGAATTAATTGGTTTTTCTCTTCCTCTGTAAGACCAAATTTATTGAGTACAGTATCTGTTATTTGAGAGTTATTTTTTGCGCGAAGAAAATACATTAATGAAATGCTGTACGCCTCATACATGCAATTACCTTGAGCGCTATTTTCAACTGTAAACATATTCATCACCTATAAATCGCGGATTTAAAATCAAATGGATAGCACTTCCTCAATAACTTCGGAATTTACAGGGTCCTGAACACCTTGATGTTCCATCCACTCAAGGCTGGTATTCCATATTAGCTCTCTATTAATGAAGTTTAGTACATTTTCTAAAGATTTATGGAACAAAGTCAGGACACTATTCAACCACCTCATTTATCATTGATAAATCAATTATTCTCTGAGACTGGCATTCCTTTGGTTGGCATACCATTTGATATCTGAAGATTTAATGATACAGCTGGATTGGTTAACTGATTATTAACAGCGCATATAAGATATTAATACCTGGTATTAATATTTTATATGATGCAAAACTAAGGGCTGTTGATAATTCAGATTTCGACGCCGAACAAGTCGTGGAAAGCAGACCTGCAAAGAATGAGATGTCAACAGCTCCTATTGATCTAAACTAGCCGCTAAATTTTGCCTGGCTCTGATTAAATCTTCTTTAGTATTAATATCTTGCAAAGGTTCGACACAGGCTTGTTCTACCTTGATGGAATAACCGGCCCATAGAACCCGTAACTGCTCAAGGGCTTCAAGCCGTTCAAGCTCACACACTGGCCAAGTCACAAAATCCAGTAAAAACGCAGCGCGATAAGCATACAAACCAATATGGCGAAACGTGTGTTCAAAGGACAGACCATCCTCTCTGTTTGCAGGAATGATGCTTCTGGAAAAATACAACGCATGGTTATCTCTATTGCGCACTACTTTAACGACATTGGGATTTTTTAACAGGTCCAGGCTGGTTATTGGCCAGCACAAAGTCGACATCGGTGCGTCGGTATGAATTAATCCTTGAGCTACTTGTTGAATCAATAGTGGAGAAATAAAAGGCTCATCCCCTTGCACATTGACAATAATATCATCCGCGGCATAATTCCCCTTTGCCACAACTTCCGCAATCCGGTCTGTGCCTGTTTGGTGAGAGGGCAAAGTCATAATCACTTCTGCACCAAAGCCTCGCGCATGCTCGGCAATAGATTCCGTATCTGTAGCAATGGTAATCGATTGTGCCTGTGCCAGAAGAACCTGTCGGTACACACGCTCAATAACCGTAAAACCATTTAATTCCTGGAGTAGTTTGCCTGGAAAGCGGGTCGATTGAAATCGTGCGGGTATGATCACATGAAAAGGAGTACTCATAATTTATCTTTTTCTTCCAATGAAAGAATCCGTGCCTCATGTTCCAGCATAACCGGTATATCATCCCGTACAGGAAAGGCCAGACGATCAAATTTACATATAAGCTCATGTTTTTTAACGATTAATTTACCTTTACATAAAGGACAGACTAACAGTTCCAATAATTTTTTATCCACGAGAATCTCCTTGAGTCACCTGATTGCGCACATATACAGGTTGAGCTTGTGCTGCAGGAACCGGATTAATACCCGTATTCTGCACTAATTTTATCATGGCCGCTGCATTTGGAAATACATTCAATTGGGTGCTGACTTGAGATTTAATTGAATCTGAAAAATCATTCCAATACAGCTCAATGCCAACTCCAGCCAATACAACGGGTTGATCTTCAGGCAGAGAAATATCATGCGCCGCATTAACCTGCTCCTCTGCTACCCATTGCTCTGAGCGAAAATACCCCCAATACAGCTCATGCATTCGCGCATCCAATACCGCTAAAACAGACGCGTTGCGACTGTCCGCATGTTCTCGAGCTGCCCAGGCGATAGCCCCCAGACTGCTGACGGGTATTAAATTCAAATCATGGGCATAAGCTAATCCCTTGGCAATACTACAGGCTATGCGCAACCCAGTAAAACTGCCAGGACCACAACCGAAAATTATTCCATCCAATTGATTCAGTTGCAAACCAGCCTGAACCATTTGACGGTCAATCATGGGTAATAATAATTGAGCATGAGTTCTTTGGCTCCCCTGCTCCTCACACGTTATTTCTTCGCCTGATAAAACAGCCACGCTGGCTTGCTCAGTGGAAGTATCAATCGCTAACAGTTTCATAATCCAGCGCCAACTCTTTAATAAAATGCAACACTTTGCGCTCATCACGTGTACGTGGTATTTGAGGCAAACTGGCCAATATGTTACGGCCATACTCTCGCGAAGTAAGCCGCGGATCAGCTATCATCAAAACCCCTTTATCGGTAATGTCTCGAATCAAGCGACCGACCCCCTGCTTTAAAGCAATCACTGCATTAGGTAAAGACAACTCATCAAAGCCTGATAACCCTTTTTCTTTTAAAAAGGCCATTCGACCACGGGTAACAGGATCAACCGGGCTTGCAAAAGGTAATTTATCAATGATAACACATGAAAGCGCTTCTCCCTTGACGTCAACCCCCTCCCAAAAAGTCGCGGTTCCCAATAATACCGCGTTCCCTAATTGACGGAATCGCTCCAATAAAATGGGTTTAGCCTCTGACCCTTGAATCAATAGTGGGTAGTCTAAAGTATTGCTCAGCATTTGGGCAACTAATTTTAATGCTTTATGACTTGTAAACAAGAAAAAACATCGTCCACCACAGGCATTTATGACAGGCAAAGCTCGTTCAAGTAATGCTTCATAATACCCAGAATCTTTGGGATCAGGTAAACCGCGCGGCATATAAAGCAAGGCTTGATCCTGAAAATTAAAAGGACTGGGTAATAACAAAGTTTGAGCACTCCCCAAGCCTAAAGGCTTGCAAAAACAATCAAACGAAGAGGCCATGGTTAAAGTTGCTGAAGTAAATACATAAGTGCATTCATGATGCCGTAGCAGGTTACTAAAGGTTTGGGCGATATCAAATGGAGTCGCATGAAACACTAAAGTTTGTTTAAACCGTTCAAGCCAGCGTATTTTATCCTTTGCAGACTGCGAAAATGAAAGCAGAGTTTGATCCAGTTCCAGTAAACGCTCCTTGCAGCGGACAAGGCCAGGAACCTCAGCAATATGTTCGTCACTTAAACAGGCCAACAGTTCCTCTTTAATTGCCAGCCAACTATCCCAGACATCCCTAAATGTCTTGTTTCGGTGTACCTCATCCCAGCTCACCCTGTCTTCACGAAAAGGGATGGAATTCAAAAGCTCATCCATCACTTTATCTGATTTGTTACGTATGGCTTTCAAAGGTTGGTTCGCCAGATCCAAAACAGGCCACTCACCGATAATGTCGTCAACCAAATCGGCAAATTGACGCGTGCCAATACGTTCGCCGTTGAAATGGGTGGCTATTTCAGCCAATTGGTGTGCTTCATCAAATACAATCACGTCAACACCCGGTAACAATTCCCCAAATCCTTCCTGTTTCAAACGAGTATCAGCGAAAAATAAGTGATGATTAATGACAACAATATCCGCATCCATAGCTCGTTTACGAGCCTTTACTAAAAAACAGGTTTCGTGATTAGGGCATTCAGCGCCCAGACAGTTGTCGGTTGTAGACGTTACATAATTCCAAACGGGTGAATCTTCATTGATCTCGGGTAACTCCGATCGCTCGCCATCCTTCATTTGAGACAGCTTGTCCCTAATGTGCAGCACTTCATGGGCGCATTGCGGACTTTGAAATTGTCCTTCTTCTGCATGCAGTTGAACTCGATGCTGACAAATGTAATTGGCACGCCCTTTTAAATTTTGGATGCGCGCCGATAACCCCAGGGCGCGAACCAGAGTAGGCAAATCTTTTTGAAATAATTGATCTTGCAATGTTTTGGTAGCTGTCGATATAAGTGCTTTTTTACCACTTAATAAGCACGGTAACAGGTAAGCGAAGGTTTTACCCGTTCCCGTCCCTGCTTCAGCAACAAGAATCGTTTTCTGTGCGATGGCTTGAGCAATGGCTACGGCCAAATCGGATTGAGGGGCTCGGGCAACAAATCCAGGAATTGCGGTGGAAAGCCGCCCTTTTTCGCTAAGAATTCGCCGACAGGATTCAGCGAGTGAGGTTATTTCTTCCACTCTTTTTGCAAATATTGAAGTTTATCCTTAACATCGTCCCAATCTTTTGCATCAGCAGGAGCATCTTTTTTGGCCGTGATGTTTGGCCAGGCTTTCGCAAGCTCTGCATTTAATTCTTTAAAGTGTTGCTGCTCATCAGTCAAATCATCTTCAGAGACAATCGCATTCACTGGACATTCAGGTTCGCAAAGAGCACAGTCAATACATTCTTCCGGGTGTATGACCAAAAAATTAGGCCCTTCATAGAAGCAATCAACCGGACATACTTCAACGCAATCAGTATATTTACACTTAATACAACTTTCTGTAACTACAAAAGTCATAACAAACCCTTTAGTTGATGTAGATAAATAAGGAATATTAAAGCATAAAACACCTCATTGAAGATAGTCTCTGAACTGATAACTATTAAATTTTACAACAACTGTTCTCTTTTCAAGCTTTTTAAGAACCAACAGCCACAGAGTAAAAATATAGCCGTTTAGTGATAAATTATTTCGTGTTGCTTATAAAATAGTCTTGCTCAAGCAATACAAGTGTGTTATTTTTGTTCAAATTTTTTATATAAAATCTTATTAATCTAATTTTGCTCTAATTATATCACCCGGAGTCCGTTATGCCGATGTTAGCAGCCCCTAAAAAGTTTCAACCTTTAGTTGATTTGGTAAACACCTACAATTCAATCCCTGAAGATGAACACATTAAACGGCTCTTTTATTTACACAAAATAAATTATTTATTGAACACTATCTCGCCCAATGCTGAATTATATGACTGGATGACCAACACCAATAAAAACAGTTTTCTGGATCATCTTAAAGCATATCCCATCAATCCCCACGCATCGTTCTTTTTAAAAGGCATCCAATTTGCTCTGGCAGTTGCTGGGTATGCAAAAAAAGAACCTGTCGATGAGGCAGACGTTAACAATGAACAAGATCAGCAGCCCAACATTGAATACCCATTAATGCAAGATCGGGATGCCATTTTGCTAAATAGAACGTTTGATGAATCCGGTGATGAATACACGGCCATTTCCCTAAGACTCGCAAATCTCGCTCAAACCAATCATAAAATCAAGACAAAAGTAGAAAAGCAAATCATTATTTCAGAAATGGTAGAACCCAAAATTCAAGCCATTAAAGGAAATCCACCAATTTCCAACCCAATTCCATTTAGGATCAAATATAAAACAGAACCTCTGGGGGATGGCGGCAATAACGCGAACTTCAAATTCACAATGAGTAGCTGGGATGAACAGTTGATTTTTCGTGTCGAAGACCGAGACAGCCTAAGCCTGGAACAGCGGCTTCATTCTCATCCTGTATCGATGTATTTCATTGAAGATTATGTACTCTTCAGAAAAGTACTCAAAAATCATTTATCGCCAGTTGAATACAGACCTGTAGTACTCAGTCAATTTGCTAATCAGGGTAACTTGACTGAAGTAGCAAAACAGTTACATAACCAACCAGCCAGTAAAATTGCATCTGTCGCTGGATATTATTTTGCTCAAATAACCCACTTTTGCTCCTTGTTAATCGATACCAAAGCGTATCACCCGGACATGAAACTCAGCAATTTTCTTGCTAATAACAACCGGTTATTAATTAGTGACCGAAAAACACTGATTGAAAATGAACATCCGTTAGTTAATACAGTGCGCAGTAGCCCTGCTCATGCGCCCGACGAATACTTTGATTGCCTTGATTTTGACATTTTTGGAATCGATTTTAACGAAAAGGCGAACACTACAGTCCTGAATATGCCCCAATTTATGGCGTTTCAATTGGGAATGATATTAAAGGAATTCCTGATATTAACGCAATTAGATGAATTGCCCGCAGAGTTCAGAGACCGAGATAAAAGTGCTGCATCTTATTTTGACTCACCTTCAAATTCAATCATCAATTTATCACTCCTGGTGCAAGAATTAACTCGTCCTGAACCAGAGAAACGCATGACGATTAATCAATTTAAATCCCTGCTTAAGTTTCGTATTATGACACCGGACAATTTCTATGCTCAAGTGGAAGAGGCATTTCCTTCAGAGCTGCTGGGCATACAGCAAGATATTGACGAGATAAAAGCGCTATTGAATGAGAAAATAAATGACGGTTTTCTGCAGAGCATTTCACAATCATTCATAAACCCGAGCGCGTTAAGTGCTTATAATAAAGATTTTTTACTTCGCGCCAATGAAGTATTTAAAAAAATATCCGCGAGCGAGCCCAAAGAAACTCGTTTAACCAGAATGGCGGAAAAACTTGCAATAAAATGCTATAGAGAATACAGCCATAGCTATTTCAAACAATGCTCTCAATCCCTTGAAGCTGAATTATTCAAATTAGAATGGAATAAAGCACCTTGGTACAGAAAAGCGTTGCACTGGTTAACCTTTGGTTTATTCAATGTGGACCGCGCCTCAAATGAAGAGATAGCGACGGTAAAAATAAAACAAGATCTTAAAGGGGAGGAGTTTCAAATGCACTTCTCTCTTTTAGAATTCCTTCCACCTAAGGAACTCAATCATTTAGGAAGATTACAATCGGCTCGTTTTAAAGAGTTTATCTATTCACACGTCAATGAGATTTTACCGCAAGACTCAGAAGAATCGGAACATTCAAGTTCAGCCAGCAGTGATTCAGAAGAGGAGCACGACAGCCATATCTCATTAAAAGCATCGTCTAAGTCTCTTGATGACAAGGCTTCTGTAGAAGCAGATTCATTACCTTCAGGAACCATGATTATTAGAACGGACATATCAGATGAGGAGGTTTTATCAGTAGATTCCCTACCCTCAGGTACGATGGTCATTAGAAAAGATAAATCGAACAGTTCGCTTCTTGCATTAGACTCTTTACCCTCATCGACTATGAAAATAAAAACAGATGAAGAGATCGAGGCAGAGCGATTGGCTCAAGACTCCAGTTCATCCTCTTCAATTAAATCCTCCAGGAAGACTAAAAGAGAATTGCCACTGGAAACAGATACGGTTGTTATTAAAGTGTCTAATAACAGTAAAAAACGAATGTCCTTTTCCTTTATAAAAGACTTGGGTATTTTCAGTAGCAAAAAAGCGATTATAGCTGAGCCTAGCGCACGAGCTTCCAGATTTAAAAAAGTGGATAGTGTCAGAACCGCTCTTCTTAGAGGCGACGGCAGTAATCGGTTTAAAACGAAAGGCCCACAAAGGTCACGAGTTGAGGACATCAATTGGGAACCCATTTCTTCTGATGAAAATGGGACACCGTTAAATACCAATGCTCCCCTATAACACCCCGACAATCCCCGCAAATGCGGGGATTTTTTTTAAAATAACCTGATTGCAGAGTACTCGTTTATAGATTCGGAAGAGTTCAGCCCTGCATTCATATCGAAGGTCTTATGCCCTCATCGGGCTCCCTCAAAACAGGCGTATGCTGATGCATGGATAACCCCGCCCGCTCCGCTCCAAGCCGCTCCTCGGAAGACAAATAACTGCCTGCAGCACGCAAGCAATGATTTTTCATGTCGGCAATTGAAGCTAATTTAAATGGATTACTCAACACAATACCTTTACCAAAATACGCGTTATTAATGGACTCCTTCGAGTCACTCTCCGTCAACGCAGCTAAATGCAAATATTTCCAGCACAAGGTGTAAGCAGCACCGCATTGTGCTTCCATTTCCAGATTTTGATAACTCAATGCCAGTTGCATATAGCCATTTGCCATCAATAAATACCCGGGACATTGATGTTTTTTGGCAAAGGATTCAAGGTTATATAAAAATTCGGCCAGTTTAATCAGCTCATCCTCTGTAGCCGTTCGTAGATTCATAAAGATTTGATGTAAATAGGATCGAATACTATGAAATGATAAATAGTCAGTAGATTTTACTCCAACAAAAGTAAGCGCATCCTTAGGCTGAGCAGTATTTGATTTTAATCGCAGTAAATACAAGAAATAGCCTATTACAAAATCTGCGTCCTTGATACCCGGTTGAGCCATGAAACGAAACTCAGAGAAGCCTGGTAGACGCAAATCGTTTCTGCGTTGTTCCCAAAACTGATTATACTGTGGTTCTTTTAGCTTTGGGTACAATGGAGCATGGCTTGATAGAAATTCTGCTAACTGCTCATTATTCCATTGTTCTAAAACGTTTATAGCTTTATCAAATTCATTGTTTGTCAAAAAAGAAACAACCTTTTCTTTAGCTGGTAGTTTTTCTTTCATTGCGTCTCCAAAATAAAAATTTGTACCCATTTTATACCATTTGATCAAATCATTGTCTATAGTTGTAGATAACATGACTTACGAAAAACTCCATGTTCGAGACAAAAGACATTAAGCTTTTTTCGTAAGTCCAGGATAAGTCTAGTTGATACTATAAGGATATAGCCAGTGGACGCAGAACAAAAAGCACGAATAATCAAACGCTACATTAAGGAACAAAGCGTACGGCCTGATGATGTGAACCTGAGCGATGATGCGCTCGCTCCTTATGCTGCCCTGGATGCATTACTGGATCATATCGACCTCAACAATCAGGGCTTATTTGATTTCCCCGCTCTGGAAGAAGATGACAATCAATGGAAAAAGCTAACCAATATTCTTAATTATTCTACTGCCTTGACTCCGGGCACACCTCCAGCGCTTTCCAGTGTCAGTGAGCAACGTGCTGAATTCGGGTTGCAGTACTGGCGAAACGCCAGAGATATCAGTGCATTACCCAAAGACAACTATTACGCTCGCGCTACAACTACACCGATAGCATCCGATGCAGAACTAACAGACGGCATCCAGAACAGCAGAGCAAAGCTTTATGCTTTAACTCAAACTTTCCCAGGCGCGACTGTGTTTGACCCAGCAAATAGTGAGCAGGTCAGTTCACGAATCAAAGCACTAAACGAGCAAATAAAACCTCTGGATAACGCGAATCCTCAAAAAGCCATTCTGCAAAAAAGACTGAATATCCTGTTGGATTTAAATAAAATTAATCAACTGGAGCGAATCAACATTCCACTGGACAATGGTGCCACATCAATTTATTGCACTCTGGCTGAGGCTGCTGGTGGCGTTACAGAAAAAATTGCCCTGATTTCACTAGCCAGTGTCAAAGCCCAGTTAGGCCATCTCAATGCAAGGGATGATTTAACGGTCGACAGCTACAATAATGACAGAGCACAATTCAAATTAAGCACAGAAGCCATAATAAAACTCCCAAAACATGGCAATATAAAAGAAGTGCAACGCGAAGCGATGGCTCTTAATATTTCCCGGCTGATGGGATTGGACACTAGCTCGTCTACAACCATTGCACATAATGGACATCCAGCCCTGTTTGTTCCTTTTGATAACATTCGTTTACTCAGTGAATTTTCATCTGGAAAAACCTTTACTGCCGGACTAGGTATCAGCGGTCAAACCTACACCCATTACTCAACAATTAAACCCGTAGGGGAAGGAATGCAGGCCGATCAATTTGTTGACGATTTTGGCAATTCATTGGCTCTTTTCTATTTGTGTAGTGATACTGATGCAGTAGGAGGATATTGCCAGAACAAAGCTCTGAGAGACAGCAGAAGCTTATTCATATTTGATCAGGTAGTGATGGACAGCGACAAATTCATTCTTGATTCCCGTTTGAGCCTTCAACCCGATCAATTCATCATGAAGCACACACGCCATGGGCAGGGACGCAATCGGACACTTATTGAAGATTCATCCATGACTACGAAATTTGCAAGCATCATGCATCTTAAAGAGTTGGGTGGAACAATAATTCAATATGCCAATCATATTGCCTGGCAACATCGCAATCAAGCCGATTTTCTGAGAGAACAATTGAGCGGTGCCTTGGATAAACCAACACGAGATAAACTGACCGATGAATTAAAAGAGGTTGTAGCACTTGAGAATGATGCCCTCACCATTAAAACAAAAATTGAAAGTCGTATTAAAAATATAGATGAGGTACTACCCAAAACAACAGGCCATGTTAGTTCGGATGAAGTTCGACAAGCGCTGATCCTGGAAAAACTGATTCATAATCCTGTACTCTTTAGCGACGATGGGCGACCCTTTAAAAATCCCTGGACTACTCGTCAAAGCAATAAAATCGAATCCATTAACGATTTAACTAATGGCAGCGTACAAATTAATTTTAACTCCAAAATTGCACCAGAGATGATTCAATTCATTAAGCGCCATGGTGGTGGTGATTCATTGACCCTTGTTTCCCCGAAAGTGATCACCATCAGCACAGAGCATCTCAACGCACTTCAGGAAGGGATGTTGCATCCAGAACTCAACGTGGCTTTGGATCCAGATACCGATTATCTGGCAAATGCGGATTTAGCCTCTATTAAAGAGGCTTATGGTAAAGGGAACAGAGCCCAAATTATTGATGAGATAACAGCCTATAAAACCGTAATGAATGCTCCCGAACGTAACCCTGCTGACAAGCTCGACTCGATAATGAGCACTGAAGCCAATTTAAAAGAATGGATCAGGACAGCCAAAGACAAAGGTATGGGCATGCATGTATTAAAGAAATTCTATTTTGACGCGCAACAACAGCTGCAAAAACTGATAAATCCCTTACTATTGCCAGCACAACTTAATGAAGCATTTTCGGCTGCATTAAAACTGGATAGAGTATCTGAATTCAATGCAGTTGTCCGAGAGGCAATTGCAAACAACAAACTTGCTGATGCACAATTTACGGGATTTCTTACCGCCTGCATCCAAAAGGAAGCCCTGGCAACAAATCATTCTGATGCCATAAGGGAAAGCCAGGCTTTATCTCTGGATGCACAACGCGTGATCGACCATTTACAATTGCCCGCAGCACCCATTCACATTCAATTAGCAGCGCATGGGCCTGTAGTGGATGGATTCGCACAGATAAATCCACTAGCAGCTCTTGAAGATGACTTGGAAGCTGAGTTTGAACTTATAACGGCGCAACCGCTAATCCCTATACCTGTGCCAGAAATAGTTCACGGGGTGGTTGAGGATAGAGCGCATGAAGTGACGGTTCGAATCTAGTAATTAGGTACATTGAAATTAATGCAACATAAAGTGGACTTGATGGAGCAATTATGCCAGTACATGAAAGACGCCAACATTTTCGCATCGATGATCACATCTATTTTGATTATCGAATAATTTCACCCGGTGAATTTTGTTCCGATTTATCCATATCCAATCAGCTGCTGGGTGAAAACGGACAAAAATATATGGAAGCCACTCAATATTTTCAAAATATTGATTATGAACTGGCGGAATTAACGCAGGCATTAGCCGTAAGAGAACCCGCCATGGCTCATTATCTCAACCTGCTCAATGCCAAAATCGATTATCTGTCCCGCCACATTCTGATGACAGGAACACTGCAGATGAGAAAAGTGAACATCAGTTTGGGTGGTATGGCATTTAAAACAACCGAGTTGATCAAAGAAAAAACCCATTTAAAAATCGTAATCTACACCAAACCCAAAATGGTTCCGGTTATTGTGGACGCAGTAGTCGTTTACAGTCAGTTTCAAAATGAAGCGCACTACCGTACTGCGGTTGCCTTTACTCAATTAACGGCCGAACAGGAACAGTTACTCTCGCAACACATTCTGCAAGCTCAGGTTAAAAATCATTCCGTTTGACTTCTGTATTCACTGCTAAGGAATAGGACTTGGACTGGATGAAAGATTCACGCATAATGTGCTTCCCTAATGAACTAAAGAGGCACAAGATGAGTAGAATAATTTTTTGTTGTAAATTACAACAGGAAGCGGAGGGATTAGAAAAAGCTCCATTCCCCGGCGTGCTGGGTGAGCGGATTTTTAATGAAGTATCAAAGCAAGCATGGACTATGTGGCTCTCACATCAAACCATGTTAATCAATGAATACCGTTTAAACCTGATTGAAGCCAAATCCCGTGAGTTTTTGAAAGAAGAAATGCAAAAGTATTTTTTTGGTGAAGGTTCGGAAAAGCCTTCTGGCTATGTAGCTAAAGAATAAAGGATCCCTTTATGTTCCATGATCTGCTCGAAATTAATGAAGAAGTTTTAGAAGCAATAGAACATCGCAAACCAGTAGTTGCTCTTGAATCAACGATTATCTCTCATGGCATGCCTCACCCCGAAAATTTAAATACAGCTTATGAAGTTGAGGACATTATTCGTAATCATGGTGCGATTCCAGCAACTATTGCTCTCTACAAGGGTAAAATTCACATTGGTTTGACCAAAAAGATTATGGAACATCTGGCTGAATCTACAGATGTAATGAAAGCCTCCCGCAGGGACATTGCTTATGTTCTAAGCAAAAAAATATCCGCCAGTACAACGGTTGCCGCGACTATGTTCTGCGCGCATTTGGCACGATTACCCTTATTTGTTACCGGAGGTATAGGAGGCGTTCATCAGGAAGCAGGAAACAGTTTTGATATCTCTGCTGATCTTATCGAATTATCTTCTACACCAGTCACCGTAATTTG
Organism: Legionella moravica DSM 19234; assembly: GCF_000423305.1. GTDB lineage: Bacteria > Pseudomonadota > Gammaproteobacteria > Legionellales > Legionellaceae > Legionella > Legionella moravica. Next base: position 156,592 of record NZ_KE384003.1, on the reverse strand, counting down.
TTCTGGCGCAAAATCCATTCTTGATCTGCCCAAAACCCTTGAAGTGCTCGAAACGCATGGAGTAGCCGTTATCGGTTTTGGGACCAATGAATTCCCAGCCTTTTACAGCAGATCCAGCGGCATACCCGTTCTTCATCGCTTGGACAGCGCCGAGGAAGTAGCACAACTGATGATGTTTCAACGTCATTTGAATATGAATAACGGCATCGTTATTGCCAATCCCATTCCCGCAGAGGCCGAAATATCAGACGAAGAAATGACCCCTTTTATTCAACAAGCGCATCAAGAAGCAAAGCACATTAAAGGACAAGCAGTCACCCCATTCCTATTAAAACGGATTGCTGAATTAACTGCCGGCAAAAGTTTACAAGCCAATATTGAGCTAATTAAAAGCAACGCATTATTAGGCGCACACATCGCTGTAGCCTATCAAGAACAATTATTTTCAAAAAAAATGTAAACAATGCTTGACTCCAAACGCTTATCGGAGTTTAATACCACCCCATTGGGGCCAGATAGCTCAGTCGGTAGAGCAGAGGATTGAAAATCCTCGTGTCGGTGGTTCGATTCCGCCTCTGGCCACCATGTAAATCAAGGACTTACGTGGTGGTTACCCAAATATCTAAAATCTCATGTAGACTCAAAACTACAATCTCATCAATTTCATGTAAACGCGATGTAGACAACATATTAACAATCTAAAGCACTATTAATTATTTTTGTTAGCTTATTAAACTCATGGTAATCATCGGTATTAGGTTTACGGCTCTTTTTAAACTCTTCCAAATATTTTTGTTTCAATAATTGTTTAGCACTATTTCTAATGGCGGTATTTCCAATTGCAAAAGGATGTATCTACCATCTGGTTCTGTGGAATTACAGATTGATATCAATTTGGATATTTCATTTTCCTTTACTTTCACAGTACCGTTAACCTGTAAAAGCGTAGAGCTCGTGAGAAATATTGCGTGTAATTTAAAAGGGTGTCAAGCGCTTTCAAGGCCTGAGATCTGATTGATATTAAATGATAGTGAAAAAATTTTTATTGCGGCAATTGTCCCATGTGTCCCTATAGAATTTTTCTCTCTTGGGACATCTAAACCGAGCGTTTATGTGATTGTCCCACTTATCCCCAATGTCCCGTCCATTAGACTAATATTTGACTCAACAAAAAATTCTCATCTGGATTTCTCGGGTTATTGTTGGCTATTTTCCAAAGGTTTTACAAGATCTTAAAGTTATAAGAAGCACTAGAGTTCCATTGAATGAATAAGTTCACTCTGCTCTAATAAATGCTTACATCGCTTAATGACAATTTCCTGATATTTTTTTAAATATTTTGCTTCTTTATCATTAATCAAAATAAGGCTGATTTCTTCTTGCAAAGCAACAGTTAGTTTTCTAATCAAATATTTTAAACGTTTAGCTACTAATAATCTTGGCAACTGGCATGTATCTGCAAAATCAGCTAACTGATAAGCATTAATATTATTCTCTTCAAATTCATCCCCTAGTGCCATCGCCAAGCCATGCTCAAATTCAGGATACATTTTTATATTAACTAAATCATAAAATGGTGCGAGAGAAATGCCGTTAGCCCCAACAAAAAAACTGAGATTTTTACCGTGAGCATCGCAATTAAATATCAAGATATTAAATAAAACCCAGTCGAGTATTTGTTGCTTGGTTTTTGCAGGATTGATGCATTGATTTGCAAAATCAAATAGCTTGGGCAAACTTACCCCATCTCTTATATTGGCCACATCTCGGCTATTTCCAAAATTCTGCTCATACTTATATTCCGGAGGTAAATTCAATGCCTGACAACCGTCTATTAAGTGGCGTCTTTGCACTATATTAGTGGTAATCATTTTCCTATCAAAACGCTCCACCAATAAAGCAGGATGCTGACCAAAGCGTTTCATCTGAACATTAGCAACATTCAATGAACAGCGTTTAGCGAGCTGCATACTTAGATATTCATTTAAAACTAAATAAGATAATTTTTGTTTTTCAAATTTAAGAATATGGGTAGAACACAAGCTGCCTTCTCCAAAACCAAGTTGCTCTTCTTTATTTAACACCACGTTAATTTTATCTTGTACTCCAGCAACTGAAAGACGTGGTTTTCCATCCCAAACTATTAAACTATAGAGATCACGATGATTTAAACGTTCTTCTAACTCCTCCTGAGTTATCAGTCGAAAATTCCCATGTTTAGGAAGTTCTTGATGTGATGGCAAGATCACTAATGATCCGGGTGTATCCAATCCTAAAGCTTGAATAAGTCCAAATGTATTGTATTTACTTAAATGAAAAATATTAACTAATACTTCTAAAGGATTTCCTTCGGGTAATAAATTTCGCAGAAATCGCTGCACATTTGATGATGGAATATCTTCATCTAAAGGTAAGTGTAGAGAAACAGCATATCCTGTCTTTTGCCAATTGGCATTATAACTCCAATACAATTGATCCTCGATAAGCGTGATATGGGCTATTTGATATTCTCCCTGATAGACATCCAAGTCCTGCTTATCTCCAATCATTTTCATCCTCACCATGTTCCATCCATGGCTTTATGTACAGATTTATTCCTAAACCGGAACAAATCTGTAATACACTTGCCAATTGACAGTTCGATTGCCCATGTTCGATTTTCATAAAGGTTTCTTTGGCTACACCACACAAAGCAGCCGCATCCTCTAGCCGTAAATCACTTTGAGTTCGGCGTGCTTTAATGACTTCCCCTAACAATTCTACGGTTAACGGCTGTTGTAGATTAGGAGTCTTTAATTTTTTAATTTGCTTGGCCATATAATCCTACTAGAGTAGACTTAATATAAGAATTTCGATTTAATTATTCATTAATCCCATTATAGTAGGATTAAATTTAAAAATACAATGACAACCGATTAAAATCCTAATGGAATAGGATTTTATAAAAAGTACAGGAGATAGTGCAACAATGGGCTTGTAGCCCAGCAATTGTACTTCCTTCAATGGCAGCATTTCCAACTAATTGGTTCCATGAGTTGAATTGCAGTAGACTGGTGCATATTCTGTGGTGGTCCTATAATAGAGCCGCGCACGTCAGTAGGCGGAATTTTTATGATCTAAATTTAAAAAACCGCTTTCTGTAGACAAGCTATTATAAGACATACTGCAGCCAATAGAGGACATTTTGTTGCATTATTTGCAAATAATCCCTGGATGATTTTGCCCCAAAATAGTACATTAAGCCTATTAATGAAAACCAGAATTGTATTAAATTCTAAGTGAGAGAGCTAATGAGTAAAAATGCGCTCACTGCGTTATTAACTACCAAACCCAACCTTTGGGAACAACCTATGGCATCAAAAAAATTGGATCTGGCCATTGCTAACCGTGATATCCAACGAGAAATAGCTGGTTCCAAAAAAATCCATAAAAAATATGAAATTATTGAAAAGAATATAGTGGAAGATTATGCACAGTTGGTAGACAATAAACTGCGCATGGCTTTTTTGAACATTCCTATGAACGATTTTAGAACTGCTTCTGGTTTTGGGCATACTCAAAGCAGGCAGTAAAGGAATATTATGAAGTGCATGCCCACCTGTCCTTCTTCGTCAAACAGGATATTAATCAGCATAAAGGATTGCCTGACGCACAATTGAGTGCATTCAGACGCTGGGTAAGCGTGGCTAGCCAGTTGCTTCAAATCGGTTCCTATGAAGGATTTCAACTTGTCTTTACTAACCTGCAGGCCCTGGCTACTCCCCAACTAGAGCATGGATTACCTCTGGCAGTGCTTAGAGCATACAACCGCATGTGTCAACTTAATACGCCTTATCAAAACACCGCCGCATTACGCCACCACATCCAGGATCAACAGCATGCAAAGAGTTTCACTCCCTTGCTATTACGTTTTAGGGACATCAATACGTTTAACGAAAACATAGAGCAAACTCAAGACAAAAAAGATCGTTTTGCCAGACAAGTTAAAATTCTAAATCGTTCGATTTGCAGATTAACGAGCAAACTAGAGAACGACAAAGATTCTGAATCGTTAAAAACACTCCTGGCAGAAAAAACAGCTAAACTTACACGATGTAAGCGCATCATAAAAAGAGCTGATAAAGCAATAAAAACCTTTGAGAGTGCTAAAATGGTTGTTTTAGTATCTATTGCAAACGAAAAGTCTCAACCTGTAGTTACGTTGCCAGAACATTTAGAAAAAACCTACAATAAAATCCGTAAAAACTTTAAAAGTGAAGACGATGCTGAAGATATTGTTATGGCTCTTTCTACCTCTGAACCCCCTTCACCGAGAGGCCATAAGAGAGAAAAAACCTCAACATTATACTCTGAAAAAATCCTCCCAAGCTTCTTTAACCGCGAAAGGGCTTCACCGAACAAACATTGGGAAGATGTTTACCAAACACGTCCAAGAGGAGTTTCTATTTAATTAATAGATACACGCACTTCTTTATTTGATTTCTATCGATCTAAGAACTGAAATAAAAAAATTAAAATACTGCGCAAATTGCGTAGTATTACTAGCTATTTTCTTGCAACCAGGTAGCCAGTTGCGTTCTGATTAAATTCAAAATCAAAAAACCCGGTTGCGGGCAACCGGGCTACGTTGGGTGCTGCCCTTCAAGATGAGAGTTAAAATTTAAGCGGTTTCGTCGATAGGCTTATCTGAGCACAAAACTTTGAAATGCCGGGTGTTTGTTGTCATTAACCCCAACGAATGCAAAAAAGCGTGGACAAGATCGTTGCAATTGATAGATGCAATCTTTTGCCTCTTTAGGAACAACCATTTTGGACAATTCCAGTTTGTAACCAACTACTGGTAATGTAGTACCTGCCAAAAGTTCGTCCAGTTGAGCCGTTGTAAGTTCAATCGTTTTAATCTCTCCATTCGTTTGCAAACCCAAAGTAATATGATCCAAATTCTTGCTCTTGCGCAAAAACCATTGATCAGAATTAATCATAGGATTGGCATTGCATTCAAATATGAGAAAACTGGTGTACTCCTCTCTAATCACTTTGAGTAGGTCTTTTTCATCAACTGTAAAACTTTCATCATAAGGCTCTGCAGAGGCAGGTTTCGTTTTATTCTCGGGGAACATTAAATTGTTTGCCTCTGGAGGGAAGATAAGTTTGGATAGTTCAAGTATCCCATGATTATTTTTTAACCATTTCGAGCTACCATCCAATAGGTTATTCAGCTCTTGCTCAGTGATCCGTACCCATAAAGGCTTTCCATCCTGCTGAATACCCAGAGTCACATGGTAAGGCATGCTGCTTTTTCTTATGAACCATTGGTCGCTCGTAACAGGAGGATTTGCAGTAATATCAAAAATGAAACTATCTCTTAAACCCTTTCTGACCAGTTCCAAGATGCGATCTTCGATAAGTTTGTCTTTGAGATCGGACTGTGATGCACTCATTATTTAATTCCTCTTTGTAAACAGGCCAGCATTGTATCAACATCAATCATAGTGATCAATAATAAGCAATTCAAGATCAATGAAGAACAAATTCATAGACAATAGCTGCCTACATCTGCATATGACCTTACTCCATGATCTCACTTTAAAATATTTATTCTAAACTAATAAGTAACCTCAATTTTTTGAGTATGCTTAAATGCAATTAATATCCATAATCAAGCATACCATCATTTGCTTATAAACCTGTTGATTTATAATCTCATGGAGAGTGATCGATGAAATTCCTTTTAATTCTGTTGCTCCTGGCTTCCTGTTCAACTCCTGATAAAGAACAACCAAATGCGACATTCATCGAACTTCCACAGTTTATGGGCAATTCCGGCCTGGTACTTGAATCAAATCAAGGCAATGATTTTACCTTCTGGTCGCTGACGGATCGTGGACCGAACGCAACAGAGTTTCTTTCTTCAAAAAATGAAATCATGAGACCTTTTCTCAATCCTGCCTTCCACCCCTATTGGACTCAGTTTTCAGTAAACCTGAAATCAAAAAAGGTAAACGTTCTGAAAAACATCCCAACTAATGTGACGGGGCTGCCAAATCAGAAAGGAGATGAAGTTCCTGTTAACACCCAAGGAACGGTTCTAAAGTTTGATCCCAATGGATTGGATCCTGAATCGATGTGCAAAACATCGACAATAGTCTGGATCGGAGAGGAATACAGGCCATCTATAGCAAAATTTTCTGCTGAAGGAATACTCCTTAAGCGTTATTCACCAGGCAAAGGCTTGCCTGAAATTCTCGCCCAAAGAAAACTCAATCGTGGGTTTGAAGGACTGACCTGCTATGGCAACAAAGTTTATGCCATATTGCAAAGCCCACTCTCGAATGAAAAAAATCTCGTTCGTCTCGTCGAGTTTGATCCGGCAACGGAACAAGTAACACGTGAATTCCTATATCCGTTAGATTCTCCAGAAGCGGATAAAATTGGGGATTTATCAGTGACACGAGACGGAACATTTTATGTCATTGAACAAAACAGTCTTACTGGACCTAACAGTTTTCATAAAATTTTCAGTTTCAAATTAGGTAATACTCGCCTTCTTCAGAAAAAACTTGAGCTGGATCTGACAAAATCAGGTTTTGATTTTGCTGATAAACTCGAAGGACTTGTTGTTACGGATGACTATTTCTTCGTCGTAAATGATAATGATTTTGGTTTGACGAATGATAAATTTGATCCAAATCGTAAAAGTTACCTTGGAGTTTTTCCGAGGTAATTATTAAATCTTGATTAGGGTATGCAGAAACTTACTCACCAGTGTCCGCCCTTCTTTCAAAAAATTGTATTTAAAAAAACAAGCCACTATTGAAAATAAAATATACATACAATACAATTTGTCATCATTTTACAACAGGATTACATCATGCATCCAAATCTCGCGAGAGCTTTACACTATCTCAACATCAGCACGATCTCCCTAAGAGATACCCAAGGAAATGTTATTGGCAAGATTGAGCCCAAAGAACATGCCGCAGCACTTTTTACTTGTTTGGAACTTGCTGGTTATTTGAGTACGGAACTCTTGGAAAAAGCCATAGACTACCTGGCGGCCGCCAAGTCGTTTGGCTGTTCAAGTGACGAGCTAGTAAGCCAGTTGAATAAAGCTTGTTTACGTGCACGTGCTAATGGCGATTTTGATACGGACGTTTTTTTTGAATATTTTTGTAATGATCCCCGCTTTAAGGTTGAAGATATTATTGATTTGATAGTATTTCTGCAGCAAACAGCTTTTGACAGGAACTTTGGCGTAGAAAGAGACAAGCTACAAACCAGGAGCTGGCTTGAGCAGCATACAGACAAGTTCTGTGATTTAGTGACAAAAATGGGGGTTGTTACTCCTCTTCCACCGATGAAAAATTCTTATTGTGGTACAGCGATTATGGGTGCCGCCTCTGTGCGAGTCATACCACGAATTGAATATTTTAACCGACTGTCAATAGACTGCGGGCCGGTTTGGGCCCTTAGCGGCAATAGGGAATTATCCAAAGGTCTGGATAGCGAGGAGGTCATGCTGACCGTCGCAGAAGCCGCCGGAAAGAGCGCTGAATTTGTTGAAAAAGGCAGCGGAGCCGCACGAAGAACCTTTCTTGAAGGTATTACTGAAACAATGATGGTTAATTGCCTGTTGGAGAAAATGTGTCCAGGAAAACCAATTGCCATACTTGACAGCGGCGTACAAGACGGCCACTGGCGCGCAACGACTGCTCAGGCAGCTAAAGACATCGCAGCAATTATGGTGAAAAAGATAATCAATTCAGAGCTGAGTCCGGATTTAGATGGTGTTTATCGTTTTATGATCATCGCTGAGCAACCTTATTCTGGACGAATGGCGCGACAGGTACAGCGTGCTTTTGACACTGAATTGAAGCGACATGGTCTAAGTTCGACGATTAATTTCATTGTGGAAGGGGTTGGAGAAGGAATTCAGCCAAGCGAACTTAGTGATGTCGCTTTATTAACGAGAGTGAATTCAGAACTGGGTTCTCTGATGGCCGAACGATATCATGATGCTCGCCTGAGTCTGATTGAGAACAACCCCGATCTAAATTTACGAACTCCTGATATTTTAATGTTTTCAACACGTGATAAAGCATTTGCTTCATTACAAGAACAGGCGTCACAACAAAATATTGCCAGTTCATCATCCAGTTTTTCTGCGGCAATTTAGCATATACTCGCATCTCAAACGAATTCCCGCGGTCTTCGCCGCGGGAATTCGGCTTAGATTTATTTAACGGCAGCTACCTAATGTCTAGACATGGTTGATCCAATATTTTAGCACTGCCGTTCCGCAATCAAAGCTGCGAGGCGTAGGCAAAGATGTGCTCAAGAGACAATTGCTGCAACCACGCTACTTTGAATGAACCCGTTCAACCCAAAATGATTTTGATTTGAAGAAACACCATCACCGGTCTTATGCCAATAGCATAATTGGCTCTAGTATAAATAGTTAATATTCAATCACTTAATTGAACTGAATTCAATTAAGATGTACTATTCACACGATTTTTACAGTGTACAACCATCTTTTTGGAGTTTAATTCAAATGAATTTAAAAGGCATTTCTTCTGCAGTTCTCCTGTGCAGCACTCATTTGTCCTTCGCGGGTACCGCAGGTCCTGTTGGAGATGTTTCTCCTTCCGTACCCAAGTATTACGTTGGTATTGAAGGTGGTGCGTCTATTTCAGCAGAGACACATTTTGAACCCCAATTAGGTCAAGGTAACAGAAACGTCTTTATTGCCCCAAATAATTCTGATTGGTCACGTGATCTGGGCACCACGGGTTTTGGAGGATTATTTGCGGGTTATATAATTAATCCTAACGTAGCCCTTCAGTTGAGCTGGGATTACCGCAGTGGCTACGATTATAATTTACAGGCTACCTATGGTATTGATGCAAATGATCCAAATTATTTCGCTCAGGATCGTTTTCAGACACTTGGGGATATTAAAATACAAACGTTCCTGTTCGATCTGATTTTAAAACCAGAGGTCAATTGGGGGGGCTTTGTTCCTTACGTTAAAGGAGGAGTTGGTCTTTCCTATAATCAAATGGGTACTTTAAGAAACGTACAGATGGCATTTAACTCGAATTCTGTGGCCTACGACATACGTTTAGCTGGAGATTCTGTAACCAGTTTTGCATGGGATGCAGGGGTAGGAGTTGATTACTTTTTCAATAGTAATGTTAATATAGGGCTAGGGTACCGCTTGGTTGATGCCGGTAAATTACGTACCTCAAATGCATTTTATGATCCAGTGAGAGCAACTGTTAGTACAATCTCACCTTTTGAAACAAAACATTTCTATTTAAATGAACTCGTTGCTTCAATGGCTTATCATTTTGATTATGCCTAATTGATATTTTTAATAAATGGGTCTCTAATTTCAGACAACTGCTTGATTCTCTATATGATAGAGAATCAAGATGGCAAGAAAGAAACGAAATCATTTCCCATATTTCAAGGTACTATGTGTAATCATTGGTTCTAGCCCTGTTATCGTAATTGAGACATGAATGACTCCACCAAATGCTGTTACAGAAGAATAAGCGTTAATCACGGACCTAAAAGATCAAGGATTGTTTCGAACTATTAAATTAGCCATTGCCAAGATTTACTTTTTTAGAGACGGTGAATTTTATTTATTGTATTATTTTGATACAATGTATTTTTTTAAAAAGAATATTGAACTTATGGATGCACTCAAAAACAAGTCTGCTGCCATTTCAGCTACCCAAGAACTAAAAGCACTTTTTGAAATCGACAAAAATAACAGACAAGCTGCCTGGCATAATCGCCTTATAACATGCCTGCCTCATGCTATTTTCATATGTGGAGAACCAGAAATCATCTTCAATCCAGCAGGCCTCACTTACTATAATCTAGAGTTTAGCGAAAACATCTCTGAGGACCTCTTTAGTAAACACTGCTATACCATTCCTGAGCTCATCGATAGCTTTTTAATTAACGAAGGAGTTGGCATAAGCATTGAGGCACGTAAACCAAATCAAGCGATTGATCTCAGCTACGGAGACGTCCTGGGTTTTCATCTTTACCGAACGTTTGCTGAACCAGAGGAGCATCTCTTCAAAACAGATAAACCTCATGCCACTATGCTTCCTGAAGGCACTGATATTCACATCAGCAACGTGCCGAAGCAGATCTTGCCGACTGCCTCAATAAACTTACTTGAAGCAATTATGCAGCACTTTGGTATTAACGATCCCCAAATCAAACTCCTCTATCTCCCGGAAACGGATCAGCACGAAATAGCCTTCTCCATTAATACCAATCAATTTCCATCCAAAACATTACAGGCTCTACTCCAAAAACTAGGTTGGTTCTTACCAAGATACTACTCCTATTTGGCTTGTGATTAGATAACCTTTAGGTTAGATGGCAGCTTTAGAAAGAACACAAGGAATTCCCGATTCTATACCAGCCAAGCGATAACTTTATTATTCATCATATTTCAGGTTAAATATATTGAATTCGTTAAAGCCGGTTATCGCATTGTATCAACTGTGCATACTCTCAAGGCGACATAAATGTCGAAATTAATGATTGAAGCAAAAGGGCTTGGTTTTCATCCAGCACATAAACCCAATCCGCTCTATGCAGATTTGGACGTTTTCTTAACTGATACTACCCATTTTCTGGTGGGTGAAAATGGCTGTGGCAAATCCACTTTGGCTAACACACTGGCGCACCAATCAAGTCAGGTAACTCATTTTGGTATCGTGGGCTATCTAAATCAAGAATTGACTCCTTTCTCAGGTACCGTTGCGGAAAAATTAAATATAGACTCAATCCTGCGAGCCTTGCAACGTTGTGAAGAAGGGAGTCTGTCTGAAACAGATTATGAACTTCTGGAAAACAATTGGGATATCAAGGCCGTTCTTGAAAAACAATTTAATGCGTATGGCTTACCAGATACAATAATTAGCGAGCCTTATGTCTCATTAAGTGGTGGGATGCGAACCCGTCTCAATTTATTGCATCTGGAACGGCAGAATTGTGACTTTTATATCCTTGACGAACCATCCAACCATCTCGACAGAGCGAGCAGAGACTGGTTATTGCAATGGATAAAATTAAACCCTGCCTGCCTAATTATTAGCCATGATTTAACTCTGTTGAAGCAAAGCGACATCATTCTGGAATTGAATGCTAAAGGGCTCCATCGTTATCAGGGAGGATGGGAAGATTATCTTGCCTCCAAAAAACAATTGGAGTTAGAAGTAGAAAGAAAAGTAGCCCAAACTCAGCATGTTTTAGCAGAAAGTTTAAAAGCAAAACAAAAAAATCAGGAAACGCTCCAGGCAAAACAAAATAAAGCACATAAGGATAGGCAAAATACGAATCAAGCCAAATTGATTTTAGATAAGAAGAAAGCCACCAGCGAAGCAACAGGCGCAAGAATTGCAGGCTTGAATGAAAAACGGGTCAACGACGCAAGTAAAGCCTATGCAGCTGCAAAACAGGAGTTAATTGAACTAAAACCTCAAGCATTCAGGGTCTCCCCGGTTGAGTCACACAGCAAACAACATGTAATTCTGGATGAGCTTATTTTGCCTCACGGCTATAACAAGCCCATTAGTTTACAACTCGCTTGCGGCGAACATTTATGGTTATCTGGCGATAACGGAGCTGGAAAATCTACTTTATTAAAAATCATACAGGGTACTGTCCAGCCCAAATCAGGCTCGGTCATGAGACCTAAAGATGCAGCTTTTCTCGATCAGCACTTTACTTTTCTCAATCAGGAAGACAGTGTATTGAATAATTTTTCACGTTTATCTCCTGGTTTGAGTGAAGCAGAATACAGAACGGTACTGGCTCAATTACGCTTACGAAGAGAATCGGCGCTGCAGCCTGTATCTACCTTGAGTGGAGGAGAAACCCTAAAACTGGCGCTTGCAGTATTATTCAGCGGTCGTAATTCCCCTTCCCTGCTTCTTCTTGATGAGCCGGATAACCATCTTGATCTGGCATCTAAAGAATTACTCATCAACGCCTTAAAACAATATCAGGGTTCCATAATTCTGGTCAGTCACGACATCAATTTTGTTAAGTCTTTAGAAATCCATAGCGAATTTCATTTGCCAATATGCTGATTCCGTGCTCACAACCGCTGAAATTCGAAATACAGCATGAGCTCACATCTCAGCGAATTCCCGCCGCTGTGACAGGGGGATCCGATGTGTTAGCACTTAGATCTTGAATCCGCGATCAGAGCCGCTGAGTGTGGACAAAGATGTGATCAAGAGACAGTCGCAATCAACCAGACTGCTATGTGAATTATCCACGGGATCTGGAAATCTGCTATCAAGGCCAAATATGGTGCGGAATGTAGGTTAGGAGAAGAATGTTCAGCAGACACTAATTAAACGATACAAATGCTGCCTTTACGTGCTCTTTTAATTTTATACAAGCCGAAGTCTGCACGTTCAACTATTTCTTCAATAGTTGTATCACTGAGTTTTGAGAGTGATCCCCCTACACTAATAGATATCTTTTGTTTAGCCAAAGCAGTTATTAATTCTTCAGCTTTGATTTGGAGGGATTGTTTATTGATACCTGAAAAAATAATTGCGAACTCATCACCGCCATATCGGTATACTTTATCCGTTTGGCGTACTAATTTTTGAGCTGCTTGTGCAACGGATTGTAATAGTTTATCCCCAGCAATATGACCATAGGTATCATTAAATGACTTAAAATTATCAATATCAAAAAACAATAATCCGACAGCCTCATTATACTGCTTGAAGTGCTTGAGAGCCTCACTGCCAGACACATAAAAACTTTCTCTGTTAAAGACCTGTGTTAATGGATCGGTAATCACTTTTTCTGACAATTTCAGATTTAAATTTTTAATATCCGTGATATCTCGTTCTATTGCTCCCAGATAACAAAGTTTACCCTGATCATCATGAATGTAAATAATAGAAAAATTTATCCAGTAAGGAACCCCATATTTGTCATAATTTAATAATTCGACATTGATATTATTTTGCTTCTTTATGGCGTTTTTGATTTGCAAAAGGGTATCTTTGCTGGTTTCCTTTCCTTGCAGGATACGGGGAGTTTTGCCGACAACCTCATTAATAGTGTATTTAGTGACCTTCAAAAACGCCTCATTCACCCAGACTATTTCTGGCCCATAAGGCGCATCGATAGGATCAGAGCGGGTTATAATTACTATGTCATTGGTTTTATTAATCAATTTGATTTTTGCCGCTTCAATATCCATCACTATCCTTATTTTAACGATTTCTATCTTTTAGATATTGAGCTAATTGTTCATAAGGCATAGGCTTGGCAAATAAAAACCCCTGGTAAAAATCAACGTCGTATTTTTTGATGACAGCGTATTCCTCTTCCGATTCAATGCCCTCACAAATAATTTTAATGCGCAGTTTATTGGCCATTGAACATATATTTTCCAAAATCACTTGCTTAAATTGGTTTGTGTGAATGTTTCTTACAAGTTCCTGGTCCAACTTAACATAATCTGGCTTAAGATCGGATAAAAGGTTTAATGAGCTATAGCCTGAACCTAAATCATCTAATGCAACACCATATCCTTGTTTTCGATAGAATTCCATGATGCTTAATAAATGCTTTTTATCATTAACTTGTTCACTTTCGATTACTTCAAAAACAATTTGGGATGGATCTAAAGACGTCTTTTTTAAAGCATGATTGGTTGTAGTCAAGCAATAAAAGGGATCATAAATTGCAGTTGGATTAAAGTTAATGAATATCTTTTTTCCAATATTCACTTTATTCATATTTTCAATATGAGTAATTCGCGCTCTTTTATCCAACAAAAAAAGCATATCACTGGTTTTAGCAGCATTAAAAATATCGGACGGTGGAATGATGCTGCCGTTTATGCTGCCTCTTAATAAACATTCGAATCCATAGGGTTCCAGTGTGTCTTTCTGAACAATAGGCTGACAAAAGGTGGTCAAGGACCCCTTTTTGATGAGATCGACCAACCATTGCGACAAAAGCAATCCGACTAATTTAGCCAAAGAATAGCTGTGATTTAAGACTATATCTACCCCGGAATTCGCCTCTAGAGCAGGAATCAGCAATGCCTTAGAGTCTTCTAGCTCAACTTGTGAAAAACTGGTATTAATAATTTGACCCAGTTGTGAGGCTTCATTGGCAGAAAAAAATAAAGAAATTACATTATCATCTTTATGGAGATTGTACTTATTATCCAACAACTGATTAAGAAGCTTCGTTGCACTATGGCCCCTCGGCGCAGAAATAAGCAACTTGTATTGACCAGATAGTTCATAACTACTCAATGAGTCACATTTTTCACATGGCATTTCAGATCCTTCAGTTTGCGGCTCTTTACTAGGGAGTATAGTACTTATCTGTTAAAAATACATAACAAGCCTGGAGGGTGTTAGGTCATAATCACTGCCATAAATGAAATAATAAGGAACGTTTTTTAGCCATGTCTCGTGCTTATTTGCTGCCCCCCTTCTCCATGCTGCGATTCTTTTCATGCTGTCCATTATTTTCTTCGATATTCTATCCAAGGCATACACTCCTGGTTATTAGCTCGAATAATTTGTTAATGACCACAACTCAACGTGGCTTGGCTAGACAGATAAATCTCATGATTTAATCAGAGAACTTCAATAAATATTGAAACAATTTACTATACTTAAAAATAGAATACCCATCATAAACTGCAGTTTCAAAGTTGAGTGATATTGGTGATGGCCAGATACAGTGGTATTGTGTCAAATAGGATGCATTTTTTGGAGACAAAATATGCCAGCATCAAGAAAGATGGCTGTCTTATTAATTTGTTCTGCCGCTTGTGCGGGAGTTCTATGGATTTGGTGCTATTATACCAGCCAATCCCCTACCATAGTAATTAAAATCGGGGCATTGTTGCCTGCTGAAAACGGTGATCTGGCTGAAAATCGCAAAATGATGATACGAGGCATGGAGCTTGCAAAAGAAGACATCGATGCCAAATACAAAGGGCAGGTAGTTCTCGATTTTGATTATCAAAATGGTTGCTTTGCTAAAGAGTCTATTCCAGCGGTTCAAAAGTTTTCCCATGATCAAGTTCCAATTATCGCAGCATCGTTTTGCCTGTTTGGACATCTGCCTATTTTGCCCGTAACTGAAGGGAATAAAATCATTACCTTTAATACAGCAGCTAATCCTGATCAGGCTTTAAATCTGCAATATGCTTTTTCTACCAATGTTGAGGTAAAGAATGAAGCCCAACGCCTTTCACAGTTCGCCTTCAAAGAGTTGGGAGCCAGACGAGCGGTTACTATGTTCCTGGATACCCCTTTTGGGCATGATTATGATAAATATTTTACTTTTGATTTTAATCATTGCGGAGGAGATGTCGTGGGAAGTTTTCCTAACGCTCCTGATGGCAAGCAATTTAAGTCGATGATTAGCCAAATCAAATTATTGAAACCTGACATCATCATCACCGCTCACTTTGGACTGCCTCTAGCAATGTTTATTAAAGAAGTAAGGCAAGCCAACATTAACGTCCCCATTTTAGGGAACTACGAAACTGAAGATCCTACCGTGATAAATTATGCTGGTGATGCAGCCGAAGGAGTGATGTTCTCCTCTTCAGAATTGAATGAAAAAACACCCATTATGAACGATTTTGAAAGGCGTTATATTCGAAAATTTGGTGCAGAACCTAATGTGTTGGTTACTAATGTATACGATGATGTAGTACTGTCTGTCGATAGCTATCTGGCATGTAAAAACGACCGGGATTGTATGGCAAACTATTTGCACCAAATCAGCAATTATCAAGGTGTAAGTGGAACGATTACGATTAATCCAAGTGGCGCGACGAATAAACCCACTATATTCAAGATAATAAAAAATCATACTTTTATACCGTATCAAAAATACCAGGTAAATAAATGAAAATCAAAACGTTGTTACACCTATTTTTTTTATTGTCGGTATTGATATCTACTAGTCTTATTAGTCTTATAATGTTCCAAAAAAACGACCTGGATCGGATGATAACAAAAGGCAATTTAGCAAACGAAATCGTCAAAGTGATCAGCCAACGGGAAAAAATTATCAGTAATTACATCAATGACCATCAGCCCGAAAATATTATCCTGTGGCAACTCATGTATGAGATAACAGTCAAACTACTTCAGTCAGATGCATTTGACACACAAGAAGAACAAGAGATTCTTGCGAGTATGCGTGAAGATAATGTCGCTAAAAATAAATTACTTTCTGAGTTAATTGTTTTTGAGCAGAGCAATACAGCGCAAATCAAAGGTAATGCCTCTAGTCAAATAGTACTCAATAAATTTAAATTACCGCTAACGAGACTTAGCGAATCAATCATGTCAGATGCTTATCGATTAAACGAAATCAATCAAAAGAACATCAAAAATACCCTGGAACTGGTTTATTTGATTGTAATGTGCTCCGTTTTAACTCTGGTTGTTCTTTGCTTTTTAGTTTTATTTATCTTAAAAAGAAAAATTTATACCCCCCTTTTAATGCTCAATGAAGGAATTAAAAGTATTGGAATGGGGGATTTGGATTTTAAAATCAATGCTCATCGAAATGACGAAATGGGTCAACTGATTAAATCGTTTAATGAAATGGCACATAAACTGAACGATAGAACCATTGAACAAGAACAGATACGCAACAAACTGGAGAAATCAAACCGAGCCAATGTTTATATCGCTCGACATGATTCACTAACGAATCTTCCAAACGCAGTCTTAGCGAAACTTTTCTTAAATAATGCCATTGAAAATGCACGTAATACAAACACAATTGTTGCGGTCATTGATCTCGATCTGGATAATTTTAAACGCATCAATAACACCATAGGCCATTTAAAAGCCAATTTATTAATCAAAGAAGTGGGGAAACGGCTGCTAAAAATAACACGCAACAATATTGACCTAGTCGCGCGATTTGGCGCAAATGAATTTTATATTATCGTCCCATTGATTAAATCGAGACATGAGATTACTGCTGCTACGAAAAAAATTCAAAAGGCGATTACAAAACCATTTAGTATCGATAAAAAAGAATTTTACCTTACGGCAAGCATAGGCATCAGTCTATATCCATTTGATGGCACAGAAGTTAACACTCTGGTTGAGCAAGCTGATTTTGCTATGTATCAAGCCAAAAACATAGGCAGAAACAACATTCAATTTGCACTACAAGAATTAAGAGATTTAGAAAAGAAAAAAGGAGAAATGGAAGCGGAAATGCACCATGGAATCCAGAATAATCAATTTATTTTGTACTATCAACCCATCGTAGATACCAAAACCCAGGCAATTAATGGAATGGAGGCGTTAATTCGCTGGAAAAATGATAAAGGGGAAATTATTAATCCAGAAGAGTTTATTCCCATAGCGGAACGTTCTGATTTAATCGTAACAATGGGTGAATGGGTTTTAGAAACAGCCAGCAAACAATTCAAAGAGTGGCAAAAATACGGCCTGCAAAGCATGGATATAAATATTTCAGTCCATCAATTAAGCGATAGGTTATTAGATCTGACCAAAAAAATTATGAAACAATTAGAGCTACCTCCGGGTGGTCTTATATTTGAAATTACTGAAACCGTATTGATGCAACAAACAGATGTGATGCTTCGATTTAATAAAATCCTGACCGAGATGGGTGTAAGTATCTCTATTGATGATTTTGGTACCGGCTACTCGTCATTTACTTACTTAAATAAATTTAAAATATCAAATCTTAAACTGGACATCTCATTTATTAAGGACGTAAATAAAAATAAAAGAAAAGCAGCTGTTTGCAAAGCCATTCTTCAAATGGCTCGTACATTAAACATAAAAACCATCGCTGAGGGAGTAGAAACTCAGGAAGAGTTTGAGTTTTTAAAAGAAAATGGGTGTGATGAAACTCAAGGGTTTTATTTCAGCAAGCCACTACCCCCTGATGAAGTAGAAAAATTATTACAACGCAATGCACAATACTCTTCAGTTTTGGAGGAATTTCCTCGCTCTGTTGGCTAAGGATAGGAGACTTCTTATTTTAGGATATATGTTCACTGAAAATGATATGGGAGACAGTCAATTGATACTTCCTTATTCAGCTTACCACTGCAAAAAAATCTCATGGCTTAATCCCATTGATACTTAATACAGCCCAAAATCACTCAATATTCAAATGTATGCAGTATCTTATGGCCGCAGCGATTCGGTCATAGCTAATTGTTCAATTTCATCCATTTCGCCAACATCTGAAATTTTATTTCCGTGGAACAAAATATCAAGTGAAGAAAATATCTGTTTTAACCGAAATAACACAAGAGCACCTTCCTTGCCAATCTCATTATACTGTAGGCCGATCTCCTTGATATTATTGAATTGACGCAACTGCTCATACAAAATTTGAGCACCTTTGTCGCCAAGATGATTATTATCCAAATCAATCACAGAAACATCAGGATTGAGCTGTTTTAATGTATTGAGTACTTCTAAAAGTTCCTCATCATTAATGTCTAAATTTGCCAGATTCACTTTAGTATGATGTGTATTTCCAGTAATCTTTTTTAATATCTCTGGCCTCATAACCCCTCCAATCCAGTTAAACTCTTGCAATAGTTCTCATCATAATACCAGGGCCTGTTGACATTTCATCTATTTGTTCCTACTTCCCGAGCTTTACCCCGATTAATGGTCAACAGACCCCAGCATAGCCTATACATTTATGTGTCGCTAGTTTACGTTGATGGCTTGGCATCACTAGCGTTCAAATATGTTTCTTGTTGTTCAATCATGCTTTCTAAAGCTTTTATTGAGGATGTTTTTAATCCAAAATTTTGAGTAAACCAACCTTGAGCTGTATTAAGCACATCGGTCTCAAAGGATGTTTTTAACTCCTTTTTTAAATCGTTTAATTCTTCTTTAGTAGATGCCTCCTGAATTCGAATTTTCAGATCTTCTAAAATTTGTGTTTTTAAATGATCTCCCTTATAAGCCTGATATTTGGATTTAAAATTTTCATACTCCATGCTGGTATCAGATTTTTGAAACTTAACCTTATCAAGAGAGACTGTATAGGATTGATGATCTCGTCCGCTTGAGGGATCTGTAGTTTTGTAGGCATAGCGGTTCTTTACAAAATCCAGAAGGTATTCAAGGGGTGTACGTGCCACATCAAACACTTTACACGAATCATTTCCAAAGGGAAGCAACCTGAATGAGCCTGCTTGCTGTGACACATTTTTTTTACATTCTACTGGTGAACAACGCGGATCAACATGCATCATGTTAGGCCCAATACTTTGTTTGGCATTAATGCGAACACAATTAGACACAACAACGTGTGAGACAGGCTGCTTTGTTAGTTCAGGATTTTTCTTTACCAGATCAAAGTAATTGCTCCTCGCAACTCCACGAACATGATCCAGACACACATCAACTGCTGTTAGAAATGGGGAACCACCTGGAGTTTTGCAGCGTACTATATTATTAAAACTGAATTCCGTTGCCACACCATTAATCATAATTTGAGGCATAGTAACATCGGGTTGAGTTTTATCCAGTACCGGTAGAGTGTTCGTGTCACCACGTCCATCCGGAATTTTATACCGAACATCCAGAGTTGAAGTATTACTTTTGACAATTAACTGAACATTTGGTGTATTGCCACAAGTAATATGAGGAATCACGTTCATTACTTTGCCGTCATCTGTTTGGACAGCAAAAGATCCCAGTATCAACTGTACACCTGGTGAACATGTTTTTGCTTTTTCACTTATTTTATTTTGCAACGCTTCAAATTCAGTTAAAGTCAGCGGTTCTTTCGTATAAAAAAAGAACTCGTTAGTACTAAGACGCATCACATAATCAGGATCTACATCCGAAGTTCCCGAAATCCGGCAATTATCTTGATATGAACTTTCAGCATCATCCATTAACTCATGAATACTCCGTTCTAACCGTTCAACCATATTTTTGCGCTCATTATCGGGCATTGGCGCAGCTGGTATGGGATCATTGGCAGTAAGTGCTTCTCCAACAGGATTGTCTCGATTCATAGTGGCGATTACCGCTTTTTCCTGAATCATCAATTTTTTTCTGACCATAATGCCTTTCAGTTTAATCAATGCATGATTAAATTATAGACAGTAAATGTGCATTAATGTCAAAAAGAGTTTTTTTGGGTCGATTTCAATGCATTTATTTCACTGATATTTGTAGAACTCGATTAAGAACAGATTCAATTGATTTTGAAGCCCCATTACCTTCCTGAGCTCATAGCTCACGAAAATATAATGGCTGATAATGGTCTATCATAAATAATAATAACGAAAATCAGACAGATTTTAACCAGGTTCCTGAACAGATATCTCCATTATATGGATCTATGATGATGAAAAAGACTCTATTTCTTATTTTTATGTGCCTGTATCTTAATGCGTTCGCTGCAACGCTTATTATCAGAGGTCAACCACTTCCATTAGAATACAAAAATGATATTTATTATTGGCCTCTCAACCTTGCAGCAAGCCCCAATGGCAAAAACTTGTTTATTACGATTGATGGGATCAACAAGTTATGCTTCTTGAATACAGCTCCTCCTGGCTTATTGGAGCAAATGTCCGAGATTAGTATCAATATCAAAGGTCAACTCACCAATTGGAACTGCTTCCCATACATCACTACTATACATGAAGTTCGCCCATGATAATGGCTGGATGGATTTTCAGAAAATGGGCGTGATGAAACCCTGGTGGTTTATTTCAGCAAGCCACTGCCCCTCCGTTGAAGTAGAACGATGATTACAACATAATGTCCAAAGAGATACCGTCGAATAAAGAGCATACCTTAATCTCTGCTTCAACACCCTCCCCCCCAAAAAAGACTCATAAAAAAACCAAGTGACCACTTTTGAGTCACAAACAACCATTTTGTGTTATGATATAAGCCGTTTTAACCAGATGGTAAGCTATTATGCCAATTTTGACTGTGAATCCAACTCTATTGTCGCCCGAACAAATGGATGTTTTTATTGCTTTGCTTCAGCGTTTTCCCCAAAAACAGGTATGGGAAAAAGAGACAGAACACGATCTGGGACAAAATTATTCTCTTAAACTAACCCACCACATCGTACAAAGAGACCGCAAAAAAGAGAGTTCGGGAATCAGAAGAACGGGATATCGCTATGAGATTTTGGACAACACAGCCCTTGTAAAAAGTCGGTCGACACAAATTTATCCCTCTTATGCTACCCTGGCCGTCGATAATAATCATCAAACAGAACTAAAAATCAAACAACCTGGCAAAAAGCGCCTGGTCAAAATTCAAGATTTTATTCTCATGTCTAAATCGTCACATCGTGCGTCTGCATTCATCGAACAAGAAGCCATCATACTGGAAACTCTTCCACACCTAAGTGGAAAACCGTTGGTTATGAAATCACCCTACACCTACACAACCATGCGCCAAGTACCCGGCAAGGAATTGTACTATTCTATTGAGGGTGATGCCAGTAAAAAGACCATCCTGACTTTAGAGCAACGATTTGACTTCAGTTATGCTGTTTTAGAGGCATATGTCGATCAAGTGTTAAAACCGGGTTGGGTTCATAGAGACATTAAACCGGAAAATATTATCATCTCAATGACTCAGCCACCGAGAGCATATTTTATTGATTACGGTTATGCCAAACCAATAGGCCTTTATGATGGCATGGACTGCGGCACAGCGGCGTATGTTGCTCCCGAAATATTTAAAGGGGATGAAGCATCAACTGCGAGCGATGTGTATTCCCTTGCTCGTGTTTTGGCATTAATCTGGGGTGATTATGTAGGACATTATTGCGCCCCTGGCAATGAGCGCGAGGTAAACGCGTTTTTTAAATTACATTCGGGTTATTTCACTTATTCCAGATTATTCCATAATGGTACCCTTCCGGGTCTGACTGAAGAAGAAAAGACTCAAATCAGAACAACGCTTACCAAAATGTCTGCTTTAAAACCCAGTGATCGCATGGTCGTTACTGATGCTTTGGAGGTATTTAATCAGATGATATCTCGCCGCTCATCGCATGGACCAGCAAGCGCAGCATCAAGTAGTGTACCAGACGAAACAGCAAAGGAAATACCAATACAAGCTCCTAAAAGTCTAATCGCCATTCATGAACAATTATCTGGATTGAAAAGAAAAATCCATACTGTTGCTGAATCACAAAACCCTGATGTCGCAGATTTACTCACTTTTGTATATCTTGCACTTGCAACAGAAACAACAGCACTTGAACAATTATTCCAGGAGGGATCCTGTTCTAAAGAGCTATTTGATTCATACAAAGCAAGGTGTGCTCTTCATATTGATTCATTACACTACAAATTAAGCCAAAGTGAAAACGACTTACTGAAAAAATTAACCATCAGACTTGATCTTCTCGCCGGCTACATTAACCAGGCATACACCAATTACAACCTAAATCTGAGAATAGGTTTTTTTGATCGAGTACAGCAAAAGGAACAGCCTGAGACAATAGAACAAGACCTTGCGCAAGAAACATCAGTTCCGATTATCTCAGGATAAGCAGATAGAATGGGATGACAAAAACTGAAATACCCGGGCGGTGTGAATAAATGATGTGTTCTTAACACCGCTCCGCCCTGATTATTTGAGCCAATGTCCGAGATTAGTGTCAACATCAAGAGTCAACTCACCAATTGGAATGACTTCCCATATACAACAACTCTATGTGAGGTTCGCCCATGATAATGGCTTGATAGATTTTCAAAATCACGTTATAAACAGCTCTTAAATCTGTAAAATCATTTTGCCTATACCTCACCTACGGAAACTAACGAACTGCTCTAATATACGTTAGCAGGTTAGAGAAAGTCACAAAATGAGCTGAAGCTGTTTGAAGAATCATAACGTTTAACTTAGCCCTCATGATTTACTCAATTCAAAAGCTTGAGCATCAAGCAATTAGAAAAAGGTTTTAACAAGGAGTTTGTTGTGAAAAAAATAGCTCACATTATGGTACCCAGTCGAGGTACGGTCCCTGAAACAACGATTTACATCCACATTACCTACGAAAATGAAGAATCACTAAAAACAAAACCGTATTTATTGATGATTCCAGGCGGCCCCGGAGCCAATCACTCCAACTACAGTGATTACGATTGCCTGCAAGAGAAAGCCAATATCATTTACTACGATCCTCGTGGATGTGGTTTAAGTGCCAAAGGTGATCCCTCGACCTACACCATGGATAATAATATTGACGACATCCACCACATCATTCGTGAATTAAACCTGGATCAAGTCATAGTATTGGGTAAATCCTGTGGAGCAATGCATGCCCTTGGCTTTACTATACGCTACCCAGATCAAGTAAGTCGTTTAATTTTAGCAGCTGGTGCACCAAGCTATGCTTTTCTGGAAACAGGGAAAGCGAATGTTTTAGAAAAAGGCACAGAAGAACAAATTAAGGTATGCGAGACCTTATGGAGTGGATCTTTTAAAAATCTGGAAGAAGCTGACCATTATTTTGCGGTCATGAAGCCTTTTTATTCCTGGAAAGTAAGACACAATGAACCAGTAGATCGCCCTGCCCCATTATATCCTTATAGTTTTGATGCGCTTAATCAAGGATTTCGTACTCAGGTTTGGAGATTTGATTTTCAAGATCAATTATCCACAGTCCAATGCCCAACGCTTATTTTGGTAGGTGAAGAAGATTGGATTACCTCTCCAATCTATTCAAAACAAATGGCTGAAGGAATACCCAACTCCAAACTAATCATTTTTGAACAATCAGATCATTCAATGGAATCGGATGTCCCTGAACAATATTTTGGAGCTATAAATACGTTTATTCCCTCACTACCACTTGAAAAAAATCCTGATTTATTATTTTTTAAAGAACAGAAAGATAGCATGGTTCACGATGCCTTATTAACTTGTTCACCCTGAAAGGACACCAAAGAGTTACTAAAAAATTGATTTTATCTCTGTACATGACAAAAAACCTATCTTGCCCGCGCAAGCGGGCAACCATTAGGCAATTGGCACTGCAGTAAGTTGAGATAACTCATTGTCATACACTAAAAATCATATCATCTCGAACACCAAAAGAAGGTGATATGGAGTGTGTCAGCGAGTTGAAAGAGGGTTTAAATGTGGAAAACAATAATCCCCACTGGCTCTTTGGCATCGGCTTATTTTGATGAATGGTTGCCAGCCTGTGCGGGCAAGACAGATTTTTTGTCATGTACAGAGTGATTTTATCAGGGTCTGTTGGCAATTAAGCATTATAACGCAAAAACCAAAAGAGAGCCGAAAGGATCCAATCCAGGATGCGGGGGCGCTAAAATGAATTCCCCCCTTAATTTATAAAACAAAAGGAGTTGTTAATGCCCGGTTATACGATTAATCCTACTTTATTAAACGCCACAGATTCTGATCCCGTTTCAGAACAGTTGCTTGCAAATTTAATAAAAACATCTGATTCGCCATTCTTCCCTCGTGGCTACTATCAGGTAACACTAAACGAAAAACCCGTTTCAATCTATCTAACCCACTCATTATTGCTTCGTCATCGAGAAAACAATCATGCAGAGTCTCGAATTGAGGTTCTTAAAAACATGAGCCCTATCAAAGGAGGATTTAGTTATCTTTATAAATGTTTAGGTATACTCGCTCCGGAAGATCATTATTCATTTAAAAGGAGAAAAAACGAGAGAGCCAGAATATGTAAAATCATCCCCATTACACAACTTTTTACTCCTGAACTGATTTTACGAGAAGGATCTTATACCAAAATGAATCCGGTTCTGCGCTGTAAAACGCCTGTTTTGGACAGCCAACAGGGCTACCTGGTAATGAAAAATGCTGGAAAGGTGGATTTGTTTGATTTGTTAGAAGCTCTAGACGCGGGAACGATAACACTCACTGTCAGGGACAAGTTACATTTAACTTACACTATTATAAAAGCGGTTAAAGAGCAAATCCATGATTTGAACATTATTCACACTGACTTGAAACCTGAAAACATTATAATAAATCTTGAAACGATGAATGCAACCATCATTGATTACTCTTTCGCAGAAGAGATGAATCACCCCAAAGAGGCTGATGATGTTCACGGCTCTCTGCAATACCTTGCTCCCGAAATTCTGTATAATAACTTCCGAACAATCAAAGCAGACTCCTTTGCATTAGGGCTTACCATTGCGCAAATATGGGGCTATTTATTCGATTTAGATACTACGCCCTCTACAAGTTTTGCTGAGCTCTATGAGTTTCATTTGACCCGAACATGGACCTATTTATTCGAACATATACCACTCAATCCATCACTAAAAGAAAAAATAACCAGGATTTTTGATGACTTAACTGAATTTGATCCCGATAAACGAAAGGTGCCCTCCGATGCGCTACTTCAGTGGGAACTCGTGATGCATGAATTTGAGCAAATAGAAGCGGAGCAAGATGAACTCAAAGAGTCTGTCCCAAAACCTCAATTACAGCGTACAGCAGTCCCCAAAAGCCCGACATTTTTTGCAATAGCCTCTACGTCTGCTTCGGAACACACCATCGATGGTACCAATGATACAAAAGATCAGCCTCAACAATGGAGAAGAGACAGCTTCTAGTTCACTTTATTCAAATGCACCCACCCTCCGCCTAATGCCTTGATCAATTGAACACTGGCAATATGGCGTCGGGTCAGCACGTTAACGGCAGCGAGTTCGGTTTGTAAGGCAGTATTTTCGACTACCACTACATCCAGAAACGTCGTAATCCCGCCATAATAGCGATTGTTTGCTTGTACTAACGCACGTTTCGCTGCCTGAGCAGCCGCTTTTTGGCTCCGAATTTCCTGATCCAGCTGTTTAACGGCAACCAGATTGTCTTCTACTTCCTGAAATGCCGTTAATACAGTTTGTCTGTAATCTGCTACCGTTTCAAAATAGCTGGCCTTGGCATGTTGTAACAACCCTACTAACTTACCTCCCTCAAAAAGTGTTTGAGCCACAAGAGGTTTAGCCAAAGCCAGCGTGCTGACTGGCCCTAAAGACCAGATCAAACTGGGCTTTGAAATAAGATTGGATAAGCTCTGACTTTGAAAACCAATGATCCCGGTCAGATCCAGCACAGGGAAAAATGCCGCTCGTGCAACACCAATTTTGGCATTAGCAGCGTAGACGCGAAATTCAGCGGCAGCAATATCCGGTCTTCGTTCCAATAAAGTGGAAGGAAGGTCGGGAGTGACTTGAACAATTTTGCGGGATAGTTGAGCCGGAGCCAATGAAAAATCGGCTGGAAATCGACCAATTAGTATGGCTATTGCATGTTCAAACTGGGCTCGTTTCAAACGCATGTCTGCAGCAGCGGTCTTTGCATTTTCAAGTTGAGTTTCGGCATTATCGACATCCTCGATTGGAGAGGCGCCACCGTCATATCGCTTTTTATTTAAATACAGTGCTTTTTGATACGCTGCAACAGTAGCATCTAAAATCCGTTGTGATTCATCACAACCTCTTAGAGAAAAATAATCACTGGCCAGTTCAGCATGTAAACTTAAAGAAACAGCTGCCAATTCAGCTTCTGTTGCATTTATTGTATTGTTCTGTGCAGCCACTGCATTACGTATACGCCCCCATACATCGAGTTCGTAATTAACCTGAGAACCGATGATGTAATTATTATACAAAGGGACTACCGATGGATCCGCCATAGTGATAGAAGTCTGTTGTCTGTTTGCATTGAGCGTTCCCTTGATGCTGGGAAACAATCCGGATCGTGCTACTTGCCCTAATGCAACAGCCTCTTGGTAGCGAAAATAAATCTTTTTCAATTCCTGATTCGAAACATCAATTGATCGTTCTAATTGATTCAGTACAGGATCATTATATACCTCCCACCAAGGCATGATCTTAGGAGAGGGCATCACTGTTTTGGCGGGAACCCATGTCCCTGTTTCTTTGAAATGTGCAGGAACTGGCATAAATGGGCGTTCATTTTTAGGTGCAAAAGAACAACCGGTCAGACTGAAGATGACAATACCCCAAACGATGATCTTGCTCATGAAACAACCCTAACGTGTTCGCCATTAATAATGGAATCAGACGGATTTATTATGATACGTTCTCCAGCCTTAATTCCCTCATCAACCTCCACTACATCGCCAAAATCACGACTGATGGTAATTGGCTTTAATACAACCCGATTATTATTATCAACAACAGCGATTTGTAATCCTTGTGCCTGGAACAAGAGTGTGTTTACCGGCAGACGAAATGTATTTTTGGGAATAGTGAATGTAAAAGTGACCTCGGCATAACTGCCCGCGAGCAGTTCTTCATTGTTATTTTCCGCTTTAAATTGAGCCAGTAAAGTTCGAGTTGAAGGATCAATAGCCTGTGCCGTTTTAATTAACTGTGCAGGAAACGTTTGCCCCGGGTGCTCAGCAAAAGTCATAGTGACCTTCATATCAGGGGTAATTCGCGAAGAGTAATTCTGTGGAATTTTTACATACACTCGTAATGGATTGGTTTGCGCAATTTGAAATAACGGTAAGCCCGTATCACTGCTACCCGCATTGATTAATGAGCCTATATCTGTAGTTCTGGAAGTAATAACACCATCAAAAGGTGCGGTAACTCTCTCGAAACTCACCAGATCTTTTAGGCGATCTACATTAGCACGTGCTGCCACCTCCAGAGCATATTTCGATGCAGCATCACTTACTTTTTCATCACGTTCCTGTTTGGAAACTGAATTGGACTTTACCAGATTCATCCACCGTTTCGCGGTAGATTGGGCAATTTTATTATTCGCTATAGCCGTATTCAAGTCAGCCTCTGCCTGGCGCAGTTGAGCATCCAGTTCAGGTGTTTCAATTACCGCGAGTAAATCCCCCTTTTTTACATGACTTCCTATATCAACGTACCAATTTTTAATGTACCCGTTAGTTCGCGCGTAAATTGTAGCGTCATGCCAGGCCTGAACATTACCCGGTAAAATAATCTGCTCCGTCCCGCTAAGAGGAGAAGTGATGTGTACTTTTACACAACTCACCTCATCCGCTCTGGTTTGTTGGCGTAAGATAACAGCCGAATACACTCGGTAAACAATAACGATAAAAAAAAGAATAAAAAATAAAACCAAAAACACAAAGAGCGGGTTTCTTTTGTTAATGGGTGATTGAACTTTAATTCCTTTTAACATTATTTTTTCCCTTGCTTCACTTTCAATTGACGATGATGAATCATATAAAAGACAGTAGGTACAAAAAAGAGAGTTGCCAATGTCGCAAATGACAGCCCTCCAATGACCGCACGACCTAATGGCGCATTTTGCTCTCCGCCATCCCCTAATCCCAGAGCCATGGGCATCATTCCGATGATCATTGCTGAAGCGGTCATCAAAACAGGACGAATACGATTCCGACCTGCTTCCAGAGCAGCCTTTAAAGGATCATGTGTTTCTAATAAATGTTGGCGGGCAAAGCTGATAATTAAAATACTGTTTGATGTGGCTACGCCCATACACATAATCGCTCCTGTTAACGCAGGAACGCTCAAAGTAGTACAGGTAATAAATAAAAACCAGGCTATACCTGCAATTGCAGCCGGCAAAGCGGTTATAATGATGAAGGGATCAAGCCAGGATTGAAAATTAATCACGATCAGAAAATAAATTAACAGAATAGAAAAAACGATTCCCCAATACAATCCTTCAAACGCATGTTTCTGGGTATCAATCTGGCCTCTTACTGATATGGTTGAACCTAATGGCACTTCATTACTCATCTCGGCAAGAATGCGGTTAATGTCCTGTGTGATAGAACCTAAATCTCTATCCTGCGTGGCTGCAAAAATATCAATGACCGGTGAGACATTGTAATGAGATTCAACTACAGAGGTCCATTTACGGGTAATGGTACCCAAAGCTCCCAGAATCTGATGTTGCGTTGGTGATTGCACACTGACCGGGTTTCCATCGATCATAATATTACGTAAAGCTTGCAAGGAATTCATCACATACTGCGGCGCCTGAACTACGATAGGATAAGACACATTATTTTGAGGACTTAACCAAAATGTAGGCGTCGTTTGAAAACTACCTGCTAAAGTGATCAATAAATTCGTAGCAATATTCCGCTGAGTTATTCCCAGCTCCTTTGCCTTACTTCTATCAATATCAACAAATAATTCAGGATAATTCATGGCTTGATGTTCTCTTATATCCACAAGTCCAGGAACTTTTTTTAATCGTCGCATCAGCTTCTTTGCATACGCTCTGTTTTCATCTTGCTTTAAGCCAATGATTTGAATATCGATGGGAGAAGGAAGCCCGAAATTAATGGTTTGGTTCACTATATCAGCAGGTAAAAAAGCAAAGGATACATCAGGGAATTGTTCATTAAGTACTTTTCTTAATTGACGCTGATAATCAAATACCGACTTATGTTGCGCTTTTAAAGAAATCAAAATATCCGCATCTTCAGGACCAACCGGAGCAGAGTTACTGTAGGATAAATTGATTCCACTTACAGGCAAACCTATGTTATCCACGATGGTATCCAGCTCCTGAGGAGGAATAACAGTTCGAATTACCTTATCGATGTTATCAACATAACGAGCGGTCACCTCAACGCGAGTTCCAGTCGGAGCTCGTATATGAAGCTTAAGCTGACCAGCATCCACGTTAGGAAAAAAATTACTACCTAGCCACGGCCATAAAAGAACAACGGACGCAATTATAAATGCTAAAAACGATCCGACAAAAACAGCGGCATTGTTTAATGCCTTACTCAGCAAGTGAGTGTAATGTTCCCGAAAAATTTCAAATTTCTTTTCAAATCGATGATGAAATCGCGCGAAAAAATTTTGAGCTTGTTCTTTCTTTTTAGCATCATGCTTGTGCAATAAATATTTTGCCAATGTAGGTATGAGCGTTCGTGATAAAAGATAAGAAATCAACATCGCAAAAATAACCGCTTCGGCCAGAGGCACAAATAAGTATTGAGCGACTCCGCCTAGATAAAACATGGGAACAAAAACGATGCTAATACACAGAGTAGATACTAATGCCGGAATGGCGATTTGGTGCGCCCCATCTAATATAGCCTCTTCAACCTCTTTACCTTGTTCCAGATTCCAGTTTATGTTTTCGATGGCAACGGTAGCATCATCAACCAAAATACCTACCGCCAGTGCCAGCCCCCCCAAAGTCATAATGTTAATCGTTTCACCCAATGCGGAAAGAATGGTCAATGAACCAATAATAGACAGAGGAATGGATATGCTGATGATTAAAGTGCTGCGTAGACTGCCAAGAAAAATTAAAATCATCAAAGCAGTCAAGGATGCAGCAATAATCCCTTCAGTAATAACTCCCTGGATCGCAGCGGTAACAAATATCGATTGATCCGCAAACTGCCCTAGTTTTAAACCAGCCGGCATAATCTCTTTAATTTTAGGCAATAAGGCTTTTATCTGCTTGATAATTCCTAAAGTAGAAGCATTTCCAGTTTTTTGAACGGACATCATTACAGCGCGCTTGCCATCAACCCTTACTATGTTGGTTTGTGGTGCAAAACCGTCCCGAACATGGGCAACATCACGAACATACACCACACGGCCAGGGGTCGATTTAACAGGCATATCATTTAAATCGTTTACCTTGAGAGGACTGTTATTGAGCTTGACAATGTATTCATAATCACCAATTTTTTGCGTTCCCGATGGAATGATCAGATTTTGTGCTTCAATAGCCGCATTAACTTCTGATGGTGACACCCCATAAGTTTGCATGGCTTGTAAATCCAAATCTACTTGTACCTGGCGTACTTTCCCTCCATAAGGATAGGGCAAAGAAGCTCCTGCCACAGGAGCTAATTGAGGACGAATGAAATTATTGCCCAAATCATTCAGTTCTTGCTCCGGGATGGTGTCACTGGATAAAACCAATTGCAAAACGGGAACAGTTGATGCCTTATAATTCAAAATTAAAGGAGGCAGCGTTCCCGGTGGCAAGGAACGCAATATCGTTTGTGCTATGGAGGTCACTTGGCTCAGAGCCAACTCGATATTCACCCCCGGTTGAAAGAAAATCTTAACTACGCCGACCCCTATCAACGATTCAGATTCAATATGCTCAATATCATTAACTGTAGTAGGTAATGACCGTTCGAATACGCTGGTTATTCGATTACCCATATCATCTGGAGGCAATTCTGCATAACTCCAGATAACACTGATTACAGGGATGTTGATGTCAGGAAAAATATCTGTGGGGGTCCGCATTATGGACAGAGGCCCAATTATAAGCAATAACAGAGCAAGTACAATAAAAGTGTAAGGTCGTGTCAGTGCAATCCGTACAATCCACATAACGTTCCATGTATAAAATCGAGATAATATCTCAGTTTAAAGGGATACTTAGGTAATCAATAAAATTCATATAAAAATCAGAGTAAAACCTTCTATTAAATAGTGCAACAAATTTATTCCCTCAAACACCGATTGACTCGTTGATCGAAGTTAGAGAAAGACAAATCAGTACCTGCTTCAACACACGTTTTAAGGTTCTCTTAATAATTCATCTGTATTCTATTTGATCATTTTATCTTAAAAAAATCATCCCGGATGTCCTGAGGGCTACAGATGATTACCGCTATAAAAGGATATCGAGATGTCAGACACCGTATTAATCGATTACAACCATACTGTGGAGATGCTTACTAAACTGCCTGCAGGCGCGAACATTACCCCCAGTGCGCCCATCTGTCTCTTGGTCACAACTATGGAATCTTGGAGAAAAGTCAGATTTGCGTGCAGGTTAAATAACAGCAAGCTGAAACACTATTATTTCAAAAAAGGTGAACAAAATATGTAGTTTGAATTTTTTAAAGGGATAACAAAATGTCCCTGCAAACCAAGACATTGCAGGGAACATTTTAACTGTTTCTAAAAACGGTGAGCCAATTCGCTCTCTTCGATTACATCTCCATCCAAGGCTTCAATGATGCTGGCAATCGGTCGAGTTATAAGGCTCGCTAAACTAAAAATCATATTAAAAATCTGTGCGACAAATGCGCTGATTATCCCATCGACATTCCTGCTAAAATCGTCGAGCTCCTTGTCAGTAGCTTTATCAATTAACTTACTGGTTTCTTGTTGATGCAAAGTCCAGTTATAAACTGCTTTTAATAAAGAAGCTGTAGCATTCAGTATACGAATGGATGCATCAAGAGCAAAAATTGTATCTAATACAAAAAAATCGAGAACTGGAGTTGCAACAAAAGCAACAAAGTCGGAGTGTTTAGTTGGGGTCTCTTGAATAGGTCGAAACATTGTAATAAAACGATGTGCTGTTGAATCAAAAGGTCTACCAGTTAATATCGGTTTTATAATCTCAGCCATCTTTATGGACTCCTGTAAGGTTAATTTTACCGCGCAAGAATAACATAGAATACTTAAGCAATTATTAAGATTAGATTGCACCATGAAAACCAAATAAGAAGCATTCAGTCACCCGTTTCATTTTATAGTCAAACTAACAGCTCTTTATTCTTTGTACACTCGATTTCAAAGATCCAGCGATCTGGACCTGATAGGTTCATCCAATCCCGAAATGATATGCCTCATGGCTAATAATGAGGCTCCAGGATTTTTTAATGAGTTACTGTGCCTGTTGCCTGTACATAAAAAATATTTACCATTATCCTAAAAAAACACTTGACCCTATTGTTGCTATAGACCTTATCTTGGCTAACAAGGAGGAAATACAATGACTCAATGGTTCGTAAAAGACTTGGCAAAACTAACCGGCATAACAGTGCAAACGTTGCATCATTATGATCGCATTAATTTATTGAAACCTTCTTTACGAATGCCCAATGGTTATCGTGTTTACTCTGAACAGGATTTATTGCAACTGCAACAGATTATTGCTTTGAAGTTTTTCGGATTTGAATTAGCCCAAATCAAAACGCTGCTTACCGAAGAAAGCAAAGCCCTCGACCATTTTAATAACCAGGTTCGGGTGCTGGAACAAAAAGGAAGAGCTTTGGTAGAGGGAGCTAAAACACTGCAAAGCATCATTGATACTGTTGATAGTCATAAATCCATACCATGGGAAACTATTATACAACTTATAGAGGTCTATAAAATGACAGATAATCTTGAACACAGTTGGGTAAAAGAAATATTTACTCCTGACGAGTTAAAACAGTATGTTGCGTTCGAAAAGGAAATGAAAGCCAACAAAACACCTGAGCAAAAAGCGGCTTTTGAACAACAATGGCACCAAATTTTGAATGAGTTGAAAATGAATATGCACCAGGATCCTGAATCTGCTCGAGGTATTGAATTGGGTAAACAATACATGGAATGGGTCAATGGTATCTATGGAAAAAAATACGCTCATTTAAGAACCAAGAAATGGGAAAAGGGCTTTGGTGAAGGTAAAGGACTTGAGGACATTGGGTTAACACCTGAATTATTGGCCTGGATAGAAAAAGCCACCAATGCGTACTGGCACGATCGCATTTTTAGCATTCTTGAACAGGTTGGCAAACAACCCGAGGCTATAGTGTTAGCACTATGGAATGAAGCGCTTGATGACTTGTATGGGAATGAAAATGCACGGAAACAAGCAATTTATGAACTCGCTTTAACTAATGAACAGGTCAGTGCTGAAGCAAAAGCCTGGCTAAATAAACTGATGAACTCCTAACCCAGTCATAGAGGAGAGGCAATAATTGCCTCTTCTCTTTATTCTCATTTTATGAACCACAGACTGACGCATTCATCATGCACAATCAAACAATCTCTTTAAAATGATGACTGACGTTCAAAATATCCATTTCAGCCTTGTATTCTTTGGTCTGTATCTGAAACATACCCAAAATGGTGTGAAATAAATTATCCTGAGAAAATGCATGATCAGCATAGGCTTTCAGTTCCTTCATACTGCCTTGGGAAAAATTATCTGACAGCCAGAGAATCGCACCGACATGGGTTTGTGCTTCAGGAGCAATAAGATACGGCATGCCGTGCAAGTAGACACCAAATTCCCCTAAAGATTCACCATGATCGCTGATATAGAACAGAGCTGTTTCAAAATGCTTTGTATTTTCTTTGAGCAGACCAATCGCTTTGGACAAAAAATAATCGGTGTACAAGATCGTATTATCATAAGCATTGGCGATTTCTTCAAGACTGCACTGTTCCAAAAGGTTCTTTTTGCAAGCAGGTTTGAATTGCTCAAATCTCGAAGGATAACGCTTGTAGTACGCTGGGCCATGACTGCCCATTTGATGGAGGATAATGGCAATATCACCTGTCGTATGCTGATCAATAAACTCTTGTAAACCAATCAACATGCCTTCATCCCGGCACTCCGTATCACATACAGTATTTCTGGAGGGATCTTTATAGTCCTGATACACAACATGGTGAGGACGTACTGCAACACCTTTAGAATCTGAATTATTCTCACGCCACAAAACAGTAACCCCTGCGTGAGCAAGCACATCCAGCAGGTTTTCAGAAGCATTGAATTTTTTTTCAGAATAAGCTGCTCGCTCAAAGGGGGAAAACATACAGGGTACCGCTACTCCGGTGCTGGTGCCGCAGGAAGTGACTCGTTTAAAACTCACACTCTGTTCTTGAGACAGTAATGGGTTAGTCTGTTTGCTGTAACCATTTAACGAAAAATGATCCCAACGAGCAGTCTCGCCGACCACAAGGATAATTAAACGCCGCTCATTACCCGATCTGACAACATGCGCATCACTGCCCAAAGGAGTAGTGATTTTGGGAGCTTGGTCCTGAAGTTTTGAGGAGGCATAACCCCACATCGCATTAATGAGGCTTAATGGATTTATATAATAACGTACGATTTTATGCTCGCGAGAGAAGGAAGCATAATATTTAGGAAACAGACTCAATTGACTGATTGCCACAAGAAGCAACAAAAAAATAAATACCAGGCGCTCCCCAATGGCTCTACGCCATGGTATTGCTGTTCTCTTGTATCGATAAATCAACACGGCAGGAACAAGCCCCAAAAAGGACACATACAAGCCCAGCTTAAGGGTAATCAAATCACTCGCTTCTTTGGCATCAGTCATGACTATGTTCTGTATCATGATCCTGTCAATGATGACGTCAAAAGTATCCATATAATATGCAGCAATTGCCGCAAACAGCACAAAAACAACTAAAACAGGCTTGGTCAATCTTCGAATGCACAGGAAACTGAATACGAGCGTATTTGCTGCGAAAATTAAAACAAAAGTTGAAATAAGAAAACCTGAATTACCAGCAAATGCAGGATAAACTTCGTTAATATGATGATAAAACGCCCCGTTATATAAGGCAGTTAATAGCAAAGCGACGCTTAAGAGCAAGTAATTCGATTTGATGCAGTTTAGTAAAAACATATCACTATCAATTCGCGGTGACCTCTAGTCGCGATAGTGTAACGATCAAATTACCAAAATTCTCTTTAATTTTTATTAAAATCAAGTTTTACTCTGGTGGGCTATAATTACGAAATGACCTCATATGCTCTGAAAGGATATCTACGATGGCGTGTTCCAATAATAAACTGTTTCAAACTGGTGCATTATGCGGCTTCATTGATAAAGTTTATGATGGGGACTGCACTCTTAAGTCATTGACCGAAAAAGGAAATTTTGGAATTGGAACTTTTGATGCAGTGCACGGTGAATTAATCGGGTTTGATGGTCAATTTTATCGAATAGTCGAAGACGGGATAGCTCGCCCCGTAGATCCCCAACAAAAAACTCCCTTTGCCTGGGTCGTTGATTTTGAAGAAACGGATCATTTTGAATTGAACAACATCGAAAGCTTTGAACATTTTACTGAGGAATTTGATAAAAAGCTCTCCTCTCTGAATTATATATATGCCTATCGCTTTGAATGCATGCTGGATGAAATCGATTGCCGCTCAGAGGCGTGTCAACCGAAACCGTATCAACCATTAGTGGATACATTCCCCATGGTTCAAGCCAATTTCAGATATCACCACATCAAAGGCATCTTAGCTGGATTTCGCTTTCCTGAATATTTCTCAACTTTAAACATACCTGGGCATCACATGCATTTTCTAAATCCTGACGAAATGAAAGGAGGCCATGTATTTCGATTTAAATTTAAATCAGCAACAATTAAAGTATGCATGATTAAAAATTTTGAACTCGCATTAATCGAATCCGAAGCGTTTAGCCAATTAACCCTTGGTGTAGAAGAGTTACACAGTGCAACGCAAGCGATTGAAAAACAGAAATAACCATCCTCTTACCAAGACATAGTTAATCCAGGATACCAGCTCGTAGCCTGCTTTTATAACGTCTCTCTAAAAATCCACCTAATTTCCAGAACCACTACTCACTGCTTCAAATAACTTGGGATTATCCGAGTAATCTATTGGAATATCGACGATTACCGGTCCTTTTTGTGCCAGTGTTTCGTGGAGCAATGATTTAAAATCAGAAGGATGTTTTAACTCATAACCCGTTGCTCCAAACGCCTTGGCAAAATTGATGATATCTACAGTACCAAAATCAACACCAGAACCACGTTTGTATTTCATCAGTTCCTGTTCTTTCACCATGTTGTAACAATTATCACGCCAGATAAAATGAACAAAATTTTGTTTGTGCCTTACTGCATTTTCCAATTCCATAGCTGAAAATAAAAATCCTCCATCACCAGACAATGAAACGATTTGTTTATCTGGATGAACGAAATTCACAGCCATTGCCCAAGGTAAGCCCACTCCCAGAGTTTGTTGCCCATTACTAAATAATAAATGATGCGGTTCATAAGACAAAAAGTAACGAGCCATCCATATGTAAACAGAACCAATATCACAAACAACATAGGCATCATCATCAATTGCATTTCTTAATTCGTGAATAAAATGCAAGGGATGCAATAAATTCCCTTTTGATAAATGCTCACCGCTTTGAATAATTTTTTGATGCATATCATGATAAGGTTTCACATGTTTGTCATTCTGAGAAACCATAGATGCATTGAGTAAATCGGTTAAAGCAGCTATATTCGCATCCACATCACCCAGTAATTCATATTTCGGCTGATAGGTTTCATGAATTTTTGCTGGTAAATAATCAATATGAATGATGGTTCTTTCTTTACCCACATTCCAGGTTTCAGGGTCATACTCTGCCATATTTAACCCAACAGTAATGACAACATCAGCCTTATTCAAGAGTTGATCACCGGGTTGATTGCAAAACAGACCGACCCGTCCAGCAAAACAGGAAACCAAACTCCTTGAAACCACACCAGCAGCCTGAAAAGTTCCCACTGTGGGTAGATGGGTCTTATCTAATAAAGCACGGATAGCTTGGGTATTTTCTGGTCGGCTTGCCTCTTGTCCTAATAATAAAACAGGGAATTGTGCCGCATTTACTGTATCGGCTACGGCTTGTAAAGACTGCTGATGCGCAATGCCATAACGAATATCGGCCAAGGGTTTAATTACTGGCGCATTAACCATTTCGGTTAAGACATCCTGGGGTAAACTGATAAAACATGCGCCTCTTTTGGGTGCAGTAGCACAACGAAATGCATTAGCAAAAACCTCGGGAATCATTTGTGGCACTAATACCTCAACGCTGGTTTTAGTGACGGGAGCCATTAACGCAACGTTATTCGTATTTTGATGGGATTCTTTTAAAGCCATGCTACGCGGAACATTACCTCCAATAGCAACTATAGGATCGCCTTCAGTAGTAGCAGTCAATAATCCAGTAGCCAGGTTAGAAACACCGGGGCCGGAAGTAACTAGAACCACTCCGGGTTTTCCGGTCAAACGGCCATATGCCTGCGCCATAAAAGCTGCATTTTGCTCGTGTCGGCACAAAACCAATTGAATGGAGGAATCTTCCAGCGCATCAAAAACGGTATCAATTTTCGCCCCGGGAATACCAAATACAAATTCAACGCCCTGTGCTTCCAAACACTTCACAACAAGCTGACCACCTTTCAATTTTCCCATGATTCCATCCAATTCCTATTATCCCTGGTACTACAAGTGTAGCTTGATTGACGCAAGAGGGGCAACTGAAGCAACTCTATATTCGCCTGTAACTGCTTACAATCCCCCAGGTCAACAAAAATTGAGCAACGTAATAGGTAAACATCACAAATATCCGTGTATCTGCCTGCGGATAAAGAAACAAATTAAGGGCAAGACTTAAATCGGATATCAAAAAAAATAATGCCCCGCTTCCTATGGTTAAACAATCGCTCTGGACTTGAAAAGCACTAAAAGCCATGCACATTAACACACAAAAATAAATCATCACTGGGATTAACAAGGCTCCCAGGTAGGGAATCATCAGACAGGCAATAATCCCCATGATCAACAAAACAGGAGCAAAGTACGCCAAATGAACTGCATTGAATTTAAAAGACTTTAAAAAAAGAGCGATATAACAGCAATGTGCCAATAAAAAACAACCAATACCCAACTCTAACTGCACTGCAACAGGGACGGTCAATATAATATCACCCGCCATCGAAAACCCAAGCGCAGCGATTAACACTATTTTGGTCCATGACACCATGTCGCGTTGTAACACCGCAACGATTAAACACGCGATAGGAATCGGTTTTAATAACGTATTGAGAGGAAACCCAATGAATGATACTAATATGAGATAAAGCGCTGCGAAACCTAAAAACACTTTCGATGCTGGTTTGGGTAAAACATATGCCATGATCAATCCCTTATTCAGTTAGTCCTGAAAATTTTTATTTATTGAATATGCTCTAACCCAACTTTGGCTTGGTCACTGCAGTTTTGGGGGCACTATCCCCATAAAGATAAGAATTAACCAGAACCAAAGCACCCTCAGTTAAAGACAAAGCGACCCCGGACATTTTAATAACATCCAAAAAGGGACTCACATCACCGCTGCTGGCGTAGGTTTCATATGCTTCTGCGGCCAACAGCAAAAAACCGACAGTAAACTGTACTCCTCCCACTATCTGTCCCATATAGGAATAAGCTGAATCATCCCCTTTATTTCTATAGTATCGATTACCAAAAAATCCTATAGCTCCAACAACCATTCCACCTACTGCGGTCACAATATTATTATTGGTTAAATGATCAGTTGCTTTACCCAGCGCATAAAGAATAGCCGGCCCCCTGGTAGCAAGCTGAACATTCAGTTTTCTGGCACTTTCATATACATCAGCGCCTAATTGATTGTTGCCTTGTAAATTACTATCCGATAGTTCTTGCTCGTATTTTTCCTGAGTCATATCTTACTCCTTTATTTTAGAACCCCTGCTTCGTTTCATTTCCCTAATCAGGAACTGGTGCTCATTTTACTTAAAGTTCATTGAATAGACACTATTTTTTCTAATTAGAGGATCAAATCAAAAACCTGAGCTATAGTTAAAATAACTTATAAAAATAACAATGGAATATGAAATTCCGAGTGGGGGGGAACCATGTACATGCGCTGGCTAGGGATAGCTTCATTTTTTATTTTGCTCAATACTTCCTGTTTTGCTGAAGAACATGAAATTGCGATAACAATTGATGACTTGCCCTTCGTAGGCTCTGGCACCAGTACCCCCGCAAACTTAAAAAGAACACAAGAACGATTTATGGCCATTGTTAATACATTGGTGGAAAATCAGGTACCCGCCACAGGTTTTGCCATAGGCGGTGCTGTGGCCAAAAATGAATGGGAATTATTAGAAACGTTTCGTAATCAAGGCCTAACCATAGGCAATCATACCTATACTCATAAAAGTTTAAATGGTATGTCTGCAGAAAAATATATAGCAGATATTGAACGAGCAGACACCAAGCTTGCACAGGTGATGACAGAGCCTAAATACTTCCGTTACCCCTACCTTGCTGAAGGAAGCGGTGAAAAGAAACAAAAAGTTCAGGAGTGGCTGGCTGAGCATCAATACACCATAGCTCCGGTGACTGTAGACAGCAAGGATTATGAATTTAACGCACAATTCTATAGAATTCCCTACAGAAAAAGACCGCAAAGTATCAATTCTTTTAAAAAACGATATCTGGCTTATATCTGGAGCCAAACGTTAAGAGCGGACAAGAAAGCAAAAAAAGTAGAAGGCCAACCGATAAAACATATTCTACTTATTCATGCAAACTTGCTGAATAGTTTGTGCCTGGCAGACATAATCGAAATGTATCGAAGTAATGGTTATAAATTTATAACGCTGGCAGAAGCTTTAAAAGGCAATACTGCTCCAGTGATTAATGATGCTCCAACAGCTATTCCTGCCGCTGAGACGGAGAACAATGAAGAGACTAAATCACAATAATCGAGTCCGAGTATTATTCCCCATAAATTCTCAAGGCCGCGCCTTTGGCGCGGTTTCCTGAACATATTGATAATCTGGAAAAGAGTAAAAAGTATGAAGCTCTCAGGCCAGTTTTTCTATTCGAGAAACTGCATGACGTGGCAAGAGCAGCCAATAATGACCTTCATTTTTCATGTGACCGGCAATTAAAGTCGCTTTCTCACCGCCACCCCAAAATACATCACCTCGAACCTTACCGCGAATAGCACCCCCGGTATCCTGAGCAATCATTAATCGCTGCATGGGCTTATTCACATTGGGATCCTTGCTGTCCGGCCTTGTAGTACTAAGCCAAAGAGGAGCTCCCATAGGTATCCACTCTCTATCGATAGCAAGCGAATATCCCGGGGTCAGTGCAACACCTTGAGAGCCTAAGGCACCTTCCAAAGATAACTTACGAAAGAATACAAAGGATTTATTTTTATTGAGGATCTTATCCATCTCTTTGGGATGAGCTTCCAAATAGCGCTTGATTGCCTGCATCGACGCATTGTGTTTGGTCATGATGCCTTTTTTAATTAAAACACCAGCGATGGCGGTATAAGGTGCGCCATTTTGCCCATCATAACCAACAAAAACGCGTGATCCGTCTTCAAGCTCTACTATCCCTGAACCTTGAATTTCCAGGAATAATCGGTCGATAGGACTGTGAATCCAAAGCAGTACTTTTGCAGTGTCTTTAATCGCTCCCTTGTTGATTTCCTCGCGAGTATAGAACGGCACCATTTTATTCCCTGAGATACGTCCAACCAGTTTGCGGTTTTTCATATGAGGGATAAAAAGTCCCAAATCGATAGTCATTAAATTAGAGGGCAATTCATAAAGAGGAACACTGAATTCATCAGATTTCTTGTAACTGCCTTTTAACAACGGCATATAATAACCAGTGAATAAACCCTTTACCGGTTCTCCATCATAGAACTCAACTGGAGAAAACCATTTCTGAAAAAACAATTTTGCCGATTTTTCGCTAACCGGATTGAGTTTAAGCGCGGCATGACAAGCTGGTTGCCAATCCTTAGCTTGCAAATCAATTTGATTGGTTCCAACAACGCGTTCCGGATCCTGTTTGATAAACGCACGACAGGACGTTTGAAATGCCATCAAGGATTTTTTGAATTCGGCAGCTTCCCAACCCGGTAATTGATTAAAATTAACCTGACGAAAAGCGGGTTTAGGTGACTCAAGCCACCATACCGAAACACCAATGCCCATGAGTACCAGGGCTGCTGTAAAATAGATAATTTTTGATTTCATAAGAGTTCAAATTTTACACGTGATGGAGGAAATTGCAACTAAATTTTATGGAAGATGGCAGAAAGCACCTTAATATAACCTTCGGCCTTATTGTTTTTATTCAATTTTTTTCAAAGTCATTTTCTTGAAAAAGAGCCGTCAATTAATCTGTAATGATATCAGTTTCAAAGCATTCACATAGGCTAATAAGTTACGAATGGATTCATCATTTGCACTTGCAAAAGCAGCGTGATGATCAATGTTAGTTACAAAGTCACCAAAAGTCTGGCTTAAATTCAAACCAGCTGTACTGTTCTGGAGATTAAAGGACTCAATCAGTTTTTTTTCATGAGAAAGCAGATCAAACTGGAACAATAAGGCGGTTTCGTGAGCCTTTTTCAAATCTATGGTAACCAGTATATGACTGATAGTTGCCTGAACAATAACCAGAGACTCAAAGCGCTGAGTTAAAGCACTTAAAAGATTTTGTTTCTTAAGACTTAATTGCTCATTGCCCAATGACGTGATTAACCCCCTGGACAGCCAAAAAAGATTGGCCAAATCATGAAGTGAGCGTTGATCCTCTGCAACCAGAATAACTTGTTCTAAATTGAAGGCAATAAAACGATACAATTTGTCTATATAACGTTTTAATATAGTCCAAACATCAGAACGCCACACCACATTGGCGACAATAATGGTTGCCGTAATTCCGATAATAATTCCAGCAAGTCTTTGTAACGGTGGATCAAGTCCTATGGGTGGACCGCCCTGTTGGGCTAGTGTAATGATTAACGCAATATTGGCCTGTAAACCAATGTATGAATATTCAGTCATCTTGAACATGAAATAGCTAAACGCCCAGACAAAAAACAATAAGATGATAATCAACTCATACAAATTCATCTCAAATACAGCTAATGAAATTAACCCTACTCCTCCACCTAAAAAACAGCCCATAAACCGATGAATACTCACGTGTTTCATATCAAAAAGATTTTTACCTTTTATTGATATAACCAAACTGGAGATGATTCCATTTAATCCACCAGGCCAATTGCTGACAAACCAAAATCCCAAAGCCAATAGAACGGATAATCCTGCTTTAATGCAATGTTTAATCAAGTCATAATCCGAACGTAAGCGCTGTTGCTTACTAATAACTTTGTATTTTGGAGTAATTGCTACAGGTTCTGGTGAAGATAGTGATTTAATGAGAATGAAATTTTGATTGAGCTGTTTCACATAATTGATAAAAGAATAAATAAATTCACTTTTTACTGATAAATTATTTTTTTTTCTATTAACCCTTTGTTCAAAATCAGCCAAGACATCGCTTGTTTGCAACACTATAACTTCTGTTTGACGGAGGTCAAATTTAGTTTGAAATTCTAATAAATCATGCTCAATAGCAGTAAATAATGGATCGATATCCAATTTTTTTAGTGAATTTAACTCAGTAACTTGCGGCTGAAGTATGATGAGGTACTGAAACTGCCGCGAAATGGCATACAGTGTATCCATATAGGCTCTAAACCTATCCACATGCTCTTTTTTAACACCAATTTCCTGATTTAATGCGCCGATCAACTCAATCGCGGTGCGTATTTTTTTCTTAATTTTTAAATTGCGCTCAGCCAGTTCAGAAGAATTGACATCGGGATGGATTAGCAATTGATGCAATACTTTAAATTCAGCTAAAAACTCATCAAAAATATCATGGACCTGTACCACCATATTGTCTTTGATATGATTGGGAAAAACAGCATAAGCATTTACAGCTGCGACAAAAACCCCTATTCCTATTTCAACAGGTCGCCAGATTGCAACAAAAAAAGCATTTTGCGGATTTAATGCAAGCTGTGAAATAACAATAAAAATACATAAAGCACCTAACAAATAAGCATAACCGTGTTTGCTG
This sequence comes from Legionella moravica DSM 19234, assembly GCF_000423305.1. GTDB lineage: Bacteria > Pseudomonadota > Gammaproteobacteria > Legionellales > Legionellaceae > Legionella > Legionella moravica. The sequence continues at coordinate 112,976 of NZ_KE384003.1, read as the reverse complement.
TAATTAAAAAAATAGACACTGACTGCAATAACCAGAAAGCAACACACCAAATACAAAAGAAAACTGTTTACAACAAGCCCTGCAATAAAATACCCAAGAAATGCACCGGCAATAGTGCCTAGAATACGCATCGTTGCTTTATCGATAATACTGCCTGTATACAAATTGGATACAATAACAACGGTCATTCCTGACCAATACGGGGTCTCCAAATGAAATTTAAAAGAAATCAAAATAGCAACCAATGCTGCTATGGCAGTTCTTAATGCAGCCCGATTTTCAACGCTTTGAGGCCAAAAGAACACCCGTTCACCTATAGGTTATTGTTGTAGCGCTGGCCCCGATGCGCATGGGATAGTCATCGGTCAGATCATCGATATAGATACGTACAGGAAAGCGCTGAGCAATTCGGATCCAATCTTCAGTGGCCTTCATATAAACCAAAGTTGAATTGGCAACATTACCCTGGGCTACACGATTAATCCCCCAACCGATACTGTTTACATGACCATGAAAGACTTTACCCGGATACATATCAATCATGATTTCAGCTTTATCCCCGGGTTTAATCATACGAATTACAGTTTCCCGGTAGCGCGTTTCTACCCACCATTGTTTTGTTTCAATTAAAGCGAACAAACCTTCACCCACAGTGATGTATTGACCAATACGCAAATTAAAATTGGTAATGTATCCGTCTTCAGGCGCAATGAGCGTGGTGTGATTTCTTAAGTAAATAGCCTGATCCAACTCTGCCTGTGCCGCTAAAATCTGATTATCATCCAAATTCGTTTGCGCAATTTTTAACTCTTGTTCTGCTTCGGCAATCGCTGCTTCCTGTTCCTTCATTTTATCCATCAGATTGATAAGGGTAATTTCAGGGACATCACCCTTCGATTCTAATGGTCGATAACGTTTATAATGATCCTGAGTTAAATTCAACATGATCCGGCTTTGCTTTAATTTTTGTTCTGCCTTGATTACAGCTAACTTGTCGTTCTCATAATTTAATTTGGCTATATTCAATTTCGCTTTTGCTTGCTCGACGGCATAAATATAAGGAAGAGGATCTATCTCAATGAGCTTATCTCCCTTCTTAACGGTCTGGTTTTCTCTGACGTATAATCGAGTCACGGGACCCGCGACTAAAGAAGCCATATTGACTAAATTTGCAGAAACGTATGAATCATTTGAACGAGTATCGTAATAGGCAAAATATCGATAGCAGCCGTATCCGACCATCAATAATAAAGCCACACTGATTTGTGGCCAATATTTAAATTCGGAAACATTGAATAAACGCATCCATGAAACCTTTTTATTATTTATATTTATAACAATACAACCTTGACACCACATACTCAAGCGAATCCAGAGGCATTATGACCAAGGACGATTACCACTGCTACTCCCATTCTACATCGGGGATATAGCGCCAACTGCTGATACCCGCAGAGACTCGATGCGCCTCGCCCTGACATGATGCAGAGGCAATGGCCTTTATATCCCTGATCTGTAAAACAGATGAGGCAGGATTGTGCTCATCAGAGCGCTGCAATAATGTGATTCGAAAATGATGAGTTGAAAGCAACTTCCCTTTTTTCTCTACAACCATACAAGGAAAATCTCCCAGGTCTTCAATCAAATACCTGTATCGTAACGTGTCTCCATCCACCAAACAGCCATCATCACGCACTAATTGCCCAATCACCTTATTTGCACCTTTCTCGGAAATAAAACAATCCTTATCGATATGTTGCGTTTGAATTTCCGTCAACCACATCAGAATATCTTCCATCTGATAAAAGTTCTGGTGCTGATATTCCTGTCGGTTTAAGGCTTTACTGTATAAAAGTACATGCTGCATGTTGGTAAGAATCAACAAACTGATAACCAGGAGCGTACACAGCGTCATCAAAAAAATAAACCCATCATAACGCCCCCTCATGTTCCGCGAACCACAACGATGAACTCATGCGTCTTATCGTGTTCTAGCCCCATGGTTACCTTAAGAACGTTTTTGCCACGGATTTTTTGCTGGGTAGTCCGAAGTGAATGAATAAGCGGGGATAGCTCCTCGGACTGTGCCAACTGATAATGCAGGGTATTAATATGTTGTGGATTCGATTTAATGAACCATTGTTCTTCGAGCCATTCACCTGCGTACAGAGGCTGTTTGTAATTGAACCTCCTGGGTTTGACTAAAGTAATATGCTGCCCTCCTTCCCGCTGTTCGACTTTTAAAATCTGATGTACTTCAGCGTGGGTACAATCCGCAATAACTAATGGTCGACGCTCATTGAATACGACAGAGGAATGAACAACCAACTCTGTCGGGCTTAGGAATGAAGCACGTTCAGAAAATACATCACTCATTCGATTAATGCGGATAAAGGATCTCGAATTATTTTCACTTTTAATACCCCAAAGAGTTTCACCTATCTTGCGCCTGTCGGCTGTCTTTAATTGCTCTATACCCAGACATGGAGTAAATCCGGCTCTTCTAATGCTGTCAGTTAACAAATCAGAGACCCACTGCAACTCAAAACGCTCCTCAAGAATTTTTTGATACTCCAGATACTGACCTTTAGTCATTAAATACATGTGAATCAGGGTCGTTATAATGATACTGGCCAAAAAAAGACTGATTAACAGCTCAGATAAACTGAAACCAGATTGTCTGTTCATTAGGCCACACCTCTTTTTCGTATTTTTCGGGTTATGGATTCTGAGCGATTGAACCATTCAACACGCACAATCAAATAGTCTGTTTCATTTCGAACTTTGAGAAGATAGGGAGATGGCACTGAGGGTATTTTATTCATTTGACCGTAGAGTGATTCCGTCACACGATCAATAATCTGTAATACCTCTGCATGGGCTATTAATTGGTTGATGAATTGACGAATGTTCCAATGCTGTTGTAATAAGGCCAGTGCAATAGTAGTCACCAGCATTAAAGAAACCAGCACTTCAATAAGGGAAAAGCCCTTAAGATGCTTCATGATAATTCTTCCTGAGGTTGGATGCCGGCGCAAGATTAACGCCCTATTGTTTAAAATGCAACAATAATGGATCTACATACACGCAAAAGCGCGGATTAATACATGAAGGCGTGTGTTAAAAATTACGAGTAGGTCCGGCCCTGGCCCAATGGCACTACCTACGCTTAAAACTGAGAGCCTCGTTCAAGACTTAGCCAAAGTAATTTCATTCGTGACAGCAAGGGCTGGCTTAGGTAAGATGAAATTCAATTTTTTGGAAAGGAACTCTTTATGGCCATTGATTTTCAACAACTACCCCATCCAGGAATACGCTCCCTGGTTCCCTATAAACCAGGAAAATCAATAGAGGAGTTAGCTCGCGAAAAAGGGATTAGCGATATAATCAAGTTAGCCTCGAATGAAAATCCACTAGGTTGCAGTCCTCACGCATTAATTGCATTACGAACTATGCCCTCTCAGATCATTGCAACCTATCCCTCACCAATCAATCACCCATTAATGCCAAGGCTGGCAACTCAACTGGGTATAAGTACTGATCAATTATTTCTTAGTAATGGCTCTGATTTCATAGTCAGTATCTTATTGAATAGTTTTGCATTGCACACAAACAAACATATTCTGACTCATGATTACGCGTTCAGTACCTATGCCATTCAGGCCAATACCTTAAACATTCCTGTCCATAGTGTTCCTATCAAAGACAATTGGCAAATCAATTGCGAGAATCTTATCAATGCCTGCACCGATCAAACGGCTTTGATTTTTTTAGCCAACCCCAATAATCCAACGGGGTTATTAACCAGCCAGGAAGAAATCAACTATTTACTAGAGCAGATCCCCGCTTCTACCTTGTTGGTTCTTGATGAAGCCTATTATGAATACGCTGCTCGGGCGATGAGTTGCAACAGTATTGATTGGTTGAAAAAACATCCAAATTTAGTAATTACCCGCACATTTTCAAAAATCTACGGAATGGCTGGATTACGTTTGGGTTATGCCATTGCAAATCCCGATATTATTTCCATCTTACGCCGAGTTCAATTGCCTTTTACTGTAAACCAGGCAGCACTTACAGCCGCCCAAGCAGCTTTGGATGATGAGGAGTTTATTCAAAGAAGCATCCAAACCAATAACGAGGGAATGATTCAGATGCAAGATGGTTTTGAACGGTTGCACCTCAGTTATTTACCTTCTTTATGTAATTTTCTTTCCTTTGATTGCAAAGAAGATGGCATAGGGCTTTATAATTATTTACTGAATAGTGGTATTATTGTAAGACCGCTTCATGCCTATAAAATGAACAATTACATAAGGGTCACTATAGGAACCAAAGAGCAAAATTCTCGATTTCTAACTGCCCTGAATAACTATTATCGATAATTAAAGGAAATAATATGACAAGTGATTTAAGCAGCAAACATTGTGAGTCCTGTGAAGGCATAGGTGCAGCATTAACAGCAGAGCAAATTAAAAACTTAATGCCACAGCTTAATAAACAATGGCAAGTCACATCAGACAACAAAATAATCAAGCGCTCATTTTCATTCAATAATTTTTATGAAACTATGGCCTTCGTGAACGCAATAGCATGGACAGCCAATGTTGAAAATCACCATCCAGATCTTGAAGTTGGGTACAATTACTGCCGAGTGAGTTTTATGACGCATGCACTCAATGGGTTAACTCATAATGATTTTATATGCGCTGCTAAAATTGACAAATTACTTGAGGAATAACCTTTCTTCACCAAAGTAGTCTGGATTATATCCATTAGCCCACCTTGATTTTTATAAACAGTAGATTGTCTTGTTTAAGTACTCAAACAAGACAATCTACTCTACTCATCACTTAAGGACGATCATCCAGATCTTTACGCTGACTGGGTAAAAAGTCTTTTCTATCCAATCCCATAGCGACAGCCAGAGCTCCAGCTACATAAATTGATGAATAAGTACCAATAACAATTCCAATGATTAGGGCTAAAGAGAAACCATGAATAGTCTCACCACCATAAACAAACAACGCCACGACAACAAATAAAGTTAACATGGACGTCATAATGGTTCTGGATAAAGTCTGATTTATCGAGATGTTCATGATATCAACAGGACTGGTACGACGAATTTTAACAAAATTCTCGCGAACCCTGTCAAAAACAACGATGGTATCATTCAAAGAGTAGCCAATTACAGCGAGCAATCCAGCCAATGCTTTAAGATCAAACTCAATACCAAACAATGCAAAGATACCAAGGATTAATACCGGATCATGTACCAGAGCGACTGCAGAACTTACAGCGAGTCGGTATTCAAAACGCATGGCAATGTAGATCATGGTAGCTAATAAGGAAACAATAATAGCCAAGGCTCCTTTTGTTGCAAGCTCCTGGCCTACTTGCGGCCCTACAAAATCAACTCGCTGCTTGGTAGCACCGGGTAAAGCAGACATGACCTCATCGACAAGACGAGCTGGTTCTTTATCGGCACGTGGGGCAATGCTGATTAGTACGTCTTTAGAGGTACCATAACTTACAACCTGGGCTTCTTTAAAGCCAATTTTAGCCAGATTCTCCCTGATTAAGGGCAAATCTGCGGCAGTGGTATAGGTGACTTCTATTTGTGTTCCACCGGTAAAATCAAGTCCCCATTTCAACCCATTCACTAACAGGGCTCCAATAGAAACAACGAAAATTAAGATAGAGAACAGCGCCGTCCAGCGGCGTGCTCCCATAAAGTCCACTTTTGAATTTGGATTAAAAAATTCCATCTGAGCCTCGCCTTATATGCCTATAGATAATTTTTTAACGGTACGACCGCCATAATACCAATTGACTATTGCCCGGGTATACGTAATGGCTGTCAACATTGAAGTTAATAGACCTAAGGACAAAGTCACAGCAAACCCACGAACTGGACCAGTACCTACCGCAAACAAAATGATGGCGACTATCAGGGTAGTCACATTCGCATCAAGAATGGTAGAAAAAGCACGCTCATATCCTGCATGAATTGCAGCTTGAGGAGATAATCCTAAACGCAACTCCTCGCGAATACGCTCGTAAATCAATACGTTCGCATCTACGGCCATACCCACTGTCAAAACTATCCCTGCAATTCCCGGTAGAGTCAACGTTGCGTCAATGATTGACAATAACGCGCTAAGAAGTACCAGGTTAAGTAATAAAGCGAAGTTAGCGATCAATCCGAAGAAGCGGTAGTAGACCAGCATCAACACTAAAATTAACCCCATCCCAACTTCCAAAGAAATGATTCCGCGACGAATATTTTCTTTACCTAAAGTCGGTCCAACTGTACGCTCTTCAATAGGGTAAATAGCAGCAGGTAATGCCCCGGCCCTCAGTAACAGAGCCAAATTGCTGGCTTCTTTACTGTCAGTAAGTCCTGTAATCTGGAAATTACTTCCTAAAGCATTCTGAATCACAGGAGCACTGATGACCCGCTCTTCTCGATGTGTCACTCGTGTTTCAACACCATTAACATTTTGTATGGTATTTTTGGTTTCAACGTACACGATTGCCATACGTTTTCCAATATTCTCACGAGTCACTTTAGTAAATAGACTTTCACCACCCCCGCCTAATTGAATTTGAACCGCAGGAGTTGCTGTTTGCTGATCGAAACTGGATACCGCGGAGGTAATCGAGTCACCGCTCAATACAACCTGACGTTTCAAGAGTATGGGATGTCCATCCATCGAATACAATTTATCACTAACAGGCACTACTCCTGTTTGTTTGGCAATCTGAGGATCATTATCTTGATCAACCAGATAAAATTGTAAGGTCGCGGTGCCGCCCAGAATCTGTTTGGCTCTGGCCGCATCCTGAATACCGGGTAAATCAACAGCAACGCGGGTCGCACCTTGTTGTTGAACAACCGCTTCACCCACACCTAACTCATTAACCCTGTTTCGCAGAATACTCATTGTTTGTTCTATAGTATTCTGTCTAATGCTGTTTAACTCGGCAGGAGAAATTGAAGCCAGGACTCCATTTTTAACCTTGCTCTTGATGAAGACCACTTCCGGTATTTTTTGTTTGAGTTCAGCCAATGCATTTTCCATGGATTCTGAATCACGGAAGCGCAAATCAATTCCTTTGTCAGGGACATAACGAATACCCGAATACCGAACACCAATTTCTCTCAGTTCCTGGCCAATATTCTTCATAATACCTTCATAGCGGCGACTGATCACACTTTCCACATCGACTTCAAGAAGAAAATGAACCCCGCCTCGAAGATCAAGACCTTGTTTCATTGGATCAGCATGTATTGTTGCCATCCACTGTGGGGTCGTTGATGCCAGGTTTAATGCCACTGTGTACTTACTTCCCAGTGCATTTTTGATGACATCCTGAGCCAATAATTGTGCATCAGTTGAAGAAAACCCCACTTCAACGCCCTGATTTTCAATAATAAGAGAAGTGTAATCAACCTTGGCTGCCTTCAATGCTTCTTCTACCTTGGCTTTTAAAGCTTCTTTATCATCAGCGTCCTCAGCTGAAATCTGAACGACAGGATGCTCAGTGTATAAATTAGGTATGGCATAAATAAATCCGATGACCACAATAAGAATCAGCATCAGATTTTTCCATAGAGGGTATTTATTTTGCATTTGCGTGTCCCTATGACAAACTTAAAGAGATTTTAAAGTGCCTTTTGGCAATACGGTACTTACTGCGCCTTTTTGCATGTTAATCTCAATACCTTCAGCAGGGCTGATTTTGATGTACTGCTCATCCAAACTAACCACTTTGGCTAACATACCTCCCGTAGTAATGATCTCATCGCCTTTTTTCAAGCGACTGATTAATTCACGGTGTTCTTTCGCTTTTTTATTTTGTGGTCTGATTAACATAAAATAAAACAATACAAAGATTGCAGCGATCATAATTAGCGAAAATGTTCCATCATTTTGTGCAGCGGGTGCAGTAGTTGTGGCTGCGGCTAATGCATCACTAATAAAAAAACTCATAAAATCTCCTCAAATCTACCATTAATTTATTGCAATAAGATTTATTGACCATTCGATTGTTCAATTACCCATAAACAGCTGCATACCCTGGATTATCCAAGGTTCGTAGTGATTATAGAGCGCTTGTCAACAGACCCTAAACTTTATTCGCCAAAGTTGTTGAAACTCCGATAAAATATCTACTGACTGTTGGATTAAAGTCTATTGTTCAACAGCGTGACATCATATAGCGAATTGCACCTAAGGTAAATGAAAGGAATCAATTTCCGTTTATTTTCAAGTTGAACATTGTGCCTGGAATACATTATGTTGAATTAAGAATCGCTGACACAACAAAGGGGTATGAAGATAAAGATGGTGCAAATATGCCTTGGTTAGTCGTTGGGAACATGTCGGGCATTGGCAATCAGGATCAATAACATCAAACTGCAACTCAGTGGACGAATTGGTTAAGTCTACCGTTTCAGCACCAGAATATACTCTGCCCTGATAGGCAGCATGTGCCGGTTCATCAGACTCTATGTAATCAATCCCGGCGTCACAAAGATTGTGTATTAAATTCAAATCCAGGGTACCGCATAGGTACCGTGGCAGATGCGACCATTTGGACATCGATTGGGTAAGGGATTGGTGATCCTCTTGTTCATACTTAAAGTAGACTCCATGTCTTTTTTGGCAACCCTGATTGATCAAATCAGTAACTGGAATGAACGGAAGAATAGAATCATTCAATGTTTCCCACAAATCAGGAGCATCGTTTAAGGCATGTTCAGGCATTAGGAATACATCGGGCTTTAATGCGTTCACGAGTTCAAACAGTTCGGCATAATTTATTTTTATTCTGGCTCCATCAAAAGGAGAAACCAATACAAATACACCCTCCTTATTAGCCGAAAGACGGGATGCATTTAAAATTACGGTACTAGGCCAGCCCAGATATCCAGCCAGGCCATCAATTTTTTTTAATAGATTAACCCCTGGCTTTAATAATAAATCATCCAGATAGCATGCAACTGCTGTTGCCTTTGCCTGTTGCCAATTGGCCGAGGTCAGGCAGGAACCCGCTTCTGTTGTAACCACAGGTACATAATGATTCACTTTGCCTGACATCCCCTATCCTCCAACTAGACTAATAGACTTGTATCGCCGTAACTGAAAAATCGATACCTTTTATTGATTGCTTCCTGATAAAGATCCATCGCCTGTTGATGGCCTATAAATGCAGACACCAACATGAGTAATGTAGATTCTGGTAAGTGAAAATTCGTCATTAATCCATCACAGATCTTAAATTCATATCCAGGATATATAAATATATCCGTATCTCTGGTGCAAGGAGTTAACTCCCCCTCTCTGGCCGCACTTTCCAAACTGCGAAGCGTGGTTGTGCCTACAGCGATCACTCTGTTCCCGGCTGCTTTTGTCGCCTTAACTGCATCACATAATTCCGGCGTTAGAGTATATTGCTCACTATGCATTTTATGTTCTTTTATATTATCACAACGAACGGGTCTGAATGTTCCTGCGCCAACATGCAACGTGACATAGGCAATATTCACTCCTCGTGATTGCAAGCTGGAAATGACTGCATCATCGAAATGCAGCCCTGCAGTTGGTGCAGCAACAGAGCCTTCATATTTAGCATAAATGGTCTGATACCGTTCTTCGTCCAATGATTCATCATTACGAGAAATGTAAGGTGGTAACGGAATATGTCCCTGCGTATTTAAAAGTTCCAATGTCTCGCAATTGGATTTACAGATAAATAAATCATCATTTCTGTCCAATATTTCCAATTGATTTCCCTGCTCAAGCTGAATGATGCCTCCAGCCTTCAATGCTTTGCTGGTTTTAATATGAGCCAGAAAGGTATTAGGGCCAGTGATTCGCTCAACGAGTAACTCCACTTTCCCCCCAGTTAATTTATGACCGTAAAGTCGCGCAGGGATAACTTTACTGTTATTCATAACCAATAAATCGCCTGGATTTAAAAAATCTGCGATATCTCTAAATTGATAATGCCCATACTCACCTGTCTCACGACTGTAAGTTAATAACCTTGAATCACTCCTTTGGGGTAAGGGATATTGAGCGATCAGCTCTTCTGGCAAATCAAAATAAAAATCGTGCTTATTCATAATACAACCTGAAAATAAAGTGCTGGAATTATACACTGTTCTGTACGAATTAAACCATTTTTCATGGCTTTGTTCTCTGTACATGACAAAAAAAACGGTCTTGCCCGCACAGGCAGGCAACCATTCATCAAAATAAACCGATACCAAAGAGCCAGTGGAGATTATTATGTTCCACGATTAAACTCTCTTTCAACTCGCTGATACACTCCATATCACTTCCTTTTGGCGTTCGAGATGATATGATTTTTGGAGTATGTCAACGAGCTATC
>NZ_KE384003.1:0-101751 GCF_000423305.1 Legionella moravica DSM 19234 | reverse complement strand
TCCTTTTGGCGTTCGAGATGATATGATTTTTGGGGTATGTCAACGAGCTATCTCAACTTACTGCAGTGCCAAAGGCCAAATAGTTGCCCGCCTGCGCGGGCAAGACCGTTTTTTTGTCATTTACAGAGGGCTTTGTTGAAGAATTCCAAGAGAACCTGTTTAACCGAATATCATTTGACGTTTAGCCTAATGCATGACTTTAACTGACCACAAGAAACATAGTGGCTGTAACAATCCATATCAATGTGCTGGTTAAATAAGGATATTCATAGCGCTTAAATGTTTTCTTTACGAGATAAACATCCAGCAACACGACAGGAACAACCGAAATTGCTGTCAATACGATAATTAAAACGACAGGGCGCCCGATGGAGGGGAAAGGAATGAATCCCGCTAAAAAATCCACAATCGAATTTAATACTTCCCGATAATAATAGATGCCCCATAAGCACAAATAATCAAAATTGAGAACCAACCATGAACCTATAATCAATGGAAGAAATAATTTAGCTCCCTTAATAGCGAATATTTTTTTAAACGTTCTGATAAACTCCTGAGAAAATAAAATCATTATGGCACCAGCAAAAACAACCAAAGCTAAAGTTAATAACATTTTTATTCCTCAAATTTAGATCTAATTGCAACAAAACTACAGGGCGTCACCCAAATACCGGCTACCAATCATTCTTCGTCTCATCAACAACAAAAACAATAGAATGATAGAACTTCTTACCCAATCAACAGGCCATAATCTTATCAAGCCAAAAATCCTGCCAAATTCCCTGAGGGTTTAACCTGTGTTCCCCTCTTTATTGCCGCGCCTCCAGTTCTTCCCAACGAGCAAAGTACCTTGATAATAACTCCTCTTCACTCGCCAGCTTTTTAGTAACGTCGGCTATGGTTTGTGCATCTTGCTGATAAAAATCTGCTGTAGCCATCTGTTGATGCAAAGCCTCAATTTTTTTCTCCAGAACTTCTATCTGCTGAGGTAATTTTGACAATTCTCGCTGCTCATTGAAACTTAATTTATTTGTGACATTCGTTCGTTTTATAGTCGGTGTTTTTACTGCAACGTCACGCTGCTGTTTTTTATACGTCTTATAATCATCATATCCACCTACAAACTCACTAAACTTACCCTCTTCTTCATAAACCAAAACGCTGGTTACTACCTGATTAATAAAAGCCCGGTCATGACTGATCAAGATTAATGTTCCAGGATATTCCATCAGCATTTGTTCCAATAGCTCAAGAGTTTCTATATCCAAATCATTAGTAGGTTCATCCATTACCAGGAGATTGACTGGCTTAGCAAACAATTTAGCGAGTAATAATCTGTTTCGCTCCCCTCCAGACAAGGAAGATACAGGTTGATTGAAGCGCTCTGGAGAGAATAGGAAATCCTTTAAATAACTGGCTACATGTTTTTGTTTGCCATTAATTGTGACGTAATCAGCGCCATCGCCCACGTTGAACATCACGGTTTGATCTTCCAAAAGATGACGGCGCAACTGATCAAAATAGGCAACATTCAGTGAAGTGCCCTGCTTTATGGTTCCCGAATCAGGTTGAATTTCACCCAGTAACAAGCGAACCAAAGTTGTCTTACCGCATCCATTGGGACCAATGATCCCAAGTTTATCGCCACGCGTAAGCAATAAGGAAAAATCCTTTAATAAGTGTTTATTGCCAATAGAATACTGTACATGATTCGCTTCAATCACCACAGAACCAGAACGAGTTACGTCCAAAGTGAGCGATTTAACTGAGCCTAATTGATTACGACGGGCTTTATACTCATCCCTTAACGCTTTCAAAGCGCGAACCCTGCCTTCGTTTCGCGTTCGCCTGGCTTTAATTCCCGTTCGTATCCAGGCCTCTTCCTCAGCCAGTTTTTTATCAAATAAATCGTTTTGCTTTTGTTCGCTTAATCTGATTGTCTCACGCCTGTCCAGATAGGTTTCATAATCGCACTCATGAAAATAGAGCTTTCCTCTATCAATTTCAACGATTCGATTCGCTACCTGACTCAAAAATTCTCTATCGTGAGTGACCACGACAACACTGCCATTAAATGTTTTTAAGTACGACTCAAGCCACTCAATTGCTTCAATATCCAAATGGTTTGTTGGCTCATCCAGCAAAAGGACATCTGGGGTGGCTAAAAGCGCAGCCCCCAATAAAACCCGACGTTTCATACCACCAGACAGACTGACCATCTGCTCATTAATCGCAATCCCCAAACGGGTAGCCATGGTTTCAATCTTAGGCAGCAAATCCCAGGCATTTAAATTATCCATTTGTTGCTGAATTGCCGCCAGTTTATCCATATCGTTTTGCTGAGAAAGCTCATGAAAACGGGTTAAGACCTCCCCCACTTCTCCCAGGCTTTTTACAAGAAAATGATAAACAGATTCGTCCCCAGTAACAGGAACCTCCTGAATTAAACCGGCTATTCGCACCCCTGAAAGCTGTTGCATCTGGCCACTGTCAAGAACCAAATCTCCTTGTAATAATTTTAACAAGGTCGACTTTCCAGCACCATTACGTCCAACCAGGGCAATCCTGTCCTGGGGCTGAATTTGTAAATCAGCCTGATCCAATATTCTATTGCCAGCAACAATCAGTGTGGCCCCATGAAGCGAAATAATACTCATAAATAAACTCTGTATTGTATAGTGTATTTAGTCCGAGTGAGTGTATGAACTACCGGAGCTATAAATTAATGGGTTTATAACACATTTTGTTTCTTTTCATTAAATCCGACAGTCGTCATCTCGGACGCTACACGCAATCTCCTAAACCCCATTCGTGACTCAATAAATTACGAAGGCCGTTTATTTTACTCGTTTCTTTAACACCAGCCGATTTTCTTCCTGTACCATATTAAATTGTGATAATACATTCATTCCCAGTAAAACAGTATCATCAGCAGCGCCTGGAATAATCACCGCTTTAATGTCTTTAAGCTCAAACTCGCCAAAAGACAGTTGCTGCAGTCGGGTTAAGGAACCAGTTATTTCGCCATTTGCGGTTGAGATGGTAACCGGATATCGTCCAGTGATGTGTAATTGTGTTGCAATCGTTTGAGGTATGGCAACTAAGGTTGCGCCAGTATCCACCAAAAACTCTACGGGATATTCATTGATCCTGCCATTAATCCGATAATGACCTTCTTTATCTGCGCTCAATATAAATTCACTGCGATTTGCAACAAATACAGTGCTATCAGACTTATCGTAATAATAAAAAAACAAAAACAAGCCTGTAAATAAAATGATCCAGACTAATAAAAACATCACACGCCCGGCACGGGCGTATTGATCGTCGCTCATACTGCTAACTGTTTGAAGAAGATAGAACCATCACACCATCCATTTCAACCTTGGAACCACGTGGTAAGGCTGAAACCCCAATCGCAGCCCTTGCAGGATACGGCGCAATAAAATATCGACTCATTGCATCATTAATTAATGGAAAATGACTTAAATCCGTTAGATACACATTCAGTTTGACAATGTTCGCCAAGCTGCCTCCTGCAGCTTCACATACCGCAGCTAAATTTTCCAAAACCTGTGTGATCTGTAATTTAATGTCATCGCTGCATAACTGCATCGTTTCGGGATCTAACGGAATTTGCCCAGAAAGATAAACCGTTTGCCCACAACGTATTGCCTGACTGTAAGTGCCAATAGCTTCTGGTGCTAATTTGGTGTGAATTGCTTGCATCAATTATCCCCCTGTTTTTTTCTATAAAGACGCATGACGACCTTATTTGCTCTTAACCGTCGCATCACTCGTGCCAAATGAGTTCGGTCAGTTACGCTGATAGAGAAAGTAACGGCATTATGGCGGCCGTCTCTTGGATCTACATTAATATTGCCAATATTAGAATCGGCTTCTGAAATTGCAGTTGCCAAAGCCGCCAAAACACCACGTTCGTTTGCAACATCAACTGTAATATCAACCCAGTATTCGCCTTGAACCTGATCGTCCCAGCGCAGAGCAATAAATTGCTCAGGATGGCTGCGTGAACTGTTTAATGACGCGCAGTCACTGGCATGCACAATAATTCCTCTACCCTGCTGGAATTTTCCGACAATATTATCCCCAGGGATAGGCTGACAACATTCACCAAAGTGAACCACCATACCCTCAGTACCTTTAATAGCCAAGGGACGTGTTTTACTCACTTTATCCAGTTCATTAGTATCCTGGGTAACCACCAGGCGTTTGGCAATAACCATGGCCATTTGATTCCCAATTCCGATGGCATACAAGAGATCATCTACTGTCTTGTAGTGCAAATCACTCAATAACGCCTGTAAGGATTCTGGTGGTATTTTGGCATAGTCACTTGAAAGTTCTATTAGCGACTGTTCTAACAAACGTTTACCCAGAACAATAGATTCAGCATGTTGCTGACTTTTCAGGAAATGACGAATATTCGATCGGGCTTTACCCGTCACGACAAAATTTAACCAGGCCGGGTTAGGATGAGCACCAGGTGCTGTAATGATTTCAACAGTCTGGCCATTAGACAAAGGGATGCTTAAAGGAACAAGCCTTCTGTTTACTTTGGCAGCGACGCAGCTGTTACCCACTCCCGAATGCACCGTATAAGCAAAATCAACTGGCGTGGCACCTTTAGGTAATTCCATGATATGGCCTTTGGGTGTGAACACATAGACCTCATCCGGGAACAAATCAATTTTAACGTTTTCAATAAACTCAAGCGAATTTCCTGTGCTGCGCTGCATCTCCAGCAAACTCTGAACCCATTCTCTGGCTCTTAACTGCGCTTCATTTACTTCAAGGCCGGATGATTTATAAATCCAGTGAGCCGCAACTCCATTATCTGCAACTTTATCCATTTCCCGAGTACGTATTTGTACTTCAAGCGGAACGCCAAATGGACCAAATAAAGTGGTGTGCAATGACTGGTATCCATTGGCTTTAGGTATGCCGATATAGTCTTTAAATCGCTGGGGAACTGGTTTATAAGTGCAATGCAAAGCGCCTAAAATTCGATAACAGGAATCAATATCCTCTGTGATTACCCTAAATGCAAAAACATCCGTAATTTCTGTAAAAGACGCCTTTTTTTGCCGCATTTTTCTGTAAATGCTGTATAAATGCTTTTGTCGGCCAAACACTTGTTCGTAGGGAATTTTGAGCTGAGCTAATGCGTGCTGCAAATCTTTTTCAATAGTCTGGGTTAACTCTTTTCGATTACCGCGGGATTTTTCAACTGCTGATTTGATAGCCCTGTATCGCATGGGATATAAAGCCTGAAAACCCAGATCCTCAAGGCCTACATAAATCGAATGCATCCCCAATCGATTGGCTATAGGGGCATAAATTTCAAGTGTTTCTATAGCAATCCGTCTGCGCTTGGCATACGGCATGGCTCCCAAAGTACGCATGTTGTGTAGGCGATCGGCAAGCTTCACGATAATCACGCGAATGTCTTTAACCATGGCAAGAACCATCTTGCGAAAGTTTTCAGCCTGGGCCTCTGCTTTGGATTCAAATTTGATTTTGGTCAGTTTGGTTACACCATCGACCAAGGCGGTGACGTCTTCTCCAAACTGCTTCGTTAAATCTTCTTTACTAATTGACGTGTCTTCCACAACGTCATGCAGTAAAGTAGCCATAATGGTTTGATAATCCAAACGCATTCTGGCAAGAATTAAGGCCGCGGCTACGGGATGAGTAATGTAGGGCTCGCCAGAACGGCGCATTTGGCCATGATGGGCTCTTTCAGCAACCACATAGGCTTGGTAACATTTTTCAATTTGCGCCTGCTCAAGATAGCATTTAAGCTCTTCATCGAGCTCCTTAAAGTAGCTCACGCAGCACTCCCTAATGTCCAACATGGCCATTAATACCTCTCGTTGCCCAAGTTACGTTCTTATGCTTCGCTAGTGTTTCCTGTGCTTTGCATCAATACCATAACTTGTTCTTCAAGTAGTATGTATTTAAAGGACAAATCGTCTTACTGCAAAGTCAACAAATACGTTTACTCTTTGTCCAAAATATCTGCAGTTATATACCCTTCTGCAATTTCCCGTAAAGCGACTACTGTCGGTTTATCATTTTCCCATTCAACCATTGGTTGATCGCCACGAACTGCAATTTGTCGTGCGCGCTTGGTAGCAACCATAACCAATTCAAATCGGTTTGCAACGTGCTCCAAACAATCTTCTACTGTTACTCGTGCCATAAAATCCACCCTTAAGTTAAAGAACAAGTTGACCGTTAGCCCATTTCATCTAAGTTTAGGTCTAATCTGTAACTCACACAACCAACTGAATTGCAGAGACAGGAACCCAGGCTTAACACAACGTCATGTGCAGACATCCACAATACTTGTTTCTGTCTCAAACCCCTCATTTTACTGCTATGACATCAGGAATGAAAGCAATTTTGATTGTTTATTTACCTGACGGTCAATTCGCAACCGATCTGCAGTCACTATTGCTCTTAAATCCATGGCTGCATGTTCAAAAGTATCGTTCACTATCAAGTAATCAAATTCAGGATAATGACTCAATTCGTCTTGGGCTTTTTTCATTCTGTCACTAATGACTTCATCTTTATCCTGACGCCTGTTCAATAATCTTTGTTTTAACTCATCTAATGAAGGTGGAACTATAAAGATGCTCACTGCATCAGGAAATGAATGTCTGATTTGTTCTGCTCCTTGCCAATCAATATCCAAAACAATATCAATCCCTTGCTGCAATCGTCGCTTGATTTGTTCAACAGAAGTGCCGTATAAATGATTAAAAACCTGAGCATGTTCTATAAAAGCATTGTCATTAACCATTTGAATAAATTCATGTTCACTAACAAAAAAGTAATCAACTCCGTTTTGTTCCCCTGGCCTCATGGGTCGTGTGGTGTGGGAGATGGATACCTCGATATCATCAAGTGTCGTGATTAAATTTCGAACCAAACTGGTTTTACCCCCACCTGAGGGTGCCGCGACTATATATAAATTTCCGAAATAATTACCTGCCATAGTACTCACTCAATGTTTTGTATTTGTTCACGCATTTGCTCAATTAATACTTTCATTTCTACTGCGCTTTGTGTTAAATCCACTGAATCTGATTTTGAACTCAAAGTGTTCGCCTCCCGGTTCAGTTCCTGCATTAAAAAATCAAGTCTTCTGCCTGCCACTTTGTCAGTATTCAGGGTACGACGGACCTCTGCTACATGGGTTTGCAACCGGTCTAGTTCTTCGCTGACATCCATTCGTGCTAAAATCATAGCGATTTCCTGTTCCACTCGCGATTCAGCAACTTCAAGTTGTATTGCCTGTAATCGAGTCAACAATCTGTCTTTAGTCAGACTTGCCAAATCGCTTACTATGTTCCGCGCTCGATTAATCTCTTGTTCCATAGCATCCAACCGCTCTTCAACATGCAATTTTAATGCCTTGCCTTCAGTTGCACGAACTTGGAGTAAGTCTTCAAGAGCATCCTGAAATACAAGAAGCGCCTGTTGTCCCAATACTTCTATATCCATTTGACCAACCTGAACGACACCTGGCCAGGACAGTATATGGCTTACAGTCATATCATTAGCCAGCTGATGCGAAGCAGATAATGTACTGCTTAATTCGACTAAAGCATTGACCATTCCTGTATTTATAAGCATAGACTGATTATCAGAACTTGTATCTTGATACTTAAGCTGGCACTCGAGTTTACCTCGATTGACTTTATCTCGAAGCGATGCTCTTAAACTGGTTTCCATGTATCGAAATGCTTCGGGCAAGCGAAATGAAACATCCAGATAACGGTGATTAACCGATCTGATTTCCCAACACAGCGTACCTGAATCAGTCTGTTTTTGGCCTCGCGCAAAAGCGGTCATACTATGAATCATAAAACTACCTTAGAATAAACCTTGCGCGAATATACCTCAAAACAAGATAATTGGACAGAGAGAACGCATCATGGAGTTATTTCAAGCCAGGTTCCCACACCTCAATAACCGCTGTTTTAGCTTCTATTTTTGATTGTTCATTGCCAAATAAACTGTATCGGGACAAACACTCTGTCCAAATTGCATTTTCTTCATCAGATGCAAGTGGGCTTTGATGCGCTTCATAGGATAAGATGTTTTCTTTAATGCGAATCAGTTCGGGAAGCAGCTTATAAATCAGTTCAATAACAAATGGAGCAATAAAAGCTTGCCTTTGAACCACCTGTTCCGTATTTTCAACTAAAAACCCATTATTATCCTTCAGTGGATTTCCATGTTCGATGTAATTTCTTAATACCCTCAAAACAGGATAGCGTTCAAGAATGTACTGATTTCCGATCACAACCTGTAATTCTCTTACACGATCCATATGCTGTAATAATTGCCCCACATTATATTCAATTGCATCTTTATATTGATGATTTTTCGCCATAAGCGCCACATAACTTAACTGGCCTTTGTTCTTGTGGTGGTGATCCCATTCCTCCAGTGTGGTCCATTGCAATTGAAGATCAAGATACTGAATTTCCACTAAAAATCGTCTAATGTTTAATAAAGCTTCAATTGCTGCATTCACTCGTTTTAGCGGTGTCAAAACATGCTGCTCGCAACGAATTTTGGTTAATTGATCAGCGAGTTTTCGAATTTCCTCCAAACCAATAAACTGATTTTTTTGGGCTAATTTTGCTTTTGTTTGCACATCGCGTTGGTTCAGGCGTTCTTTTTTAGATAAAGCACCGGCATTCACTGCTTTCTTGAGAATTTTCTTCAAATTTTTATTCAGTTCTTTATTTTCTTTAACTGAAGGTAAAAAAGAACAGATGGTTCCTTGTACCTTTCCATTGGGTACGGCATCCGTTCCAGCAAATACCCCCCTGCATAAAGCAAGTATATTATCCGGTGCTTTTTGGCTATTTAGTGCGTTGATAAAGATCTGTTCTTCTTCCGGAGAAACTCGTCGAACAGGTGCCGGTGCAACCAATACAGGCAGTGGCTGATGACTTTTTTCATAAACATCAATTATTTTTTGCCAATGAAGTTCTGGTATGCCTTTGTACTGCCCCATTTTTTTTTCGCGTAAATCAATTAAACGGACTAATCTGGACCAAAAATAACTCAACTCATCACCAACAATTTTTTTTAATCGAGGAATATCCTTCAAAAGCATGTCTACTTTATATTTATTATCCTCTTCCTCCTGATGAGTAATAATATCCCTTATGGTAATAAATGCTTGCCAATCAACGGTATTATCCAGCTTACACAAAAAACTGGAGAAATTTTTACCTGTAAACTGCTCTCCGATCAACTGAAGCCTACGAAGCGCGGCATGTTGCCCCGCAAGTGTTGTTAAATCAAATCTTTTTTGATAACGATCTGCCAGATATTCATCAGCAGACGATAGAGTCAAATTATAGCTTCGTTCACGCAGGTGACTTATAGACACCGGTTCATTTTCAGAATAATTCATCAGATTGATTAAACTGATTAAAGTAAAATTATCGCGTAAATGACTGGTCAGTGCTTTAATATTCTTCAACTGTAATGGAGCCAGCTCATCAGGAAATGAAGTTTTCATAAGAGCAGCAAGATGTTCAAAAAGCCGCTTTAAAGAAGGCAGATCATTTCTAACGACATGAGGAATTGCCTCTTCGACTATCAATTCAAAATCAGCATTTTCTTGAATGAATCGATGGATGTGTTCAAAATGCTGGGATAAATTTTTTAATTGATCCATGTCGCTCACCAAGGCGACTGGAAAATAATATGCCTTTTTTCTTAGATCATATTTGATCAACCCACCAAATTGCTCAAGAGTAACCCAAGTCAATGAAGCAGATAACAAGTGTTTACTGTATTCGTTACGAAATGCACCTGACAAATTATGAATCGTTGCACAGACCATTTCTAAAACCTGTCGAGCTTGATAGATACACTGCAATTTAAATATTTCTCTATCAAAATAGGTAACACCTGGCGACAATTGTTCCAAAACAGATT
Organism: Legionella moravica DSM 19234; assembly: GCF_000423305.1. Taxonomy (GTDB): domain Bacteria; phylum Pseudomonadota; class Gammaproteobacteria; order Legionellales; family Legionellaceae; genus Legionella; species Legionella moravica. The sequence goes on along the minus strand of NZ_KE384003.1, from coordinate 91,752 downwards.
CATTTCGATACAGATTAATCAAATGAGTAATTGCAAATATCATAAACTCCAAACGAAAGGCGTCATACTTAGCATTTTCCCCGCCATGAGCTTGACTCTCTTTTGTGGGGAGTCGTGTACTGTCCTGATAGAGTTTAATTATTTCATTCAATACATCCTTATGCAGAGCAGCGTCCAATTTCTTTGTAGATTTTTGCAGTTTGTCTTCAAAGATTTGTCTTGGAATTTGATTCCCTGCAACTGGAATATCAGGATTAGCCCCGGCTTCCTTAAGTAAATAATACAAATCGAAATGATCATTAAAAATTGCATACGCTATTGGAGTCATGCCATCTCCCAGATGTTTTTTATTCAGGTCGATAGGTAGCCTCTTGGAGTAACCAAGTAGCAATGAAATCAATTGCAATTGGGTATTATTTTCAGGTTTGCAATATTGACAGGCGATTTGCAACGCGCGATTGTATTTTCCTTTCTTTATCTCAGATAATATTTGATTTTTTTTTATTATCTGGCCTTGTTTCAATAGTTTATTCACTTCAGCCAATAATTGAGTGTGCGCTGGTAGAGGCATATAGATTTAACTCCGCATAACGAATTCAAATGAGAACTTAACCTCATTCATATTTTAAAAAAATTACAAAATGATAAATAAAGTACCTATAATACACATGCTCACAAACATGTCAATATGAGGCAATTTAAGTCGATTAATTTAATTTTATTCTTAATAGATAAATTATGACCAACCATTCTGTGTTCATGAGTGCATCACGGCCATTTAAGAGCTATACTTCCCAATTTTTTGAGGATTAAATCATGCGCCCTAGCAATCGAGAACCGAACCAACTTCGCCCTATTAAAATCACTCGCAACTATACAAATCACGCTGAAGGCTCCGTTTTTGTTGAGTTCGGACAAACCAGAGTCCTGTGTAATGCCTCAGTAATTGAAGGAGTTCCTCGTTTTCTTAAAGGTAAAAACCAGGGATGGGTGACTGCTGAATACGGAATGCTTCCCAGAGCAACTCACAGCAGAACAGAGCGTGAAGCCAGCAAAGGCAAGCAAGGGGGAAGAACACTTGAGATTCAACGTTTGATCGGCCGATCACTGAGAGCTTGCATGGATTTAAAAGTCATAGGTGAAAATACAATTACACTGGATTGTGATGTAATTCAAGCTGATGGTGGAACCCGAACTGCGGCAATTACTGGCGCTTGTGTGGCAATGAGAGATGCGATTCAATGGATGGTACAGCGTGAAAAATTACGCAAAATGCCAACCTTTAACTACGTTGCTGCTGTATCCGTGGGAATCTACAGAGGTCAACCCGTGCTGGATTTGGATTATGCTGAGGATGTACTCGCTGAAACCGATATGAACGTGGTCATGAATGAAGACGGACATTTTATTGAAGTTCAGGGAACCGCAGAAGATCGTTTTTTTAATCGTGATCAGCTCAATAGCATGCTTGCACTTGCAGAAAGTGGAATACCGCAATTAATCGAATTACAAAAGAACGCCTGACACCTCCAGACAGATATTTATCAATACAACCACTCATAACTATCGATCGTGCCCGTGCAAACGGGCAATTTTTCTTGATGTAGTTCCAGGTAATGAGTTGATTAAGATCTGTTGACAATTCAAGTTTCGACGTCCCGCGACTTGTTCGCGGGAACCAATTCACTCTTTATAGGTGCAATATATTCTTGTTTAGCGCACGATCTATCGATTCTGCGAACAAGTCGCGAAAAGTAGGCTTGAATATAATGAAATGTAAACAGCCCCTTGTCTTTTTAAATCACTAATGTACAATAAATGAGCTTTTCTAGCCTTGTCTATTGTTGGTTATGAATTTTTAATTAAACTGGATCGCTGTCATTAACATCAATTGATAGCTGAATTCAATAGTGAATTGGGAAAAAAATGACGACGTTTTATGATGTTTTAGGTATTTCTCTAAATGCAAATGATGAAGAAATAACAAATGCTTACCATACTAAATCACAATTTTTCCACCCTATAAAAACGCAGGAAACCAAGGAAGATAAGAAAAAAAACAAAGAGTACATCAGCATACTTGAACAAGCGTATACAACTCTAATCGATCCGCTTAAGCGAGCTATTTATGATGAGTTGTTGCATCAAAATGAATCAAAATCATATAAAGATTCAGAAAAATGGGAACTAAGCTATTCAGGTTCCTATAAATTCGAAAAACGCCGCAAACTGGTTACCTACAGTTATGTTCTCAAATCATTTGATGAAGAAGACAATCCGCTAGAAGAACAACCAAAACAATTAATTGCCCTCGACTCTTTATTTCGCTCCCTTGAGGACTTTGAACAATTAATTTATGACCTTCGAGACAAAGCTGATATAAATCCCAAGTACCAAACTTTAGCAATCGAAATGCAAGAACTGTATGATGGCATCAGTAGAAAAATCCGAAGTTTACAATTTCAATCGGAGCAATTTAATGTCTATGATAAACGATATTCTGGTGTTGAATCTTCAATCCTGCTAAACACGCTTCTTGAGTGCCAAAATGATTTTAAACGGTTCCAAAATCAGCATCAGGAATTAATAAACTCCCATAGAGGTACTTTACGCAATACTCCTTTAGTCCGAGAAATTTTAATGTGTTTGGATGCTCTTTCCAATATCCTGAGCAACATCATTATTTTTCTTGTTAATACCCCCAAAGATAAGGGATCCAGGCTGGCTTATTACGGAATGTTTCAACCACCGAAGACTAAAACAGCTGAAGAATTAAATGAATTGGCAAATGATATAGACTCTCATATTGAATCGATGTCTCCTGGGCATATATAAAAAATAAGCTGGGGAAGGAATAGCGCTGAACAAAAAGTACCAGGGGAACATAAACGGTTGCAAAAACTAAAATAGAACAACACCCCTGGTTACCCCTTATATACCGGTACCTTTTAAATCCAGACCAGTATCTTTTTTTATATCGGAAGTCACTCTCTCTTCTTCAGTAGGCACACCACTACCGAAAAATACATTTCGACTTTCGGAGGAGGATGCCGCTCTTGATGAGCTGCTTTTCCTGGCCTCTCCTGCCCTGAACAGCTCAGGCACAAGTTGATGAAGTATATTCAAACACTCTGGGTTAGATGATGCACAACCTAGCACTCTTCTGCCATGCCTGCCAACAGGTTTCATCGCAAGGAGCTTGTGTTCTTGAGGCAGAAGATCCAGCATGGCTCTAAGCGTTTCAGGGATTTTGACTAAGTCATGCAAGAGTTGTTCATCGTGTCTTTTAAGCTCATTAATTACTTCAAGCCTGTCATCCTCTAATAAGCACTCAAGCAGGATGATAAACGACTTAGTATTTTTTGATGCATAATAAAGTGGATTCAGGTGAAATCGATCCCCTTCTCTTACAGCATCAAACCGCTTTGCTTCAGGATACAACGAGAGTATAACTTTCAAAGACTCTGAATTACTTGCAGCAAAATGCAACACTGTTTTCCTATTGTTGTCTTTCATCATTGCGGCACTCAGCCTTTGATCTTCCGGATAAAGTTCCAACAGAATCATCAAGGAGTTGATATTCATTGCCGCAAGATGCAGCAGATTTTTTCCACTATAATCAATCACCTTAACAGCATCAAGCCTTTGACTTTCGGGATAAATCTGAAGTATGGTTGTCAAAAATTCAGAATTTTTTACAGTATAATGCAATACAGTTTTACCAAATGCATCAACAGCTTTCACTACATCAAGCTTTTGTTTTTCTGGAATCAATTCGAGCAAAACCGTCAACGATTCGAAGTTTCCTGCAGCCCAATGAAGTGCCGTTTTGCGCGATTCATTAGTCACATTAATACACGCTCCTTGATGAAGCATGAGACACAAATCCTCAAAATGCGATTGGGTAAAGGGAAATTCCAAAATCCTGGCATAATGGCGGTTGACTTCGACTAACTCTAGAAATTCATCAACTCGCTCACCTGCGGCATCAAGGATTACCTTAAAGATGGGGCTATCAACTTTATTGTGATTTGAAGCGATCAAATAAGCAGTAGCCTGTTTCAATTGCTCATTCTGTTTGAGGGCATCAGGCTGGGCAAAAAAATTCGCAAATAAGGATCGGGTTTTCTCCTTAATGAGTTCCCCAAGTCGAGCCGCATCTTTTCTTCCATAAAAAATATAAGGCATAAAGGCATCAGCTAAAAACAACTGCGCCATTGAATCGTTATAACCCGGGTGATCAAGAGCAGTTAAAGCTCCCACCGAATAGTCACCGTGTCCTACATAATGTGACACACCACTAAATGCTCCGATGTGCACTCTTTGAATGTCCTTGTACTCGCACAACAACATTCCCAAATAACGGTACATGTCTACAATTTGTTGGGTTATATTCGAATATGCTGTTTCTACAGAATCAATGCACAGATTACCCTCAAGACTTCTCCAAACCCATCCCTGAGCTAATATTTTGTCATTGAGGCTGGGATTGGTCTCATCCCCTTGAAAGAGCACATAAAAACCACCATTGGGTGACTCAATGCCATGACGCGCACACGCATCCCCTGCTCCTCCCAAGTACTGACAGCAACGGGTAATCTTTCCAAGACAAGCAGCAAGAGTCGCTCCTTTGTCACTTTGAATATCAAGCTTGGTCAGATAGCAATGGTCATAGCCAAGATCCGATCCTTTGATGGTTATTGCCGGGATGGCTTCATCGTCATTGTTTCGTTGTAAGGAATAAAATGTGGCAATACTTTTTTCCCCTAAACCATACTGTATTAGTATTCGATGCTCGGGATTGCTGGTTGCCTTATATCGCTCATAAAAAGCCTGCAACACAAGACATGACGCATCAGCTAAAGGAATACCAGCAGCCAAATCGGTCAGCTCCATACTAATTCGTGATTTCTCTTGGCTCCATAGGGAAAGATTTTTTTGTCGCTCAACCCTTCCTGCTTCAGTTGGGTCATCTAAAGGCCTTTCCACCAACACTCTGTGTTGCTTCATTGCATTTGCCAACTCCTTTTCTTTGGCTTTAATTTCTTCAGCTTTAACCTTGCCAGCGGTTACGCTCACAGGCACAATAGATCGATTCAATCGCTCTATTGCGCCTGCATGTGGTAATAATTTTCTAAACCGTGGGTTAAGCATGTTATCGCGCTTGGCCGCTATCTTTTTCCATTGTGAAAAATCACACAACTCAGAATCCGGCAAATCAAAATCCGGCAAATCAAACAAACAGGCGTCATGCACCAAATTGTCTACCCTGTTGCCTTTAGGAAAATTAATCAGGTAATGATATACCGATTGTTCGTCTTCAAAAATCAAGGATAACTTTAAAGCATGGCTTTCAGGAATACCGTTCCTTTCGTTCAAACGGGCCAGGCGGCACAAGGGAAGTATCTTTTGATATAAATCATTGTTGTAGTACCCCCTATATTGAGATGCCTGAGGATGAAAATCAGGTACATCGCGGCTGCTTGATGCCGAACTCTCTTGCCGTAAATTGCTGATATTCAAATCAGAACAAATCTCGCTAATATAGCCTGCTGCAACCGATCCTGAATCATTATTAACTCGCTGCAATAAATCATTCAATTGCCGTCTGGCCTCAGTTAGCTGAGCTGCTTCTCGCACCTCGTTCAATCTGCTTGTATCAGTGCGTGAAGTAAGTTTTCTTATAGCTAAAAGGCGTTCCAGTATCTCGTTTAAATTCATAATATAACCAGAGAGTATAATTCATCATTATAGAACATCATGTGAATAATGCAGTCACAATGATATATTTATTGACTCAATGTTTCATATGAATGAGTAGCAGCATCAACGTAAAATTCATGTCGAAAAATAACTATTCGTCACGGAATACAGGGCAAACTAAAATGATTCGAAAAATTGCACTCGTTTAAAACAATGTTTTGTTAATAGCCGCTTCCTGGGCAGTATGCCGAGAAATGATGTTATTATTTACCAATTCAGTCAAATGCTGATCCAGCGTTTGCATCCCTTTGGCTTGACCGGTTTGGATTGAAGAATACATTTGTGCGACTTTATCTTCTCTTATCAAATTACGAATAGCACCTGTGCACATCATAATCTCCAGGGCTGCGACCCTGCCCCCATTATTTTTTTTCAATAAACTTTGGGCAACTACAGCCTGTAGCGATTCTGATAACATGGAGCGAACCATGGATTTTTCTTCTGCAGGAAAGACATCAATAATCCTGTTGATGGTTTTGGTTGCCGAATTGGTGTGCAAGGTTCCAAAGACCAAATGCCCTGTTTCTGCTGCCGTCATTGCCAGGCGAATGGTTTCCAAATCACGTAACTCACCGACCAGAATAATATCCGGGTCTTCACGCAAGGCAGAGCGTAATGCGGCATTAAAACTCAAGGTATCCTTGTGAACTTCCCTTTGGTTCACCAGACATTTTTTACTCTGATGTACGAATTCAATAGGATCCTCCACAGTCAGGATGTGCTCGTAGCGTGAGGCATTAATGTAGTCAATCATTGCAGCCAGAGTAGTACTCTTACCAGACCCCGTTGGTCCGGTAACTAAAACCAACCCCCTGGAAAATCCCGCCATATCTTTAAAAATTGGCGGTAAATTCAAATCTTCCATAGTCAATATTTTCGAAGGAATTGTACGAAATACTGCCGCAGCACCTCGTGACTGATTGAATGCATTAACCCTGAAACGTGCCAGATTATTAATTTCAAAAGAAAAATCCGTTTCCAAAAACTCCTCATATTCTTTTCTTTGCCTGTCATTCATAATGTCGTAAATTATTTTAATAACGTCTTTATGATCCAACGCTGGCAAATTAATTTTACGCAGATCACCATCTACACGAATCATTGGTGGTAATCCTGCGGATATATGTAAATCTGATGATTTATTTTTAACCGAGAAAGCCAGTAGTTCCGCAATATCCATACTCAATTATCCCTAATCAATCAATCGACTCTTAATTAGTAGATTAGCTCAGTAATGGTTACACGGCAAACATTGTAGGAGTACCTGCTCTTTTGATATGGTTACACTTTTATACTCGTTGTGATGACACTATGAATCTGAGTGAACGTATTAAAGCAATTAATAAAGAGATCTGCCAAACTGAAATTTCTGAAAACAGAACTCCAGGTTCTGTATCGTTACTGGCAGTCAGCAAACAACAGGGTATCGAGTCAATAAGGGAAGCGTTTAACAATGGAGTCAAGGATTTTGGTGAAAATTATTTTCAGGAGGCTGAAGCAAAAATAACCCAATTAAAACAACTGCCCATCTGTTGGCATTTCATTGGTCCTATTCAAAGTAATAAAACCAAAGGCATTGCGTCATTATTTGATTGGGTTCACAGTGTCGATCGCATTAAAGTAGCCAAACTGCTCAATGAGTTCAGACCCCCAGAACAACCACAGCTAAAAGTATGTCTGCAAATTAATCTGGCGGGGGAACAAACCAAGTCAGGAGTAACTCGTGAAGAAGCCCCAGATCTGGCTTTTGCTGTAAGTCAATTACCTCATCTAAACCTGAGAGGTTTAATGACCATTCCACCTCCCATAAGGAATCCTCAGGAACAATACCAGCTGTTTCGTGAACTAAATCTACTGATGCAGTCCATAAACAAAGAGTTCGATCTAAAAATGGATACACTATCCATGGGAATGAGCGATGATTTGGTTCCGGCTATCAAGGCAGGAGCAACCATAGTTCGTATTGGCAGAGCAATTTTTGGTGAACGACGAGGAGCATCAGCATGAAGATCAGTTTTATCGGATTCGGCAATATGGCAAAAGCTATTGCCCGAGGTTTAAGTCAACAGGAGTCATGGTCATTATCCGCTGCATCCCCTTCATTAACTACAGGAAAGAACCAAGAAGGTATTAAGACCTACCATGATAATAAAGAAGTGGTAAAAAATGCAGACGTTATCATTTTGGCTGTCAAACCCACACAAATGAGCACCGTTCTTAAAGAAATTACTCCTCATATACCGCAAAATTGCCTTTTGATTTCTGTAGCAGCTGGATTAAGCCTTTCCTGGTTTGCTCAATACTGTGCGAGTAGCCAGGCTTTAATACGTACCATGCCCAATACCCCAGCTTCAATTGGCCTTGCGGCAACGCCAATGATCGCTAATGAAGCAACTACAAATGAACAGAAACAATGGGCAGAGCTGATTTTTTCTAAAATTGGCCTAACCACCTGGGCGATCAACGAAGATGAAATGGATACCTACACGGCTTTGTCCGGAAGTGGCCCTGCATATGTGTTCCTCTTTATGGAAGCAATGATAGATGCAGCTGTAAACCTGGGATTGGATCCGCAAAGTGCCAAAACATTTGCCCTGCAAACATTTACGGGCGCGGTTAATTTAGCTCATAATAGCGATTTAAGTTTATCCCAGTTAAGAACAAAGGTAACATCACCGGGAGGAACAACAGCAGCTGCTGTAAACATACTGCAGGAGCAATTACATACCCTGGTTTTTAAGGCAATGAGCGCTGCAAAACAACGTGCACATGAATTGGGAGGGGTGTAAAGAGACCTTACCATTCCAGAGGCTCTTGAAATATAAAATGAAAACCTTGGTAATTCACCGTGAATTACCCAATCTGTAACTTAGGTCAGTAGCATCAATAGGGGAAAAAATGTCTGGATTTACTGCTGTAGGAATTTTTTTAACATCTTTATTTTTTGGCTTGGTCATCTTGACTTTATGGTTACGTATCGCTCTTCGCTACTTTAAAGTCAGCGCGCTAAGCCCATTAAGTCAAGTAGTCTTATCCGTTACTGATCCCGTGATCAGGCCAATACAAACCCTTTTTAAATTAACATACCAGCCAGGGCAAAAATACGACTGGATGGCTTTTGTTATTCTAATCATTGTTGAATTTCTAAAAATAACCATCCTGAGCCTGCTTGCTTTCCACACACTCATCCCTATTGGATATCTGCTTCTCTACATCGCTGCAGATTTAATCATCCAACCCTGTGATTTACTTTTTTATGCGATACTTATCCGAGTGATTATGAGTTATGTAAAACCAGGCTGGCAGCATCCTGTTGCTGATTTTCTACGCTTATTAACAGAACCATTATTAATTCTGGGAAGAAAAATAGTTCCGGATATATCAGGCTTTGATTTTTCGCCTTTTATAATTATGATCATTTTAAAAGTAATTACTTTATTTATCAGTGCATCCTTACCTTGGCGGTTAATATAATTGAGGAATAATTGGCTAAATGAACTATACTTATTTTTGAAAGGATAGCCGGATTGAACATATGAACTTTATATATTGTGCCAGTGCCACATTGTTGATGCTGCCATTAAATCTCTTGGCTGCTCAATCATACTATTGTCCTCAAAACCATGCCTACATTAATCTGGGTATGAGTACTAATGAGGTTATAGCAGCCTGCGGGCAACCGATAAGTAAACAAGACTCGGATCAACCGCTCACCCAAAAAATACCGGTACAGCAACTCATCTATAACAATCAAGGTACAAGTACTGCCTTTTATGGTGTTTGGAATGTTCAAACAGGAAGTGGCGGTGCTCAAATGGAAATCGATGTAGTTAATAATCAAGTAAAGGGAATCAAGATTAATGGCGGTAACAGTAATGCAACCAGCCTTTGTAGCGGCACCAGCATACAGATGAATGATCCTGTCAATAAGGTCTATGGTGCATGTGGCAGCCCGGATGTCATCAACAACACTTATGTTAATATGCCTGTGCCAACCGCCACCAAACCTCAAATATGGATTTACCAGCCCGGACAATATCAACCTTCAGTATCCTTGACTTTTGTAGATGGCAAACTACAATCCATCAACAATTAATTAAGGAAACAATCCAGATGACTGAAACTGTAGATGATATCACCATAGCCTATTCTGAAAATGGTACCGAAACAACAAAAGAGTTGGACAAACAAATATTATCAAAAGGTGCTTGGACCACAATCATGTTCAAGTATCAGGAATGGGATAATGCAAAAAATGATTATGGTCCGGTAAAGTTTTCCATTCGTCGTTACCAAAAACGAAATAATCAATATTGGCAAAAATCTAAATTTAATATTTCCAGTGCAGATCAAGCACAAAAAATCATTGATATCCTGAATAACTGGTTAAAATAAACATACAAACTGAAACCACGTCAAATTTCCCCGAGTGGGCGATCTCCTCAAAATAGGGTAATATTTATTATACAACCACATTCAAGAGTTCACTTGTTTCACTTGGGATGGCGTTTTTTCACGCTCATCTAAAGTGCGTCATCCTGAACGTAGCGAACAATCTCCTCGAGCTGGCACGATGCTGATTCTTCAGCCGCGTTCAGCCTATCACTACGTTCAAGATAACCGCCTGTTTATTAGTTACAACAAATCCTGTAACTCCTACTTAAAGCATCCAACCCCATCAAAGCCTATGACATGACATTCTTTATAAGAAGACTGATCCAGCATATAACGCACAGCGCCATACTCAGCATAGATTCGTCCATCCTTGCCAAGCGCAACATGAGGCTTTTGATACTGTGTTTCAGGTTCACAAGCTGATTTATTGAGATTCCAGACAACTCCATTCACATTGACGGTAGACTGTTCTGGCTTTAATGAATGAGTACCACAGGCTGAAACGGATAATTCAGGCACTGATGGTGCAGAAAATAAAATATCATACCCTGTTAAAGCTGTTTTTACTGCATTTTCTGCGTCCAGGATTCCATGACCGCAGGGTTTTTTGCCAACACAGGATTTATTTGCGTCATTACTTTTGCCGAAATCATGAGTGGTAATGTATAAAATTTGCTCCACCTGCTCTGCTTTCAATGTTTTTTCACTGACTGCGTAAACCAATCCCGCCACACCAGCAACATGCGGAGATGCCATACTCGTTCCTTGATAAAAATCAAAGCCAGACGAATTATATCCTCCACCGGGATTTACCGTTGATAAAATACCGCCAGCGGTACCATAACGTTTATCACCACCAGGAGCTGCCAAAGTTACACTGGGACCGTAATTAGAAAAGTAGGAACGCAAACCTTCAGGGCCAGTAGAAGCAACCTTTATAGTTCCATTACAGACACCCGGGGCATTAAAATGCTCCCATAGATTATCATTCCCGGCAGCGGCTACAAGCACTGCTCCTTTTTTTCGGGCAAAAAAGACTGCTTCCTGGAGTGCTTCATCACAATAATCAATTTCTTTACCCGGTTTTTCATCTACCCCAAAACTCATATTCAAAACTTTCGCTGGATGCATATTCGTTGGAACTCCGGGTACTTCGCCTCCGACAGCCCAATAAATTCCATTCACCACAGCACTTTCATAAAACATTCCGGATGCAGCAGGAATTTTGACGGTCAGAATCTTTAGATCCTCGCCAACTCCAGTCATGACCTGACCATATCCAGCGATTGTTCCGGAAACGTGAGTTCCGTGGTACGACTTGGTTTCATCACTTAAATCATTATTGTTACCTGCGAAGTTCCAGCCCCAGACATTCCCTTCAGTGTCTTTGACCAGGTTATTCACCAGACTGTCGTTCAATGCAATTCCGGTATCCAATACAGCTACCACTACAGGCTTTTTCCCATTACCTGTAGTATATGCCCACGCACCATCTCTTAATCCCGCTTTTGATTCCAGCATGATTCCTGCAGGACGCTGAAACTCATCCCACTGGCTTTCATGGGATAATAGTTGGCTTAATTCCGAACTGACCACAGGATCGGGGACGGGTTTAAAATATCCAATTCGATCTTTAACTGCATACAATACATTAGGGTTCTTGCGTAGTTTCTCCAAAACCAGATCTGTATTGTCTCCATCATGATCTTTAATAGAAGGTACATTCGAGGCATCCAATATGAGTGAATACGCTCCATTGGCCATTGGCTTCATTTCTTTAACTGGCAACTGGAGTGACTTAAATACTTGTGATTTCAAGGAAGACAATGCAGCAGGTTGTTGTTTGTATTTAATAATCACTCGTACAGTGTCATTGGCAGGGGCAGCTGTAATACCATGCGCAACGGATAAAAGACTCAATCCCAGAATGCTTGATTTTAAACCCATGTGTGATACTCCTTATCAAAATCTAAAAAATAACAGCAGGACTCAGTATGCAGGAGAACAAATTGCAACACAAGGATCAGAATTAACTTCTCAATAACCAAGGATAACCTAACCCGAATAAAATGAGAGAGCTACTGGCTGTTGTGATCTGCCTGATTTGGCAATTCATTCTTATGCTCTAAAAAACTGAATTTAAAAATTGATGTAACTATCCATATCATCCCGATCGCAATGCTTTAGTATCCAGGGAAATTGATCTTCTTTCGATCAAATCCCCTATCTACCGCGCGTAGCGTGGGGGAGAGCTTCCAATTAGCCTTAAGTTTTTCTTGACGAAATGCTAAATTGATAATTCCCAATGTTATCGAAATCTCGCAAAAATGTCCTTCTCCCTCAGGGAGAAGGTGCCAACGGCGGATGAGGGGATCTTAAAACGATTAAAATTATCTATTAAAATACTTAGTCCAACCCAAAAAGAATTAAATGCATGGGATTAATTGATAATGCAAAAAGCCTACGCAAAAACAGCACCTGCATGGAAATTAAGAGATGGAACTCACCTGGATCGCAACGATTTCAAGGATTTAAATTCAGAAGACAATGCACTATTGGTACCTATATTATAGATTTCGTTTGTATCGAAAAAAAATTAATTATTGGGATAGGTGGTGGTCAGCAGAATGAGTGCTGGCAAAATGAATACGATAATAGAAAGACTAACTATCTTAATAATTCAGGCTGTGAAATTTTAAGGCTTTGGAATAATGAAGTACAGCAACAATTTAATTTAGTAATGGATGTTATCTATAATTATTTAATGAATGATGTGTGATCCCCTCATCCGCCGTCGGCACCTTCTCCCTGAGGGAGAAGGACATTTAGCGAGATTTCGATAACATTGGGAATTAAAGATTTTGCATTTCATCAAGAAATACTTAGGGCTGATTGGAAGGTGGAGAGGGGATTTAATCGCAAGAAGATGAATATCCCTGGACACTAATGCACGGCGTTCGGGATGACGTGAGTAGTTACAAATTGATTGGTAACACCAGCCCTGTTCAGCTGATTCCCTGTTGATCTTTATATTCAGAGGGAGTTAATCCTGTCCATCGTTTAAATGCTTTTGTAAAACTGGAGGTATCATTAAATCCTAACAAAAAGCTTACTTCCGTTATCGAAATACCGTTATTTAGTAAAAAAGTTTTAGCCTTTTGCTCCCGAACCTCATCTAATAGTTCTTGATAAGTTACCTCTAATTTTTGTAAATGACGTCTTAATGTACGTGAGGTCATGCATAATGTACTGGCAATTTCATCCATACTGAGATGATTTAAATTACTGTGCAGTATAACTGCTTTTATTTTACTAATTAAATCCTCGTTTGAACTCAAGTTTTTTGCAATTTCCTGTAATTGATTTTTGGCTAACTGATAACTTACATCATCAGCAAAATGAATTGGAGCATTTAACTCCCCTGCTTCAAGCCACACTCGGCTGCATGGAGCAGCAAAGACCACCCGGATTTGAAATATCTGTTCATAATACTCAGCATATTCGGGTTTAGCGTAATCAACGTCGATTCTAGGACAAGGTACAGAACTGTTAATCAAAAAAGCTCTCATGTTGATGAAGTGAATCAATACCAATTCCGTCATAAAACGAGAGATTAAGGGATCTTCTGTTAAAGAAATAATTTGTATGTACGCACTTTTTAGATGAGCTTCCTGGTGCAATTCAAGGCTTAACAGACTGGTTCGAGTATTAAGATAACTGAGCATGGTCTGAATCGCTGTTTCTAATGTTGGACTGCTCATAGCAGCATATCCAAGAAAGCCATGATTTACTATGGATAAGCTTTGGCCAAAGGCCAAACCCAAATGAGGACAATTGCTGAGCTTATAAGCCGCTTCGATTACCCGTTTAAATTCAGCCATAGATAAATATAGGGATGGATCATGAACTCTGACGGGATCGATGCCAATTTGGGATAAAAATTGAAAGACCCCAAATTGCTCAAGGCATTTTTCTAAACTGACAAGATAATTAGCAGCAATAACCCGTTCCACAAAGGGGTGCCTCATTTTAAAGTTGATTTAATAATGCTTCTGCATCCAACAAAAAAACATGTAATGCCCGCGAACTCATCTATCCCCACCGATATCTATAGGTCACAATGCAGAATGTGCCTTTTTAATAAATGAGGAATTCTCGGGCATAAAACAAGGCTCGAAGGAGCTGACAACAGACCCTGCTATTCTTAATACCGATATTGTTCCGGTTTATAAGGGCCATTTTTGTTAACCCCTATGTACTGCGCTTGTTCAGCCGTTAATTCTGTTAATTTGGCGCCAATTCGTCCCAAGTGCAAGCGAGCGACCTTTTCATCTAATAATTTGGGAAGTACATACACCTGATTTTGGTATTGAGTGGAGTTGATAAATAATTCAATTTGAGCCAAAACCTGATTTGTAAAAGATGCTGACATTACAAAACTGGGGTGCCCTGTTGCACAACCTAAATTAACCAGACGACCTTCAGCTAAAATAATAAGCCTTTTGCCATCAGGGAATATAACATGATCCACTTGAGGTTTAATGTTTTCCCATTGATATTGTTTCAGGCTGTGAATGTCGATTTCAGAATCAAAATGGCCAATATTACACAATATAGCCTGATTCCTCATGCGTCTCATGTGATCATGAGTTACTACGTGATAGTTACCTGTTGCAGTAACCAAAATATCGACTTGTTCTGCGACATCATCAAGAGTTACGACCCGATAACCTTCCATCGCTGCCTGCAAGGCACAAATAGGATCGATTTCTGCAATAAGAACAGAAGCTCCTTGACCCCGCAAAGCCTGCGCACATCCTTTGCCCACATCACCATAACCCAGAATCAATGCCACTTTACCAGCAATCATCACATCAGTAGCTCGTTTTAAGCCATCCAATAACGACTCCCGACAACCATAAAGATTATCAAATTTGGATTTGGTAACCGCATCATTCACATTAATTGCCGGGATCTTTAAATGGCCATGTCGTGCCATTTCATACAGTCTGGCAACCCCGGTAGTGGTTTCCTCTGAAACTCCCTTTAGCCCAGCTAAAAGATGAGGGTATTTTTGATGAATAATCTGAGTCAAATCCCCACCATCATCCAATAATAAATTGGGAGTCCATCCATTAGGACCAGTAAGTGTTTGTTCTACACACCACCAGTATTCTTCCTCGGTTTCCCCTTTCCAGGCAAAAACGGGAATACCGGCATCAGCAATAGCTGATGCCGCATGATCCTGAGTTGAAAAAATATTACAAGAAGACCAACGAACCTCAGCCCCTAAAGCAATAAGTGTTTCTATAAGTACAGCGGTTTGGATGGTCATATGCAAACAACCAGCGATTCGAGCTCCTTTTAAAGGACGAGATGGACCAAACTCATGTCGCAACGCCATTAAACCTGGCATTTCAGTCTCTGCTATCGCTATTTCCTTTCGCCCCCATGCAGCAAGAGACATGTCCGCTACTTTAAAATCCTGGGTTTTAGTTACTTTTACTGCTGCATCCGTTACTGAGTTCATATGATTTTCCTTAATTATAATGCTTTCTTCAGCTCATCCACTTTATCCAAACGTTCCCATGGAAATTGTTCTCTTCCATAATGGCCATAAGTAGCTGTTTTTTGATATATCGGGCGAAGTAAATCGTGGTGATCAATAATGCCCTGGGGAGTTAAATTAAAATGAGTATGAATCAAATCAATGATTTCGCTATTTTTTAAACGACCGGTTCCAAAAGTCTCAACGGAAATTGATGTAGGTTCAGCAATTCCGATAGCATAAGAAACCTGAATTTCACATTTATCTGCTAATCCTGCCGCAACAATATTTTTAGCAACATGGCGCGCTGCATAGGCCGCGGATCGGTCTACTTTTGATGGATCCTTACCAGAAAAACATCCACCACCATGTCTGGCCATACCACCATAAGTATCTACAATAATTTTTCGACCAGTTAAACCACAGTCGCCCAGAGGGCCGCCTATAACAAATCGTCCAGTTGGATTAATAAAATAACGTGTTTTACTGGATAACCATTCAGCAGGAATAACCGTTTTAATTATTTCTTCACGAACAGCTTCTGTTAATTCGCTGTGGCTGATCTCTGGGGCATGCTGGGTAGAGAGCACTACAGTATCGACTTCTACAGGAACTCCATTTTCATATTTTAAAGTCAACTGACTCTTGGCATCAGGCCTTAACCAGGGTAGTTTGCCGGATTTACGCAAACTGGCCTGCTTTTCCATTAATCGGTGTGCATAGGCTATAGGTGCAGGCATGTACACGTCGGTTTCACGACTGGCATAGCCAAACATGAGCCCCTGATCCCCTGCTCCCATAATTTGGGTTGTTTTATTATCAACGCCCTGAGCAATATCAGGTGATTGTTTACCAATTGCTGAAAGTACCGCACACGACTCCCAATCAAATCCCATTTGTGAACTGTTATAGCCGATTTCTTTTATTACATTACGGGTAATTTCATCAACATCAACCCAAGCTTTGGTTGTTATTTCACCCCCGACTAAAACCATTCCTGTTTTTACAAAAACTTCACAGGCAACTCGTGCTGCAGGATCCTGCTTTAAAATAGCATCTAAAATAGCATCTGAAATTTGATCGGCTATTTTATCCGGATGCCCTTCGGATACAGATTCGGAGGTAAAAACATAACATTCACTCATTGAAAATCCTCTACATTATAACGTTCATTTACAGTATTCAGACAAGTCTAGCGGTTAGCCTGATTTTCTTTCATTAATTGGATAAAATCATCGAACAGTATTTCGATATCATGTGGTCCTGGACTTGCTTCTGGATGCCCCTGAAACCCAAAAGCGGGTTTACTTTTATGTTTGATGCCCTGCAAGGTATTATCAAATAATGAGCGGTAGGTTACTTCCAAACAGTCAGGAAGACTTTCTTCATCCACGGCAAATCCATGATTCTGGCTGGTAATGTACACTTTTCTATCACCTTGAGTTGCAACGACCGGGTGATTTGCCCCATGATGGCCAAATTTCATTTTTTGAGTTGTTCCACCACAAGCAAGAGCCAATATCTGGAATCCCAGACAAATTCCAAAAACAGGAATTGAACTCTCTAAAATTTCTCGAGTTGCTTTGATCGCATAATCGCAAGCCTCTGGATCACCAGGTCCATTAGACAGAAAGATACCGTCTGGATTCATTGCCAACACTTCTGCTGCAGTAGTTTTAGCTGGAACTACCGTTAAATGACATCCCTTATCATGTAATATGCGCAGGATATTATTTTTTACACCAAAATCATAAGCCACTACATGAAAGTGATTGGGTTGGGATCCAGATCCCCAATGGCCCAGGCCTTCATGCCATCGCTCAATGGTTTGTCTTGAAACTTCCAGAGCTAGATCCATTCCTTCCAGTCCTGAAAAGGCTTTGGCCTTGGCAAGAGCCTTTTCTGGATCATTCACTTCTGTTGTGATGCATGAGCCAATCGCACCATGTTCACGTAATCTTATAGTTAAATCACGAGTATCAATACCAGAAATAGCCACTATTCCGTGCTTCTTAAGCCAGTCAGGAAGTGATTGCTGAGCCCGATAGTTACTGTGTAAAATGGCACAGTCTCGCATCACCAAACCAGCAGCCCAGATTTTATTCGACTCCAGATCCTCGTCATTACATCCAGTGTTACCAACATGTGCCGCAGTTAAAGTAATAATTTGTCTGGCGTAAGAGGGATCGGTTAGCATTTCCTGGTAGCCCGTCATTGAGGTATTAAAAACCAACTCTCCAACACAATCACCATCAGCGCCTGCTGATACCCCTTCGTACATTGTGCCATCAGCTAACACTAGAATTGCTGGTTTATTAATCATGTATATGCTCTTTTATGTTCAATATAAGTCACTCATTGCTTCATATAGGACAAATTATGCAGTGCATTCCATGCACATTTTGACAAATTCAGCAATTGTAACTTAGTTATTTCAAAATTTCATGTCTTCAAAAAATTTTTTCACACCGGCAAACCAGGAGCTGGATCGCGGAGAATGATTCGATTTGGCACTTTCCAAAGACTCTTGAAGTTGGGTCAGTAATTCCTTTTGTTCTCGCGATAAATTAACTGGAGTTTCCACAACTACTTTACACAGCAAATCACCTTGTCCATGACCACGAACGGACTTCATTCCCTTCCCTCTTAAGCGAAATACTTTGCCAGTTTGTGTTTCCTCTGGAATTTTCAAAGTGACTCGGCCTTCAAGAGTAGGTACTTCTATTGAGCCGCCTAGTGCAGCAGTAACAAAACTAATGGGTACCTCGCAATGCAAATCATTTTCATGGCGTTCAAATATCGAATGGTTTTTAACGTTTATTTGGACATACAGATCTCCAGGACCTCCACCATGTATCCCTGCCTCGCCTTCGCCACTTAACCGAACGCGATCGCCATTATCAACACCAGCAGGAATCTTGACTGTTAATTTCTTGCTCTCACGGATTCGCCCCTGGCCGTGGCAATTGGTGCAGGGATCTGAAATGGTTTTCCCTTCACCATGGCAACTCGGGCAGGTTTGTTGAATGGAGAAAAATCCTTGCTGAATTCTGACCTGACCTATTCCATTACATGTTTCGCATGTTTTCGGACTGGTGCCTTTTTTGGCTCCAGACCCGGAGCAGACCGTACAGGAGCCATGACGTGGAACAGTAATTTCCACTTCTTTGCCTGTTGCCGCTTCTTCAAGTGTCAGTTGCACGTTGAATTGCAGATCGGAACCTCTTTGTCCTCGTGATTGACGGCCTTGACCCCGTCCTCCCGAAAATATGTTTTCAAATATATCCTCAAATACATCACCGAAGCCGCCAAATCCACCGAAACCACCATGACCGCCAGCGGATGCATCAACACCAGCGTGTCCAAACTGATCATAAGCAGCTCGTTTTTGAGGATCGGAGAGAATAGCATACGCTTTTTGAATTTCTTTAAATTTTTCTTCTGCAGAGGCATCATCGGGATTACGATCAGGGTGATACTTCATCGCCAGTTTGCGATAGGCTTTTTTAATTTCCGCATCACTAGCACCTCGACTAACTTCTAAGAGTTCATAATAATCCCGCTGTTCCATAACTGCTCACATTTTTTATAAATCAATGACCGTTACCAGTACGCTGTTCAAAAGGTTAACTACCAGTAGCGGTCAAAAACAAACGGGACGATAAAATCGCCCCGACCCAATTAATTATTGACTAGAATCGAATCAATAATACAGAAGCAATTTTATTGCTTATCGTCTTTAACTTCTTCAAACTCAGCATCCACAACCCCTTCATCAGCAGGTTTTGAAGATTCCTGATGTTGTGTTGCGTCTGCAGATGAAGCCTGACCTTCTGTTGATTTTTTAGCATAAACACGCTCTGCCATTTTACCAGAAGCTTCAGTCAACACCTTCAGTTTCTCTTCGATATGAGCTTTATCGGCTCCCTGAATGGCTTCTTTTAATTCAGAAATTGCGGTTTCAATTCCTTTTTTCTCATCTTCAGCCAATTCAGCACCTAAATCCTTCATGGATTTTTCACAACTGTGAATCATGGTGTCTGCCTGATTACGAAGCTCTGCCATTTCTTTAAATTTCTTATCTTCTTCAGCATGAGATTGTGCGTCTTTTACCATTGCCTCAACTTCTTCATCACTCAAACCACTGGACGCTTTAATAACAATAGACTGCGCTTTTCCAGTAGCTTTATCCTTGGCAGATACATTCAGGATACCGTTGGCATCGATATCAAAAGTCACTTCAATTTGCGGAACACCTCGTGGTGCAGGAGGAATATCACCCAAATCAAAACGGCCAAGAGATTTATTTGCTGACGCTTGCTCTCTCTCACCCTGAAGCACATGAACAGTCACTGCAGTCTGGTTATCATCGGCAGTTGAAAAGACCTGATTGGCTTTAGTCGGGATAGTAGTATTTTTATCAATAAGCTTGGTCATAATACCGCCCATTGTTTCAATACCTAAAGACAGAGGTGTTACGTCGAGTAATAAAATATCTTTCACTTCACCAGACAATACTGCCGCCTGGATTGCAGCACCAACTGCTACTGCTTCATCAGGATTCACGTCTCTTCTTGGTTCTTTGCCAAAAAACTCTTCAACAGTCTTTTGAACCAAAGGCATACGGGTTTGACCGCCAACCAGAATCACTTCATTAATTTGTGACACAGTAAGACCCGCATCCTTCAATGCTGTTTTGCAGGGAGCTACGGTTCTCTCAACCAGTTTTTCAACTAATGATTCGAGTTTAGCACGAGTCAGTTTGATGTTTAAATGTTTTGGTCCAGATGCATCAGCAGTAATATATGGCAAATTAACGTCAGTTTGTTGAGCAGATGACAGTTCAATTTTAGCCTTTTCTGCTGCTTCTTTCAGACGTTGTAATGCTAAAGGATCGTTGTGTAAATCAATACCTGAATCCTTTTTGAATTCTGCTGCCAGGTAATCAATCAAAGCCAGGTCAAAATCTTCACCACCCAGGAAGGTATCACCATTCGTAGCCAATACTTCAAATTGATGTTCGCCGTCTACTTCTGCAATTTCAATAATAGAAATATCAAAAGTACCACCACCAAGGTCATATACCGCAATAATGGAATCACCACGTTTTTTATCCATACCGTAGGCAAGAGCTGCGGCAGTTGGTTCGTTAATGATACGTTTTACTTCAAGACCAGCAATACGACCAGCATCTTTGGTAGCCTGTCTTTGAGAGTCGTTGAAATAAGCAGGTACGGTGATTACTGCTTCTTTAACTTCTTCACCCAGATAATCTTCGGCTGTTTTTTTCATTTTACGTAATACTTCAGCAGAGATTTGTGGTGGAGCCTTATCTTGATCTTTTACACGAACCCAGGCATCCCCATTGTCTGCTTTAACAATTTTATAGGGAACCATTTTAATGTCTTTTTGAACAACGGCATCATCAAATTTACGACCAATCAAACGCTTAATCGCAAATAAGGTTTTTTCCGGGTTGGTTACTGATTGGCGTTTTGCAGACTGACCAACCAATACTTCATTGTCATCGGTGAACGCAACAATAGAGGGTGTGGTTCGATGACCTTCACTGTTTTCAATAACTTTGGGTTTGTCACCTTCCATTACAGCAACACAAGAGTTGGTGGTACCCAAGTCTATTCCTATAATTTTAGCCATTCTTTCTTGCTCCAAATAAGTAGTTTCTAATGCGATAATTGTCATATGGGGCGTAACACGCCAATTTCAAGCTTTTTTATAAAAAATCTGTTTTTTTACAGCAAAAATCATCACGATTCATTGCCTCATTCAGCAGATAATTTTTTGGATACAATAACGCGAGCAGGTCGAATTACTCGTTCGTTCAACAGATACCCCTTCTGAACCACAGCGATAACTGAATTCGGAGGAGTTCCAGGAACATCCTGAATGGACATTGCTTCATGTTTTTGAGGATCAAAAGCTTCACCCATAGGATCGATTGGGGTTGTATCAAATTTTTGTAATACATCAGTAAAGAGCTTCATGGTTAATTCCAGTCCTTCATGCATGGCAGCATCTGTATTTTTATCAGCAAGCTGCAATGCCTGCTCAAGACTGTCCACAACAGGCAACAAAGCGGAAATCAATTTTTCCATACCGTATTTGTGTGCGTTTGCTACCTCGCGCTCCATACGTCGACGCACATTATCCAACTCGGCGAGTGCACGTACCGATTTTTCCCAGTTTTCATGAGCTTTTTGCTCCGCCAGAGTCAATTGCTCCTCTAATGCTAAATAACTTGGATGACTAAGCGCTGGCTCAGAATGAACCTCTTCCTCAGGAATTTCTTCAGCGAAATCCTCGTCATGGTTCGTGTGTTCTTCCTTAAATTTATTCCAATCTTTTTTATCATGTTTACTCATCAATATGCTCCTGACAAACCTGACCGTTACACATGGGGGCGATTCATTTGTTTTTCAAGTCCTTGTTCAAGAATTAAATATAGACCAGATTTTTTCCTTACTTGCAGTAAATGTTCATTTATTCCATACTTAGGTATCAAAAAAAACAGATGAGTGTATTATGCAAGAATGGTCGCCAGTGTCCTGGCAACGGTATTCGTATTTGCAAGCGGCAACTTACGTAGATCAGGAATTATTAAATAAAGTAGTTGAACAGTTAAGTGTATTACCTCCACTCGTAACCAGTGGTGAAGTCAAGAACTTAAAAAGTGAAATAGCACGAGCCGGACGAGGAGAAGCATTTATACTTCAGGGCGGTGACTGTGCTGAATCCTTTAATGATTGCCGCTCTGAAGTCATTAGTAATAAATTGAAAATCATTTTGCAGATGAGTTTGATTTTATTGTACGGCTTACGTAAGCCTATCATTCGAGTTGGACGAATTGCTGGCCAATATGCAAAACCCCGTTCTTCTGACTTTGAAACCATTGATGGCATTACCTTGCCCAGCTATAGAGGGGATATAGTCAACTCCCCTGAATTTAGCCAATCAGCCAGGGAGCCGAACTCCAAATTATTGTTGCAGGCCTACAGTTGTTCCGCCATGACCCTCAACTTCATTCGTGCCTTGCTCGATGGAGGTTTTGCTGATCTGCATCATCCTGACCGTTGGGATTTGGGATTTGTTGAACACTCAACACAAAAAGATGAATACCAGCACATTGTCGACTCAATCGCCGATGCTTTGGATTTTTTAAAATCAATTGATGGAATCCGTTCCAGTAATTTGAGCAAAGTAGATTTCTATACCTCTCATGAAGCCTTGCATTTACATTATGAGCAGGCTTTAACACGTCAGTTAAAAGATGGCCGCTGGTACAATCTGTCAACGCATCTCCCCTGGATTGGCATGAGAACAGCCCAGGTTGATAGCGCGCATCTCGAATTTTTGCGTGGCGTTGAAAATCCAATTGGTATTAAGGTAGGCCCAGGAGCAACCGCAGAATGGCTGGCTGAAGTGCTTCAAATAGCCAATCCTCATCGTGAAGAAGGCCGAGTTCTGATCTTTACGCGCTTGGGAGCCAAACATATCGACCGATTATTACCTCCACTTATTGAAGCAGTACAAAAAACTCAAATACCTGTTACATGGTCTTGTGATCCCATGCATGGTAATACAGAAACTACTGCAGACGGCACTAAGACGCGCCATTTTGACAACATACTTTCAGAATTGGAACAAGCGTTGGAAATCCACAATTCCATGGGAAGTTATCTGGGCGGAGTCCACTTTGAACTGACTGGAGACAATGTAACGGAATGTATTGGAGGCGCTCGAGGTTTAGCAGCTGATGATCTTAAAAAAGCGTACCATAGCCTGGTTGATCCCAGATTAAATTACGAGCAATCGATAGAGATGGCCATTCAATTAAGCAGGCAATTTAGAAACGCGTAAGAGTAATCCAGTATCAGATTGCAGGTTGGGGGGTTATTTCTCAAAGCCTGTAGTCTGTTCGAAAACAATTACTGAGCTCTAGGTATTGAAGTGTTGGGCAATATACTCTGGAATACGTTGATCCAGCCAATATACTGGCTCCCATATTTTATTTCCGGCAATAAAGCCTACGTGCCCCCCTTTTTTACTAACCTCTAGAGTAATGGATTCGGATAATTCATGCTCTGCAGGGAGCACATCAGTTGTCATAAAAGGATCATCCTCTGCGTGTATCACAAGTGTCGGGATATCAATATAACGTAAATACTGTCTGGAGCTTGATTCCCGATAATAAGCATGGGCATTATTAAATCCATATAACGGCGCGGTGACTTTATCATCAAAAGTCCAGAAGCAAGTACAATCCGCAGCCCTTTTCAAAACTTCAGGGGGATTTTTTAAATAATTTACTTTGCGTGCAAAAACGGATTTAAACTGATTGAGTAGATGTGTTTGGTACACACGAGAAAATCCGGTATTCATTTTATCGGCGACTTTATTCAATTGAAAGGGAACGGATACCGCAACCGCTGTTTCAATTTTCGATTGAACTCGTTGCTCGCCCAGCCATTTAAGTAACACATTTCCCCCCAAAGACACGCCTACAGCTGCTTTTTTTGTATTCGGTTCTCGAGTGGTTAACGTGTTCATCAAAAAATCCAAATCGCCAGTATCACCAGAATGGTACGCTCGCGGCAATCTATTGATTTCTTGACCTGCACCACGAAAATGCATTAATACTGCACGCCAGCCCTGCTGATTAAAAGCATTCATAAATCGAGCAACATAACTGGAATTCACACACCCACCCAATCCATGCAAAATGACAATCAAGGGAGAACTATCCGGCAGATTGGCCGTACTCCAGGCCAAATTCAAAAAATCACCATCAGGTAAATCAAGTTTTTCCACTTTATCCACTGGTGCTGGCAAAGGATGTCTCAAGGAAGCATAAATAGTTTGAGCATGAGCATTTGAAAGCCACCACGCAGGTTTGAATTGACTTTCAATAATCATAATTACCTCGAGTGATATTGCGGGCTCAGATCATGTACGGATTCAATCATCACAGCAAGTTGCTCTGGACGCACATCGGGTGTAATACCATGCCCAAGGTTAAACACATGTCCGGCTCCATGCCCAAAAGATTCCAGTACATTTCCCACTTGTTTGCGAATACACTGGTCCGTGCTTAACAAAACAGTTGGATCCAGATTCCCTTGTAACGCTACTTTCTCGCCTACTCGTTGACGTGCTAATTTCAAATCGCAAGTCCAATCAATCCCAAGCGCATCACAACCTGTATCGGCCATCAGTTCCAGCCATTGTCCGCCACCTTTGGTAAAGAGAATAATGGGTATTTCCGGACTATAAGCTTTAACCTCATGGACAATCTGCCGCATATAATGCAAAGAAAAATCCTGATAATTTTTCGGGGTTAAAATCCCACCCCAGGTATCGAAAATCATCACGGCATTTACCCCTGCCTTTATTTGCTCAATTAAATATTGACTCACCGAGTTAGCCAATTTATTCAATAAGATATGAGCGGCTCTATCTTCAGTATAGACCAGTTTGAGAATGCGTTTAAAATCTCTGCTACTGCCACCTTCAACCATATAACAGGCCAAAGTCCATGGACTGCCAGAAAAACCAATTAAAGGCAGATTCTCAGGCATTTCGCGACGAATCAAACGCGCAGCATCCATTACATAACCTAATGATTCAGCCATATCCGGAACGACCAAAGATTCAATTGACTCTGGATCTCGAACAGGATGAGTAAAACACGGCCCTTCACCCTCTGCAAAATACAACCCCAAACCCATTGCATCAGGTATAGTCAATATATCAGAAAACAGTATGGCAGCATCCAAAGGAAATCGACGCAAAGGTTGCAGGGTAACCTCACAAGCCAGCTCCGGATTTTTGCACAAACTTAAAAAATCACCTGCCTGTTCTCTTGTTTTTCTGTATTCAGGCAAATATCGTCCAGCCTGACGCATTATCCATACCGGAGTCCGTTCAACTGGTTGACGCCTTAAAGCTCGAAGAAACAGAGATTGGTTGATATCGTACATCATGAATTCTCAATTACGTTATAAAATTAACCTTATGGTAACACGATAGAGCGTTCAATGCAGTGGTATCTGTTCTTGAATACATTCATGGCGCTGGTGTAAAATCAAATTCAGTTTATTGTTTATTATCCTTGGACAAGCAGATGGATTACTTAAAAATATCAGCCCTAAACGTGGCTACCCAGATTGGTGTGCATGCTTGGGAACAACGGATTAAGCAACAATTACTCATCGACATCACCATCCCATCCGACTTTACTGGCTGTAAAGACAATCTGGAGGATACTCTGGATTATGATGCTCTATGCCAATTAGTCACTCAATTCGTTGAATCCAATTCATTTCAACTCATTGAAACTGTAGCCAATAAAGTATCTGAATTAATTAAAAAAGAATTTAAACTGAGAGAAATAACAATATCAGTGAGTAAACCACATGCTATAAAAAATGCGGGCAATATCCAGGTGACGGTGAATAGATAAAGTCTATCCACCAGCGGGTGTAACCATTCCACGAAGTCGTTCATTTTTGGCTAAAGTAATTTGCGCCTTTTGTGCTAAAACCCGATTTGCATAAGGACCAACTACTACGCGGAACCAATTTCCCTGAGCATTGGTTACAGGTACAACGCGAACATCGAACCCCTTGAGAATGAGCAAACCCTTCAAATGTTCAGCATCTTGCCTGGCTTTAAATGCCGCCACTTGAACTAAAAAAGCCCCCTTTCCACTTTGAGCAGCTGTTAATGGCTTTCCATCAGCAACTTTTACTGAAGCAGTTTGAGCGGTTCCTGGTGTTTTGGGTTTTACTGAAGTATTAGCGGCTGCTGTTATCGCTGCAGTCCCATTAGAGACAGGGGTTGGCTTGGCTGGAGTTGATGTGACGGTTGCAGTCGTCGGACGAGCCGCATTTGAATTAGAGGCTGCAGGCTGGGATGCACCTTTTTCATTAGCCAATAAAGTATAAAACTCAAATTTGGGTTTTGGCGGTACCTGTGCTCGCTGGGGTTCAGATTTAGCGGCTACCTGGGGTTTCTCATGATTAGCAAGCACCTGAGTGTTCATCCAGGTGCTTATCGTTTGTGGATCCCAAAAGGTAGCAGTCAGATAGCCCAACAGGAAAGTAACTGCAATTACCAATAATTGATGAGGAGCGCTTCTTCTATGATGAGTGGAGCGCTTGGTTCCATAATCTCTTGCCATTACATACTCTCTGGAGCCGAAACGCCCAATAAATCCAGGCCATTATTTAAAACCTGACGCACAGCTTCAAGTAAACAAAGACGCGCGCAACGTAATTGCTCATCCTCGCATAAAAGCTGAACTGCGTTATAGTAACTGTGCAATCCGTTAGCCAGCTCTCTGAGATAGTATGCCAGTTGATGAGGTTCACATGTTGCCGCAGATGTTTCAATAATCTCAGGATATCGGCATACCAAGGTAATTAAAGCAGTTTCATGAGACTTATCTAACAGGTTGATGTGCTCCAGCCCCAAAGATCGATCCCAGTTCATCCCCCGTTCGTTTAATTGTTTCAGTACGCTGCAAATTCGTGCATGAGCGTATTGAATGTAATAAACCGGATTGTCTGTTGACTCAGATTTTGCTAAATCCAAATCAAAATCCATGTGCTGTTCTGGTTTACGTGCTACATAGAAAAAGCGAGCCGCATCATTACCGACTTCATCCCGCAGTTCTCTTAAAGTGACAAAAGATCCGCTACGAGTAGACATCTGCACTCTATCGCCACTTCGATACAATATGGCAAATTGCACTAACAGTACCGTTAATGCACTCTCATCATGACCCAAAGCTTTAACCGCAGATCGGATTCGGGTTATATAACCGTGATGATCAGCACCAAAAATATCAATCACACGATCATAACCTCGGTCGTATTTATTCCAGTGGTAGGCGACGTCAGAAGCAAAATAAGTGGTTTGTCCATTGGCACGAACAAGCACTCTATCCTTTTCATCACCAAAATCTGTGGCTTTAAACCAAAGCGCCCCTTCTTTTTCAAAGGTGTGCCCGCCATCTTTCAGCGCCTGAATTCCTTTTTCAATTGAGCCGTCTTCAAATAAAGATTGCTCTGAGAACCAACTTTTATATTCAACGCCAAATCCCGATAAATCATCCTTGATATCATCCAGGACAGTATTCAAGGCGTAGGAGTGAAACAATGCAAAACCCGTTGTTCCTAATAATGTTTGTGCGCGCTCAATAACAGCATCAATAAACAGTTCTTTATCCCCACCCTGAGGTTCATCAGCAGGCAGATCGGCGATAACATCTTGCCAGGGACGCACATAAATGGTGCTGTGCTCTGTGTGTACTGTTTTTGCTATCTCATAAACATATTCACCTTTATAAGCATTTGCAGGAAATACGACTGGCTCACCAGATAATTCCAGATAGCGCAACCAGACACTGGCCGCCAATATATTCATTTGCCGCCCGGCATCATTGACATAATATTCTAAAGTTACATCATAACCGGCAGCACTTAGTACATTCCCGAGAGTAGCGCCAAATGCCGCTCCTCGTCCATGACCTACATGCAAGGGTCCTGTTGGGTTGGCAGATACAAACTCAATCAAAACTTTTTGATTTTTACCTAAATTACTGCGTCCAAACTCCTTACCAAGCTTCAGTATTTCACCGACAATCATAGATCGGGCACTGCTGCGCATAAAAAAATTTATAAAACCGGCGCCAGCAATTTCAATTTTTTCTACAGAAGGATCCTCAGGCATAGACTGTACTAAAAGCTCTGCTATTTTCCTGGGTGCCTGACGACATGGCTTTGCCAGGATTAATGCCAGATTACTGGCATAATCACCATGAACAGGGTCTTTTGCATTATCCACTTTGATCTCAATATCAAGATCAGAGGGAATTGCACCTGATTGTTGTAATGCAGTCAAAGAGTGTTTTAAAAGATGCTCCACTGTATGTTTCATACGACTCATATTTCCGTCAAAAATACTGTTATTATGCTCTTTTTCATGCCAGATGGAAAGGTTATCCATAAAGTTAAATTAATCAATCGCCTCATAAGACTTATTAATATGGCCATCCTGAGATAATAAAATAGCTATTGGCCTGGTCGAATCAAAATGAGCAAATACTATCATCATCATGACGGTTATAGGCACTGATAAAAACATCCCCAGAATCCCCCAGATGGCTCCCCACAAACCTAAAGCAAACAAGATGATCAAAGGGCTTAAATTCAGTGATTTTCCCAACAATCTGGGTTCGAGAAAATTTCCTACAATAAACTGGATCGTCACGATTCCTGAGGTAACTTCTACAAACGGCCACCAACTTTCAAATTGAATCAAAGCCAAAGCCGCAGGAAATGCAGTAGCCACAATTGCGCCTATATTGGGAATGTAGTTTAAAAAGAAAATTAATAAAGCCCAAAATTCAGCAAAGTCCAAATGCACCCATTTCATAATGAGCCAACTGGCAGTTGCCGTAATAAAACTTAATAAAGTTTTAATACCAAGGTAGGTTTGTGTGTCTTTTGTAATATGAGAAACAATATTTTTTACGAGTTTTCTGTGCTCTTTCTGAGGGAAAAATGCATCCATTTTTTGACTGAAATAATGTTGTTCTACAAAAAGAAAAACAACATACAAGGAAATTAAAACAGCCGAACTGGTTAACGTTGTAAACACACTATAAATATTAAGAACCATAGATTGAATGCTTAAATTCTTAATGATGCTATCAAAGTCAGCAAAGGCTTTAATGTGGAATCGCTTTTCCAGATTATTAAAAATCGCGATTAAATTGTCCTGATAGCGAGGTGCTGCCTCGATCACATCATTCACGTTATTGCTGATGATGTTAAGTAATATTTTCACCATAACTGCAACAACAATAAGGGACAAAATCATACTGATCCAGTTTGGAAATCGAAATCCTACAAAAGGGATCCTCTGCATCCCGCTGTTTATGGTATTCAATAAATGCCAGATAAATATTGAAATCACTATAGGTATCAATAACCCACGACCTGCGATTAATAAATAGCCACATATCCAGACTAAAATTAGTGCTGCCGTAAAATGTATGATGCGGCTCATTCTGTTGAACTCCCATTCTTGATTGATGCTCACAAGACGTATCTAAAACGCCCTCATTAAAAATTCCTTCTACCCGGACCTCGAAATGTTCATAAGTTCTGGCTCAGTCGCAAAGCATGTATTTTCCTGTTATCATTCATTTTTTTACAGAATAATAATACCGTGCTGTTCAACTCTTGTGAATACTTAGCTGGCGTAGGCCCAACCCTTGCGGCAAAACTCGCCAAATGCGGCATTTTTACAGTGCACGATCTGCTGTTTCACTTACCCTATCGCTACCAGGACAGAACCAGAATAACACCAATTCAGGATTTACGCTCCAATGACTGGTGCGTCATTTCAGGCCATGTATGCAAGACAGAGATCAAATACGGCAAGAGAATGATGCTGAATTGCTTCGTAGAAGATAAAACAGGAGTAGTAAAACTACGATTTTTTCATTTTAACAAACAACAAGTCGCTGCTTTGAATAACAGCGGAACAATTCATGCTTTCGGTGAAGTTCGCGAATTCAATAATCATTTGGAAATGATCCATCCAGAATACCAACTACTTGATCAAGATGCTGAGTTTCGGGTCAATGAAACATTAACGCCTATTTACCCGACCACGCAGGGCTTAACCCAAACCCGATTACGGCAATTGGTACAGATTGCCTTGGCGCGTTGCGAAGAGGAGCTTCATAAGCTGGAATGGATGAGCGAACATCAACTTCAGGAACATCATTTCCCCAATCTGGGTTTTGCCATCAAATTATTACATAATCCCCCTCCAGAAACTTCATTACACGCTTTGGAAATTGGAGAACATCCTGCGCTAAAACGATTAGTATTCGATGAGTTACTGGCGCAACGATTAAGCATGCAATTCGCGAGGTTATCCCGCAGTCAGCTGCGTGCTCCATGCATACCAGTCAATAACGAATTAACAACTCATTTTTTAAGCGCCCTTCCCTTTGGCCTGACCCAGGCACAACAACGGGTTTCTAAAGAAATAGCTCTGGATTTAAGTCAAACCAAACCCATGCTGCGCCTCGTTCAGGGGGATGTAGGATCAGGTAAAACCGTGATCGCGGCCCTGGCTGCGCTTCAGGCAATAGCCCAAGGGTTTCAAGTAGCTCTGATGGCCCCTACAGATCTCTTAAGTGAGCAACATTTTAATACCTTGCGCAGCTGGCTAGAGCCCTTAAATTGTTCCGTATTGCGTCTAAGCGGTAAAATGAAGGCTGCCGAGCGAAGAAAAGCATTAACTGCTCTTGGAGATAACACATGCCAACTGATTATTGGAACACATGCCTTATTCCAGGAGGACGTCGAATTTTCACAATTGGGTCTTGTGATCATTGATGAGCAACATCGATTCGGAGTAGAGCAACGTTTGCTATTGCAGCAAAAAGGACAAAAGGATCAATTAATTCCACATCAACTGCTTATGACTGCGACCCCTATTCCCAGAACCTTATCCATGACCCATTTTGCCCATTTGGATATCTCGATTATTGATGAACTTCCCCCCGGAAGAACTCCAGTGAGTACAGCTGTACTAAATCAGGAAAAAAGAGAGGCAATTATTGAACGATTGCGGGCTGGAATAGCCAGCGGCCGGCAAGCATATTGGGTGTGCACATTAATTGAAGAATCAGAAAAATTACAATGCATGGCAGCAACAGAAACAGCCCAAAAATTACAAGAACAATTAACATCTGTACGGGTAGGATTAGTTCATGGGCAAATGAAATCTTTGGAAAAAGAAGCGACTATGGCTGCATTTAAATCAGGAGAAATTGATTTACTGGTCGCGACTACAGTTATTGAAGTTGGGGTAGACGTTCCTAATGCCAGTCTAATGATTATAGAAAATGCAGAAAGGCTAGGATTATCACAATTGCATCAATTACGAGGTCGAGTGGGTCGAGGTAATGCTCAATCGCATTGCCTTCTTCTCTATCAAAGCCCTTTATCGCAAAACGGTTCAGAGCGCCTAAAAGTCATGCGTTCCACTCATGATGGGTTTATCATTTCAGAAAAAGACCTGGAGCTCAGAGGCGCGGGGGAATTATTAGGAACGAAGCAAACCGGTTACAGGCAATTTAAATTAGCTAATTTACAACGAGATAAATCACTAATTGCACTTTTGCCACCCATAGCGAAACAATTACTGGCTGAAAGACCTGAAATCGCCCGAGCCATTACTCAGCGGTGGTTAGGTCATTTTGAACAGTTTTTACAAGGATAAAAAATAGTTTCAATAATATGAATGTCAAGACTGTTTTTTAATTATTTCTTTGCTAAGATACACAAGTTTATTTTATACATATCCACCAATTTCCTGTGGATAAAAAATCCTCCCTCAATTTTCACTCTAACCAAAATAACGCTTAGGTGTTTCATATTATCCTCCTTGGATAAGGACTTTTGTATTTTTTTGAACAGTAATTACGCAACTCATTTATCCACAAAATCTGTGGATAACCCTGTGAGTAGTACTTAGAATACCCTGTAAAATCAGTTCATTTTTCACATGCATCAGAACTTACCAATGTGCTCTGGGGAGAAGGTTTAGGGTGAGGGGGGGTCAATACTTGCGCGCAAAAGTGCGCTCATTCAGGTGAACGTCTCGAGATGGGATCGAAAGAAGCTCAATATCCCCGGACACAAGTGAGCGAACTCAGGGATGACAGATGAACAATACGAGCGCCCAGAAACACGTAGCGAGGTCTAAAAGTCAAAATTCTCCTCCCCAGCTGATATCATGATATGATGCGCTTTTATAAAGAATCCAATGTCATTTTAATGTTGACCTGAGAAGGATTAATAATGATACAAAACGATAGGTATTGGCAGGCCAAAAAAGTGACCTTGATTGGAGCATTAGTAAACGCACTACTCGGGTTCATTAAATTAATTGGCGGTATCGTCTACCATTCTCATGCTCTGGTAGCTGATGGTGTGCATTCTTTTTCGGATTTAATCACTGATGTCATGGTGCTGTTTGCTTCAAAATATGGAAGCCTTGATGCTGACGACACACATCCCTACGGTCATCAACGCATTGAAACTGCCGCCACTCTGCTATTAGCACAATTACTCATACTCGCAGGATTTGGAATTGCATGGGATGCCCTGGATGAGCTAATTAACTCGACACATACCATGCCCAATTGGCTGTCTTTACCTATAATATGCTGCTCCATCATAGCCAACGAACTGCTTTTTCATTATACAAAACTCATTGGGAAGCGCATCAACTCACCATTAATTACTGCAAATGCCTGGCATCATCGTTCTGATGCTGCATCATCAATAGTTGTATTGATCGGCCTTATTGGTAGCTTGGCTGGATTTGTTTATCTGGATGCGGTAGCTGCAATTATCGTAGGTTTGATGATTGTTAAAATGGGATGGGATTATGGTTGGAATAGCGTAAAGGAACTGGTTGATACGGCTGTAGACTCTGAATTGTTATCCCAAATTGAACAGGTCATTCAAAGTATTGACGGCGTACAAAAAATACATCAATTACGTAGCCGTTTCATGGGTAATGATGTTTTGATTGACGTCCATATACTGGTCTCACCTAAAATATCCGTTTCAGAAGGTCATTATATAGCGCAACACGTACATCGGGCTCTAGTCGAGCAAATTGCCAGCGTTCAGGACGTCATTGTTCATGTCGATCCGGAAGACGATGAAGTGTGCAGTCCTTCATTGCATTTGCCCAGCCGGTCAGTCATTCAAGAACAGTTATTGAATGAAGTGCATATTGATTTTCCACAAATCCTGTTTTGGAACTTGCATTATTTAGATGGAAAAATCAGTATTGATATTGCGTGTACGGAAGACTTTGCTCAATGGCAGGAATTACATGATCGAATTATTCTTGCGTTAAAACTGCAAGCAGATATTGAAGAGGTACGATTATTAAGCTTGCATGAAATAATGCATCACAGCAAATAGGATCTGGTAAATTAATCAGCAATTGGGATATCATACTCCTTTTGTAACATCCCTGACTGTACCCTCTTTTTCGGTATAGGATGGCATACAGAGATATAACTCATAATAAAGTAGGAATACTTCATGTTTTCGGCTACGGGTTTAAAAATTATTTTCGCCATATCCATTTTTATTGTCATACTTATTGCAGGCTGGTACCCATTTAGAAAGCGAATTAAAGACGATAAACATATCGATTTCCCTATCGGTGAAACTTTGGCTACAGGGGTGTTTTTGGGAGCTGCGTTGCTTCATATGCTACCCGAGTCAAACTCTTTATTTAAAAGCATGGGCTATGACTATCCATTTGCCTTTATTATTACAGGCGCTGTATTCCTGATTTTTTTATGGTTTGAACATTTAGGAAAGGAACTGTATCACCATCACAGCTCCGAACATCCTGCTTTTGCTATTTTGGCCTGGGCCATGCTTTCAGTACACTCTGTAATGTTGGGGGCTGCGCTAGGACTAGCTCATTATAACTCCATGATAATCATGCTCTTTTTAGCTATAATCACGCATAAATGGGCAGAGAGTTTTGCCATTGCAGTTCAATTAAACAAAAGTTCCATGACTACCAATAAAAGCATGATCTTTTTTATTTTGTTCAGCTTCATGACGCCGTTAGGAATCTATCTTGGCTGGTTTTTCGGCCATGGAATGGAAACCCGCTCTCTCTTCGATCCTATATTAATAGCCGCCTCAGCGGGAACCTTTCTCTACTTGGGAACGTTGCATGGATTGGAGCGTTGCGTCATGGTAGAGCGTTGCTGTAATCTTACTGATTTCAGCTTCGTTATTATAGGCTTTCTCCTGATGGCATCGGTAGCTATTTATGTCTAGATTTTTGCAACAAGAACCTTTGATTCTGGCATCAGGATCTTCTATCAGGCAAAAATTACTCCACTCCCTTGGACTGGAATTTTTAATTATACCTTCCCATTGCGATGAAGAAGCGATTAAAAAGAGCCATCAATCCAGCAACCTGCCTGATTTAGGAATTACCCTGGCAATCACTAAAGCACTAGCAGTAAGTAAACAATACCCGGATCATTACGTTATTGCAGCGGATCAATTGTGCGTTATAGATAAAAGGATATTGGATAAACCACTGAATCATCAAAGAGCAATTGAGCATCTGCGTTTGTTAAGCGGAAAAAAACACCAACAAATTTCCTGTCTTTGTATCGCAAAAGACAATCACGTATTATGGCAACATCATGAAATAGCTTATCTAACGCTCCACTGCCTAAGCGAAAGGAACATCGAAGCTTATTTACACAATGAACATCCGTACCATAGCTGTGGTGCTTACCAATATGAAAGCCAAGGTAAATGGTTATTTAAGGAAGTACAAGGAAATGAAGACACGATTCTTGGTTTACCTTTGGTTCCTCTGGCGAATGCCTTACTTGACCTTGGTGCTGTTTCGATTTAATTATTTTAATCACAATCAGGAATGAATATGCAAATAGCCAAAATCCAAGCACGTGAACTTTTAGACTCCCGTGGAAATCCTACGGTTGAAGCAGATGTGATTTTAAGCAATGGAATGATAGGAAGAGCAAGCGTTCCATCCGGAGCTTCTACTGGAACTCGAGAAGCCTGTGAGTTGAGAGATAATGATTTAAAACGTTATAACGGGAAAGGAGTACTTAAAGCCGTTTCGCATGTTAATACTGAAATAAATCAGGTGCTAAAGGGAGCTTGTGTTGATGATCAGGAACAACTGGACCGTGTCCTGTGTGATCTGGATGGGACAGAAAATAAATCCCGTCTGGGTGCAAACGCGATCCTTGCCGTATCCCTGGCAAGCGCCAGAGCTAATGCAATCTATCAAAATAAAGCCCTATATACCCTTTTGAATCATGGCGAAACAATGTCCATGCCAGTGCCAATGATGAATATATTAAATGGCGGAGCACACGCGGATAACAATGTAGATATTCAAGAGTTTATGATTATGCCTGTGGGTGCGCCTGATTTTCCAACAGCGATTCGTATGGGTGCCGAAATTTTTCATATTCTTAAATCCGTGCTTAAAAAACAGGGGTTAAATACATCGGTGGGAGATGAAGGTGGTTTTGCTCCGGATATAAAATCCAATCGACAGGCATTGGATATGCTTAGTGAGGCTGTTGAAAAAGCAGGTTACCGACTGGGTGAGGATATTGTATTTTCTTTAGATGTCGCTGCATCAGAATTATATGATGAAGGCAATTATCATATGGCTTCAGAACGTCAGAAATTTAATTCAATTCAATTGATTGATTATTATGCTGATCTGGTGGCAAGTTACCCGATAGTCAGCATAGAAGACGGCCTGGATGAAAAGGATTGGGCAGGATGGAAGCATTTAACGGAACGACTTGGTTCAAAAATACAGCTGGTTGGAGACGATCTCTTTGTAACGAATCCCAAAATTCTACAAGAAGGAATTGCTCAGCAGATCGCTAATTCCATTTTGATTAAAGTCAATCAAATCGGTACGTTAAGTGAAACACGACAAGCCATTAAATTAGCACAGCAAAACGGCTATACTTGTGTTATGTCACATCGTTCTGGTGAAACTGAGGATACCTTTATAGCGGATCTCGCTGTAGCTACAGGATGTGGACAAATTAAAACCGGCTCCTTATGCCGTACCGACCGAACAGCCAAATACAATCAATTACTGCGTATTAATGAAACGGCTGATCTACCTTATGCTGGAAAATCGATATTTTTACGATAACATTGAGATTTTTTAACATGTGGTCATGCAATACCCTCAAGAGATCGTTCATCTCACTCTGTCTCTTGATCAGAGTATTGGCTTAACCCAGTGGATCCCGAGGTCAAAGCGGCGGGAATTCGCATGACCATGCTTCGAATTTCCGCGGCTTTGACCGCGGAATTTCCTTAGAACAAGACTGCAAATTGAAGAGGTGCTAACGATTCAGCATATCACTCAGAATGACGGTTTTTTTTTCGTTATCCTGAACACTGATTTTGAAACTCTATCAAAGCTTTATGATGAGCATTTATTGAAAAAAACAAAAACAATCTGGCACTATCATTTTGCTAATGAAGAACCCTCCTCTCGCTAATTTAACGTCATGAACTATTTCATTTATCAATTATAAACAAATTAAATACATAATTACTTCTACCAGATATTGCCCCATCCGGTCATAAGGGAATACAATATTAATAGATACATTAATAGGCAAATACCATGCGCCCTATATTCATCATCCTGATAATTGCTTTGGTTGTTTTACAACATAAGCTTTGGCTGGGTGATGGAAATGTTATTCAATGGATTAATCTCGAAAAGAAACTGGAAGATCATCAGCGTGAAAATAAAAAATTGGCTGCTCGCAACAGAGCGCTGGAAGCGGACATTAAAGAATTAAAACGCGGTGATCAAGCTCTTGAAGAACAAGCTCGATCCGAGTTAGGGATGATTAAAGAGTATGAGGTTTATTATCAATTTGTTGATTAGCAAAACCTGATGCTTCGAAGCGCTTTGATTTCGAGTAGCACTCAAGGTACCCCTCTAATACTTCACAGTATCAAAATTTCCAGAGCACTGTAGTCTGTACATCGATTAAACTGCAATAAATTCCTGAAATCCAGAGGGTTGTTTGTCCCAGAGACTTAAAACAAATCCCCCGCCGCCTGAGCCCGTTGGCTTCACCGCGATTGCACCATCATCAAACAAAGTATTCATATGCTGTTGCAAACTTTCACTAACCAGACCCCATTGAAAAAAGCAGTTCGCCGCTTTATTCATTGCCTTAGCCAAAAGAGTAATTGAATCGTCACCACCGGATTCAAGCGCAATTCGGGATTGTTGAACAGCATCAACCATTTCCCGATCAATTTTTTGAGCTAATACAGGATTTGTATTCCAAAGGTTTTGAACCTGCTGAATGCAATGAGAGGTAATTCCAATTTGACCGCACGAGGACAAATACCACTGTGGCTTTATTTTTTGTTTTAATGGGCTGCATTCCCCTCCTTTAAAATGAACTCCTTCTTCAGCAGAAACTCCTGCAATATCAAGTCCACTGCTTTTTCCATGAAAGAGATGTTCCAATTCTTTGGCAAATTGATTGATTTGGCTTTCTTCAACCAAATTTTGTGCGCAAAACCATCGGCTCATTGCAACACAAAGAGAAGCAGAAGCCCCCATTCCGACACCAACAGGAATATTACTCACCAATTCAAAGTGGCCGCCTATTTGATTCAAAGAACGGCCTAATAACTTCATGCCTTGTTCCAGGACACTCCAAAACAATAAATGCATGTCCTGGCCACTCGTTCCTGTGTAATCAGCACTCAATGAAGGTGATTGAGCACTGTAGTACAGTTTTAACTGCCGTTCCTTAATAGGAAAAACCAAAGCCTCGTGCCCTCTAACTACCGCATGCTCTCCAGCGAGAATCCATTTACCATAGGTCGTTGTTTCAAAATCATAAAACATCGTAGTTACCCAACAAATATTGTGATTTAAATTGACGTGCCTGGTCTTCTTGCTCAGGACGATACAGTAAATGAATGTTAGGGCCTGCATCCATTGTCACAATTGGCCCATCCCCTTCTTTTTTCCAGTTGGCCTCAAGGATTTTTAAAATTTCCAAACAATGCGGAGACATATAGGAAAATGGTTGTTCACATGAACTAAATAAGTTATGCATGTCCTGAAATTCACGCCAACAAATAGAATAAATACTTTGCCAATCTTTAACCATAAATGCGTCAAGCAATAATCTCAGATTTTCTTCCGCTCTTACATGTCTATCCGCATAAAAAGGACTTGATTTCACTCGTTGATGTGCCTCGCTGGAAGATACCTTTTTTTCCTCGCTACTGACCACGATAACCTGATGAATCAGATTGTTATAAGGCAGATCAATGGCTTTAACCTCATTCTCTTTCCAAAGTGCCCATGGGGAATAAAAAGAACGGCATGAAGAACCCGATCCTAACCGACTGAGTTGAGCTTGCTCATCAATAGAGGGCAAAGGTTTATTGGTTAATTCGCTGAGTGCATTGGCAGCGCACTTTGTTAATGCTGCAAAACTGGATGCTGAACTGGCCAATCCGCTGCTGTGTGGAAAGTTGTTACTGGATTGGATTAAAAAACCTCCCGTATAACCGAAATAATCTTTTATCCTGCCGAGATGCTCTGTATATCTTTTCTGACTGGCTGCAGACAATTTAAACTCTGGTGCACCAGGTATATTGAGCGGCTCCCACATGTCTTTTTTAGTTGGGATTTGTTCCAGTTTAACTGTAGTTAACAGATGATTTAAGGTATAGGACAATGAAGAATTATCAGGCAGGTTTGAATTTCCATCCTTTTTACCCATGTATTTAATCAAAGCAATATTAGAAGGTGCCTGAGCAAGCCAATGCATAGAAGTTCTCCTTGCGGTCAATGACCGGGTGCATCATTCCATAAAATCTTATGTAATTGTAGCTGAAAACGAACGGGGAGATTATCTTCCACGATCCAGTTAGCGAGATCGGTAGGGTTCAGTTGATTCCAGCTGGGCGAAAACAGCAATTGAACACGTTCTGCCAAACGATGTTCTTTTATCAAATCACAGGCCCATTCATAATCTTTACGGCTGCACAAAACAAATTTGATTTGATCGGTAGGTTTTAAATAATCCAGATTAGCAAACAGATTTTTATCCACTTCCAACGAATCAGGAGTTTTTAAATCCATCACGATCATCACACGAGAGTCTACTTCTGAAATATCGCGGGCACCACTCGTTTCTATGGAGACCTGATAATCCTTCTCACATAAGCGTTCTATTAGTGAGAGACAACCCGGTTGAGCCAGTGGTTCGCCACCAGTAACGCACACTCGATTGCATTTGTAGGAGGCGATAGTTTCCAGAATATCATCCATTTCTTGAACCGATCCACCGTTAAACGCATAGGCGGTATCGCAATATTGGCATCGTAATGGGCAACCTGTTAAGCGGACAAACACCGTGGGTAAACCCACAGTAACTGACTCTCCTTGTAATGAATGGAATATTTCCGTTATTCTCAATTGATTATTAAGGCGTTTCATAAAAATTATAGTGCGTCCAGTTTGGATTGAGCTAATTGAGCAGTTGGAGTTCCAGGATACGTCTTTACCACTTGTTGAAATCTTCGTTTTGCTTCCTGAGTATCCCCTTTTGCAGCGAATGCATATCCCGATTTTAACAAACTTGCTGCTGATTTGCTGGATGATGGGAAACGTTGTAGTACTGTTTCAAAATGTTCTATCGCTTTAGGATATTCTCTTTTTACCAGATACAATTCACCAAGCCAGTATTCTGCGTTTGCAGTGTAACCACCATTCGGGTATTTTTGGGCAAAGGTTTGCATGGCGCCTATGGCATCATCATAACGCTTATTTTTTACTAATTCGTATGCAGCTAAATAGCTGATTTGTTCGTCTGCCGGGTTAGCTCGTGAGACAGCGACCACAGGTTTGTTTTTGATTGGAGTTGCCACTGGTTTATTTTGAGCGCTGTTTGATGAGTTCGTTTGTACGGAAGATGGATTGGAGCCTGCGCTGAGATCAGTTATTGGTTTATTCTGAACCGATTTACCCGCAGCATTACCTAATCGAGCATCCAAATCTTTATAAAATGCAATCTGTTGTTGTTGCAATAATTTTAAATCATGTGCCTGAACTTCAAGTTGACCACGCAACTCCTGAACTTCCTGCTGAAGGCTCAATATCTTTTCTATTAATTTGGCATTGTTATTTATATTGTTTGTATCACTGGATTGATCGTCTTTAACCAATGCCGGACCGTCATCAGAGGATGAATCATCCATTGAATATCTCTGGTTCCGAGGTCCATCCAGTTCAGCATTTTCAATTTGGGGATCATCGTACTTTGGATTGACAACAGAAGAGTCATCAGCCATCTGTTGTCCATCAATAATTGCAAAATTGTCACTATCATCTACCACAGGTGCCTCTGACCAAGAGGTCAGAGGGAGCATAACTGTAAAACAAGCAGCGATAATGGTTTTTTTGCATTGAATCATCTTGTTGCCTCGTAGGTAAACTCAACACGTCGGTTTTGAGCGTGTGATGCTTCATCATGGCCGTAATTTGCAGGTCGCTCCTTACCGTAGCTCACTACACGAACTTGTTGTCTGCTGACTCCAGCCATAAATAAAATGTCAGCAACAGTATTTGCACGATGCTCACCTAAAGCAACGTTGTATTCACGGCTACCGCGTTCATCAGTATGACCAGCCAGTAAAACACGAGCACCTGAATGGGTTTTCAAATATTCAGCCTGCGCATTAACAGAAGGCAAATATTTGGATGCTAAAGTACTGTCATCGTAAGAGAACAGATACAACTGATTATGTGGAGCCTGGGTAGTATAGGATTCACCTGGTTCCTGTCCAGCGAAATGGGTCATTTGACCTAAGCCCTGAGCAGAAGCATCACCATCACTCAATGCGGCACCATCAGCACTGCCTGGTGTTTTGGAACAAGAAGCAACTAACAGTACACTCGCTATAAGCAGTCCCAGTTTATATAATGATCCGGCTTTCATCCTCAATCTCCTTTAGTTCTTTTTATTATTAAAAATCACACATAATGTTTATGGAGGGCCATTGTACAATTCTTTTTATTTTTTGGCTATTACTGAGTCAGTTTTTATATGCGAAATAACAAAATCGACTGCTTTTACAGTGAACTGTAAAGAGGCTTTGTTTGCGGCTACCACACCTGCATAGGGAGTATCTGCCAAACAGGGGATTTGTTGACTAATAATACGTGAGCCTATTACTTTATTGTCTGAAGTTCGTGTCAAAACTACTTTTACATCGAATTCAAGCACGCTGGGTTTTTTCAAAAAATTCTGATGCAAGGTTAATAATTGAGTATCCAGACGATAATCCGCTTCTTCGCTATAAGGACTTGAAGTTACTGCATAAAAATAACCCGTTCTTTGCAGGCTTTGTACCAACAAAGGAAACAGCATGTCTGCTGGAGGTGACGTCCAGGCATTTTTTACAAACGCCTCTAATTGATAAGGCTTTTTAATATACATCATTTGTTCAGTCTGAAATCCGGCAACAGCTTCTGGTGCAGTCACTAAAATAGAAACATGTCGCGGTTTTGCAACCCATTGTTTAGCACTGAACGAACTCAACTGGTACTCGCTGGTCACGGGCGTTTTAACTGGAGAGCAACTGATAAGTCCCAGACTCAAAATAAAAATACTGAGTATTCTCATGGCTATTCTCCAGGGCCAGGTTCAGGTGGTTTGGTTCCACGGATCACTACCGATGGATTTTGGCGCATTTCATTACTAACCTTTTCAAGATTAGCTGATATAGTATTCAATCGGCGTAACAACAGAACTGCGGGCGGAAGTGTCTGTTGCGAAATTTTATCCACCGCAACTTTTCCTGCATTCATGGTTTTAGATACGCTCTTGCCGGCAACACTGATGTCGTCCGCCATTGCA
This sequence comes from Legionella moravica DSM 19234, assembly GCF_000423305.1. Taxonomy (GTDB): domain Bacteria; phylum Pseudomonadota; class Gammaproteobacteria; order Legionellales; family Legionellaceae; genus Legionella; species Legionella moravica. The sequence continues at coordinate 49,456 of NZ_KE384003.1, read as the reverse complement.
TTAAACTTTTTAACGCCAATCTTTAACTCATTGAGTATGTTTGGAAAGTCTTTGCTGACTTTAGCCATGTTGGCCAAAAATACATCTGCACTTTTAAGGCTGTTGTCAATATTTTTACTGTTGGATGCCATCACTTCTGAAAACTTGTCGATATTCGATAAAGTATTACGAACATAGGCTGCATTTTCCTCATTAAAAATACGCTGCGCCTGGTCGCTAACCTTGCTCACGTTTTCAGAGACTTCCTTCAATATAGTATCCAATTGATTGAATAATGATGGTTTTGCAGGAATAACTGGATAGGGTTCTCCCGGCATTTTTTGGAGAGGGGTCAAATCAGAAGAACCTGCAGATAATCCAATAAAGGTCACACCGGTTATCCCTTGTGAAATTAAAGTAGCGGAAGTGCTGGTCGTTATGGGGATGCCTTTTTCGATACTCAAGGTTAATTCAACTTGACGAGGATCGTCTATGTTCAATTTAATTTTTTTAACAAAACCAACCTGTACCCCGTTATATTTTACAGGTGATTCCTCGCTTAGTCCTGAAACCGATTCACGAAGATAGACCGTATAAAAAGAATATACTTTCTGATTAAAGCCAACAGACAACCACAATGCTGTGGACAAAAGTGCCGCCATCAAAATAAGTACGGTGAGACCGACTATGGTGTAATTGGTTTTTGATTCCAAGTAACCTGTCCTCTATGTTGATACTGTATCCAGTATGTATCTTAAAATTTGCTGAAATAATCAGCAATCAACGGGTTTTTATTCTTCATTAATTCGTTAATAGGTTCCACACTGAGAATTTTCCCATCACCAACAAATGCTACTCTGTCAGTAGTTCTTTTTAACGATTCTATATCATGACTGATCATGACAATAGTCAGATTTAAAGAATCCCTTAAAAAAACCACCAGGTCATCAAATAACCTGGCGCCTCGTGGATCTAATCCGGTGGTCGGTTCATCCAGAAACAATAATTCAGGATCCATGGCAATCGCTCGTGCTGCTGCGGCTCTTCTTTGCATTCCACCACTCAACTCCGAAGGCAATTTGCCAGCTGCTTCATTAGGCAATCCAACCAAGGATATTTTCAACCGAGCCAGTTGTTCAATAAATTCCCGATCCAGATTGGTAAACTCCCTCATCGGAAACATCACATTTTCCAAAACGGTCATGGCTGAAAATAAAGCGCTATGCTGGAACAGCATGCCCCATCGCCGACGAAGCAAAAATGCCTTTTCCGGATCAAGATTCAAGACATCCTCACCGAATACTTTAATACTACCAGCAGTAGGTTTCAATAACATCAACAAACTTCGCAATATGGTTGTCTTGCCGCTTCCGGAACCGCCAATTATCGCCAGTATTTCACCTTGTTCCACAGTCAGGTTCACATCAGTATGCACCCATTGACCACCAAGATAATTTTTCAATCCTTTGATTTCGATAACCGGTTCACCCATCTAGAGTCCCATCCAGCTGTATATGACCGAAAAAGCTGCATCTGCGATGATAATCAGGAATAATGCCTGAACTACGCTCTTGGTAGTTTGACTGCCTATACTGTCAGCAGTTGCTTCTACCTTAAACCCTTGAAAACAACCGACTAAAGCAATCAACAAAGCAAAGACAGGTGCTTTATACAACCCGAGCATCAACTGAGAAAGTCCAACATCATTTTTTAAACGAACCAAAAAGTCGTCAAACCCAATCCCCAACATATGTTTGGACATAATCATTGCCCCAAAGATGCTAAAGATATCAGACCAAAATATTAATAATGGGAACACGATAAGCAACCCAATAACCTTGGGAACTACAAGTAATTCAGTTGGAGAAAGTCCCATAGTCAACAAGGCATCAACTTCTTCATTAATTTTCATACTGCCTATCTGGGCAGTAAATGCCGAACTGGTTCTTCCGGCAACAATAATCGCGGTAATTAACGAAGCAAACTCCCGAAAAATAGCCATTCCCGATAAGTAGGCAATAAATATATTTGCCCCATAAGTGGCTAACTGCAAGCCCATTTGATACGCCAGAACCACACCAATCAGAAATGAAAGTAATGCCACGATGGGCAATGCTTTAAGGCCCGCTGAATCGATATTCGATACAATACTGGGTAATTGAAACCGCCGCCAATTCCCCAAGGCTTGAAAAATTTTGGTGCTCAAATCACCAATTAAAATAATCAGACCATCGACCTGAAATAATTTATTTTCAGCTTCTTTACCTATTTGATACAGCATACCCTCTTGAGGTTGGGGCGGGATCTGATAAGTCAGGCTGTCACGTTTTGATTCGACCAATTGCAGGAGTTGATTTTGGGCTTCAGAGAAATGGGTCAATTCAATCTGATTATCCCTTTCTTTAAGCTCATCAACGCATTTCATCAAGGCCAAGGCACCTGCACTATCAAAATGGCTTATGGAATCACCGTTTATAACCACTTTTTGTGATTTTGGCAGCTCACTTGCTTTGAATTTTTTTGTCAAACCATCAAGTGCCAAAACAGACCATGCACCCGAGCATTGAAACTTGGCTTCATCCTTATCAAATACAATTTGAGCGCTTATTTGTTCCATAGTCTATATTTAAAATTAAATAGTGCTAACATCATACATAAAACCCAGAATCCGCAAAACTAATAAATCATGGTACCATAATATTATTCATTCTTCAGATTAATTAAAATGCTTATAAACGACCAACAGAAGCTGATTGATCAAGCAGAACAGAATTTAAATGAATCCAACCAACTTCTGGAAGGATTTATGCGTGGATGGGATCAAACCAATGCACAACCCCTGAATGATCCTGACGTTATACGCACCATGCAACTGGTATTACAATACAGGCTGGATACTCAAAATGCCTTATATCAACTATCCGGTTTGCAACAATATCTCCTGCAATTACTTGGGATTGAACCGCAACATTCTGATTTGATAAACAGGGAGCGATTGGCTTTTGCTTTAGGAAGCGATGATTTGCAGTATGTATTAACCATGCTGAACCAGCTTGTTGACTCATTACTCCGAATGATTGCCCACAATCAACTCAACCAGGTTCTTGATAAGAAAAAAGCATTAGAGCGAACAAAAAATATAAAATTAATTGATATCATGCTCAAAGTAATCGAAAAACAAAAATCTTTTGTAACGAACATGAATGAATTAAAACTGGCTCTTGAGGACATTGGAGGTGCACCACAACCGGGTGTCATTTATGATCACATTGCTGCCCTGCAAGGTCCTGTATCACGCTTTTATCAAGCCCTGCAAAATGGATTGGTATTAATCCAAAGCCTCGACACAAAACCACAAAATACATTAAATGCGGCATTTCAACTGAATGATACGGTGCAATCAGCAGATCAAAATCTGAAAATTTTTAACTACAATCCCGCGCAACAACGATGGTTCAAACCGGTCATTGAAAATAATCAAACAGAACAACTTGAACTACGCGCATCTGCAAAACGATTAGGTCATTTCTTTAATCATTAGGTGCTGATTGTTTTACATCATCAAAATGAATCTGAAGGTGAACATGACAAAAACAAACTGCTCTGCGAATTTGATCGACCAGAGCAGTTCACCACAGAGGAATTACTTAGGATTTACAGTTGTTTGAACGTGTTCAAGAGTGTCTTTTAACGCATCTATTTTGCTTCCAGAATCTGTATTGGTTTTGAACATTGTTAAACGACCGTTATAAACAGACATTGCGGCAATAGCTAAAAGCCCCACTCCAGTAAGCGCGATTAACAGATTGACCAACACGTCCTTATACTCACGATGAGTTTTCAACTCAGCGACGTTTGGATTATCATTCTTCAATAAACCGGTTGATTGCTGCTTAAATGCATCCAGATCAATTTCCTTCCTGGCATACTGCGTGCACAATGATTGAATTTGATCATAAAGTGCTCTACCTGCCTCAACGGCTTTGCGATAAGAAGCTACTTTAACCGTTTTGTTTTCAGCTACATAATATTCAGTTTTTGTATGCAATTCCTCTATTTTCTGTCTTAATATATACATCTGATCAAAAACATTTTTTAAATCTTTTAATCTGGTTTCATCAAACACTACATTGTTGTTTTCATGTTGTGACTGCTCAGACGATTCATGAGCTTCCTCAACAGGAACGTCTTGCACAACAGGAACAACTGGCGCTGGAAATGCTAAAATCTTTTCTTTTATCAAAGAATCAATAGTCGCTTTCAATCTATTTATATCGGATTGATGATGTGGAGTTAATTTTAGTGGAGAATAAGGACTTTGAGTGCTTTTTTTCGCTTTATCGATTGAATGTAAAATCGCTTGTAATCGATCGTATGAATTGCACGCCCTCAAGCTTGTAATCGTTCTCTCAAGTGCATCGTGAGCTTTTTTAAAAGCGGCTGCTTCACGTTTATCTTTTCTGGCCATTTTTTTACCTCAAAGTCAATGAACAAATAATGCTCACATTGTACGCCACTTTTCATAAAAAGAACAGACATTTAGTAAAAATTAAGTAAAAATTTTGGTCACTTTTGTAACAAGTACGTCATAATGGCCTAAAATCAGGAATTTGTATGTTTTATTACTAGTGAAAAACATTCGACTCAAGATAACAAACTTAGGCTATAGGCAAGGATACTCTGGATGAGCGTAATTGTGTATTCATACCTTTATCAACTAATCCGTTCTAAATAAACATAAAATCGGCGATCATCAGGGTCTATTAACCATTTTGCTATACCCTTATGTGATAAGGTTTGTCCCTGTATGATCCTCACTGTTGATTGATCATGCTCGGTAAAACGTATATCCATAGAGCAAAATAAGCTTTCGTCAATTTATCAATATCATGCCACATGACTAAAAATTGAACTATAATAATAAAGGTATACGCGTTTGGGAGTTAAACATGGATAACTACACGCCTAAAAGCACCTCGATAATCAGACTCTTTGCACTCTTATCGCTACTCATTGGTGCGTTGGTTTTAGTAACACCGGCAAGAGCAGATTCAAGGGAATTAAATGCCCCCATTTCCAAAGTCATCCCTACTCAGGTTTCCTGGTATGTTTATTATGGGTATAGGCCTTACCGATATTATTACCCCTATCGATATTATCACCCATATCGCTACTACTATCCCTATCGTTATTATCGACCCTACCGATACTATTACCGTTGGTAATAGATAACAGCACATTTGGATAAGCAGTACATCACCAAAATACCGGAGCGTAATCACATTACATTCCGGTATTTTTAGCATCAATAGACGCATACGACTGGTGATACATTTTAAATCAGGTAGTTTGGTTTCTTTCTTTATGATAAAATCAACCCTATTTTTCACAAAACTAAATTCAGGCATGCAAAACGACTACAGCCAGTTTGAACAACGTAAACGAGATCATATTGAACTTGCCCTGATGCCTGCGAATCAAAGCAGTGAATTAAACCCATTCGATCAGTTTTCTTTAATTCATGAAGCACTGCCCGATATTAATTTTCAGGATATTTCCATTCAAAGCAAACGATTTAATCAATTTGTGGAAACTCCTTTTTTTATCAGCTCCATGACAGCAGGTCATTCGAATGCCATAGACATCAACAGAAGACTCATTGAAGCCTGCACTGAATCGAAATGGGCAATGGGCGTGGGCTCGCAACGGAGAGAACTGACGGATAACCAGGCCGCTTTTGAGTGGAAACCGTTGCGTCGTGATTTTCCCGAGGCAACATTATTCAGCAACCTCGGAATTGCACAAATAATCAATACGCCCCTATCATCCATTCAGCGATTGATTGACTCACTGCAGGCAGAAGCATTAATTATTCATTGCAATCCACTTCAAGAATCCATTCAACCCGAAGGAACGACTGAGTTTAAAGGATGTTGGAAGGCTCTAACCGAATTAGTTAAAAGTCTGGAAGTCCCTGTAATCATTAAAGAAACTGGATGTGGCTTTTCCCAAAATACTCTTGCTCGCCTTAATGAAACCGGTGTCGCAGCTGTTGATGTCAGCGGAGTTGGCGGTACTCATTGGGGACGTATAGAAGGCCATCGTGCGGATAAAAATTCAATTCGCCACCACACGGCAAATACCTTCAGGAACTGGGGCATCGATACACTACAAAGTGTTAAATATGCAATGCAAATAAATCCTCGTTTTGAAATCTGGGGGTCAGGAGGAGTGCGCCATGGTCTGGATGCAGCCAAGTTAATCGCACTCGGTGCAATATCTGTCGGATTTGCCAAACCCATGTTAGAAGCGGCGCTGAGCTCAACAGAGCACGTGCTTACCAAAATGGCTACAATAGAATATGAGTTAAAAACCGCCATGTTCTGTACGGGTAGTCAAATACTTAGCGATTTAAAGGAGAAAGTATGTCTTTAGTCTCCAATGCCAATGAATTATTTCGTGGATTCTCAAAACTATCCAGACAAGAACGTTTTAACAGGTTATTAGAATTGGGAGCTATGACTCCAGAGGACATCGACTTTCTTCAACAAGGCGGTATAAAAGACCTGAATCTCGCAGACAAATTGATTGAAAATGTAATCGGATATTTTCAACTGCCCTTGGGCGTTGCCACAAATTTTAATATCAATGGCCGTGATTACGTAATCCCTTTAGCGGTAGAAGAAACATCGATTATTGCTGCTTTATCCAAATCAGCCAAATGGATTCGGCAACACGGTGAAATCAATACCAAAATACAGGGTGATTGTATTATTGGACAAATTCAGTTAGCCAAAATTCACGATCTTCAACGATTTTCCCGTATTTTTGAAGATAATCGCCTTAATCTTATAAAAAAAGCAAATGAAGATGTTGCTGCGAATATGGTAAAACGAGGTGGCGGAGTTATTGATTTACAATTACGCCATTTAAAAAGAGAAGATGGCCTGGATATGGCTGTTATTCATTTAACCATGAATAGTTGCGATGCCATGGGGGCAAACATCGTTAATCAGGTTTTAGAATACCTAAAGTCTCCCATAGAACAATTAACTGGTGAAGAAGTCACCATGTGCATTCTATCTAATTTAAATGACCAAAAATTAACAACTGCACAAGTAATCCTGCGCCATGTTGATCCTGTTTTAGGACACAAACTGCAAGAGGCATCCCTTTTTGCGGAAATGGATCCCTATCGAGCAGCGACTCACAACAAAGGCGTAATGAATGGTATTGATCCGGTTTTAATTGCTACCGGTAATGATTGGCGAGCGGTCGAAGCTGGCATACACGCTTACGCAGCCCGCTCCGGACGATATCAGGCAATTACCAAATGGCGTTATCAGGATGATGTACTGACCGGTGAACTCACCGCACCAATCATAGTAGGCACTGTTGGTGGGGTTACTTCCCTGCATCCAACAGCCAAAATGTGCTTGAGAATGATGGATATTAGCTCTGCAAACCAACTGTCTCAGGTTATTGCAGCCGTGGGTCTTGTTCAGAACCTTGGTGCAATTAAAGCATTATGCACCGATGGCATCATTCAGGGCCATATGAAGTTACATATTGATAATCTGCTGTTGGTTGCTGGTGCCGAGGAAGATGAAATGCCCATACTCAAAGAGCGTTTACAGGAATGGCTGGATACTAACAAAAGAGTCAGCCTTAATAATGCACATGACCTGTTAGCAGCCATCAGACAGGCTCCTGTGGCTCTATGAAATGGTTCATTCCGGCTAAAACATTCTTACTAGGCGAGTACGTTGCAATAACAGGAGGCTCTGCAATCATACTCACCACTGCGCCCTGTTTTGAACTCTCATTAACGGACCGAGAAGAACAATCCTCCATTCACCCTGAGTCGCCAGCAGGAAAATGGTGGAGTAAAGCTCAATGCAAAAACACATTCTTGAGGTGGCACGACCCTTATCAAGAACGCGGTGGGCTTGGAGCCTCCAGTGCCCAGTTTCTTGGAAGTTATTGGGCTACATGTCATGTGCATCAGAAAATGCCTGATGAACAATCGATGTTGGAAGCATATTATCAAAGCTCCTGGTCAGGTGAAGGGTTGAGACCAAGTGGCTACGATGTAATAGCTCAAGCTCGAAAAGGATGTGTCTACATTAATAAGCTCAATAATACCGTGCAATCCTACCATTGGCCTTTTAAGGATATTTCATTTCTGATCCTTCATACCGGAGTTAAGCTTGCAACTCATCAACATCTCTTGCATACCGCCCTTCCAACTCAAATAAATGACATGTCCCTTGTGGTTGATGAAGCAAAACTGGCATTTGAACACCAGGATAGTGAACAATTAGTCAATGCTATAAATCATTATCACCAAATTCTATCAAGTTTGAATTTGGTTGCAGAACACAGCATGGACATGATCAATGCCCTGAAAGCAAATTCTGAAATAATCGCAATAAAAGGTTGCGGGGCATTAGGCTCAGATACCCTGCTGATTCTAACCAAACGCCAGAATCTGCAAACCCTGAGAAAAAAAATGGAATATGAAGGGTGGAAAATTGTAGCATCAGAAGAAGATCTCACCAGTTAAACCATAAACAGCACCCCTAACAACATCTCTGTACCAAACTTTTATAAATAACATCTATACTACAAGTATAGCGACAGTATGGGCAAAACATGGGTATATTTACTGTATTTTGTTATGGGACTGGTGAGAATCACCAAGAGACAAATAATATCATTTCCCAATTTTCCAAAGCCTGCGACCAGGAACATTCCATTCATGTAGATGGTCCGAGTTTATTAGGTACTGAAGTTAAGGCAAATGCCCGCAGAGCAGCAAATCACATTATTAGCTGGTTAAAAAGCCAAACAGATGATTCTAATAATATTAATCTGGCAGGATTTAGTCGTGGCTCAGTAACCTCAATTCATATTGCTAATCTTTTAAAACGGCAAGAAGAGGCATTGGCGGCAAGAGAACAGCGTTTGCTGCGAGCAGGAAAAGCTTTAAACAGTTCAGAGAAAAAACTATTAACCCAATTGCAAAACATTAATTTAAATCTGTTTCTCATGGATCCAGTAGCTGGACTAAGCGATAAAAGTGTAATGGATGGGCGTGTAGTCCCGGATAATGTCAAAAATTATGTTGCTGTATTGCAAATGGATGAAATGCGTCGCGATTTTAAACCCCAGGATTTAACCCGTATCATTATTCAGTCCCCACAAACTACAAAAGTATCCATGTTGCCTATGTATGGTAATCATTCAGATACCACCAAAATTAAAAATGATCAAATGACTTCCGGGCCTCAAATTGCCTGGTATTCCATGCATCAATTTTTAACCCAACATGGAACTCGATTTAAAAATGACCAAATACCACAAATCGTTTTCAGCAATAATTATAATAGTCCAGCTGATTTACCGCAAAATCCAACTGCCCGGGAGTTGCTCGAACTATTCAGCAAGTATCATGAAGAACGAGATGCCTATCTGAAATCAGGGATGAAAACAAATTTAACTGATGGCATACCCGTTCCCAGAGTACAAAGATCTCTGAATAACCACTTGGATTTTTATGTTAAAAATGCAGATTTTTTTATCAATCAATTAGAGCGTGAGCTTTTTAAAATATCTTATCCTAAAACCTTTAATTATTTATTTGAACAAAATCAATTCGATATCCGCTTTCCTGAAGACAGTCATGTAACCCAGGAACAAGTTCAATATGAATTGAATTCCTTAAAACAGAGAAACCCTAAATTATTTGAACGATTACAATCCCGAGGGGTAAAGGAAATTAATGGCATTATCACCGTTGGTTCACCAGGAGGACTCTATCATTTAGAGCCCTGTTCCACTGTAGTTCAATTATTTCCGAATCTAATCAACAATGACTTGATACATCAAAAAACACCAGACAAATTAGCCCTACTGGAAATGAATGTTTATCGTCTTATTTTTAAATATCAAAGAGAAAAATCGCTCTTGCATTTCTCTAGAGAAAGAACAGAGGATGCACGCGCACAAAAAATTATTAAAGAAATTAATGTATTGGTTAATAATAAGAACCTATCAAATGATGAAAAATATCACGGTATATTGGATCTCGTTGAGAGCCATTACAAAGAGATGGAACAACAAGCAAGCACCTCAGAATTATCATTCATGCTGAAAAAATTATTAAACAATTACGGACGTCAATACAAAATCCAGGATCCCGGTGAAGTCCAGGCTCTGTTATCCAGTGTACTTCATACAGCACTAAGCTTACTAAAAGAATTAATCAGCTTCGTTGGCAACCTGGGGTATATTGGCGGTGGCGCATTGTTTGCTGTTGGGCATGCCACACAGGAAATTGGCAGAAGAATCAATGACATGCTAGGCCCTATTGGCTATAACCCGCTAAAAGCAGTGGTTTCTGCTACAGCCTATACAATGGAAGGAATAGGATTTGCAGTTAAAAACAGTTTGGGCTTAAAGCCTCTAACTGAGTTTATCATTAGTGGGTTAAATGGAATTAGAGACGCAATGAACAAAGCTACTCTAAATATTACAATTGAGAGGATACATTCAGTAAAAAGCGACAGTCAAAATGGTCTTAATGGAACTTCAAACGAAATAGAGAAATTAAGTAATAAGACCAAGGATGCACGACGAGCAATGCAAGAACAAAGAGCCGCTTTTCATTGTAATGAGGATCAGGATGACAATGCATTAAGTCATGAAGACAACAGCAACTTCCAAATATCTTAAGCTCTTATCATGTGGAGCATTTTCAATTTTAAAGTCATCTTGCATCATATAAAGCAGATTGTTTATTGCTGCAGCAATAAAAAAGACGATGATGCAAGATGTTGGTTTTTTCTTTAAATCGAAATCCAGTCAATTTTAAATCATTTAAAGCATCTTACATGTAAAATTTTCATAAAGATTAAATTTAATTCAAAAATAATCAATAAAACACTTGAAATTATTCGCTAATCCGGTATGATTTCAGCCTCTTTAGGGCCGTTAGCTCAGTTGGTAGAGCAGGAGGCTTTTAACCTCTGTGTCATAGGTTCAAATCCTATACGGCCCACCAGTTTAATAAACTGATACCAACAAAGTAGTTTAAATAAAGAATACCCTGTAGAGGGCCGTTAGCTCAGTTGGTAGAGCAGGAGGCTTTTAACCTCTGTGTCATAGGTTCAAATCCTATACGGCCCACCATTTTGGTCAACCCTCCTGATATAGACCAAAATAGCACAACGATTTATAAAAAATCACCCATTGCGCTCGTAGCTCAGCTGGATAGAGTACTTGGCTTCGAACCAAGGTGTCGGGGGTTCGAGTCCCTCCGAGCGCACCATTTAATCAAGCACTTACGTTCATTTTTCAAATTTCAAAAAAGTAGGTGTAGCAAATTTGTAACACTTTTTTAAAAACTAACAGAATTATGAACCTGCCTTGTTACACCTAACGAGTTAATTCGATTAGCTGCACTTCTTAGAAGATCACCTGACAAATGAGCATATCTCAAAACCATGTCAAAACTTGACCATCCACCTAATTGTTGCAACTCCTGCAAACTCGTTCCATTTTGAACATGCCAACTAGCCCAAGTATGTCTTAGATCATGCCACCTAAAATTTTCAATGCCTGCACGTTTTAAAGCATTCGACCACGCACGAGTATTACATCTTCCAATTTTATTATCTTTATAGGTAAAGACAAATTTAGGGTGTTCACCATATCTGGACTGTAGAATTTCAACTGCATTATCGTTTAAAGGAACAGGAATAGCTTTATTAGTTTTTGCCTGGTCAGGATGTATCCAAGCGTGACACCTAACCATATCAACATTTTGCCATTCAAGTCCTGTAACGTTTGATGCACGTAAACCAGTTGCCAAAGTAAATGCCGCCATGTCTCTCAAGTGTTGCGGTAACTCCTTTAGCAATCGATTTGCTTCATCAATAGTAAGCCATCGAATTCTATTGTTTTCTATCTGACGCATTCGAATAACAGGAACTTTATCAATCCACTCCCATTCCTTATGCGCCTTAGTTAACAATGCTCTTACAACTTCCATTACGCGGTTAACCGTTGTCTGTGTAACGTCTTCTGACTCTTTCTTAAGTGCTACATCTTCGAGAATTTCATGATTTATTTCATGAAGCTGATATCCACTTAAATAAGGATCAAGCCACCGGAAATGTACTTTATCGGTCTCAATACTTCGCTTACTACCATTTTCCCGTAACCAACGATAAACAGCATCGCGCCAAGAATAGACTGGTTTATTTTCAAGTTTGGTAACAGACCATAACTCTGCTTTGAACCTATCGTGATACTCCTGAGCGCTTATTTTATCGCTAGTCCCAGTGCTTCTTTGTATTCTTTTTCCTTGATGGGTGAAACTAACCCACCAAGTTGAGTTCCTTTTGTAAAGCGCCATTGATTATTACTCCTATGAACAGCGCCTTGCGATGTAACACCCTTAGAATACTTAGATCGCATATACATCACAAGATCTTGTTCAATAAAAATCCAACCCCTACCTATTTTGACTCCAGGTATTTTCCCACCAGCGGCCATTCTTCTTATAGTTTCTTTATGAGCGCCTAATAACTTAGCAGCTTCAAGTATATTTAAAGTCGTCGTAGGAGTTTGAGAAAATATTGCTGATTCTTCATTCATAAACATATCCCTATCCAAATAAATGCTCGTTTCGTGCGATTATTACATCATAACGAGTATTTTATTGCAATAAAGCATATAAATAAAAAAACCCCTCCATAGAGGGGTCAGTAGTTTGAAAACACATGAACCATGCCATTTGCTTCTACCGAGCAATAATCAGAGATAAAAAGATCGCGAGCAAATGCCTCACAATCAAAGTAATACATCAAATTATCAGGTATTGCATTGCTATAGCATTCCTCAAACAAATTCCAGGCAAAATCAACTTCTGAGTCATAGCTACCATGATATCGATCTCTTATCATGGTTTCTGCCTCTTCTAAATCGTACTCAGCTAATAATGCTGCTCCTAATTCCTCGTGTTCCATAATAAAGTCAGCATAAGCTACTACTGTTGAAATTGAGTCATATTCCTCAAGCCTAACATCACCAAATCCGTCAAAATCATGAATCGCAAATTCCTCTGCTCCTTCAATAGGGCTATTGGCCAGCATCTCTTGGATTTCATCTATCACATCACTTTCGCTTTGTGTAGCATCAATCCATTTGCCATATAAAATGCCGTTATTGTAAGAAGCTAAACAGGCTACATAAATTTGAGGTTTTTCCATAAAGTTAACTCCATTATTGTATGGAGCAGCCCCAGCGGGAGCATGCTCCCGCATTAGGTTAAAAAACTTCTTTTTTACTTGCTTTGAATACTCAAAAACTGAACTAAAAATTGAAATGATTTAAGACTCTTTAGTGAAAGAAATTAAAGACTCTAACTGACTCATATTCAGTTTAATGTTTCTGGTATCATCCTTTGATAAAGTTGATCGCAAACTTTGAAGGTCGTTAACACAACGTGATAACTCAATCAAAATATACTCAACCTTTATTGAAACAGAATTACTCTCTTGCATAGATACCTCCATGAATTGACAAGGAATATCTATCCCCTAAGAGATAAAAAATCCCTGTGGGGTCGCAAAAAGTCAACACATAGGTTGATTTGCCTGATTTTTAATGAAGTTATGCCGTGAAGCATTCCTGGGCTAAAGCCATGAACTTAATCCGTGAAATGAACCCTAATACTTCAGGTTCATAATTTCCCGACTAAACGTTCCGCCATTGAATTAGGGAAGAAGATGGCGTATTCACAAGACCTGTTGGTTTCGTCTGAATTTCGCAGACTCATCAGTTGTGTATCTTGATTCTAATCTCTATATAGGAAAAATCAACTACCCTTTGTAAGAATTATTAACTATTTTGTATTGAATTTTTAACCTAAAATTAAGCGAGATAACTTTTATGTGTTGCAACACATAAGACCTATTGTGGTTAGTAGGTGATTATGTGCAGTAGCCAAATAAAAACCTTATTTAACATGGAAGTAACCAAAAGTTACTGCACATAATATCCCATACTATTTCTGTTAGGCAGCCAAAGTGGCTGCTGTAAACTGCGGAGATAGTCATGAAACAAAATAATTCCACACCAAAGAAACCATCCCTGGATGAGCTCGTTTTTGGTGCATTAAGCCAGCTCCAATCACTACATTATAATGGGCGCTCGATACGTCGCTATCAATCAACTTGGAATCGCTTAATCAAATTTGCCAAACAGCACGATTATGAAGATAAGCTGACACAGAAATTGATCATCAAATTTCTGGATCATTATGGTATTAATTCAGAAGAATTAACTCGTAAAAAATCAGGTTGGCGCAAACATGCTGAATATAATTTAAAGATTCTTTGGCAATTTGCACGTTATGGCTATTTTGAACGAATTCATACGTTAATACTAAAGCTCAATATCCCACAAGACATGAAGAAGGTACTGAATGAGTATGTAAAATACTGCGAAGAAAAAAGATACATTGGCGAATATTGTATCAACGAGCGAATAAGGCAAGTTGGGATTCTGCTGGATTTTGTTGCAAAACAAGGTATCCAAACGTTCGAACAAATCCAACCACAACATTTATCTCTCTTTATTTGTTCACTATGGCGATTTAGTAATAGAACTGTTTCCAGGATTGTGTCTGATATTAGACAGTTCTTAAAGTACTTATTTTTGCGTGATTTTATTACACGGGATATTAGCAAGGCACTTCCGGCCGTTCATGTTCCACGCGATGCCAAGATTCCTTCTACCTGGGATAGAGACTTGATAGTTAAATTGTTATCAGCGGTTGATCGCAGCTCACCTAAAGGCAAACGAGATTATGCGATTCTTTTATTAGCTTGCCGATTGGGATTGAGAACTGGTGACATTCGTGATTTAACACTGGATCAAATTGATTGGGAAGCTGAGACGTTGTCTCTTATACAATCAAAAACACAACAACCGTTAATCTTACCTTTAACTGAGGAGGTAGGTAATGCGTTGATTGATTACATTCAACTTGGCAGACCTAAAACGCACTACCGACAAGTATTTCTGCGAATGGCGCCAAAGTCTGTGCCTTTTAGCAAAGGAGCTCGTTTGTATCAAGTCGTCAAATATTGGCGCGATTTAGCAGGCATTAAATTTAGAACAAAACAACATCAAGGGTTACATTCATTGCGACATAGTTTAGCAACCTATCTCTTGGAAGAAGGCACTCCGTTCCCTGTCATTTCTAATATCTTAGGTCATTCCTCAGCGATTAGTACGATGATTTACGCCAAGTCCAGTATCGAAATGTTACGCGAAGTTGCCATATCCTTAGAGGGGGTAAGCCATGTCCAACACATCTAATGATGTTGAATTTTATAGTCCTCTTGCACCACTGATTAAACAGTTTATCCAGGAAAAACGGGCTTGTGGTCTTCAATACAATGAAGCACCAAGAATATTAAATCACTTTGATCAGTTTCTCTGTCAAACAACCCTCAGAGAAATGACTTTGCCTGAAGATCTGGTGTTGCATTGGTTGGAGAAATTTCCAAAGGAGCAAGCCTCAACCCATCAGCGCCGCATTAGCTTAATTCGCCAACTGGCCAGCATGATGGTGAGACTAGGCTATCCAGCTTATATTGTACCTGTTCAATTTGGCACACCAAGAGATTATACCTTCTTGCCTTATATTTTTACACGAGAAGAAATCGGTAAGCTGATTCATGCAGCAGACCAAATTAAACCAACTGCAAAAACGCCATGGCGACATCTTGTTATGCCAGAAATTTTTCGTTTGCTATATAGCTGTGGCTTTCGCGTGAATGAAGTATTGAATTTGCGTGTAGGTGACGTGGATTTAACTCAAGGCGTTATCACGGTTCGCAAAGCGAAGCATGATAAAGATCGGTTGGTGCCACCAGCACTGGATATGGTTGAACGACTGAGAGTTTATTCTGAACAAATAGCTAACATTTTATTAGAAAAACAAACAAATGAGGCTTTCTTTTTTCCTTCATCAGGACAAACAGCTTTAAGTGAATCAGGAATTTATTTTCAATTCCGCAAGCTCCTGTATCAATGCAAGATACCGCACGCTGGTCGCGGCAAGGGACCCAGAGTCCACGATCTTCGTCATGCATTTGCAGTGCACCGGCTTATTCAATGGTATGAAGAAGGAGCTGATTTAAATGCAAAATTGCCTTTATTAGTTACTTATCTTGGTCATCAAGATTTTACAGGAACACAAAAATATCTGCATTTAACAGCAGAGTTATTCCCCAATTTGACTGAACGTATGAACAAACAATTTGGCGGTGTTTTACCGCGCTGGAGGTAATCATGAAACCCACTGACTTATCCATTCACTTAACTCATTTTTTAACTGACTATATTATTGGCAAACGTAATTTAAGTCCTAATACGGTTAAAGCCTATCGGGATGTATTTATTATACTCTTAAAGTTTTGCCGAGATATTAAAGGGATTCCATTAGAAAAACTGAGGCTTGAACATATTGACGTTGGTTTAGTTGAATCATTTCTGGATTATATTGAGAAAGAACGCCATTGCAAAATTTACACACTAAATCATCGTTTGGCGACGCTACATGCATTCTTCCGTTATCTTCAAGGGGAGTCACCTGAGCATTTATTTCAATGCCAAAAAATTATATCGATACCATTACGACGATTTGTACGCGAAACAGTTGGGTATCTGTCTAAAGATCACCTGACAGCGCTACTGGCTCAACCTGATTTAAGTACACAAGAAGGTCGACGTGATGCTGTGATATTAAGTGTACTTTATGATACAGGTGCTCGCGTGCAAGAATTAATTGACATTTCAGTCGGTGATTTGCGACTAACAAATCCTGCTCAAATTCGCATTTTTGGTAAAGGAAGAAAAGTACGTATCGTGCCATTGATGCAAAACACAGTTGAGCTTTTGCAAGGTTATTTACAGGAGCGTCAGCTAAACACACCTGATAAATTTACACATCCTTTATTTACAAGTCACCATGGAAAGCGTTTATCACGATCAGGGGTGCGCTATATTTTCCAGAAATATGTACAGCAGATGCGCCAACAACATACTGAGTTTAATCAGTCAATCAGTCCACATAGTTTGCGACATACTAAAGGCATGCATTTACTACAGGGTGGTGTTTCATTAGATATTATTCGTGATTTCTTAGGCCACGTTGATATTAAAACCACGGAAATCTATGCCAGAGCTAATCTTGAAATGAAACGTGCTGCCCTTGAGAAAGTCACACCAGGACCGATACCCAAATTACCATCATGGAAGGAAAATAAATCGTTGCTCAAATGGCTACAATCATTATAAGTCTAGGCAAGATGTACACTTTCGTAGTAGAGCTCATCCATTATTAAAATATTATGTGTAGTGATTTCGAAAACAGACATTGAAAAATAAAGAAAAATTAGTGGTACTGCACATAATATTCTACTAACCACAATAAATTTTTGTTATAGCTATACGAGAATGACCAAGTTCACGGCTTATTATTTCTCTAGCTCTGCGATCCCATTTTCGCTCTATTCCTTTGAGTTGCCTTGAAGTTAGACCTCCATCTATTGGACAAATAAGTCCTTTATTGTTTTTAGTATCAAATTGTTGCGTTAATTCACAATATCTTCTTTGCGCATAGGCATGTCGCAGGCCATGGCATTTACTTAATCCCATCAGTTTTATCTGCTTTTGATAATGACTAAGATGTTGTTTATAGGTTTTGTCTTTAGGTATTAATGATTGACCGGCAGGTATTTGTTGCATTGCTTTTGACAGCCATTGGCGTTGTTCTTCATTCGTAATATTTAGTGTTCTTCCAATTCCTCCTTTAGTCCAGCTTGGTTGGATTCTCAGACAATTACCTTGCCATGCTTCGCTAACTATCAATTTAATGGATTCTTCACGACGTAAGCCAAATAACGATTGTGCTTCAAGTGACAGGCGAATCAAAGGATCGGAACATTTACTAAAATCGGTTTGATGAATAGCTTTGTTATAAGTTGGCGCATAACTACGTCGGCTTATTTGATAGGTATCATTTCCAGGTTTAACGAGCTGAGGTTTATCCAGTAAAACACCTACTTTGCGTAATTTTGCCATGTAATTTTTGATAGTGGCGGTACTTTTGCCTTGAGCTTTCCATAGATCAACCAGAATATAAATATGTTTTGGCTTGAGACCATTAAGATGTCCCAATTTATATCCCTGCTCATGTAAATCCTTGATACATCGGTTTAGCATATGGCGCATATCGGCTTTGCTGGCAAAAGAATATCCTTTAATATTTTTAACGCATTCATTTATTGAGTAGTGGGCGCTTTTCAATTTTGATTTACTCATGGAGGTATGCCCATAAAGTATTGCGTGATTTAATCCCCATTTCATCCCGGATAAGCCAATCGGTTTGGTAGTTACCAAGGATAGGTAGAAGCTCTTTTTTTAATTGTTTTGCATAAAGATACCGGTAGGTTTTGTTTGTTGATAAATTCATAGCGCTTAATGCCATACGCCATTGCGAGAGGATATCGTCATAATCATGTAATTGAAGCAAGCATTGGTCACCCTGAGCGTAATTACTTAACTCAGAAAGAATAAGAGTTTGATTTTTAGTACGGAAAGGGATTGTTCTGTCTTCGGAATTAAAAGCTATTTCCCGAGTAATCCAGAGCATATCATCTTTCGTATGAACGCCAGGAATCACTTGAATTGCTTCGCTAAAGGTTAAACCAAACTGTGTCTGCATCCCCATAATAATTTTTGCAATTGGCCAGGTAATTTCAGCCCAGATCTCAGGGAGTATTTTTTTTACTTTTCGAGTATTACGTTGCCGGGATAATCCAAGGCTTTTATTGTCTATATCAGATAAAAGGCAATCCATGCCCTGTAAAAATCTTCTGATTGTGGTCATATAGTCCATTATTGTTGCCGGCTTAACTTTATTTTTCTGCCAGAATTCAATCAGCTTTTCTATATGGTGATTTTTTAGAACATGCCATGATGGTGGAACATTACCAATTAAAAACAAATCATCAATCATTTTATGAATGACGAACGTAAAATGTTTTTTATCCTTGAAGCTGCCCCGATTGTCCGTTTGTAAATATCGGTTGGCAGTCTGTCTCAAAGACTGTTTACGCATTTTTTCTACTCTAAAAGGTACTTGCCCTGATTTTGGTTTAGTGTTGATCGAGCGGCTCACTCAAAAGCGATACCAGGCTTGTGCCACTAGGCTCTAGTTGGGGGCAAATCAATCGTTATAAGGCAAACGATATTGCCGGTTTAAAACAGGTTTTTGTTGGTGTTTTTCTCCTTTTAAGTTTTAACAGATTAATGAATTGACAAAGCAAGGCTTTGCCCTGATTCCTAGTCATTACATAAGTGATGATGACAGTAAGTGTTTAAGTAGCTTACCCTGCTGAAAAGCAGATTATCCGTGAAGGGTTTCCCGACTTGAACGTCCAGCCACAGGGTTAGGGAACAAGATGGCTTAGCGTAAGACCATTAAGGTTTCGCCTGAACTTCCCAGGCTCATCAGTTACGCTTGATTAAAAACTATCAAAATGGTGCTTGCCAGGCAAGCGGTTTAATAAGAATATTTTGTCCTGTCGGATACTACCCGACAGGACAAAATTGTTGAATGTGTTGATTTTACTAGGTAAAACCAATGGTTGTGTTCTGCGTCACTGCACATAAATTGCAGTGACGCAGAAAACTCAAATTAGATTTTGTGGATCTAGGCCAGAATTTAGTTATACCTCTACTGTGAAAGCACCCCGTCAAACCAATGATAATAAGTCCAATCATACTCTAAAAAAATAGCTGGTTGCTGAGATAAAAAGAATTCAGCTTGGAATAAACGGGTCTATTCATCCAACCCCTAAATGGACTCCGCTCATTCTAATCGTATACTCATTTACTTCATCTACGATTTATCTTGCATTGAAATTGGCGGTTGCTGCCAGATGGAGAATACCAAAAAGCATTTTTCATCCTGTGTCTTTTGTTGTCCTGGGTGATTCTGGTGTTCAAATGACATTAGGCACGCTCCCTTTATTTCTGCAGCACATAAGTTCCTGGAGCAGAAGGCTTTGATTCATTGATTACAGGTGAAGGAATGCGCTTTGGAGTACCATGTTGCATCAACCAATCATGCCAGCCACACCACCATGAACCATCCTGTTTTTCTGCCAGATTTAACCAAGCAGGCGCATTAAGATAGGGCTCATCATTCTTATGTTCATGAATACGATAAGAATGTCCTGGGTGCCCTGGTTCGCTCACTATACCTGCATTATGACCTCCGCCTGTCAATACGAATGTGATATCGCCTTTGGTCATCAGGTGAACTTTATATACCGATTGCCAAGGAGCCACGTGGTCTTTTTCCGTACTCACAGCAAAAATCGGCAACTGAATATTTTCTGGTGCTACTGGCATACCTTCTACAGTAAAACGTCCTTCAGCAAAATCATTATTTAAAAATAATTGTTCAAGATATTCACTATGCATTTTGTATGGCATCCTCGTGGCATCCGCATTCCATGCAGTCAAATCAATCATACCGCGAGTCATGCCATGCATGTAGTCTTGAATCATTTTAGACCAAATAAGATCGTAAGTGCGAAGCATCTGGAATGATCCTGCCATTTGTTTTGTATCCAGGTATCCCTGCTCCCACATCATATTTTTAAGAAAGGATATTTCACTTTCCGTAGCAAATAACATCAATTCTCCCGCTTCCGTGAAATCCCCTTGTGCCGCAAGTAATGTGAGGCTATTTAAACGTTCATCACCGTCTCGTGCCATTGCGGCTGCTGTAATCATGGCTAATGTGCCACCTAAGCAATAGCCCATCAAATTAATTTTTGCCTCAGGCATAAGAGTAGATACCTCATCAATTGCTGCCATGGCACCTTGTCGATAATAATCGTCCATTCCTAAATCACGATCTCTACTGTCCGGATTACGCCAAGAAATAATAAACACTGTGTGTCCTTGACTAACGAACCAATTCACCAGCGAATTATGAGGAGATAAATCAAGAATATAATATTTCATAATCCAGGCAGGTATTATTAATATAGGTTCTTTAAACACCGTCTTAGTCTGCGGTTCATACTGAATTAATTCAATCAAATGATTCTTAAACACAACCCTTCCTGGAGTAATGGCTACTTTCTTACCCGGGATAAACTGTTCAGCACCAACAGGTGGTCTGCCAAATATCTTTTCAATCAGTTCACCAACAGCGATCTCCGTACCTTGCACAAGATTTATGCCTCCTGAATGAATCGTTTCATAAAACAGATCGGGATTAGTGAGAACAAAATTAGAAGGTGATAGTGCATCCAGAATCTGTCGTACGCAAAATGAAACAGTACGCTCTACTTGAGGAGGTAGACCTGGAACCTTAGTCGTGGCACGTCGCCACCAATCTTCAACTTGGAGGAAACCCTCAGCCCACAAACGCCAGGGCATGTATTGCCAGCTATCTTTATGAAATCGAACATCCTTTCCCCCTGCAGCACGTTCAACACATAAAACATTATTAATGCAATCATTCGCATGTACTGCAGGATAAGCTGCTAACTCCAAGAGGAGTCCAGGCGACTGTTCCAATTGAACAAGCCAAGAAAAGAAGGCAATTCTTAGAGCCGAGGGACTCATGCCTCCGGTCGTCTTGGCTAGATTTGCCTGAAAAATTTGATTAAGTAAGTTAAAAAAGTTATCTGGCTCCTCTAAATCAGTAAGCGAACAACAGGGCATAGGGATATTTATTGCTTTAGATTTTCCCTTGGATGTTGATGTCATAACATTGGAGTTGCATTTTTTCCCTGGTACATTCATGGTCACTATCCTTGGTGTAGTGATGAGGCAGGATTGTAGGCTTTTTTTGACTGAATGATTACATCAGTGTTTTACTAAATTCCATCCCTATAATCTCGCCTGAGGCAGAAAATTCGTGCCCCCAAATTTAATGAATCTGCCTAAAAGTATAGTATATCTATAACTGCTACTTATTCTTGAACGCGTGTTTTTCGATTTGTTTTAGTATGTCCTCAAGGTAATCCATCTGTAATTCTTGTATTTCAAGCATTCTTTTATATTGATGCATCATCATATGATCCATCTTCTCATCCAATAATCGAATCTCAAGCTCCGCTTTTAGATTCACTTTATAATCGTATTCTCCTCTTTTTCTATCTTTTTCTTCTAATCTATTTTGGCTCATTATAATAATAGGTGCCTGGATGGCTGCTAAACAGGATAATATTAGGTTAAGTAGAATAAAAGGATAAGGATCAAATGGATTGATTGTTAACAACCAAACATTTATCCCTACCCATAGCGTTATAATTAAAAAAAACAAGATAATAAATGTCCAACTGCCTGCAAATTTAGCAAAAAGATCAGCAAGCTTTTGTCCAAAAGTTAATTTCTTTTCGAGATATTCGATATTTTTTGAAAGAAATTTATTTTTGAAAATTGCGTCTACAACCTCGCTTTCAAGTGTGTTTAATTCCCCCGTTTCTTTCTTGATCAAACGTGCCAAATAGATTTTTCGATAGTGATTAAGCTCTTCAACCGAAATATAGGAGTCATAATTGAAATCAGGATGATCCTTTTTAATCAGTTTAAATAATTCTTTTCGTATAAAATCGCCACGATGACCTTCATCAGGCTTGAGTGGTTTCTTAGTGATATGACATATTATATTGCTCATTATTTTCACACTTTTTAAGAAAGTTAAACTATGGCATCTTATCTTGCCCCTTCATATCGACTTGCCAGCGCCACATCACATAAATCACGGGAATAACGATTAAGGTCAGTAATAAAGCCGAGAATACGCCACCCACCATAGGTGCAGCCAGTCTTTTCATTACATCAGCCCCAATGCCTGTAGCCCACATAACCGGTAATAAACCCAATATGTTGGCTAATCCGGCCATAGCCATAGGACGAATACGCGATACCGCACAAAGCTGTACTGTTTGAATTAAATCAGGCAATGTGTTTAGTAACCCTTTTGCCTTCTTTTCATTGTAATCTGAATCAAGATAAGCCAGCATGACTGCACTGGTTTCAGCAGCAACACCGGCTAAAGCAATCATCCCAACCCATACTGCGATACTCATGTTATACCCTAATAGAAGAAGCAACAAGAATCCGCCAAATAGTGCAAAAGGAACACCGAGCATCACCATCAAAGTCTCTGCAACACTGCGGAAGGTAAAATAGAATAAAATGAAAATAATCGCTAAAGTGAGCGGTACAAAAATTTTTAAACGTTCATAAACTCGTTGCATAAATTCATATTGGCCGGACCAGGCAAGGGTATAACCTGGAGGCAATTTAATTTTTGTTTTCACTTGTTGTTTTAAGTCTTCAACATAACTACCAATATCTCGGTCACTGATATCTATAAAGACATAACCCGCCAACATCCCATTCTCATCACGAATCATGGCAGGGCCTGAACGAAAAGTTAACGTGACTAATTGGGCAATAGGCACTTCAGCACCACTGGGTGTTTTAACCAAAATACGATTTAATTTATCAGGATCATCACGTAGCTCTCGTAAATAACGTACATTAATTGGATAGCGCTCGCGACCTTCAATGGTGGTCGCAATATTCTCACCGCCGACTGCCGATTCAATAATGCGATTAACATCCATAATGGTCAAACCATAACGAGCCAGTTGATCGCGATTGATTTCAAAATCAAGAAAATAACCTCCTGCAACTCGTTCTGCGTAAGTCGTTCGTGTTCCAGGCACTTCTTTGGCAAGCATTTCAATTTCTTTACCAATGGTTTCAATTTTCTTTATGTCTGGACCAAAAATTTTAATCCCTAGGGCGGTGCGAATTCCTGTAGTGAGCATGTCATTGCGTGCTTTAATAGGCATTGTCCACGCGTTGCTTACACCCGGAAATTGCAATGATTTGTCCATTTCGGCGATCAAACTTTCATAAGTCACCCCTTTACGCCAAGACCCCTTAGGCTTTAACTCCACAATCACTTCCATCATATTAAATGGTGATGGATCGGTGGATGTTTCAGCGCGTCCCGTTTTTCCAAAAACATTGTCGACCTCGGGAAATGCCTTTAATTTTTTATCCATTTCTTGAAGCAAGGCTGAGGCTTGCGTCACAGAAATCCCGGGTAAAGTGACTGGCATGTATAAAATAGTACCTTCATAAAGAGGTGGCATGAACTCAGTGCCAATCATTTTATAGAGAGGGATAGTAGATAATCCAACCAGCACCGCAATCACCATGACAAAATTACGATGTTTTAAGGCTAATTTTAAAACGGGAGCATAGATTTTTTGCAAGAAACGAGTAATCGGATGTTTTTGTTCGGGGATAATTCGTCCACGCACCAAAATGGGTAATAACATCGGGATTAAGGTAATGGCTAACAACGCACTCATGAAAATAGCTAAATTTTTAGTATAAGCTAAGGGGGAAAATAACCGACCTTCTTGTGCTTCCAAGGTAAAAACAGGCATGAAGGAAATCGCTATAACCAGCAGCGATGAAAAAATAGCCGGCCCTACTTCCTTAGCAGAATTAATTAAAACCCGGGTACGATCACCCTGACTCCCTGATGCCTCCCAATCTGCTAATCGTTTATGAGCATTATCGACCATGATAATGGCAGCATCCACCATATCCCCAATGGCCACGATAATACCGCCAATCGACATGATGTTAAGACCAATATTGAAAAAATAAATGGGAATAAACGAAATTAAAATCGCAAGTGGCAAGGTAATAATCGGAATTAAAGCAGAACGGAAATGTCCCAAAAACACAATGATTAATAGGCCAACTACAATAAGCTCTTCAATCAGATTCCAATTGGCTGTTGAGATTGCCTCACGTATGAGGTTACTGCGGTCATAAACAGGGACTATCTTAATACCCTCAGGAATTGCAGAGGCCAATTCTTTCAGTTTTGTCTTTATCCGATGCAATACCTCCAACACATCTTCGCCAAAGCGCATAATGACAATACCGCCGACTGTTTCCCCTTGGCCGTTTAAATCAACTACCCCACGTCGCATGTCCGAACCAAGCTGAACGGTCGCCACATCACGTAACAAAATGGGTGTTCCATTCGCATTGATACCCACCGCAATTTTTTCAATATCATTCGTTGATTTAATGTAACCTCGTCCACGAATCATGTATTCCACACCTGAGAACTCAATAACGCGTCCCCCAGTGTCATTATTGCTCATGCGAATTTTTTCAATTATTTCGGGGATTGACAGGTTATAGGCGAGTACTTTAACCGGATCTAAATTGATTTGATATTGCTTGACAAAGCCACCCACACTGGCCACTTCAGATACACCAGGAACGCTTCTTAACCAATAGCGTAAATACCAATCTTGAAAAGTACGTAATTCCGCTAAATTGTGCTTTCCTGATTCATCGACCAAGGCATATTGATATATCCAGCCTACAGGTGTCGCATCAGGTCCTAATTGAGGGGTCACCCCTTCAGGCAATTTTCCTGCCAGTTGACTCATGTACTCCAAGACACGAGAACGCGCCCAATAAATATCTGTTCCGTCTTTAAAAATGATGTAAACGTAAGAAAATCCAAAATCAGAAAAACCACGCACCGCAACCACATTGGGTGCCGATAAAAGAGCGGTCACAATGGGGTAAGTCACTTGATCTTCCATGAGATCGGGAGAGCGACCCATCCAGGTGGTATACACGATGACTTGGGTGTCCGAAATATCAGGCAGAGCATCCATGCGGGTATTTTTTAAAGCCAACCAGCCCATTAAGGAAAATCCCAGCACGAAGAGCAACACAATAAATCGATTGCGTGCACAAAACTCAATGATTCGCTCAACCATAAAATCCCTTTTTATTAATGTTGCATACCACCCATTGCTGCTTTTAACTGGCTTTCAGAGTCAATCAGGAAGTTTGCTGAAGTAATAACCTTTTCTCCTTCCTTGATTCCTTGCTTTATTTCAATCAAATCCCCTGCTCGAACGCCCAACGTTACATTTCTCCATTCAATTTTACCATTACCATGATAGATAAAAATTACCGCTCGCTCACCAGTGAGTAACACTGCATTTTTATTTACAACGAGAAGCTTGCCTAACGGGATTTTTAATTCCAAATTGACATACATACCTGGCTTTAATTGTTCACCTTGATTGTCAACCTCAAACCGAACTTTAGCGGTACGTGTTTTCATATCCACCGTGGGATAAATAAATTTAAGCTTGGCCTTAAATAACTTATTTGGCAAATAGGTCAGTGTCACATCAGCCGTTTGTCCAACCTGAATATAAGGCAATTCATATTCATAAATATCCCCTAAAATCCATAAGTGGGACAAATCAGCAATCGTATACAGCTCATCCCCAGGCTCAATGCGCATTCCTGCAAGCGCCATTTTCTTAATCACCGTACCTTGGATTGGTGAATCAATGGTCATCGTTCTTGTCACTTTGCCCGTGCGTTTAAGTTGCTCAATTTCTTTTTCAGAAATTCCCCATAACAAAAGCCTTTGATAAGCAGCTTGAAAAGCACCCTGGGCACCTGTTGCAGCTTTTGACGTTGCATTTTTACCTAAGATTTTTTGAGCATGCAGGGCAAGTAAGTATTCTTGTTGAGTTGAAACTAAATCGGGGCTATACACAGTAAAAAGCGCTTGCCCTTGCTTCACCTGTTCGCCAGTAAAATTGACGAATAATTGTTCTATCCAGCCATCAAAGCGCACATGAACATGTGCTACAAGTCGCTCATCAGCTTCAATACGTCCTACAGTGCGAATCGATTTATTGACCATTTGAGAAGATGCAGACTCAGATGTTATGCCAATGGATTGCAAACGCACAGGATCGATAACAATCTCATTCTTCGACGTGGACTGATTCATATCCATCGTGCCATGTTCATCGTTTGTTCCTTGGGCATGAGTTACTTGCAAAATAACCAAGAAAATAGGAATGAGAGCGAACTGTTTAATCACTATAAAATTCATAAGAAAGTCCCTGTGGTTTCTTCTATCTGAGTAATTGCCTTTTCATGTTGAACAATTTCACTTTGTAATTCCAATTCATTCTCTTGCAAGGTTAATAAATTATTGAGTAAGGTTAGAAAGTCCACTTTTCCAACACCATAAGTCGCTTGCGAAGAAGTAAAGGTTAATGTGGCTTGAGGAATAATGGTGTATTGAATCAATTGAATTAATTGCCCAGAGCGTTGAGCCAATAGATAGGCATTTTTCACCTGAAATGAAAGCATTTGGTAGGTAGTATGGAGATCTTCTATATCGGCATTGTAGCGAGCAAGTGATTCCCTTACTTCGTTATTTTGTTTTTGCATAAAATAAAGGGGGACCGTTGCTTTCAGCAAGACTTGATAGCCTTTGGTGTGCATTGCCGTATCATGCAACCGCCCTCCTTCGATTTCAACATCAGGAAAATAATCCATTTTACTTAATTGAACACCCTGACGACCTTTTTCTACATTTCTTTGTTGCATTTTTAACTGTGGCGAGCGGCGTTTAAGCAGTGCATCAAAATGTTTTATATCGTATCGCATGGACGTTACGGACAAAGATGAAGGGGTGTTAATGGAAATATCCAGGGAACGGTTTAAAAGACGATTAATGTCGGCCTCTAGTGAAGCTCTTTCTTGCCTTAATATCACCAAGCGCATGAGAAGGCGTGAAATTTCGGTTTGTGCTCGAAAAACATCTTGCTGCGGTGTCTTGCCAACGCTGTAATTGGTACGTGCACTTTGTTCCATATCTTCAAGAAGGAGTTGATTTTTTTGCAATATATCAATCGATTTATTAGCAAAATAAAGGTCATAATAAATTCGTTTTAGTTGTGCAATAACGGCTAAGCTGGTTGCTTGATAATCTGCCGCAGCTCGTTTTGCCTCAAGCGTTGCTATCCGTCCTCGGACCACCAACTTCCCAGGGAAAGGAATTTCTTGACTACCGCCAAGCATTTGCTCTTTTCTCGGATCTACGTCTCCAGGAATATTACCAGACATGTTAATGTAACCAGCATTAAGCATGGGGTCAGGCAGCGCACGCGCTTGTGGAATAGCATGGTTAGCTGCCAACCAACGATCACGCGCAGCCTTAATTTGGGGATTACATCTCATGGCTTCCTGGATGAGCGCAGATAACATGTGTGAAGGCTTCGCATGGACTACTAAAGAACCAATAGAAATATTGACTAATACAATAGCGATGTAGCACCAAACGATTTTTTTAAAATTAAAACGCCTCATTGGATTTCTTCCTTAACAATTTTTGAGTTTCCAATACTAATAAAGGAATCATCCCTAAAACCACCCAAAGTAGGCACTGCGTTAATGAGACAGCGCTAATCCCAAAAATAGCTTGTAACATTGGAATATGATGGATCAATAACTGCAGTGAAAAACTGATACCCACAACAAAAAACAATCGTATATTTGAAAAAAAACCGAGTTGCCAAATTGTTTTTGTCCGACTGCGGGCACCAAACGCGCGCAAAAGATTCGCAATCACTAATACTGAAAATGCGGCATCTTGCGCCTGTATCAAATCACCATTTACTAAGTACTCATAGCCAAAAATGCTTAGTACGACTAAGGAGGTTAGAAATCCAATAAAAGCCACACGACCTAGAAAAAATGCATCCATAAATGGCTTTTCAGGATCTCTTGGAGGACGATTAAGTGTTCCCGGCTCTGTCATTTCAGTGGCCAGAGCAATTCCAGGTAGTCCATCCGTGACTAAGTTAATCCAAAGTAATTGAACAGGTAATAAAGGCAAGGGCCATCCTATTAACAAGGCCACAAATACTATCAGTAATTCACTGGCATTCCCTGCTAATAAATAAGCAAGTGTTTTTGATATATTGTCATAAATTGTACGACCTTCCTCAATGCCCGCTACGATGGAAGTAAAACTATTATCCATTATAATCACATCTGCTGCTTCCTTGGTCACTGCAGTACCTGTTTTTCCCATCGCAAGGCCAATTGATGATTCTTTTAATGCAGGCGCGTCATTGACCCCATCACCAGTCATTGCAACAATCTTTTGATTTTTTTTCCAGGCACGAATGATTTTTAATTTATGCTCAGCAGACACCCTGGCATAGACTGCAATTTCTGTGACGCATTTCAGAAACTCATCATCGGACATTTTATCAAGCTCGACACCTGTTATTAATCGATCTCCAGCATTTAAAATACCAAGCTCTTCAGCAATTGCTTTTGCCGTATTCGGGTGATCGCCTGTGATCATCACGGGTTTTATCCCAGCTTGTTTGCACCGACTAACCGAGTCTTTTACATCTGCATGGGGTGGATCTTGTAATCCGACAAGTCCTAAAAAAACCAGATTATTTTCGATGTCCTCGTCGGCTATTTTACTAGATGAGAACTCTAATCGACGCTCTGCAAAAGCCAAAAGTCGTAATGCTTCACTTGCCATTAATTGACAGGATTGTTGCATACGAGCTCGATCATTAGATGTCATTTCTTTTATTCCATCGTGCGTCAATAGATGGGTGCAGCGCTCCAAAAGAATTTCCGGAGCCCCTTTTACAAAAGCAAATAATTGATCAGCCTCTCGACATAAAACTGTCATGCGTTTACGTTCGGAATTAAAAGGCAGTTCTCTGACACGAGTAAAAGTGGATGTTAGTTCATCACGCCAAAATCCAACTTTAGCAGCTGCAATCAATAGTGCAATTTCGGTCGGATCGCCCACAGCAGACAATTGATTGTTTTCCAAAGTCAGCTCAGCGTTATTGCAGGCAACGGCTGCGCGCAGGGCGGTCTTTAATAAATTATCTTCTGAGATTTTAATTGGTTGACTTTGACGGGTAAAATGACCTGTCAAGTTATAACCTTCGCCAACAATATTATAAATACCCTCAGCGGTAATAAGTTTTCGTGCTGTCATTTCCCCAACCGTTAACGTTCCGGTTTTATCAGTACATATAATTTGTAGACAGCCCATTGTTTCAACTGCAGATATTCGCCTTACTAATACAGCACGTCGTACCATACGTTGCACACTTAATGCCAAAGCAACAGTCACCACAGCAGTTAATCCTTCAGGGATGGCTGCAACTGCCAAGCTGATTGAACTCATAAATAATTTAAAAACTGGAATATTGCGAAATAACCCTAATATAAAAATTAAAATGACAATCGAAAAACAAATAGATAATAAATAAGAGCTAACTTGATTTAATCTCTTTTGTAAGGGTGTCTCATCGCGTGAAGCTTCGCCTAGCATCAAAGCAATATGCCCCATTTCAGTCTGCATTCCGGTAGCTACCACAATGGCGCGCCCAGTGCCATTTGCAACCGCAGTTCCCATAAATACCATGTTTTTTCGATCAGCCAATGGCGTTTCTGCAGGACAGGAATTAATATTTTTCGCTATAGGTAATGATTCCCCGGTCAATGATGCTTCGTTTATTTTTAATGATGACAAGTCGATAAGACGTGCATCTGCTGCAATTAAATCACCACTTTCAAAAAGGATAAGGTCCCCAGGCACAATATCAGGAGTAGGAACCATCTTCGCATGCCCATCACGTAATACAGTGGCTTTTGGAGCGGCCATTTGTTGTAATGCTAAAATAGCGCGATCTGCTCGATATTCTAAAACAAAGCCAATGACAGCATTTAGTGCAACGATGGCAAAAATAGCAATCGCATTTACCTTCTCCCCGAGTAATAATGAAATAATGGCTGATCCTAGAAGTACCCAAATAACTAAACTATTTAATTGTCGTATAAAAATTATTAGGGGAGACGTTTTTTTTTGTTTGGTCAATAAATTAGGGCCTGATTCCATTAATCGCCGCTCAGCTTCAATTTGAGTTAATCCTTGGGACAAATCCATTTTGAAACCAGCAGCGATATCCTGGGATGTTCTTTCATGCCATATTTGTGTCATTGCATCTATCCTTTGCATTCAATTTATCCATTTTTAGCTAGCAAAATATAAAGAGACATCGGCAACAAACAATTGCGCCTATTTCATCCTATGCGTAGACGATATTTATCACATAATTATCTGCAAAGACAGATAACCTCCTGTTCTAATTAATAATAAGCGAGAACTTATGTCTCGTCTAATTAGAATAAATTGAAGTTATCTGAACTCTGGTATTTATCGAACTAAACAACGAGCATCATGGTATGTGATCAATACCTGCATTTTAATCTGGTTCCTCAAAGAACGCTTCAAATAAATTGGTCATAAAATCATTATGAGTTGTTCTGACTGACTCATACACATCCCTTATCATCTGATCTGTTTTTAAGATCGCTGCCACCTGCTATTCTTCAGCGATTTGCTTTAATTGGTCGACTTAATAATTCGATTGATTTCATTATTGGATTAATTTTTTCCAAAAAAACACAATGACCTATCGCATAGGATAGGTTTGCTCGATCCATCAGGATACTCCTTACGGTTAATAATGTAATCCTGGCCTTAACCCTATGATTGAGTGTACAATAGTGCCCAAATACACCCGCTATACACACTATAACATGGAGTTATCAGCATGAAAAATACAAGGATAGTCGCACTTATTTTTGCTTCATTAACCCTAATCAGTCTCTCTTCCATGTTAGGTGCCTGTCATACATCGACACACAATTCTGAGGCAACTCAAGATGGTTACGGCGGAGCTGGTGGACATGGAGGAGGACATGGTGGCATGGGTGGAGGAGGTCACTAATGTGACTTTATTGAAGAACAAATTGCCTGAATACGATCTAGCATGCTCATCAATAGAAAGTTCAAGCTATTCTAAATTGCTGTCTTAAGGTGGCAATATTATTAATCGATGTTCTTGATAGTGCTGGTTCAATTTTTATCATCTGATGCAAATAAATAGTGTTGACATATTGCAGATATTAAACCAAACCCCTAAAATTTAAGGATTGAAAAAATGTCAGACAAAATTCGTGGTAAAGTAAAATGGTTTAATGAAAGCAAAGGCTTTGGCTTTATCGAAAGCAGTGGTAAAGATTACTTTGTTCACTTTAGCGCAATTCAAAACAGTGGATTTAAAACCCTTCCCGAAGGGGCGAAAGTACTGTTTAAAGCGGGCAAAGGACCAAAAGGACCGCAAGCAGAAGACGTTGAACTCATTAAATAACCTATTATTTTGATTTCTCCTATTACCTTCAGTGAAAGAGGGTACTGGACAAGAACAATATGTACTGTAGTAAATCAACTGGTTTTGCATTGTGAGCCAGTCAACATCAAAGAGGGATAGCGATGTATAAACGGATTGCGTTGGTAACTGGGGGTATGGGGGGTATTGGAACAGCGATTTGCCAAGAAATGCACCATATGAATTATCAAGTGGTTGCCTGCTATTTCAAAGGCGGCAATCATGATTTGGCAAGAGATTGGCAACAAAAACAATTCCATCAGGGATTTGATATCGACATTGCCTATGCAGACATTTCGTCATTCAAAGATTGTGAACAATTAACGGATTTGGTTATTGAACAATATGGGAAAGTCGATGTGCTCGTCAACAATGCAGGCGTTACTCAGGATGCCACATTGAAAAAAATGACTGAAATGCAATGGCAAAACGTCATTAATGCCAATTTAAACAGTGTTTTTAATATGTCTAAAACGGTATTATCCAGCATGCTGGATAATGCTTATGGGCGCATCATCACCATTTCTTCCGTTAATGGCCGCAAAGGGCAGTTTGGCCAATGCAATTATTCGGCAAGTAAATCAGCTCTTTACGGATTCACGATGAGTCTAGCTCAGGAGGTAGCAAAAAAAGGCATCACGGTGAATACCATCTCCCCAGGTTATATTAAAACCGAAATGCTCTCATCCATGCGAGAAGACATCTTAGATACCATCGTTGCCCAAATTCCGGTTGGACGCTTGGGACAGCCACAAGAAATTGCTCGATTAGTCACTTTCCTTGCAGATGAACAAAGTGGATTTATTACGGGAGCTAATTTTGATATCAATGGCGGCCAATACATGTAGCGGCTGACTTTGAATGAAATTGTATCTTTATCGCCACATTAGGGTCGGAGCAGATAAAACGTGTAGAATACCTCTGCACTTCAAAGTGCGATGACAAAATAATAAAGAATAATGAGGGAACATATGACCTATATGAGGGATTCTTGGCTGTTTAAAATAAACACTGTAAACCTTTTTAAAGTTATTTTTATTGTTATTTTATTCTTTCTAGGAATAAATGCCTATGCAGGCACGGAATCCTATCATATTCAATATCATAAAGATTCCAAAATTAAAACCCCGTCATTAGCCAATATCGAACTATTAATCGAGCTCCATCGCGGTGGAAATTCAATAGGAAGACTCACGCCAAAAACCAATGACACTCAGGACATACAAATTGATAACATCTATGGGGAAAATTTAATTATTCACATTCTATCCATCAATAATGATGGCAAGAGAATAAGATGCTGGGGTGTATCAACACCCAAAACAAGCACGATTGAAATAAAGTGTGGTAAATAAAGTTGCCAATAACTAGCACCATGTGTTTATAAATAGTGCTATTACAATAATGAGTTAGATAATGATACAGTTTGTTTTAGTATTGTCTCAACAATCACTTTATTTCATTGCAAGGAGCATTGATATGCAAACGGCCAGACTCTTTAAAGCAGTTATTGGGTTAGTGACCTTAGTTAGCTCAATACTTCTGTTTACCTCTTGTGCCACATCCACAACGACCAATAATTCACCCAGTGTTTCTCGAACTTATGAAGGACATAACAGTGGAGGAAAAGGTTGGCATTAATACTCATTATCTGGTCTGTCTTTTGCTCTTTATGGTCGGTTGGATACCGTTATGCTAGAATGTTACGTTAGGATAATACATTGAAAAAACAATAAGGAGATTTCATTATGTTTAAACGGAATGCGTTAATTCTATTTGCAGCATGCAGTTTGATTGCCACACCACTCTTTGCCGATGATATGAATGGTATGGGAATGCAAAGCAATACTCAGCAGTCAGCCCCAACACAAGAAGAAATGAAGCAAATGCAAGAAGCACTAAAACAAATGCAAGACATGCATAATAAGCTCATGAACGCTAAAACAACAGAAGAAAAGAAATCATTAATGCAAACTCAAATGCCAATGATGCAAAAAGACATGAAGATGATGCAACATATGGGTGATGATGCAGCAAAAAATCCAGAAATGATGGAACAACGCATGAAGATGATGCAAATGATGATGGACATGATGCAAACGATGATGGATCGCAAAATGATGGAATGCCCAATGATGAAAATGGAATAAATTCTCTTTTTAAAGCACTATAGTGCAATATAATCTAATCACAGGTGGCTCTCATTAACCTGGTTTTCTAGAGAGTCATCTTGTTACACTTGGATTATCAGTAGTTACATTTAACTCTAATTATTCAGAAAAGACCTGTTTCATCGAGTCTTTTAAAAGAGCGATTTCGTATATTATTAATATCTAATGACACGGGGATGGTAGTTTCAATCCATTAGACTTCAATCTGGCTTTGCTTTTTAGAGGCAACCCTTGTTGAATGTGATTAGCATTTTGATGTCTATTTTTTAAATTCTGTTCTACAAAAGTTTTGTACTTCGTACACTGAAGTGGACAATATAGAGAACACCTAACATGAGTCTCGGATGACCCTGGGAAATTATGGATAAAAATGCAGCAGTTACTCACCGTAGTGAAAAACCAATTGGCAGGATAGTCGAAATCAATGGTCCTGTTGTAAAAATATACTGTGATAGTTTACCTCCTTTGCATCAGTCTCTTAAAACCTATATCGATAGCGATGAATATGTTTTAGAAGTGTGTCAGCATCTTGATCAACATCATGTGAGAGCCATAACTCTCCACCGCGCTACTGGATTACAACGGGGATTAACCGTCTATGATCAAGGCACCCCATTGCAAATTCCAGTTTCTCCAGAGTGCTTGGGGCGACTTTTAACTATTTTTGGTGAGCCTTTAGATGGTGGCTCACCATTAGAAACCCATGAATATCGCGATATTCTAGCAAATCCTGCAGCCATTGAAATGATGACCACTCAAGAAAACGTTCTTGAGACAGGAATTAAAGTGATCGATTTACTGTGTCCCTTCGTCAAAGGGTGTAAAACGGGTTTGTTTGGCGGCGCAGGAGTCGGAAAAACGATACTGCTGATGGAATTGATGCATGCCATTATTCAATTACATCAAGGCACCTCCGTTTTTGCAGGCATTGGTGAACGTATTCGCGAAGGACACGAATTGTGGCATGAGATGAAATCAGCTGGGGTGATGGATAAAACCCTAATGGTATTTGGTCAAATGGATGAATCACCCGGAGTGCGTTTTCGCACCGGATTATCGGCATTAACATATGCTGAATATTTGCGTGATACATTGGGACATGAGGTTCTTTTTCTTGTTGATAATATTTATCGTTTTGTACAAGCAGGCAGTGAAATTTCAGGACTTCTAGGCAGAATGCCTGCCAGTGTCGGTTATCAACCCACATTAATGACCGAGATAGCAGAACTTGAAGAGCGCATTACGTCTACCGCCAAAGGAGCGATTACTTCCGTACAAGCGGTTTACGTTCCAGCAGATGATATGAGCGATCCTGCCGTTACTGGAATCATTACTCATTTGGATTCCATCATCGTGCTCTCCCGATCACAGGCCAGCAAAGGCATTTATCCTGCAGTGGATCCATTAGCTTCCAAGAGTAAATTTATGGATAAAATCGTGCTGGGAGAACGACATTATTCGATTGCGCAAGCCGTACGAGAACACCTAGAGCGTTATCAAGAATTAGAAGACATCATTTCCATGATGGGGATTGAAGAGCTTTCTCCTAAAGACCGTGATATGGTATTAAGAGCTCGCAAATTGCAACGCTATCTTTCGCAGCCCTTTCATGTGACCAAACAACAAACAGGTATTGAAGGAGAGTCCGTTTCCTTAGAGGACACATTAGCAGATTGTGAATCGCTCATCAAAGGCGATTACGATGAATTGACGGAAGATCAATGCTATATGATAGGTACTATGAAAAAGAGGAGATAAATACTGCCATGGCGAGTTTTGATCTGCATCTGCAGAGTTCGACACACTATGAAACAATTCCTCATGTGGTCAGTTTTGTTGGTGAGGATGCTTCTGGACAATTTGGTCTCTTGGCTCACCATGCCCGGATGATGACTTGCTTGAAGTTTGGTTTGGCGTGGTTTCGTTATGAAAATAATGATACTGAATATTTAGCACTACCAAAGGCCGTCCTTTATTTCAATGAAAATCAATTATACATCGCTACAAGACAGTATTTTCGCAATAGAGATTATCAAGCAATACAAATGACCATAGAGAACGAATTACAGATGGAAGAAAAAAACCTTCTGGGCATCAAAGAAAGCTTGCAGCGTTTGGATGAAGAAATGGTAAAACGTCTATGGGAATTAAAACGGCAGAATACCTATGGAACTTAAAAAGTCAAACAAGGAACTGAAACAACAGGTGGCATTGAACGTCAAAAAAATGGATAAGGCCAAAAAGGCGAAGTCCACTTTATTGGCGCAAACTGCTTATCTGGGTACACTGGGTTTCGTTTTTATTCTCCCCATCATTGCAGGAGCGTACCTGGGGGTCTGGTTAGATGAACGACTAAAGGGGTATTCTATTAGCTGGACAATCAATTTAATCCTTGTCGGCGTGATTATTGGTGCAGTGAATGTGTATCTCTTGATTAAGGAATAGCCGTGGGCTCAGAAGGATTTTTAGCGCATTTTGCATTTTCAATAGGCTGGGTGCACATCACCCAAAGTGTCTTGACCACATGGTTTATTATGATGCTATTATTCCTTTGTGGATGGCTCTCTACACGAACATTATCCCTACAACCGGGTAATGGCCAAGTGATTTTAGAGGGGATTTTTAGCACGATGTATGAAGCCATTGAAGAAGTGCTTCCTGAACACGTTGAGCTGGTATTTCCATTTGTTGCTACTTTATGGGTTTTTATTCTCATGGCTAATTTGATTGGCGTCATTCCTGGATTTTATTCACCTACGGCTGACTTATCCGTGACAACCGCCTTAGCAATCATGACTTTTTTGTCCGTGCATTGGTTTGGAATACGTGCCGAAGGGTTGCGAGGCTATTTGAACCATTATATGACACCCACGCCTTTTTTATTGCCGTTTCATTTAATCAGTGAACTATCCAGAACAGTAGCCTTAGCAATTCGGTTGTTTGGTAACGTCATGAGTTTGCAGTTAACAGCACTGATTGTGCTCATGATTGCTGGGTTTTTAGCCCCTATACCCATCTTGATGTTACATATTATTGAAGCAACGATTCAAGCTTACATCTTTGGGATGCTGGCTTTAATCTACATTGCCGGGGGAATTCAATCACAGGAATTGAGGAAACAAGGAGAGTCGTTATGAATAGCATCAGTTGGTTTAGTTTAGTCTCAACAGTGGTTGCGGCGCTTGCCATTGCAATAGGAACCATAGGGCCTGCTCTGGCGATGGGGCGTGCGATCAGTCACGCATTAGATGCTTTAGCAAGGCAGCCGGAAGCTGAAAAATCCATCACCAGAACCTTATTCATTGGTTTGGCCATGATCGAATCCTTAGCGATTTATTGTTTGGTGATTGTCTTGATTATTTTATTCAGAAACCCATTACTGTCTTATCTTGTTAATCAATAAGGATTAAACTAAATGGATTTATCCTGGTCAACCTTTTTATTAGAGCTCATTAATTTTCTTGTCCTCATTTGGATTTTAAAGCATTTTCTTTATGTGCCAATACAAAAAACCATTTTGAATCGAAAAAAAAAGGTACAAAAACAATTAGAAAACGCAGAGTTACTTCACAAGGAAGCCAAACAGCTACAAATAACCTATGAACATCGCCTTACTGATTGGCAGCAGGAGAAGGAACACTTGCAAAATGAATTCCAGCAAGCAATGGATCA
This sequence comes from Legionella moravica DSM 19234, assembly GCF_000423305.1. GTDB lineage: Bacteria > Pseudomonadota > Gammaproteobacteria > Legionellales > Legionellaceae > Legionella > Legionella moravica. Next base: position 11,361 of record NZ_KE384003.1, on the reverse strand, counting down.
ATGGAAAGCCGAAGAAAGAATTCATTTTAAAAACAATTTAAAGAATGAAAAAGAAAGAATCGTGTCACAAGAAAGACAACAACTCGTCGCAATGATTGAAACAAATTCGAAAGAAGCGTTTATGCTGGCTGGGAAATTCGCAAAACAATTGCTAAAACAATTGGCTGACCAGCATCTTGAAGAAAAAATAATTGAACAATTCATCATGAATATCAATACGGTACCAGTGGAACAATTGCAAATGGGTGCTGATGCTTCTCTTGAGAACGCGGTGATGATACAAAGTGCCTATCCCATCAATGAGCCTCAACGAGAGCATCTCGTGCAAGCCATTGAACAGCTATTGAAGACGAAATGTCCAGTGGAATTTGTTGAACACCAAGAGCTTCTGGCCGGTTTGACTGTTCAAATGGATTGTGTATTCCTACAAGCCAACCTTCGCGATGAATTAAAATTCTTTACAGAGATATACAATGAACTGGTCTAACCCTCCTTCTTTCCTTGATAAGCAACGGCAACGGATCGAAAACTATGAATTTCAAATCAGATTATCCGAGCAGGGACAAGTCGTCTCTGTGGGAGATGGCATTATCTGGATCAAGGGCTTACCTTCTGCTGCTATTGATGAAATTCTAATTTCGTCAGATGGTTGTTGTATCGCCATGGTTTTTCATCTTGCTGAACGCCTTGTTGGTGCGATCATGCTCGTCCAAACCCAAAAATTAAAAGCAGGCACGCCCATTTTTCATCTGAAGCGGGCATTAAGCATTCCAGTGGGTGATAAGCTTCTTGGACGAGTGATTGATCCTTTAGGAAATCCATTAGATGAGGGTGGGCTGCCTCAATGTGATGAGCAAGGATTACTGGATATCCTATCGCCACCGATTATTAACCGGGATTTTATCAATCGCCCATTGTATACAGGAAATAAAATGATTGATAATTTAATTCCCATTGGAAAAGGGCAGCGGGAGTTAATTATCGGTGATAATGGGCTTGGCAAAAGTTCTCTAGCTATTGATATTGTGATGAATCAAAAGGATAAAAATGTTCGCTGTGTCTATGTGTTAATTGGTCAAAAACGCTCCACGGTGAGCAATACCATTCAATTATTAAGAGAAACGAAGGCTTTAGACTACACAACCCTTGTTGTGGCACAAGCTACGGCATTACCTGGATTACTTTATCTCGCGCCCTTTGCAGGATGTGCCATTGCCGAACACTGGATGAACAAAGGGTTTGATACCTTGGTGGTGTATGATGATTTGAGTGCTCATGCCAACAGTTATCGTGAACTGTCCCTGTTACTGCGTAGACCACCCGGTCGCGAAGCGTTTCCTGCTGACATATTTTATCTGCATTCCCGTTTATTAGAGCGCTCAACCTGTCTTTCTCCTCAAATGGGCGGTGGCAGCATGACCGCGTTGCCCATTATTGAAACCAAAGAAGGGGAAATTGCGACTTATATCCCTACGAATCTCATCTCAATCACTGATGGACAACTATTTTTTGATGAACAATTGTTCTCTTCCGGATTTCTTCCAGCCATTGATATCACAAAGTCGGTCTCGCGAGTAGGCGGTAAAGCCCAGCATCCACAAATTAAAAAAGAAGCAGGTAGAATGAAACTAGACTACATGCAATTCCTTGATTTGGAAATTTTTACACGCTTTGGTGCCAGGCTTGATGCCAGAATGCAACATCAGATTCACAAGGGGCGTATTTTAAGAGAAATATTGAAACAAGACAGGCTTTCTCCTTTGCCTATTGAATTCCAACTGGCGTGGCTTATTGCCTACAACGAGGGTTTATTTGATGAAATGAATTTAGAAACCATCACGCCTGCTCTCAAAAAAATAGAGCGTGCAATAAAAAAGGATACTTTGTCATTGGAAAGTCCTCGAAAAAAGTGGCTCAATGCAGTGAGCACTTGGTTAAATGAGTAAACCCGTTATTCCTTCCAATGTAATGAGTATCTGTAACCTACGGACGATTTTATGACCAAGCGAAGCAAATTGAAAGAGCATCTTCATGCCTTAGAAGATATTGGCAATATCATGACAGCCATGAAAAATCTCTGTTCCCTTGAACTAAGTAAAACGACTAAATGTCTTTCGATGCAGGAAAAAACAATGCAAACCATTCAAGAGGTGAGTAGTGATTTTTTAAGTTTCTACCCCATGTTCTCCATGAATGAACAAGGGGCTCATCCGGTAATTTATATTCTTATCGGCTCAGAAAGAGGATTTTGTGGCAGTTTTAATGATCAGGTAATGAGTCAGTTAAACACCATTAAGGAGAACCATGCTGAATTGAACCTGGCATTCATTGTTATAGGGCATAAATTAGCATTAAACATGCGTCATGATTCTCGTGTCACGGCAACGATCCAGGGACCTAATGCCATTGAAGAAATTCCGGCTGTCATTTTAAAATTGCTACAGGCTTTGGAAGACGTTTCGTCACAAAAACATATAAAGTTACACTCCTGGCAGTGGACTATCCTCTTCAATGAAGAGGATAACAATCAAGTTCAAACAAAAACAGTGCAACCCTTTAAAGAATTTTATGCAAGTAATGTTACTCATTATTCCATTCCACCGGTTTTAAATGCATCCAATGACCAGTTTTGGGCTGAATTGGTTGAACACTACTTATTTTCAATGTTGTATTCCATTTTTTATAAATCATTTTTTGCTGAAAATCATCAAAGACTCCTTCACTTGAATAATGCATTGGATCATTTAGAAAGGAAAAAAAATAGATTAAACGATCGTCTCACGTTACTCCGTCAGGAAGAAATTACCGAAGAAATTCAGAATATTCTGCTCAGCGCAGAAGCAATCATTGGTCGCGATCTCACTTAGAAATACCAAGTACAAAGTAAACTACGGGACTTCAACCCCAAAACTAAAAAGGCTATCAAAGTGAGGAGCAACTATTAAGTTTATTTTTAAAGAGTTAAGTCAGATTCATTCTAAGTTATTGGAAATTTGTTACGGAATATGGGATAAACTAATATTAACCAGGAAAACAAATAATCTCAGCTAAAAATACAAAGCGGGCTTTGGAGGGACAGGATGCCGTTTCAATACATTAAAAAAAAGTTTGCTCCGCTTCGATTGTTGCAACAATTGCTCGTTTATTTCATGTTACTGGTGGCCTCCACCGCTTTTGCCCAACCCTCAGCAGACGAGCATTCCGCACATCATCCAGGAGGAAGTGAGAAAGAAGGCGAGGGAATGGGTGGCATGATGAAAAACATAGGTTCCCCTTCTCAGGAGCCTTACCCCTCTTTAATGAATTTTCAGGCATTATCCCCAAAACAACGCATTGAAATACAACAAATGGCCCACAAACGCATGGCATCGGGTATTGCGCTCATGAAGGGTGGACTGGGTGAGCTTTTGTCTGCATCAAAAAATAACGATTACGCTAAAATGCAGGAAGCCTTAGAGAAAGTACGGGAAGGGATTGCCCAATATGAGAGTGCGCTGGCAGCGCTTCGTGCGCTTGCTGAGGGAAAAAATCCGCGCTACATCGCATTACAGTGGTTTAAACGTGAAATGAATCTCCTTCCAAGTGCTCCAGAAGCCAATAATATCTTAGGAGGGCCTTTTTTTCATTTAACGATTATAGGCCTGTTTAGTCTGTTTTTTTTGATCATGATTTGGATGTATTTTTTCAAAATGAGACGAGCCACTGCATTGCTTGACCGTTTAGTAAAACAAAATAAGGCTGCTTCTTCGGAAGCATCACCCCAATCTTCAAAAGCACCCGAACCAACACCATCCTTAACATCAGTAGAGCCCATTACGTCCTCTAAAGTTTCTGAAGCACCATCAGAAATCACAGCCACTGCTCCAACTCCCTGTCCCGTTCATAAATGCCCAATTCCACAGTTTCCAGTCATGAGGTCGCTCACCGAACCGGAAGAGAAGTGGGAAGGAAAACTCCGCGTTTGTCGTATTTTTCAAGAGGCTCCAGGAATAAAAACATTTCATTTGGCATCCCAGCATCAGGTGGCTTTGCCATTTACCTATTATCCTGGCCAGTTCATTACGCTCACTGCGGTGATTGAGGGGAAAACGATAAAGCGCAGTTATACCATGGCCTCGACACCGACCCAACTACATTATTGTGCCATTACGGTAAAGCGAGAAGAACAAGGCTTGTTTTCTCGTTATTTGCATGACCAAATTAAGGAAGGGGATTTACTGGATGTGATGGGGCCTAATGGTAAATTTACTTTTACGGGTGAAGAGGCAAAGAGCATTGTGCTGATTTGTGGAGGGGTGGGGATTACTCCAATGATGGGTATCATCCGCTATCTCACTGATATTGGGTGGCATAATGATATTTATTTGCTTTATTGCTGTCGCACGACCGTTGATTTTATTTTTCGCGAGGAATTAGAACACCTTCAGGAACGATACTCTAATCTCCATGTGTATGCGACGATGCTGCGTTCACAGGGAACCATTTGGATGGGTTTAGAAGGCATGTTTACCAAGAATATTATTGGCCATCTTGTCCCCGACATTGCCTCTCGTCGTATCCATGTTTGTGGTCCTCCAGCAATGATGGATGCGGTACTGGATATCTTGAAAGAGCTTAACGTACCAACCGACTTGATTTTAACGGAAGCGTTTGGTGTGGAAAGAAAACCTGAAATAACGCAGGCAGACATGGACTTCATCAAAACAGATGCTCATGCGATGGTTTCTTTTAGAAAATCCAACAAAACAGTTCCGATTTTGCCAGATCACACACTACTTGAAATAGCCGAAGCAAACAGTATTGCTATTGATAATGCGTGCAGAACCGGTCAATGCGGGTTATGTAAAGTACAATTGCTGTCAGGGGAGGTAACCATGGCTTGTGACGATGCCCTTTCAAAGGAAGACAAGCAACACGGGCTTATTTTAGCCTGTCAGGCAAAAGCCACCAAAAATATTGAGGTGGATGTTTAATGAATGCGCCAGGACGTATGATGGTTTTGGGCTTGGTACTGTTAATGCTTATCACGTGGCTAGGCTTTAGCGTCCATGTGTCTCCTCGATTTGCTGGGAGTTTTTGGGGTGGAGTTTTTGGGGTTAGTGGCTCGATATTGATGCTGATTCCCCTATTCTATCTCTTTATTAAGCGCATTTCCTTTTTGAAGAATTGGGTAACACAGTATGTCTCCATGAATACCCTGTTGTCCTGGCATATTTACACAGGCATTATTGGTTCTATTTTAGTCTTGATTCATACAGGGCATAAATTCAATAGCGCTCTGGGTATCGCTCTTACTGCAACGACACTCATTGTCACCATCAGTGGTTTTATTGGTCGTTATCTCATGGGCTTTATGACTCATGAAATAGATGAAAAAAAGGCCATACTGGTGGGATTGCAAAGGCAATATCAAATCGTTGCCCAAGAATTACAATCGAGTACCTACTCCAATCAGAACATAGGGAAAATAAGTCTTATGAGAGCGCGCTTCCTTCTATGGTTGCTTGAAGATACCGCATTTGAGAATCATTTAATAAAATCTGCAGAGATACGTGCTTTGTCTTTAGCGGAAACCATCTCTGAGCTTGAATACGCCATCCGATTTCATGAGTACTTCAAACGCGTATTTCAAAAATGGTTAGCATGTCACATTATTACGGCACTGGCATTGTATGTTCTGCTGGGTTTGCATGTGTGGTCTGGAATTTATTTTGGATTAAGGTGGTTTCAATGAAGCTGAGCTGGGCCACACTGGTTGTCCTTATTGTTTTAGCAACGCTGTCGTTTGCCGCCTATTATACGTCTTATCATGGGGATGAGGTCAGCGGCTTGACTAACGTGGCAGAATGGCAAAGAATGGCAAGCCCTGGAGAGCTATCCAAGAGCCACTCTTTTCTTAGTCACAACTGTACTGCGTGTCATACCCCAGTAAAAGGTGTTGAGGCAGTGAGCTGTATTGCATGCCATGCCAACAACGAGTCTCTTTTAAAACGCCAACCCACCTCATTTCATGCCAACATTGGCAGTTGTGTCGAGTGCCATTCTGAGCACCTGGGTAGAGAGGCACGTATAACTCATATGGATCATAATGCGCTGGTTTCGTTAGGGTTTCAGCAGATCAATCTATTTTCAAATGCGAATGATGAAGAAGAACGGTTGCTTATTGAGCAAGTTAACTACTTTCTAGAGCAGAATGAATCCACCAGGCCAACGTTACTGGTAAACCCCCATTTATCAAATAAAGAGCTTACTTTACGGTGCGCATCATGCCACCAAAACAAAGACAAGCATTTTAAATTATTTGGTGACGATTGTTCTGCTTGCCATGAAACAGCTCATTGGAACATCCCTGAATTTAGACACCCATCCGCTCGCTCAATGGATTGTGCCCAATGCCATAAAGCACCACCAAGCCATTATATGGAACATTTTAATATGATCTCAAAAGTGGTTGCTCGTGAGGAACATGCTCGTGTTGACCAATGTTTCCTTTGTCATCAAACCACTTTGTGGACTGATATTAAGGGCGTTGGATTTTATAAGCATCATTGAGGGAAGATTTAGACTTCTCCATTGATGCTTTTATTCTATTTTCCTTAGATTTCAAAAAATCCTTTTTCTAGTTGTATACCCATCTCCTTCATCTACGATTTATTTTGCATTGAGATGGTCGGTTGCATATTCATTGGACTTTGAAAATAACCTTGTTGCCAATACTTTATTCCATAATAAACGGTACAAAGCGTGGAAGTCATTGAGAATAGGATAATAAGCAAACCAAGAATTGTTGCAAGACCCGCTCCCTTTTGCTGCTTTGACCAAACCCATAACGCGGTTCCCGCAGACAAAGCAATTAACCCCAGTGAAAATGCAGTGTGAAATTGAAACATAAAAATCTCCTTATACTTACGTTATTTAAAAAATTGGGGGATAAAGGCCGGTGTTTTCTCTGCATAGCGTTGGTATTCTTCTCCAAACTCCTTAGAAGTTTCCTGTTCTTCTTTACGAGCAAGTTTCACATACATAGTAACAAGGATAGGAAACATAATTAAGGTCAGAATGGTTGGCCATTGCAATAAAAATCCAATCATTACGAGAATAAACCCATCATATTGCGGGTGACGAATTTTGGCATACAGTCCTGTTGTTGCGAGTTGATGGTTCTTTTGAGCACGATAAAGCGTACCCCAGGCTGATGCAATCGTCCAAAGACCGCCGATAATGAAGACAAAACTTAAGATATGAAATACATCAAAATGGGGATCTCCTTTCAACCCAAATAGGGTATGGAGTAAATGGCCGCTGTCATGACCGTATAAATCCATTCCAGGATAATATCTAGAAAGCCATCCTGACAGTAAGTAAATGGTTAAAGGGAAACCATACATTTCGGTAAAATAAGCAACCACGAAAGCAGAGAAACCCCCAAAGGCACGCCAGTCTCGCCCTGTTTTAAACGTTGTGGTAAAGCTATAGGCAAACAAAATGAAGATCGCCGAATTGACAATGACCAACAGCCAAAACCCATAGGCATAAGAGGTATGTTCCATTTTCGATTAATCCTTATTCTCAGACGAGTCACTGTCTTCGCTATCAGACTTATGATGATGCTCTTTTTCGTGACCTCCATGTCCTCTATGCATAAACAGATGCATTAGTGGACAGAGTAAGACTAACAGCAAAAAAGGCGAAGCCCCAAGAAAACTAGCAATGTGAGCACCATGCTCTACAATCAAGAAATAGCCAATAATCCCAATAATGATGATGGCAACCATGCCAGAAGGAGAACTCCAAAAGCCCTTCTGTTTTTGTGGCGTTGGTGGCTGTGGATGATGCTTAGGTTCAGACGACACGATGTTCACTCCTTTGCTCATTCATTTTTATTAGTATAGTCCATCTTTATAAAGGATTGCGCCAGTAAAGTATGAATCTTATGCCTATTTAAAAATTGATCTAATATCATGTCTTGTCTATACTTAACACGATAAGTACTGGATTTATAGCAGTTTGGAATCACGCAATCACTTCCTTTACAAGGAGTGGCACTATGTGGACTTTAAAAACGTTGAAGCTATTTGTTGCTGTAGCCGCTTTGATAGGTTCAACTGCTGTAGCTGCTGCCTTTGATACCTCAATCAAAAATGAGTCACCATTAGGTTCTATGATATTGGCTACTAATGTACCTCATGCACCTCATTGGATACCTCATGGTGGACATGGCCAGTGGCATTGGAATGGACATAAATGGCATTGGATTCAATATCACCAAAATTGGCATCAAAATTGGCATCACGGTGGTCACGGCTGGCAAGGTGGTCACGGCGGACAAGGTGGACATGGCGGCGGACATTAAGAGTGGGAATTCATCCCCAAATCTTGATGTGTGTGTAAGAATATTAACATTTTGTTAAGCAGTTTTTTTGTGCCAAATAGAACCCGCAAGATAAATAAGCCGCCGTCATAAAGACGTGAGGAATACCATTCTATTCTTTGGGAAGAGTAAGCCTAATATCCCAATTAACAAGCCAGCTCAATGATATGATAATGATCTTCATCACGGGTATAGTAATCACTATTATTATATAAGCTATTCGCCTTTAGCTACTAATAATAAGATACTGAGTCCCAGTGAGAAGAAACATGAAATTCAAACAGGATAATCTCCTTATAGACTCGGACTTAAATTTGAAAAATATCCGCGAGTTCCTTGGGCCGTAACTGCTTTGTCGTATCGACTCAGGGCATGAATGTAAGCCGCTTGCCGCATATCTGTTTGATATTGTTCCATCAGCTGCCAAATATTCTTGAATTCACGGGATATGATAGTCTGTAATTCTTCTTCAACTTTTTCCATAGTCCAATAATAACCTGATTTATTTTGCACCCACTCAAAATAGCTTACGATTACCCCACCTGTATTGGCTAATATATCGGGTACAATTAATAGTCCCTTTTTCTGCAATAGTGCATCGGCCTCTAAGGTTATTGGACCATTTGCAATTTCAATGACTATAGGAGCCTTAATTCTGGCTGCATTTTCTTGGGTAATTTGATTTTGTGCAGCAGCTGGGATAAGTAAGTCGACCTCGAGTTCCAATAATTCTTCATTCGTAATTATAGCTTCATTCGCAAGATCACAAATAGACTTTTTGCAATAGATAGACTGCAGTTCTTTAGAGTTGTTTTTTATTTCAATCATGCGAGGTATATCGATGCCTTTGGTATTATAAATGCCTCCTTTCGAATCACTTATCGCAACAATTTTATAGCCATTGTCGTAAAGCAGCTTAGCGATACTTTGTCCAGCATTACCAAATCCTTGAACAGCAACTCGTAGCTTAGAAGACTGCCATTTTTTCTTTTTTTCAAGAATTTTAATGCAATAGTAGGCACCTAGACCGGTCGCACCCTCACGCCCAAAGCTCCCTCCCAAAGGAATAGGCTTGCCTGTGATTACCGCTGGACTATTTTTCCGAACAATGGTGGCATACTCATCCATCATCCAGCCCATGATCATCTCATTGGTATACATATCAGGAGCAGGAATGTCTTTGTCTGGCCCAATAAAATCCGCTATTAACTCAATGTAGCTTCGGCTTAACCGCTCCAACTCCATGCGGGATAACTGTTTTGGATCAACAATTACCCCGCCTTTTGCGCCACCAAAGGGGATGTCAACGACAGCGCATTTTATTGTCATCCATAATGCAAGAGTTTTCATCTCGTCTAAATCCAATTTCGGATGAAAACGTATGCCGCCTTTCATAGGGCCGCGGCTGTTATTATGATGGACTCGATAAGCTGGAAAAATTTTTAATTCACCATTATCCATCCGAACCGGGAGAGATACTTCCAGACAGGATTTAGGGTGTTTAAGTTTCTCCAAAGCTTCTGGGTCAATACGACAAAATGAAGCGGCTTTATCAAGCCGTGAAAGAGCATCTAAGTACATACATTCCTCCAATTAGTGCATTCACGAGGTTTCTTCAGAAAAAACCATTCATTATCCCAAGCCTGAACTCAAAAATAATTTCAACCCAATAAGCAAGAAAGCGCCTGCTTAAAAAAGTACAGCGACCCCAAAAGTTAGTGTATTTTGAGTGGTAGCCTCTCCCTGGCTTCGAAGAATCCGCTTAAGAGCACCATACTCTTCATCATGTTCGTACTCTGTAAAAATACTAAGCCCTGGCTTAAGACGATAATAAGGTCTAAGGATATAACGCATTTGGTTTAAGCCATTGCCAATCTCATTCTTGACCACGGTATGAGTGGCCAGAATGCTGCGAAGTCCTGTTAGGAAGAAGAAGTTATTGGTCAGCTGAGTAGCCCGCGCTAACTGAATGTCAAATTTCACACTGCCATCCCGGTAATACGTTCTAATGTTGGTATCAATGTAATAAGGCATCACTCCTTCAATCCCAATACCGGGTTGCCAATAAGGTCCTCCCGGGCGATAAAAATAATTGACCCCACCTTTAATGGCCCAAAATTGACTAATCAAATGCCAATAGAACACATCGATGTCCGCATTTTCAACGGATCCTTTATAAATTTCCGCATCCTCAGTATACAGCTGGAGCTTATTGTAATCTGGGCCATAGAGGCCTCTAAAAGACATTTCCTGAGCATTATGAAAAGGATCTTCACCCAGCTCGATATAGCTTGAGCGATAAAAGCCTTGATGATGCCCTGCGGGGTGTTTGATGAGTGAAGCATCCAATGGCATGACTTCGTCTTCTCTTACGATAGGTCGATTGATGTAGGCTTGCTGAACAGCGTAATTCTCTGGCTTTCGAGTGCCGTTGGCAATCTCGATGATGGTAGTGTATTGAAATACGCGCGCCATGCCCGCCGTCATGTGCAGAAGATGGTGGCAATGAAAAAACCATTGGCCGCTGGCCTCGGTATCAAAATCGGCAACGGCAGTAGCACCTGGAGCCACCTCAATGGTATGCAATAACGGATCGTAAGATCCATGACCATTGCGTAAAATAAACCAATGACCATGAATATGCATGGGATGACGCATCATCGAATTGTTGGTAAAAATAATCCGATAACGCTTTCCTGGCTCAATCAGAATCGGTTTGGCCTTGTATTCAGGTAGGCCATTAATAAACCAAATATAACGGTCCATGTAACCAAACAATTCCATTTTAATAATCCCATCGACTGGTTTATTAGGATTGTTGGTTTTTACTGCGGCTTTTAACTCTTGATATTTGGTTCCTATGGTGGTGGCCTTTGCCGAATCAAGTGACTCTATCTTATCGCCTATGATAGATGGTTCAGTTGGCATGGTCATAGAGCGATCCATCTTCGTCCCTTGATCCATCTTCATGTTGGGATCCATCTTCGTCC
>NZ_AUHS01000011.1 GCF_000423305.1 Legionella moravica DSM 19234 | reverse complement strand
AGCATCAATTGCAATCCTGCTGCTTGATTATTAATAGCTACTGACCCTGGTTTCGCTTCAATAAACTTTAACGACGCTTTTTTTGATTGACTCGCTAACCGATTGTGCTGATAAACAAAGCTGCGGTAGCTGACTCCTTCTTGTTCACAATAAGCCTGCTGCGTTAACCCGCTTGCTTTCCACGATTCTGAATGTTCTTTCCAGAAGCCTTGTTTATAGGCGTTTGATGATACTTTCATTTAAATACTCCTGCGTTATTCAATGGCAGCAAGTATCTGAAATTAGCTTTTGATTTAAAAGATGGGGTTAATTAACCGCTTACTTTCAAAAATAGTAATTACTACTTAGATATTGAGCTTTCCCACTATCCTTTCCATCAATTTTGATTTTTTTCAAGAAAATTTAAAACATCGTTATTAAATTGTTTCGGGTCTTGTAAAAAAGAAAAATGACTGACCAAAGGCTGCAACAGAAAACCAGAATCAGGGATTTGCGCTGCCATAAACTCAGTGTTCTCGCGTTTAACTACCTCATCATGATCGCCATCTACAATCCAAACCGGAATTGTAATAGCCTTGAGTTGTGCTTTTGTAAAATGTGGCTGAGAGGCTGACATTTTACTGAGTTGAACGAAGAGAATTTTATAATCTTTTGGAGTAGATGATAATGCTTTATACTCATTCTTTGTTCGAGCAACATAATTTTTAAATACTGAACTTTTAAAAATATCTGCTTTGATACCAGAAGGATTAGAATTAGCAGCATAAGCAAAAAGTTTCGTCAACCGACTTGGATGATGTATCGCAATAAGTAGCCCTATAATTGCACCATCACTCCAACCAATAATTGCAACTTTCTTAATTTTTAAGAAATCCAATAGACCGAGTACGTCTGAGGTCATTAAGTCATAACTAAAAGATTGCTCATTCCTTGTGCTTCTTCCATGCCCCCTGCTATCCATCACAATGACTCTATAATGCTGAGCCAGTATCGGTACCTGATTTCCCCAGTAGCTTGAATTACCAAGACCGCCATGAAGCAAGATTACTGGTTGTCCATGACCATAGGTGGCATACCAAATTTGGACACCATTAATTGAAGCATAACCGCTATGTTCTGCTTTGGGCAAACTTGGTGTTACTGGTAATTTTAACCATTGAGGTTCAGCATGAGTTACTATAGTAACTCCCCAAATTAACAGCACCCCCAATAACATGAAATAACGTGTCATATGACTGACCTTTAATTTTTTTATTTAATTCCAATTGGTTTATTAAATGATATGATTGTGATTCCCTTTTCATTTACGTAGTTAATCAGCAAGCTTGATATCCAGTTCCATCTTGTTTTTATATTGCAGTTTGGCTTTTATTTCTATTATCAATTGAGTCTGACTCGATGGGCTCGATTTTGGACTAATACCAAAATTCGGATTTTCTCCTGTTACGTTATCAGTTGTGCCAATATTATAACCCCATAGTCAAACTTGGTACTTCGATCAGCTCTTCGGCATTATCAAAAATATTTAAAACCGTCACGCCAACTGATTTGCATTTTTCTGCTTCGTTTAAACTATACCAATGCCCTTCCATAAATACTTTTGTAATTAATTCCTTGCAAATAGCATTATAATCATCAACATGTTGATTATCAAAAAGCTCAAGGATCACTTTTATGCTCCCTTTCACCCGAGTGGTTAACTTTGGTAGATTATTACCAAGTTCTGCTATTGAAGCATTGACGGCTTCATGAAGTGCAACAACTAGTTCTAGTTTTATGCCTTTGGCTATCAAGGCGTTTTCATCTTCATTGAACTGCGAGCTATCAAAAAAATTCGACATATTTCCTCCAAAATAAAGATCATTTTTTGCGCACGCCACCATTATAAGCAACATGAAAGTATCGCACAATACAGTAGAATTACGGTATTGATACATCTCTTGTTATTAACTAAAATGCACAAAAATTATTCATGGTAATTGCGCTCCCTATCAATGCCTAAGTCATTATTTCCGAGATTTTTATGCCTAAAAATAGCAATACTACCAATTTGTCACAAGAAGATATCGATAAAGTCAGAGAAAGTCTCGAAAATCAATGGGACAGTCTCGGGCTTAACTTATTTTCAAAGTCAAAAATATTTAAAACTGCAAAAAAAATAAGTAAAGGCATTAAAACAGTAGATACTCACGTTAAAGGGGAAAAGCAGTATTACTGGTGTGGTGTTGCGGGTGGCACCATTGATGCAGGCTTAAATACGCTTGGCTCCTTAGCAATAGGTGCAATGACAGGCGCGAATCCTTATGCCTTGATGCTCTCACAACCCGCCATATCAAAAAGTGCAAAAGCCTGGGGTGATCTTGGGCAACGAGGCTGTGATGCCGCCGTCGATTTTTTTATAAACCGATCACGCTATCAGTCTGCTAATACATATAACTCTCGATTCATTGGCCTTTCAGGTACTAACTCTTTTCATGCTTCAAGCTCCTTCTCATCATCATCTAACAACAGCCCTTCTTTTAATAGCTATCAGGTTGAGCGTACGGTAAAAGATGCGATTCGAGGTGAAATGAGTCGGCTTAAACCCAGCATGGATTCTGCATATCTGCGAGCCCATATGAATCTGGGATTGGGTTATAACTTATCCCGATCGGAGTTTCGCTCCCTCGCTTCCAGCACTAACCTCATTAGCAGCTATAATCTTTTTAATCCAAGTTCAAAACTTTCCGATGTAAAGGCTTTTGCTCGTGAAATCGGCGGGGTTGCTGGAGAAGTGGCAACAATCACGGATCTCATAGACAGCGATGCGCAGGCGGAAGCGGATAATTATATTTTTTGTTTTGAATCCGATCAGTTTCCCTTTTCGAAAGAAATGGTTTACCAAATTCAGCAAGAATTAAAAGAAGCATATTTTACTCACAAAACCTCACCGTTTTTCAGTTTACATTTTAATAATTTTGGCTATTTATATCCCGTCATCCACCCAGCTTTGCAAAACACGCTGGTTGGTCAGATTATTGCCCTGCTTGATTATTGGATGAAAGGTTTTTTAAATGGAGGGATTTATGATGAAGAATTCCTAAAACTCTGGCATGAAATAAGGCAATGTGATGAATCTTTTTTAAGACAAAAGATCATTGACCTAAAAAAATACTGTGAAACAAATGCTGATGGCTTGCCTTACATCTCTTTGCGTGAACTCATGAACCGCAACGGGATAAACGAATCGCATAGTAGCGAGAACTCACCTTACAAGCAACCGTTCATGACTTCATTTCGTATTATTGCGTACCAGGAGGCTATTGAACGTCATGAAAATATCCTGGTACCTCACTCGAATTTTCGGATTGAGTACAGCATTGATTTAATGCCCGATTATAAAAACTATGTTGAGTCCTACCTGCAAGAACACGGACATTATCCATCAGATTATCAACATACACGCGATTGTTACGAATTATTCGCCGAAGAAATTAAAGAAAAAATGCCGAAGCTCCCCTTCTGTCAGGACTTCTTTCGTTTACTCGGTGTCATGAATACCTTTAGTTATTTTTATGCCACCCTCGATAAAATGGGTAAACAACCCGATTTGCTTCCTCTTACATCAACCATGCAGGTTAGTGTCCCGAAAGCATTTCCCCCCATTCCTGTACGTTATTTTGAAACTAAACCTATCGACCTTCGTTTTAAACAAGTGTTACAGGCCATACAAGCTAACTTAGGCTCAGAATCAGCACTCGATGAGTTATTGTTTGCCTGTTTTAATACGCCACGTCAGCGCATGACATTACCACCACGATTGGTTAATGAAATAAAAAGCACCATCGAAGCGATAGTAAAAAACCATTTATTAGCTGCAGGTACCAGCGAAGCAATGCTTGAATTAAATCAAAGTGAATTGAAGAACTATAGCCAATTGGCCACCCAATTGCTAACTCAGCAACTTCAATCGGCTCAGTTCAACATCGCTGATACCGTAAAAAAATCCACACTGATGTTAGCGCAAGAGGAACGTACATCTCTGGCTCCCCTCCCCTTACCTGCCCGCATTCAGGCAAGCATTGGGAAACTTGAAGCGCATACTGAAACACTGTTAGCCCGCTGGAATGCAAACCCTGCGCTTGCACAAACTGAAATCTTTGACATTCTCACGAATAACATGATGGTGACGGTAAATAAAGAAACGGGAGAAAAAATAAAGTTCATTGAATTCGTGCGCAATAAATTTCTACAAATTGAAAACTCAATTAATGAAGAGCTTCCAAAGCAAATTGAATATATTATTAAAGAAAATGAAAAAGAAAAAAATCACATCATTCTTATTCTGAAAAATATTGCAGACACTAAAAATGAAGCAGCCCAACACATCGCCAAACGACAAACAACAATAAATGAAGCTGGAAACGCAATTGCAGCAATCCATGAAGCTAACGTCAAAAATAACGGTCTGATTGTGCAGGTAAATAACAGCATTGCACAAGTTAGCCAGGAGTTTGATACATGGTATGCATCTATTCCGCCCAGGCTTATCTCGCTAAATCAGGCCATAATTAGCCAAAACCGGGCGAGTAGGGATCAGGAAATTGCACGACTTAATGCCATTGTACAAGAAATAAGCAATAAAATAGCGCAAAACAATGAGTTCATTTCCAAAAACAATCAACTCATTGCTACGCTTCAACAAGATATAGCGAACATCAATGCAGAACTCCCGGCCAGCATTAATGCATTTATTCGTGAGTTTTTCAACGATGAAAACCAGGGACTGATTGAACAAATCATATCAGTACGACTGGCAGACGTCGCTGGCGATCTCGCCCCTTGCATTGCCAAGCTGAATCAACATTTTAAAACTAAAAACGATCAAGCAATTGAAGAGTGTAATAAAAGAGTTAGCTCAAAAACGATTTTAAATGAACTATGCAAACAAGAGGCTGAAGCCTACTTAAAACAAATCATGACAGGTGAAATCAGCCGACTGAGTCGACATCTTTCCTTATTGCAACATATGGTTGCAAACTGGATGACTCATGAAAAGTTAATGAATTTTCCCATTGCTAAAACATACACCTACTCGGTTATCGGCTTCACCGGAGAGGCACTCGATAAAAAAACCGGGGATAAATTTAAAATTATTGGCGGTTGTGGCGTCTCGCTTCCTAATATATCAACCAGAGTATTAGCTAAAAGTGCACAATTTTGCGACGCACTTGTCCATGCATTTGGTGAATCATTAAAAGATATGGCCGAATTCACTGTCGATGGTCGAGCCTATACTGCACTGCGCATTGGCGTCATTGAAAAATCTACTGCAGAAGATCTCTTAAGCGATGAGCAATCATCACTGTGTGATGTATTTAGCCGAGTAATGAATACTGGGGAATCGTTAGCAATCACCAATGCAGGGCTGAGTGACGTAGTGGATCAAAGCGGTGCCTCATTAATTCATTACATCGCAAGCTTTTTAAACGCAGATCAAACCAGACTAGTCATTGAAACGCACCCAGAACAATTGTATAAACGTGATCTCTTTGGCCATCTACCAATACATGCTGCAGCCCAAGACAATCAGGCCGATGTGGTAAAATACCTGCTCCAAAAAGACCCTACCCTTCTTGAAGCAACCAATCAACGCCACGCCACCCCTATTATAACAGCCATTGAGTATGGATGCAGGAACAGCGTTGATACTTTATTAGCCTCTGGTGCCAACGTAAATCATCTTTTACCTAATGGCTTATTTCCCCTGATGCTCGCCATTCAGAATAATTTTTCTGACATAGCAATTGCCTTAATAAAAAATGGCCGAGAGCTAAATCTCAATCAAAAGCTTGATAGTGGTCTCACCGCATTGCATGTTGCTATCGAAAATCAAATGCGCGACGTTGTACTCTTACTGATTGTCGGAGGGAGTGCGCTAGACATCCCTCGACAATCCGACGGTTACACTGCTTGGCATACTGCAGCAGCGTTAGGAGAATTAGCCATGATGCAAGCAATGGTTGCGCGTGGCGTTTCCATTAAATCAGTTTTGGAGTCGCAAAAAAACGCACTACATCTTGCGTCGGAAGCCGGACACCTGGAAGTGGTTAATTATTTACTTAGTCTGGGAGTGCCTAATACGAAAACAAGCGATGGTGACACACCGCTTATGTTGGCTTTAAAAGCCGGTCAGTCACAAGTGGCTGAGCGCCTGGCACAAGTAATCGACCTTAATACCACCAATA
Source organism: Legionella moravica DSM 19234 (assembly GCF_000423305.1). Taxonomy (GTDB): domain Bacteria; phylum Pseudomonadota; class Gammaproteobacteria; order Legionellales; family Legionellaceae; genus Legionella; species Legionella moravica. The sequence goes on along the minus strand of NZ_AUHS01000011.1, from coordinate 169,357 downwards.
AACTAGGCCAATCTGCATCACTACTAGCCATTCAATACGGGCAGGTTGCGGTGTCAGATTGCTTGATTGCACGTGGAGAAAATCCATTAATCGAAGACGTGCACGGCAACTCTTATTTATATTATTTGGTTCGTAATGGTGAATTTCATCGATTCGCAAATTTAATCGAGAGCCATTCGATTCCCTTGGATAAACCTATACATGGTCATTCTTTAATTCATATTGCCGCCCAATACGGTCATTTTGAGATTGTTTATTATTTGTTGGATCAGGGATGCTCATTCATCGCTGTCAATAATTCACCTGATTTGCTTGGGTATGCGGTGATGGCCGATGAGATTGGTTATTTAAGAGAGCAGTTTTCTGGAAATAGTGCGCCTCTTGCCAAGCTTGCCGCACAAGCTGGCAGTGTACGTTGTCTGCGTTTTTTATTAGATAAATTAAGTAAAGAGGAAATCATTGCTGCAGAGCTTCTCAAAATTGCCATCACAAATGGGCATGTCACGGCAGTCGATGCCATTATAAAAAAACAGGGTGATATGCGCTGCGTGATAGATCATCTGGGGAATACGCCACTGCATTTAGCAGCTGCCACCGGTAACACACAAATTATAGAACTGGTTGTTAAATCCGGTGCTGATTTCCTGATTCAAAACGCAAAACAACAAACGGCATTTCACTTGGCTTTTGCCAATAATGATGCGCAATCGTTCAAGAAATTACTCAGACTAAGTCAACCGGCAGAATGGCCGGCTGACCTTTGGAGCATGAATAGCATTAGACTTGATTCAAATTTAAAGAAATTATTAGTTAAATATGAGAAACGCTTGCCTAAAACAGCGCTACAGCAAAAAATTTCAGCCAACATCACGGCAGAATCTGTATTGGATGATCGCATTCAAGGAGAACGAAGGCAGGAATTAATTTCTTTATTAAATGATCAGGAATTTGATGACGCAATTGCTTTATTATCTCAACCCGGATCACAGTTTGGTGAGATAAAAAATCTCAATGAAGTTTTGCGACTAACGCTAGAAAACTCCTACGACTATGCAGAACTATTTGATTCTCAAGATGATGAGCTCACGCCCGATACGGATCTTCCATGGAAACCAGACAGACTGTTAGCCTTTCTCAAATCGAAAGGCATGGATCCAAGCTGTTTTACCGGACGTCGTAATCCCTTATTATCAATTCTCGCATCAAGCAACGATGAAGAGGCTTGCTACCGATTAACCCTGTTCGCCAAGGTTTTTCCCGAGTGCATTGCTGCATTAGTACAAGATAAAGTTATTTCAGGAAAAAATTGTGCTGAGCTGGCTTTAATAAAACGGTTTAACCAATTTTTTGATCAATGCGATTCTCTTTGCCGTTTGACTCAAGCACATGAGAGTCCCAATTATAATGCGCTTCACCAGGCGGTAGCTTCAGATAATTATGAGCTGACTAAACAGCTGCTTTCTCGAACCTCTGTTGTTGATTGTCTCAACGCAAAAGGACAAACGCCGTTGATGCTGGCCGCTTTGCAAGGAAATGTACCTATCGCGCAATTACTCATTGCCAGAGGTGCGCAACCTGACCGTCGCGATCATAAGCAATTAAACAGTTTGCACTATGCCATTCTCGGAAAATCAGAAGCAGTTGCTTTGCATATATTGCCACTACTCAGACAGCGTCATCACGCTTCGCAAGAGGGAATGACGCCCTTATTATATGCGGCTCAACAAGGCATGTTGTCTGTCGTCAGTGCGCTTTGCTCTGATAGCAATGTCTTAAATCAAGTTGATTTTCTGGGACGAAATGCCTTGCATTTGGCGGCCTTGCACGGACATGTTCACGTCATTAAATATTTGGCGCAACGAGGATTTGGGTTAGATCAAGTCGAGTGCCCCTCATCCGAAAAAAGATCACAACGATCACTAAAACGAACAGCCCTGCATTACGCAGCATTAAAAGCACAACTGGATGCAGTAGTAACATTATTACAGTTTGGTGCGGACATGTATGCGACGGATGCCGTCGGGAATGGGCTGTGTGAATATGCGGTGATTAGTCAAGACCCTGAGATGCTCCGTTTCGTGCAAAACATGTCACTCTATCATCAACCAGAACGTGCAGGTAAAATTCTCCATGCAGGTGTCATGGTAGATCACCCTGAAGTCGTTAGCGAAATGATTTTAAATGGCCGCACATTAACGACCCTGGATGAGTCCGGTAACAGTGTGTTGCATAGTGCCGCAAGAAACAACTCTGGAGAAGCTATTGAATTATTGCTTCAAGATGACGACATCCCCTTAAATCTAAAAAATCGATTTGGTGATGCCCCCCTTCATGTTGCTGCGAGGTTTGGCCATGTACGTATCATCGAAGCCCTGCTTGAAGCAGGTGCTGATGTGGATCAAAAAAATGATGGCGGAACAACAGCGCTTATCCTGGCAGCCAAGGAAGGAAAACTCGGGGCAGTCATCACACTTCTAAAGTATCAAGCAGACTATTCAATCAAAGATGCAACCGATCTGACCGCAGCACAAACAGCCTTACTAAATGGCCATCTTCAAATTGCTTGCCGCATTGTCATGGCGGGTGATCAAAGCTTACAACCTGTTGCGGTTGAACAATTAAGTACGGAGAATCATACGCTGCTCTATGAAAAAATGACTGACTTTGAACGACAGCTACAACGCACTGCCAATACAGCAAGTTTATGTCAATTGGGACTCTTTAAATCGCTAGACGCTCACGCCGATGCCAGTTTATTGCGTCATCTAACGAGGGGGTTGCATGATCACGCCAGCAGCATGTCCAGATAAGCCTGTATTAGGCCTGGTAGATTATTCGAAGTTCAAACTGGAGTCTTCGACCTGTGTCGCTACACTGTTTAGTCAGCATCAATCCGCATGGGATGCTTTTTGTCGGCACGTGGATAGCTCAGAGCTCAACAACACAAACCGTTTGATGTTGATGAAAATCGCATTTGATTGTTTGCATGAGCACTGCAACACCAGCGACTTGGCAAAATTACTTACGTTAGGGAAGTATCTTAAAGATAACGTTGGTACACAGCTTTTTTTCATGCTTTTTTCCAAACGGGTTACCCCTGAATCAAGAAGGCTTGAACATTATATTGCCGCCTGTCAATTGCTCATCGATTTGCAAGAAACGAGCGGACTCACGAACCTGGTCAAGCAAAGCATGCCGAACCTGACCTTGCTGGTGCAACGGTTAGAAGAAAAACAAGCCACTTATCTCGCTGAAAAATACCCAAGTCGAGACATTCATGAAACAATTGTCCGCTTTGGAGAGAATAGCTTCATTGAATTTCCATTGTCTCGTGAAGAATTGACACACTTGAAGGCGGAATACATAGCCATCAATCCCTGGTTCGCCTTTTTGCAAAAACGTTCAAGTACTGATTTAAAAGAAAAAGCATTGCAATCTGCGGAAATCTGGAATGAAAGAAAAGAAATTGAACATCATCGTCGATTAATCGCAATTATTGCTGAATTAATTCGTCGTCATTACAACATTTTCCCGCACGACACGCAAATGCTCGCTTTCATGGCTTTGCTCAATACACCTGAACATTTGTTAAAAGGCCGTATTGCCCAAATTAATACCGGCGAAGGAAAATCAACCATCATTGCGATGCTTGCAGCCTATTTTGCCTGTTTTGATCCAGCAGTCTATGTAATCACCCCAACATCTTATTTAGCGATTCGTGACCAGGAAAAATACCAGCCTTTTTTCAACAGTTTGGGCTTTAAGAGTACGAATATTTGCACCGAGTCTCCTAAAGTAGAACAATTTAAAGCGAATATTATTTATGGAACCAACACAGACTTTGAGTTTGCGATGCTGCGAAACAGTCTTTATTGCCTGGGATTAAACGATGGAAAGTACACTGCGATAATCGATGAAGTGGATAATTTATTTTTAGATGCCGCACTTAACTCTGCCATATTAGCCATACCCGGAACAGAAGACAGGAGTTGGATATATCAGCCTATTTTATCCTTTGCTAATAACTCGTCCAGCAGTGCGCCGGTAGCTGAGTTAAAGAACTTTATGCAATCAACCCTGAGCCCGGCATATCTGGAACAACTTCAACAAATAAACGATAGGCAACTCAGCCGGTGGTTAAGAAGCGCCCGCGAAGCTTTATTTACTAAACATATTGACCGCGATTATCTGGTTAAGGAGTTATCAACAGGACCTGATATTGTTATCGTTGATTTTAATAACACCGGTCGATTAAACGAAGGATGTCACTGGCAAAATGGTTTGCATCAATTTTTACAGGCAAAGCACGGACTTAAGATAACACCTGAATCATTAAGCGTAGCCTCTTTGTCTCACCCAACGTATTTCACCCAATTCCGCCGCATCATAGGCCTGACAGGAACCATGGGACAGATTGTTGAACGTGAAGAAATTCAACGAATTTATAACGTGGGAAGTTTTGATGTACCACCCCACTACCCCAGCATGCGAAAGAAATTACCGGCTTATTTTGCAAAAACACCGGACGAGCAATACGATCGCATCCTGGAACATGCAAGAGCAATGAGAAGTGAAGGCCGACCAATGCTCGTTCTCGTTAAAACCATTGCTGAATCAGTAAAATTAAATACATTTTTTGTCAATACAGGAATCACTCCCCAGTTAATTAATCTGACCCAACGCGAAGATGAGGACTATTTAATTGGTCAGGCTGGCGAGCCTGGAACCATTACCATTGCCACAAATGCAGCGGGGCGCGGTACAGACATTATTCTTGCACTGAACAGTAAGTTGGCGGGTGGTTTACGTTTCATCTTTGGATTTTACCCAAAAAATCCAAGAGTTGAAGGTCAGGGCGATGGGCGAGCAGGGCGACAAGGTCAGCCTGGTGATTGCCAAATGATTTTATGCGAACAGGATGATTATATTATATTTCTGAGAAGGTGGGCAACCGCAAATCCTGGTGAGTACTCAGAACGGATTGCCGCATGGGAGCAATTGAATGCTGATGAGAAATTATCGACTTTAAATAGTATTCGTGCATCGTTTATTAAAACTGAGTCAGATCAACGTTATGTATTATGTCAAAAAGAAGCCATTTATTTTGAAAAGCTCGAAGGTTTCTTTACACGTAATCAAAGACTTTATCATGCCTTACAAAATGAGTCCCTTTTAAAATCATTAACGCAAACCTGTGAATCAGCGCTGCAACGTCCTCTTTCAGAACCAACAGTTCATTTGAACACGTTATTAAAGGGGTTTGAACCGCTTCAAGAAACCATCGACACTTTGCTGATGAGTCAAATACATAATATTAAGGTCGATTGGTCTGTCTTGCTGAAGCAGTATAAAGAACTGTATATGGAACAATTTCAAAAGACCTGGGCAGAATTTTACGATGCCCTGCATAAAGAAAACGATCAAGCCTCACTGGAGATCATAAGACAAACTACAGACTCAAAATACCAGGCAGTCGATCAAGTACTAAAAATCATGGATGTTAACCCAAACGAAAGTATCAGTAAAATATTGCAGATATTATTAAGTGCTTCACTACGACGTCTGCTAGAAACTGGACACTGTTCTTTTGACTTCTCAGTTGGTTCGAGTTCGTCTCCACCGTCTATTGTTTCATCAAGTTCCAGTACATTTTCACCCAGGAAAATAACTGTTGTTAACATGGGGGTAAATGAGTCTTTACCTTTCAAATTAACAAAAGGATTTTCAGGTGCAGAAAAAACTCATCGCTGGACAGATGGTAATGAAGCAGTTTTAACGATACCAATATCCATGGAAAATAATACAATTAGTCACATTATATTTCACACAACTGCGCTTATTTCCAATAAAATTACTCAAAAATTGATTATCTCAGGAAAAGGTTTAGAAACTAAAATCTATGAATATAATACGTCCAGACCGGAACAACAGATAATTATAGATATTCCTGCAGAACTAAATGATGATATGGATATTCATTTTAGCATGCCAAATGCATGCAAACCTTGTGAAGTAGACCCCAGCAATAGAGATCCAAGATCGTTAGCAATTGCATTCAAGACAGCGATCATTAGTGTTACTGTTCAACCTCAAAAAAAAATACAGACATCTCCTGTCGTTCAACTTGGGCTATTCAGCTCTTCAGATACCAGGACATTAACCACAGCAATCGAAGCACTCGAAGCGGCTGATAGATCAGAAAAACGTCGATTGTTAGCAGCAGCTTATCGCTCCAGAGCAAAAGAGTATGAGTCTTTTAACGCCTTTGATTTAGCTCAAAAAGATTTAGTGAGTGCAAGCAATATCTGCAATGAACTCATATCAGAGGGGATGGCTTTTTACAATCAAACACCCCGAGACTTTAACAATGCGCTAAAATCGTTCCAGGCCGTGGTGACGCTGAATACAAATGACAAGGCAGCATGGTGGTATATCGGCCAGTGTTACGCCAGCCTACCCAGCATTGCCAGCTACCAAGAATTATCATTCAAAGCGTTTAACCAGGCTACCACGATTGATCCGGAATATTTTAATGCACAAAATTGCAAGGGAGTAATGCTGGTAAATCTTGGACGTCATCAGGAAGCTATTCCAGTCTTGTTAAAAGCGGCTAGCTTAAATAAAGACTTTGCTCACACATATTATTACTTGTCAATTGCATTCAAGGCACAGGGCGATATCCCTAAAGCTTATGAGACCATGAACACGGCAGCAGAATTGCTTCCAGCATCTTACGCTACGGCAAGGGATAATCTAAAAACGCTACTAGATGAGACCAATCGGCTCTCCTTAGAGGAAGGAGCGAGCTTACAGATATAGAAACCATAGGAGGAAAAGGAATCTCAGGCGACGCTCTCACTAGTCCATGCCACATTACGCCGGGCAGATAACCGTTGGCTAACTTGCACCTCATGCATTCTGCGTCACTGCAATTTTCCAGCAGTGACGCAGAAAAATCACCTTGATTTTACCGCGTAAAATCAACACATTTCAGCATTTTGTCCGATCCCGCCAATCGGGATTGGACAAAATTCTTTCCAAAATCCCTTGCGAAGCAAGCACCGCTTTGCTAATTTGGAATTAAACATGACTGATGAGCTGGTGAAAGTCCGGCGAAACGTCAACCGACGTCTTATGCTAAGCCACTTCATTCCCAAACCCCGTGGCTGGACGTTCAGTAGGGAAAACCATCTAGGAATCTCTGTCATCCGGCAGGGCAACTCCCTCGGGAGTTTAAGTCAATTTATTTCAATTTGACCATGGACTTGTATGACAAGAGCCATTGTCTTGTCGTTTTTATTAACCATCAAAACAAGGAGAAAATAAGCACCCAAAGACTGTTGTAAATCGGCGAGATCGTTTGCCTTATAACGATTGATTTGCCCCCCACTTCGAGCTTAATGGCTTTGGCCAGGTTTCATCTTTGAGTGAGCCGCTCGTTCAACACTAAACCAAAGACAGGGCAAATAAATTTTTATCGGATGGGATGATGAGAAAATACAACTTAAGACAAACTGCCAATCAATATTTAAAGCTCGGCAATCAAGGCAGCTACAAAATCAAAAAACAAAGGGCATACGTCATTCGAAAAATGATCGATGATCTCTATACTATTGGTGATGTACCTTTTTCCTGGAAAAATATCCAATCGCACCATATTCACCAACTGGTAGCCCATTGGAAAAAGAGTAAAATACGTACCAGCACGATTATGAATCATATGACTATCGTCAGGCATTATCTAACCAGCATAGATTGCCCCATTCCCAATATAGACAATCAATCCCTACAACTTAGTAAAACCACCCGAAAGCGTAAAAGAAAACTCAAAATCCAGCACGACCACTGGCACTCATGGGACAATCCAATACCACGCCTCATCATGGCATTACAAACAGAATTTGGCCTGACCTTTCAAGAGGCCATTTATATAAAACCTGAAATTAACATCCAGGCAGACAGCATTTGGTTAACCAGAAACATCGCATTTAATTCCTTAGACAGAACAATCCCTATCAGATTTGAAATGCAAAAAGCCATCCTGGATAAAATCAAAAAGCTGACTGACGGTAAATCCATTGCTGAATTTAACGATTACGAAGATACCAAAGTTGCCTGGCGAAAGGCTTTAAAAAAAAATGCCCTACCAATTAACAAAGCCTACCGCTACCTCTATGCAAAACAGATGGCTCAATATCTTTTACCCATATTGGGGAAATATGAAACCTATTGGGTTATTCGCAGCGAAATGGGCATCAAATCTCGTGATTCTTTATGGAGGTATCTCAATGAGTAAGTCCAAACTTAAAAATGCCAAGTACTCAATCAATGAATGTATTAAGAAAATCCAAAACTACTCCCACGCCAGCCGAGCAGATATGAAACACATGTTGAATCGCTGCGTTAAAGATCTGCACGAATTAGGCTACATGATCACACACGTAAAAGGATTAAAACCAAAACACATACACATCCTGGTTGATCACTGGAAAGCCCAGAATAAAAATCCTGCAACAATAAAAAATTACATGGCTAAACTGCGCAAAGTGGCCTCAGTGCTAAACAAACCGGAGCTGGTTAAACAAGGAAACGACTGCTACCAAATCAACAAACGAAATTATGCTCCCCAATATAATAAAGCAATAAATAATGTCGATTTTTCCAAATGCTCAGACCCAATGATCCGTTTATCGCTGGAAGCCCAATCCCTATTTGGTCTCCGCCGTGAAGAATCGATGAAGATTGTACTAAGCGATGCCTGGCAAGGAAATAAATTGGTTATAAAGCCCAGTTGGACAAAAGGTGGAATAGGACGTGATATTAAACTAACGAATGAGCAACAACGACTATGGCTACTCAATGCTACAAAGCAAGTTCCTGCTGGACAATCGCTCATTCCTAAAGAAAAGACTTATAAAAATCATCTAGCTCAGTATCATGAAGTGATAGAAAAAATGGGCTTAAGCAAATGCCATGGCCTTCGCCATGCCTATGCTCAGCGAAGATATCATGAAATTACAAAATCCTATGACAAAACTGGTAATGGCCTTATATGCCCAATACAAGGTGGTAGAACATATAGAGAACTTAACCCTCTTGAAAAATATTGGGACAGAACCGCAAGAGAAATTATTAGCCAGTTGCTTGGGCATTCGAGATTGAGTATTACAAAAATTTATTTGGGCTGACAGTTTTCAACACATAATTTCATTCGATATGGTTACTTAACCATCTCATAATCGGAATAAATTTCATGCAAAACTCCTTTTACATCAGTACCTTTAATTGGCCAGCATAAGGTTTTCCAAAATGCCCACCCCAAAGCTCGTATCCAAGTATCATTATCCAATTGAATTGCGTTCTTAAATGCTGTCCTTTCTTCGCCAGAAAAGAAATTCCATGCTATTACCAAATCACACGCAGGATCACCTACAGCAAGTTGGCCGAAATCGATTAGTGCACACAACCTTCCATCACGAACTAAAATATTGCCAATAGCCATATCTCCGTGAACCCAAACAGGTTTTAAGTGCCATTCAGAAGAGAGTGCCTGTTGCCACAATGATGAAGCAAAGCTTTGCTCATGAGCATCTTTAATTTTAGGAATTGCAAGTTGCACTTCATGATCATAAGCCTTTAACGAACCACCTCGATGAAAATTATGTGCGCCTGCCACAGGCCCACCCGTGGCATCTAAAGATTGAAATTCTCTTAAACACTTCCCTAATGCTTCCGCAAAACATTTCATATCATGAATATTCTGTCTTGAAGCAGACTCCCCTTCAATCCAACGATTGATACTCCAATGCAATGGATAAGCTGGTGATGGTTTTCCTAGTGCAATAGGATGCGTAATCTGAAATGAAAGCTGTTTGGAAAGCCATGGAAGCCATTGATATTCTTTATTTATTTGTGGCTCATATTCCTTATCACTAGGCAAACGAACTACCATTTCCTCACCTAAATGAAACGTTCGATTATCCCAACCACTTTGAGCAACTGAATGTATCGGTAGTAATTGCCATTGCGGAAATTGCTCAGCAATCAGCTTTTGGACTAAGTTTGTGTCAATTTTTACTTTATCCATTACAACCTCTATAGTTTCTTTATTGTAGGTTTTCTATGAAACTTGTGCGTAATCCCTGCATGTTCAAAATCAAACTCAAATTTAAAACCTAATTTTTCCATAACGCGCAAAGATGGATAATTATTGTATGCAGTAAAACAAATAGTGCTAGCCAAATCCAAATGCTCTTCGGCATACTCCAAGGATGCTTGCCCTATTTCAAATGCTAAACCTTTTCCCCAATAGCTTTGAGCTATTTGATAAGTTAACTCAACTTCTTCTTTTCCCTCAAATATAAAAGTCTTTAATCCCCCTCTCCCAACGTAGTTGTGGGTTTCTTTGTCATACCACATCCAGGGAGCAAAACCATATTGGTTGTAATGCGTCATATCCGATTCCAAACGATTTAAAGCCTGGTCCTCATTGTATGAAACACCATAACATTGAATAAACTCAGGATTTGAAAGCATTATTGCATAGTCTTTGTGACAAGCTACTTGGGGAATAAATGCAATAAGACGAGCTGTTTCAATGAATGGTTTATTAACGCCAAAATGTAAAAAAGCTTTCTTATCTATAAGCTGACAAAACTCATTCTTAGCATTGGCATAATCAATCGTATTGTCATGGATTTTGCTCAAGTTGAGCTTAAGTGCTTCATATTCGTTGGCAATTTTGGGGTAAAGACGCAAATAATCGCGAAACAACAGATGCTTCGCATACCAAGAAGAGGGATAAGTAACCAAATGAATCTGATGCGTTCGCTCACCCTGTTCATTGTCTTTTTGGAAATAACGCCGATGTGGAAAAACTGTTTCGAAAACCGGGTTATAACGATAACCCAATGATTCAATTTTTTGGATATATTCGGAAGTAAATTCACTCAAACACTTAACACCAATTAAAATATCAATTACTGGTTTTGCACAAATTCCAGGTATAGCTGTACTGCCGATATGCTCAATTTGGGTTATATTCCTGATACTCAATTGTAATAGCTGTTCTTTTTCAACTTCAAATGCAGCTTTCCATGCAGGATTATGAGGCTCTAAGGTAATCATATTCTAAGATTTTGTATTTAATAATAATCAATAGTGGGCTATCTTAACATAGGTCTTAAAAGTGTATTAAAAATATTCATCATACCGAGGAAAAAATGATTGCGATAAAAAAACTAGACGAATTGCATGTAGATGAATTGTCATCCTATCTCAATCATTATCAAGAAACGACCATGTTCATTAGGAATAATTTATACCACTCGGGAATTACCTACCAAGATGCACCATTTCACGGAGAATATTATGGCTCTTTTGAGAACAAACAGCTTAATGGCTTATCGCTTATCGCTTATCATATAGAAGCACTTGGGGACGATGTTAACAATCCCACACTTGAACAATCCATTATTGATGAAATTCAAGATACACAACTTAGCCAAAATCGATGGATTTTATTTGTAAACAACACGCCTGTTTCTCTATGTGGATTTAATGCCAATCTACCTGATATTGTACAGATCGGCCCTGTTTATACCCCGCCTTCATTAAGAAATAAAGGTTTTGCCAGAATTGCTGTATATCTTTGTCTAAAACAAGCTGCCGACCGGCAGGTCAAAAGAGCAATTTTGTTCACCAATGATAATTCCGCTATATGCGCATACCAAGCTCTTGGGTTTCACCAAATTGGAAAATACCGACTAGCACTGTTAAAATAATGTGCTTGTTGGGGGTAAGATGTATGGTTGATCTTGAAATCGTTAGTTTATTATCATTAATTTCTCTAGGTATAGTATTTGGTTATATTGCCGGACGATATCGTAAACGGGCAGCTGAAAATTGCGGTGAAGCCCGAGTCAGGCACACTTTAGCAAAGTATTGCCAAAACAAAGATGCTCATATTCTAAGTAATATTACTTTACGTTTAGAGGATGGTTCCACAACTCAAATCGATCATATTCTAATTACAACAAAAGGCATATTCGTTATAGAAACAAAGCATTACAAGGGATGGATATTCGCTAAAGCAAACGCAAGAAGCTGGTCTCAATCGCTCTATTACGATAAATTCAGATTTCAAAATCCCATCCATCAGAATTATAGACACGTTAAAGCCATACAAAAGACCCTTGATTTCATAGAGCCACAGTGTATCCATAATATCGTGGTTTTTAGCGGGGAAGCCGTGTTTAAAAGTGCCAAACCTCATAATGTTTTTTATATAGAAGAATTAATTCCTGCAATCGAGCAATACCCCGATGGTGTCTTAAGTTTAAATCGTGTTCAGTTTTGCGTTGGGCGATTAGAGTATTTACGCATGGCATTAACATACGAAACTGATGTTGAGCATCAGGCATATTTAACGCAACGGTTTGGTAATCGTTGTAGGAGTTAATGAAGACAACATCCTGCTTGATGAATCACCAACTATCGAAACACATTCTCTATCACTAAAAGAGCACAATTAGTTCATTTGGGTTCATTTAATATCACCAAGAAAAAAATCTTGATTTCCAATACTGGCTTGATATTCTGAAAGCAACACAACTGATGAGTCAGTGCAATTCTGACGAAACCACCAGGTCTTGTGATATGCCATCTTGTTCCCCTAATTCCATGGCAAAGCGTTTAGCAGGGAAACCCCACCAAGAGATGTTTTACGGCTTTACGCCCGAGGAGTGCTTTAAGCACATCATCATTAATAACCAGGTAAATCAACCGATGTTTCGGTGATCTTTTTTGCATAACCCAATTGGGATGAACAGTCCTTTTTGGGGCTAATCCTCCCTACCCTAAGGAGCTACCATGCAACAACAGAAACCAGTACAACTTGAAATTGAACATTTGCTCTTTGAGCTAAATTGTTGTGTGAATGATTTAGGCCGTCATCGACTTCAAATCAATACCCATGACATACAGCAAGCTGAGTTAAGTTTACACAAATTGGAATCCCTAATTTCCTTTGTTAAACAGTTCGATACTCAACGAATCGCTTGTTAATTGAGGTAATAAAAGTCTTATCCGCATAACAGAAAACCACCTGCCTATGCGGATGTTTTTCTGTTATGCGGCTCACATTAAAAAATAACAGGAGAATACAATGACTGCATCTTTAAATCGCATTCAATTAATCGGTAATCTCGGTGCTGATCCTAAAAGCATCGCCGGAAAAGAAGGACAATCTTTTGTCACCGCCACTTTGGCAACTAATGAATCATTCAAGCAGAATGATGAATGGCAAACCAGAGTGGAATGGCATCAGCTGGTGCTTTTTGGCAAACTGACTAAAGTCGCTGAATATTTAAAGAAAGGTTCGCAAGTTTACATCGAAGGTAAATTGCGTTCCAATCAATGGACTGACAATGAAGGCAAAGCGCGTCAAGCATTAAGTATTGTTGTTAGCCACATTCAGCTTCTCAACTCACCAAAATCAGCTGACGAATCCAGTAACAAAACCGCAGAAGAGCACATGGCTCAGATGCGTGAAATGTTGCAACCGGATTCGGAAGAAATTCCGTTTTAATCATACCCTAGCACGGGAGCAAGCTCCCGTGTGGGATTGCTCCATTCACATAAGGAGATAATCCCATGGACACCCCTTCAATCTACGTCGCCTGTTTAGCATCGTACAATAACGCCATCCTGCATGGTGTTTGGATAGATGCTACTCAAAGCGAAGACGACATCATGAAAGAAATCTGGGAAATGTTGGATAACAGCCCAGAACCCAATGCTGAGGAATACGCCATACACGATTATGAAGGATTCGGCAGCATCAAAATTCATGAATATGAGTCAATAAGTAACATTGTGGAATACGCTTCATTTATTCAAGAACACGGAGAGTTAGGATTAGCCCTACTCTGTGATTACTCGGTAGATGATGCACAAACCATGTTGGAGGATCATTACCAAGGTTGTTATGATTCGGAGGCTGATTTTGCCAGGCAGTTATTTGATGACTGTTATGCCCATCAAATGCCGGATAGTTTGATCTGCTATTTTGATTTTGAGGCTTTTGCTCGGGATCTTTTTATCAATGATTACTGTTCGGTTGAATCTGAAAATTCAATGCATATTTTTTCAACCTTTTAGCCCCATAATATGGGGCACCTATCTAAGACCACTAAAATAAAAATGGATTTTCAGTTAAATAATTGCACCCATCAGCGTTGAAAAAACAAATTTTGACTATATATTGTAAAGACCATAGCAGATTAACAATCTTTCTCATCAAGGAGGTGAGATGTGCAATCACAAATAGATAAGCAAGGCCACTCATCTATTCGTACCGATTTTTTAATGATGAGAACCAGTTATATGGAAATAAATTACACTTATATACTGTTTGACGTAGCTGTGAATATTGTGTTTATGGAGAAAACATGACTGTGTCCCCATCTGTACTTTTTTTATCTGATCATGAAACTAAGGTTGACCTTTTAAATAATGAGGCGATTGCTCGTACAATTGTGCAATTGATTAAAGAAATTCCAGAGCGTCCGATGACTATCGGTGTTCATGGTGACTGGGGAGCAGGAAAATCTAGCGTACTTGAAATGATTGAGGAGGCCTTCACTGAAAACGAAAAAATGCTTTGTATAAAATTCAATGGCTGGCAATTTCAGGGATTTGAAGATGCTAAGATCGCCGTTCTTGAAGGAATAGTAACAGAGCTAATTGCTAATCGATCATCACTGACAAACGCAAATGAAGAAGTAAAAAACATATTACGGCGTATTGATTGGTTGAAAGCGGCAAAAAAAATAGGTGGGTTAGCTTTTACTGCTTTTACTGGACTCCCAACTTTAGAGCAACTAAAAAGTGTCCTCGATACTGTTAAAGACAAACTATCTGATCCTGCGACACTGGCAACAAAAGAGAATGCAGAAGCGGCATCCGAATTGTTTTCTGATTTGCTGAAAGATGGCGAGAGTCGCAGTGTTCCTAAAGAGATACATGAATTTCGTAAAGCATTTAGTGATTTATTAAAAAAAGCAAAGATTGATAGGCTTATTGTTTTGATTGATGACCTTGATCGCTGCTTACCTGAGACAGCAATCGAAACATTAGAAGCTATTCGTTTGTTTGTTTTTTTGCCAAAAACGGCATTTATTGTAGGAGCTGATGAGGCAATGATTGAATATGCGGTGCGCAATCATTTCCCAGATCTTCCAGAATCAAGTAGCTCCCAGGGGTATGCACGTAGTTATCTTGAGAAGCTTATACAAGTACCTATGCGAATTCCTGCGTTAGGTGAAACAGAAACACACATATATGTAACATTGCTTGCGGTAGGAAGCCGTTTAGGAGAGGATTCAGATGAATTTAAAAAGCTTCTTCAATTAGGAAGAAATGCTTTGTGTAACCCATGGGAAGGTAAAGGGATAAATACTTCCGAAATTAAAACTATACTGGGTGATAAGTATGATGATGTATCAGATTTACTTTTAATCACAGAGCAAATTAGCCCAATTTTATCAGCTGGCACAAAAGGAAACCCCAGACAGATTAAACGATTTCTAAACGCACTCAGTTTAAGACTTCAAGTTTCTAATGCTCGCGGCTTTGGTGACAACATCAGAGCTGAGATCCTGGCAAAACTTATGCTTGCTGAATTGTTTTTACCCGTTTCAGTATTTGAACATATTGCCACTTCAGCAGCAAATGCAGATGATGGAATATGCAAGGAACTTAATATCTTAGAACAAGGGGAACGGCTAAAAGAAACCAGCAAAGGACAAACAAAAAAATCTAGTAATAAAGAAGAAACCTCATCTGAGGAAAGCTCTACACTTGCTGATTGGAAGATGCGCTCAGAGGTAGTTAAATGGGCGTCGATAGAACCTAAAATTGGCACAACTTCGCTGAAACCATATTTATTCGTTATTAAAGATCGTAAAAATTATCTTGGATCTACAGCCCCATTATCTCCAAAACTAATGGCCTTGCTTGAGAAATTATCTGGAGGAGAGGCAAATGCTATGGGATGTAGACAAGATTTAACGAGTTTAACATCGAACGAAATTGAATCTTTATTACAAGCCCTTCGTTCAAAACTACTAGGAAGTAATGCGTTTTCTACTAAGCCACCTACAATTTTTGGTATTGCTGAGCTGGTGCAAGCCCATCCGAAAGCACTTCAAATGCGATACGTAGAGATACTTGAAGAACTACCCGTCAAACAGCTTGGGCCATGGGCAGCTGCTGGCCATGAAAAAATAATAACCGACCAAATATATAAAGCACAATTAGAACGACTCATTCAGAACTGGAGAACTAATGGTTCGACTCCATTAAAAGCCGCTTTGTCAGCACAACCTCAAAACAATAGAGGTCAATAATGGGAACTTCTACAGCCTTTGGGGGTGGCAAAAACTCTAATCCTCTCATTCCAAGCTGGCTGGAGCCAGAGTTAATAGATGAGACTACGACCCCCAAAAATGATGATACTTCGACTGACCAATCTGATTTATCTCAGGTTGCTTCAGAGACAATAGTTAGTAATCCCCAACCAAGTGTGTTGCCAGTCGATAATCGTTATAGCACTGCGCGTCGTAACTTTACTGCATTTATAAATTCAGGGGGATCTGATCGCGCTGCGCTTGGACGAGCTATTGTCTCCTATATACATAAAACAACAGGTGGTGCAAAACAAGCTGCTAAAAGAATGAAATCAGAGCGTCAAGCCAGTGTACGACTTGGCAACATTCTTTCAATGGCAAGTGTCAACGGTATTCAATCCGTTATTAAAAACCTCAATTTAGAAAATCTTGCTAATCGGCCTATCGCTGAAATTTATGCAGCGCTAATAGATGTAATTTGCCCAATGGGTGGTGATCTGGATGATTCTATTGTTCGAGATGCGTATATAGAGGCAGTTGGGGAAGTAGCCGAATTGGGATTAGCAGACCTGGAACAACCATCAACAGCTACAATTGCTACCATCATGGAATGTTTCATCTCAAACACCATTAAAGATCGTATCATGAATGCAATTGCCACAAAGATTATTATATTACCTAACAATATTTTGATTGTGCAAGATATTGAAAATCAATTAAAGGATTTTATTCGTGGTGCTGTCTCTGATGCGATGACAAATAGTAGTTTTTTTTCTGCTGGCCAAACAAGTAGAACTATAAATTCTATATTTGAGCGCTCGTTTGCAATCCTTGAAGCACTTGCGGAACATGAGGCAGAACAATGACAAAATATATATTGGTGGGAGGATTCGGTAGTGCTGACGCAGCAGAACATAAGTATACTGAGAAAAAAGGCGAACAACTAAAATTTTTAGATTTTCTGACAGGAAAAAACTCTCTCCGATTTGGTATTGGAGGCGCGATAAGGCAATTAGCTAAATTTAATATTTATCCGTCTGAAGTGGGACTTGATCTCCTGATATTTGCTGTAATGGTTCAAGCTGCCGATACCCGATTAAATCGTATTCAATCTTCACAGGATGCATGGACGCGTGAAATTCGTCTAGTCGTACCTGTGTCAGATACTGAGCTTTGGTCAAAAAGCAAATCAGTTCTAGAAAAGATATTACGTTTCTTGACTGGCGATTTATGGGAAATTGAATTTAGGATTAGACCTGATGGATTCGAGAATCTAATCCCCCAAAAGCCATACTTACCTTACAATTATAACGGATTATCACTTTTTTCAGGCGGCCTTGATAGCCTTATTGGAGCGATAGATTCTCTTGAATCGGGTATTACTCCTCTTTTTATAAGCCATGCAGGTGAAGGAGCTGTAAGTAGCCCGCAAAAAGCTATTTTTGAAAAATTGATCAATAAATATACTGACAATAGGGTCAATAGACTACGCTTTCTTTCAGCTCGTTTCCCAAAAAATTTATTTCCAGGAATACATTCGGAAAACTCTACGCGAGGAAGATCATTTCTTTTTTTTGCTTTAGGTGCTTTTTCGGGCTCCGGGTTAAAAAAATCATTTGATTTACGTGTCCCAGAAAATGGTTTGATAGCACTTAATGTACCACTCGACCCAACACGGCTAGGTTCTTTAAGCACAAGAACAACACATCCGTATTATATTCATCGATGGAATGAGTTATTACAAACATTAAATATCCCAGGTACAATTTTCAATCCTTACTGGAATAAAACAAAGGGGGAAATGGTTAAGGAATGCCCAAATCAGGATTTTCTGAAATCCATAGTCCATTTATCAGTTTCTTGTGCACACCCCTCTGCTAGCCGATATCTCGGTGGAGGGATGTACCATCATTGTGGACATTGTGTGCCCTGTATTATAAGACGGGCAGCATTAAATCATGCATGGCAATTGGGTGAAGATACAACGCCATATAGCCCCCCTAATATTTTTGAAAAACCCTTGGATTCAAGAAAAGCTGAGGGCATACAAATTAGAGCATTCCAATACGCTCTTGCAAATTTGAATAATAAACCTTCTTATTTACCTATGCTTATACATAAACCGGGACCATTATTAGAAGATATAGCAATTCTTAATGACCTAAAGGACGTCTATAAACGTGGTATGAAGGAAGTGGAAAACTTCTTACAAGGCGTAGTAACTACACCAAATTAGAAATGAGGTATGTTTTGTCATTAGAATTAGTTGATTTTCATTGCCATTTGGATCTTTATCCAAACTTTCCTGAGCTAGTCACTGAATGTGAACATAGGAGAATATATACTCTTGCTGTTACAACTACTCCTAGAGCATGGCAAAGAAATAATATGTTAGCCGAGCGAACGAAATATGTACGTGCAGCTCTTGGGCTACACCCTCAATTGATTGGCGAACTCGGCCATGAAGTTGATGTCTTATGTGACTTAATACCTGAAGCTCGGTATATTGGAGAAGTCGGCTTGGATGGTTCTCCTCAATATTCTAACAGTATGGGCTTACAAAAAAATATTTTAGACAAAATACTACATTCATGTGCAAAAAATGGTGGCCGCATTATAAGTTTGCATTCACGACGTGCGACTAGAGAAGTTTTGGATTTACTCGAAACTCATAAAAAATCAGGAATACCTATCCTTCATTGGTTCTCAGGAACTTTAAAAGAATTAGAAAGGGCTATTTGCCTTGGATGCTGGTTCAGTGTAGGACCAAATATGTTACAGACTAAAAAAGGAATAGAATTAATCAAAAACATTCCTCGAGATAAATTGTTAACTGAAACAGATGGACCATTTACTCAGGAAAAAGGGGAACCAAACATGCCTTGGAATGTAGGTATCGCCATTAAGAAATTGAGTATAATATGGAAGCAAGACGAAGCACTGGTTCAAAATCAAATATTAACTAATCTAAAATCTTTATGTAAAGAATAATGACTTACAAACAATATAATCTCTTACTTTAATAAATAATACAAAAATACCCCTTCGGGAGATCGTCGTATTTGAGTACGACATCGTACGACACAGTACGCCATTTGTAGGAAAAACCCGCGGCAAAATTTATAATAAAATCAAGTGGTTAAAATTGTTAAGCATGACTCATAATCCGTTGGTCCTAGGTTCAAGTCCTAGTGGGCCCACCAATAAAATCAAGTAGTTAACGTAAATAATCCAAAAGCAACTCCCTCCGTGGGGCACTCACGGGACACTATCAAATAACAAATAAAAACAACCCACAACTATTTGCAGGTTCTTGAGGACTTTCTCATTTGCGGGGCACTCGCTAATTAACAACACAGCACCCTAAAACATAAAAATAAAATTGGAACTATAATAAAGGAGATTACTTTTAAAATCAGGGACTAATTTATACAAGGACAGAAATGGCTAGATCAACTTTTCCTCAGCATGTTGAGAAGTTAATTCAATTTCTTGGCAAGCCCCATGAAAAGGCAAACGAGGATCTTGCGCTCTCATACTTTAGAGAATTATTTCCCAACTTTACTCGTCAATCAGACGCAAACAGAGCAGATGGATATGTCCCTGGGCATTTCGTACTAGAACTAAAAGGAAAAATTACTGATTGGTACAGTGGTCTTTTTCAAGGTTTAGCATATAAAAAAACACTGGATTTTACAGTTATTGTAGTAGCAGCCGAAGGATTTTTAGCAATTTGGCATATAGAAGATATCCCAAGTGAGATTTATGAAGCTATGCTAAGCAAAAAAAGTGCCCCCAATCAAATAGGAAAAGAGCTTGCATCATTATTTAAACATCAAAAACATGAAATATTAAAAAGTGCAATTTGGTACGATGATCAATTGTATGGACTTTTTTTGAATGATAAAAAGCTAGTCCTTGAAAAGATAAAGTCTTTTGAAAATACACTTAAATCATGTAGAAAAGTAAGACAAAAAATAACAATAAAGAATTTTACTTCAATATTAAAACAAATGGTTGAGTACTTCGACCCAGCACGCCCTATTAAAGCAGTTAATGCTTTTTATGCCATGATTTATAGCTGGGATCAAAACTCTATTTTAATATTAAGCAATAAAGACTCAACAGCAGCTACTTTAAGTGGTGAAATAATAAAATTTCTATTGCCTGATAAAAGAATAAGATTTAAAGAATTTGTTGAAAATTATTACATATGTTTATCTGAAAATGAAAACACGGATGATTTTTTCGCCCAATATGATAAAGCAATAAATGTGGTTGATGAAAATTTTAGAGTTCAAAATGGAATTTTTTTTACAAATTTAGATTTATCCAAATTCGCTATGTGGCTAGTTAAAAAAAATATTCCAGATCTTGGAAAAAACTACATTGTTATTGATCCAGCCTGTGGTAGTGGGAATTTAGTAACCAATTGGCGCTCTCCATTACAGCTCAGGCATAAAATAGTAAGCGAAATTGAACCTGAATTATTATATGCCGTTGAAAAACGCATGAAGGGTGATGTTTGGCACAATGGAAAATTTACTGTAGTGCCTAAAGTAGAAGAGCAAAAAGGACTTAACTTTCTTGATATCAGTGCTCAAGAATATATTGATATTATAAATAATGCATTAAAAGATAAAGGCCTAACCTTTAATAAGCCACTTGCATTTTTATGTAATCCACCCTACCGTGGTCATGATGACCAAACAGCAAATAAGCCTAACTATGAAATCCACTCCTCCATTATTGATATAATTGGTGAAGAAGTAACAGAGAGCTATGGTTATTTTTTAGCACAAATGAAACTAATATGTGATCATGCCTCTAGTAGCGGTTTACCAGATAGATCTATATTACTCCTATTTACAAAATCAACATGGCTAATAAATAGGAAAAGCTTTAGTCGATTACGTAGAGAAATTTTTTCATCTTTTGATTTTATCGATGGGATGCTTGTAAACGGTAAGGAGTTTTTTGATTTAAAAGGAAAGTTTCCAATTGCATTTACTATTTGGAGCTATAGAAAAACCAATATCATAAGAGAAAACTATGAGATTTTTATAAGGGATCTCACTTGGATTAAGAAGCACGATTTAACCATATTGCCTTGGACTGAACAAAACCTATTAAATGAACATTGCGAAAAATTAGTCAATGATAAAAAAAGCATAATAATCAATTTTGGTGCTGAAAGATCTTTAATTAAAAATTGGATAGGATTAAAACGGAAAGACTTTATACGTAATAAAAGAAAGGCAGAACGTGAAATTATTTATTGTGGCGGATTACCTATAGGTGATGAGCGTATAACAAAAAATAAGAGCACATATGGAGAAAACACCGGTTTATCTATAGGATTCATGGATGAGCTCACACCATGTCGTGTTAACTTATCGTATAAAAACAATTATCCATGGTTTCGTCTAAACTCTCAATTTATGGATTCTAAAAGATCAAGATGTTTTTCAGGCCCACCAGATAATCGGGGCTATTGTCCCCATGATTACAATTCATCAAAAAAGGCATTTTTGTGGTTCTCATTGTCAAGAGTATTTTATGAGATGGGTTATCCATTATGGGCTGATGCATTTGAAATCTGGGTACCTGATATAAAGAAAAATATAGAGGATATTGTTGCAAAATATTCTTTTTCAATTGGATTCGCTGAAAATGAATGCGTAGAAACATTATTTCCTGCGAATAACCCTATAAACGGTGCAATTGAAATTAACTGTTATAATCCAATGAATCCCGTAGATCCAGACTCCTTTTGGTCAGAAACTTTATCACCATTATTTTTAAAACAAACAGACTTATTACCAGCTCGTTTAGTTAAATCTGTAAATGATTTATATGACGAATGGAAAACAAAATTCAAAATCACTCCTGAAATTAGGGTATCTTATCAACGCCCATATTTTATTGGTGAAGGAATGCTTAAACCAACCGCTGGTATTATCCAAATAAGAGATTATGCTAAAGAAACAAATGATCTAAAGTTGTTAGACTTGTATAGTAATATTCAAAAACTATTAAAAGAAACTAAACAAGCTTTCTATGAATTATTAGTAAGCGAGTCTGTTGACTATTTTAATTCTTTTCCGAAAACACAACCTCTAGCAAATAATAAGATAATAGAAAAAAAATATTCAGCTAGCGAAACAAAACTTACACTCGCAGCTATGATAGTAAAATCACTAGCTTCAAATAGCCGAAATTTTGGAAAAACTAAGTTCGCAAAAGTATTCTACATTACAGATATGCTTTCAAAACATAATTTGAAAACCAAATATTACCGTGAACAAGCTGGACCATTGGATTATAGTCTTTTTTATAATGAACAAGATAAGATAGAAAAACTAGCTTTAGAGCGTGGATATTTTACTATGGTTCATACGGGTGAACGAGTCCATTTTATTCCTGGAAATAATATTGATGAAATTGAAGAAAATAAACACTTAATATTTGGTGAAGAGACACATGAATTAGAGCGTGTAATAGATAAATTCAAAAAATTAAATTCTACTCAAGCAGAGGTTGTAGCTACTCTATTTGCTTGCTGGAACGATTTATTGATTGATAAAAAAGAAATCACAGATGATCTCATAATTAATGAGTTCCATAGTAACTGGCATCATTCAAAAACAAGATTTAGCAAAGAGAGCCTTTTGAAGGTTTTGTCTCAAATGAAAGAACACTCGATAATCCCTAAGGGAAATAAAGGACATACACATATAAAGCCCCATAAAAAATAGAAATATGATTGCATAAAGGGTGCAGATCTTGCCTTTTTGCTTTAATAAAATTGGAAAATATTTGGGGCTCTGCTATTCACGAATTTAAAGAATTATAAAATTACCCTACTAGCAATAAGCAAAAGGCATTATTGAGCCCATATTCATGTATTTAAAAAAACTGCTCCAGAACCTACAAACGGCTCAATCAAACGAGACCCCTGAGGTAAGCTGGCTCGAATCTTATTTATTATATGAAACTTACCACCAGCCCATTTTAAAAATGGCCTAATAGGAACTATTAAGTCCTGTTCATTGTTTTTTCTCATTATTTGCCATTTTTATCTATTTTTAGTCTAGTTTAGAAAATGAGGACTCATTTATGCTCTATAATTAAACAGTGGCGTCTTGCCTTATTATTATTTTTCCTCTGAGCAATTGCTGTGATGAAGGGCAATAATGCTCTAAGAGGGCTTGGACTAATCCAAGAAAATAATAAAGGTGCTTTATGCTGAACAAGCTAAAAACCGTTTATGTAAGGCAACATTGGAGAAAGCTATCAAGCTTCCCTGTTCATGTTCGTGCTTACTGGCGGTCTCAACCAAGTAGGCGTTAAGTCTACATAAGGCGTTTTCGCCACCCCCTTTGGGGCAAAGGAGTCAATAAATATGGATATTATTGCAGCATTTCGTTGGGACAGCTCTGAAAAATCAATTAGCTTTATGGCAGTTGATGAAAATTATAGTGTGCGAATTATTCCACTAAATACTAAATTACCAAAAAACAATTTAAACCAACTCTTTCAAGAAGCCGAAAATACAATTAAAGGATTTTTTAAAGAAATTGAAACTATTTATCGCGGTAAACCAGATGCTAACATACGAATAGAATATAAGATTGTAGGTCATGGTAGCCCTGCACATCACTACCACACAAAAATGCATAAACCGAGTGATAGCACAGAATTTGTAAGAAAATCTTTTTTTGAAATTTTTAATGATTATAAGAGCGCCTATTCCTTACGCCTTGCTGAGAAGCAATACCGCACAAATCTGAAAAAACCAGCATTAACTGAATTTAAAGCTGGACTTGATAATTTAGAGCTCATTGAGAAGAAAAAAAACAATGCATATCAATATCATCTTTGGGCTTTGATACTCCATGCCACAAAATCGAATTACGCAAAGGAAATTACTAAATTAACAAAAATACTCAAGCCAGAGAAAGTGCAGCAGATAGATAAGAAGAAGCGGCATCCAGCATAGCTATAGATAAACTTATTTCAATTTCTAAATTATTGATTAAATAATATGTAACAAGCGATTGCTTAACAGATTCTTCCTTATGGCTTTCTTCTATTCCATTTAGAATAACTGAAAGTTCTTTACGCCTAATCCAAATTAGTTCTCTATCCTTAGAACTTAAGGACTCATCAAGGTTTTTTCTGGCGCCGCGAAGATATAAAAGAGCCGCGCCCAGAGGATATTTCTTTGGTAATATTTTATTGCCTTGGGGAACCATATTAAATTCGCAACCACGAAATGTGCAATATTTAATCATATTTAATTTGGAATTGCAATATTTTAGTAATTTTCCGCTTCAAATGTCCCTTGAGTGTCCCATGATAAATTAAAATATTAATTATTCCTTGTAAATATAATCACTTATTGAAAATTTCAATATGATTAATATTCATATGACTCCTTGTGTTTTAGTTATGTCTTGCAATTCTCAATGAATAATAAAGGCTCAATATGGATAAATCTTGACTTAATAATTTGACTGTTGTAGTGTGTTTTTATTTTTTATTAATTGTTATGGCTAGTATTGAGAAGAGATCAGCGCAAGATGGTAAAACATCCTACCGAGTAAAAATTAGACTCAAAGGTTTTCCTGTACAAACAGCAACTTTTGAACGACTAACAGATGCTAGGAAATGGGTACAACAAACGGAATCAGCAATCCGTGAAGGTCGGCATTTCAAAACAAGCGAAGCTAAACGCAGAACTCTCGCAGAAATGATTAACAGATATATCAAAGAGTTTATCCCTAAAAAACCTAAAAACAGCAAAAATACCATTCTCCATCTGAATTGGTGGAAGCAAGAATTAGGAGAATATAGCTTAGCTGAGATATCACCTGCATTGATAGCTGAAAAAAGAGATGAATTAGCAGCAGGAACAACTTCTCGCAATGAATTACGATCACCATCTACTGTTGTACGTTATTTGGCTGCCCTATCTCATGCCTATACCATTGCAGTAAAAGAATGGGGATGGGTCGATGAAAACCCACTTCGTAAAGTCACAAAGCCTAGAGAACCAAGTGGTCGCGTGAGATTTTTATCCGATGAGGAACGAGCAAAATTATTATCTGAGTGTAAAAACAGCGAAAGTCCATACTTATACATAGCTGTTGTATTAGCTTTATCCACTGGAGGCCGAAAAATGGAAATTTTAGGCTTACGTTGGAAAGATGTTGATTTAAATCGTGGCATTATCGTGCTTCACGAAACTAAGAATGGTGAACGTAGGGTATTACCCCTAGCTGGCCATGCTCTTGAATTAATGAAAGAGCATGCGAAAGTCCGCCATGTAAACTGCGATTTTGTTTTTCCCAGTCATAACTTCCAAAAATCCATTGATCTCCGCACTCCCTTTGAAAATGCATTACTAAGAGCAGAAATAGCTGATTTTCGATGGCATGACTTACGACATAGCTGTGCATCATATCTAGTCATGAATGGAGCAAGCCTTGCCGAAATAGCTGAAATTTTGGGTCATAAAACTTTGCAAATGGTTAAACGTTATGCCCACTTGTCTGATGCACACACCAGCAAAGTGGTAGCCAGTATGAATGAGAAGATTTTTAACAATAATATATAAGGACATACTATGTTAGTTACAAAAGCATTGGAGTCAATGCACGCTAGTCTTGCTGTAGCAGAGTATTTTGCAAAATCCGCTGAAAATACAAAAAAACAATTAGAAGCAATTTGTGTAATACCTAAAGTCGATTTTATAAAAAATTTATCAAAAAACATAAAGATAAATAGTCCATCATTTAATGCTCCTACGGATCTTCAAAATTTTATAAGTGCTAGCCAAACCAGACAGAAATTGCTAAGTGATTACGAACCAGAAAATTTTTCTAAAACTCAATTAAATATAGATCTACCTTCAAAAACACAAAAGGAACCACCTCCAGTAAATTTATTCATTTTAAACATCACCGCCCCCTCTTCCGAGAAAAAAGAAGTTATCAATAAATGTAATCGGCAAAGCTCCAACCCTCCAAAAACGAAAAAATCAGAGCAAAAATTAAAAGATATGATCAGTGCCATCAATGAATTAATTATCACAGCCCAAAAGCACAACATATTTATTGATAAAAATAAGATGCCCACTCC
This sequence comes from Legionella moravica DSM 19234, assembly GCF_000423305.1. Classification (GTDB taxonomy): domain Bacteria; phylum Pseudomonadota; class Gammaproteobacteria; order Legionellales; family Legionellaceae; genus Legionella; species Legionella moravica. Next base: position 142,802 of record NZ_AUHS01000011.1, on the reverse strand, counting down.
AAAAAAAGGATTCATTATAATTTTAAAAAAATTATATCCTAAAATTTTTAATACTAGCCCATCAACAATAGCTGAAAACTATTTGAGTTGCACAGAATTTAAATTCCAAAATGGGGTAAAAGGAAATAAGTGTGAGGATTTAAAACGACTACAAGCGTTGTTTGGGTAACAACCTATTATTACCAAAATAATTTTTTACCCCTATTTCCAAAACTTTCCCATATATTATGGCCTCTAAAATTAGGGTATTTTTTTATTAAAAATCACCCTAATTACCTGAATTTTTTAACTACAAATAATATGACATCTTACTGACTAACGGCAATAACGCTGCATTAACCTTAACCAGTAGGAGTCAGTATGATGATTAAAGAAGAACCATCATTCAGCAAAAAACACCCTCATTACATTCCGGTACCCCATTGGGATAGGTATCACGATTGGCCATCTATTGCGGCATTACGCAATTTGATTTTCAACAAAAAAACAAATGGCTTTGAAAACGTAGTCGTAAAAGTTGGCAAACGTGTGCTTATTGACGAAGCAGCATTTTTTGAATGGATTGCAAGTCAAGGAAAAGGGAAATAATCATGGAGAAGAAAAGCAGCCCAGAAAATCTGGGCAACCTTAAAAGAAAGCCTACTTATGACAACTCATTACTAGCACAACATAAAAGAATATTAAAGCATTTTAAAAATTCACCCACATTATCTACCTTTGAAGCTCGTGATAAATATGGAATCCCTCATCCAAGTGGACGGGTATTAGAGTTAAGAAAAAAAGGATATTTAATTGATACTCATTGGGTTTATCAGACTGACAATAACGGGGCAGTTCATCGTATAGGTCTATATCTTTACCGTGGCAGAAAGGAGACTCCATAGTGAACAATTCCGTTTCTATACAGTCCATTGATATTAATCGATTGAGATGCTGCGTTAAAAGTCTTATACAAGCCCTGCAAATAGCAAATTCATATTGCGAAAATAACCCAGGTATTACGTTAATAAGACAAAATTTACATGAGCTTAAGAACATTATCAAAACAATAGATGACAAATAAGAGCTGAATGCTTGCGAGTCGATATGAGTAACGAAACTCAGTCAGTTTTATACTTATAAAACCACTTTGCAAGCATCCGCCTTATTGGGATGAAAAAACTATGCAATCACAAATTACCATAGATCGTTTTTTACGTCACAGAAAATCTGGTGACTATAACCTACATGCACATGAAAAATTGGTTATGTTCTTTTTAGCCAGCTATATGGGGAAAAAATCAAGCTGTTATCCTTCAATACCATCTCTTGCAAATGATTGTAGCCTATCAGTTGATTCAATCAAAAGAGCAATAAAAGCTCTTGAAAATAAAGGATTGCTAAAGATTACTAGAATTTTAGGACGTAATAATCAGTACGCTTTTAATTTAAATATTATCGAACAACCCAGTGCAATGTCCACCCAGTGCCCACAGCACCCAGATGCAGGTAGCACTTACCTCCAAGTGCAGAAAGCACTCCCCCTCAGTGCCAAAGGCACTTCTAATAACAATAGTAATATCATCAAAAAATCCACATCAACAGATTCTGATTCTAAGCCCAAAACAAATATCATATCTGACATAAAAGAAATTTTTAGCTATTGGCAAGAGGTAATGAATCACCCAAAAGCAAAAATGGATAAGAAACGCGAACAACGAATAAAAAATGCATTAAATAGTTACACCAAGATAGAGCTAAAAAAAGCAATAGATGGTTGTAGCAAATCACCATTCCACATGGGGAAAAATAATGCTGGTCAGATTTACAATGATATTGAATTAATATTACGTGACTCAACACATATTGAAAATTTCATTAATACTAGCAATAACAAGTTACTAGGTAATAACGATCTTAATTGCTCATTACCTGAGTTTATGAAAGGAGTAATTTAATCATGATGCCCAAAGAAATATCAAAATTATTAGCTCAACGGGCTGAAGAAATTGCACGTTTACTATTACCAAATGGAAAAAAAATTGGCAGTGAATGGTGTGCAGGGAATATTAATGGAGATACTGGGAAATCATTAAAAGTACATCTTAATGGTGAAAAATCTGGTGTATGGTGTGATTTCGCAAATGGTGACAGTGGTGACCTAATTGATTTGTGGGCTAAAACCAAAAGAATAAACATCGCTAATGCAATGAAAGAATCATCCCTTTATCTAGGTATATCTCAACCCAGCTTTGTTGTATATAAACAACCAAATTACATTAAACCCAAACAAAACTATAAAGAAATACATGATGCTTCATCCGAAGCCAAACAATATCTAATAGAGAAAAGAAAATTACATTTTGAAACAATTAAGGCCTTTAGAATTGGGGCACGAAATAACCAAATTGTTTTTCCCTATTGGCGCGATAATCAGCTTTTTTTTGTCAAATATCTTGATTTATATCGCCCCAATAATAAAAAAATCATATCTGTAGAAGGCAGCTGTGAGCCTTGTCTGTTTGGCTGGCATTTAATTTCAGACACCACAAGATCTGTGACTATCTGTGAAGGTGAAATAGATGCAATGACTTTATATCAATATGGCATACCTGCCCTATCGGTCCCATTCGGAGGTGGTAGCGGTAACAAGCAACGTTGGATTGAATCAGAATATGATCGGTTAAGTATTTTCGATGAAATTTTTCTATGCTTTGATGATGATAGAGAGGGACATTTAGCTGTCGCGGAACTTGTAGAACGTTTAGGTAGACACCGATGTCGAATTGTAAAACTACCCTACAAAGATCCAAATGAATGTCTACTTGCAAATATCCAGCGAGATGAAATAAAGCAATATTTTAAAGAGGCTCGAACTTGCGATCCTGACGAGCTGAAATCTGCATATCTCTTTCTGGATGAGGTAATTGAGCAATTTTATCCGTCCCCCAATACCCCTCTTGGGTACTTTTCACCATGGGGAAAAGTAAAAGATTCAATTTTATTCAGGCCAGAAGAGCTTTCTATATGGACAGGGATAAATGGACATGGAAAAAGTCAGTTTCTGGGCCAAATTATTTTAAGCTGCATGCAGCAAGGTGCTAAGGTTTGTATCGCCAGCCTTGAATTGAAACCTAAACAGCTATTAATGAGGTTAACTAGACAAGCTGGGGCACTATCCACCCCTACGAAAGAATATATTCAAGCAATCCATGAATGGTATCAAGATAAACTATGGATATTTGATTTAGTTGGAACAGCCAAATCAAAACGATTACTAGATGTTTTTCTTTATGCTCGTCAGAGATATGGGATAGATGTCTTTGTAATTGACTCACTAATGAAACTTGATATATCTGAAGACGACTACAAAGCGCAAAAGACGTTTATTGAACAACTATGTGATTTTAAAAATCAACATAACTGTCATATTCATGTAGTTGTCCATCCTCGAAAAGGCGCTGATGAATCACAGCCACCTGGCAAATTAGATAATAAAGGAACAGGGGCGATCAGTGATTTAGCTGATAATTGTTTTTCAGTTTGGCGAAATAAAAGTAAAGAAAAATTATTGAGGCAACAAGAGAGTGGTATGGTACTTAAACCTGATCAATTAGAGCAATTACAAGGCATGGATTGCCTATGGAACTGTGACAAGCAACGAAATACTGGTTGGGAAGGTGGTTTTTCCTTTTGGTTTCATAAAGCGACACTACAATATTTACAAGCCCAAAATGATAAGGCTAGAAGGTTTGTAGAATATTCTAAATTCACAAAAAACGATTGATAAATATTTGGGTCTTGCCCAATATTCAACTCTATTTTTTACGCCTCCGATTACTTTCTCTTATTGCTTGTCGACCAGACTCGGTTTTAGGGCCGGTTGACAGACCACCATGCAATTTACAACGTCCGTTTATAGCTCTATCTCTAAGGTTGTCCCAAACAGACGGAGCATGACATAGAGTATTTTTTCTGGTTTTAGCATTACATGTTCCCCTTTCAGATCGTCGAGTTTTCGGAGAATTAGCAAATAATGAAATGCGGACATTAAAGTTTTTATCAAAATACAATGCAACCATATTTACCCTCCTATTCCTACATAAATCCAGAGTCCATGACGTGCGCGTGTATAGTGTCAACCTTCATTGATTAGATCATAAAAAACCTAGTAATGACAGTAGTTATCAGCGGACATTGGTTACATTTCTTTTCATTACACCAGCGTATCTACTATATTTTATAAAGGGGATAGGGACAAAATTTATATAAAAGGAATGAATTATGCGAAGTTTACCTCTGAGACAAAGGATAGGTATATCTTTCGGAATTTTATGGCTATTTGGTTCTATGCTTATTTCCCTATTTTTCGCAAATGTTGAAAGTGTAATGACAGGTGTGGTTATATTTTTAATATTGGGCATTTTGCCAGTGATTATAATAAGTTGCCTTTGGTGGATATCAGAAGGAGTGAACTGGACAAAGAACAAATTAATTATAACCCTCAGTTTAATTATAATCGCAACTTTAATAGTTTTTTGCTATGCCTATATATCTAATAATTCTTCAAAAGCTATCTTAAATTCAAAATGGGGAATGTCTGAACAGGAAGTTAAGCATGCTAATGGTGAAGGTAACACAAAGTGGGGAGGAGGTTTTATCCCGCCAGATATGGATGGTGAGAGAGGAGTAATACAACCAGCTCCAAGTTCAACTCATAATGCCGAGAAAGTTGTGATGATATTGCAAAATTCATTGTTTTTACCAGAATACAGCAAAAGTTTTTATGTAGGTTATTACTTTTTAGATAATAGTCTATATGGATATAGCCTATCCTATTCTACAGATAGTAAAGAAGAAATTAATGAGATTTTAGAAAAGCTTAGAGATAAATATGGCGAAGGTATGGTGCTTAAAAAAGTTCCTGAAGATGAGAATGAGATTGTAGCTCTTGGTTGGGTAAAAGAAAAACAACATGTTTTTTTCTCTGTAAGAAGTAGAATTGATGACGGTGTACTTAAGTTATTTGCTAATATTGAAGTTACTTATCTCCCTATATATAACAAAATTTATAATCCTTGATAATTTATATCGCTAAAATTGGTCAATGATTATATGGGTGTAAGTCACTTAATCTATTTGCTCTATAATCATAACATAGGAAAGTGCACTACAATGGAGAGGTTATGAAAACTAAAAAGGAAATTTTAAATTCAAATAACTTTCAATATCATTTTAATCGCGACATATACTATAACAAACAAAGCAAAAAAATATTTAGTACAGAAATTATCCAAGATAATACTGAAGATTGGCTAGTTGATAAGATTCAGGAAAAAAATAACACTGGTAGTTGGCAAATATATTTTAATGGTGGTTGTACTCTAGACATGAAAAAAGAATTAATTTCTGAGCTTAATAGTTCTTCTTAAAAATATCAGTTGAATTCATGGGGCACTGGTGGGGCACTCAGAGATAAAAAGTGACAATAATCCACAATAGACAAGAACAACTGTTTTAAGTTAACCTCCTGATTAAATTATTGTTATTTGCTGATATTGATGGGCAATTGTTAATCACATATAACTCATAATCCGTTGGTCCTAGGTTCAAGTCCTAGTGGGCCCACCAATTAAAGCCAGTAAAATCAATCGGTTACACTTGATACCGTAAATCCCAAGAAACCCACTACTATTTTGCGCATCATGCATTTTCTGAAGCTGATTACCAAGACACTAGCTTTTGATCTTTAATTTATATAAAATTTGGTTTTAAAATGTGGTTTATGGAAAAAAATGCGTAACTTTTGGCTTAAAACATTTGCAGGTATTCCACTCGAAAATTATTTTCGGCATTTAACTTTCGGGTTAATTTTTCCTGTAATTTTTTTTCTTATAATGTTAAAGGGGCATTCGTTTCCGATTAATGCCATATTTTATTGTATTATAAATACAATTTTATATCCCTATTCTCGTTTTATTTATGAGAGTTTTGTTAACTTTATACTAGGCAATAATATGTTTATAGTAAATGCATTATTGTTGCTCTTAATCAAAACATTTACAATAACTCTATGCTGGGCTGGAGCAATATTCATTGCGCCAATTGGACTTATATATTTGTACTATTTAAATACTAAATACCAATCTTGAGTTGCTGGAATCCAGCCGACCTATTGAGTCGCGCCATTCTTCAACACTGCCCTTAACGAACACAGCCGGCTCAGTAGCATTGGTACTATGGAATACAATCATTTCTTTTGAGTTCCTAATACATTGAGCAACTGTTACAAAGACATCCCCATCCCAACCCAGTTTATCAACACATCGTGCACGAGTATCTACCGGGAAAACCAGTAAATAGAGGCTAATAAATCGCGAGCTGTTCTATTAGGTGAAATACTCGATTCTAATTTTGCCAGCTCTCGCCTTACATCGTAGGCATCACCCTACAATAAAGCCAATGGCCTCGCCCACTGATGAGTTACCCCATCATCATCCTGTCATTCTGGCAAACGACCCCATTCGCCGCTCTGAGCATCTCGAGTTTTGGCAACGACATGCAATGGTGCATATATCCACGGTGGTGAAGGAGCGCAATCCTTATCAATACCTATAAAAGTTAGCCCCCCACTAGTTAACCGAAAGCGACCACCGGCATAGTCGCATACAATTGGACGCTGCTTTAGTGTATTTGCTAATTCAATAACATGATTTTGTGACATAGATTATTCTCCAAACAGCAGTGAACCATTAGAATGAATCAAATTCATTCTGACGAATTTTAAATTTATGCGTTCTCAACGAGCTGTAACTGACCTTCGTCACTGGTTGAGTAATAAATTTTTTGTCGTTGGAGAAAATTCACCACATCGCTTTTTCGGTACAACACGTTACGACCGATTTTTAAATAAGGAACACCACCACCCGACCAACGGTTACGTTCAAGTAACTGAGTGGAGCAGCTTAATACCGCAGCAATCGTTTGTTGATTAAAAAACGCTGAATGTGGCGCAGATTCAAATTCGTTTAATAGATGTAAACGGGATGGTTTTTTTAAAGTCATAGGACATTCCTCAATTGTTTACTCCTCAGCCAAATGCCGAGATGTATCTTCCTTGAACAGAACTCAACGCATCATCTAGTATCACCCTGGACAATTGATTGATATTCTTTTCTCCTAATCCTTTGACTTCCAATTGCCTACATTGGAACATCGGGCTTACTCCTTAAGCTTGGAAAAAGTATCTCGTATTCCCTCAAAGAATGTCAAGCACAAAAGATCAATTTCAAAGATGTGTTATCGAACGATATTGATTGATACTAAAAATGAAATATAACATGTCATAAATTCGCAATTCGCGAATCGCGAATTTATCATAGCTTTTGATATTATAACTTAAATGCAGAACTATCAGTGTCCCATACGTCCCAAGGTTGCAAAATAGGCGAGGGACCAGTCTAGCTCAGTAATGGCTTGGATGCCCCACCTGTCCCAACAGTCCCAGGCATTTCTTACAAGGTCCTCAATGAAAAAAATCATTTATATTCAATATTAGACGGACTTAAAATCCATATTGGACGAATTTAACCATATGTTTAATAATTATTTTTAATGTTTTCATCTATTTAATAACGCAATAAACTATAACTTCCGCAACCGAATAAACTATAATCTCAACAACACAATAAACTATGATTTCCACAACATAATATACTATAATTTCCACATACAACTATAAATTGAAATATTATGAAACCTTCAGAAAAGCTAGCGGAATCACTAGAAGTTTTACACAATCTACAAAAGCAAGGTAAGTACGCTATCCAATCAAAAGATATAAGTCGTACTCATAGAGAGCGACTTGTAGAAAATGCATTTTTAGAAGAGGTTGTAAAAGGTTGGTATGTACCTATAAAACCTGATGAACAAAAAGGCGAAAGTACGGCTTGGTATGCTTCTTTCTGGAGTTTTTGTGCTTCATATTTAAATGAACGATTTGGTGACGAATGGTGCCTTTCCCCAGAACAATCTTTACTTCTTCATTCAGAAAATTGGACTGTGCCTAAACAACTCATGATACGCAGCCCCAACGGAACAAATCGTAATATGGAGTTGCCTCATAATACGGCCTTATTTTCAGTACAATACAAAATGCCATCGACTCAGGATATAGAGATTAAGCAGGACATGCGAATTTATGCAATAGTGCCAGCATTGCTCTATTGTTCACCTAAATTTTTTTCTCAATATCCTACTGAAGCACGCTCAGTTTTATCAATGTTTAATAGTGCATCTGATTTTCTGCATTATTTATTAGAAGAAGGACATTCTTGGATAGCAGGAAGGATTTGTGGCGCACTTCAAAATATTGGCAAATCTCACGTGGCAGAAGAGATCAAAAAAACCATGGAGAGTGCCGGTTATCAAATACGAGAAGAAGATCCTTTTTTAACAAATACACCGATAGATTTCTCCGCAACTTATAAGCCAGCGTACCGAAGTCGTTTGAAAGTTATGTGGCATGAGATGCGCGATGTAGTTCGAGAAAACTTTCCTAAACCTCGTCTTACAACAATCGATATTAAAAAATATATAGAACAGGTAGATGAAAAGTACATCTCGGACGCTTACCATTCTCTATCTATTGAAGGTTATCAAGTAAGCCGCGACTTAATTGAAAAAGTTCGTTCTGGACAATGGAATCCCGATGCTACAGAACAAGATCGAAATCACCGCAGTGCATTAGCTGCCCGTGGATATTGGCAAGCATTCCAAGCAGTAAAAAAGAGCCTTATGGAAATATTGAATGGAGACAGCCCCGGAAAAATAATACAAAAAGAACATGGGGATTGGTATAGAGAATTATTTCAACCTAGCGTTGCTGTAGGGCTTTTAAAACCAACTGATCTGGCAGGATATAGACGAAGTCCTGAATTTATACGTCAATCCAAACATATTCCTCCACGTTGGCAAATTGTTAGTGAACTAATGGAAGAGTTTTTTCAGTTAATAATTCAGGAAAAGGAGCCTGCTGTTAGAGTTGTTCTCGGACATTTCTTTTTTGTTTATATCCACCCTTATTCAGATGGTAATGGCAGAATTGGACGTTTTCTGATGAATGTTATGCTAGCAAGTGGCTATTATCCATGGACTATTATTCCTGTGGAGAGAAGAAATGAGTATATGGAAGCACTTGAACAAGCTAGTGTTAATCAGAATATTGTTCCCTTCACTAAGTTTATTGCTAGCTGTATTGAATAGTATCGGTTTTACATTAAGACATTACGGAGAATTACAATGGAATTTGCGAAACCAGTTAAAGTAGCCCTTGGTCGGCTAGAGCATATTGCTTTTATAAAACGGCACTTGGATGTTTACAAAAAACCAGATATTACCCAATATCCCATAGCAGCTTATGAGTTTGATTTTCTCGATTTCATTTACAGCCTAGGACTTATAAACATCTTAGTCTTTGTTTGCATCAGCCTATTCCCCACATACTTTAAATATGATCCTTTTAAAGTTTTTAATATTATTCCAATCATGCTTTTATTAATAGCCAATACATTTCTTATTGCTGCAGTAATAGTGCTTTTTCATTGGGGGTTGTGCAAAAGCATTGGATTTATTTATAAAATAAAGACTCATACCTTTTATGAGGCTGGTATATTTTGGCGAGTCTTTAGAGTTTTATCCCTCTCTTATATTCTTATAATAATCCCTCTTTTAATAGGAATTAATAGTAGTGTCTTCACGCACGAAGAATTAGGAGCAACGCTAAATCTTATGCTTCTAGTAACAGTAATATTGATATTTATGCTTCAAATAAAGTTACTTGCTCTTCCCCTATATAGAATTGGTAAGCAATTTGGTAGAACTCTAGGCTTAATCCATGTTTTACTGGTCATTGCGAATGCATTATTTATAAATAATCTTTTTTGGAAACACATACCGCCTAGTATTTTTATAAATACACAAGAATTCATAAAAGTATTATCAACCAAATAAAAGGTAGTCATTATGCTATGAAGATCTCATCATATACTGGAGTATAAAGTTGGTAACTTGCTACATAGGCTTACGTAAAGGTTCTACATCCTTCATAATATACCCTGCTATAACATCATTATTTATTTTATGATTAAAGCATAAGCAGGTAAATCAAGGCTATCTGCAATAGTAGTATACATTATGCCTAATATTGAAATGAGAAATAGCAGAACATTAATCATGGGGCAAATTGCTATAAATTTTTCAGGTAAAACCAAAATTTCATCACCTGTTGCTGGCAAAACCTGTACGGCCCTCTATTTAATCATTTGGATTATAGGATGTTGAGTATGAACTGGATTAGCAATATAACCAAAATATATCGTGGTAGCAGTGGCGGCAAGTTATCAATGCCAGTATGGTGGGGTATGGTTGCCGTTTTTGTGAATTCATTTGGTACAATGGCAATGTTGTTCCTATCTCTTTATTTCGTTTCTGATTTGGGACTCAGTATTACGGAGGCAAGTGAGCTAATCAGCTTATTTAGCGTTGGGGCAATATTCGGTGCATATCTTAGTGGTCGCTTATGTGAAAAATATACGCCAAAAACCGTTTCCATTTGCTCGTTAATATTAAATTCGATTGCTTTGATGTCAATACTTCTTTGCAAAGATTTTTATTCCTTACTATGTGTGACTAGTGTTATGGGGGCTGCGAACTCATCATTTATTCCAGCGAATCGCATTTGGTTAATGAAACAATGTGAAGAAGATCAGAGAGCTAGAGTGAATAGCGTACGTTTTATGATGGCCAATCTAGGAATGGGTATCGCTGTTGTTATCGGAGGTATTTTAGCGAAATTGAGTTATCAAATTTTATTCATATTCAATGGTACAGCATTTCTGCTTTCCGCGATTATATTGTTGTTATTGAAAACGAATAATAGAGAATTAAATGTGGTGCGGAATAACAGCACTGTACTAAAAACAAAACAGCAGAAATTGTTGACTCTTCCCCTCTTTTTCGAAAACAAAGGGTTCTTCTGGATTTACCTGTTACTATTATTAGCAACATTAACATTTTCTCAGTTATGGGTGAATTATCCTATATACATGCGCAATAAGTATTACCTTGATGAACAGGGATTCAGCAGTATTTTTTTGATTAACACTCTGCTGATTGTCCTGTTTCAGGTCGTTATTGTTGATCTCGCTAGCAAATATAATCTTTTTGTTAGCGCCGCTATTGGGTCATTTCTTATTGGTTTTGGCATGTACCTACTTATTATGGGTAGCTCATATTTTCTGGCAATAATATCCTGTTTTATTTGGACAACTGGGGAGATATTAACGTTCCCAATTCTACAGACCCTATTGTACAACAGAGCTAAAGACGATAATAAAGCCACTCATATGGGACTTTATCAAGCTGTCTACGCTTTTGCTAATGTTACAGGCCCGATATTAGGCAGTATGGCGTATCAATACAGGTCTGGTGACGGTATATGGTTGCTTTGTGGTGGGATGGGAATTATTTGCCTTTGCATTGGTTTGATCCTATTCAAAGACAAAACATGGGCCCAACTTGTTAAATCAAATTAACAGACTAATTCACTACTTCAATCATTGAACAAATGTTGCCCAATCGAAATGCACAATCGTTCTATGCTTCTGTAATTGTTTCGATTACTGGTGGTAAGCTAATACGCTTACTATTCTTATTCTCGTAAAAGCCCGTCCTGGAGATTTTCTTTAATGTATTCATTTTGGTTTTGATTTATATATTTATTGTTTTTGTAATCTACAAGCGAAAAATGGGGTTCAAGTTTTAAATAAACTGACACAGACAAACGGTCTCGACACAAAGGGGGACTAACTCTATGCAAAACAGATGAATATTCTCCGCCTGTAATTACTTCTAGGATTTTCCCTATTATTAATACTATATGACCTGATTTAGGCACTATACTATGCCACATTCCATTATTATAAACTTCAAGACCCGGCTCAGATGAAAAAATCATTGTAAGGAGCGTGATGTCTTTATGCGCTACTAATTTATTTTTAGGTTCAGAAAGAGAATACTTATAGAAGTTGTATACTAAAGTAGGTGAACAATTATTTAATACCTCCGGGCAGTATTTACTAATGCCTCCTTGATCAAATATTTTTTTTATTAAAACAGAAGCTACTTGAGATTTTAATTGTTCTTTTACGTTATCCATAGTCGATTGTTCAATCAATAATGGTTCAGTTAATGGACCACCTCTGTAGGCATAGCGCTGCAGAACCATATTTTTTTCTTCACAATTTTGGAAACCTTCAGATTTTTCATCAGTAAAAGCAGACAGTAGTTTTAAGTTTTCAGTTTGATTGAAAAACCGGTGTCCAACTTCTAAAAGTCGTATTAGATTTAACTCTGCCTCTTGATTTATTTTTACATAACAATATCCATTTTGTTTCAGACTATTAATTTGTTGTGTAGAAATCTCGTTCAGTGAGATAGTAACGGGGGTAGTAAAGTCATTCATGAATCAATTCTCTTAAGCCATATTCTTAAAAAGTTATAGGTTGTAGTAATCTGGAGGTTGCCGCTTAATTTATGCGTTAAAGTTGGGGGATGCTATCATAGGTTATGCTAAGAATGTATCAAATATAGTTATTGATACACATTAAAGTCTTATCAAAATTATGTTTCAAAATCATTGGATGAATATAGCGAATTTTGCACAGATAAATAGTCTACGTAGTGATAACCTTATATAATGTGCCTTTTTATCTGGGGGGCGTAAAGTAAATGGCAAGCAAAAAAATATTACTAACAGGCGACACTCCGACAGGACAGTTACATCTTGGTCATTGGGTTGGCTCATTAGAAAATCGTGTGCAACTGCAAGATGATTATGATTGCTTCTTTTTGTTAGCCAATATGCATGCGTTCACAACTCGACATGAGCGCCCCAGTGACATAAGACAAAGTGTATTGGATATCACCTTGGATTACTTAGCTGCGGGTATAGATCCTAACAAAAGCAATATTTTTATACAATCTGAGGTGCCAGCCATTTCCGAGTTAACATTTCTCTTTAGTATGTTAATTCCTTTTGCTCGAGTGATGCGCAATCCAACGATTAAAGATGAGATCAGAGATAAGCAATTAGGCGAAAGTTATTCTTTTGGATTTCCATTATATTCTGTGGGACAAGTCGCTGATATATTGGCGTTTCGTCCTGAAATTGTTCCTGTTGGGGAAGACCAAATTGCTCATCTTGAAATGACCCGTGAAGTTGCTAGACGGTTCAACCAACTCTATTGTAGTGTGGACTCTCATGCGACTGACGATGAAAATTTAGCACTAGGGGGATTGTTACCGATTGTAAATGCGAAACTTGGAAGGGTAAAAAAATTAGTGGGTACTGGTGGACCTAATGATGAGGGGCGTTTATTAAAAATGAGTAAATCGCTTAATAATGCCATCTTATTATCAGATGACAGCAAGACTGTACAAAAGAAAATCATGGGCATGTACACTGATCCGAATCGGTTAAGCGCTACGGACAAAGGCACTATTGAGAATAACCCTCTGTGGATTTTTCATGATGCATTTACACTAGATAAAGACTGGGTTGAAGAAGCTAAACAAAAATATCAAGCCGGTACAATAGGTGACGTTGAATGCAAAAGAAAACTAATCGACTCCATTGAACAAATATTACAACCTATGCGACAAAGACGACAAGAGTATGCGGCTCATCCAAAAGAAATTCTAAGCATTTTACAACAGGGAACAATCAAGGCAAATGAAGTCGCAAATGAAACACTAAACCTTGTTAAGAAAGCCATGAAGCAGGATTTTTTTATTTGAGACAAGAAATTTGAATGAATTTAAGTTTGAGCAGGTTGTTACAAACCTGCTCAAGACTCAAAATTAACTCAAAGCATAAGCTAAAGTTAATGTAACACATCGAATAAAATCAGATGAGACACCTCTTCGACCCTCCAAATCAACACATGAAGAAGTTCCATATTTTGATGCAAGGGCATAAAGCATATCTGAAGAAATATCAGCTCCAAATGATCGCAAAACAGCAGATGCTGTTTCTGGATTAAAATTCATCTGAGCAGTATATTCGGGTAGCGCTTCTCTAATACGTTGAAAAACATCTTGATGTGCATCTAATATGCTTTGTATATTCTCGTTAGAAAAATCAGACAGCGCGTGATCAAGATTTGTTGCTCCTCTCAAAACAAGCAACGTCGCATCAATGGCATGCCAAGTCGCAAGAGGCTCATTAAAAGTTGTCTGGCTCTCTGTCGTGGCATACTTCAATTTCTTAATTTCTTTGTGAATATTTTTTGCAATTCTTATATCAAAACCCACAGCAGTGGCAACTTTCTCAACTACTTCTTGGCTTAAGACAAACATAACACCAGCCCATGAATCAGTCAGCTCCATAGCCTTTTTGCTTATTACGGATGCGTTTTCTTGTATTAACCTAATGTCACTTTCAATAACTGCGGGAGGTCTTACCAAATTAACATTTATTCCATGCTTCAAAAATACATTTTCCATAAGTAATCCTTAAAAATAATTACAGCGGCGGCATTTTAATGTCGATAAAAACTAAATGCAAGCTGAATCTTATACCTTCCATTAGTTAAAAGAATTGCCCCCTGTCCCTCTTAAACAATTATTATGTCTCCTAGATCACACCATTTCAAAATAAGCAAGGGACCCATCTAACCCAATAAAGACGAGGGCATCCCGGTTGTCCCTTTTGTCCCTCACTTCAATAGTAACTTTGCAACTACCACCTGATTATTTTAATTTAAAGATTCTTTGACAATTTTAGGCATAAGAAAGTTACTAATAAAATTCACAACCTCGGGCAAAGGTATAATGTCAATTTCATTCTTATTTAAACTCGTGAAAAGGAATGTTGATTAATCATGTTTCTCAAAAAAATAGAACGAGATCTCATAATTTGATTTTTTTTCATTATAAGGATCTGAAGCGATAAAATACTGATAAGCATTTGATGCAGGTCATGAGAACGGATTTATTTGCTGGGTTATTGTTTTTGCAGGATTGAATCACTTCAACAGGGAGCATTGCATGTAATATTCCGCAAATGGATAAACAAACAAAATACATACTTATTTTTTTATACTCATTGCTTTGCCCCAGTAGTTTCTATTTAACATCATGTTAACAATATTCAAATAATTTAACTTATATCACCTCTCATGTTAAAGAAATCGCATTTTCTTAACATGAGAATGAGGTCATGTTAAGAAAATGCGATTTCTTTAACATGACTATTTAATCTACAATGGGAATATTCATTAATAATCGATAAAGATTGTCGTTAAGGTATAAATTGTCTTTTGCTATCTTGTGCTTGGATAACAATTTAATTTGTACCAACTCATCCAAATATTTTGAGGCCGTTTGACGAGATTTGCCCGTATCACTCACTACAAAGTCTATTTTGGTATAGGGATGCTTGAATAAATTATTTAATAATTCATGACTATAAACTTTAGGCAATTTATCTTTCATTTCTACTTTATAACTTTGCATTAGTGCCCTGATCTCGCTAATTAAAAGTGTTGTCTGCTTTGCAGTGCTTTCAACCGCTTTTAATATATAGAGTATCCATGACTCCCAATCTTTCTCATCGCGTACTTTTTGTAATAATGAATAGTACTGTTGTTTATTCTGGTTTATATAGCGCGACAAATACAAAATAGGTGTATCCAGCAACCCTTGTTTTACTAAATAAAGAATATTGAGAATCCGACCTGTTCTTCCATTGCCGTCATAAAAAGGGTGAATACTTTCAAATTGATGATGAATTAATGCCATTTTTACCAGATCATCATAGCTACAGCGTTCATCTTCATTGATGAATCGTTCTAAATCAGACATCAGCCGAATAATCTCATCCCTATCTTGTGGTGGTGTATAAATCACTTCACCAGTCTGATCATTTTTCAGTTGTGTACCCGCCTGAGTACGAAAACCAGCGTCATTTTCTTCAAGTGTTTGCTGAATAGTTAATAGCGTATTGTTTGTAATTAATCCCATTTCTTTAACTATCCTATACCCACGATTTAATGCTTGGGCATAGTTATGCACTTCTTTTGCACTATGGGATACAAAGCTTTTTGACTCATAATCACTGCGATATAGATCATCATGCGTTGTGATTATATTCTCAATGGCAGAACTTTCCTTGGCCTCTTGCAAGGACAAAGTACCAATCAAGATATATTGATTAGGAATATTTGCAGCAACCCCTTTTACCTCACCTAAGGCCTGATGAGCTTTAGCTGCTGCTTTTAAAACAGCCTTGGTTTCAAGATCACCCACCTCAAATAAAGATGGCATTGAATCTTTTAAAGTCATAAGAAAATTCCTCTAGGTTTAGATATCATCATACGCTTTGTCCTCCCATATGCTCAAGCAAGAAATTGGTAACTTGCTGCATTGGTTTACGTAATCGCTCCACATCTTTCATGATATACCCGGCAGTTACATCATTATTCATTTTATGATTAAGAAGTCGCTTTAATGCGTAAGCTGGAAGATCAAGACTATCGGCTATAGTAGCAAAAGTTCTTCGAAGATCATGGAGAGTGAAAGGTACCTCTGATAACTCCACTACCCTATTCACCGCCTTTTTAGGCTCATAGATATAACCTGTTTTACTTTCAGCTGGGAATACAAACTCACTCGTTTTATTCCGGCTCCTGCGTTCCATTAACTCAAAGACAAAATCAGACATAGGTAGTGTGTGGATTTCGTGGTTTTTGGTGTCTTGCAAAGTAATAGTTTTTGATTTGAGATCCACATCTTCCCAGCGCAAAGATGCAGCTTCCATTTTTCGCATGCCGGTAAACAAAAGCAATAAAAAATAATCATGCCATAATAAGGCATTACGGTAGTTATCGGTCTCTACCAGTACAATAACTGCTTTATACCAGTCAGCTAATTGATGGGGTTTGATGACTGTTTGTTTTCGATCTACTCGATACCATGCCCGGGTATGCGAGAGATATTTGACTGGGTTAATAGTAATAATTGGATGTCCGTTACCATCTTGATATTCATACATGGCGTAATTAAAAATGGCTCTTAATACTCTCATGGCATTATTAGCACGAGCTTTACTATTTGCGTGGCCATGTTTGGTATGCCGTTTGGCAATCATCTCGCGGGTAATATTTACCAGAGGTTTATCAAGCCAGTCAGGTACGACCTCATGCAGCACACATTGATAATCGTTTAAGGTACGTGGCTTTAAATCTTTTCTTGCTTTTAAGTAATCATTCAGCACTTGTTGTAAGGTCATGGCATGAACTTTCTTGGTTTTCTTTTCAGCAATGGGATCATCACCTCTGGCCACACTACCCAAAAGACTCTTGGCCTGCTTTCTGGCTTCTTCAACTGTCAAGTTGCCGTATTTGCCTAAAGTGACTCTTTTAACCTTACCATTGATTCTGGTTTCAACAATGAAACTTTTGACGCCACCTGAGGTAATTCTCAAAGCAAAGCCTTTTAAATCATTATCACGATAAAACGTTTGGGTTTTACCGGGGATATGTTCGAGTTTATCAACGATGGTTTTGGTTAATTTAATACCCTTTTCAGCTTCCGCCATAATACACCTCTAAAATCCCATGTAGACGCCATGTAGACACTTTATTTAAAACTAAATAAATTTCAATATGGCAAATTATGGCTTATAAACGTTGATTTTAAAAGGTTTTTAAAGAATTTAAAATTTGATAAAACGTGCTAAAACCCGTATTTTACAGACTAATAATCCGTTGGTCCTAGGTTCAAGTCCTAGTGGGCCCACCAATAAAATCAAGTAGTTACGAGTATTTCGAATAAATTTAAGACCTCTGAGGGGCACTGATGGGGCACTCACAGATAACAACTAGCAACAACAGCAATTCAATTCTTTAGTCTTAAGGTTGTAATGCACTTTCACTCTAAATGCAAAAAAATTAGTACCTTATTAAGGTTTCTCCCTCTAATCTCAACCGTTTTTTTAAGTTTGTCCGGCATTGTTGCAATTAGCCAAGGACTTCTTTTTCCAATGGATAACTTTGATTCATTTACATGCAGCGCTGCTTTTTTTGCTGCCTCAGCAATCACATACCAGGCTTATAGAAATAATAAAAATGATATTCTATCCACCTCAAGATTTTATCTAGACAAATATAAGGAAACATCAGTATCAATAGTTGATTATTTAAAATCTGATAAACCCGCACGCCGCGTTTGCTGGGTTACTGCAGCAAAAATCACTGAAATGCTTATACCATTAGAAGAAAAAATTAGTACACTTGCAGATAAGGAGCTATTAAAAATTTATAAACGATACCTTGCGCATGATCTCTATGAATTTATTAGTACTAAATCTCCTTTGTATTTTACAGGAAGAGACAATGCTTCATCCTTTGATAAAGCCCTGGTAAGACCTCCAATAGTTGCAACCCCCGGTCTAATACCAAAGGTTAAACCTTTAGATTATGTAGCTGAATCGAGTATTAAAACTCTCTTAAATTTAATGAATTTATTGTGGGAAGACGAAGCGAGCTATAAATACAGTAATGAAGAAGAATATAATAATATTATTCGCCTTAACTATCCCAATATAGCTGAACATCAATGGGGTCAGCATCAATGGGGTCAGGCCTTGAATTATGAATTGTACCGGTTTTTTATTAGCAAGTGGTTGTAATTCAAAATTCAAGGCCTGACCCCACGGTTGTGCAGCTGAAGAATAGTGAGTTGTAATCCTTCCTGAACGATGCCCAAGTAAATCTTGCCTGTCTGTGTATTCCGGAATGAAATGATCACCAACTCCAGCCGTATTTAATCGTAGATTCTGGAAACACTTGATCAGTGATTATGGCGTTACTTGATCACCAATTCCGGAGCATTTTATCAGTGATTCCGTTAATAGAATACTCGTCTTGTGACCCAAGGTGAGATCATCGAGAGACTATTAAGTATTCGAAAAACTCAAGGTGTATTTCGACAGCATGAACAAGAGCTTAGTAACCGTGATGTTGGGCGAAGCCTCAATATCAGTTCGGGAACTGTATCTAATTTATATGCTCTTCTCTCAAGTATCTGATAAAAAAGAATATTACTACACAAGACATCTCCCTACTCTATTTGGAGTATCAAAATGTGGTCGTTTAATGAGAGCCTAAAAAATTAATCAATCGTGCTGATTAATTGATTTTTGTGTAATATTTTTATACAATACCAGTCCGTGTAATTATGGATAATTCATTATGCCGCCAAACCTCATTTCTATTTTCCCTCACGACTTTCTTCATAAACTGATTAATTTTCCTAAAGAAACCTTAACAAACCTTTTTAAACTATGCCAACAATCTGCGCAACTGTTTATAAACAAAGAACTGTATGCCCTTGATCCTCTGGTTTGTGAGAATGCGTGTCATATCAGAGCATTTACTCTATGGCATATGGTTCATAAGTACCAAAAAAACAATAATTGGCATCAATGGGAAGTACTTATCCAAACCATAGAAGAACTTATAGAAAAAATTAATACATTACCTCCTATTAGCGAACATACCAAGCAAACGATTGAAGACTATCTTCAAGAGAACCATCTCTATACCGAGCTAGATGAGGCGTTTCTTTTTGATATTAAATTTGTTTTTTTGTCACATGTGCTGACATTAACTAAAAAGCAATTCCCATCTACCTCTTTTATGCTTCATGAAAAAACATGTCTGGAAGCATTGAATACTCTGGGTCTGGTCCATAATAAAATCAAATCACTGGTTTCCAGTGCTCAAAAAGAACTCTCTGCGATGTCATGCCATTTTATTCAAAAGAAAAGCCAACTTTCTAGCAATACGATTCTAAATCAACTGCTTGTAACTCGTTATGATGATCACAAACGAAGCTACCTCCCGCAATATGCAACAGCCAAAGTCATTCTTTTAAGTGCATTACAAGATAATACTCCAGTTATCATCAAGCTCTCTCGATATGTGCAGCATCATTATCATGATGAACTTATTTTAGGCTTCATGCCCTCATTTGATAAAAAGGAGTTTTGTTTTACCACACAAATCAACGCTCAATTTGAAACTGCTATTATTTGCGAAGGAGTTATTGATTACTCAAAAACAGCAGAAGCCCCCTCAACACTCCTAAATCGTTTAAGCCGATACTCATTGATGCAAATACTTTTGGCTAATTTTGCTGCTCACCCTCAATTTTCAGGTAATTTAAGACACACTCCTTGCATTTACAAAGAAGCACTCCAGAGCACCAGTGACTTAAAACCTCATATAGCACAAGAGTGGGAAGAGTTTAATCAACATGCTTATTTTGCCAAAAAGGAAGGATGCACTTTGGAAAATCCCAGTCTTTTATTTCTAAATCACGTTTTTTGTGATTCAGTCATTAATTATCAGCTTCATAATTTATCTATAAGGATTCCGGAAGAAATGTTACTGGATGAAAATGAACTATAATTTACTCATTGTTAATACAGGCAATTCTATAATAAAAATGGCCAAAACACCCAATATTCCGCACCATCAATGGGGTCAGGCCTTGAATTGTGAATTGTACCGGTTTTTTATTGGCAAGTGGTTGTAATTCAAAATTCAAGGCCTGACCCTACGGGTGATGACCCCACGGGTGCTTAATATAGTATTAATTAAAAAAATCAGCGAATTAGACCAGTAATGATAAGAGGAGCCCACTTGCCCCTCTTCTGTCCCGATGTTTTTTACCTGATCATAGAAATCTATTCTCATTCCATTTTAAACGAACTTATATTCCATATTAGCCGAACCTTTAATCCATAATGGACAAATTTTTGAGACTGAACATGACTTTTTTGTTATTCCCTCAAAAATTTACCGCGGTAACAGTAATTTTCAAGAATTTTTAATAAATAAATTTAGGTAAAATCAGGAAATCAATCAAATTTACCGCCATAGCAGTAATTTATAGCTAATTAATGCAAAAAAATGCAATTATAAATTTATTTCTATCGTTTTTACTGCTATAACAGTAATATATGATTAATTTATGGTGTTCCATGCCCACAAACGAGATTGCCAATTTAGTCCATTACTACCGAAAGCAAAGCGGCTTATCGCAGCAAGAATTAGCACGGTTAGCGGGTGTCGGTAAGACGGTTATCTATGATATTGAAAAAGGGAAAGAATCGGTGCGCTTGAACACCTTGCTAAAAGTGTTCGATGTTTTAAATATCCAAATGAAATTTGAAACGCCTTTTCCTCAAACAACGGATCATAGTATATGAGAAAAGCATACGTATCAGTGAATGGTATTAAAGCTGGAATATTAGAAGAATTACAAGCTGGAGTATATCAATTTACTTACTTTGATGATTATCAGGGCGCGCCTGTTTCACTCACTATGCCGTTGAACAATAAGATCTATGATTTTGACGTATTTCCACCCTTTTTTGAAGGATTGCTTCCTGAAGGAATTATGCTTGAAGCACTATTACGTAAATATAAAATTGACAAAAATGACTATTTTGCTCAGTTGATACTAGTTGGCCAAGATGTTGTAGGCGCAGTGACTATTGAGGAAATAAGATGAAACACTGCCCTATTACTTATGAAAAGATTAGTGACAAAGAAAACTATTCGCAACATGGATTGCATTTGCTTTCTCCTCAATTAAAAAACCTTAGTCCTATAGATTTAAGTGCTGATGAACAGCGTCAGGAAGCAATTGCTCGAGTAGGAAAGATGTCTGTTCAAGGCGTCCAAAAGAAACTAAGCGCAAAACTAAAGATTAAAGAAGGTCGTTTTGAAATTGTTGATCAAAAGGGTCAATATATTTTAAAACCACAAAGCGATATTTATCCGGAATTGCCTGAAAATGAAGCCATTACTATGACCCTTGCAAAGACCATTGGCCTTGAAGTTCCGATTCATGGTTTGGTTTATTCCAAAGACAACAGTTTGACCTACTTCATTAAACGCTTTGATCGAATAGGCCATAAAAAAAAGTTAGCTTTAGAAGATTTTGCACAGCTATCGGGTGAAGATCGACATACAAAATATAAAAGCTCTATGGAAAAAGTGATTTCAGTTATAGAACAGTTTTGTACATTCCCAAAAATTGAATTCGTGAAATTATTTAAATTGACGTTGTTTAACTTTCTGATCGGCAATGAAGACATGCATCTAAAAAATTTTTCATTAATTACTAAGGATAGAAAAATTTCCATATCACCAGCATATGATTTACTTAACTCAACTATCGCTCAAAAAAATACCAAAGAAGAACTGGCTTTACCTCTAAAAGGAAAAAAAAATAATTTAACAAAGAGTGATTTTCTTAAATATTTTGCCATTGAACAATTAGGATTAAACCAGAACGTGATCGATGGAATAGTACAAGAGTTCCATCAGGTAATACCAAAATGGCAAGAGCTGATCGGTTTCAGTTTTTTATCTCAACCAATGCAGGAAAAGTATCTCGAATTACTAGAGCAACGGTGCAAGAGATTAAATTTTTTTGATTAACAAATATCCGCCGTCTCCATCATATGCTTAAGTATAGAATTAGCGACTTGTTGCATGGGTTTTCTTAATTGCTCAACGTCTTTTATGATGCTTCTGAGTTAACCGTAATAACCCCAACATCTGAATCTAAAGAACCTCGAATATAAGATCGTTCAGAAGTTTCAGCAAAACATAAAAAAAGTAATAATCATAAGTAAAACCAAGGTTAAAATACCTGTTATTTGATAATTTAACGGAACATTAATTCGGAAAGTACCTAAGTTTCTATTGAGGCGCTTATCCATCACTTCTTTTCTAAATAAGGTGGATTGTTTTTCCATAAAATTATTATCCCCAATTAAGAATTTTTTAGGTTATTATTTTCTAAATCAATCCATTGTTGCCAACGTTGGAAATCATGCTCAGAATAGTTCTGATGGCTTATTTCTTTAAGAATAAGAAAAGCATAATCATGATTATTAGGTTGCTTTAATTTTAATAAATTAATTAAAGTATTTCCGGACTCCTTTATTACTAATCGATGGATGGATTTGTCCTTGCGAACCATGTCCCACAAAACATAAGCGGCTTTATTTCTATCAGTAACATAGGGATAATTTAGTGCCAGTAGAATATTATGTATATCCAAACCATGGATATCATATTTTGACAAAATAGCTCCTAATACTCTCATAGAATTATTTCTTACCAGTTCACTAGGATCATTAGTTAGGCTTATCATCAGCTGAGTAATTTCATGATAATCATCGGTATTTGCCAGAATGAAAATCGCTTGCCCTCTCTCTTCATCATTATTACTGTATTTAATGATATCGATAAGCTGATCTTTGTATTTTGATGACCCGGCTTTTAATTCAGGTGCATCATTTTTCAGCTCTTCTTTGTCAAAGCCCCATGTACAATGAATAAAAGGACATGATCGTACTTTCATATCAAATTTGTTTTGATTCATTAAAATTATGGTTCGATTAATATAATTGTTCCATATTTGAAATAATTTTTTTAAGGCCTCAGATTTTTTTATAGTTTTTTTCTCATGCTGAATAGGTGATTTTGGAAGTCGACTGGCGTCATTTTTTTGAACTATATCAAGTGTTGAATAAGTGGTTTGATTTTGCGGATAAGTGATTGTTGAAATGCCAACTACACTAAAATCTCCAAGTGTATTCACTTTCTTAATAATTGACGTTTCAATTTCATGTCTTTTGATAATTCGTTTATCTACTTTTAAAGATAATTTGATTTGTTGACTTAAATGATCATACTCACTAATTTCCTCCTTACACTTTGAAAAAATTTGTTCCTGTAACTCTGGGCCAACTCCATAAATATCAAAATTATTAGGGGTTGCATTTAAATTGCCCAATATAAAAATCAGGCTTGATAATAACAGCACAAGTTTTTTCATATTAGGCAACTCTTTTAATTTGATTTAAATACATATGTTTTGCCATATTCTCATTAACAATTTTAAATGCCTTCTGGTCTAAGTCACCAGCGGATATGGATTTAGAGTGTTTTTTCCATGTGAAATCAGTTTTTTACCAAGACCACACAGAAGGATTGAATCATTTTCCCTCAAACGGTAGTTATTAATAGCTACCTTCAAAATTTTCACTGATGATATTATATATTTTTCTCGTCATTATGATCTACTTTCAATCATACATGACGAACTAAAATAGAGAATGAAATTTCAAATAGATAACTGTATCATGCAATTTTTTAAAATTTCGCACTTCTCAAAGACACGTTATTGATAAGATCATGAAAAAATTTATTATTTTTATTTCCTTAATATGCATTGTAGTCATCATTCTTTTAATGTTAAAGCCGAACCGATGGGATGCATATTTTCAAAAAAAACTAAACGATGCTCCCAGAGAATTTATTGTAAATTCATTAAAATCTATTCCTAACCCAAGCTCTAATGCCACTGCAATAGATTTTGGAGCAGGTGTTGGCCATGAAACTCTATTATTGCTTCAAAAAGGTTATAAAGTATTAGCAATAGATAATCAAAAGTCTGCTTTGAACATTTTACTCAATAGAACAGATATCAAGCCATATCAAAATCAATTACAAACATATGAATCATCATTTGAAAAACTGAATTTAAAAAATACTCCCAAATCTGAAATCGTCATAGCCAGCTTCGCATTAGCCTTTTGCAAGCCAAAGCAATTTAAACAATTTTGGCAACAAGTCACTAAACACATAAAACCAGGTGGCTATTTTATCGGAAACACCTTTGATCCCGGTTTTACTGCATTTGATAAAAAAGATCGTGACAATATGACCTTTCATACGAAAAATGAAACCATAAAACTCTTTGACGATTTTGAGATCTTAACTTTAAACGAAATAAAAAAAGAAGCGACCATTTCCGGAAAATTTGACCATTACTATGAAATAGTCGCGAGAAAGAAATAAAATATTTCAATATTTTTGAGTTTAATTAGCAAGCCTGTATTAGACGAAGTCGTAATACAGGATCTCCTGAGATGGTGCGAATCAGAGATAATTGCGAGAACTAAAAGCACAAAGCAATTCAGAATACGTCATCACAGGCGCAGACAACCACATCAATGGGGTCAGGCCTTGAATTATGAATTGTACCGGTTTTTTATTAGCAAGTGGTTGTAATTCAAAATTCAAGGCCTGACCCCACGGGTTTACTAGGGCCAAAAAGCAGCCTGCCCCTCTTGATGATCTCGGAGGCAAACTGGAGAGCGTGGAGTTTGGGATAAATTGTCAACAGACTCTAAATTTAAATGTGAATCTAATTTCTTTTTTAGAATAGTCAACAATTGCATTCCAAACATCAAAATGGTTAATTCTGGCATGAAGCAGGCTATTGTAAATGATAGGAAACTATCTTGGATTACTTCTATCTTTTTAGTTTTTTTCTCGTCAGCTGTAATATTTTTACTTTCAAAAAATATTGAAAGACGAGCTAATCCATTTGAGTTATATGGCATATCTTGGATTTTTTTGAATTCTTGTTCACCGAATTTTTTCTTCAACAAATCAGCACTAGCGGTTTCTGTTTCCTCATAACGTGAAGAGTTACTTATATTAGGAAAAATATTGGCAATGTAAAACAACATAGCAAACATCGATACAAATTCAGGATCGCTACAAAATTTTACAAACATAATAATAGCATACGCTCCCGCAAGTTTAGCTTCACGAGAAGTACTGATTCTTCCGCTCCTACTCTGAAGATATCGATACCCCATCTCCATATCATTATTTTGTTTAATGGCTTGTATAGCCTCGTTTCGTATATGTGCCGCTTTTTCTTCACAAGGCATGGAATCAATAATAAAAGTTTTAGTCGGTGTAACTTTTTCTAAGGAAATCGAATTAGGCATAAGTTAATTTATCCTTTAAAGTAAGGGTATTATAAAAAAATCACTAAAAAAACAGACTCGGAACCTGTAACAAACCTGTTTTTTCTATAGATCACAATAATATGTTTAATTTTTGCACAAGCCCAAATAATATACAAGCACAAAGAGGGGACAGGGCTTGAAGTGTGAAAACAGAGAGGGGTCAGTGCATCAATGGGGTCAGGCCTTGAATTATGAATTGTACCGGTTTTTTATTAGCAAGTGGTTGTAATTCAAAATTCAAGGCCTGACCCCACGGGCTTTCTGAACTCGGGCATTCGCGTTTGAATATTACTAAAACTTATTTGGGATGATACTCAAATCAAATTAAAATATTGAGTTGCGTATTTGCTCCATTGGCTCTGTTTGTGGGAAATTTTGTTTTTTTTTCTCATCAAGATCTTGATATAAACCAGGGCAAAAAACCAACTGCCTATCATCTATATGAAACCGAATAAACACAAGCAATAATAAGCCTGCAATACAAAACCATATCAATTGCGAAGATCCTGAATAAGTTAATAAAGATCTTGAAACTGTATTCCCCTGTCCATAATGAAAATAATTAATACATAATAGAAACAGATTACAAAGAGCTAACGAAGCTATCTTATTAATTGAACGTTCTCTTTCGAACTTAACTTTTTCATAAGCATTATATATATCGATTAAAAATTTATCTTTAGCTACATGCGCGGCCTTCTGAAGCTCGTGTGCATACACATAATCAGAAGGTGTTTCATAATTTCTTTGATCAAAACCAAAAATTTTCTCCACTCCATTCCACAAAAATTGTAAATACAATTCATTAGCTAAACGGCAAAACACAGGTAATACTATTGAAGTCATAAACGAAAAAGCCACAAGAATAAATATCAATTTAAATGAGAGGCTAGCATTTTGTAATGCTGAATTGCTCATCAGTTCTAAAATTGCAGGCTGATGGAAATATAAAAAAACATTATCAACCCAAAGAACAAAAGCTACAGCTAAAAGAAAGAATTTTATCTCCGTTGCTGCATCAAGTACTGAAAAAATACCTAAATTTTTTGCCGGGTTTTGGTTTATATCACTCATTTGTATCCTTACCTTATTACTCTAATGCTAAGTATGAACGTTTAATCTTAAAAATTTAGTTCCAACCTAAATTTTACTCCCTTCTACCGTTTGCTAAAGTGAGTACATAAAACGCATCGCTCCATCAAAGGCTACTTTGGGAATATCAGAATACAAAGTACACCCAGAAGTACACCTAGCAGAATTTTTGATTTTTAAAGGAGTTTGCTAAGAAGATTCAACTAACTGATTTTAAAGGGGATATACTGGTCGGGACGGAAGGATTTGAACCTTCGACCACTAGCACCCCATGCTAGTACGCTACCAGGCTGCGCTACGCCCCGATTGGTAGGGAATGATATCTAAGTTGGGTTCAAATAACAAGGGTTTTGGACTGGATTGTATTGATTGAGGAACAAGTACAGAACATTGAGAATAAATTGTTCCCCTTTTCTCCTACTGAATTCCATTAGGATCACTGGTTAACCTGCAAAACAGGTTCATCATAGCGATTTGCTCAATACTATTAGGCACTGTTTCCAGCAAGGCTGGCGAATACACGACCACAACCAGGCATTGCGCTCTTGATATTGCTACATTCAAGCGGTGTTTATCGAATAGAAAATTTAAACCACGCGGCGATTCATTTGCGCTACTGGCACACATACTTAAAAATACTACAGGTGCTTCCTGACCCTGAAATTTATCAACACTACCCACTTTTGCCTGTTCGCCCAAAGCCGCTTTCAGTTTATTCACCTGATGGTTGTAAGGGCTCACATAAAGAATATCGTCCCAGCCGAGTATCCTTTCTTGTCCGTCATGGGTGTAAAACGTTCGTCCCAGTAAATCCCTGGTTAATAATACTATTTGCTCCACTTCTTCATCACTGGCCTGAGTATTCCCTTCATGAAACACTGGAATGGTGACAATACCGGCTTCTTTATTCAAAGGACCTTGATAATGATCCGGTATCTGGATTCGTTGCTTGTCATTTTCTGGTGCTGTTTCAAGTTTGCCTTCATAAATAGCTTCACTGATAAAGTGATTCACAGCGGGATGCATGCGATAAGTAGTACCAAGAAATACCCCCATGCTATCAGCAATTGTAGGGGTATCATGTAATAAATAATCCAAAATGGATAAGCCGCTGTCTTCAGGATGGCTTCCTTGAGAGGGTTGCCCCAGTTGCATTTGGTCGCCCATTAAAATAATGTTGCTTGTTGATCGGCTCATAGCAATTAAATTAGCGACACTGACCTGACCTGCTTCATCAATAAAAAGATAATCGAAGGCTCCCTCCAGTTCGTTTCGGGACAAACCCCATGCAGTAGACCCGACAACACAACCTGGCCTGATAAATTCACTGATGTTTTTAGTTTCCAAGACATCGATATTGAGTGCGTCAATGGCGCCATCTGTATTACGTGTACACGCGAAATGCCCCTTGATCCCTTCCTTCTGACAGTAGGCGGCTGCACTGATCAATAAATTATTAATCGCTTTGTGACTGTTCGATGAAATGGCAATTTTTTTCCCTTTCTGAATCAACTCGGCAATCAGATGTTTTCCCGTATAGGTTTTACCCGCACCAGGCGGTCCCTGAATGGTAAGATAGCTGTTGTCCAGATGAGTAACCGCCTTTATCATTTGTTGCATACGCTCCTGCGGGTTATGGCTTGGCGCTATGGGTTGACCTGAGGTGTGGTATTGAATTCGGGGCGTTGTTCTGGCAAGAAAATCAATCAAGGCTGACTGCGACAGAGTTCCCTTTAAAAAATCCTGAGCCTGTTTGGCAATTGCTGCAGGTATGGGAGCTGGATTTACATATTCATCGGGAATTAAGGTTATCGATTCCTTTATCTCGCTTCTGAGTTGCAACGCAATTAAACCGTGTTCCAAATCACTATCGGTTGCATAGTGAGAGGCTTTTACAGATTTTCCGTCTTCATATTCCTTTCCCAACACATAGTATTGATTCGCACCTCCCTTAAATTCCTGATCCGGATCAAATGAATATTCATAAACCAGATTACGCACAGAAGGTTTGGGTTTATATCCCGGTTTTTCAGTGCGCTGACAACAGGCCAGGCAATCAATATCATGAAGAAGTTCTTCCTCACTCAATCCCTTCCTATCAAACATACGCCAAAAAACTGGCTTGTTTTCCCGTCGATGAAACTCTAAAGACCAGGCGAGAACTGTATGAATCCTTGCCTGGTCATTCTTGCCTTCATGAGCTAATTGTTCCGCCTGACTCAGCAAAGCATCGCGTAATTTTATCGTTTCGGAAATTTCTTCTGTAAGTTCATTTTCGATAAGTTGAGTTTTACCCAGATAATTAATTCCCAAATGGGTTTGTTGGATTCTGAGCCAAACCGCCAGTTCATGTGTTGAATTGCAGTCATCGATATTGTATTCACGAATGTCGTTCAATATTTTTGAGGTTTGCCAGGTGTCCCCATCCGGGTGTTCCCGCCAACGCTCATAAACGACAACCGAGTCACCGCCAGAACCTACTTCGGTATCTCGTTTACCTCGATATAAATGCTCCACATTTTTAATGGAATAGCGTGGCTCGCCAATAATTAATGAGCCTTTTACTACTTTATACAAATCAACAAAAACCTCATTACGTAAAAGTTGATCTACTTCAAACTCGCACACACCGTATTTACCCATTAATTTCCGACAAGCGGACACTTCGTAAGGAGCATAATGATAAATATGCATGGAGGGATCATCGAGCCAACGTTGATAGGCCCATTGAATAAAAGCTTGAAAACTCTCTTTTTCCTGTTCGTGATGGTGTGCCCAAAAGTCGGTATATTGCCGCTTGCCCTGCTCATCAAACCAAACCACTCCCCATAAATATTCCAGACCGCCTTCTTCCAAAGGGAACCCTTCCAAATCAAAAAAAATATCGCTTCGTGAGGCTGGAGGCAATAAAGCCAATCCCTGTTTTTTTCCTGGTTCCAGTGGGATGAATTGAAATTCAGGTACGGGTTTACCCTCGCTTTCTTTTTGAATTCTGGCTTGTAGTTTCAACCGCTCTAAAATATCGGGCTTGATGCCTTTAACTCTATCCAATTGAGTATTGGCTAAAGCAGTCATACTGGTTATTCCTGCCTTGGTCAAATTCTTGATTTGCCCGGAAGTAATGGTCGCCACTTGAATCAGGTGATCTGCCTTTTTTAACAAGTGCTCAGCATGAGTACCCCATCGCCCCCAACTTTTAGATGCTGCCGGATCAGGGCAATTACTCGTAGTAAATTGCTGGTGAGCGATTAGAAATTGTTCCTTTAGTTGTTGATAAAAATAATAATAATCTGCCATCCTGAACCGTTTGAATTCCTTAGAGCCTAAAATAACCGTAATGTACTCAGGTTTTCTGTCCTGAAGGACTTCAAGCATTTCAGCATAGCAACAGAGTTGAATCAAAAATGATGGTTTGGCCGATTGCGACAATTTGCTATCGTACAATTCATAATGATAATCACCAAACCGACTCGCCCCTTCTGTTTTGATAAGAAAATCCGCATAACCTTTAAAAGGAAGCAATTCTAACCGTGGCTGATAAATCACATCGAATCCCTTTATCATTGCCTCACGTGTATCTTTAAACGGGCCTTCGCTATGCTGTAGATTCGCAATGGTTAGGCCCTGTCTCTGGAATTCTGCCAACACCTCCAGTTCATGTTGATTTCCCAAGTCCTGTAACACCGCGCCAAGAGCATCACCTTCATCTGGAGCAGGAAGTAATTCGGGATTAGTCATGGCCAAATGCTCCATCCACGAAGAAAAGGGGCTTTCCATGAATTGAGTTAAATCTGAAGGAGAAAAGATAAGCTGGCTGGATTCAATATACATTTTTAAAATAAACTGTTATGAAATGTTATGATTCTAGGTTCAAATCAGTTAAAGAGATAGCGGTTGAATCTAGCCGATTCGAAGAACAAAGACAATGAAAGAATGTATACCATTTGAAGATTTATAATTGGTAGTCGCTGCGCGACTACCAAGTTCTATTATTTCTCCAGGCGCTAAAAGGTCTTCGCAATCGCAAGCAGTGTCGCAAACGTTCACCTGAATGAGCGCGCTTTTGCGCGCAAGTATTTTACCCCCCTCACCCTAAACCCTCTCTCCCACGCTACGCGCGGTGGAGAGGGGATTTGATCGAAATAAGCTTATTTTCCCCAGACATTAATGCATTACATTCGGGATGACGTTACTTTGAACTCTTCAGGCCATAGGACAGCAGAACCATTGGTTGTAGAAAAATAGGTACTATTCAGTTCTGCACTGGATTAAACTAATGAACTTTGCAGGAGCCTCTAATGCGACTACCCAAATGTTCTGTTTTTATTGCCACAAGTCTTGATGGCTATATTGCCAGAGATGATGGTTCTATTGATTGGTTAATGAAATCCCATGAACTGGTGCCTCAGGGCGAGGATTGTGGCTACAAACAGTTTATTGCCACTGTAGATACGCTGATTATGGGACGGGCATCTTATGAAAAAATCAGGACTTTTGAAGAATGGCCCTATGGGACATTACCCGTGATTGTAATGAGCAGTCAGAATATTCAAATTCCTGAATCCTTACACTCTCATGTCTCTGTAACCTCCGAACAACCCGAAGCATTAATCGAGCAACTTCGTACACAGGGAGTCAAACATGTCTACATTGATGGAGGGGTTACCATACAGGGCTTTTTAGCTCAAAACCTGATTGATGAATTAA
This sequence comes from Legionella moravica DSM 19234, assembly GCF_000423305.1. GTDB lineage: Bacteria > Pseudomonadota > Gammaproteobacteria > Legionellales > Legionellaceae > Legionella > Legionella moravica. The sequence continues at coordinate 111,049 of NZ_AUHS01000011.1, read as the reverse complement.
CCATTACCTACATTCCGGTACTAATCGGTTCTGGACGCCCTTTATTTGGCGCACTTAAAGAAGACATTCACTTGCAATTGCTTGAAACGAAGACTTTTGGAAATAATATAGTGCAGGTCAAATACAGCATAAACAACTAAAACACAAAAGCCTCTCTAACATCAGTTAAAGAGGCGTTAGCATGAATAAAAAAAATGAATATTTTTTATAGGGAATTTTTTATTCTTTGCGCTTCAAACTTGGAATGTGATATTTGAATGTATCTGTTGCAGTTATTCAACTCAGCATACTGTAAATTAAAGACTGCATTATCGAGTTCTTTTTTTGCAGCTGAATAGACATCCTCTACTATCCAATCTCCAGCATTTTCAATGTATATGGATGCCATCGCAAGTTTTTCTTCGCATGCTCTTTTTTCCTGGCTTGAAACTAAAGAAGCAACAGACTGCGCCAGGTCACGACATTTTTGAGCTAAAACCTCTTTACTATCCAAGCTATTACTCGAATGTGCATTTAAAGCCAAAACAGACAGGCTTAAAATTAAAACTCCTTTTAATCGATTAATCATATAAACTCCTGTAATTTTCTGAATAAAACCGTTACTAACATTGCATTTCCCTAAACAACTAATGGTAAATCCAGAAGACAATCCTGTCTCAAATCTCAGAAATCGAGTACTTAATAGCAGAGCTTGTGTATAAAAAACTCTGAACGCTCTTCCGTCCAGTGACAGAAGAACGTGAATCGAACAATTACTTATTTAGCAATTAACTCATGGTAACCAGACCTGCTCCGAAAAAGCAGAGCCTTGTTAACCAAAAGCGTTAATTCCTGTTATGTGTCTTCCCATGACCAGGGTATGAACATTATCAGTACCCTCATAAGTAAAGACCGATTCCAAATTAAGCATATGTCTAATGACATGATACTCAAGACTAATTCCATTTCCGCCCATTAGATTCCTACATTTTCGTGAAATTTTCAATGCCTCACGACAAGCATTCCCTTTAGCCAATGAAATCATCGTCGGTGTTTCCCGATGTTGATCTTTCAAGCGGCCAATCTGTAAATTAAGGCATTGTGCTTTGATAATCTCGGTGTACATTTCTGCCAAATCTTTCTGAATTAATTGAAAGGAAGCCAAGGGTTTATCAAATTGCTTACGTTCCAGCACGTAATCACGCACCAGATCAAAACACGCCATAGCAGCCCCCATCGCACCCCAGGCAATTCCATAACGCGCCTGACTCAAACAGCTCAAAGCAGCGCCTAAACCTTTCTCCGTTCCAGGAAGAAGATTTTCATCAGGAACAAAAACTTGATCAAAAACCAGCTCACCGGTTATGGAAGCACGTAATGACATTTTCAATTTAATTTCTGGACAACTCATTCCCTTGGATCGCGTATCAACAATAAATCCTCTGATTCCTGATTCGGTTTTAGCCCAGACTATTGCAATATCAGCTATAGGAGCATTGGTAATCCACATTTTTGCTCCATTTAAAATCCAGCCGCCGTCTACTTTTTTAGCATGGGTACGCATACTTGCCGGATCGGAGCCGGAATCAGGTTCTGTCAAGCCAAAACAGCCAATCACTTCTCCAGCTGCCATTGCCGGCAAATAACGCATTTTTTGTTCTTCATTACCAAATTTGAAAATTGGATACATGCATAAAGAACTTTGTACGGAAACAAAACTGCGCAAGCCACTATCGCCCCGCTCTAACTCCTGGCATACCAATCCATACGCTACATAAGATGCTTCTGATCCACCGTATTGCGTGGGTAAAGTTAAACCCAATAAACCCAGCTCAGCGGATTGTTTTATTAATTGACGCGGAAAATGAGCATGTTCAAAAGATTCAGCCATCAATGGAATTACATCATTGCTGACAAAACGCGCAACGCTATCACGTATCATGCGCTCATCATCATGCAATTGTTCATCAAGAAATAACAAGTCGTCCACTTTCCTTCTCCCTTTTATCTGACTGTAATGCGATTACCGCTTCTACGATACTTTCCTGACTGGGTAATAAATACTGCCAGGCTGTTCCTAATGGAATAAAACAATCCTTACCGGTGAGACGTTTTATTTTCAAACCTGATGGGGCCTCTTCCATTAATAATGTCACTAATCCTTCACTAATTGATCCGCTTTGTCTACCTTCATCGACAATTAAAACACGTTTTGCATGAGCCACTTCATTTAATATGGCTTCTTTGGGCAACGGGCTAAGCCAGCGCAAATCGACAATTTTAACCTTGATTCCGTGATGCTCACGTAATACTTTTTCTGCCTGGCGCGATAAATAATATCCATTTCCATAAGTTAAAATCACCGTATCGCCTTCACCGTAAACTCCCACGCTGCCTTGAGGAATCAGTTCATTCGGAGCAGGATAATCAAATAGCCAGCCATTATCCCCTGGGCTGTGTAAATCCTTAGTCATGTATAAGGCAATAGGCTCTAAAAACACGACTACGCGTCCTTCCTGATGCGCCAGACGCATGCAGGTTCGTAACATTCGCGCAGCATCCGGGCCATTTGATGGGCAGGCGACAATAACACCGGGTAAATCGCGCAATACGGCAATGGAGTTATCATTATGAAAATGTCCTCCAAATCCTTTTTGATAGGCCAGTGAAGCGATTCGCAACACCATGGGGTTTTTATATAAGCCACTGGAAAAAAACGAGAGGGTAGACGCTTCACCCCGTAATTGATCTTCCGCATTATGTAAATAGGCTAAAAACTGGATTTCAGGTACCGGGATGAACCCATTATGGGCCAAGCCAATCGCGGTTCCCAAAATAGTTGTTTCATCCAAAATCGTATCAAAAACTCTGCGTTGACCAAAACGAGCCTGAAGATCTGCTGTAACGCGATAGACTCCGCCTTTTTTCCCCACATCTTCACCAAAGATCAGCATATTCGGGTATTGCAGCATCAAATCAGTCAACGCAAAGTTAATCTGTTGACACATATTGCGCTTTAAGGACAACTGACTGTAAGCCGCAGCGAATGCCTTGATGCGCTTGGCTTCGTCCGGAAGATCAGACCCTTTCTGTTGCTCTACTTTGGGAATGATTGAAGCCATCACTTCTTCAGCACTGTTCATTCGAGGCTCTCTGATTGCTTCTACCGCTTTAGCTTCGATAAGGTCTTTATTATCCTGATACAGATCAACCATCGCTTGAAGGGTCATCCAGCCCTCACGATAAAGAATACCGGCAGTATGCAGCAAAGGATCATTAGCCTCCCTGCGTTCAATTTCGCTTTGAGTGGCGTATTGAGATTCAATATCAGAACCGGCATGCCCCAACAATCGAACACAACGCATGTGCAAAAACACCGGTTGTTTTCTTGTTCGCGCCAAATATTCTGCTTCCTGAGCTTTCGCATAGGTATCGGCAATGTTCAAGCCATCACAACTGATGTAATGAAGTCCGGGTCTAGAGCTAATTGAAGTCTCTATCCAGTTAGCTGGAGTGGGAACCGAAATGCCAATGCCATTGTCTTCGCAAATAAAGACTATGGGCAAGGGGTAATTTTGTTGAGCAATCCAGGAACAGGCATTCAAGGTTGTCTGAGTGGATGCATGATTGGCCGAGGCATCACCAAAGGAGCAAACAATCACTGAATCCACCCCCAGATTGCCTTTTATACCCAGCTCTTTTGCGCGGGTTATGGATAAAGCCGCACCCAGTGCTTTAGGTAAATGAGAGGCTATTGTGGATGTTTGCGGGGGAATATTTAATGGAAGGCTGCCAAATACCTTGTGTCGACCACCAGAGATAGGATCGCATGCTGCAGCGACCAAAGACAGAAGAATGTCTTTTACACCATCTGTGCCCTGAAGTTGCTTTGCCCTTTGCAAGTAGAAAGCGCCACTTCGATAATGCAAAAAAGCCATATCAGTGTGTTTAAATACCTGCCCCATTACGGCATTACCCTCATGCCCACTGCTGCCTATGGTATAAAACGACAACCCTTTTTCTTTTAATTGCCTGGCAATTAAATCAAGTAATCGGGATTTAATTTGCGAATCAAAAAGCTCTATGGCAGTTTTTTTATCCAGCTCTGCCATTTCTGGACTCATGGAACTTTGGGGTTCCGGGAAATCTCCTTGCATTACTCGCTTAATAAACTGCTCATCAACTACACTGGCTCTATCTAACATCACCACACCCTGTTCAAATTGCGTAATGACCAGATGAACTCAAGGCTCTATTCCCTTAATCTAAGAGTAATGATTGTCTCGGTTCAATTCCTGGTATCCCTTCCTGGTGAATTTTAAAGCAATTCACAACTCTGCCGATAACAAAGAAGTTGAGTATATACTGATTCAATTTGAACCGGAAGAATGCCTATGGCTGTTGAAATGAATAAATCTTCAAGCGTCAGGTTAACCCCTGTCCAGGAGATAAAATTAGCAAAACCGGCTACCGAACTTTATGTCGGACAAATCCTGAAAACGGTTGTGGTCACCGCATTAACCAATAATCAGGTATTGATTAATATTAACGGTCAAAATCTCAATGCCAAAAGTTCCCATCATTTTGCTCCGGGAGATCTACTTGATGTTAAAGTAATTGCAGCAAACCAGCACGAGACCGTACTCGAAGTGCAACAGAAAGATCCTTCGTCATCAATACTGCAAAATGCCCTGCTTCAGACTCTGCCCAAACAGGCCCCGCCAACCAATATGCTGCATACCCTTACTGCATTGATGAAATCAGACCAATTGCCTTATGCGCTAAGTCAACAGATTAAAGCCCTGTTAAACAGCATTACCGGCCTGGGTCAACTTCCTCAACAATTCATGCAGGCCGTTAATCACAGTGGTATTTTTTTAGAATCCATATTGCTTGAATGGCAAAAGGGGATTACCCAACAAAAACTGAATTCAGATTTTAAAGGGCAATGTATTAAATTATTAAGCAGTCTACCAGCGGACAGAAGAGACAATCCCTACAGGGTTCCAGATACAGAAATAAAACAATTAGCCAGGGATCCTTTGCCCCTGCCAGGGGCTATACCTCAACCTTTATCCCCAAACCTGTTACTCAATACCATGGACTTATCACTTGAAGCATTACAACATATTCTGCGCGATCAGATCGGTCAGGTAATTGCCCGAATCACAACACATCAGATCAACCATCTTTCAACGAATCAGCAAGACGGATACCTCATTATGTTTGATCTGCCTGTAAAAACCGATCATAACATTGACGTTATTCCTATGATGATCAAACAGCATAAAGCTGGACCCATGCAGCAATCTCGATGGTCACTGTCGTTTGCCCTCAATCTGACTCATCTGGGAGCCTTACAAGCAACAGTGACACTTCATACGAAACAGATTGATATTAAAATCAATACTCAAAATGCTTCAGCCATAAAGACAATTGATGAATATCAGATGGAAATGCAAGAGGTTCTTTCTAAATTAGGACTGCAACTCCGCAACTGGAATGTCCAGGCAGGATTGGAAGAAAATCACATTGACGTGGCAAATTTACGACTACTGGACATACGCGTATGAAAAAAAAGAAAACCAGGGCAGTTGCATTACAATACGATGGCACGTCTGCTCCCAGGGTGATTGCCAGAGGAGAGGGTTATTTAGCCCGAAAAATTATTGCTACTGCCAAAAAGCATGGCATTCCTCTGGAACAAAATGAGGAACTCACGTCTCTGTTAGCAAGTGTTCGGATCAATGAAGAAATTCCCAAGGATTTGTATGTTGCAGTCGCGCAAATATTGGCTTTTCTTTACTATGTGGACGGAAAAAAATAAGAAAATACAAAAGGAAACGACACAACTGGCGCTTAAAGACCAAATAAACTACAATTTGATTATAATAACCACAAGAGGTTGCACTATGAAATGGATATTGTTAATAGGAGTTGCCTTATTATCTACCGGTTGTGTTTATACATCTACGGAAGTCGTTGAATACAGACAGGTCACTGTCGCACCGGTTGTTGAAACTGTTATGTTCGATTACGATCAACCAGGCCCTATAGATGTGACCACAACGACCATTGATTTTTATTAATCAAAGAATGTGAAGCGGTATAAACCAATTAATTTATACCGCTTTGAATTGAGAAAGTCAGTCATTTATATTGCCAGAAGCAATCTATTTGACGCTGAATTGTCCACTCCGAGGAGAAGGTTCATCGTCCACATTCTCCTTATGTTTTATATCATTCAGTGCAGTCTTGAATTCAGAAATAGAATGAGCCAGCCCCTTTTCAGAACCGGCTTTATATGCAGCAACTCCTGCTACCCCCGTTGCAGCAACAACGCCTGCCCCAATTGCTGCAGCTCCTCCAACACTCAGACCCACCGCTCCTGCAACGGTCATTAGAAGACTGGCTCCTCCAGTAGGAATTGCAGCTAAAACACCAGCTACAACCAACGCTAAACAGGCAAAAGTCATTAACCCCACCCCCAAAGCTTTCCAACCTGGCGATGAGGATCCTGATGCATGCTGTGAAAGACCAGCCAACCGCCTCATACTCTCCTGATAGTCAGGATTGTCAGGTTGATCATGATGCTTGATAAGATGACAACAGTGAGGGAGGGTTGCATTAAGATCAGCCAAACTTCGCGAATCAGGATGATCCGCTGCAATCTTTTTTATATTTTTCAATACATCCAGCCCACTCTCGTAAAACTGCTGTCTCTTTTGATCACCTTGGATTGTTTGAGAAAAATCAGCCAGGCTTTGTTCGAAGTCCTGCAACGAGTTTCGATATTGATTCCAGGCTTCCGGAGAAGGCTTCTTAAGAAAATCAACAGCACCCACCTTGTTTTGCTTATTGGTCTTTGCGCTGGAGCGATAAAATTGCTCCGATGCCGCTGAAGAAAACGCCGTACCGCTTCCAAAAAAATTATTTGCCATGGAGTCGGTTTTCATCCCCGGAGAGCCATGAATATGATGTGTGGTTATTTCAGCGGCATTACCCCCCTCAGCACGCATGGTTTGAATATTGGCGGGGTTTTTGCCCATTTGCTCGTAGCGTTTTTGCATCCAGACCTGAGTTGATTTTTCAACAGCAGTTCCAGTTCTGTCCTGTCCACTGGCGCATTGGACAATACTTAACGTATCATCGTGTTGTGCCGCTGCGAGTACAACTTGAGTTACCTGATCCAGTCGATCCGCTTTTTGCAAAGGCAGGGTACCAACAGGCGCCTGTCCTTCGGCAAAATGTAAATTAGGCGCGACATCAAGAACTCGAAATGTGCCATCAGGATTCGTTGGCGCATAAGTAATGTCATCACCATTCTCTTGTTGACGCGTTGCCTGGTACAAATGATTAATCATCGTCGTCTGATTTTCCAGAGGACTGTAGGTATTCAGGCAAGTCACATGTAATTTTGGAGGCACACTATTCATTCGTTGTGCAGCAGCCATTCGCATTTGTTCTAAATTCTCAATGGTATGCCCTTCAATAGCCTTACTGGATTCACCAGACCCCACGTATACGGGCACCCCCATTCGTGCCAACCAGAGTGTATTCTCCTGAGCCGCATGAATGGTATGAAGATCGGCCTCCTGCAAAGCCTCCTCAGTTATTGGAATCAGTTCATTTTTGACAATAAACCCATTTTTGGCTCCAACAGGATGAGTTTTTCGAGCCTGAGCAGAAAGTGATGTTGTATCCTTATCCATCAGATCAACAAAAAAGGCATCTGCCTCCTGAAAGGCTGTATTTTTTGAATTATGTGCGTTTTTTTCGTCACGAAAAGGATAAGGCTGAATCTTCTTTAATTCATGTATTGCTTCATGCTGCTTTTGTGTTTTTTCGGTGACTGGATATTGCGTTTCACGCTGAAAAACCTGTGCAGTTTTATCATAGGTTAAAGTAACCATAGTTCGTGCAGGATGTTCAAGAAGACTTGATAAATTACGATAATGAAACAAGAGCTTCTCTGCTTGCTCAGCAGTGTCACATCCTTGAGTTAAATTGGCTTCATGAAGCTCTTTAATTAATGCCGTATTAAAATCTGTTTCAAGTCGTGTTATTTCTTTTAATTTTTCAGCGTTACTTTTATCACTTTGAGCCGATTCCAGGACAGCACGGGTTAACTCTTGAACATTAGCTTTCAAACGTTCACGGCATGCCGGTCCAGGTTCCTGAACACCCAATTTTTGGTTAATGGCAAAATCAATAGGACGTAAACGGGAAAGGCAGCGCAGCAAAGCATTATTTGCTTCAATAACCGGTGCATTATGAGGCATCCGATCTTCTAAAGGAACTGATTGAGTGGCATCCCTAACCCATTGCACTTCACCATCAACATGAACAAGCTCAGACACAATACCAAATTGCGCATCATTGGTTTCGCGCAACAAATCGCCCATCTCACTGTATAAATCCTGCAGGCCAGCATGAGGGGTGCTGTTGATTGCATCAACAAGAAGGCTACTATCAAGGCGTTGTTCCTTGACTTGCTTATTCTCTTTTTCATCACGATAAGAGGTTTCTTTCACCATCGATCGATACAAATGTGAATGGGGCATAATTTTAATCTCACTGATTCAATTAATACGGTATATAAAGTAACTATACTCCACAAATATTAAGTAAACCTTTTCTTGATGAAAAACCGCAGGACTTTCTTTTGGCAATATCATCAGACGATTCAGTGAGTTTGGCGATAATAGACAAGGAATTTTCATCTATCAGTACAGTATGAACAAATAGGCGTTGTGGGTTTTACTTTGAGAGATGCCCCCATCCCCGAATGTAGTTTAACGTTCCTGATCAATACTCAGGTGATCATAATAACGCTATGTTGATTATTTTTAATCCATCAAGTATGATCGCTCTCCGTTATTTAAGCATGTACTATTTTGGAGAATGTATCAATGCGAACATCTAAGTTGTTTTTTTTAGCCATGGCACTTAGTACGAATATCTATGCCCAGGATCTTAAAGTTGTTGGAACGATAACCCAGACTCTTAAAGCTCCTCAAAATAAAACTCTCAATACAAAAGCAAAAAAACAAAACATTAAACTTCTTAAAATGCAACTGTCCCCCAATGCTATACAGACACTGAACAAGCGCAGTACAGCAACAATTAATAAAGCCAATACCCTGATAACCCCAGCTCATTTACCGCAAAAAATTGAATTAGGGATGAATGATGTTCCTGTTTTAAATCAAGGAAGTTTCGGCTCATGCGTCACGTTTGCAACCACAGCAGCAGTTGACGCTGCATTGAATAAAGGGGATTACGTCAGCCAATTATGTCAATTGCAATTAGGTCTATATCTCGAAAAAAATGGATATGCACCCAGTGGCTGGGACGGCTCTATTGGACGATTGGTGCTAAGCCAAATGGAACAGTTTGGAATTGTCAGCAAAGAAAAACAAAAAACAATGGGTTGCGGTGGTTTGACTGAGTATCCACAGAGTGAACAACCGACCTGGGAAACTGCAATGCCATTAGAGAAGTTCCGTGAACTCAGTGAAGATCTCTATGAAAAAACCATCATTTTTTCGCCAATTCTTGATATCTATCAAGCGATTATGGAGCGAACTGATACAAACAAAACAATCAATGACATTAAAACTGCTTTAAACGAAGGCGATCGAGTAACCTTTGCTGTTCTTCTTCTGGATTTCGATCTGGGCACCATGGGTGCAATAGGTTCCCATCATTCCCAATTTGATACCTGGGTTCTGACACCTGAGATAGCACGAGATATCTACTTGAATCCTTTTTTTGGTGGACATGAGATGGTCATTACAGGATATGATGATAATGCCATTGCAATTGACGATCAGGGTCGACAACACAAGGGATTATTTACCCTTCGCAATTCCTGGGGTGATCAATATGGAGATAAAGGAAATTTCTATATGTCCTATGACTACTTCAAAGTATTGGTAATTGAAGCACAGCGCATTAGAAATCTTCCCAGTGAAATTGAAAACACTGATACCGCTACAGCCTAATATCCCGGTAAAATAACTCAGGTTGAATAACAGCCTGAGTTATTTTCACTTCCAATGTTAAACGTTAATTCACTAAATACGTTTTAACGCATTCCTGATTTTTAATTCGTGGACTTTTTACCCCATAAAACAAACCGGATTCCATACTGTCGCAAACTTGTTCCTTAGTCATAGAGTTTAAACATTGCGCCAGATCGGTCTTCTTGCAATTGGGAAAAACAGCATCCGCAGTTCCTATAGCATGATAGTTATCCGTGCCCCAATCATTTGAATCAGTTGTGTAATAAGTAATAAAATCGTGTATCCTAAATTGGTGATCCAGGGAGAATACCTTTAGTCCTGGGTTATTATGATGAACACGGCTAACACTTGGTGTTGAGTAATCATATACATTCATTCCATCACTTAATTGAATTTTTCTGAACTCATCCATATGAGTATGTGAAGAAAGCAAGGTTATCTGACCATAGCGCTGATGATACTTATCCAATAACTGAATAAATCGGGATAAATAAGCCGGGTGCCAAAATAAGGCTCCATTATAAGCCGTTCCAGGAGGCACGTGCATTGCGATTAATAATTGTTTGGCTTGATGAGTCTTCAATTGTTGCTCTAGCCAAAAAAGCTGTGTGTAAGCATCTTGTTGTTGATTAGGGTATTGGGGCATATAAAAAGGAATTTTAGTAAATTGAACCGTGTTCAAAGCCAATAATATGATTTCCTTGTTATCAGGGATGACGTAACTGGAATAATACCCATCTTTTCGCATATGGCTGTCTTCAATGATTAATCCCTCACAATGGGCGCAGGCTCCAGTCCAATCCGAGGCTAAATTCAAAGGGGATTTCCCATCCTGTGCAAAGGGTTGATAATTTCCGCTTAAAGAATCATTATTCCCAGTGATGTAAAACATGGGTTTTAAATTCTGATCCGCTTTATATAATCCAGCAAATAAAGTCTTTTCATAGGCTGCCTTTTTGGCCGTAACAAAAATTGAATGAGTCGGGAGATCACCCAGGTAAAGAATAAAATCTACATTATTAGTCAGCTCTTTAATCCGGTTCAAAGCAATCGCTAAAAATTCCTTACCCGTATCCTGACCATCCAAGGAGCTGTTGTCACTTCCGTAATGAATGTCTGAAACAGTTAAAAAACGAGGAGCGGCTATGACAGAATGAGTAATACAAACGAACAAAAAAAATACCTTAATCAAAGAACGCAATTCAATCTCTCCAATAACAATGGGATAATTCATACTTTATATGAGTATTCATTCATAAAGTGTACTACAGCTTATGGATATTTGTTTTATCGTGTCAAATAACGATTCATTCAAACAAGTGGGTAGCACCCGCAGTCAGACCTAACTGACCATGGGGCATCAAACACATTAAACAGCCTCGCGGATAATCCAGGTTCTTCCTTTTTGATCTTCATTTGAAGTTGTTTTTATCCATAACATCATGGGTGTTCCTTTAGGAGTAAAATTCAATGAGTCAGATGATAAGGCAACGGCAAATGAATATTTTTTTCCCAAAGGTTGCAGTGCAGCCCACACTTTGTTTCCATCCGATTGATTATCAGTAACAAGAAGCTCATTTCCTCTGTAGACTACATTTACAGCCTGGCCTTTAAGGGCTAATCGTACTGCCGATTCCAAACGTCTCCACTTGGCTTGATGGCTTCGTTGTACAGAGACCTGAGTTGGGTTCATCTGGAAGTTAATCCGATTATGCGGCGCAAAAACTCTCGCTAATCTACTGCTTTCCGGACTTTGTTTCAAAAAATACGCGGTCAGAGCATCCAGTAATGGGCGTCCTGGGCCTGAAGATTTCCCAGGCAATCGATTAATATACATCGCAAAAGCCAAAGTATGGCCATTTACAGTGTATAAATAGCCAGACAAGCTGTTCATTCCGGTCATGGTACCTGTCTTGGCACGAACAAAACCCTGTTGTCCAGGTTCCTTAAATCGTTTTTGCAAAGTACCGTCTCGGCCTGAAATGGGTAAAGCCGCTATGTATTCATAAGATAACGGAAAACGTTGATATAAAAATTTCAATAAAGAAATTGTTTGTTCAGGGGTAACCAGATTGTATCGCGATAATCCAGAACCATCGGTAAAAATCGCATTCGTCAAATCGATACCGGTCTGTTGTTGCAAAAAGTTCTTGATGACCGGCTGTGCCTCATTCCAGTTAAGCGGTGCCCCGTTAATTTTAGCGGCTGTATGCAAATAAAGGCTATCTGCATACAAATTATCTGATGGTTTTAAGGTATCGGCCATCAACTGCCTGATGGGTTTTGAATACTGAGTAGCAATGAGAAGGGTTCCCGCAGGGGCTTTACCTAATTGTACCTGGCCATTTAATTGAATGCCTGCTTTTGCCAATTCACTTTTTATCATTCCCTGGGCATACATTAATGGGTTAATAATTGCCAGACGTTGTTGTAAAGCCCATTGACCTAGCCCCACACAGCCACGAACAGTCAAGTGATTGTCCTTGTCCAGAGTAAACCCCACTCCACATCCCTTTTCATTGGCTTTGGTTGTGACCTGATTATCCAGGACTACAGCACCACCACCATCATCAACTTCAATAACCGCTGGAGCACCAACCTGTGACCCGGGATTTACCGTAACGGTCAGTCGGTTGGAATCAATCATCAAGGGAGCTATAGGCGCACCATAACTGTAGGATAAGTCCGATTTTAACCAACCCGGTGGATAAGCGGTAACTGAAGCAAGGCTGCTGTCAATAATGACATTGCCCTGAATAGAACGAACATTCCACTCCTTAAGTTTGGAAAGAAGGGAATTTAAATCATCTCGTGTAAAAGAAGGATCACCACTCAGATGCAAATAAAGAGTTCCATTAAGAACCCCCTGGTTTATTTGTCCTGCACTGGTGCTCAGTTGGTTTTTAAACCGATAATCCGGCCCCAGCGCCATCAAAGTAGCCGCTTCCGAAAACAGTTTCATATTACTGGCAGGAATAAATAAACGCCCTGCATTACGTTTGTAAAGCGTGGTTCCAGAAGTTAAATCCAAAACCACAATTCCAAGATTGACGTTAGGATTCAAACGGTTTATTAACTGGTCTACACCTGTTTGCAAACTGGCACCAGAAGATATAGACCATAAGGCCCACAAACAAACGCCAGTTAACGTCCTTTTCATCAATTGTGTTTCCTTAATAAATAAGAGTGAACGATTTAGCACATTTAACTAATCATATCTCAAGCCCAGGCGCTCCAAAAGCCCTGCAAGGGTATCATTATCAAAAAATTTAACCTTTAACCAACCACCCTCGGCAGTATCGTTTACTATTTGCACAGGAGCACCGACCTGTTCGGATAAAATAGATTGCAAACGTTCAATATCCCTGTCTTTTCTAGCGTTCTTAGGGCTGTCTAAATCCTGAGTTTTATAATCTTTCACAGCCTGCTCCAGCTGCCGCACTGAACATTGTTCTTCGATCACCTGTTGGGCAAACAGTTCTTGCTGTTCAGACGTTAATCCCACAAGAACCCGGGCATGCCCAAAAGACAACCTGGCATCACGAATCAGGCTTTTAACAAACTCAGATAAAGAGAGTAAACGGATGATATTAGCTATATGACTGCGAGACTTGCCAACCAATAAGGCTATCTCATCCTGATGATAATGAAACTCATCCATTAATCGACGATATCCTGTAGCTTCCTCAATTAAATTCAGATCCTGGCGTTGGATGTTCTCGATTAGAGTCAGCGCGCAGGCCTGTTTATCAGTGTACTCGCCCAAAAGACAAGGCACTTCCCGTAATCCTGCTATTTTTGCAGCGCGCCAACGCCTCTCACCGGCAATTATCTCATAACGTTGTCTTGCAATAGCCCGGACAACCAGGGGTTCAATTAAGCCTTGCGAGGCGATGGATTGAGCTAGTTCATTTAAAGAGTCGACATTAAAATCCTGCCGAGGTTGATATTGACCTGCATGCAATTGTTCAATAGGTATATAAATAAATTCAGTATGCATCTTAGCGAAAAACAAAAAGAGAGTGATGATTATTGTTTCATAAACCAGTCAGGATTAATACCAGGCTTGATCCATAAGTGTAAAAGACGAGGGTGTATTGTGATCACTTAATGAGCAATATTAAAAAACATTGCCATTAAGTTAAAAAGAGTGCCTCGCTCACAACACCTGGGGACTAAATTGCATGATCGTTGTGTAATTCGACTTGATGATCGGGTTTTTGTTCCACTGGGTTGGAAAAGAATCTGATTTTGGCGTTATAAGGTTCTGTCTTGACAGTGCTTCTCAATTCGTCAGCAAGATCCGGATATACAGAGATTAATGCCCTGCTTTGTTTGATGATATGAGTATCCTTGGAAGCCTCTATCATTTTCATATAATGTGCTGCTGTTTTCACATCGGTGCTTGAGCCAGATTTCAATAATAATTCCGTCAGCGACAACATGGCATTGGTACACCCGCTGGCAGCAGACTGTCTCATCATATTTTTATATTGGGGTGATGTAGGTGCGTACACTTGGGCCAGACGATACAAATCCAACGGATTTTTTTCGCCAAAGCCTTCATTTCAGACATACGGCTGACTACCTCCTGCTGTAATGCAGGATTATCAGGGTTTTTATGTAGTTCTTTCACTAAGTGTGAAAACTCACTACCGATGTTTGTTAAAGCAACCATTTCTCAACCTTTAATATTAAAAGTTAGCCTCAGAATATATGCTCAAAATTAAGGCATCATTAAGAGTGAATTACTTTACAGTTTTTTTACACTTGGTGATTTTCTAAAGCATTAATTGCCGGTTTAATCAATCGATGGATACTCAAAACACTGTGGGCAATAAATACAAAGAAGAGATCGCACCGGTATTACAATAGTACCCGACACTGGTTATCACTATGTCTAAATCGCACAACAACAGCAGTCATGCCGAGAGATTTTGTCAGAGAGATGATTAAGAAGCAGTATGTGACCAATTTAAGTAATTGGACACAAAAATATACACACGCCTAACTCGTGCTTACTGCTTATCATAAAAGCCCCAGGCTAGATGAAATAGCATATGACCCAGAATTGCAGAAATCAACCCGTATTGCCAGAATAAGAAACCAAAAAGCAGTGATTGCCAAAGACTGAGCAATACGAGGGAGTAAAGAAAACGTCTGCTTGCAATACATCCTGCGGCAATATAAGCAGGAATTTGTCCGACAGCAAAAAGAAAACCACTAAGTATGATTGAAGTAACGATTACTGTATTACTTCTTTGTTTGGCAAACATCAGGCCAAAGTAAGCCACCACATTCATTAACCCCCATCGAACGATGACTTCCTCTACCACCCCACCATAAAGAACACAGCCATCAAGGCCTAGAGCTGCTCGCAATTTTGCTAAAATTTGAAAACTATGTTCATCCAGGATGGAAGCGACGATTCCATAATAAAACACAAAAAAAATAACGGAGCCGACCAGGGTATATAGAAATGTAGGCAGTACAATGGATTGAAAAGAATCCAGTCCCGCTTTACCTGTTAAAAGGGCTTCCAGCAAAGGGGCGTTCAAACCGGTTTGTCCGGACAATACTGATCCCGCAAAGGCCATAACACCCACCATAAACAGGGTTTGCAGCACTGCGAATCGACCCAATCGTTTTTTTAAAGCATCACTATTATGCGGCAATAGAAAATAAACTAGCCGGGACATTGCAATGCAGACACCCGGAATACACAAGCAAAACAAAACAATAATAAGTGGCCAATTGATTATCATGGATCATCCTTTATTTTAATTGGATCGTTGAATCGTGGCGATGAATCAGAGTCAGCGGCCCAAGTCCGATTTAACGAGTACACTGTAAAAAAAACCATCCATACCCTGCTCTCCTGGCAAAATCTGCTGACCATGGCCAGTTTTTCGACCCCAGGACCAGTTACCCGGTGCAACCTGGCAATCAGGGTGTGCAGCCACAAATTCCGCAACGTTGAGTTCGTTTTCAGCAGCAATAACCGAACAGGTGGCATAAACCATAATACCGCCCGGAGCGAGTAATGGCCATAAAGCATGCAATAAAGCATGTTGCGTTTGAGATACAGCACGCACTTCTTCATTGGTTCGCAGTAATTTAATATCCGAATGCCGGCGTATGACACCTGTTGCTGAACAAGGGGCATCCAGAAGGATGCGATCAAAGAGCGCTCCATCCCACCAGGTCTGGGGCATTGAAGCATCACCTTGCACTAAAGTGGCTTTAAGTTTTAATCTATCCAGGTTTTCCTGAACTCTCTTAAGACGTTTTACATCCACATCCAGGGCAACGCATTGGGCCAGTTCAGGCTCTGCTTCTAAAATGTGGCAGGTTTTACCCCCCGGAGCACAGCAAGCATCCAGTACCCGCTGATCAGGTTTTAGTAACAGCAAAGATACCGCCAGTTGTGCAGCCGCATCCTGAACGGATACTAATCCATCCGCAAAACCGGGTAATTGATGTACGTCACATGGAGCAATCAATGTAATTCCCTGAGCAGCAACTGGATGAGCATAGGCTTCAATTCCAATCTTGGCACATTCGTTTAAATACTCTTCAACTGATATTTTTGAGGTATTGACTCTGAGGGTCATTGGAGGATGTTCATCATTAGCTTGAGCGATAGCTTGCCATTCACTTGGCCAATCGGCCTTTAAGCGTTGTAATAACCATTGAGGCTGTCCATAAACAAAACCGGGATGGGATCCCAGCTTGGCTATAATTTCCTGGTGTTGGCGGCAAAAATTTCTCAGAACGGCATTGAGCAAGCCCTTTGCCCATACTTTTTTTATTTTTTCAAGCAGTGCGACAGTTTCCTTGACTACAGCATAATCAGGCTTATTCATATAGTGCAGTTGATAAAGCCCCATCAATAATGCAATCCAGACCTCTTTTGATTTTGGCCTTTTATCTACCAGATAATCAGCGATTGCTTCCAAGCGAAAATAATGACGGCAAAATCCATAACACAGTTCTTTGGTCATAGGCGATAGATCTGCCGAAGCAGGCATCAATTGGGATAAGGAGGATTTTTCTTCCATTAATGCGGTTAAAATCTTTAACGCCTGTAACCGTTCATTATTTTTCATTACAACACTAAACCTGCATGCAATTGGGTTTTCCCTGAATTCAGCCAGTCAGCAATTGAAATTGCTTTTCCTCCAGGAAATTGAATAACTTCAATCAGGATGGATTTATTTCCTGTAGCAACCAACATTCCTTTTTTATCCAAATGAAGAATGGTGCCTGGCGCTTCTGAACTGATGGTGTCGGACGGCTGTGCCTTGTGAAGGCGGAGTATTTCATCCCCAACATGAGTGTAAGCAATTGGCCATGGATTGAACGCTCGAATGGTACAATCAATTTGTTGTGCGGAATCATGCCAATTGATTCTCGCATCTTCTTTATTGATTTTACCAGCATAGGTTACTAACTCATTATTTTGAGCTTCAGGATGCGCTTTGTGAGCGGCTAATGCGGCCAAAGTCGATAATAAAGGCTGGGCAGACAACTGAGCGAGCTTATCGTGCAGACTGCCTGCAGTATCGGTCGAAGTAATAGGACAATCAACTGCAGCTAACATATCGCCTGTGTCCATACCGACATCCATCTGCATAATGGTTACTCCAGATCGCTCATCACCATGTAAAATAGCGTGTTGAATTGGAGAAGCCCCCCTCCATCGGGGCAGCAAGGACGCATGGACATTGATGCATCCCAATCGAGGAATATCCAATACGGCTTTTGGCAATATGAGCCCATAAGCAATGACGATCATCACATCCGGTTTTAATGCGGCCAACTCTGCAATGGTTTCGGGATTTTTAAAATTAAGTGGTTGATAAACTGAAATCTGATGCGCTATAGCCCATTCTTTGACCGCAGAAGCCTGCATTTTTCGGCCACGCCCCGCCGGCCTGTCCGGTTGTGTGTATACCGCTGTCACAGAATGTGATGACTGGCTTAAAGCGTCCAGGCATGGGAGTCCAAATTCAGGAGTACCTGCAAAAACTATCGTTAATCCACTCATGATTTGCGAGCTTGCTGACGCTTGAATTTATCCAGTTTTCTACGAGCCATCATTCTTTTTAAAGGAGACAACAGATCGACAAACAATTTACCGTTTAGATGATCAATTTCATGCTGTAAACATTCAGCAAGTAAACCTTCGCCGGATATTTCAATAGGATTACCGAATCTGTCCAGTGCGTTGACTGTAACTTTTTCTGCCCTGATTACGGTGTCATATGCACCGGGGACGGACAAACAGCCTTCTTCAAATTCTTTTTCACCCTGAGCGGATACTATTTCCGGGTTAATAATAACCATCTGTTGCGTTTTATCTCCGATAATGTCAATTACCGATAAACGCAAACTCACTCCAATTTGTGGAGCAGCAAGACCTACCCCCCGTGCGTGATACATGGTATCAAACATATCGTCAATCAAAGTTTGCAAACTGTCATCAAAATTTACAACAGGCTGTGCAATCTTTCTTAAACGTTCATCGGGTAAATAAAGAATCTTTCTAATAGCCATTGGTAATCTGGTTCTCCACATCAAAGTCATGATATTATCCCCCATATACAGTAATGCTGCAAGATGCCCTGTCTCTTAATTACATCGCTGTCAACGTCCCCTGGCTTGACCTTGGTATCCAGTGTTTTAGAGCTTTTATTCTGGACTAGACGGTCTAACCACGAAACGATGGGGTGCAGAGCTGGACCTGAATTTAGAGATAGGTAAACGTTTCAGAAGACGCAAAGGCCAGACAAAGGATTGATACATGAGATATTTGCTCATTTTATTATGTTTTTTATTATCCCCTTTAAACCATGCATTAAGCCTGCGAGAAGACTCTCCCCAACGGTATGTTGTTCAACATGGGGATAGTTTATGGAGTATTGCCAACAAATACCTTAAAAATCCATGGGAATGGAAATCATTATGGAGAGCCAACCCCAATATCCAGAATCCTAATCGTTTATACCCTGGGGCCGTTTTAATTCTGGATTATTTCCAAAATCAACCGTACATCAGAGTACTGTCTAATGGAACAATCAAGCTATCTCCCAGAGTTCGGCCTCGTCAGGCTGACGAAGCGATTCCGACAATACCCTTGGTGGATATAAGACCGTTTTTAGATGAATCCTTAGTACTTGATGAAGACGTGCTGACCCGAGCGCCTTATGTCGTTGCGTTCATGGGAGAGCATATGCTAGGAGGGCAAGGCGCTCAAGTCTATGTCAAAGGATTACACCCTTCTACTGAAATGCCACCGGGGGGTAGCATAGCGTACTCGATATTCAGAGGCGGAAAAAATTACATCGATCCAATCACTAATGAGCTGTTAGGTTTTAACGCAAATCTGGTTGGGTACGGTGAATTGGTTGCCGGTGGCGAGCCAGCAACATTATTGCTCACCAGCATTAGAGTTGGTATAAAAAAAATGGATAAGGTACTGATTAATAACAGTCCCGAATTTGATTTTTACTTCGAGCCTAAATCACCCTCCCGATCCGTTTCAGGCTATATTATTGAAATGCCTGGCGGCATGCCTTCTGGTAACAGTCAGGTTGCGGTGGGAGGTGTAATCGTCATTAATCTGGGCGTCACTTCAGGAATAGAAGCGGGTGATGTTCTTGGTATTTATGGTAAAAAGCGAATCATTCGTGATCCCAAAAATCCACTGATCCCGATTAATCTGCCTCCCGAACGCATCGGCGAGGCCTTGGTATTTCGTCCGTTCACCAAAACCAGTTTTGCTTTAGTCGTTCGCTCTACCCGAGCCATATACTTAATGGATAGAGTTACCAACCCATGAACAATTTACCCTTTTTACTCGCATTAAACCGAATGAACAAAGTGGGTCCCCGCACTGTCAGGAAACTGCTTAAGAGGTGGCCAGATTTAACAGAACTCTTTAATCTCTCAAAATCTGCTCTGGAGGAAGCGGGCTTACCCTCAGTATTGGCTCAAACCATAACAGAGTTTAATCTGGATCAGATTCAAGAAGATTTAGCCTGGCAAAATGGCGCATCTGATCATCATTTATTAACCTGGAATTCCCCGGAATATCCGGAGCTATTAAAAGAAATCAGCGATCCTCCTGTAATTTTGTATGCAAAAGGCCAGTTATCTTCATTCGATCATCCCCAATTAGCCGTAGTTGGCAGTCGCAATCCATCCATCACCGGAAGTGAAAATGCCAGAAGTTTTGCTAAATCACTTGCTTCCCATGGAATTACCATAGTCAGCGGATTGGCTCTGGGAATCGATGGTCAGGCGCATGCCGGATGTCTCGAAGCACATGGACAAACCATAGCCGTCCTAGGTACTGGAATAAACTGTATCTATCCTCGACGGCATATCAAATTGGCAGAACAAATTACTCAAAATGGTTTGTTACTCAGCGAGTTCCCATTAAATAGTCCACCAATCGCTGGACATTTTCCACGCAGAAATCGTATAATAAGCGGTTTATCATTATGCACATTGGTTATTGAGGCGGCAATTAGAAGTGGTTCCTTAATCACAGCAAAAATGGCTTTGGAGCAGAATAGAGATGTATTGGCTATTCCAGGATCCATCCATAATCCGTTAGCGCGAGGCTGTCATTATTTACTACAACAAGGTGCCAAGCTGGTGACCTCAGTATCTGATGTATTAGAGGAATTGAGAATTGAACCCCATCAACTAACTGATGATAAATCATTTTTTTCCCTTGCCAGCGGGAATGAAAACCTAGTAAAGTTCATTGGCTTTGAAATGACGAGCATCGATCAAATCATTGTACGTAGTGGATATACTCTCGAACAAGTTACTGGTGAACTTGCAGATTTAGAATTAAAAGGTGCCGTCAAGGCCGTACCTGGTGGCTATATAAGGTGTTAATATGAAAGATAACTTATTTGAAATGTTATTGAATTTATTTGAAACAAGCCTGACTCAACTCCAAAAAAGCCATAAGTCCGATGAGCAAGGCGTACCGGAACTCACAGAAGATGATGAGATACTGCATGCAGAAGACCAGGCTTTATTTATCAAAACAGCCCAGGAACAATCAATACGAATTTTCACGTATGAAGAACAAATGAAATTGACAAAAGCCAGTTATCAATTTCTAATGCGAATGAAATTATGGGGTATAATTGATACAAACCTGTTTGAAACAATAATCAACCAATTACACGGCTCTGATTCGCGCATAGTAACATTACAAGAAACAAAATGGACGATTAGAAACGTTCTGGAAAACCACATGGATGAAGAACAGTTGGCTTTTCTTGATCTTGTGCTATACCAAAAAGAAGATGAGCTAACATTAAATTAATTATCTTTAAGAACAAGTCACCAATATTTATGATGTCAACATTTGGTGAGCATACTACCAATTTTAAGGAAAGGTTTATTTCATATGAGTAAACACTTGGTGATCGTAGAATCACCTGCTAAAGCCAAAACAATTCAAAAGTATCTGGGTACCGATTATGACGTCCTGGCATCGTATGGCCACGTGCGTGATTTGCCTCCTCGTAAAGGCTCAGTGAATCCGGATAATCACTTCAATATGACTTATGCGCCCATAGAAAAGAACGCACGACATATTGAAACCATAGCCAAAGCACTAAAAAAATCAGATTCATTACTGCTGGCGACTGACCCTGATAGAGAAGGCGAAGCCATATCCTGGCATATATTTGAATTAATGAAAGAGCGTAACCTGATTAAAGAAAAACCAGTTCATCGGATTTTCTTTAATGAAATCACCAAATCGGCCATTCAGGATGCCATCAATAACCCACGCACCATCTCCATGGATTTAGTCAATGCACAACAGGCACGGCGTGCACTGGATTATCTGGTAGGTTTTAATTTATCACCCCTGCTTTGGAAAAAAATCCGTCGAGGACTCTCCGCAGGACGAGTACAGAGCCCGGCTCTTCGATTAATCGTTGAGCGAGAAGAAGAAATTGAACGGTTTGTAGCACAAGAATATTGGAAAATTCTGGCTCAATGTCATCATGCAAATACAGGGTTTGAAGCCAGATTAACTCAATATAAAAACGAAAAAATACAACAATTTACCGTCACCAATCAAGATCAGGCACATCAGATAAAAGAGGAGCTGATCAAACAGGCTCAAGGTTATTTATCAGTTACTCAGATCGAAAAGAAACAACGGAAACGAAAACCCTCTCCCCCTTTTATAACCTCAACGCTACAACAGGAAGCAGCGAGAAAACTGGGATTCACAGCGCGCAAATCAATGATGGTGGCTCAGCAGCTGTATGAAGGTATCGATATTGGAACGGGTACAGTAGGTCTTATAACCTACATGCGTACCGACTCGGTTAATCTGGCAACTGAAGCTGTAGATGAGATTCGAGAATACATTACTCAACGCTATGGAGCAGATAATTGCCCTCAAGCACCTCGTGTGTACAAGACTAAATCTAAAAACGCCCAGGAGGCTCATGAGGCAATTAGACCCACATCGGTGAAACGCTCCCCTGAAATGGTTCAGGATGCATTGACCACTGATCAATTCAAACTATACAGCCTTATATGGAAGAGAACTATAGCCTGCCAGATGGAAGATGCGGTTATGGATACTGTTGCCGTTGATTTTAGTTGCGGTGAAGGCACTCTGTTTCGCGCTAATGGTTCAACTGTTACATTCCCTGGTTTTCTTACTGTATACGAGGAAGGGAAAGATGATTCCAAAGATGATGATAATGAAGGAAGCCTATTGCCTCCATTTACCGTCGGTGAAAAAGTAAAAGTAGCGGATATTGAAGCCAATCAGCATTTCACAGAACCGCCTCCACGATATTCCGAAGCAACTCTTGTAAAAGCATTGGAAGAATACGATATAGGACGTCCCTCTACCTATGCAGCCATTATTCATACTTTACAGCAACGTGAATACGTAGTGGTAGATAAAAAACGATTTTTGCCCACTGATGTAGGCCGCATAGTGAATCGTTTTCTGACCAGTTATTTTACCCGGTACGTTGATTATAAATTTACAGCGGGACTTGAAGATACACTTGATGCAGTAGCACGAGGTGAAAAGGAGTGGATCCCGGTATTGGAAGAATTCTGGCAACCTTTCGTACAACAAATACAGGATACGGATGAACAGGTTCAACGCAAGGACGTCACGACTGAAGTCCTGGAAGAACAATGCCCCAAATGCCAAAAACCACTATCCATAAGACTTGGTAAACGTGGTCGGTTTATTGGTTGCACAGGATATCCAGAATGTGATTACACCCAGGACATGGGGGGGCAAGACAATGAAAAAACTGAACCGGAAGTTGTAGAAGGTAGAAGTTGCCCTCTTTGCTCTGGTGCGTTGCATATTAAAACAGGACGTTACGGTCGATTTATAGGATGCAGCAATTACCCTCAGTGCAAACATATGGAACCGCTGGAAAAACCGGCTGATACCGGAGTTGTCTGCCCCAAATGCAATCAAGCGAAAATTCTACAGCGAAAATCCAGAAAAGGTAAAATTTTCTATTCTTGTGGCGACTACCCCAAATGTGACTATGCTTTATGGAATGAACCCATTGATAAACCCTGTCCTCAGTGTGCATGGCCTATACTTACTGTAAAAGAAAGTAAAAAATTTGGCCGTCAAATTTTATGCCCACGTGAAGGCTGTGGATATTCTCATAAGGAAGAATAGAAACTCAGGGATAAAATAGGATACAGGAAGGAAATTAATGTTTAGAGAACTCATCAACATCATTCCGTTTAACTTGTTAATCATTTTATTGATGTTGGTGTTTATGCTGATTACCTATCTGTTTTCTCGTATCTCAAATACCTGGTTTCATATCTCTGCTGGTGAAGAGCATGTCAAACTAACCAATACACTTATGGGCATATTAGCCAGTGGTTTTTTTGTTTTGCTCGCGTTTATTATTATCAATACGTGGAATTATCAGCAGGATGCCCGAAATGCCGCCTCTAAAGAGGCTTATTATCTGGCGGTTATGCTTCGAAATATCGCGGCATTTCCAGCTGAACAACAAAAAAACTTAAAACAGAACATCGCCGATTATACAGTCCACGTTCGTGTTGATGAATGGAAAGCCATGCGTAAAGGGCTTGATAGTCCTGCGGCATGGGATAGCCTGGAAAAGCTGTACTCTCAAATTCAAAATTTACCGGCAATCACTTATCAAGATAAACTCTATCACACCCTTCTTACCTCAAATGTTAATTACATTCTACAATCCCGAAGAGACAGGCTGAGTAAAGTTGAAAGCATTATTCCTAAAACATTAATCGATACCGTTTTTGTCTATTCGATATTCCTGGCCATTATAGTGGGCTTGATCCGAGGAAGAGACAACCTCATTAACCTGACGCCTGTATTGCTTTTTTCAGGGTTATTGGGCTTCAATTTAGCTCTTGCGCTTAATTTTGACTACCCATTTTCAGGGGAAATTAATGTAACCAATAGTGATTTTTATAAGGGAGCATTAGGAGACTTCCCGGATCAAACGAGTGATTAACAGAGCTTATAGAGAGAAATACAGTTCACCACCAACCACAGTGATCCGCATTCCCAGTATTCATTTAAATTCATTTATTGAGGTTCATTCATCAACTGCTCAATGTACCGTCTGCATGTTAACGGGTGGTGCAAAAAATTGATTATATGGCGTGTTCCACCAGTTCCAGTGATAACCAATGCACCGTAGCGCAATATACTTCCCAAAATGGATTGACGAATATCAATGGTTTCAATTTTACTTAAAGGGATATCAACAGTCTGCCTGACTATAATTCCGGTGCGTAAAATAACCTGTTTTCTTTTAATGGTTATAGAGGAAAAATAATAGGTAACCCAGGTCATCAAAATCCAAAGCAAGGCGAATACAATCAAGAGGAGGCTAATTTGCCGTAATTGAACAATGTACACATAAAGTGCACTTGCTAATACCAAACCTAGGATGGGCCCGAAAAATATAATCCAATGCAATCGGGTAAAGTAAATCACGTTACTGTCTGTATTTGTCTCAGCCATTTTCCACCTTGATGTATGCTCTGAAAAGAAACGCCGTTATTGATATTGCTGTTCTATTCTAAACATAAAACAGTAAATTTAGCGATAGTTCTATTCTTTATGTTACTATCAAACCGAATAGGAATACAGTTGTGTTCACGATCATTTTGAGAATAAAAATATGCGTATTATCAGTAGATGCCTGAATAAACAACTTCTGGACATATGCCAGCGCTCCATGCAACTGGAAGAACTCTCCAAAAAAGTATCCCAAATCCTTCCTGAAAATTTGGCCTCTGCATGTCACGTGGGTAGCTTTTCAAAAGGTTGCCTGACGCTCACCACTTCCAATGCAGCATGGGCATCACAATTACGCTATGCCATACCCGAACTACGCGACAAATTAAGAAAAGAAGCGGGCATGTACCAACTCACATCGATCAAAATCCAGCTGGTTGAGCCGATCGTACAAAGCACCAAACAACTACATTCTTCTCATGAATTAACAGAAAAAGCCAAAGCGTCAATTATTCGTGAAAGTGAACAGTGCTCTTATCAACCCTTGCGCAAAGCGTTGCTACATCTTGCCAATGGCGAACAAGAGATTTAATCCTGGCTTAAATTTCCGACAGCAGAAGAGTAGCACTCCAGATCGATTAACCACCATGCTTTAGGGGCTTAATTCAAGCGAATTTGAGCTGTCTCCAGGCTTCAAATAAAATGATAGCCACTGCATTGGATAAATTCAGGCTACGGCTATTCTCAACCATTGGAATGCGAATGGATGCATACTGAGTTCTGATTTCGGCAGGCAAACCTCGAGTTTCCGGTCCAAATAATAATATATCATCTGGTTGATACTGCACTTCACTGTAACTCTGGTCCGTCTTGGTAGTACAACAGAATATCCTGCGTCCCTTATGCTGTTCCTGAAAATCATTCCAATCCGCGTATTGTTGAACCGAAGCCCATTCATGATAATCCAAACCAGCTCGACGCATCCGTTTATCATCCAATTCAAAACCTAAAGGATGAATCAGATGAAGCTGGGCGCCACTGTTTGCACATAATCGAATGATATTGCCCGTATTAGGGGGAATTTCAGGCTGATAAAGTGCAATGTGTAACATGTGCTTGTACCTCATTCTGTTTTCGGGCATTTAGCCCCATATCAATTGGCCGTACTGTACATGAAAAACAGTTTACTGAATACGGTTGAAAAGAATGCTGGAAATAAAAAGGGATGGATCGTGAACAAAGCCCATCTGATTATCCAGTTTGATCAGTTAAAGCACTTGAAAATCGCCTCGCCACCCAATCCTGATCGAGGTATTCAAAACAATCATGCAGAAAATCAGTTAATTCGTCTTCTTCAATAATATGCTCAAAGCCTATGGGTTCTATCTCGTGATGAATGTACTCACCAAAATAATGCATGGAAAAATCAATATAATCCCGTGTGTGCAATATAAAGATATGCCACATCTCGTCCAGAACCAATAAAGGACCAAAAAGATAAGTCAGTTTGCCGTTTTTAGAACGTTGATAGTTTAACCACAGCCAGGATAACAAATCTTCAAATAAACACTGCCCATCATCCAGGGAACACTCCGGATGATGGTAGCAAAAATAATTAATTACATTCTGATTCTTATATCGTTTCAGATCATGAAGGCTTGGAATCATTATCTGCAACAGGTTTTTTTCGCACTAGGCTTCTTGGTAACAAAACGAATGATACGGCACATCATTTCTTCTTTAGTCATAATCTTCTCAATAAAGGATTAAGGGACGATAGTTTATCCTATTGTTTAGAAAGGGCGCAATTGAATGTTCTTATTTTCATCAATCAGCAGCATGTGATGTTCAGGCACATCTTCCCAACCCTCAGCCAAATCATTCAATTTTTCAGAGGAAACGACTATATAAGCCGGTTTTCCTTCTTCTTTTATCCATAGGCCATGAGTCGCTAAAACATAACCAACCAGATAATGCATTGTTAATGGCTTTTTCTTTTTATGACTGGTATATCGCGTTGCTATGATTCTTTTCCCATCGGTTAGACATACATTATAATAAGAAACACCAGGATGACCGAACTCTCTGATGACATCCTCTACGCGAAGTATCGTTTCCTGTAAAACGTCTGCAACCACGGTCATCTGACTTAAATCGCGCCCTTTGGCAAGTTGCCAAAACAACGCAAATAAATGCTCGGAATCCGTTTCACCTTTAACCCAGTGGTAAATATCATCATCCAATAAATGCCTTATATGCCGTTTCACGTTGATAAAATCGTGAATTTCACCATTATGCATTAACATCCAATCCCCATAGACGAAGGGATGACAATTATAATTAGTCACTCCGCCAGCACTGGCAGAGCGAACATGGGCAAAAAAACAGGGAGATTGAATTTTGGCTGTTAAATTCAACAAATTTCTATCATTCCATGCTGGAAAAACAGAGGTGAATAAAGCAGGATCCGAGCTTATTTCAGGAGCATACCACCCAACCCCAAAACCATCTCCATTGGTTCGCAAATTGGTTTCACGTGCATGCAGACTCTGCATAATTATGGAGTTCTTAGGTGTGACTAGTACATTTTCCAATAAAGTTGGACGACCTAAATACGCAACGAGTCGGCACATGATACACTCCATCGTTAATATTTTTACTGCTGTTCCAATACCTTTTGCTAGGGGCTGTTGACATTTCATTATGTTCAAGCCTACTTTCCGCGACTTGTTCGCGGAATCGATACATCGTGCGCAAAACAAGAATATATTGCGTCTATAAAGAATGAATTGAATCCCGCGAACAAGTCGCGGGACGTCGAAACTTGAATTGTCAACAGACCCTAGTGCCTGAAGCTACTGACTTTTCTAACCTAACTATAGCAAATTTTGTTTGTTCCTGTTTTTTACCAAATAACACACCTCTGCTTATTGACCATGGGACTGTCGTCCGGAAGTTTATAAGCCTCTCTAAACTCAGGCATATTGGCAAAACTGCCATTAACTCGATATTGAGCTGGTGGATGAGGATCGGTTGTTACTTGATTCTGTAATTGCTGGGGTCGGATATTCTTAGCCCAAACATGTGCAGCACCCAGGAAAAATTGCTGAGCAGGGGTAATACCCTCTATAGTTTTGGCAGTTTTATAATCGTTTGATTGCAAAAATGCTTTATAAGCTAGAGTAAGACCACCTAGATCTGCAGCAGCTTCGCCAACGACCAGTTTTCCCTGTACGCGCAAATTGCCATCAACCACATAGTTAGAAAATTGATCTGCGATACATTGAGTCGCATTGTTAAATTTGGTCAAATCTTCGGGTTTCCACCAATTATTCAGGTTTCCATAACCATCAAATTGTGCTCCTTGATCATCAAAACCATGAGTGATTTCATGCCCCATTACAAATCCAATCGCGCCATAATTCACTGCAGCAGGTGCATCAGGATCAAAAAATGGAGCTTGTAATATCCCGGCAGGCATATTGATACTGTTCATTGAAACATCGTAATAAGCATTAATCGTTTGTGGCGTCATCTCCCATTCGGATTTATCAATGGGCTTACCAATTTTCTCCAGATCTCTATTAATCAAAAATACATTGGCCCTTATGACGTTTAGCACATAAGGTCCTCTATCCACTTTTAGTTTGGAATAATCCCACCATTTTGTCGGATACCCAATTCGTTGCTGCATTAAGTCCAGTTTTTTCAATGCTGCTGTTCTTGTTTCTGGAGACATCCAACTCAAGGAAGCCAGATCGTTTCGCAAAACACTACGAATATTCTTCAGAATTTCTTCGACCTGCTCTTTGGCCTTCGGAGGAAAATACTTCTCTACATACATTTTACCAATTGCAAATCCTAACGCTCCATTTTCAGTATTCACAACCCGTTTCCATCGAGGTAATAATTTTTCAATTCCTGTAAGAGCACTGACCATCTTAAAATTCTGATCTACAAAAGGCTTGGAAAGATAGGAAGCAAACGCATCTATTAAATGCCAGCGTAAATAGATTTTCCACTCATCCAGGCTGATTGATTTTAATAAATTATTCATACCCTTAAAAAAATCAGGCATCGCTAAATTAATGCTGGTCAGTTGATCCTGACCTATTGCCTTTAGATAATAGGGCCATGAAAAATCAGGGGTAATTTGTTCAAGCTCATTAAGCGTCATAATATGATATACCGCTTTGGGATTACGACGTTCGATTATAGGCATTGAAATTTTAGCCAGCTGGGTTTCAATATCCATTACGGTTTTTGCTTCCTTGGCAGCCTTTTCCGGGCTGTCGCCAAGTAACTGAAAC
The DNA here is from genome assembly GCF_000423305.1 of Legionella moravica DSM 19234. GTDB lineage: Bacteria > Pseudomonadota > Gammaproteobacteria > Legionellales > Legionellaceae > Legionella > Legionella moravica. The sequence goes on along the minus strand of NZ_AUHS01000011.1, from coordinate 81,668 downwards.
ATCTTGTCGAGATGATTGACATAGGCTTCGCGAATTTTTTTGAATTTGGGATTGTCGCTTAAATAATAATCGCGTTCTGGCAGACCCAGGCCGCCTTGAACGGCAGCTCCTATCATCAAGTTACTGTTTTTATAGTCCTGCATGCTGCCAAAACCAAATAAAGCATCGACACCTATTTGATGTAAATGGACCAGTTCCTTTTGTAAATCATCAAGAGATTTTATCGAGTCAATGCGAGAAAATTCAGATTGTATGGGGGTAATACCCACTTTGTTGATGGTTGTTTCATCCATTCCACTAAAATAAAAATCACCTACCTTTTGCTCTATGCTGCCCTCTTTAGCGTGGGTATCTTGCGCAGCATTAATGAGCATCTGATGAATGATATTCTGAATTTTTTCATTGAGTACATTAAAACTGTCCCAGGAGGCATATTCAGCGGGTATAGGATTATTTTTTTGCCAGGCTCCATTTGCGTAGGAATAGTAATCCTGACCAGGTAAAATGGTAGAGTCCATCCAGTGCAGACGGAGTGCGTCACGTTGTTTGGTGTCAATCGTAGCATCGGCTAAAGACACAGCAGAACTACAGATCAGTGAAAGAGTTATTAATCCTGTTTTGATTTTCATCGTGCGACTCCTTTGCCTTTATATCCAGAGCATATTACAAATTAATAGAAAACATCCAATCAATTTAATATTACTGAGATAGATACATCACTATTAAAGATTTATTTAATGAGAACCATAGCATCACTGTAATGGAACTCCGCTACTGTGGAGATGAGCTGACTAATAAGTTACGCCAACAAGTTCTTTAGCCTTTAACCAGGGTGTTATGACAAGTCATTAAATGATTATCAACACACCCTGAATGAAGCTAAAAAATAGCCTGATGGTGTCATTATGTTTGGATTAGGCTTCGACAGGATAATATTCAGATTGCATTGATGGCAAATAATTTTCTGCGTCAAAATAGGTATATTCCCAAGCGTCTTGCCTGACCATTAATTCACGTAATAACCTGTTATTCAATTCGTGACCTGATTTATACCCTTCAAATGCACCAATTAAACTGGAACCCAACAAATATAAGTCACCAATTGCATCGAGAACTTTATGAGTCACAAATTCTGATTCAAAACGTAATCCATCTTCATTAAGTACACGGTAATTATCAACAACGATAGCATTATCCAGGCTACCGCCTTTAGCCAAATCACATTCCCGCAATTTTTCATAGTCGGAAAGAAAACCAAAAGTTCTGGCACGGCAGACTTCTTTCACATAGGAAGTGCCTGAAAAATCAAAACTAACGGTTTGGGGCTTGTCATTAAATACAGGGTGATCAAAATCAATAGTGAAAGAAACCTTATACCCTTTATGCGGTAAGAACTGAACGTATTTACCATTGTCTTCAACACGAATGGGCTTAAGAATACGGATGTACTTCTTGGCAGCATTTTGCTCTTTTATGCCAGCAGATTGAATCAGAAAAACAAAGGGTGCTGCACTGCCATCCATAATCGGTAACTCTGGCGCATTGACATCAATGTAGGCATTATCAATACCTAAACCAGCCAAAGCAGACAGGAGATGTTCTACAGTTGCAATTTTAACATTTCCATGATGTAAAGTAGTACAGAGCATGGTATCCCCGACATATTCGTAGGATGCTGGAATTTCGACAACTGGTGACAGATCCACTCTTCTAAAAACGATCCCTGTATTAACAGGAGCGGGTCTTAAGGTTAAAAGCACTTTCTCACCGGAATGCAACCCAACGCCAGTAGCCTGGATTACCTTTTTAGGAGTTCTTTGTTTTATCATTCAGTGCTCACCTTTTTTCTTTATTTATTTTGCGCGCAAAAACCTCTTGATCTTAGCAACAATTTATTGATTAGTCTAATTTTTTTCTATACTTAAACCGTATAGACCTATTTTTCCCTAATAATATTGCCAGGATTTACGAAAAACACTTAATTGATTCGTATTATCCAGAACGCATCTCTAATCTAAAATCAATACATTAATCAAGAACAAATCATTTATTTGAAAGCCTGTTTCAAGCGTCATTCAGACGATCACAACCTTAAAACGCACAGCCTGCATAAGACTGTGCTCCATTTTAAAACTCAGAATCGTTTAAAAAATACACTCGAGTATTCGTGCAACTAGGCTTCCTCTTCCTGACGACGAAGGAAGGCTGGTATATCCAGATAATCAACATCTGGAACACTATCACTAACAGGATTTTTAGTTTTTGCAGCAGATGGAGATAAAGAAGCACTTTGAGCTTGTTTACGAATAACCGCAGGCCGATCCAATTGGTGATAGTCAAGAGACCCATCACTTCGAGTGGATTCCATTAAACGAGCTCTTTGACCTTGTTGTTGCGGCTGTTGATGACGTTGTCTCATGTCACCCAAACCAGTTACGATTACAGTAACCCGCATTTCATCAGTCATGTCAGGATCAATTACGGTACCCACGACCACGGTTGCATCATCGGAAATAAATTCTTTAACCACGTCGCCAACTTCTTCAAACTCGCCAATAGACATATCCAGACCGGCAGTAATGTTGACCAGTATTCCTCGTGCTCCGGAAAAATTCACATCTTCCAGTAAAGGAGAAGCGATTGCTGCTTCAGCTGCTTGTCTGGCTCTTTGCTCGCCTACAGCACTTCCTGTTCCCATCATGGCCATACCCATTTCTGACATTACTGTTCGCACGTCAGCAAAATCCACGTTGATTAATCCAGGACGAGTAATTAAGTCCGATATACCCTTTACGGCACCAAGCAACACGTTGTTTGCCGCTTTAAACGCATTCAGTAAACTGATGTTTTTTCCTAAAACGCTTAATAATTTATTGTTTGGTATTGTTATCAATGAATCAACATGCTCAGCCAAACGACGGATTCCATCTTCAGCTGCAAGTGCTCGTTGCTTTCCTTCAAAAGAAAATGGCTTGGTTACAACAGCAACGGTCAAGATTCCCAATTCTTTGGCAATCTCGGCAAATACTGGTGCAGCACCTGTTCCAGTGCCTCCGCCCATACCTGCTGTAATAAAAACCATATCCGCACCGCTTAAGATTTCTCGTATGTGATCTCTGTCTTCTTCTGCAGCTTCACGGCCGATTTGAGGATTAGCTCCTGCCCCCAATCCCTTGGTCAGTTCGTCACCTAATTGAATATGAATTTTAGCATTGGAACCTTTTAATGCCTGGGCGTCTGTATTAGCACAAATAAACTCGACACCATCAATATTTTCAGCAACCATATGTTCCACAGCGTTACCGCCGCCACCACCAACACCGACTACTTTTATTACAGCATTATTATCATGATGGCTGCTTTCCATTAATTCAAACATAACCCCGCTCCCCTAGTGTGCTGCTTTGTTCTGCTTATCACTTTAAAACAGTTTTGAACATGTTGCATTATGATGCAACCCCTAATCGTTTACTCAATCGTCATGAGTATTCGTCAAAATTTTATAAAATCATGTGTCTAATCAATTAAAAATTACCCTGGAACCACTCTTTCATTCGTGACCAAATTCCCTTGGTATTATCATTCAATGCTGGCACATTATATCCTCCTTCATATTGCTGTTGGAAGCCATGAAGCAGCAAGCCAACACCGGTAGCAAAAGAGGGATTTTCAGTAGCCTCTGCCAGACCAGATACATGATGCGCACATCCTTTGCGAACTGGCATTTCAAAATTTAATTCCGCAAGTTCAATTGCGCCCCTGACATTAGAAGCGCCACCAGTCAGGACAATACCAGCAGCCATTCTGTCTTCAAATCCGCTTCGTTTTAGCTCATTGCGAACCAAAGAGAACAACTCTTCATATCGGGCAGAAACGACATCAGCCAGCGCCTTGGCTGATATTTTTCTTCCTGGCCGTTCATTGACGCTTGCAACTTCCAGCATTTGATTTGAGTTTGCCAGTTCAGGTAAAGCACAGGCGTGGGTCAATTTAATTGCTTCCGCAGCCTTTGTTGGTGTTCGTAAAGCCATCGCTATATCATTTGTCACCTGATCTCCTGCGATGGGAATTACTGAAGTATGCTGAATTGCCCCTTCACAGAATATGGCAATGTCAGTAGTACCACCACCAATATCAATCAGGCAAACACCCAAATCTTTTTCATCTTCAGTCAGTACCGCATGACTGGATGCCAGTTGCTCCAAAATGATGTCATTGACTTCCAATCCACACCGACGGACGCACTTGACTATATTCTGAGCGGCACTGACTGATCCGGTAACTATATGCACCCGGGACTCCAACCTGACTCCAGCCATGCCTATAGGCTCACGGATACTACCCTGATGATCAATGATGAATTCCTGAGGCAATATGTGGAGAATTTTTTGATCGGCAGGTATGGCCACGGCCTTGGCTGCATCAATCACTCGTTCCACATCAGCCTGAGACACTTCCTGATCCCGAATAGCAACAATCCCATGGGAGTTCAAACTACGGATATGACTTCCGGCTATCCCTGCATAAACGGTTCTGACTTCACAGCCCGCCATTAACTCGGCTTCCTGCACTGCGCGTTGTATGGAATTAACTGTGGCTTCTATGTCAACGACGACTCCACGTTTTAAACCGCGAGAAGGATGGCGGCCAATTCCAATTATTTCAATCGCTCCATCAGAGGTCACTTCACCAATTAAGGCAATTATTTTTGAAGTGCCAATATCCAATCCAGTGATAATATTTTTTTCTATTTTTTTAGCCATTATCGTCCCGTTTGTTGTTTCCACTGCACTGCCATTCCACGTGGATAACGTAAATCCACGCTCGCCAACTGATCTGCTTTTTCAGCAAACACTGCAGGATATGCTTTACAAAAACGCAGCAATCGCGCTTCTAACTCTTTCTTTCCTAAGTATATTTTTACGCCATTACCCAGTATTAACACCCAGGCCTGATTGTCTCTTAAGCTCAATCCAGAAGCATTTAAACCATACGATGATAATATCTTACTCAATTTTTCATAAACTTGTAAGACGTCTAATTGTTGACCGATGGGACCTTTCAATTTTGGGATGCTTAAATCAGCAGGAACATCACCCTCATTAAATAATTTGCCATCCTCGGTCATCAAGGCATTGTCCCAAATGGCAACAGGATTCTTTTCTACCAACTTGATTTTAATTGTATCAGGCCAGACTCGTTCCACATAAGCACTTTCAATCCAGTTTATTGCATTAAGTTCATTTTGTAACTGGCTCACCGGTAAAGCAAAAAAACTGGCACTCAAATGTTTTGCCAATATGGACTCCAATTCCTTATGACTGACATGCTCATAACTGGCTGCAACTTTAATTGTAGTTATCGGAAAACGTTCCGCATCAGCAAGGTATAAATAACCCAAACGCCCTGCCAGCAGCAAGGCACTTACAATTAATAACCCCAACAGACTGGCATAGCGCAGCCCATCGGAATCAACATCCTTTTTCTTGATGTTCTCTTTCACAGGTAATTAGTCACTAAATGTTGTCGACAGTGTTGATGTGTCATTGCAATTTGAATCAGTTCATCAAGTAACTCAGAGTAAGTCAAACCGCTAGCCTGCCACAGTTTGGGATACATGCTGATTGAGGTGAAACCGGGCAATGTATTGATTTCATTAAAGTATATTTCTTCTGTTTTATCATTTACAAAAAAATCAACTCGCGCCATTCCTTTGCATTTTAATCGTGAAAAAATATCGGCAGCAGCTTGTTTTAAACGCTCACTCAGTTTCTCATTTAACAGCGCTGGAATGATTAAATCAGTCTGAGTACTTTCCAGATATTTAGCGGTATATGAATAAAAACCATCTGGATGATTCACCCGGATTTCTCCCGCCACACTGACTCGAGGCTTGGCAGAAGGTTTATTATTTTCTAGTACAGCCAATTCAATTTCTCGACCCTGAATGAATTGTTCAACCAGGATTTCTTCATCGTACCGTAAGGCATCATCTACAGCAGCAACCAACTCGGCCATATTTCTTGCTTTATGAATACCAACACTGGATCCTAAGGAACAAGGCTTTACAAATAAGGGCCAACCCAATTCAGCAGAAACATCATTACAAAACTGCTGTCTTTCAGCCGGAGTAGTATGCCAGGATAATAATTGATACTGGGCAGAATGAAGGCCATCAATGCATGCGACTCTTCGTGCCATATCCTTATCCATACCAATGGCTGAAGGCAGTACATCGCAACCCACATAGGCCACGCCAGCCAACTCGAGCAAGCCTTGCAGGCTGCCATCTTCGTATAACGGACCATGCACTACAGGAAAAACGACATCGGCATCAACAGCAAGGCGACCATTACTTACCAAACTGTCCAATGGTTTCGAAAACTCGGTTACTACAGGGAGTTTTTCTTTATAATTCAGCAAATCGGTGTAAGTGTGCAAATGAAACTGCCCATTTTTATCCATTGCTATCGGAATAATATGGTACTTTTCAGAATCCAGATGCCTGAGAACCGAAGACGCTGAAGTGAGGGAAACTTCATGCTCGCCTGATTTCCCGCCATAAAGCAAAACAAGGTTGATAAGCTTAGACATTAACAGTCTCCAATAATATGTACTTCGTGCATCAACTCTATAGTTGTTTGCTCTTTAACTTTAGTTTGCACCAAATAAATCACAGCTTCAATATCTGCAACAAGGACACAATCCTGTTCCATTGCGTGCATGTTAATTTTCACCCTTTTTCATTAGATTTACTGCCATTTGGCCAATATTTCCAGCTCCCTGCATCAAAATAACATCACCATCTTTAACCAGCTCGTCCAGTTTTTCTTTCAAAGATTGTTCATTAACCAGGGTCACTCGTCTGTCTTTACCCCTGATTCCTTGAGCCAACCCCTCACTGGTAACGCCTGGAATCGCTTTCTCGCCTGCAGCATAGATATCAAACAGGAACAATTCATCAGAAAGACTTAAAACATCGATAAATTGATTGTATAAAGATTGGGTCCTGCTGTAACGATGCGGTTGAAATACATGCACCAGGCGTCTATTCGGCCAAACACGTCGGAATGCATCGATCGTTGATAAAATTTCTTGTGGATGATGTCCGTAGTCGTCAACGACTATAGCAGAGCCGTGTTCAAACTGTCGTTCACCCAGCATTTGAAACCGTCGTCCTACTCCCTGAAATTTTTTCAGACCGCGAATAATGGACTCATCATCAACCCCCAGCTCTGTTGCAATTGCAATTGCTGCCAAGGCATTCAAGACATTATGACGCCCAGGGTATCGGAACTCAATCGCTAATTGCGAATAAGGAGCGGGCCTAATTACGGTGAACTGACTGAGCATTTCATTTTGTGTCCAATTTACAGCGCGGTAATGAGCTTCCTCTTTAAATCCGTAGGTTAAGGTAGGTCTTTGGATTGCTGGAAGAATTTTTTGAATTTCGTCATCTTCTATGCACACCACAGCCAGACCATAAAAAGGCAAGTGATGTAAAAATTCAAGAAACGTAGTTCTTAATTTATCAAAATCATCCTGATAGGTATCCATATGATCAGCATCGATGTTGGTAACCACTGCCATCATCGGTTTTAAAAATAAAAATGAAGCATCGCTTTCATCCGCCTCAACCACAAAATAGGCCGATTTGCCTAATTGTGCATTGCTGCCGCAGCTATTTAGTTTTCCACCAATAACAAAACTGGGATCGAGTCCACCTTCGGCAAGCAAGCTACTCACCAGACTGGTGGTCGTCGTTTTACCGTGAGTTCCAGCAATAGCGATTCCATGCCTGAATCGCATTAACTCAGCCAGCATTGCTGCCCTTGGGATCACCGGAATCATTAATTCACGTGCGGCAATAATCTCCGGATTATTCATATCAACAGCCGAAGAACGCACAACTACATCAGCACCTTGAATATTCTCAACACGATGACCAATATGAACCTGTATACCCAACGATTTTAATCGCTGTACCGTGCTGCTCTCACCAATATCAGAACCTGTAATACGATAACCTTGATTATGCAACACTTCCGCGATACCGCACATGCCAACGCCACCGATACCAACAAAATGAATTTGTTCTACATGCCCCATCCTTGTAGATAAAAATGGTCCTGAATTATTCACAATTCCCCCTTATGCCGTTTGCGTTCTCAATCCAAGAGACTGCCAACGATTTTCATGGTCTATTCGCAATAACAATGCGACAACCACACAATTAATTACTATACTGGCACCACCGTAACTAAGTAATGGCAGAGTTAGCCCTTTTGTAGGCAACAAACCCACATTAACCCCCATATTGATTGCAGCCTGCAAGGCTAACCAAAAAGTCAGACCATATGCCGTAAATGAAGCAAAGAGACGATCTTGAACATGGGCTGTATATGCGATATTAAGTCCCCTAAATACAAGTATACTATACAACAGCATTACAACTAAAATTCCAAACAACCCTAACTCTTCAGCAAGTACAGCGAATAAAAAATCGGTATGTGCTTCGGGTAAGTACATTAGTTTCTGGATGCTTTCACCAAGACCTGAGCCAAACCAGCCCCCACGTCCAAATGCGATCAAAGACTGCGTGAGTTGATATCCGCTATTATATTGATCAGCCCAGGGATCCAGAAAGGCAGTTAACCTGGCGACACGATAAGGTGAAGAAATGGCAAGAAGCGCGAGAGCGCCAATAACCACAATCATTAAACCTATATAGTACCTTAATCTCACTCCTGCGAGGAACAGCATGGCCATAACGGTACCAGAAATAACAACAGTAGCTCCAAAATCAGGTTCTAGCAGCAATAAGAAGGAAACAACACCCAAGATCATCATGGGCTTAATAAATCCGAAGATACTGCTACTCACCGCTTCTTGCTGCCGTACCAAGTACCCTGCCAAATAAAAAATCATGGTTAATTTTGCCATTTCTGACACTTGAATGCCTATGGGTCCAAAAGCAAGCCATCGCCTGCTACCGTTCACAGATCGGCCAATTCCCGGGACCAACACAACAAGCAACATCACCAAACAGATAATCAGCATGGGCATGCTTATTTTTTCCCAAAAACTGCTGTCCGTACGCACTACAATCAAGGCCAGCATTAAACCAAAAAATAAATAACAGGCCTGTCGAATTAAAAAATGAAACGGTTGGTGAAAGTATTTAGTAGAGATCATCACCGAACTGGAAGCGACCATCATCAAACCAATAATCACCAGGCCAAAAACAGCTCCAATCAACCACTTGTCATAGAGTGATATCGGTTTACTGACTGGCTTCCCTCTTTGATTTAAATGTCTTGGTCGCATGCTACTTACAATCCATTTACGGAGGATGCAAAGACATCCCCCCTATGATTGAAATCGCGAAACATATCCAGACTTGCACAGGCGGGTGATAACAAAACGACATCGCCCGGTTTTGCACATGTCTTCGCCAATACCACGGCATTATCAAGTGAAGACGCACGAACTACAGGCACGACATGAGCCAGAGCGGCCTCCATTTTGTCAGCATCTTCTCCTATAAGTACAATGGAACGAACAAAATCGGCAATCGGCTTCGTCAAATCGTTAAAATCAGCACCTTTCCCTTGCCCTCCAGCGATAAGAACAATTTTCCCTTGCATAGCACCCCCTATTCCATTAATAGCAGAGATCGTGGCACCTACATTTGTTCCTTTTGAATCATTTATCCACTCGACACCATCCAGAGACCTTACCCATTGACAACGATGAGGTAATCCTGAGAATGTTTTCAATACCTGCACGATATGGTGTTCTGGTATTCCAGCAGCCTCAGCCAAAGCGCACGCAGCAAGCGCATTAAGCCAATTATGCACTCCTTTGATCAATAGGGAGTCTACAGACAAAAGACATTCACTACCTTTTGCCAGATACATGCTCCCTTCTCTGGAGATGATTCCCCAATTGCCTGGGGCAGGAACATCACTGCCAAAAGAGACCTGCTGAGCCCCTGTGTTCATTGCATCACTCGGAATGGTCGCCGCGTCTTCACGGTTCACAATGACGACCTTAGCCTGGTGATAAATTCGTTGTTTGGCCTGCGTATAGGCTTCCATGGTATGATGTCTGTCTAAATGATCCGGGGTTACATTCAGAATAGTCGCGGCTATCGGTGATAAAGAATGAGTCAAATCCAGTTGAAAACTGGATAATTCCAGAACCCATAAATCATACTGGTGATCATCATCCAGCATATCCAGTACTGGTGTTCCAATATTACCTGCGACAGCAACACTGAATCCAGCGGCTTTCGCCATTTCGCCCACTAAAGTGGTCACTGTAGATTTGCCATTCGTTCCTGTAATCGCTACAACAGGCGCATTAATCTCTTTGGCCAGACACTCAATATCACCATAGACGGCAACACCTGACTGAATCGCCTGTTTAATAAAAGGCGTATCCAGAGACAAACCAGGACTGGTGATGATATCCGTTAACTGACTTAATTGTTCTTCGGGTATCGATTGCAGATAAACAGGAATATGAGGAAATTCCGCTTTAAACTCTGCTAGTCCAGGAGCCTCTATCCGGGTATCAAATGCGATAAAGGGTTTATTTTTTCTATGCAGGTACCTTGCTATAGATAATCCTGTTTTGCCTAAGCCTGCGACTAAATATAAGGAATGATTCATGAATGCACCTAGCCTATCGTAGTTTTAATGTAGCCAAACCGCATAACACAAATACAACAGTAATAATCCAGAATCTGACTATGACTTTAGGCTCCGACCACCCTTTTAATTCAAAGTGATGGTGTAGCGGCGCCATGCGAAACAATCGTTTCCCATGAGATATTTTAAAATAGCCCACTTGTAATATAACCGAGATTGTTTCAATGACAAATAACCCACCCATTATTAATAACACAAGTTCCTGTCTTACGACTACAGCCACTATGCCCAATGCAGCGCCTAAAGCAAGAGAACCGACATCCCCCATAAAGACCTGTGCTGGGTAACTGTTATACCAAAGAAATCCTAAACCTGCGCCAACAATAGACGAGCAAAATATAGTTAACTCACCTGTATTGGGTACAAACGGAATAGCCAAATAATTGGAATACACCGAATTACTGGAAGCGTATGCGAAAACACCAAGAGCACCAGCCACCATAACTATGGGCATAATTGCCAATCCATCTAATCCGTCCGTTAAATTGACAGCATTGCTACTACCTACAATAACAAAATAAGCAAGGAATGGAAATAAAATACCCAGATCCCAAGTCACGGTTTTAAAAAATGGCAGAATTAACTGGGTGTTCACAGGCAAACTGGCATTCATGTATAAATACACAACTGCAATCACAGCAATAACTGATTGCCAAAAATATTTCCATCGTCCTGGAAGACCTTTACTGTTTTTTAATACCAACTTGCGATAATCATCAACCCAACCAACAATACCATTGCTCAGAGTAACCAACAGTACCAACCACAAACTGGATTGCTTTAAATCACACCAAAGCAGACAACTGACCGTAACAGCCACTAATATTAATACGCCCCCCATGGTAGGCGTGCCGGCTTTGGATAAATGCGATTGAGGGCCATCATTACGGACCATTTGGCCAATTTGCAATCCCCGCAACCAGTTAATCATTAAGGGACCACACAACAAACCGACCATTAATGCGGTTAAAGAAGCCAGGATGGATCTGAAAGTCAGGTATTGAAAAACTCTTAACGCATGATACTGTCCCTGGAATAGCTGCGTTAGCCAATAGAGCATAATTTTTCCTCATGTTAATCATTAGGGCTGTGCTTTATTTAAACTACTGTAAAACACAAACCCCTAGTGGGGCAAAAAGCGACAAAGCATATCACATTCAAATCGAATCAATTAAGCAGTTTATTCACAATTTTTTCCATCGCGCTAGAGCGTGATCCTTTTACCAATACAGTTGTATTATCTGACAGCTCATCGAGTAAATTTTGAACCAACTCTTCCTGGCTTGAAAAATGGTGTCCTTGGGCGCCAAATGCTTGGGAGGCTAACAGGCTATGGGTTCCACAACTTAACATTTGATCAATTCCCAATTGTTTCGCAGCCAATCCAACTTCCTGATGGTGTTGCGTCGCCCACTCACCTAACTCACCCATGTCTCCGAATACAAATATTCTTTTTCCAGGCCGCAATGCCAATACTTCCAAAGCAGTTAGCACAGAGCGCAAATTGGCGTTATACGTATCATCTATAATTGTTGACTTGTTTTTCCCAGGTAAAGTGGTCATTCGCCCTTTTACTCCGCCGAACTGGTTTAAACCATTTTGAATGTCCTGAATTGAAATACCAACGGCATAACAACACGTTGCTGCAGCCAAAGCATTCCTGACATTATGCAAACCAGGTACCTGTAATTCAATATCAGCTCTGGCATTCGGCAACACTAAAGAAAAATGGCCTCGGCCATGAGTATCCAATCGAACATCCTGAGCATAAATATCTGCTGGGTGTGTCGCTGAAAATCTTAATACCCGTTTATCCCCTATCAAACTATCCCAAAAATGGGAATAAGCATCATCATCATTAATCACAACAGTTCCATGAGCGGATAAACCTTGATGTATCTCTCCTTTTGCTCGTGCAACACCATCTATTGAGCCAAATCCTTCAACATGAGCTGGAGCAATATTATTAATCAAGGTTACATCAGGATGAACAATTCCCACGGTATGAGCAATTTCTCCCAGGTGATTTGCTCCCAACTCAAAGACAGCATAGCGATGTTGCTGATTGAGCTGCAATACACTTAAAGGAGCGCCAATATGATTGTTTAAATTACCCTTAGTTGCATGTGAAGGAGAGGGTAAAATTGCGGCTATCATTTCTTTAACGGTAGTTTTTCCATTTGAGCCAGTTAATGCAATGACAGGACAATGAATTTTTTGGCGATGCGCTTCGGCAATTTTAGCCAAAGCCAAGACAGGATCGTCTACGACAAACTGAGGGATGTTCACCCCCTGAATAGCCTGGCTTACGACCACTGCAACAGCGCCCTTTGCTTCAACGTCCTTGATGAAATCATGCCCATCAAAGTGCTCTCCTTTAATGGCGACAAACAGATTTCCAGGGTTAATAATCCGGCTGTCAATACAAACACCAGTAACTTCGGCATTTATCGAACAGGTTTGGGAAAGCAATGATGCAATAGTATTTAGATTCATGGTCTCAACACAAGGCTAAAAGTCTAGTGTACTAACACTCGCGCTTAGAGTTCAAGATGAATCGTAATTTGAAATTTTAAGAAGGCAATTTTCAACATTAATTTACAGATTAACCACAGCTGTCCCATTAAAAATATGACGTCGTTCCGAGCGTAGCGAGGAATCTCCCGCAAGGTTGCACGATCCCATTAAAATGCGGCCATTAAAATCATATCAAGAGTTGAGTCTCCCCAGCCAGCCTTTTTCTGCAGGCGCCTAATGCTCATATCCTTAAATTTCTTTTTGGTATTTTGTAACCTGTTCAAAATAATATGCCGAACCATCGCCATATTTTCAGGAGCATGATCTTTGCGTACGCGAGAATCATCTTCACGTGTCGAAATGATATAAAAATCCAGGTACATCTTCTGATGACATCATTAAATTCCTCGTAAAAACAGAGAGTTTAAAAGGTAATGATAATTAATGCATTAATTTAGATTGTGCCAATTTGCAGGAGATTCCTCGCTACGCTCGGAAAGACGTCACATTTTTAATGGAACAGCCGTGACAGATTAACCAGGGTCTGTTGACAATTCAGATTTCTACGTCCCGCGACGTGTTCGCTCGATCCAATTCAATCTTTATAGAAGCAATACGCTCCTTGTTTGCGCGAGATCCCTCGATTCCGCGAACAAGTCGCGGAAAGTAGGCTTGAAAAGAATGAAGCGTCAACAACTCAGGCTGTTGCACATTCCCTTTCGACGTGTTCTATATTTAATAATCGATAATAACGGACAATCCGCTGTTCAGTCAGTGGTTTGCGTTGATCATCAAGCAAATGAGCATCCAGACCTTCGCTCAATTGTCGTGCTGTGTCTAACATTATTGCAAAGCGCTCTGAGTCTATGCTTGGATTTTTAGAGGTTTGCATGAAAAGACATAACCCACGCACACTAAATGCGCCTATATTCTGTAAATCAAACACTCCTGTAGCGGTAGCTGCAGCCAAACTGCAAATGACAGGCCCCTGACCATTAACACTTTGATGGCGATGAAATAAATGTCCTTCACCAAAACGTAATCCCGCTGCGAGCACAGTTTGTAATAACTCATAACCAGCAAATTGTCGGTTTTCTTTAGCCAGTAAAAACATCATTATGGTTGCGGGTGTATCTGCAGTAGACACCTCTGTCTTTCGTTCCGTAGTGTTCTCCTCCTGAGGGATCAATTGAGGCTGAACTGGTCTGGATGCGGTACTTGTTAGTATCTGCGGATCAGACTCTTCATCGTTAACAAAATCAAGCGCACCGCCCACATTTATTTTTCTCACCGCAATAATATCATCATTATAAGGTTGTGCATCATAAGGACTATTCGTTACAGGTCCCAATGACGGTTGATACTGCTCTGGACTTAAACTTTGCTTTCTTGCTTTCATTAAGCGACCGATGGCCACTATAACGCCAATCAACAACAGGACATTAAGAATTAAGCTCCAATTTGCCTGCATAATTTACTCCATAGTCAAAGCGTTTTTCACGTCTACCGCAACCAAACGCGACACTCCAGGCTCACGCATAGTTACCCCAATTAAATGATCTGCCAATTCCATAGTTACCTTATTATGTGTAATAAACAAGAATTGTACGAATTGTGACATCTCTTTCACTAAATCGCAAAATCGCCCCACATTAACGTCATCTAATGGTGCATCCACTTCATCTAACATACAGAATGGTGAAGGATTAAGCTGAAATATTGCAAACACTAATGCAACAGCCGTCATCGCTTTCTCCCCACCGGATAACAAATGAATCGTACTGTTTCGTTTTCCGGGTGGTTGAGCCATTACGACAATGCCCGCTTCCAACAGATTATCACAAGTTAATTCAAGCTGCGCCCTTCCTCCTCCAAATAATCGAGGAAAAAGAGCTTTAAAAGAAGTATTCACTTCATCAAAAGTATTTTCAAGCCGTAAACGAGTTTCTTTATCCATTTTTTCAATGGCCGTTTCCAAAGTGGCCAAAGCTTCACTCAAATCATCATGCTGTTCATCCAGATAGAGTTTTCTCTGCTGTTCCGTGGCAAATTCCTCAATTGCAGCCAGGTTAATAGCCCCAAGTCGTTTTATGCGTTCAGTAATAGCGATCAATTCATCTTCACGCATACTTTGCGTCGTTCCTGCGGGTATGTGCTCCAAAAGAAGCTGGGCCTGCAAACCAAGCTCATCAAGTGATTCCTGAACCGAGCTCGCACGTACCGATAAAGCCTGTTCATCCATACGGGTTTGCCCAATAACATCCTGTATCCGTTTGACCTCCAGATCATGATTTTGGGTCGATTTCTCCAGCGCATCCAATTCCATTCTGATTTGAGCCACTCGCTCACGACTTAAAGTTAATTGCGACTCAAGCTCACCATGCTTCAATAATTGCTCAGCCAATTGCTCTTGCAATTCGGCATCGGGCTCAGCAGATTGCAAACACAACATAGCTAAATGCTCTAATCGTTCCTGCAAAACATCCAGGCGTTCCTGCTCTCTGTTAATGCGATCAGTAACCTGCTGTATTTTGGTAATTTCTCTATCGTATTCCAACTCGGTTTGATGCAACATCTTGCGCAATTCATCAACGTGCTTCTTCTGCTCTGTCACTGAATCCAGCCAGGCTTGTTTTTCTTCAATAACCTGAAGCTGTTGTTGTTCCGCGCTTTGATTTTGGTTTTCCAAATAAATTAATTGTTCATTAAGTCCTAATTGCTCTGTTGCCAAATCTTCAACCAATACCAATAACTCGTCAACTTCCTCAGCTATATTGGTCATAAGCCGTTGAGCGTGTTGTATCGCCTGTTCATTTCCGTCTAATGCCAAGATATTTAATCTTAAAGCTTCATTGCTGGCTTTAAGATTCAACTGATACACCTCAAGATAATTTAAACTTTGTTGCAACTGGGCATGACACTGATCGCGAAGCAACCTGATGGATTCAATCTTTTGCTGCAATTCATCAACAATGACTGCCAGTTCAGCAATTCTTTGCTGTCGGGCGAGCAGTCCCATTTCATCCTGCTCACCAGGATTGACCAGTTTGACCCAACCCTTCCCTAACCAAAATCCGTTAACGGTTACTACAGATTCATGTTCCAGCAGCTCCGGCAACAAATTCCGCGCTTCCTCCAAATGTTCTACAGTATAAATTGAATACAGATTGTTGAGTGAAGCTGGAACCATACCTTTAACTTTATCAGACAATCGTGAATGAACGCTTTGCTTAGCCGACACGGTATTCAGGGTTACGATACTTTCCCCCAAGCGTGCACAATCAGACCACTGCGGCCATAATTCGTCAAAATCATCTAAAACATAAGCGTGCAGGTCCTCTCCCAGCACCATTTCACAAACCGATTGCCACTGCGGTTCAACCTGAAGAATATCCATTAATCTGGATTTGTCTGTCCAGGCCTTAATGCCTTCCTTATTTGTCCTGTTGGCTTGTCTTGCTGCTTTTTGAGTGGCAATTAAAGCAGCATGCTCACTATTTAAACGATGAAATTCATCCTGTAGCTGATGCAATTGCTGTTCTGTTTCCTGTAAATGGATACGATGCTGATTGATTTGTTCATTACCCAATCTTAATTGTTCTTCATCAAACAATTGCGTTTCTTTCAATTTTATTTGCTTGTGTTCCAAATCACGTTTGCTTTCCTGCAAATTCTCAAGGGAAATAGAGTGTCGTTCCGACTCCAGCTTTTCCAAGCGAAGCTGAGTTTGCTGACGCCTTTGTTCCAAATGGTGTAAATTGAGCTGGGTTACCTTTAATTCACTTTTTATTGTATTGGTATTGTTTTGAACTTCTTGCCAGCGATGTTCCCATTTCTTTTGTTGCTGTTGAGCATCCTGCAGCTCCAGATCCTTCTCTTTAAATTCACTCTTTAACTTCTCTAAATCAATCTCAAGATTCTGAGCACTTTGCTGGCAATTGAGTAATTCTTCTTTATCTCGTTTTAATTGGCCTTCAGCAATCTGCCAATCCTCCTGCATTTGTTGCCTGTCCTGCTCAAGACGCTTTTTATCTCGCTCTTTCTGCTGTAGGGTTTCTTCGAGGCGTGCTATTTCAGTACCTAAATGGTAAAAAGTTTCCTGAATCTGTTGGGACTGCTCATTGGCATCGTGTAATTGCTCATTTAACAGGGTGCGTTCTTTATTCGAACCGGTTAATAAACTTTGTTGTTCCTCATAACGAACCGCCCAATCATGAAGTTCACGCTGTTTGATTAATTGTTGTTCTGTGAATTCCTGCCATCTGAGCGCCAGTATTTCAGCCCGGCACAATTGTTCCTCTTCCTTCAGTACGGTGTAGCGTTCCGCTGCTTTGGCCTGACGCTCCAAACGCTGTAATTGCTTATCCAGTTCTTCTCTGATATCGGCAACTCGAGTCAAATTCTCACGCGTGTGTTCTATACGCTGTAAGGTTTCGCGTCGTCGTTCCTTATATTTTGATACACCTGCTGCTTCTTCAAGAAACGCCCTTAATTCTTCAGGTTTTGCTTCAATCAAACGAGAAATGGTTCCCTGACCAATAATCGAATATCCCTTTGCGCCAGCTCCGGTGCCCAAAAAAATATCGGTGATATCCTTTCTTCGGCATTTGCTGCCATTTAAATAATATGACGAATCACCATCACGGGTCACAATCCGCTTTACAGCAATCTCGCCATAACTGGCAAACGGCCCCGTTAACCGCCCCAAGCTGTTATCAAAAATCAACTCAACGGAGGCCTGGCCTACAGATTTACGATTTGTAGATCCATTGAAGATCACATCGATCATGGATTCACCACGTAAATTTTTTGCCGAGCTCTCTCCCATGACCCATCGTACCGCATCGATAATATTTGATTTGCCGCAGCCATTTGGCCCAACTACGGCTACAAGCTGACTGGGAAAATGAACTACTGTGGGATCTACGAACGATTTAAAACCAGCTAATTTTAGTTGTTTCAAATGCATGGCGATTGCAAAAATAATAAATTATTGACCATTATAACCGAGGTTGGAAGGTATGACTATTTGAGAGCCTGTGGAATTTCAATAATTGCAGTAACGAAAGACAAGATGAGCAATTGACAAACAGTATTATCATTATATAATGCGTCATTCTGCTAATTTATGGATGGACAATGAAACATCAGTTCAATGTGTTACCCAGAATAATATTAACCCTATGTCTAACCCTGTTGTATTCAACACCTATATTTTCAGAACCACCAAACCTCAGCCTGGTCAGAAAAGATGTAGTCAATTACCATGACTCTGGACTTTATTACAAAGATTTGGAAAATAAAATAAAACAAGCGCAACAATACATTGTTGAACAGGCGAAACTTCACAAAAACAATAAATCATCCAATAAACTGGCGTTGGTGCTTGATATAGATGAAACCAGTCTGTCCAATTACGATAAAATGGTCACTCGTGATTTTGTTGGGACCAAAGAAGAGATACATCAAGAAATTATGGCTGCAAATGCCAAGGTCATCAAACCAATGTTAGCTCTATACAATACTGCGTTAAAACAGGGCATAAAAGTATTTTTCGTTACAGGCCGACATGAATCAGAGCGTAATGCCACGCAAATTAATCTGACTAAAGCCGGTTATAAACAATGGGCAGGCCTTTATCTCCGCCCCAAAAACTATTCACACTCTTCGATTATACCGTTTAAAGCGAAAGCACGAGAAGATATAACCAAACAAGGGTATACAATCATTGCAACTATTGGTGATCAATACAGTGATATTCGTGGTGGCTATGCAAAAAAAGGATTTAAATTACCCAATCCGTTTTACTACCTGCCCTAATCCAATAATTAAAGATCCCTCGCCCTGGCGAGGGACCTGTCATTCTAAAGTACTACTCTCTAAGCGTTTTTTGCTTTTAAACGTACAGCCATTACTTCCATAGCCAAGAACTTGACGTAATCGTAAGTAACATAATAATCGCCTTGATCTCCTGCTAGTTTTGACCAGGAGTTACGTAGAGTAAACACACCACGATTCACATGACCCTCATTATCGGTTACTTCAAGATCATCATCATATCCAGTGATAACCAATTCGTGGCCTGCATAAATGTTTCCATTCATGGCATCCGTCACAATTTCAGGAGTT
This sequence comes from Legionella moravica DSM 19234, assembly GCF_000423305.1. Taxonomy (GTDB): domain Bacteria; phylum Pseudomonadota; class Gammaproteobacteria; order Legionellales; family Legionellaceae; genus Legionella; species Legionella moravica. The sequence goes on along the minus strand of NZ_AUHS01000011.1, from coordinate 62,307 downwards.
AACATCCAGGTGTCATTATAAGCACGGTTAGTACCAACAGCCCCGGCATCACCCACATAAACATCCAACAACATACCCACAGTCAGGCGATTACCTTTAGCCAGTTCTTCTTTAATTTGGAACACAACGTCATTCATATCTCTTTTAGCAGAAAATGACTCTTCATCCTGTAAAAGAGCTTCCCAACTAATGAGATTGGATACTGGAATACTATGAGCCAAAAATTCACTATCAGACATTGGCTTGCCTTCATTGGTTTCTTCTTGTAATGGATACTCTTTAACACCGGCACAACCGTTTAATTTTTGATGGTTTTTGCTGATGATGCCGTAATCAGAAATTTGTTGTAGAACCCATGATCCATAAGAACCATTCCACCCACTGGCTTGAGCCTTGTCATGAATTGCTAAATAACTACCTAATTCCAGGCTGCATAATTGGCTGATGTAATCACCTGCACCCAAAGTAGCATCCAGCGCGGCAGTGACGGCAAAAGTAACACAACTTCCATGGTAGCCTTGATCCAATACTGGAGTTAATTGCATTCCTACATTAACTTTTCTTGGTAATTCAGAAGCAAAAGATGCAGAGGGTACAGCATTTTTGGGATATTGTGACAATTGATCATGCAAATAGGATTTTGCATTCGCTGACAGTTCGTATTTTGGCAGTTTGAATTTCAGAGTTTTAGTAACACCGCTAAGATTTTTAGGGGTGATATTCACGTCAACTTCACCCTTTAGATTCACCTGGCTGGCAAAGGCCAGTGAAGTAGATAACGACAAAACAGCTAAATTAATCAATTTATTCATAAATAATATCCCTATAGTTAATTCTCTAGCATCATATCAAGAGCAAAACTAAATGCAACCAATAATCAGAATGCAATTTTCGCAATATCATAGAGTTTTCAGGCTATTCATCCATGAACAATCAAACACCCAACAGATCACGAGCAAGTTTGTTTGTGTTCGGATATAATGACAGTCCGTACTACATTTAAGGTGTAATAAAATGCGTCATTTTCTTTCATATTTCTTAATTGCATTACTGTCTTTTGGACTGGTCATTAATGAGGCGTCAGCAAAACGCTTTGGCGGCGGAAGAAGTTTTGGTGTACAACGATCGCAAAGCAGCCTTTTTTCATCCCATAAACCACAAAATACGGCTTCAATGGGACAAAAAGCCAATAAAAGCAAATGGGGAGGTATGTTAGGTGGACTTTTAGTTGGGGGGCTTTTAGCCAGCCTGTTCATGGGGCATGGTCTTGCGAATGGACTGATGACCTGGTTAATCCTCGGCTCAGTGATCTTTTTTGTAATCAGTTTTTTACGCAGAAGAATGCAGCCAGGATTTCAATCGTCTCAATCGAATGCCTTCAGGCAGAATTCATTTAATCATTTTACTCAACCTAATTCAGACAGCAGTAGTAACAGCCCTCATTTCACCTCAAATCCTGTCGACTTTGTTTCAGAAAGCTTTTTACGTAATGCCAAAGTTAATTTTATTCGCCTACAGGCTGCGTATGATTCAAAAAACCTTCAAGATATTCAAACCTTCACTACTCCTGAAGTGTTCGCTGAAATAAAAATGCAACTTGAAGAGCGCGGTGACGAACCTAATAAAACAGAAGTCATTAATCTCAATGCTGAACTACTTGATGTCTCCAAACAAACGCTGTCTACAATTGCCAGCGTTCGGTTTACAGGATCAATAAAAGAAAATGATGAAGCAATCGCGCCACTTGATGAAATCTGGCATTTTTATCAATTCACAAACAGTAAAGCATGGGTTGTTGGTGGAATCCAGCAAGAAGTTTATCAACCTTAATCAGACTGAATACTGCTGCTTGTTTCATGAATAGAGCACTGCCCAGGGCAGTGCTCGCCGACCATATAATTAACTCGGTTTATGGCTTTGCTTTATCAATCAACGCCTCAATTTCATCCAGTTTTTTAGAGGAATCGGTTGAATGCACATAAAAGAAGGAGTGATTAAGAGCCAGGTTAATCCCCCCTTTGACAATCAATCCCAAACCCACAGAAATAATTCCAATAACCAGATTAATCAAAAATTCAGACCACCCTCTGTGTTTATCCAAAATTTTACGCGCATCAATTATCTGACGATCACAGTTCTTTTTAAAAGTTCTGTAAGTTTCTATTGTGGGATGACTAAAATATTCATCTCCTTCTGTTTTTAACGCGTGATGCAGGTTTAGTACTGCACCATAAGCATCATTCAAAGCATGAAAAGCGTCCTGCTGCTGAAGGGGATTGATTCTGTCCCGACGACATTTTAAATTCACGCCTTTGTTGAGAAGCAGTTGAAGATGCTGATTAAATCTCTTCTCTTGTGGTGATTGTTCTCGAATCGGGGTAGTATTTCCTTTTCGTAGGCCTTTAGCTTCAATAGAATGCCCTGGGACAGAGTGTCTTGACAAAAAGTGCTCTTCAACCTGTTTTTGGCTACTCTGGTGCTCAAGCATACGTTCATCTCGTTGCCGCCTTGTATCACTGAGCGTCATCGGTTGAGATAGGTTGGGATTTAAAAAATCAATACCATTGCTAGATAGTTGAATGGTCTCATTGGGCTTAAATACGTTAATTACTGGATGTAACTCAGGGCGATGTACCTTGGCTGTAATAACATGTACATCTTTTGCAGCCATCCCTGTCCCTTCATCAAAGGTGATTTTATTATCAACAATCGCATTTAAACCAAAACGATTAAAGAGCTGATCAGTGGCCAAAATTGTCGTACTTACTCCCCGCTTCGCAAACTCGCGTACTAATCTATAAGCAAAACTGGCAGCCTTCCCTTGACGGCTAAAAGCACCGTAGCAAATACACAATAAAATAGTAACGCTATTACCCATTTTTAGACCAGACTCCATGGCGGAACTTGCAATTTCATGTGGGCTGCGATTTATTTTTGGATTAATCGAAATGATGTCTTCCTGCGATTGTAAACTAATATAGTTTCCACTCACTCCATAACCTGCTTGATTCCCATGGCCAGTAATAACGATTAACCCATTATCACCAATATGATTTTTTAATATCTTATTCGCTGCTTCACGATTATCCTTTGATCGTAAAACCAGGAATGGAGACCTAAGCGCAACAGCCATTGCAAATCCAGTATGCCCATCACCTGAATACTGTAAACCAGGCTTACTTTTCGCATAACTCTGTACTTCTTCAGATGTTAGTGCGATTTTTTCGTTATCAAGACTTTGGATGCTCATTACCGCAATTGTTCTGACCTGATTCTGTTGATTTAAAAGTTTGAACTGTTGCCAAATCAACCTTCCAGGTGCTCGGATTATCTTGTGAAGAGGATCCCAGACAAGTTCAAAATAATCCTTTAGCGAACAGGCTTCTGTAATCGTTGTTTTAAAATAGTTGCATAATTTAAATTCGTCCTCATCTGATTTGGGAGGTAAAACTAAAGAATGTTTGAAACTCTGTCTGTCTTCGCTGGGTATATCAAAGACAAAATATCCATTAATGCTCGAGTTGCGAACAATAAACGGTACCGAAGAATTATTTTGTAAAAATTCTACCGCCCGTTCACGATTCATTTCGTATTGAAAAACAGATGAAGGTATATTCAGATTTAATTTATCGAGTTCACTTTCCAACCGTTTTCTAGCCACTTCATCAGGCATTACAACAACCTCTGAACAGATGCAAATCAACCCTTAATTGCAACAAATTTAAACAACGAATAAACCCAAAGAACTAAAGCAGTTAAGATTTGTACGAAGCATCGTGTAGATTGCAATCAAATGATCCACGATTTAAAAGCAATCAGTGGATCATTTTTTCAGGTGACCATAGGGGATATTATCAACGGGAGCTAACAATATTTAACATCAATGATCTCATAATCCACCATTCCCCCTGGAGTATTCACAGTGACTGTGTCATCCAACTCTTTACCGATCAAAGCACGACCAATTGGGGAACTGTAGGATATTTTATTTAATTTGATATCAGCCTCATCTTCGCCAACTATTTGGTACGTTAATTCAGCATCGGTTGCCAGATGGCATATGGTCACTGTTGCCCCAAATACAACTTTCCCATTGTTGGGTAATTTGCTGATATCAATAATCTGCGCATGCGACAATTTTGCTTCAAGATCCTGAATTCGTCCCTCATTAAAACTTTGCTGTTCGCGAGCCGCATGATATTCCGCATTTTCTTTCAAATCACCATGAGCCCTGGCAGTTGCAATAGCCTCAACGATACGAGGACGATCGACGAATTTTAAACGTTGTAATTCTTCTTTAAGTGCTTCAGCACCTTGTACTGTCATAGGATGTTTACTCATATCCACCTCTAATGTAAATCCTGTAATCGAGTTACTGTTTCCCTATCTTCATATTTCATCGCCAGACAAGCAGCCTCGGCTCCTGATAATGTCGTAGTATAACTAACCTTATGCTGTAACGCATTGCGTCGAATAGCAAATGAATCCGCAATGGCTTGCTTGCCTTCAGTTGTATTCACAATAAAATCAATTTCATTATTCTTTATAAAATCCAACACGTGAGGTCTGCCTTCAGCTACTTTAAAAACTCGTCGGCAGTCTACGCCTGCTGCTTGCAGCGCCAAAGCCGTACCACGTGTCGCTATAATTTCAAATCCCAATTCAATTAATCGTTTAGCTATCTCCCCCACGCGGGTTTTATCCGCATCTCGAACAGAAACAAAAGCACGGCGTCGTTTAGCTATGTTACAACCGGCTCCCAGCTGCGCTTTAGCATAAGCCTGACCAAAACGCTTGGCAATACCCATAACCTCACCAGTTGATTTCATTTCTGGGCCCAGGATGGAATCGACTCCAGAAAATTTTATAAATGGGAACACAGGTAATTTAATTGAATAAAACGAAGGCATGTGATGATTTTGTGTTAAACCCTGCTCTTTCAGACTAATACCCACTTTACACAATGCGGCAATTTTAGCTAAGGGTAATCCTGTAGCCTTCGAAACAAAAGGTACTGTTCTTGAAGCCCTTGGATTCACTTCCAAAACATAAATATCATCCGCCTGAATCGCAAATTGAGCGTTAATCAAACCGACTACTCCCAATTTTAGAGCCATTTGCCGCATTTGTTCCATTAAATCTTGCTGCACAACCACACTGATACTAAACGGTGGCAAAGTACAGGCAGAATCACCTGAATGAATGCCTGCTTGTTCTATGTGTTCCATTATAGCGCCAATTAATACCTCTTTGCCGTCACAGACCGCATCAATATCAACTTCTATGGCATCATTTAGAAATTTATCCAGTAAAACTGGGGAATCATTAGAAACGGCGACAGCATGCGATAAATAGTGGCGCAAATCATCTTCATGATAGACAATCTCCATGGCTCTGCCCCCAAGAACATAAGAGGGCCGTACAACCAATGGATAGCCAATACGATTGGCCAATTCAATAGCCTCAGCTTCACTTCGTACAGTGCCGTTATCCGGCTGATGCAGCTTTAATTCATTAACGAGCTGCTGAAATCGTTCTCTATCTTCTGCCATATCAATGGCATCAGGAGAAGTTCCAATGATTTTTACCCCGTTGGCTTCAAGATCTCTAGCCAGTTTTAGCGGAGTTTGTCCACCGTAATGCACGACAACACCATCTGGTTGTTCCACATCCACTATGGATAGAACATCTTCAAGGGTTACTGGTTCAAAATACAGGCGATCCGAAGTATCAAAATCGGTAGACACGGTTTCAGGATTACAGTTAACCATAATCGTTTGATAACCCGCCTCTCGCAAAGACATCGCGGCATGTACACAGCAATAATCAAATTCGATACCCTGTCCTATGCGATTGGGACCTCCACCGAGAATCATGATTTTTTTCTTATTGCTTTCTGGTCGAGCTTCACAACTGCCTGCATAGCAGGAGTATAAGTAGGCTGTATCACTGGGAAACTCACCAGCACAAGAATCAATCCGCTTATAAACAGGAATAACACCTAATTCAACACGACGTGTCCTGACCTGTGCTTCGGTGCAATACATTAATTTGGCCAAGTAGGCATCAGCAAATCCGCGATGCTTTAATAATCCAAGGGTTGCTTTATCCAACTCATGAATGGATTTTCCAAAAACAGAACGCTCTAATTGAACCAGCTCTTCAATCTGTGCCAAAAACCAGGGATCAACACGGCTTTCCATATGAATCTCTTCAAGAGAAAGCTTTTGACGGAATGCGTCTGCGATATACCAAAGTCGATCAGGAGTAGGCTCACGCAGATGTCCTCGTAACCGGGCCATATCTCCTTTTTGAAATAGAGAATGTAAACCGCATCGCCCTATTTCCAAACCACGAATGGCTTTTTGTAACGATTCCTGGAAATTGGAGCCTATTGCCATCACCTCGCCCACAGATTTCATTTGAGTAGTTAAGGTATTGGGCGTTTGCGGGAATTTATCAAAATTAAACCGTGGGATTTTGGTTACGACATAATCAATACTCGGCTCGAAGGACGCAGGAGTTTTACCGCCTGTTATTTCGTTTTTTAATTCATCAAGTGTATAACCAACAGCTAATTTGGCAGCCACTTTGGCGATTGGAAACCCGGTTGCCTTCGAAGCCAGAGCAGAACTTCGTGATACCCTGGGGTTCATTTCGACGACAAGCATGCGCCCGTCTTCTGGATTTATTGCAAATTGTACGTTGGAGCCGCCGGTATCCACACCAACTGCCCTCAATACTTTTATTGCGGCATCCCTCATCCGTTGATATTCTTTATCGGTAAGTGTCTGAGCTGGAGCGACCGTAATCGAGTCGCCAGTATGCACCCCCATAGGATCAAGGTTTTCTATGGTACATACAATGATGCAGTTGTCCTTTTTATCGCGGACCACTTCCATTTCATATTCTTTCCAACCGAGAACGGATTCATCAATCAACAACTCATGCGTTGGAGAAAGCTCCAGGCCTCGGGTACATATTTCTTCAAATTCTTCACGATTATAAGCAATCCCACCCCCACTGCCGCCCATGGTAAATGAAGGGCGAATAATAGCAGGGAAACCTAAACGCGCCTGAACCTGAATTGCTTCCTCCAAACTGTGGGCAATAGCGGATCGGGGCATATCCAGGCCGATTTTTATCATCAGCTGACGAAATTTTTCTCTATCCTCTGCTTTGTCTATTGCTTCTCGTGTAGCGCCGATCATTTCAACAGAGTATTTGGCTAAAACTCCTTCTCGTACCAGATCCAGAGCGCAATTCAATGCAGTTTGTCCGCCCATAGTGGGCAATAAAGCATCAGGCCGTTCTTTCTCAATTATTTTTTCAACTTCTTTCCAACGCACAGGCTCTATATAAGTCGCATCAGCAAGCTCAGGATCCGTCATGATGGTTGCTGGATTTGAATTAACCAATATCACCCGATACCCTTCTTCCTTCAAAGCACGCACTGCTTGAGTACCTGAGTAATCAAACTCACATGCTTGTCCAATAACAATGGGACCGGCTCCAAGAATCAGGATCGATTTAATATCAGTTCGTTTTGGCATAGTGGCAACAAAAAAAAGAATAAAGTGATCTATTTTACCGAGTTTTGCCTAAAGATTATACCCTTATCTAACACTCTTTCAGTTAATTTCTCAAACTATGTCCTATTTTGAGCAAACTCATCATCTCACTTTACTGTACTCACTCAAGAGAACCGTCTGTAAGCCTGCTTCAGTCAACGATAAATATTTGTAATGAGTGTCAGCTGTTGTACGTTCCAGCCATTCATTGGCAATGCAAATATCGGTTAATTTATGCGCAGCCTCTAAAGAAATTTGGGTGCCTTTCTTTTGCGATAATTTGTCCACAGCCTGTTGATCAATGCTTAGAAAAATTTTATCGCGCGTCACACTGTGCTCTTTCATTTCATCGTAAAATAAGTGCAAAATATCCAGTTCATTCATCATGAATTCCATCTTTTGAGATAATTGTTCTCTGTTTACACAATATTAGACCGAAACAGGGAAATTTCAAATTTAGGCTACTCCATCAGGCAGGACCGTCATCTCGGGTCCTGTTTCGAACAAATGCCAATGTAAATTGCAATCTGATTTGGACCTGAATACAATTCAAAATCACTTTGAAAGGCTCGTTTATAAAAATCATTATTCTGAAAATAAGTCCATATACGCTCCCAGGTCTGAACAACACAGTCTGGAAAGGCGCCCTGAGATTCAAAAACAAGATAGCTTCCTTTCATTACCTCAACCTGGTTTAACTCCAAAACATTGGTTTCATTTGAACTGTCAAGACCAGCAGTTACGTTATAGTGGCCCATTTCATCCGATTCATAATGTGAATACACTCCGAAAATCGGTTCATTTTCTAAACGATGGGAAATTATTTGAGTAAGTCCGGAAGAAAAAAACTGCTCCCACAGTAACGGTAACCTGGCCTTTTCAGGGTTGAACTCATCGCTGTTTTTTGTACGCACACTGAAACCGGCTACCTTGAAACCATCGACTTCCACCCTTCTCGGTTCTTCATTAATCATCCTAATTCTCCTGATAACAAAACAATACATAACCTGAACCAGGGTCTGTTAACCATTGCGCCCATAGCCTACGTTACGCACATAAAGCGCGAGAAGTAGGGGCAAATAGATAAACTGTCAACAGGCCCTAATTTTGATGCCTAAAAATTAAACTCAATATTCATCGCCTGAGCAATCAGCTTCACATCGTGATTACTGATTAATAACAATCCAAATCGCAGTTGATATCCCCAATTTCTTCGTTCCCGGGTCCATTCAAGTTCATCCAGATAGGGAGCAATAAATGCCTCTGTAGCCTTATACCAGTCAACATCCCGTCTAAAGGGATAAAATCCATTACCCATATCAACTTGATAGACCTCTCCTCTCGCTACTGTTCCTATAGCAGTAAAGGCCTGAAGTTTATCTGCTCCACCAAAACTGACTGTAGGCGAATAATAAAGAACGGTATCACCCGGATGAACTCGCTTTAACGGTGCTTTCTTACCATGACAAACCTGCATAAATCCTGATTCGCGACCACGACGCACATGCTCAGCTGAAGCTACTGCCAACCAATTTTGACTCATGAAAAACACTCCTGATGTGGTTAAAGCTTCCCCGAATCAAGGGATAAAAGGAAAGTAAATAAAGGTATTTAGATAAACTAAATGACTGAATTAATAATTCCTTGCACCAAAAGATTGGGAGTTATTAACCCAGTGTACGAGATATTAATGACAGAATATGTCAGTAATGATTGATGGATTATTGAACGGGAATACCTTGTTGCTCACGCCATTTTTTCAAAAGTGTTTGACGCCTGGCGGGATAGCGAATATCCAGGCGGGTTATCTTGATTATTCTGTCCGTTCGAAAATGACGAAATTCCTGTCGAAGTTCACACCAGGCAATGACTATACGAACCTGTTCAAAAAAACCCAAAGCAAAAGGCCAGATAATTCGCTCACTTAATTGTTCACTACTGTCTTTATAGGAGATTAACAATTTACACTCGCCCCGAATCACCTTTCTGATCGTCGCCAACTCTTCATCACCTGCTGAAAGGGTATTGGCTGGGCCCACCAATAAACCGGAGGCATCCAGCTGATGTCGTAAATCGTCAGGAAGTACAGCAGCTATCTTGGCCAAAGCATTCTTTGCTGCCGAACTTAATTGGCTGTCCGTGCGTTTCGCAACCCATCGAGAACCAAGAACCAAAGCTTCGATTTCATCCTCTGAAAACATTAATGGCGGCAACATAAATCCGGGGCGTAACACGTATCCTAATCCTGGTTCTCCATCAATGCTGGCGCCTTGCGCCTGTAAGGTAGCAATATCACGATAAAGAGTTCGCAGGCTTACACCTAACTCTTCGGCCAGATTTGCGCCCCTCACTGGATATCGATGCCGGCGCAAAATCTGGATTAACTCAAATAATCGGTCTGTACGGGACAAGGGTATACCTTATTCAGTTGTAACTTACTGCCATATTATGTCAGCAAGTTACACAATTATCCATGCACTTTCATTGTTTAGCCAATGTTTAAGGCAAATAACCAATGCTGGCAGAACCCAAATTATTGAGGGTCGAGATGGAACGATATTGAAATAATCCCCAATAACCAACCCGCATCATTCTTGATTTGATGCGGGCATGTTGATTGCGAAACTGAAGATAGGTGTAGATTCAATCAAGTGCTGGTCACTTATTCAGCCAACCCCGATTGTTCTCTGATGACTTCATAGATGCCGCTCCAGTCTTTATGCGCCATACCATTCGCTAAAGCAGAAATAAATCGGGATTTAATCACGTTTCCTAATTCAGGTACCACACCAGCCCGGGCGAAGGCCTCCTGAAAAATAGTGATGTCCTTGTTTCCACCTATCATGTCAAAATTCACCTCATCAAAATTACGCTCCTGAATCTTATCAACATAAAGTTGGAACGCAGGATGGCCATAAATCTGGTGTAGGCTCATTTTTACAAATTCACTTTCAAGACCACTTTTTTCTGCAAAGACATATAATTCGCTAATAAGCTCCAATGCTGTTGCCAAACTGTAATTGAGACATATTTTCATTGTATTTGCTGCTTTAATATTATCCCCAAGACATATGACTTCAGTTGAAAAGGATTTGAGTAAAGGAATAATGACTTCCAGATTTTTATCAGCCCCAGCACAATAAGCAGTAACCCCACCTTTTTGAACTACTTTAGGTATGCCCAGAACCGCAGCTGAAACAAAATGACTGTTATTAGCTTCATGCAATTCTTTAAGCAGTACTGATGTGTCAGGTAATATTGTTGACAAACACACATGAATTGCTTTTGATTTAAAATGGTGCACAGAATCATGAACCATATCAAGAACCGCCTGATCATGTAATAAACAACTCATCACCACATCGGCATCTTGTACTGCTTGAATGAGGGAATCAGCATATCTGGCACCCAATTTAACAAGCGGCAGGGCTTTTGAGGGGGTTCTGTTATATACGGTAACAGAATAACCTGCATGCAACAGGCGCTCGACCATTGCCGATCCCATTTTACCCAGACCGATAAACGAAACATTCATACCAAACTCCTTTTCAGTAAATTCTATTGTTTAATATTCCTATGTCACAACAACGAATTATCTGCTAAAAATAGGCAGTGTAGCCTTTCTATAATAAAATACTGATCACGATTCAAAAGGTATCATTGATTGTAGTCAAACATTCTGCTTAAAGAATAGATTAAGGATGGGTAGATGTCTAAAAAAGATTATTGGGTTTATATCCTTCTCTGTGACAATCAATGTTATTACACGGGTTATACTGATAATCTGGAAAAACGTTTTTTATCCCATGTGAACGGCACTGGCGGATGCAAGTATACCCGTAGCTTTAAACCACTCCATATTGCTCAATGCTGGATAATAGATGGAGATAAGTCTTTCGCCATGAAACTGGAGCGTGAAATTAAGAAAAAGTCCCGTCAACAAAAATCGAAACTCATACAGAACCCCTCATCACTGTCAACCGATCCACGAGTTCAAGCATTCAAGCCTATTCCATTCAGAAACAACTCTCCCGCCTGAGTCATTGGCACTTCGTTATAATTGGATTATTTATGGATTCACGGATTATAAAATGATACATTATGCGTTAAATTTGACTGGTACTCCACCTAAAGAACCCATACAGCCCAAGCTTAAATTCATACGGTTCATCTGCTGGTATTTAACGAGTGCAATCCTGAATGCAAGAAATAGATGTCATCATTATAGGCGCTGGTGCAGCCGGCTTAATGTGCGCCATTGAAGCCAGTAAACGTTCCCGCCGCGTCATTATCCTGGATCATGCGAATAAAGCAGGAAAAAAAATATTAATGTCAGGAGGGGGACGCTGTAATTTTACCAATTATTACATTGAGCCAGACAAATATTACTCAAACAATCCACATTTTTTTAAATCGGCTCTGTCACGGTACACCCAATGGGATTTTATAAATCTGGTCAAAAAACACAACATCCCATTTCATGAAAAAACCTTGGGTCAATTATTTTGCGACAATAAATCAAAAGATATTGTGGACATGTTGCTTTCAGAATGCGAGCAATTCAAAGCCGAAATTCATTTAAATACTTCTATTGAAAAAATACAAAAAACGGATGACCGGTGTTTTAAGGTAAATACCAGTCGTGGAACTTTTCAATGCCATTCCCTGGTGATTGCCAGCGGCGGACTGTCCATCCCAACCATGGGAGCCAGTCCATTCGCCTACAAGGTTGCTGAGCAATTTAACATAAAAGTATGGCCAACTCGCGCAGGGCTGGTCCCGTTTACTCTAGATGTACACGATAAGGAACGAATTTCAGTACTTTCAGGTATTGGTGTCGATAGCATAGTATCAAATGAACGAAACCAATTTCGTGAGCATGTTTTATTTACTCATCGTGGACTAAGCGGCCCAGCAATTTTACAACTCTCTTCCTACTGGAACCCTGGCGAACCAATCCATATCAATATGGTACCAGAGCATGAACTCCTTGAACGCTTAAAAGAAGCTCGGGTTGAAACACCACAAAAGCAATTGAATTCCATATTGTCCCATTTCTTACCCAAACGAGTAGTCGAAGTCTTTATTCCTAAACATCAGGCACAAACAAAATTGTCGGAAATGTCAAACAGGGATTTGGAGTCTGTAACTCATCTGATTCAAAGCTGGATAGTCAAACCCAATGGAACTGAGGGTTACCGTACTGCTGAAGTCACCATAGGCGGGGTTGATTGTCATGCCCTATCGTCAAAAACGATGGAAGCAAATGAAGTCGCAGGGCTGTATTTTATAGGTGAAGCAGTGGATGTAACCGGTTGGCTGGGAGGGTATAATTTTCAATGGGCCTGGTCCTCTGGTTGGGCGGCGGGTCAAGCAGTATAAGCTCCCCCTGCCAATATTAATAAGAATTCAGGTTGATATTAATGAAGGATCATTATAGTCTGGACATTATTAATTATATTAAACAGTGCGTTCTGGTACGATTTAATTAATGCATCAAAATACTTTAAATGATTTAAAGCATTAGGCTCAGTGCACTTAACGCTAGCTTGCGTCAAAATGGGTTTATTTTTGAGCACTGAAGCGGGGCATACATCAGTATGTGAGCATCGAAGCGCAAAAATAAGCTCAATTTGGCCGAGATAATAATAGATAAGTGCGCGGAACCTAGCGTTCAAGGAGAGAATTATGCCTGGCCCCTTCAACAAATTCAGTTTTGAAGAATGCAAACACGCTATCGAAGCATTTTTAAACTATTCCCAAACCCAGGGAATCGATAAATTAGTCTCGCTTAGCGATCTCATTATGTACTACATGAAACAACCTCACCCCAATACTCTTTTAGGAGAAAGCTCAGAAGAGTCTGTTATTGCGGTTAAATACATAAGCTCCTGTAAAACTCAGCAAACACGCTCAAATTTCCTTTATGCATTAACCGAAGCATGTTATCGGCATGCACCACACGAACCGATCGAGACTATGTTGTTTCATATCAGTTATCCGGTCCAAATTGTCGCGACTTTTCATTATGAAGCCATAACAAAACCCGATGATCCCATTCGCTTTACTGCTGATTTGGACACCATAGCTCAACTAAGCACTGAGCAACAAACCATTTTGTTATTTTGCCTCCGAGTATTCGCGCCGGAGTTAACCATCTTTGGCAATTTTGTTTACGAGCAATCCGGTGCAGCCAATTTGGCGGAATTAAACAAAATAGTACATGCCCTACCGGTCTGTAGCTCATTGACTTATGAAAAAAATGAATTAGGTCAAATGGGGTCAGAAGAAATGGCCGTATTCTTGAATAGCGTCAATAAATCTTCCCAATTAATCCTGGATCATGCCAATCTGGATCAATGGAGTGAACAATATTGGAGCGCATTTGTTGCAAAGGTAGAGCACAATCAATCGCTCACCTCCTTGAGCCTTAATAAGACATCTCTAAAATCCTGCTGCCTTAATCCACAAAAATTTCAATGCATCCTTAAATTAATTGCCCTCCCTCATTTAAAAGAATTGTACCTTCATAACAATTTATTAGGGAGGTTGCCTGTTGGTTTATTCGAACAACTCCGTGAAGCAATACAAAAATCACCCATTGCTCATATAGGATTAAGGCATATTCCACAAGAAAACAAGGGAGCAGCCAGCATCAGCGGAATGTTTGCACACTCGAGCCAGAATGACGAAGCGATTTTTAAATATCAGCTGGATGAAACTCTCCCTCTGACCAGTGAAAATACTACCATTGCTGAAACAAGATACCGCGTCTGACCCTGTCTTTGCAGTATTTCAATCGTTCCATAATCTTTGGGGCATGTCATTGCCCCTTAAACTTGAAAGCCCATATACTACCCAATACCTCATGCAAGGCGATGGAAAAATAGGCCAGATTGTATGCATTAGGTATAATCAATTTGCCCCAACTGTCGGTACTCCAGAAAAAAGTAAAGTCAGTGGGTGCTGCGATGGGGTGAAGACCTTGTTTTTGACATAAAGCCATTGCTCGAGGCATATGAACCGCGGAGGTTACCAAATAAAAGGGTTCCTGATTGACAAGAGGTACTAATTCTCGAGCCTGATCTGCCGTGTTAATGGAATGAGTTTCCAAAACCACTTTTTGATCCGGGATGGAAAACCAGTGAGCTAATTCTGCCAAAAGCAATGCTTCGGGTTGATCGCCTGCAGATCCGCCACCCGACAAAATCAGCTTCGCATTAGGCAATGTTCTCAGCAGTCTTATCCCCTCAATCAACCGCTTCATACTCGCAGAGGACAATAAATCATTAGGAGGAAAACCCGAAGCCTGAGTTTGACCACCACTTAAAACAACAACCCACCCAACCTTGGGATCGGCTTCAGTCACCAATGGGTACCGCGACTCCAGAACATACGTCATGTATCGTGGCAACCACCCCGTACTGATTACGATCAGTATCAGTAGCACTAAAAGCAAAGTTCTGCGAACAAACAAAAGATGAGAACGAAACCAAAGCCAATAAGCACAGACTCCCAATAACACCAAACACAGAAAAAAAGGGTTAATGAGCAATTCAATCAAATGCCTGATTAGCGCCATTATTTCACTCGCCTCATTAAATAAAATCCAATCAAGGCAAAAATAACAGTAGGCCCTAAGGCGGCGATTTCCGGTGGCCATTGGAATACCAGACTCACCGGTCCAAAAAATTGATTCAGAATGTGAAATGCAAATCCAACCGTTGCTCCAACCAATAATTTGGATCCCATCGTAGAAGAACGGAGAGGACCAAAAATAAAAGGAATTGCCAATAACATCATCACCATAGTGGTTAGCGGTTGAATGATTCTTTGCAGAAAGGCAATCTTGTAATTTTGCGCATTTTGCTGGCTACGCTTTTGTTCACGCAAATAACGGTTCAATTCATGCAGCGTCATTTCATCAGGATTGGAACCTGTAATTTCCAATATTTGTGGTTTAACCGGAATATCCCAAGGGAGCGAAACCAATCGGCTGGCCTTGGTGTGATCTGCAGCAAATTCAGTTTGAGTCACATCATAAGCCATCCAGAAATGGTTGGCATATCGTACTTCCCTCATTTCTCGGGCAAGCAGCAAATGATGCTGCTCGTCAAATCGAAATTGATATACATTCTGTAATACGTTATCGGGCTGAACTGACGATATGGATATAAAGTCATTACCATAACGCAACCATATTCCTTTAGGCGTCCGTAATGTTTGCCCGCCACTTATTGCTGCCATTTTATAATCATTGGCATAATGCGACATCATTGGCGTTAATACTTCACCTAAGACAGTAACCAAAATCACAACAACTATAGATGCTTTTAATACACCAGCAGTTATTTGTCCAATAGATACTCCAGCCGCGCGCATGACGACCAACTCACTATGACTGGCCATAAGGCCCAAACCTATCAGGCAACCCAGCAGGCTGGCCATAGGAAAGAACAGATACACCTGATAGGGCATTTGCAAAAAGACAAAAACTGCGGCTTGGGCAATTCCATAATCCACACGCCCCAACTCATCAAGCTGATTAACAAATAAAATAAATACTTGTAATCCTGCCAGCATCAGGGTAACCAAACCTATCGCCGAGAGAACCGTTTTAGCAATATAACGATCAATTAATTTCATAATTATGCCAAGTTCACCTGATTACGCCAGATTAAAAACAGCCCCAAAAATACCACTGCAAGATGAATCCAGCTCATGCCTATCCATAAAGGTATTGTTCCGGACACTATTGCGTCACGAGCAACAAACATAAAATTGGCATACAAAATATAAATAACAATAGCCGGCAGAAGTTTTGCATATTTACCGCTTCGAGGGCTAACCCGACTTAAGGGAACAGCCACGAATGTTAACGCTAGAACCATCACAGGAATGGATAATCGCCACTGAAGCTCCGCTGCTTTCTCCCGATCGGGATTATTAAATGGTAATAAACTGGCGGTTTTAGCCGTTCGAATGTCTTCATTAATTCGCACTATTGGATGAGGTAGCCGTGATTTATAATCGGCAAATCGAGCCACCTGATAGTCAGCATGTCCGGGTATTCCCTGATATTCTTTTCCATTCTGTAACACGATGTATTCCTCACCAGTATCGGGGTCCATTTCAGCGAATGCTTTATCAGCCCAGAGTATATCCCATTGAATCCTGCCATCCTTGACTGAGTTTTTTGCAAGAAATACCTGTTCTGCTTTGGTATGTTCACGATTCATTGATTGGACATAAAACACTTGCTGACCGCCGTTAATGGCATGGAATCGTCCCGGCATAATGGTTTGAATTAAGGTTTTTATTCCGGTTGATCTCAGCAGCTTCGCTCGTTCGGTAGCAATCAAAGGACTTGCAAACACCATAACTCCGGCAACAATAATTGCCACAACAAGAGCCATGATAAAACTGTGTTTTAACAGCTGATTCGGGCCGTAACCGCAAGCAACCATCACGGTCATTTCGCTTTCTGCATACAATCGACCGTATGCCAAAAGTACTGCAATATAAAATCCTAACGGCAGAAGCAATCCCATCAAATTGGGCATTTCCAACATCATTAACTTCATAATAATCACTCCAGGTATATTTCCTGAAGCAGCTCGATTCAAATATTGAACAAACTGGTTGCTCATAAAAATCAGCATTAAAATTGCAGTTAATGAAACTAAAGTTAAAAATACTTCTTTGGTTAAATAACGAAAAATTATCACTCAGTACCCCTATCGTGAGGATGATGGATGCGGTTCCAATGTTCAGGATACCATAAAGGCATAGTCTCATGATAATTCAAAGGACACTATTTAACCTAAAATCACGATAAAATGTTGGTTTCATTGCTTGAATAGATTAGGTAAACTAAGCCTCTTTAAGTGGCAACAGGAGCTCACGATGAATTACGGACTCATTCAAAACCCCTCACTCACGATCAGTGAGTGTCTTGTTCTGGGTATTTTTTCCGATGCAGAACTACCCGATTACGCAATAAATCTAGATAAAGAACACGATGGAGTTATTACCAGACTTAGCCAGAGAGCCACAGAACCGGGTGATGCAGTATGGCAGATGGATGTTCAAGGACAGAGTCTATTAGTGGTTCAATTCGGCAAAAAAAACGAGTTTAAATCGACAGTCCTGCAAAAACGAATCACTGAAATAACGGATGAGTTAATCAAAAAACGCTTCTCATCAGCCCTGCTTTGTCTGCCTCAGTTAAATAATCAATCTGCGGAATGGCAATTAGAGCAAATGATAGTGCAAATCGACAATATTCGCTATCAACTTCTTGATTTCAAAAAGAAAAATCCAAAATCACACAAATTAGAGTCCATTAGCTTTTATTTGCCTGGAGCAAGGGAGAAATCATTGGAGTTAGCAAAAGCCATTGTTTCTGGCGTTGAAATGACAAGACATCTTGCAAACATGCCAGCAAATATCTGTACGCCAACTTATCTTGGTGAGCAGGCACTTGAGTTGGCCAAACAATTTGATTCAATGAGCTGTAAGGTTATGGGACCTGATGAAATGCGTGCCATGGGAATGGGGCTCCTGCTGGCCGTATCGCAAGGCAGTAATGAACCGCCAAGATTTATCGACCTTCATTACAAAGGAGCTGGTGATGCCGCGCCTATTGTACTGGTGGGTAAAGGAATTACTTTTGATTCAGGTGGACTCTCCATCAAACCGGCCAATGCAATGGATGAAATGAAATATGATATGTCCGGCGCAGCCAGTGTCCTGGGCACATTAAAGGCCTGTGCTCTGTTAAAACTTCCTGTTAATGTGATAGGTCTCATTGCCAGCGCTGAAAATATGGTGAGTGGCGCAGCGGTTAAGTCAGGGGATATCGTTACCAGTATGTCTGGACAAACCGTTGAAATTATTAATACCGATGCAGAGGGACGTCTTGTTTTGGCAGATGCACTCACTTATGCAGAACGATATCATCCAGAATTTGTACTTGATATTGCTACCTTAACTGGTGCCATGATAGTCGCTCTGGGTTCTATCGCTACAGGTTATATGACCAAGGATGATGAACTGGCTAAATTATTGGAACAGGCCGCCATTGAAAGTCAGGACAAAATTTGGCGCATGCCTTTAGATGATGCATATCAGGAAGCATTGGACAGTCCTCTGGCCGATATGATTAATGCCAGTTTTGATCGTACTGCAGGAAGCATTACTGCCGCCTGTTTCTTGTCTCGATATACTGAAGGCTATCGATGGGCACATTTGGATATTGCTGGTACATCCTGGGTATCCGGAAAAAAACGCAATGCTACAGGCAGACCCGTTCCTTTACTTACTCAGTTGATACGCCATGTCGCCAATTCGCGTTGATTTTTATTTATTAACCAGTGACCAGCCCGATGCAAAATGGCTGGTCGCATGTCGCCTTCTGGAAAAAGCCTACGCCAGAGGACATCGTGTTTTTGTTTCTTGTGACAACAGACAGGATGCGGAACACCTTGATGAATTGTTATGGACATTTCGAGATGACAGTTTCATTCCTCATAACCTGCAGGGCGAAGGTCCAGAGCCTCCTCCCCCTATTCAGATTGGTTATGATAAAGAACCCAGAGGATTTAATGACATTTTGTTAAATATGGGGAGTGCTATTCCTCTTTTTCATGGAAAATTTAAACGAATAATGGAACTGGTTTCTAACATAGAAGCTGAAAAAGAATTAAGTCGTTTGCACTATAAGGAATACAGAGCCAAAAAATATGAGTTACATACACATCCTATTGGGTCTTAAAACGATCTTCATCAATCCGAATGCAATGAAGAATATCCTGAATCTGGCACAGTGGCAGCTTCTGGAGATCCTTCGCGACGCTCAGGATGAGGTTTTTTTAATGGGATGGTCGTGCCCGGATAACAATACACCTCTTGACACAGAGGGAGTACTCACCTGAATGAGGGAGTACTCGCTCACTGCAAAACTAAATTCCGGGAGACTTTGACGAAACCCACAATACATCAGATTGGTTCTTTTCAGCAGCTTTCAACAGGCTCAACAAAGGAACCGCACGTTTTGCCAGACTGATTTCAGGCTCGCTGTCATCATCCCTGTCTTGCCTCACTGGAGGATTCTTGCTCTGTTCCAATTCAAGGCCGCTTTGTAAATTGTGTAACGCAGCAGGCACCTGATCAGAGGTAAGCGCACCCGGAACTGTTCCACTATGCCCCATTAAAGACAATAATCGTTTTGCAACATCATTAAAGTAGCTAATGTCTTCATAAGCATCGCAACGGAAGGTGATGAACATAAAAATCTCCTTTTTTAATTCTGACCATAGACACGTAATAAATACTCAGCAACAGCGCAGACGCCCATTGCCTCTCCCCCTTCAGGTTTTCCGGGTTTCGAACTGGTATTCCACGCCATCACATCAAAATGCGCCCAGGGAACCGTTTTTGTAATAAAGCGCTGTAAAAACAACGCGGCAACAATAGCTCCAGCATATGGCGCACTACTCGAATTTGCTAAATCAGCAATTGTTGAATTTAATAAATCCTCATAAGCAGCAAACAGAGGCAAACGCCACACCGGATCCAGTGTTTTATTAGCAGCTGCTGTTATCTCTGCAGCCAATTGATCATTATTGGAAAACAAAGCGGCCATCTCAGTTCCCACTGCGACACGCGCTGCTCCAGTTAATGTCGCAAAATCAAGAATCACATCAGGATTGTCTTCACAGGCCTTAACCAGAGCATCAGCTAAAATCAGACGACCTTCTGCATCGGTATTGTCTATTTCAACAGTCAATCCATTGCGCATGGTAAGAACATCTCCAGGACGAAATGCATCGGGACCAATAGCATTTTCAACGGCTGGGATTAAAACCTGCAATCGTACAGGCAATTTTTGTAACATAACCCATTGAGCAAGACCAATCACATGAGCTGCACCGCCCATATCCTTTTTCATCAAACGCATGCCTGATGAGGGTTTTATATCCAGACCACCGCTATCAAAACAAACGCCTTTGCCCACCAAAGTGATCCGAGGGTGTGTGTCATTCCCCCAGGTTAAAGACAACAAACGAGGAGCAGAAGCTGAGGCTCTGCCCACGGCATGAATAGCAGGAAAGTTATCTTTGAGTAACTCATCACCAACCCATTGCCTGAATTGCGCATTATGGGTTTTGGCCAACTCTTCAACTGCTTGAGACAATTGCGCAGGCCCCATGTCACTGGCAGGCGTATTAACCAGATCACGTACTAGATAGATGGATTGTACTAAAGCCAACACGGCGGCAAAATGTTCTTCTTTTAATAATAACAGGCGAGGTTGCACCTCATATTTTTTATAACCTGTAAAACGGTATTGAGCCAATCCCCAGTTAACAGCAGCCCGTTGATTCAATTGTTCCTGTACTTGATAGCTGCCAGGGGGCAATAGAACAGCAGCTTGAGCCAAAGCAGATTCCTGAATTCCACTTCCTGAGCCAACATAGGCTTTATCAACCACACCATCGGCGTTAATAATAACGCAGTAATCTCCCAGTTTGCCCTTAAACTGTCTCAAGGCAAAACAATTTCGCTCTGAGGGGCTTAGATGGTCAACACCCTCTTCCCATTGATTTTGAGAAATTAAATAAAGAGGAATTGCTCTATCATTATGGGTTTCATAAAATAAATCAGCTTGCATCATTCTTATTCCTTCATTTGACCACGGAAATGACTCGGTCTAAGCCCGGAAAGGCCCAAAACCAATAAATACAACACGACTGTTGCTAATACATGCGCCAATAACAAACTTAATCGGGGAATTGGTGGGAAACTTAGCCAATAAGATACCGTTCCACTCATGCAATACAAATATACAGCAATGGCCAGATTTGCTATCACTAATTGCATACTGTATTTCAACCAACCTGGGGACGGTTGAAAGACATCTCTTTTAATTAACAGAAACAATAACAAACCACAATTCACATATCCTGCCAAAGCAGATGCCAAAGTTAAACCAGCATGAGCAAAATGCCAGACAAAAATACAGCATAATAATGTATTCACCACCATGGATATGGCCCCGATCTTAACGGGCGTTTTAATATCCTGTTGTGCATAAAATCCTGAAGCCAAAACTTTAACCATCATAAAAGCAGGAACACCCATTGCAAGAGTAATGAGGCTTTTTTGGGTTTGAATTAAATCATGCACATTGAATTTGCCGTAGGCGAAACAACTGGCAATCAAAGGCATGGCAAATAGTGCCAAACCCAAACCTGCAGGAATTCCAATCAGCAAAATAGATCGCAGTCCCCAATCGAGAGCACGCGAATATTGAGTGAGACTTTGTTCTGCGTGTTTGCGTGACAGGTGAGGAAGAATGACCGTTGCAATAGCGACTCCAAACACCCCTAAAGGAAAATCCGTTAATCGGTCCGTGTAATACAGCCAGGACACACTCCCTACTTTTAAAAAGGAAGCAAAAATGCTGTCAACCATAAGATTGAGTTGAGCGATTGAGACGCCAAATAAGGCTGGAATCATAAGCTTAAGCACTTTATTAACCCCGGGATCATCTCGAACGATTTGGGGTTTTATTAATAAATTCCGCTGATATAAGAAAGGGAGCTGAAACAGTAACTGCAAAATACCAGCAATCAATACCCCCCAGGCCAGGCCAACAACCGGCTGAGGTAAATTAGGACATAAATAAATAGCCGCTACTATCATACTGATGTTCAGCAAAACCGGAGTAAATGCAGGTACTCCGAAATATCCGTAGGTGTTGAGTATTGCACCAGCCATCGCAGTTAAAGACACAAGCATCAAAAATGGAAATGTAATCCTTAACATTTCAGTCGCCAAATCGGCACGAACACTGTCGTGGCTGAATCCGGGAGCGAATAAAAAGATAATAACAGGCGCAGCAATAATCCCGACCATAGTAACCAACGTAAGAATGGCACTTAAATATCCTGAAATACGGGCAATAAACGCACGAACATCTTCTGGGGAGCGTGTTTTTTGGTATTCAGCCAAAACCGGAACAAACGCCTGGGCAAAGGCCCCCTCTGCAAAAAGACGCCGCATAAAATTGGGTATTCGAAACGCCACAAAGAAGGCATCCATTCCTGCCTGGGCACCAA
Source organism: Legionella moravica DSM 19234 (assembly GCF_000423305.1). Lineage (GTDB taxonomy): Bacteria > Pseudomonadota > Gammaproteobacteria > Legionellales > Legionellaceae > Legionella > Legionella moravica. The sequence goes on along the minus strand of NZ_AUHS01000011.1, from coordinate 39,611 downwards.
AAAAATTGGCAAGAACCATATCACGTACAAATCCTGCCATCCGAGAGACAAAGGTCATTACTGAAACTAAAGTAGTCGATCGTAATAAACTTTGTTTTTTTGGTACCATAATATCCGTCGCTGACATGTCGTTAAGTATAAAAAAGTAAATTTCTCCTATGATATACCTAATTTATTAAAGTTACATCAAGGTCTATATTGACAAATTCTAACTCATTGTGCATGATCACCATCTTTTGTATTATCTGAATGAGTGGAGATTTCTAAGTGGCCAATATTAAATCAGCAATCAAACGTGCCCGTCAAAACGTAAAACTGCGCCAACACAACGCCAGTGCACGTTCCATGTACCGCACATATATTAAAAATGTGCTTAAAGCGGTAGAAGCTGGTGATCAAGAAGCTGCACGTGCTGCTTTTACCAAAGCACAACCAGTGATCGATAAAGCCGCAAGCAAAGGCTTGATTCATAAAAATAAAGCTGCTCGTATTAAAAGCCGTCTGGTCGCTCGTGTTCAAGCGATGGCTGCTTAATCCAGTGTTTCCGTCGCTCTAAGTTCGAAAACACCCGAACCGGCAATGCCGGTTCGGTCCTTTCTATTAATATCCCAGCCCATTACTATCTTCTGTATCGATCACACGTTCATTCTCATACCCTAAAGAAGCATCCGCTTGACCTGAAAGTCTTGGCATGTTTTGTAACCTGTTGAAAAATCCATAAAAACCAGTAACACTTGTTGGCAAGAATAACGCAACATGATGTAATGCTCCCATCTGCTCAGCCACATCCAAATTTCCTCTCATGCTTTCTAATTTCCGATTAAATTGATTAAGCTCCGATTCTGTAGCCTGTAATATTGTTTGGTATTCCTCGAAAATCGCATCTTGTGGTATTTGATTTTGATCTTGAACCAAAGTTGTGATTTCATTTATCCTTGAATCCAAACACACTATTGAATCCTTTGCAGGATGCAGTACGGCATCGACCCCGAATATACCAGTTAACAATTGATGAAATATGGCATGCCAGGGAAGGTAGGCGGTGAACATTCTAACCAGCCTGTTTCGTGAATCGTTTTGCAATTCATAAGCCACACTGACAGTGGAGACCAAATAGTGTAAGGTCTCATCAAATTGCCTCATTCTGATGTTAATTTGAGCCTGGTTTAAATGAATCAATCGATTAACGTCTACGTTGGCATGGTGAAATTGCTGCCTTGCTTGTTGTAAACGGGAAGTATAGCAACGCACTGTCTCCACACCCTTCTCTACAAAGCGCCACTCATTATTCATACTGACGCCCATAGCATGTGCCAGCTTTAAACCACTAAATGAAACATGAAACTCCAACGGAGATAAATAATCTTCTAATTGGTACAAGAGATCAAAAACTGTAGTTAATTGGCTTAAACAGACTAAATGAGCACCAGGATCGTCAACAACGGGATGATATACACTTCGATAATGATGATCCTCAGACAATTCATTCACAACGTCGAGTGCTGATGAATCACGTGCCTCTAAAGATGATGAAGCAACACTCATGGAATGCAGTAACTGATCCGCTCTGACAAGAGGAACATTACCTTCTTGCAGCTTCCGCTGCATCTCATCTCTGTTTGCTGAACTTACAGCGTTCCGCCAATTACTTTTAATAGCTTGAAGCATGTCATCATGTTGAGCATCAATCCATGTTTCAGCTGAGGTGATTAATTGATTTCTGATCCATTTAATCCGTTCGAGTAATTCTGATAAGTTCAAATACATCCTATTGTGCTCACTTGTTTGATAAAGTGTGCTTAGTTTACCCTTGCGGTGTTTTTCTTTCAATCAACAGGATAAATTTTGATCTAAAGCTCATTGAATAAAACTGAACTTCCTGGTATTCGAATCAAGGTGCAAAAAATTTTTATATGATATTAATAAGTTAGGACTTAGAGACAAACCTGGAGCCCGTGAAGAATCTCCTGATGCTGGCTCGTGCCTTGATCAGGAGATCACTCGTTTGACATGGGATGACATCATATCTCTATGAACGTACCGTGTACTTTAATGAGCGTTATCTGGGACTGTAAGATTCCCTATGTGACTCATGATTTGAATACAAATTCTCTTCCGGTACGGAATACTCATCGTCAGAAAGTTCGTCTTCAGAGTCCTCATCGACACAATAGTTACGTCCTATAATTCGACAGAGCGCTCTTTGATCATTCTCTGATAAATAACTGACTACAGCTTCCAGGGGATTTTCATCAATCAACTCAGCCTGTCCATCACTAGAGCTTGCTTCACTCTTCTCATCCTCAGAATTTATCGCAAAAAGAGGTTCAATTGGCAGTGTTTTATCAATTTTCATACGATGAACCATGGCCATATAGAGGCTGTTAAACAACAATTCCGCGTGCTTGATTTTTTCTTGTAAACTCAGCTCGGCTTTGCTTCTCGGTAAGGAAAGCAATGAATAAAAAAATCCCTGTACACCCGTTATAGATGGTTTGTCATCTTTAGGTTTGATTTTAGAGAAATTTTTATAACACATAATCACTTGATTAATTAAAGCATCTTTATTAATTTGAAATTCTTCAGGCACTTGAGCATTTCTGAGTAGCCACTCAAGCTGCTGCAATTTCCTCACTACGGATTTAACTTTTGGACAATAGTCCTTATCAATCGTCAATAACTTGATTGTATCAGGGGATAATGCTTCAACTTCCTGCGGGGGAACAGTCCAATATAATCGCACACCCGGATCCTGAGAATCGCGATAATAGACTTTATCCCCGGATTTCTTTTCATGCTGCCTTAAAGGCCCCGTGCTGTGCAAAAATATTGTTTCCATTGGTCCGCTGTATCGAGGCACAGTGGGATGTTTGCCTCCATCGGTAAGGCGGTTAATTTGCTCATCTGAGAGCACGTGCCTCAACAAGGCCACACTCTGCGTTTTGCATGTATTGGATTCAGCAAAACTTGGACCTGACCATCCCCAGGATAATCGCACCTCAAAAGGTTTAAGTCTGGGTTCTCGCTGATCTTGTGCTGCTCGGATTTTCTCCCATTTATAAATGTCGGGAGAATGTTGTTCAAAAGGATAGATTCGTGTTTCTTTTGGAGATTTCCCTTTAATTCGCAAAGGTTCAACAATTTCGTTAATCGCATTGTTTTGCTCTTCGACCATTTCCAAACATTTGGCCTGCAAATGATCAAATTGTTCTTTGGTTAATTCAAATGTAGCTCCATGCAACCCACGCCCAAGATCCAGATACCTTATTTCTTCATGCCGCAACATGCCATGATTACCGACCAAATCAACGTCCAACCCGATCTTTATTTTTAATGTATTGGTCCATGAATTATCACGTTGAGTGGTAGGTAAACCATAAAAGCCCCAATTATCAACTACCTCAAGCTGTTTGGTCTCTTCATCCATTCTGGAAAGCAATATACAACTATGCCATAAAGGATTTGCGCCCGCTTCACCATCAAAGGTACAAAAAGTAACCGCATACTTCATATTACCATCCTCATTGTTCATCCCACTACTTAAAAAAAGCAAACTCATCCCAATCAGTTCAATGTAGAGCTCATTACTGAAACAAGTTTACAACCTGAAGTACTAATGCCCCTTCAACTCGATTGTGAGCAAATATTAGAAAAGAGGCAATAATTTTTTTCTGGCAGGAACTAGAGAAAGCCCCTGAATAAGGGGCTAGATTGAATAAGAGTATTTTAGCCAAACACCATCAAACAGGCTTAACTGTAAATTCGTGTTAACTTGGCTTGATTTAACTGCTCATAAGTACGTTTGGCCGGAACAAAATTAGGATACTGAGTAACCAATCGTTGTAAAATCATACGTGATAAAACCTCATCTCCCCGATTCCATTCATTCAAGGCTTCGAGGTAGATCAAATCAACATTTGAACCATCCAACAGAGGTGCATCATTTAACTGGACTGGTTCCACATAACTTACCCGCGCCTGATTTTGAGCATCCAATCGACGCAATACCTTTCGAGCTTGCATACTGCCATTTTCACTGGCCTGCTCCAACAATTTCCTGCCTTTTTCGGCTGATTGCTCGCCCGCCGTACCCTCAATATAGTAAGTTCCCAATTGGTATTGAGCATATGCATTTTGTCGTTCGGCAAGTTTTTCATAAATCCCTGCTGATATTTTGGGATCTTTTTCTACCCCCAAACCATAATGGTACATTCTCGCGAGAGCCAACATAGCCTTTTCATTTCCTTTATCAGATGCTTCTTTGTAATATTTTAAAGCATCAGGAAAATCCAGTTTGGTAGCGACACCCGTTTCTGACAAAAGGCCAAGAGAGTAAAGGGCATTGCTATTACCCAGCTCAGCAGCTTTCTTATACCAGGATAAAGCTTGTTGTGTGTTTCGAGGTTGACCCCAACCATAAAAATACATACCCCCCAGCTGATTCATTGCTTCATCAACACCTTTATCCGCTGCAGAGGTAAATAAAGCTTTGGCTTTTTGATAATCAACTGGAACTCCTTTACCATACTCATACATCAAGGCCAGGTTATATTCACCTAAAGCATCACCTTGTTCAGAAGCTGCTTCATAGGATTTCAAGGCATCAGAATAATTATCATCTACAGTTTCATAAATAAAACCTAAAGCAACTGAGGCCTTGGGTAACTTGGAAGCCGCTTTTTGGTACCAGGATTTTGCTAAATTATAATCAGGCTCTCCAACTTCGCCCAATTGGTAAAATTGACCTAATAAATATTGAGCTTCTGGATTACCTTGCTTAGCTGCTGCAAGATACCAGCGTTCAGCAACAACAGGATCTGGTGCTGCTCCAAGACCTTTATCCATCATATATGCCAATTTCAACTGGGCATACTGATCTCCTTTTTCAGCCAAACCTGAATAGATTTCCCTGGCCTGGTTCATACTGTCTGTATCATTATTTTCAGCAAGATAATAATCCGCTAAAACAATTCCTGCATGACTGTTGCCTAAACGATAAGAAGTGATTAAGTCAGGTAAAAAATCTTCTTTATCTTGTTGTTTTAACACCGCCATATTGAAATCTGAATAAGAGAATTGAGCTTGTGCTGATTGCCTCAGTAAACTTAAGCCTTTTTCTTTATCCTGAGCGACGCCTTTACCTTCAGTTGTATAGGTACCCATAATGAATTGACTCACTGGATTTTGGCCAGATTGCTGGTACCAATATATCGCTTTAGCTGGATCTGCGCTAATTCCAATGCCACGATCATAGAGCATTCCCAATAAGAGAGCCGCTTTTTCATCCCCAGAATCAGCTTGACTTTCAGCTACTTTAAAGGCTTCAGCCTGTTTTTGTTTGTCCGTATCCATAGCGTTATAGTAAGCCAATGGCAACAAGGCTTGAGCAACGTGATTCGCCGCTGCGCCCTGATACAATTGACGAATTAATGCGATTTTATGTTTTTTAACATCAACACTCAAACCATCATTGTATTCACGAGCCAAATACTCAGCCAATTGATATTCTGCTGGGCCATAGTTATTTGCCGCGGATAGATAGAGCATGGACATAGCCTGTTCATGATTGGGCTGGATGTACAACTTACCATCTGGTCCTGCCTTTCCTTTCTCTAATAATCTGGCAAGAGCATATTGAGAGCGTTTATTACCCTTAAAAGCAGCGTCGGTTAACCAATTTAACCCGGTTTGGTAATCAGCCTCATCTTTTGCATGTTCTAGATAAAGAACACCCAGATTATATTCAGCGCCCAAATGCTGTTGTTCCGTTGCATTTTGGTAAAAAATAATCGCTGCCTGTTCATTTTGAGCCACCCCAATGCCATATTGAAACATTTGGCCAATTTCAAATTGTGATTGCGCATCACCTAATATGGCTCGGAAATACATTTGATTAAACACAGACATATAATTTGCCTGTTTTTGCCACCCTTCGGTCCAAATATCCATTAAATCACCACTGATGTTATCATCTTCGGTGTAATAACTGGCATCGGTATAAGGTGCGGGTAAATTATTTTTTGCTACAACAGGGCTATAAGCCCTTTCTAATGCTTCGATTTGATTATTGAGATGATAGATAGGAAATGCCCACTCATTGTCTTTTAACTCAACCTGTTTACTGATCAACGCATCATAATAAGTATTAATAGGTATTTCATTAGGTTGTGTTAATTCAAACTGAGGTTTAAATAATTCCTGACGGGTAATTACGTCAAGTTGAGGTGGTTGATTATAAGTATTATTTCTTAGTCCCGCCGGGTTTTTCCAAGGACTGAAGATCCCGCTCATCTGATACGAAGTTTCATCCAACTTATCCGTTTTATCATTACTTAACCATAAAGCCATTTGAGTCTGAGGGGATGTTTGAGAGGATTTTTTCGCATCTTCAGCAGCTTGATCCGCCCACTGTTTGGCTAATACTTCATCAGAATTGACGCCAATACCCTTCTTGTAAAGATTAGACAGATCGCTTTTTGCCTCAACTAACCCATCCTGAGCGGCTTTCAAAGTCCATAAGAACCCGTTTTTGGGATCATAAATTGGGCTTTTTTCCAGTAAATAAGCATGGGCCAACTGCAAATAAGCTTCCGGACTCTTTTGACTGGCAGCCTTATTAAACCATTGCAAAGCCAGATCGTACTCATTTTGCGCCAAAGCCACTTGACCAAGCTCTATCATTGCAGGAACATAATTTTGTGACGCAGCCTGATTCAATAAATCCAATGCCTTGGGAACATCTTTGGGAACCAGTTTACCTACAAAATTAATACTTCCCAATTTGGTTAATGCTTTAGGATTACCGCTATTCGCTGACTTTGCTAACCAGATCAGTCCCAATTTGTTATTGGATGAATGACGGCTGTCAATGAAATTTTCTGCCAAAGCATATTGAGCCACTGAATTACCGCTTTTTGCTGCATCAATATAATAACGAGAGGCAACATCCACATTTTTCTTAACGCCATAGCCATACAAATAAGCTGCGGCCATATACATTTGAGCATTTACATCGCCTGCAGCAGCAGCTTGCTTAAACCAGCGGGCGGCCTCTTCTGGATTTTTAACCTGGAACAAGCTGTATTTAGCCATTAACTGCACCGCAGGTAAATAACCTTTTTCTGCAGATTTGTTAAAATAACGCATAGCCAGGCTGTTATTCTTTAACTGCCCATAGCCGTAAAGATACAACCGGCCCAAATAATAATCCGCAACGGCATCTTGGCCTGTCCTGTTCATTAAAGGCTCGGCAGCTTTATTATAATTACCTAATCTATAGGCATTAAACTCATCATCAGCAAATACTTGTTGACTGGCTGATGCAACAACCAAACATATCCATGGTACTAATGATTTCATGAAGATTCCCCTCTTTTCATGGCACTTTATACTCCAGGTATAATGCCATAATGTACGACTTCACTGACGGCCCCGTTTCTTGAATTACTATCTACTATCCAGAAATTTCCTTTATTATTCAATCCAAATTTCACATTGACGTACTCACATACTTTAATTGTATCAGCACAGTCCAAAATTTTGCCATATGAAGTCTTACCATCACCTAAAGTACAAATATACTTCAACTCTCTCTCTCCTGTTGCCAGAACAGCCCAGGAATTCGCTTTGATCGTGTGATTAAAGCGCGTGGAATATTCACTTTCCTTATCCCTCATTTGATACAAACTGACCGATTGAGGCAATTGATTATAAAAGAAGTACATGGATTGTAATGCCCCTTCTTTACCTGGATAAAGTGACAACACTTTGAGACTTTGTTTGAATCCTACAGGTGTGCATCCAATAGGGAATTTATTATTATCTTTCTTCTCACCCTTTTCTTCAGAAGCAGTAACCTTCTTCGTAGGAGCGGCTTGAATTGAGGTAAAATAAAACACCCCTGATAAACATATGATTGCAACTGAAGCAATTCCTCTATTTATTATTCTATTCATGATTTTTTCTCGCTGTCGTTTAACGGACGCACAATAACTTTTGTACCCATAAAGTTATTTCGTTCATTGGATAATTGAACAAAATTCTCATTTAACCATTTGGCATCTTGAATAAACATACGCACACAGCCATGACTTGCTCGTTGCCCAGGAATATCGTCCGAACCATGAAGAGCAAATCCTTTATGAAAATACATGCAATAAGGCATTTTGGCTCCACCTTTGCCGATCGGGAACACATCGGAGGTACACTTGACATTTTCTTTGCTGAACACCCTGAAAATACCGGTTAAAGTACGGCATGACTTGTTCGAATCAGAGCATTTATCCCTACCCGAAGAAATTGGTCCCCACCACACCAGATAACCTTCAGCATCATAAGCAGCCCAGGCAAGTTTTTCCTGGTCTACAATGATTTGCTTTTCATTTTCTCCTTCAATTTTTAACGGGAAAGGAGATATATCAAAAATCGTAATATTGGCTAAGTTTCTGGGTACGGCAATTTCTCTTCCTGCCCATAAATAGTTATAACTGCGATTCACTCTTTGTACCAAATCACGCTGGACGGGATCGGGAAACAATTTTTCCCAGCTCTCTCCTCCAGCTACCTTGATACATTCGTATTGAGGATATCCACACAACGCTGTTCCATAAAAATTTGCAGCATTTGCCACAGCCGCCATTGACATCATGAATGCTGTTAGAAGTATTTTTTTCATGGTGTCTCCCCCTCATGCCTATTTTTATTATATTTACATGCAAGATTTGTGCTTAAAATTAAAATATTTTGTTTTTAGCTTATTTATTTTGCACTTACATTCTTTTCGGTCATTTCAATAATAAGTTTAGACCTAATACAAAATTTATAATTTATGTCTATATTTAAGTTAGCACTGATTGGATAAAAGATATGGATAGTCCAAGTAATCATTATGAAACACCTACATTGAGCAAAAGAATCAATACGTCTGCGCTGGAGCACTCTATTAAAAAATTAATAGGCACAACGCAAGATGGCATTATTGCTTTTGACATGCAGGGAAAAGTCATTGCCATGAATGAAGAAGCAGCCAGGGTATTTGGACAAGACCATAACAAACTCATAAATCAATTGTTCTGGAACCAATTTAAACTGAATACCTATTCTCGTAAACGGCAATTTATTACAGCGCGTAAATTCTTTCAGCTAGCTAAAGAAGGAATCACGCAACATTTCACCTGGATTGAGCGTATCTCCCAAAAACCGATCACTGCTTATAATATTATGATAAATAAAACAGAATTACACGGAACTTCTGTTATTTTTGCGCGGCTTAATAATATTTTACAAGAGAAAATAATTGAGTGGGTTTTATGGTCTTTGGCCCAAATAAGCAATCACAGCGAAGAAAATGCTATTTTTGACGACATCCTGAAAATAATAAGCGATGCCTTCTCGGCTGATTATGCTTCAGTATGTCTGGTTGATAGTCATGGCATAGCTCATACTGTCAGTTACTATGCTTTTGGCAAAAAAGAAGAGAATATAAGTTACTCTCTCATTGAATCTCCTTGTAACCAAGTGATATCGCAAAAAGCCGTCTGCCATTTTAATGACATTCAACAGCAATTTCCCAATGATAATCTATTAAATGAAATGAAAGCACATTCCTATCTGGCTGGGCCAATTATCAATACCCACAATGATGTAGTCGGGCTGCTCAGTATTCTCACCATCCGAAATTTAGAAATGAACAGCCTGCATGACACGCTATTTCGCTTATTCCTGGGTAGAATTAATTTAGAAATTGAACGTTTATTAAACCAAAGACGCTTGCAATTTTTAGCCAGTATTCCCAAGCAGGATCCAAATCCGGTTATAAGAATTCTACCGTCTGGAGAGGTCATTTTTGCTAACAATCAAGGAAAAATAATATTAAATCATTGGAAAGAACTACATTCAGGTATACCTAAATCATTGCTGAACGAAGCCCACAGGGCTCGAGACACCAATCAGGTGATACGAATAGAACTTGAGGCAGATTCTAAAATCTATTTATTCACACTGATTTGGATAGCGGAATTCAAGCAAATCAACATTTACGGAACTGATATTACCCAGCTTAAATCAACCGAACAAAGCATGCTGAATTTAGCTCGTTATGACACCCTGACTCAAATAGCCAACAGGCAATATTTTGAGGAACAACTGATCGAAAATATCTACGAGCATCAACTTAAAGGGAAAAATCTGGGATTGCTTCTGATTGATCTGGATAATTTTAAAATAATTAACGATACCATGGGACATCCCATTGGTGACAAACTGTTGAAGGCAGCAACAAAACGTATGGTGCGTTGTATCAGAAAGAACGATTTTATTGCTCGTATAGGTGGGGATGAATTTATCGTATTAATACACCATGCAACGATCGATTCAGCTGAGGCAATTGCAGATAAAATCATAACGGTGCTGTCCAGAAGTTTTCAATTTGGCGAGTATCAAATGAAAATATCCGCCAGTATCGGGATAGCGCTTTATCCCGATAGCGGTGAAAGCCCTAGCGATCTGTTAAAACATGCGGATCTGGCGATGTATCAGGCGAAAAAAGCAGGGAAAAATAATTTTGCTGTTTTTTCGAGATCCTTGCATTTTATTCAAAATAAACGCAATGAGGTCATTAAAAAAGAACTCAAATCAGCGGTTGCAAAAAATGAGTTGTACATTGATTACCAGCCACAAATAGATATTATCGCGAATAAAGTGGTAGGTTTTGAGGCCTTATTACGCTGGCATCATCCACAAGAAGGCCTAATCCTGCCTGGGGAGTTCATCCCGGTAGCAGAACACACCGGATGTATTCATCTCATTAGCCAATGGTTAATCGAACAATCATTACAGGATTACCGTTCCATTCTCGCATCCAAATTTGATGGAAAATTATCCATCAATATTTCATTCTCTCAATTAAACGATCCTCGATTCCTGGATTCGTTAAATGATAATTTAAAACAATTCAACATCCCTAACAATCAAATTATACTGGACATTTCAGAGCGAATTATTGCCCCCCATTTCAATAAAATATCCAAATCACTGAGAAAGATACATCAAAGCGAGATCAAAATATGCCTCGATAACTTTGGCAGCCCCCAAGTGTCCCTTCCCAAACTATTATCATTACCCCTGGATTACCTGAAACTGGATCAACAATTACTGACAGGGATTGGAAAAACCTCAAAAATCCGAATGCTACTGAAAGGGATAGTTCAATTAGCCAAAGATCTTAATATTCAATGCCTCCAGAAAGGAATTGAAACAGAACAACAACATGAAATGATTAAATCCACTGGATGCCAATACGCTCAAGGTTTTTATTACTCTAAGCCAATTCCTTTTTCAGAACTGCAAAAATACATTAATACGCATTCCTCTTCTAATAAATAATCAGAGGCATTTTAAAAAAATCCCAACGTGCTGGCACATTATCAATGCATCGATGCTGCTTGATCTATTCACATGATGTCACTTGACCCGGCAAATTCTGTTCTCAAGCGGCAATTTTGCGCCTCCCCCAAGGAAGTATGGTAATTGTCGTCTATTCTCAATGAAACAAGAGATTAGTCCCCATAAACAATAAACAAGCCATAACTGCATTTGCCCGATGACCAACCATTTCGTGGCACCACATCAAAGGCTTTTAATTTCAAGTGTTCGATGATGAATAGTCATCCTCTGAAAACGTCCTGACTGATTTTAATTTTTGCCTCATTTAATAATTTATTAAGATTTCTAATGTATCATATTCAAACAATTGTCTTTAATTTGCTCTTTTAGCACTCAGGATGTCCACCATGTCAGATTCCGCAAAGAAAGTGTATCAATATAATCCTCATCTTCATGTCAAAATTTGGCTGAGTAACAAACCCGGTATTTTTATGAATACTGAGAATCAGATGCGATTAATCAGCATGCGTGAAAAAAACCCCACTGATTCAATTAGCCTGATTTATGATTCCTCCTTGCTAAACGAACAAGCGATCAAAAATTTATACCGCTTCTGTGCAGAACATCGAATTACCCCCGTTGATGCGCATCAATTTCCTGAGAACCTGACAACAGAAAATGAAAAAAAATTATATGAATTTTATAGAGATGAGATTACTCATCTCAATGAAGGTGGAAACCTTGCTGTTGCCAGCGACATACTCAGATGGTTATCACCTGTTTATTCTCTAGGGACATATACCGATTTTGATGTCCCTGTCGATACGTCAAAACTCCCTGCACGAATTAGCGTTAAAGCACCGCTGTTATTGAATATCGGCAGTTTACGAATCCGAAATAAAGACATCATTTTATCTAACAATGATTACATTGCCATAGCTGATCCCAATGCTGCGCAAGAAGAAATCGAAAAAGTGCAACAAGGAATAATTCAGGTATTAAGTCAATACACCAATGATTTTATTGAAAATACAGAAGAAGAGTTTGGCAGGGGAAGTTATTTAAATAAATACCTAATCAGTTTTATGAGAAATCGATCCGAGTCGATTTACATCGCTCGCTCTAAAAATATATTTACCCAAGGAGAAGAACCATCCTCACGAGAACTAAGAAAATACATTAATGAAATAATGAATGATCCAATCAAATTTCTTGATTTCAACAAAGTTTCTGCAGACGAAACGCATCAATCTGTAACGCAACGATTAAGAAAGGAATTAAAGGATCAGCTTGGATTCTTTAAATGGTTATTCTTTAGAAATGAATACTATGAAATTAAAGGGGCGCTGCAACAGTCTGATGAGAAACTATTGGCTTACCTCATGAAAAAGGAACGTACCCTGTATCTGAAGTCTATAGTAGTCTGTACCACTGGACCAATAGCAATTGCGAAATTCTTATTCAACGGTTATGTTTTTAATTCCATTGATTTTGATCATTTCATTCAACAATACTCCTTCAATCACTACGGGTTGAAAAAAGCATTTCAATCGCAAAACTCCATATCAATGCGGGAGAGCGTATTTGGGATGATGACCTTTTTAGGCTCGGAAGATGGAAAGCTCAATGATTCCTCCTGGTTGGAAACTGGAGCACAATTACAAAAATCCCGTGGAGAACTTCTGGAAATTCAAAAAAATACATTTGAAAAAGAATTGCCAGGCCTGTTACACACGACTCGAAAAAACGTGGAACAACACATCAAAAATCTCGAGTCCAATTTAACTGGCTTTTGGGGATTATTTTTCCCAAGAAGAAAACAGGAAAAAATCAAGGCACTCCAACAGGTTTTAGCGTGTTTTCAAAATGATATTTTTGATACGAATCAATTCAGAGATGCTGTAAAAGACATCCACTTGAAAAAAGACATAGTGTATGCAGGCCTTTTTTACAGTCAGACCAAAAACCTCATTGAATCGCTTGAGAAAAACTGTATGACTGCCATCGTTTTTGGCCTGACTACCAACAGAACCATTTCCCTTAAAGAAGAACCTAAACATGTTCCTGTAGCGACTCAACCCAAGGTCAATCCAACTGAAGCGGGCAATGAGCCAGTTCATACACCAGGACTTGGTTTATTTGAGAAGACAGAACATTCACCAACTCCAGTTCCAAGCCTAGCAACGAGTGAGTGTCGATTAAATAGATAAATTTGAATTAAGAATCAATCCTGTTGGGAGGCTATGCCACAGGATTGTTTCAGGTTCATAAAAAATTAATTAATGTAATTTGAGTAAGGAACTATACCGTGGCATTATTCTTTGAAACGCAAAACAAATTAAAAGAATTAATTGATCATTGTCATGAATTCGAAGGTAAATATTATTTATTACCTCTTTTTGAACATCTCGTAAAATCAGAGCGTTCCCCTGAAGATATTGAACCTATTGCACGCCACTTAATTTCACTCATCAAAAATATAAACGACTTAAAAAATCCTGAAATCCCCTTAAAAGAACAATTTGAAGCCTTAAAACAAATTTCTAAAAATTACAATGCCTTACTTAAAGAAACCGGTGCTCATGGTATCTTGTATCAATCCAAACAAGCTCTATTGAAGCTCGGCGGCTTTATCATTGGATTAATTACCGGGGTGTTTGGCGCGGTGGTAGGTTCTATTTCGCTAACCATCAGTGATATTTTCAATTTCCGTTTGCCTACAGGTTTATTTATAGGAGCATTCACCGGATTATTGGTTGGCTTTGTGCTGGGTAATCGCGCCCCCCACTCGCTGCTTAAAGAGAGTGAAACTCGACTTATCCGCCATACAGTCAGGAAACTGGAAACTTCTTTTGAATCTCTAATGACCTCGGTAAACCATGATTACATGAATGAAATAAAAGATGAGGTTCTGAATGACTATTTTTCTGGTGATTCAGAGCGATTCAACGAGTTCTTGAAAACAAAACAACGCTATGAAATTTTGGGAATTGAGGCTGAATTTTTTAGCCCCAAATTAAAAGGTACTCTTGGGCATCATAGTTTTATCAAATTCACTATAAATGATGTTCTTGATAAGCCTAAACTGATTGAAATGGGAATACCATCCAATGAAGTAACTGAATTCTCCCAACGCGAATCCAGAGAAACCACTGGAGAACAATTAATCAAAATGCTTGCCATGCACAGAATTTTACAAGATCAATATGAACTCCGCCTCGATAATCTCGTTAAATTTTATAATCTCTACGAAGTAGGCATCAATGATTGCCATACCTATGTTGATAAAATTTTAATCTCTGTTGATGAACCAGTAAGCCAAGTAAAACGCTTTACTTCCTCGGATAATGTCTTTGGGCATATCATTGGCAGCTTACTGAACTTCTTTAATCCTTTACCAGAAAACAAATACAATAATGGTCCTGTTTTTGATGAAGCTGCTGAAGAACAAGCTCAACACGATTTAAAACAGATTAATGACAGCCCACGTTAACACAACAATGTTCTGAGTTTTCAAAAAGTATGTTCTTTTGTACGTTGAAAATGACCTGATAAACTTTGATGCTCTTTGGCTTATTCCTTGGGATAAAAAATAAACGTTGTTATTCTTAACCAATTCTGACAAGTAAGAGCATCATTTCACCTAATCCACTCTATCAGACCATGTCATGGTGAACTTTTTTTAATGAAATTCGCCACTATCTATTCTTAATAATGATTTTAAATGAATAAGTAACTGGGGGAATGAAGTATAACCAGCAGCCTCGTTGAGATGCCCGCCATTAGGAATAATAATTTTTCTGGCCAGCTCAAAATTTTATGTAGCGGTTCAAAAAATATATTTCCTTGAATAAAATTTATTTATTACATAAAGAAATGTCATTGCAAGCGTTAGCGAAGTAAATCGAATCTTCGCTAACATGTTGTACTGCTTCACTTCCTTCGCAAAGATGACTTATTTGTAACGAATTAAAAATTCATTCACAGAATTTAGGTCTCGTAGATTATTTTTTTCACTAATTCTGCTAGGTATTTAACGTGAGGGGCAAAAAACATGGTTTCATGAGTTCCAGGAACCAAATTCACTTCAAGTTGACCACTTATAATCTTTTTCCACCCATTATCAAACGAATCTACCGTTGCAAATTGCGGCCATAACTCATTGGCCTTGAACAAGATGGCATCACAATCTATAGGGGAAGGTTTATAGCTGAGTAATAAATTCCTTCTGTATTCTTCTAAAGCAGTCAAGCGGAATAATTCGTCTGATGGCAGGTCAGAAATTTTATGGGTAAGCATATCTAGTGTATTATGTTGCATCAAAGTAGATGGATAGTGTAGCCACCCATCAAATATACCTAAAAATTGTATGTCCATTCCCCGTGTTTTCATGTGATGAGCCATAGCAAAAGCTAAATTTGCGCCAAAGGATGCTCCGCCAAGACAGATTCTCTTTCCAGAGTACTTATGAGCAATGCATTCAACATAATATGTTGCCATCTCTTCAAGCGACGAAAATTTAATATTAGAATCATTAAGACGAGGATCCTCTATTCCATAAACCGTTAAATCTCCCTGTAATTCTTGTGCTAATTGTTGATACCAAAATACGCTGCCTCCAATTGGATGAACCAAAATAAGCGGTATTTTATGTGCTCCACAAGACAACTTGATAAGTGGTGAATTATTCTGAGTTCTCAGATGAGATATTTCAGAGTGTTCCTGCTCATTTAATCTATCATCCAGATATGAGGCTAATGAGCGCACCGTTGGAAACTGAAACAATAAAGATAAATGAATTTCTACTGAAATCAGTCTTTTTAGTTGCCCCATAATATGCAATGCGGTTAAGGAATCACCTCCTATTGAAAAAAAATCATCATCTAGGTGAATATCTTTCATATGAAATGATTCTTTCCAACATTCAAGGCATAGACGCTCCATTTCAGTCATTAAGGTATCATTTTGAATGAGATCATAAGACACCACCCTGCCAGATTGCTTTTCAAGTACATCAAAATTAATCTTTTCGTTTTCTTTAAGAGGGATAAAATCAACCAGATAATATTCTTTTGGATGCATGTATGAAGGTAAATACTCCGATAAGAAGTGCTTCAACTGTTTAACAGTAAGCAACTTATCTTCGCTTACCAAATAGGCTCGCAACATTTTATTATTTGTATTTTCATTGCAAATCACCACTACCGCTTGAGATATGTGCTCATGCTTCATCAAGATAGATTCTATTGCAGCCAACTCTATCCGATAACCATGCAATTTAACCTGGTGGTCGTTTCGTCCAAAAAACTGCACTACACCATCAGGTAACCAACTCACTAAATCCCCTGTTTTATATACTCTATCTTTACCATTAAAGGACACTTCAATAAATTTTTTACAGGTTAGATCGGGTTTATTAAGATAACCCAAGGAAACCTGATACCCTCCAATACATAACTCTCCTTTCATACCGATAGGACATAAATTCATAAATTTATCGACTATGTAGCACGAACTATTGAAGGCAGGCTGTCCAATTGGAACCACTGTACCGGTCAATGTCTTGTTAGATGGCACACGGAAAGAGGTAACTGAAACGGTAGTTTCTGTTGGACCGTATTCATTCACTACGTGACAATCAGGACATAAGCTCATCCATTTCTTGACCTCTTCGATATGAACCGTATCAGCCCCAAGCATTAAGTATTTTAAATGATGAAGTGTTTTTATTTCATCTGGGTGCTGTAACAAAAGATCCAAATATCCTGGGGTTAATTCGGTATGCGTTATCTTATGTTTTTGTAAATGCTTCAAATACAATTCAGGACTCATCTTCTGATAATCGGAACATACCGCTAAAGCCCCACCATACATCAACGGAGCTAAGGTACATGGAATGGATAAATCAAATGCAATGGAGGAGGAAAAATCAATGATGGAATCTTGATTAAAATCGGTCGTTTGAGTAAACCAGTGGCAATAATTAATGACATTAAGATGAGATATCATCACGCCTTTAGGGATCCCGGTTGTACCAGAGGTAAACATATAATAAGCAATATCGTTCTTTTCTAAGGGAATTACCTCAATAGGGGATGCATTTTCGCAAGGCTTATTAGAGAGGAGATCAGAGGTCAGGTATATCCTAACTGACTCATCATCTTGAAAATGATCATTGAGTATTTTAGCAGACTCTTCGTTACTAAAAATGCAGTTAATCTTTGCTTCCTTTAAAATCAGTTCGATTTTTTTAAATGGATATTTTCTATCCAAAGGAACATAAATACATCCTACCCTTAAAATTCCAAGTATTACTGGAAGCATCTCTTTTGAACGCTCCATATAGATGCCCATGGGAGTCTGTGGAGGAATATTCAATAACCTTATAAAATTCGCGACTGATTCTGCCCAATTCCATAAAGTATGATAAGTAATGACTTGTTGCTCTGAATAAAGTGCCGCAGCATTCGGCCTTTTCTTCACTTGTTCGTGAAACATGGAGTATATAGATTGAGAAGGCAATTGATGCTTCTCACCAAATCCCCATAAATAAATATGACGGCGCTCCATTGGGGTAATCAGTTCAAATTCATTTATGCGTAACTTTGGGGCTTCTAAAATCAGATGAAGTATCTGCGAGAGATGCTCAGGAGCGTGGTGTATCAGGGATTGTAAACCGCCCTGTTGATAATCCAAATCTAATTTATGAAAAAGATTCAATTCTGATGTTTGTTCATTTAATTCAAAATGCATTACCGAGCATTCAGGAATTGTTTGAGTGTTATCTTGAGATATTCTGAGCGTTATAACAGGTTCAATAAATACCTCTTCAAGTGAGGGATAACGAACTAATAAATCAATGAGATACGGTGCTCTTTGAGTCAAGGACTCCACTTTGTTTTTTACAAACGCCAGTGTATCACCAAAAGTATTGTCTGCTTGGAGATCAACTGAAAGCGGAAGTTTATCTCCAAATAAATAGCGTCCAGCATATGCCCCCACTGGCTCTGGTGATTTTAATAAAAAACATGAACAGCGCTCATAATCATTGAGCCGATATAAATAAACCAATACGGTAGCAATGAAAGTGACACTCAATAACTCATCATCAAAACCCTTAAAGGAAATACAGCCAAACTGGTTCATTTCTTGTTTTTTTACATAAGCACGTTCAGAAAAAAGAGAGTGTTCAACAACCTGTCGAAATTCGTTTATCCAATACGCTTCTTGATTTAGCGATTGTATATAATAGTGACTCAGCTCATTAAGTTCATGTAACTGAAAACAAGCTAAATGCGATCCAATTTGCATCCCATATTCTTGTGCACATTCTAAAGGTGTAATTACTTTTCCTGAAGAAGCGCGACATTCCTTAATTAATAAGGTACCGCAGCTGGTTGCCAATTCTATTCCCTGCTCATCAGCAGCAATGATTTCACCTGGTTTGGCTTGAGTTGAGTGTGTATTAGTCTGTTCCATAGACGAAATAATTAACGAAGTAGTTTGAGTGAGCAACTTAAGTGTTCCAACATGATTAGGATAGTGGCCATGTGCTAGTGCCCGAAACATACGAACTATGAATTCAGCAGATGTATTCCAATCAATAAAACCCAATTGAGGAATAACTTTATCTTTACCATAATAACTTCGTCCAGCAGCGGATTGCTTCCAAAATTTTAACTGATTAGATTCCAGGTTATCCAAAAGAATATTGAATCCTATGACCGCCTCCTCAAAACACCTTAAATTTAAACTCAATGCTGTGTTATTTTCTGAAGAAAACGATTTTTGATAAACAATATCGCCAGCATCAATTCTTTCATTCATAAGATGCCAGGTGATGCCGTGCATAGGTTCATTATTTAAGATAGACCAGGTTGTTGCATTCAAACCGGCATAGGCTGGAAGCAAAGAATCATGATAATTAAAGGCAAAATGGCGCACACATCGAAGATGCCTGGCGTTTAGAAGGTGACCATTCACTATACTAAATAGATAATCAACCCTGGGTTGTGTTTCAGATAAATCATATTGAGCTAAGGATATGCAAGGGATTTTATTTTTCTTACACCAAAATTGAATGACTTCAAATGAGGATATTACAGTCTTGATAGTGTACTGTCTTTGAACCAGTATCGTGGCGCATTCGATTAATAGATTATCATCACCAATCAAAATGCAAGTCTTATTTTCCATTACGCCCCCTTTCGACTACAATTAAAGCATGTTATCAAAATAATAGCCAGTTTTCATAATACTTATAAGGACATACTCTTTATGGTGCATTCTAAGGAACTGTTCAAATTAAATACCCCTTTTCTGGAATTTTTTGCCAATCATAGTGAAGAATACATTTTTATCCTTAACGAAGAATTGCATATCGTCTTTATGAATGATGAAGTAAAAAATAACCTACTTCCTGAAGCAAACGAATCAATAGGTCACTCTTTTAATCAGTTATGCCAACAAAACAAATTTGAAGCAGGGCTATGCCATTTTGTTAAAGAATATGCATCTCGTAGTGAAGACTCAAATATCTCTAAATTTTATCAATACAAATCTCTTACCTGGGAAATTAATGAATTAACTGAAAATAACCAACGCTATTTTCTAATTCAAACCAATAACAAAAAGCAGTTGGGAGAAGAAAATACTATTCATAATCTGGAAGCGCTCATAGAAAACATGCCTTGTAACGTGTATTGGATGGATAAAAACTGCCTTATGGTAGGATGTAATCAAAATGTATTAAATATGTTGAATTTATCAAGAGAAGAATTTAAAGGGAAAAGTTATGAAGAATTAGCAGTCTTATGCCATTGGCCTGAAGGGTTGGCCGAAAAATTAAAAAATGATGACCTAAAGGTAATTAAATCAGGGCGCGCCATATATGGAATAGAAGATCCCCCTATTCCTGGAACAAAAAATCAGGTATTTAATTTTTTAACCAGCAGAGTCCCTTTATTTGATAAGAATGGCATTATTTCAGGCGTTGCAGGAATATCGACCGATATTTCAGATTTGTTACAGGAAAAAGAAAAAGCAGAGGTAGCCAATAAGGCCAAAACTGAATTTCTCGAAAACATGCGCCACGATATTCGCACCCCTTTAACTGGAATTGTAGGATTTGCCGATTTACTCAAAATGGAATCCGATAATCCTTTGATTAAAGAGTATTCTGAAAATTTGGTAGCTTCCAGCCATGCACTTCGCGATCTTCTTGATGAGGTACTCGAGGCAATACAAGTAAGCTCAGGGGAGATTCCCAAATTAAAGAAAAAATTTAACTTGGAGGATACTTTAAATCATGTGATTAAATTAAATCGATCCAAAGCTGCCCAGAAAAAAATAGCTCTTAGTCTAAGGTTCGATGAGCACATTCCATATTGCGTTATCGGTGATAAAGTACGCATTCATCGTATAGCATTAGAGTTGATAGCCAATGCTCTGAATTTTACCGACTCAGGCCATGTTACCCTTTCTGTCATTCTTGCTAAACGTCATCAACGAGAATTAATTATAAAACTGGTCGTTGAAGATTCAGGTATTGGTATTCCCAAAGACAAACAACAGGAAATCTATATTCAATTTAAACGACTTACTCCATCCTATCAAGGCATATATAAAGGGGTTGGTTTAGGACTTTCAGTGGCCAAGCAATTTATTGATGAATTAGGTGGTGAAATTTACGTAGAAAGTGAATCAGGAAAAGGCTCTCGATTTACCTGTGTTATCCCACTGCAAGAACCACTACTTGATGATAATTTAGGAATCCATAAGGAAATTGAAGAGCTCCAGGATTCCACTCATGAACAAAGGCATTCTCAGGAAATAAAGGCTATTTTTCAAAATAATCCAGGACATTTGCACCAGGTGCTTGTTGTTGAAGACAATCCTATTGCTCAAATTGTAGCAAAGTCTATTTTGTCCAAATTAAATTGTACCACCGACATCGCTGAAACAGGGAAAAATGCCATTGAGTACTGGAAAAAGCACCACTACGATTTAATTTTTATGGACATTGGATTGCCAGATATGGATGGGTATGAAATAACACATCTTATTCGAGTTAATGAATTAACTAAAAAGATCCATACTCCAATTATTGCATTAACCGCTCATGCCGGCGATGAAAATAAAAAACGATGTATTGATGCAGGAATGAATGCGGTATTAACAAAGCCCTTAACAGCAAAAAATTGTGCTGACATCATAGAAGCATTTATGCCAGGGAACGCTCAGCTATCTACACATAAAAATTCATCGAAGAAGAACTCTGATGTACATGAACAAAATCAATCACTATTTGACTTATCCCCTTTTCCTATTTTGGACTTCGAAGAAGGAATTAAAGCTACTGGTAATAAAATGATACTGGAAAAAATGCTAGCTTTTATGCTTGAAGATACTCTTCCTAAAGACAGGCAATTAATACAAGAAGCTCATACCAATTTGGATTGGGACAAAACGCAACATTTAGCTCATAAAATTAAAGGTGGCGCAGTCTATGTAGGAACAGTACGACTCAAAATGGCATGTCAATTTATTGAGCGTTATTATAAATCAGGACAACGCGTACAATTGGAATCCCTTTATCAACAAGTTTTAACCGTTATTGACCAAACGTGTCAGGAAATTGGGGATTTTTTACAACAAAAAAATAACAATTAATTCAATAATATATATATCCTTCTTAAACAGCTAGGGGATTGCTGCAATTTGTAATCCTGGAACCAAATTCTTTTTAAATCAGATGGATAATTTTAAACAGTAATTTTCTTACACTCTTTTAGGGTCTGTTGACAATTCAAGTTTCTACGTCCTGCGACTTGTTCGCAGGATCCAATTCACTCTTTATAGGCGCAATATATTCTTGTTTTACGCAAGATCTATCGATTCCGCGAACAAGTCGCGGAAAGTAGGCTTGAATACAATGAAATGTAAACAGCCCCTAGTAAAAAATCGAGTTAGAAAAAACTCAGACTCCACTACTGAACAAATTTAATACGATTTTTGATAACCTGATTATCCATGAAAATACTGATAAATCCGCAACGCCAAATGTTCACTAATCCCCTGAACTTTGCTGATTTCTTCTACGGATGCTTTGGACAATTCCCGTAAGCCTCCAAATCGGTGCAGTAAAGCCTGGCGCCTTTTGGCGCCGACGCCCTCAATGCTCTCAAGAGTCGAATCCAATCGGGCTTTTTGTCTTTTTTTACGATGCGCCGTAATCGCAAATCGATGTGCTTCATCACGAATATGCTGTAATAGATGCAGAGCCTTTGAATCTTCAGGCAAGGTAAACTCTCGATCTTCATTAACTAAAATCAGTTTTTCCCAACCGGCTTTACGAGATGGTCCCTTCGCAACGCCCAGGAGAATCACATCGTGTACATTCAAGGACAATAAAACACGCTGAACCACTGCAACCTGCCCTTTCCCACCATCAATAATCAATACATCAGGCAAAGATTGGGCTTCTAGCAATCGTTTGAACCTCCGTGTAACGGCTTGCTCCATAGCAGCATAATCATCACCCGGAGTAATCCCTTCGATATTAAATCGCCTGTATTCTTTAGTACACGGCCCCTCTGCGTCAAAAACCACACAGGAAGCTATTGTTGCTTCTCCCTGTGTATGACTGATATCAAAACACTCCATTCGTTCAATGTGCTTATCAAGCGATAATAGCTGTTCCAAAGCATGATATCTGGATTTAATCGTAGAATGTTGACTGACGTACTCTGCTATTGAGATTCGCAGATTATTGACAGCAA
This sequence comes from Legionella moravica DSM 19234, assembly GCF_000423305.1. Taxonomy (GTDB): domain Bacteria; phylum Pseudomonadota; class Gammaproteobacteria; order Legionellales; family Legionellaceae; genus Legionella; species Legionella moravica. The sequence continues at coordinate 16,449 of NZ_AUHS01000011.1, read as the reverse complement.
AATCCATCCATCGAGATTTAACACCGCGGGGATTGATTTGGATCGTACATGCTTTGCCCCGTTTCTCAGTCAGAGCTTCCTCTAAAGAATGGTGATCGGAGAGTGTTTTATTTGTAATAATTAACGCAGGAATTCGATCAATAGAATCCAAGTAGTAAAATCCAACAAAAGCCTCAAAGGTCTGTTGCCATAGATCCTCAACATCTAACTCTTCATTCAATCCTTTATGTGGAACTGAAGGAAAGAAACTACGACTGGCTAATACCTGCCCTTCCCGAATCGTAACGCACTGAATACAGGCAAAACCGGGATGAACTTCAATAGCAATTACATCTGCATCCCCCTTAAGCTGAACCACTGCTTGCTGTTCCTGAACCAGACGCAGATTTTTAATCTGATCTCGAAAAACTGCCGCTGCTTCAAAATTCAGTTGCTCAACAGCATGTTCCATACGCTCCGTCAGCTCGTCCAAAATCACCTGACATTTACCCTGCAAAAATCGCATGGCATCGTCCACAGATTGACGATAAGACTCAGGACTAATATAAGAGACACAAGGTGCGGTACATCGTTTGATTTGGTATTGCAAACATGGGCGCGAACGGGCATTAAAATAACTGTCCCGACAGTTTCGAATCTTGAATACTTTTTGTATCGTTAAAATGGTCTCTTTTACGGCAGAGCCATTGGGATAGGGACCATAAAAATTACCGGATACGGGTTTCTTTTTACTTCGATAACTCTCAATGCGTGGAAATTCAGGATGATTTGATATATGGATGTAGGGATAAGACTTATCATCACGCATCAATATATTATATTTTGGCCGTAACGCCTTAATAAGATTACTTTCCAGTAATAAAGCCTCTGTCTCACTTCTTGTGACCGATATTTCAATTGATGCAATTTGACTGACCAGAGATCGTGTTTTTACTGCGGTAGTGTGTTTACTGAAATAACTGTTCACTCTTTTTTTAAGATTGGATGCTTTACCTACATATAAGACGGTACCTGATTCATCAAGCATGCGATAAATACCAGGTTCACCAGGTAGTTTACTAAGAAATAAAGTTAATTCAGCGGATGACTGCCTAATATTCATAAACGACAAAAATAAGGTAATTATATAGCATCATAGCTTATACTTGGTTGCTTTGTTGCTACTTGGAAATTCAATTAAACCAATACCCAACACAATATGTACCTGGACTATCCGGTTTAATCATCTTGGATTATATCATTAGGATGCTCGATAACGCGGTGTTTCATTGCCAGATAGGTAAGCTCGACATCGTTTTTTATTCCTAATTTTTCAAACATACGATATCTGTAGCCATTGATGGTTTTACTGCTTAAAAACAATCGATCCGCAATATCCTGCACATTCATACCGCTGGTGATCATTAGCATGACTTGCATTTCCCTTTCTGACAACATGTCAAAGGGAGAATCCTGGGCATCCTGCAAGCTATTAATTGCCATTTTCTGAGCAATTTCAGCACTGAGGTATTTTTCGCCTTTAGCTACCTTACGAATTGCAGCCGCCATTTCTTCCGCTCCTGACTCTTTGGTCAGATAGCCCATGGCACCCAATTGCAAAACGCGAGTAGGCAAAGGATCAGTGCATATTGCAGTCACCGCAATGACCTTAATTTGAGGATTTGATTTTTTTAAGCGACGAGTAACTTCCCAACCATCAATACCAGGCATTTTCATATCTAAAAGAACGACATCAGGGTTATGAGTTTTTACAAATGCCAAGGCCTGCTCACCGCTCTCAGCATCCGCAACTACATCTACATCCGCCATGTCTTCAAGCAATCGTCGAATACCCATTCTAACCAATGCATGGTCATCAACAATTAATACTTTAATCAAATGATGCTCCTTGACCAACCAGCCAATGAACAAAGTGTGTTGGATGATGTTAACAAGACTCTTCTGTCATTACAATACATACACATCCTATTCCTTCTCCTGCTAACAGGCTCTGATATGGATATTCGGGTTATCAGGATCAACATCAAAAAACGGAGGATACTCGCCCAGTTGTCGTGTTCGCTCCAAAAAATCATTGATATTAGACGAAACAAAATTATATAAGGTCTGGTAATCATTAATAACAAAATACACTGGCTGTAACCTATCAATCCGATAAGGCATTCGAAATGCTGCAACAGGCTCAAAAAGTACGCGCAGAGGAATATCACTTTCTACACTGTAAACGGTTTCACTAATGGACGATAAAATTCCGCCACCATAGGCTCTTAAGCCTTTTGCTGTATTAATCAAACCAAACTCAACTGTAAACCAGAACATTCGTTGCAATAATGGCCAATCGGTTTCTGGAAAGCTTAGAACCTTACACGCATAATCATGGATAAAATCCGCATATACCTTGTCCGTTAACATAGGACAATGACCAAATATTTCATGAAATATGTCAGGCTCCTGCACATAATCCAATTCTTCTTCACAACGAATAAAGGTGGCTGCCGGGAAGTATTTATTTGACAAAAGTTCAAAGAACTCCCGTGCTGAAATCAATGCAGCGACAGGGGCTACCTGCCATCCTGTTTTTGCCTTTAATTTTTGACTTACTTCTGGGAGCTGGGGAATTGCATTCCCGGTTATACCCAATGTATTCAAACCAGCCAAAAACTCATCGCAGGCTCTACCAGGCAATAATTTCATTTGTCGTTCAAATAATATATTCCAGATTCTGTTTTCTTCTGCAGAATAATTGACTATACCCTGAGCGTCAGGAATATGTGCAACATAACGACTTTCAAACCCCATAACTTCTCCTTCACTCATTTATATTTCAACTACACCAGCAATTGTCTATACACTCTATTTAAAATGTGGCTCTATTCTCGGTATAAAGAATTAATTTAAGTCACACAATGGAGAAAACCCAAAATGATTTCGGGATGACAACTCAGGGAGATAAATACAGGAATTACAAATAACTCAGGGCTCAAAGCCGGAAAATTTTGTAAATTCCGAAATAAAAATCTTGATTTAGTAATTACCCAACCACACCCTAAATGTCAACCTCCTGTTAATAAATATTACTTATTTTTACATTCTACTATAGAATTCTCACAATCTATTTCAATATTGGAAAAACAAATGACTATTGCCATTTTAGCTACAGGGGATGAAATCGTTCATGGGGACACAATGAATACCAATAGTCATGATATTGCGCATATTCTTTGTTCAGAAGGCTTGTCTCTGGGATTGCAAATGGCGTGCAGCGATAAAGAAACAGACATAGTAAACTGCCTGGAATTTTTAGCCCAAAACCATGAAATAATTATTGTAATCGGCGGGCTGGGGCCAACAACAGATGATCTGACTCGTTTTGCGTTAGCAAAATACACAGGTGATGTTTTAGTTCAACATAATGAAGCTTTAGAACATATCAAGAAACGACTGCAATCAGCCCAGGTAGTCATTAACGAAGGAAATTTACAGCAATGCCTGTTTCCACCACAAGCCAGAATACTGCCTAACCCAAACGGCAGTGCTGTAGGGTGTTATTACCAATGGAATAATAGAATTTTTATCTTACTGCCCGGACCTCCCCGTGAATGTCTGCCCATGTTCAATAACCATGTTCTTCCTAACCTTTTGACAATGGAGCGCAGCACGAAACAGATCATTAAGTGGCGGATTTTTGGTGTGGCAGAGAGCGAAATTGCCCAGACCCTGGAAGATGCGCTGGCTGATATTGATTGTCAAACAGGATACCGCCTGGACGTGCCTTATATCGAATTCAAGGTTCGTTGTACCCGTGATCTGGTGGATACAGTTAAAGACATTATCGATCCTATCCTGTCTCCGCATATCATTGCTTCTATTGACAAAAAAGCATCGGATAATCTGAGGGAACTGATCCTTAAAAATAATGAACCTATAACCATAATAGACGAAGTCACCCAAGGATTATTGCAATCCCTTTTAATAAAACCAGGGACTCAGCACTTGATTCACTTCCATAATCTTAAATCGACAAGATTATATTTTCATCTCAGAGGCCTGGAGGAATATTGGTCGCAACAACCGGCAAAAGGTTCAACGCAATTAACCATAAACTACAGTAATCAAATCCAGGAAGGAGGAGAGACACACCAGATACCTTATCGCAGTCCTCTGGTGGTCTATTATGCAGCCGAGTGGTTAAGCTTCCGACTCTTTCATCTCATCAATCAATTGCATCAATGAGTAACACAGTTGTTGAGTTCCTTGGCCACTAATCGCTGAAATGGCAAATACTTTACCCGTCCAATTCAGACCTTTTACGATGGCCTCTACCCGTTCCTGCCTGCTGGCTTCATCGGGAAGCATATCGATTTTATTAAGCACCAGCCAGCGAGGTTTATTCAAGAGGTCAGGACTGTATTCACCCAGCTCATTAATAATGGCCTTTGCTGACGCAACCGGATCACTATCATCGAGAGGAGCAACATCGATTACATGCAATAAAACACAAGTACGGGAAAGATGTTTTAAAAACCGATGACCTAACCCTGCGCCTGCAGCTGCTCCTTCTATAAGCCCGGGAATATCAGCCATTACGAAGCTTTTGTGTGATGAGACACTAACCACACCTAAACCTGGGTGCAGTGTAGTAAAGGGATAATCAGCAACTTTTGCTTTTGAACTGGAAACGGCACGAATTAATGTGGATTTCCCGGCATTTGGAAGCCCCAATAAGCCAACATCAGCCAAAACCCGCAATTCCAAACGTAAATGCCGGCATTCACCGGGGCTACCTGGGCTTGATTGTCTTGGAGATCGGTTTACACTGCTTTTATACCGTGTATTTCCCAATCCATGAAACCCGCCCTGAGCAATAAGAACGGGTTCGCCGGGTTTATTTATATCTCCGAGTAACTCACCTGTATCGATATCATAAACCATGGTGCCTACAGGAACTTTTATAATCAGGTCTGCTCCTTTTTTCCCACTGCAGTTGCCACCCATCCCTTGTTGACCGTTCTCTGCTTTATAATGACGCATATAACGAAAATCTACCAGGGTGTTTAAATCACTGCTCGCTTCAAAATAAACACTGCCTCCATCCCCACCATCACCGCCATCGGGACCACCACGGGGGATAAATTTTTCACGCCTGAAACTGACGCAACCATTTCCACCATTACCGGCGTCTACCTTAATAATTGCTTCATCGACGAATCTCATGACCAACCTTAAACTAAAAAAAAACCCCGTTACCGGGGTTATAAACTGGATGACAAATATCGTAACGTTTAGATACCATCAAAAATGTGTTCTACAAAATAATTGCTACATCCTATTATTTTTGAAATCACTTTAAAATACATCTGTGCTTTGCAAGATCATTGCAAATCATGATGCATTGTTGCAAATTAATTCGCAGCTTCTTCTGTTTGTTCGGCAACTATAGTGACGTATTTGCGATTCTTTTCACCCTTAACGGCAAAATGTACCAAACCGGATACCAGAGCATAAAGGGTATGATCACGACCACAACCAACACCTGTTCCGGGGTGGAAACGAGTTCCACGCTGTCTTACAATAATTTCACCCGCATTAACAAATTGACCACCGAAACGCTTTACACCAAGAAACTTTGGATTCGAGTCGCGGCCATTACGAGTACTACCACCTGCCTTCTTATGAGCCATTGCTATCCCCTCTTACTTGCTTATCGCAGTAATTTTAACTTGCGAATAATATTGTCTATGCCCCATTTGTTTCATGTGGTGCTTACGACGACGGAATTTAATAATTTTTACTTTTTTGTGACGACCGTGATCAAGGACTTCAGCTTTAACTACTGCTTTAGCAACAAATGGAGTGCCGCACACGACTTTATCGCCATCTGCCAACATCAGTACTTCTGAAAATTTGATCTCATTGCCAACATCTTCAGGCAGCAATTCAATTTTTAGAACATCACCTTCTTTTACGGTATATTGCTTACCGCCTGTCTTGATTACCGCATACATAACTATTCTCCAACTCGCCTGATTGGCTATCACAATTTCAACAAAGTGCCATATTCTATGAAATTATGGCTATGACTTCAAGTTCATTTTAAAATATTGTATACTTCTTCACCCTTTCCCGGTTTAATTACTCCCTTTTAGTGAGTATTCGGGTGTTTAATCTGGTCGCGGATTAAATAGGGATCCTTAAATTTATTGGAGTATATAATGTCAACAATTCTTTTAGAAGCCGAAACAAGAACGGATATGGGGAAAGGTGCGAGCCGCCGCCTACGTCGTCTTGAAAATAAAGTTCCCGCTGTCATTTATGGCGGTGATAAAGAACCAAAATCAATCCACTTTCTACACAATAAAGTAATTAAAGCCTTGGAAACTGAAAGTATTTACTCCAGTGTTTTTGATATTTCTGTTGACGGTAAAGTTGAACACGTGATTTTGAAAGCATTACAGCGCCATCCATACAAGCCACTCGTTATGCATATGGATTTACAACGTGTTTCAGGAAAAGATGTTCTGGTTAAACTTGTTCCTATTCATTACATCAATGAACAAAAATCTGCTGGCGTTAAAGCTGGTGGTATCATAAACCACACCATGACTCAGGTTGAAATTCGTTGTCAAGCTAAAGACTTGCCTGAATTCATTGAAGTGGATATGACTACTGTTGGAATGGATGATGTAGTTCACCTGTCTAATCTGAAACTACCTAAGGGTGTTCATTTGACGGTTGATGTTAAAGATGGAAGTCATGATGCACCTTTAGTGAGCATTCATGCACCTAAAGTCAGCTCAACTGAAGAAGAAGAAACATCAGTTCCAGCTTCAGCGGTACCTACTACTGATGAAGAGAACAGCGCAGAGTAAGATTTACTCTGGATTCATTTCTTGCAGACAGCCAGAATATGTTCATTCTGTCTGTTTGTAAGGATAGTTCAATGAAAACACGCTCTGCTACTCTACGATGAATCCGATACATTTATTAAGAAACTACAGTCTATGGCCATTAAACTAATCATCGGTTTACGTAATCCAGGCTCTGCCTATGAACAAACCAGGCATAATGCCGGTGGATGGTTGGTGAATTCTCTGGCACAAAGGCACAGTGCTCATTATAAGTCAGATAAAAAAATGCAGGCGGAAATTGCTGATCTGGATATCAATCATCATCAATGCAAATTAGTATTACCCTTAACTTTTATGAACCACAGTGGGTTACCTACCCGAGCAATCAGTCAATTTTATCGAATTCAACCAGACGAAATTATGGTCGTACATGATGAGCTGGATCTGCCTGTTGGACGTATAAAAATTAAAACAGGTGGAGGCCATGGGGGGCACAATGGTTTACGAGACATCATAACTCAGTTAGGAAGCAGTGAATTTCACCGATTACGAATTGGGATTGGCCATCCTGGCCATAGAGATCTCGTCCACCAATTTGTATTGGGCAAACCTTCCGTCGATGACAGACAGAAAATTTATGATGCTATAGATAGAGGCATAGCTGTAATGCCTTTGGTATTGTCTGGAGATATAGCCAGAGCAATGAATCAATTAAACACTTAATTCTAAATAAACCATCCAATCCACACGATTGACGCTTCATTTAGAACATTAGCAAAGAGGTAGTACACATGGGATTTAAATGCGGTATCGTTGGTTTACCTAACGTTGGAAAGTCAACTCTATTCAACGCCCTGACCAAAGCAGGTATAGAAGCGGCTAACTACCCATTTTGTACCATTGAACCTAATGTGGGTATCGTGACTGTTCCCGATCCTCGTCTGGATGCATTAAGCGACATCGTAAAGCCACAGCAGGCACTACCTGCGACCATGCAGTTTGTTGATATTGCCGGCTTGGTTAAAGGGGCTTCCAGCGGTGAAGGACTGGGGAATCAGTTTCTGGCAAACATACGCGAAACTGATGCGATTGCTCATGTAGTGCGTTGCTTTGAAAATTCAGACGTAATACACGTTGAAGGTCGTGTTGATCCGCTGAGCGATATAGAAGTGATTAACACAGAACTTGCTTTAGCAGATATGGAAACACTTGAAAAAGCCATGCTAAAAGCAGGAAAAAACAGCAGAAGTGGCAATAAGGATGCTATTTTCGAAATGAAAACTCTCGAAAAAATTAAAGCGCACCTGGATGCTGGATATCCTGTTCGAACTTTAGGACTTACTCCTGAAGAAGAACTCATTACGCGCCGACTGTTTTTACTCACTGCAAAACCGGTACTTTATATAGCCAATGTTAATGATGATGGCTATGAAAATAATCCTTTACTGGAACAAGTTAAAAATCTTGCGGCCCAGGAACAGGCGCGCATTGTGGCTTTATGCGCAGCAACTGAATCTGAGCTGGTAGAGCTGGATGATGCTGATCGCAAAGAATTCATGACTGACCTGGGATTAACAGAGCCGGGGTTAAACAAAGTGATCAGGGCAGGATATGACCTATTGGGATTACAAACCTATTTTACTGCCGGAGTAAAAGAAGTAAGAGCATGGACCATTCACAAGGGAGCAACAGCACCACAGGCAGCTGGAGTAATTCATACAGACTTTGAAAAAGGCTTTATACGAGCAGAAGTCATTTCTTATGAGGCGTTCATCGCTTGTCGTGGCGAACAGGGAGCTAAAGAAGCCGGAAAGCTACGTCTTGAAGGGAAAGACTATATTGTTTGTGATGGTGATGTGATGCACTTTCGTTTTAATGTGTAGCGATTACCCATCAGAAATCGTGTAGTTTTATTATGCCCCAAACAGGAGTTAGGTACTGATCGCGCGTCAGTTTTAATTCCTGTTTGGGGCTAGCAGAGCCACCCCCAAGAACTTGCCGCTTTTTTTAATTCTTTTTAAACAGTATTCGACTTTAACTTAGCTGTTCTCTTGACTTAATGATCAAGATAATTTATCAATTTGAATAGAATAAACAATGCAAATCTGTACAAATAATAATCTATACTGTAGGTATTGATATGAAATAATTTAACTTCTTCATATCTAGAATCTGAGGTCTTTAAATGACACTGGGTGAACAAGAGGTTATGAATCGTAAGTCACAACTACCACTTCCCAGTGAACATGATAGAAAATACCGCCTGCTCACTACAATCACTGTTGAACTCCTTGTCATTGGTATTAATTTCGCTGCACTCAATATTTATTTGCATTTTTGGATTATTGCCTATTTTTTATGTTTTGCCAGCGTTATTGCAATCGGTAATTTGATATTACTCAAGAAGAAATACAGCATCATCCTTTGTGGCCATGTATTGAATAGTTTATGCCTGTTGGTAATGACTGTAGGTAATTTGTGTTTAGGAGGAATATCCAGTTCCTATTTTGGCTGGTTCTATCTGTCGCCCATCCTTGCCGCTGCAACAATAGGACTTGAGGGATTAATTTTCTACAGCCTATTATCTGCATCAATAGTATTGATATTTGTCTATCAATACATCTCACCGGTATACCAGGTCCCTGCAGAATATCTTCTCTACATCGAAAATATAAATCATATTTTTATTTTTTTACTTACGATCACCATTCTCTATAATTTATTGAAAGAAAATAAACTTTATGAAACAGTATTAAGGGAACAAAATTTCTTACTCAAAGCAGATAAACAAAAATTTCACTACCTATCAAATCATGATTCATTAACCAATTTGCCTAATCGTTCTTATTTTAATACTCATTTACAGAAAATTCTCGATTTGGCTGTATCAACCCAAAACACAGTCACTTTATTTTTTATGGATCTGGATGGGTTTAAAAAAATTAATGATAAATACGGCCATGACGTAGGTGACATCCTCTTATTACAGGTTGGTAAAAGACTGAAAAACTGCTTTAGGGCGAACGATATTATTGCGCGATTAGGCGGTGATGAATTTACCGCAGTCATCACTTATAAACCGAATGAGTCGATATCCGATACAATAATTAAAAGGATAAAACAGGAGTTTTCTGAACCCTTTCACATTAAAAATCTGGATTTAAATTGTACGATCAGTATCGGTACAGCAATTTTTCCAGATGATGCTACAAATGCAGAGAACTTACTCAAGCTGGCTGACAACAACATGTATAAAAACAAAAAAATAAAAACGAAACACAATAAACATAGTCAATAGATCTTTTCTACGCCCGTTGGGCAAACCGCAAGTTCCTTCTTATACTTGACAATTAACATATCCCCCCTTAGCATGCATTGACTAATTGGTAGAGGATATAGAATGACTATTGACCGTATACGCGCCTTGGTAACTGAAGATTTTGACGCGGTTAATAACTTGATTATTGATAAAATTCAATCACAAATCGTTTTAATTCATGACTTGTCCCATCATATCGTTGAGAGCGGTGGCAAGAGATTACGCCCCTTACTGGTACTTTTGTCCAGCAATGCCTGCGGCTATAAAGGTACCGATCACATCTCTTTAGCAGCCATGGTTGAATTTTTTCATACGGCCACTTTATTACATGATGACGTAGTTGATGAATCTACCTTGAGAAGAGGAAGACAAACCGCAAACAGCATCTGGGGTAGTAAAGCCAGCGTATTGGTCGGAGACTATTTATTTACTCAATCGGTACAATTAATGGTAGAAGTCGGGACTTCCGCGATTCTCAATCTATTCGCCAATACATCACACCAAATTAGTTGTGGCGAGGTCAAGCAACTTGCAAATCGACATAACCCAGCATTGAGTATTGAAGATTATTTCGATGTTATTCGGTCTAAAACCGCTCTACTTTTTGCAGCTGCGGCATGTATAGGTCCTATTCTGGGAAACTCACCCATTGAAGTACAAAATAGCCTCTATGCTTATGGTTTGCATTTGGGGAATGCTTTTCAACTGATTGATGATGCACTGGATTATTGCTCTGATTCTGCAACTCTGGGTAAAAATATTGGTGACGATCTTGCGGACGGCAAAGCAACCCTTCCTTTAATCCACGCATTACAGCATGGTACGCCAACACAACAAGAGCAAATAAAAAACAGTTTAAAATTGGGAAGTTTAGACCATTTACCCGATATTCTTCTGGCGATTGAGCAAACTAAGGCCATAGCCTATACCAAACGAATCGCTGCTCAGGAAGTAGATAAAGCACTGTCTTGCTTAACAGTTCTTGCAGATTCAGAATATAAAACAGCACTGATTGATTTGGCCAATTTTGCTCTGGAACGAAATTACTAAAAATCCTTGCCAACTGAGTTCATTTATGTCGAGAAGGCTGGGTTCTGTGAACGAATTTTTAATTCACTACAAATAAGTCGTCGTTACGAACGACATGCAGTAATTCAGTACAGCCTATTAGCGACGATTCGCTCTGGATTGCCTCGCTAACGCTCGCAATCACTTTTTTTGCGATAAATAAATTTAGTGCATAAAGTCTAAGAACACCATTTAAGTTTCTTCCTTGGTCGCTATAACCCAACTGATTGTTTGCAAATCAATAACACGAATTAGCCGGATCCACACCTAATCGAAAATTCTGCATGTCTACCCTCCCCTGTTTCTGTTAACAGGGTCCAGCCACACTATTAAAATCAGAAATAGAGCCATGATAGCTCTTTAATAACAGACAAATATTCATGTATGATGAAATTACAAAGCTATTTACCTAAGATTCTTATGACTACTCAGGAATTAATAAAAAAATTTAATGAATTTTTATTTGACCAATGTGGTGTGACCTATGCAGTATTTGACCATGTACGATTAGATAAAAGAACCCCCATAAAATCTCTTTTTTTTAATCCATATAAATCTCCTAATGAATTTTTTTACCAAGGAGCAAGCGCCATAACTGCTCCTGTATGCCTTACAATTATCACCCTGGAACTCGCTGCAGCATCTGTATACCTCGGGCTCAAATCCATTGTTAATCTGGCAAAATTAAATCCGCAGGTTGCGAAAATCGATATTATAGATGCTGCAGTTTATTTGGTTTTTTCCTTTATAGCGGCCGTTGTCGGTGTAGCCAGTCCTGTAATCAATTTGATTGATTTTATCGGATCAGGCATTAATAGCATGATAGCATTGAATGAACCCTCTCAAGAGACACAACGACCCTTGAATAATTAGTTTCGTTCAATCACACTGTATAGAAACAAGGAGAACGATCGCTCGTCAATCTTATCGGAGTGTAGCTCAGCTTGGTAGAGCACTGCCTTCGGGAGGCAGGGGTCGCAGGTTCAATTCCTGTCACTCCGACCATATTAATAATCAGTGAATGTCAAAATTCTCTCCCCTCTCCCTCTGGGAGGAGGTATCCGAATGATGATCTGCACGCATAGCATGCTTAAACAACTGATTATCAATATTAAAATGAAACAGGATCTGCAACACATTGAGCATTAAACTAAATTAACTTGAAGTTATCACATTGAAAGGGATTTAATCATGAGCAAAGCATTTAAGTATTCCCGCCTTTCCAAAGACGATGCCGTCATGCTATTAGTTGATCACCAAGCCGGCTTGATCTCATTAGTTCAAGATTTTACACCCAATGAGTTCAAAAACAACGTTCTGGCTGTTGGAGCTTGCGCTAAATATTTCAATCTGCCCACCATCCTCACCACCAGCTTTGAAAACGGCCCCAACGGCCCCCTGGTACCCGAGCTGAAAGAAATGTTTCCGAACGCTCCGTACATCGCACGCCCTGGCAACATCAATGCCTGGGATAATGAGGAATTCGTTAATGCAGTGAAGAACACCGGTCGCAAACAACTCATCATCGCCGGTGTGGTTACCGAGGTTTGCGTGGCCTTTCCTGCACTGTCAGCTTTGGAAGCGGGATATGAAGTTTTTGTAATCACTGATGCTTCAGGGACGTTTAATGAGGTCACCCGCCATAGTGCCTGGTTGCGAATGCAGGCCGCTGGCGTACAATTGATTAACTGGTTTGGCATGGCTTGTGAATTGCACCGCGACTGGCGTAACGACATCGAAGGACTGGGTACATTGTTCTCAAACTACATACCAAACTATCGGAATCTCATGACGAGCTACTTCACTCTGGTCGGAAAGAAATAAAATACAAAGATCAATTCAGGCATGCTTTTGTGAGGTAGTGCAAAATGCGCTTTTTCCAGTCGAGTTAAAAGTTCATCCGTTTTTTTTACTTGATTGAGAATTTTCAGCAGCATCATATTTGTCATCCTTTATACACACCATTTGTATATTGCGTGCAGTGGGACAGGCTATGATTAATTCAAGATTAAGACTCGAGGATCCTGTTCAATAACTCTCTTTGGATTCCGATCGAGCAGCTGATACCTCAAGATAACAATACCTGGATTATTTCAGTGATTCTGCGCAAAAATCAATCAGAAAATCTAAAATTAGTCTAATATAGTAACTATATAGTGATTAATTGAGATTCATCATGAATGATTTAGACGCAGGAGCAGCCCGAAGCGCTATCCAGATAATAACAGTCCCCAGATCTACAAACCCTATTGATTGGATTAAAGAAAAAAGAACGTTCAGTGGGCACACTGCTATTAACGTTGTTAATCATGGAAGAAATGTCGTAACAGAAGGTTTCTCACCCAATAATGATCTGGATATGGTTCTACCCGTTGCCAGTTATTGGCTGGAAAATATCCTTCACCATTCAATCGCCCAAAAGCTTAAAGGTTCCAAAGAAGCATCATGGCAAGATGATAGTCCTATGTTAAAACATCCCAAATTAGACACGCTTAGTTTTGAGATGTCTACTGAGATGATAGACAAATTCATGGAGTATTTTAAGGAAGTTAAAGCAGACACTCAAAAAAAATATACCCTAATGCCGGGCCAACGCGAAGCAGCCAATGACCTAACTGAAAAGAACTGTGTTTTTTCTGCAATAAATGTTTTAAGTGATTTTCTATATGACCATCAAAGCGAATTTTCAGCTGATGAATGGAGCAAAATTGAACCCAAACTAATCGCTCTTGTAGAAGATACCGCGAATAATTTGAATACTCGACAAGGCCATCTCAATAGAAACATTGCCAAATGGAAAGAAGGTACTAAAAAGCTCTCTCAATTGCTCTCCAAAACAGAAAATATACTTCTAGAACACAGCACGACTCTAAGTGATCCAATAGAAATACAATCAAATGAACAATTCATCAACTTTATAAGAGGCATGTCTATTCTCTTTGATGACAAAGCGCCACTGTCGGCACAAACAATTGACATAACAGAGCTGTTTATTAATATTCTGGACGACACTGAAGAAACAACTGCTATTAAAAAGGAATGGTCGGAAATTAAGGCGAAATACGGGATATCTGCAAGTCGTTTAACTCAGATCGTTGAGAAAAATATTAATGAAGTCGGTCCTTTATTAAATATCAAAGTTAATAATTTAATCGAAAAATCAGCTAACATCTTATTTTCCAGAAGATTTTCATTAGAAAAAAACGCCACTGAATATCAGGAAAATGAGCAGGCCTATGCATTGAGTGAAGGGATCGCTCTTTTGATTAATAGTACTAAGCACTCAACTCCTGCATTCATTGATTTAACAGAACTTTATATGAGCAGTTTGGACGACAGCCCTCAAATGACAGCATTAAAGAATGAATGGAATCAATATAAAAATAAATTTGGAATAACTTCCAATCCTCAAGCGTCGACTGATCAGGATTTATTGATGAAACAAGACTCTGAACAGGATAAGAATTGCTATAGTGAATTATGTTCCATCCTGCAAAGTGGTCTCTTTGTTGAGCCCGGAGTCACTATTAAATCACAGCTATACCCTAATTTAGCTAATTTAATCAGAGCGTTACAAGCAAATGATGATTTCTCAGTGATTCAATCCATTGCAGAGAAAGGCATTGAGAAAAATGTTGAAATCAAAGATCAAAATCCCAGCAGAGATACCAGCCAAATAGATAAACGCATCACTGTATTTACTGCAATTAGACAAGCCAATTCACTTGAAGAGGCGCTTGGTACGATAAAACAAAATTTGCCTGAGCTTCATAAAGAACAGGATGCGGGGTTGAGACACCAATAAAGGATTAACTATTCTGAGGTCCCCTTTCCATAAACATCCGTGCTATCTAAAGAAGGGATCATCAGGCTCATCAGCAGCATCGCTATCAATGGGAAGGCTGTTTGAATCAATAGAGTCTCCAGGAATTTTTCGGGTTTCGCTGGCCCACTCGCCTAAATCTATCAATTTACATCGTTCAGAACAAAAGGGCCTAAAAGCATTTTCAGAATCCCAGGTATTTTGTTTGCCGCAGATTGGGCAGGAGATTTTCTGTAGTTTATTCATTGCGATCTTTGTTTATTAATGTCAGGAATGCAGTATGCAATACAGCATACTGTTTTTTCAACCCTGCAAGTTTTAGGACTTACGAAAAATGCCAAATCGTTTCGTTAGCATTTATTAATTCAACATTTTTAATGTTCATTGATGAATCTTTAGTAAACGGAATGTTCAACAAACAAAGAATTCATAGTATTCTGTTGTGAATTTAATTGATAAATGGCTGAATGGAATGTCTGTGTTCAAAAAATTTTTAAAATATTATCGCTCATCTGCAGAAAATCGAACTCAGATACACCTATTTTTTGGCTTTGTCATTATTCCAGTTATAGGAATGTCCCTCTTATACCTTTGGGTACGATTATTCTGGTTATAAGGTTTAAACCGAATCAATCAACAACCAAGACATTATTTATTTTTCCTATCAAAATGCCTCTAGCTTCCAGACTTCATATGAAGGTGTTTCATAGGGATGACTGCTTTTTAAAGCATCAATAACCTCCTTGATGCATTCATTCTGACAAACCGTCTCTACTTTATATTCAGCTATTTTTTCTAATTGATTCATTTCACCAACAAATGCATTACTTCCAGCTAGCGGCATAAACTGCCCCTCTCCTAATATTTGCCATGAACATTTGCAGTAATTACCAATAATTCCAGCTCCAGCTGCGAAAATAGCATCTTTAACTAATTCAAGATGGGTTTCAGGAACATTGAAACATAATTTATACATAAGACAAATACCGGTAATTATTGATTCGATTCAATGCGCTGGATCATAATCCAAAATATTCACCAGCAGAAGTGTATGGCCGGAACATAGGTAACATAAATGACCTGGTAGATAGGTAACACTATAAACCGGCTGCACAAACTACTCCCTTCTTCCTTAAAAGGGAGGAAGAAGAAAGTCAATGGCAACACTCAAACCGATTGCACTATCTGTTCCCTTCTCCCTTTTTAAGGAAGAAGGGAGGTGGTCCATAGCGACATTTTAAACCGGTTATACAAACTATTCCCTTCCCCCTTAAAAGGGAGGAGCGAGAAAATCAATGGCAACACTTAAACC
Organism: Legionella moravica DSM 19234; assembly: GCF_000423305.1. Classification (GTDB taxonomy): domain Bacteria; phylum Pseudomonadota; class Gammaproteobacteria; order Legionellales; family Legionellaceae; genus Legionella; species Legionella moravica. The sequence goes on along the minus strand of NZ_AUHS01000011.1, from coordinate 79 downwards.
GATTGCACAATCTGTTCCCTTCTCCCTTTTTAAGGGAGAAGGGTTAGGGATGAGGGTTTTAAATTTGCATACAAAAAAA
>NZ_KE384002.1:8914-211411 GCF_000423305.1 Legionella moravica DSM 19234 | reverse complement strand
GGCTGGCTTTGAGTGCAGGTTGCACGACCTCTCGACTAAAAAAAGCGGAGTGTACATCAGGTACATGAGCATTTTTTTAGTCGAGAGATCGTGCAAGATGCGCCAAAGACAGCCGTTCAGCGCATGCGGAGAGCACCGTCGAGCCGCACCACTTCCCCATTAATCATCCCATTCTCAATAATATGCCCAACCAAGGAAGCAAACTCCTCCGGTCGTCCCAGGCGCTTTGGAAAAGTAACAGAAGCTGCGAGATTATCCTGAACTTCCTGGGGCATATTTAAGAGCATGGGAGTTGCGATTAAACCCGGAGCTATCGTATTGACTCTGATGGCAAACTGGGCCAGCTCTCGGGCTGCTGGCAAGGTCATTGCGACCACCCCACCTTTTGATGCACTGTATGCTGCCTGACCTATCTGGCCTTCAAAAGCTGCTACCGAAGCGGTATTAATGATTACGCCTCGTTCCTGAGATTTACTCTCGATCTCAAGACCTGACATGGCGTGTGCGGCGACTCTCATTACATTGAATGTACCGATGAGATTTACATCGATTACTTGTTTAAACGCAGCCAAGGGCATAGCACCCTCTTTACCGACTATTCGTTTGGCCGGAGCAATTCCTGCACAATTAATGCAGACTCTGGGAGTGCCCAGGTGAGCAATAGTCTCTTTCATGGCCTTTTCTACTGATTCATCACTGGTCACATCACAACTGACATAGAAATTGGCTGAGGTATCACTTGCTTCCTGTTTGTCCCAGATGACAACTTTCATACCGTGTTTTTGTAAATACTCGGCACATGCTTTCCCCATTCCTGAGGCACCACCGGTAATTAATGCAATTTGATTATCAAAATTCACTATTATGCTCCATCTGATTTAATTACTGTAAAAACTCTTTGCTTAATGCTTTAAATTCTGGAGTACCCGCCACTCTAATCCATTCAAAAAAAACCATTTCAGAGGTTACCAAATGAATGCCCTCTTGTTTCATGCGCTTTAATGCATATTTCTTATCCATTTCATTACGGCTGCTTACGGCATCTACAACTACATAAACTTCATAGCCTGCCTCTTTCATTTCCATGGCGGTCTGCAAAACACAAACATGAGATTCAATGCCAATCAGAATTAATTGTGTTTTTTTAAATGAACTTAATCGCTGAACATAATCTGGTTGCTGCATGCAAGAAAAGTGTACTTTTTCAATACAATCATCTGATGCAACATAACTATTGAGTGGTTCTATAGTTGCCCCTAAACCTTTAGGATATTGCTCACTGGATAGAATAGGTACATCCATTTTTTTTGCCAATTTTAACAACCATTCACAGCGTGCAACCAAATCTTCGTTATTTGAAATCGAGGGTAGTAGTTTTTTCTGTACATCGACAAGAACCAGGAGCGAGTCATTTTTGTTAAGTAACATCCTTTTATCCTAAGAATTAAATCATCATCTTATCCTAAGTAGCTCAAATGAATCCACTGCTCTTCAGATTAGACGGCTCCTTGTAGATTTAAAAGTCAAGGCAAATGTTAAACAAATTGCTCAGACTATTCGTAGTCACTGGGCTGTGGAGAACAGTCTACATTGGGTCTTGGACGTTACATTACGTGAAGAGGATTCTCGCGTGCGCAAAGATCATGCTCCTGAAAATAGGGCGATGGTTCGGCATATTATTTTGAACGTGTTACAAAATACCAAAAAGAAATTTAAGGATATGAGCATTAGGCGCCTGCTGAAAAAGGCTGGCTGGGGAGACTCAACTCTTGATATGATTTTAATGGCCCCATTTTAATGGGATCGTGCAACCTTGCAGGAGATTCCTCGCTACGCTCGGAAAGACGTCATATTTTTAATGGGACAGCCGTGGCGCAGAATCTAGGGTCTGTTGACAATTCAAGTTTCGACGTCCCGCGACTTGTTCGCGGGATCCAATTCAATCTTTATAGGCACAATATATACTTGTTTTGCGCACGATCTATCGATTCCGCGAACGAGCCGCGGAAAGTAGGCTTGAATATAATGAAATATCAACAGCCCCTAGAAATAATCTCATTAAAAGTAGGTTCATTTTAGTGAGACCATCTCTCAGGCATAAAGAGCGGAAAGTAGGAATAAATAGATGAAATGTCCTCAGCCCCTGGTAAGCTGCGGGTAATAGGAAATAAAATCCCTGTCTTTACCGCTATCTGTTTAAACCCGATGAACACATTTCCTGTGCTCATCAAGATTGGATCTTCGGACTGAAAACTGGCTTATAAAAAAGCCGGAGTATTACTCCGGCCTCGGATTTTCAAATTTGATAGCTGATCATCCTGATTATAGAGCAGCGATGTCTATAGTTTTCATTTTAACATCCATCTGCTTATTGCCTCTTTGAATGGATAGCGTCACTTCCTCACCGACTTTAATTTCAGTCAGTAAATTATATAACACATCATAGTTGGGCACTGGATGAGCATTCAGAGCGACAATAACATCCCCCATGACGATATGCCCCCATGGATCTCGATGCGTTCCACGCAATTTGACATGAGCAGCGGGTGTATTAGGCAAAACATCAGCAATTAATATCCCTTTACTCACCCCCAATCTTTGAGCAAGATTAGGTTCAACACGCTGGATACCAATACCGGACAAAACGACGCGTCCATGTTTAATTATCTGAGTGGCTATTCGATCAATGTCATCAGCTGGGACTGCAAAACCAATTCCAGCTGAAGATCCGGATCGCGAGTAAATCATTGTATTCAGACCAATTAACTGACCTGCACTATTGAGTAAAGGACCACCTGAATTTCCTGGATTGATGGGGGTATCCGTTTGAATCATATTATGAATGGTAACACCGCCTATACCGGGAACTTTTCTTCCTAATGCTGAAATCACCCCTTTAGATAAACTGTGATCCAAGCCAAAAGGATTTCCAATGGCAATCGCTTTCTGACCAACGATCAAATCATTGACATGTACTATTTCAAAGGGCTTATATGATTTTAAATAAGATAATGCCTGAGGATTTTTTATTTCAAGAACAGCGATATCTTTACGAGGTTCTGTACCAATTACCTTGGCTGGAACAGTCATATTTCCCAAGGTAATGGCCAAATCATCCGCGCCTTTTATAACATGATAATTGGTTACAATATGCCCTTTATCATCCCAGATAATTCCGGAGCCTGCGCCATCGGGAACATGCATTTTCTGCAGAGAATGATTTTTTGCTACTGTAGTCAGGCGATGAACGTATACCACTTTAGGGGCAGATTTTTGAAATATATCTACAGTATTTCGTTCATCAGGCAGAAGTGTATCTAAATTTAAACTAAATCCTGGACTTACAAGGGTAAAACTCAAAATACACGCTTTAAAAATTAAATTACTTATCTTCTTCATCTTCGTTATACTCCATACCAGCAGCACCAGCATATCGCTTACGAAAGGCCTGGCGTGCTAATAACTTATCGATTACTGGTTGCGGAAAATCCGTAATAGTAATGATATTTTTATCCATTAAAATGTCAATTACGTCTTCAAGCACACGAATTAATTGCAAATCTGATTGGATAAACTTCAATTGAAGATCTTTGTCGCAATGAATTAAAAATTGAACTACTTCAGGATCATCAATATCAAGTTCTTCCAACTTCTCTGCATTATCTTGATTATATATGGCACAAACTTGACCATCCTTATCACGTTTTATATAAACCACGAGTCATTCCTTAAGCAACCAAGGGATTAAAGTCTTTAAATTTTAAGCATGAAGCTGATTTAAAATTCAGACCCTTATAAATTCCCATGCAAACAACAAGTTCACATGGGTGCCATATTGTAATATACAACATCATTAATGTCATCAAATAACTCAAAAGAATTATTTTTAAACAAACATAAGCCTTGAATCTTTTTCTGAATCAGCATCCTCATCGGAGTCAACATTTGAATCATCGCTACTTGAAAGTTCAGCCTCATCATCACTGTTTAGTTCATCATCGCTTTTAACGTCATCATCACTATTTTCAGAATCATTGACATCAGTTTCAGCTTTCTCAACATTATCTCTCGCCGCTTTTTCAATTTTGGAGCGATCGAAAGAAATGCCTGTTGAGATATTAAAATATTGCAATAAAAATTGAATGGGAGCCAGAATCATCATCTTAAAAGACGTAGTCCCTGCTTCAATGGTTTGTTTTGCAATATGTTCGCTGTCATCAGTATGACGAATGTAAATCTTTTCAAGAAGTCCGGAATGTTGTTTATAAATGTAATCCAGGCTTTCATTGCGAGATTTTTCCTGACCCAATAAATATTCCTGCAGATCAGTACGCGTATCCCATAAGGAAGTTCTTCTCTTCTGCAAGTGCTCCAGCTCACTGTCATAAAATTTGATTTCTTCATCAATTTCTTTTTTTAATCGGTCGCAAGCTGCTTTTCGTTCAGCAGAGATTTCACCATCGACTATCGCACCAGATTCTTTTAATGAAACCTGTGCATAACGATCAATCAATTGTGTTTTTTTATGAAGGACATCCTCAATTTTAGTATCTAAATAAATAATAGCGTCCTTATTAGCGCCCAGAACCTGATAATGAGAATCGAAACGTTTATTACTTTGCATTTGTTCACGCATCTTCTCTAATTCACCCGCCTCCTGGGATATTGCCTTTCTTTGTGCCTCATCATTTAAATTCTTATCTCTACTAAGCAATAATTGCCTGACAAATACAGATAATGCCACTACTGCTCCAAACGCAGCCGCACATATGAGGGCTATAGTCACTGGTTCCATAGTCGACTCCTTATTGGTGCAAATGAATCAATTGAGTATGTATTTCAACTTCAAAATACTGACTGAATGATTGAAATGAATTAACCTCAGGCCACTCATCAGGTTGGTTAGACATCCGACTCATCGCCGTTTCGAAAATTGGCTTATAGTACTGTTCCAAAAAGGGTTTGATTTTACTCAAATTCGTAAAATTTTTAACCATAACAGTGGAGTTCTCGGCCAACTGAGATAAATTAACCCGTTCCATTACAGTCATAAGTTCTTCTTGGTCTTCGACAGCAGTTTTCATCCATTTTAAAAGCATAGTGCGTGGCTTAATATTCAATAATTGATGACCATCAGACAGTTTTGGTTCCATTAAAATAATATGAGAATGTAACTCAAACTTAAAACAGCATAAAAAATCCAAAAAACTGGTTTCAATTTCATTTCGAGCCTCAGCTCCTAACCAACGACAAATTTCATGTCGAAACATGGTTGGAAAATGCTTTTCAATTTCATAAAGGGTTGCTTCATCTGAATTCTGTTTTGCAATAACATATGCCGTATTATCAGTGTGTAAGGTTTTCAAACTGGGCAAATCATCTTCTGGTAATTGTGAGGCAAGGAAGGATAAAAAGACCGTGGTCGGTTTTAATACCACAATCTCAGATTGATTTTGATGCATGACGTTCTCCCTGATTTAGTAAACTCATCCTGAGTACATACCCTGAAAAGAAATCTACATCTTATCTTTTAGTTGGTTAGATACAGCGAGTAAATTACCGTTGAATTCATTAATTAATTCCATTCAAGTATATGAAACAAAAAAGTGTCTCTTATTCAGTCTAATTTGCCCTTGGGATTCTTTCAAGAGGATTACCGAGTTTTTCTCAAAACAGGACAATGTCAACAGCCCCTGGTTACAAGCGCTTTATACCCCCTAAGTGATGCCGCTTGAAAGCAAAGAAATAAATTTCAAATTTTATCACCATTAAATGCGGGCTTTAAGAATTAAAGAAATGATATAACTGCAATATACCAAGACCAGTATGCCGCCATGCCATGGAGACAGCTTCTTCTTGTAATGATAATTTAAAAATATTAACAGGACAGTTAATGCAATCAATACCGGCATATCCCTCCATAAAACGATATTACTGATTTTTGAAGGATTGATTAATGCAGGAAAAGCTAATATCAGCAGGAAATTATAAATATTGGAGCCAAGAATAGTACCGATGGCAATTTCTTCTTCCCCTTTTAACGCTGCAGTGATTGATGTTGCCAATTCAGGTAATGTGGTTCCAAAAGCAATAATAGTTAATCCTATTGTTACTTCATTAACACCACACCATTGCGCAATAGTAGTGGAACACAGAATAATGTATTTTGCACTCAACGGCAGAATGATCAAACCGAGAAATGTACTTAACAGATTGGTTCCAATCGAGCGATTCGAATTAACTGCTGCTTTAAATTCGTTAAAGAACGGATCTCTTTTAGGGGCATGATTTGCCAGATAAATAAAAAAAGATATTGCGCCTATACAGGCGATAAGTAATAAACAGCCGTCCGTTTTCCCTAGAAAACCATCAAGTATCAAGCTGTAGGCGAAGAGCATGGTGATAATTAAAATGGGGTACGCTTTTTTAAGCGTGGCGAAATTCATAGTGTTTGGTTTAATCAATATAGTAATCCCTAAAACCAAACCAATATTAGCAATATTCGATCCAATGGCATTACCTATAGCCAAATCATTCTTATCCTTAAGAGCAGACAGAATGGAAATAGCAATCTCAGGTGCAGAAGTTCCTATAGCAACAATAGTTAATCCAATGATCAGAGGCGACAGGTTAAAACGAACAGCTAATCCCGAAACGCCAGTTACCAAGTGATTTGCAGCCCACAAGAGAGCAATGAAACTAACGATTAATATCAGGATGGTATTCATTGGGAAACTCAAAAATACAATTTAATTGATGATAATACGAGTTTGAGTAATAGGATATAGCCCAACCCAAATTTGGTTCACTGAAATTCATCAAGATCGAACAACTTATCCAGGATAAGGCTGGTGGGTTTAGCTAAACCAAGTGAAGCCAACTGTTTCCTGGGAAACCATGAACCAGTACGTTCTGCAATCTGTTGATTTGAGGATCGAGTTTGAATACTAAGAGCATTAATTTCCAGATGAAAATGACTGAATCGGTGCTTGAAGGACATCAATGGCTTTGGAGTCGAGCCCTTTAATGCATAATGGTGCTGGATGTATTCCAAAGGGCTCTCTTCAACACTCAGACTTGGAAAACACCATAAACCACCCCATAAACCTGTGGGCGGTCTTTTTTCCAAATAAATGCACTTATTTTTATCATGGAGAACCAGAAACTGCTGATACTGAAGTGGTGCAGGTTTTTTAACTTTCCTGCCAGGGTATTGGCTTTGCTCTTCGTGTTTATAAGCCAGACAGGTTGCGTTAAGAGGACAACGAAAACAATCGGGGTTTCTGGAAGTACAACAGGTTGCCCCCAAATCCATTATTGCCTGGGTATAGTCTGCACAGCGCTCTGTTGGCATGCATAAATTCGCATGCTCCCATAGAGTTTTTTTTACCTGAGCCTGTTCCGGCCAGCCTTTAATTAAGAAATAGCGGGCTAACACTCGCTTCACATTACCATCTAAAATGGCTGCTGGTTCATTAAATGCCTGTGAGACAATTGCCGCTGCGGTTGAAGGACCAATTCCAGGTAAGGTGATCAAGATCTGTAAATCCCCTGGAATTATCCCTTGAAAGTCCTCGCTGATTATTTTTGCGGCCGAGTGAAGATTTCTGGCCCTGCTGTAATAACCAAGACCGGACCATAATGAGAGCACCTCATCCTCAGGAGCTAGTGCCAAGTCATCAACGGTAGGAAATCGCTGCATAAAACGATTAAAATAGGGAATAACTGTTTGCACCTGTGTCTGTTGTAGCATGATTTCAGAAACCCAAACCCGATAGGGGTGCCGTGGAGATTGCCAAGGCAAATCTTTACGCCCATTAAGGTCATACCACGCAAGCAGAGGACGACTAAATTGTTCCTGAATGAATCGATTGCTCAACGTACTAACTCTTTTAATGTACCCTCAATGTGCTTCAAAGGGTGTTCTAGTGTCGTTTTAATCAATAACTGACTTAAAAGAGGATTTATCATTTTTAGATCAGGTAACACGGTTGGTTGATCTAATGTTCCTGATACGTCAAAGGGAAAATATCCTCCAAGTGCCTTTTGAATCTTTTGCATGGAACTGTCCGTTGAATTACTGTTTAAAGATGCTTTTAGTTTGCCGTTTAATTCACGCGTTGATAAATTGATGGTTCCTTCGCCATTTACTTGCAATTTATCGGTTTGCAAGAGCATGGATTCGCTCGTAATCATCTCATTGTGTATTTGATACTGAATATTGGCCAATTTGAACGGAGTATTACCGGATCCTGATTTATCCCATCCTGATAAGGACAATTTTTTTGGAAGTTTTGATGGATCGCCTTTCATCAGATTATCCAACTGTTCTTTTATATTACTGATCATTTGATTCAGGTTGATATGATAGATTTCTCCATCTTTAAGTGTAATTGCACCTTTGCCACTAATGCTCTCAAAGCCGGGTTTATTCAATGGGATGGTTGCATGAATGGAGTAATCGAGATTACCACTGATTGCTTCATGCCCCACTAAAGCAGTCATTAATTGTTTACCATCAAGATTAGTCGCTGTCTGATTCAAGGAAAACTGTTGGCTTGCCAATCTATAATCCATATCCCCTATAGATTCTCCGCCGTATAAAGAGAGAGTAAAGGGATTAAATGATAAGCCGCTCTTATGTGTTTTAAGGGTAGTGTTGAGTTTATTGATTGCAAATTGATTGATTAAAATATTTTGAATAGACAGTTGGCCTTCAACTGAGGAATGTTCGATTCCACTTTGTAGTTCATTGATAAATGAGGGTGCAAGACTTAACCTGCCTTTAAAATTGATGCTCGCTTTGGCAATTGAAAATGGAGCAGCTTCGGTAAGTCTGGCTTTGATTTGGACTGGAAAAGGAGTTTTCTCGGTATTAAATTGTTCAATACCTACTTGAATGTTTTTAAATACCGTGGCGCGTCCATTTTTATTAATAACAATTTGACCATGATTTACGGATAAACTTTGAATGGCGAATTGATGGCTCACAGTTTCTTGTTTATTTTGAACCGGTGCCGTCTGAGATTGTGATGACTGAGGAGTATCCTGGTTAATATGTACTTTCAATCCATCGACATTGATTTCACTAAAAACAAAATGTCCCTTAAGCAATGGGGTAATTTGTAAGTTTAACAACATACTGTTTATAGATAGGGAATAATTCTCTTTGGTTTGTTCATCACCTATTTGAATTTGACTGAATTTTAATCCGGGTCTGGGGAAGACTTGCCAGAAAATATCCCCATTAATTTGGCTTTTTTTATGAGTAAGTGTGGTGATTTGCTTGCTAACTAATTGTTTGATGGTTTCAGGTTTTATATTTTTAGCGAGTATCCACAGGGTGATAAACGCAAATAATAATAAAAACAATATGGCAATTAGAAATTTTCCCAGAATTTTCATAGCACAGAGCCTGGAGTTAAAAAATGAAGCATATAGATATAGAAATGTCTGTCAAGTTGTACTTTTAAAAAATCCACGCAAATATCATAAAAATCTCCTCCCCTCATTAAACGTTAACAAATAAATTACAGTTAACTCATAATTTTTTTGCAAACCAGTAATACTGATATGTTATTATTTAACCAAATTGAATTTATTTGCAGCGCTTGATTAATTATGGAAGATGAAGAATGACTCAACCACAAAAGACATTAAGAAAAAAAGATGGGCAATGGGATATGGACGGATTCCTGTTTGATAAACAAAAAATTGCCAATCAAATGGCTTATTTATTTTCTGGAATTGAAGGACAAAAAAGAGCCAGGGCAATTCGAGAAGAAGCGGAAAAAATCCAGGACCCTACTCAAAGAAAAGTGTTTATAGAAGAAGAAGTTAAGAAAAAAGGAAAAGAAGTCGAAGAGGGACTCTTTAAAGGCATTGTAAAACACATGGACACTCTCCCAAGATCAGGAAAAGATTTAAGTGGTCCAGATGCAGGAAAAGATCTTGTTGTAGATCTGATGAAATCTCTTGGTTTAAATGTTGATCCTGATAATGTCCAAACCCACTATACTCCCGGACCACCGCAAACCTTTCACATTTCATGGATTAATCGACCATCTGTTGAACTTAAAAATGAACATTCAGAAATCAATCAATTGAGTTCATGTTATGCAAACACGTTGAGTCCAGAGGAACGAACAGAATTTGATGCAAATTGGGGTAATCATGTTGCCCAAGCCAAGAATGACGGTCCCAAGGTACCAAAAACCACTTTTGAAATGAATGCCGCAAAATCCTGGGCTGATTTCAAGAACAGTACGAGCAAAGAAAAGACTGAATCTGCAGAGATGACTGATGAGCATGATCTGAAAGATGAGCTAAGTGCAGCTTTCAAGATATAAGCACGTGATCATTGTTTGTATTGGGACTTCCAGTGAACACCTCACGGATTATTCTGCGCATCATTAAATCACTTCAGTCCGATAACGAGTACCCGTAGCATGTGCTATGGGTAGACAGGGTATCTTAGGAAAATTCCTCAACGCTCATCACTATTTATTCCCCCTTGCGAAAGTGGTATCCATGCAAGAATGAAGCATAGTAGCGCATTAATGCCTTCCCTAGAACATGATTTTTTCTACAGGATAATTTTGCAGTTTTTTACTCTGAAATATTTTTTTCTTCTCAAGACTACCGTGCTCAAGGATTTTCGCTGCGACCACAGCATCCGGTTGGCCTGCCTCAGCTGCCATATTAATCCAGTACCATGCTTTTTTTCTGTCCTCAACGACGCCTTGCCCATAATAATACATATAGCCTATGGCGTATTGAGCATCAGGTTGACCTTTTGCCGCTTCTGGTTTTAAACGAATAAATGCTCTTCTATAATCTTGAGCCTTAAAACTCTGAATCCCTTCATGCAAATTATAGGCACTCGAAATACATGCAGCCAACAGTGGAATAAAAATTACAATTAATAACAACCTGGTTAACGATCTCATACTGTTTATTCCTCTTTCAACGGCTTTGCTACAGGTTCAAAGATTAAATCATTTTTAGGTAAACTTAAACTCTCCAGATTGCCATCCCTTTCTACCAAAACGGCTCCCGCCATAATTCGTTTAATTACTGCTCCGCCAGGGATTTTATCACCGATTTTATAAGTTTTTTCCTCGCCGTTGGAAGAGCGGATAATAACCTGCGATTCATCTATTTTATCGGCGAAAAGGATCCCTACCAGATCGACATTCAACATCGATTTTTTCACACTGCCTTCGTTCAAATCATTGGGAACATAAACACCGAACAAGGAAGAGTTCAAAATATCGCGAAATGAATCCTGCTTTTCCCCTCCAAGAGGGACTGTTTCTTTTTCTGAAGTAACGCTGGTTTTAGAATAGGGAAACAAAATACTGGCAAATTCGATAATGATTAATAATGAAAAAAGGGAAATTAAACTCATGATAATCCATTTTGCATACCTGGCGGAAAGTAAATAATGAATATCAAATTTCATATGTCCATAACCCTTTAATTTTTAAAGATGCAAACTCATTCGTTCTATGCTAAAAATTAATATACACCCAAGACACTTGGGTAGGTACCCATCCTAGCATAAATTATTGGATCTTTATCTAAAGTGGGTATAAACCATCCAATAATAACTGAATTTTTTCAAGGATGACGCATGAACACCAAATTACTCCCTCCTCACATTCAATTGGCTATGATGTCGCGTGAATATGTAGTTTCAAGGACACTGCATGTGATTGCTCAGCTGGGATTAGCCGACCATATGTCCGACCAACCTAAATCAGTTTCAGAACTGGCTCAATTAACCGGTACGATTCCTGAACTTCTGGATCGAGTGTTAACTTTTCTCACGGATTATGGATTATTTATCAAAGAAGGTGAAGCCTATGCGCTTACACCTTTATCCTACCCTTTAAAACAGGATAACGCCTGTTCAATAAAAGATATTTTGGGAATGTTTGATGACTGTTGGTGGCAAGCATTTTCCCAATTAGAAACCAGTTTAAAGTCAGGTATTCCAGCATTTAAACACCAACACGGCACTGATTTTTATGAATTTATGAACAATCATCCGAATAAAAAAACTCACTATGAAAAAGGCATGGCAGCACTGTCACAACTGGATGATGACCTGATTGCCCAACACTTTGATTTTGGCCAATTTTCGAAAGTACTGGATCTGGGTTATGGCAGAGCAGGATTAGCTGAGGCGATAGCAAAACATCATCCGGAAGTACACATCGACATTCATCCATTCGATCCGGAATTAATTAAAAATGAAAATGCCCCATCCTTGTTAAACCTTCCTGATGCGGATGCCTATATTTTTAAAGGAATATTACATGATTTTAATGATCAGATTATTATCAAGCGACTCAAAGATCTGCGTAATACCATGAAACACAGGAGTTCACTGATTATTGCTGAACAAGTCATTCCGGATAATGATCTGCCTCATACCAACAAAACCATGGACATTATCATGATGGTTTTAGTAGGCGGCAGACAAAGAACCGCCACAAACTGGATCGAATTGATTGAACCAATTGGATTTAAATTGGTATCGATTACTCCAACTCAAGGCATGTTTACCCTGATGCAATTCACATAACCCACTCTTTATTGAGGATGCAAAAACGATTGAAAAATACCTGCCGGATCACATTTATTTTTTAATTCTATCCATGCAGCATGTTGCTTACCAAAATGTTGCTTCCAATAATCATCTGACACACCATTCCCCAAGAAACCCGATAAATAACGCTTACCGCCTAACTGAATCAACCGACGGTCCAGATCCTGGATGGCCTGTAAACAACTGTCCTTCAATGGCAAAGGTACGCCTGGATTTAAAATCATAAAGGAACAGATCGAATCCTCATCAGGGAGCATCAAAAAGCCTTCCTTCTTTTTAGCCATTGGCACGATATGAACGAGATTGGCATAATGTACAGGTAATTCCTGTAATATTGATGAAAGATGTTCTTTTAAAACTGCTGTAGAGATAAAACATTCATACCAAGGATGATAAAGTTCCCATTGTCCCAGCATTTTCATCACTTCAAATCGGGAATTATGCCTTAAAAGATAAGCGGAATTCCGCTCCTCTTGAGTATTGATGACATGCCAGGGATCCAGATGAGCAATAACTTCCCCAAGATCCGGACTGTTTTTTTCATATTCTACAGAAAGATGCAAACCGAAAAGCCACTGCACCAGCGGAACACGTCTATCCCCAACAGATTTAGCACCCTGGATCGAAGGAGAACAAAAGGTCTCAATATAATCTACTCGTCCTTGTGCTTTTTCTATATCGCGAAACCATTGTTCCTGATCAGTATAAACCAGACACACTGTTTTAACCTGTGCTTTAATCGGGCGTAACTGTATACACACTTTTGTAATAACTGCAAACCGCCCCTGCCCTGAAAGGCATGCTTGAAATAATGGTGAATGACGTTCAACACGATGTTTTTCCCCCTTCCCATCCACTACTTCCAATGCTTTAACATGAGCATTGATTGCCCCATGTTTAAAAGAAGAAGCCCCTACTCCACCTGCAGACAAAACACCAGCTACTGACAAATTACAATTATAGGGCAGTACATAAGGTGCCTGATTTTTCTCTAAGGCTACCTCGAGTAAACTGGCCCAAGTGGTATTTGCCTCAACCCAGATGGAATCATCGGTAAGCTCCAGGGGTTTATTAAACTGCTGCATGGACAGTGTTAATCCACCCGGAACGGGTAAAGACTGCCCGCATTGACTTAATCCATTACCACGAATGGTCACTGGTAACTGATGTTGACTCGCATACACAATCAAAGCTTGTAATTCATCGGTAGTCTGGGGTATGAACACAGCGGAAGGAGAAGATTGAATTAATTTACCAAAATCCTGACTGAAAAAAACAAGCGTTTGCTCATCACTGAGCAACGCTTGTCCTGTCTCATCTTCATATTGCTTGATTCTCTCTATATTCCACTGGTTGAATGACATGTTGATTCCTTTCTTGTGCTTGACCTAATCGTTTGTTACATGCAAGAACCAATCCATCGAACATCTTGTTAAATGCGTCATAGCAGCGATCTATCATTTTTAAAGCCTCACGACGGGTGCTGATTGGTAATTGCACTTCGAATATTTTTTTCTCCATTTCTTCTTCGAACAAAGCATGTGCCAATTCCACTTCCAAATGTGAACTTGAGAAATATTTCAAATTTCTATCTTCTCCTGTTTTCTTAACTTGTTTCACTACTTTTTCGAAAAATACATGTCCAGATGATTCCAAAGTCAATAGCAGCGCGACATTTAACCTTTCATCGTCCAGTTTGTAAATTTCCGACATGATGGCATAAGCTGCATCTCGGATTAGTTGTGAATCTTTGCTGTACAACCAGGCAACATCATCACGATCGCAGAATTTATCGCTGCAAAATTCACTCATGTATTTTTTATCACTCAAAAACCATTTTTCGTGGCCGGCATCTTCCAGACGATGGTGACGAGCCACTTTCTTTAAATAGGGATCTTTAACTCGTTCCTCGTTAATACGTAATATATCTTGAAAGGTCATTGCCCAAAAAGTTAATTCTGGTACAAAATAACTGATTTCCTCCAAACTGTTTAAGTCTTCTAGCACACTAAAGAATGGATGATTTACAAATTCATTTTGTTTTGAATCGATATATGCTTGTATAGTTTTCATGACTGACTCCATGTATTAAATTGTTTGACAATTTTACATGTGCAGCCAACGTGCCAACATTTTACTCAAAATGAATAAAAATTAGACTCAAAACCAGTTTTTTTTTGTTTTCCCCGCAATAAATTCTCAGGAAGCGACAAAATAATGTCCCTGAATCTCAACTGGGCGACATTTTTTTGACCAACAATTCGTTTTAAAATGAATGGCCTATTGTAAATTAAATAAATTTCGCCAATTTTTTGTCATAATCAAGCATCAAATTATCCACATCATGCCAATTAAGCTCCTTTATATCAGTTATTGAACAACAAATTTGGTCTAAAAGACGTTTTTGAATCTCACCCAGTGCCTGCGCACGCGAATAAGGGGTATTTGTAAACATAACCAACACATGTTTCGAGATATAGCGTTCAGGGTATCGAGCCATTAATTCACGCTCCACCTGTTTCTTTAAAATAAACTCCGGGTGACGAATATCAGAATGAATTTCATGGTAGTTATCCATCGACATTTGAGCAACAGCATCCGTATTCACTTTTCTTTGTTCATAAAATAGGGGCATAACTTTTGACCAGTCGTCATGATGCTGTTCTAATAATTCATCTAAAATACGACAATCCTCAAAAGCGCTATTCATTCCTTGGCCAAAAAAGGGAATAATGCCATGGGCAGCATCCCCTATTAGTAAACATTCATCGCGGTAATACCAGGGAGTACACTTTATAGTACTCATAAATCCAGTTGGATTTCCGAAAAACTCACTGGCCAAATTGGGCATAACTTTAAAAGCATCAGGAAATTCCTTCTTAAAAAAAGCGAATAAACGCTCCTCATTATCCAAAGTAGCGAAACTGTCTTTGCCTTCATTCGCTAAAAATAAAGACCCTGTAATAGAATCATCAGGATTAGGATTACCCAAAAGCATGAATGAATCACGCGGCCATAGGTGTAAATGCTCCCGGGCCATTCCTACAGTATGTGTTTTACTGATTGATAATTCTTTATAGCTGTGTGAAAGATAATCCCTGCTTGCGACTACAATCCCCTCGCTTTTCATCGCCTCTCTTACATGTGACGGAGCTCCGTCCGCCCCAATCAATCGATGATAGTGGTGCTCAACAGAATGTCCATCTTTAGTTTCAAACTTCAGCTTTTTATTCTGAACATCCATTTGCAACAGTTTCATTTCAAAATGCAGACGAATATTAGGCGATTGATCTGCTTTATTTAAAAGCAATGCATTTAAATCAGTGCGAGATATAGCGTTAATGTATTCATTTTCATGACGACCAAATGGTTGAAAATGAACCTCACCATTTGCTTCATGTATCGCTCGTGCGCGCATGGGAACCATAATCTGTTTCACTTCGTCCATTAAATCCATTGCATCCAAACCTGTAATTCCGCGGCATGATAAAGCAAGATTAATAGAGCGACCGTAATCGATGGGGCTGTCACGTACATCAGAACGTGATTCAAACAACTCTACCTTGTAGCCTCGCCTGGCCAAATATAATGAGCAAAGAGTTCCCGCCAGCCCTGCTCCAATAATGGTAATTTCTTTCATGTGTTCTCCCTGTCAACTCATCACTCAATCCAACGTCCAGTGTTTGGGCAAGCCTCTGATGGAGGTGCTTTAAATTCGTTATCCGTGCCTTGGATGTGTACTCCCTTCATCCATTTATTTCCAACGTCCAAGTCTTCTTCACGGGTTCCAGAGTACAGTATCATTTATTAAGATGATGCATTTACCATAATCAAGCAGGAACCCGCTAACAAGTGGCGCAAGGTCGAACTCTGTTTTTTCAACAAACCTTAGTACTACTCCAATAAAATCGGCAGGTACACTATTCCAGTTTTTTTCGGCACATAAATTGATTCATTGACGGCCTGTGCTGATTATCAAGCACTTCATGCCTCAACCATAAAATGAATGTACTTAAGCCATCACCACTTTAGAATGGAATAAACTACCCTATAAATTACAGCCATTCAGTTAAAAAATTCTGTTTTAACTACTCCTTATCCCTTTTGAATAGAACGATTACTTCGTCACGAATCCATTTTATCAAGGCCCGAAACAAAGCCATCCACCGTCCTCAGCCGAAGTGGAACGAAGCAAAAGCCTAACTTTGGCAGAAAGTCCATAACCCGCTTCCTGCATTAAACCAGTTTTATTTGGGTCTGTTGACAATTCATGTTTCGACGTCCCGCGACTTGTTCGTGGGATCCAATTCAATCTTTCTAGGCGCAATATATTCTCGTTTTGCGCAAGATCTTTCAATTCCGCGAACAAGTCGCGGAAAGTAGGCTTGAAAATAATGAAATGTCAACAGCCACTATTTAATGGATGCAAGAAATATACCGAACTGCTTAAACTATTAATTGACCATGCGAGGGTCTATGCTGTAAGCACGACTGTCCCATTAAAAATGTGACGTCTTTCCGAGCGTAGCGAGGAATCTCCTGCAAATTGGCACAATTGGACGTTACATTACGTGAAGATGATTCTCGCGTACGCAAAGATCATGCTCCTGAAAATAGGGCGATGGTTCGGCATATTATTTTGAACAGGTTACAAAATACCAAAAAAAAAATTTAAGGATATGAGCATTAGGCGCCTGCAGAAAAAGGCTGGCTGGGGAGACTCAACTCTTGATATGATTTTAATGGCCGCATTTTAATGGGATCGTGCAACCTTGCAGGAGATTCCTCGCTACGCTTGGAAAGACGTCACATTTTTAATGGGACAGCCGTGATGCTGTAAGCAATTAATCTACGATTTCCGAAAACTACCTGTATAATCCATTCATCGTTCTACACAAAAAAGGATTCACCCTTGAATCACGACAATCAAACTCCCTATGAGCAACTAAATCCAGATATGATTTGGGACGCGATAGAAAGCACTGGCTACAAGTGCACAGGCAGCCTCCTCGCCCTTAACAGTTACGAAAACCGTGTTTATCAAATCGGTATTGAAAATGCAGAACCGCTCATAGTGAAGTTTTACAGACCACATCGCTGGAGCTCAGATGCGATTTTAGAAGAACATCAGTTCGCACTGGAATTAGCTCAGCATGAAATTCCCGTTATTGCCCCCCTGCTGATAAACAATAAAACACTCCACTATTATGATGAATTCAGATTTGCGCTTTTCCCAAGGCGCGGAGGGCGCCCTCTTGAGCTAGACAATGATGAACACCTGGAATGGATGGGGCGTTTTATAGGGCGCTTGCATGGTGTTAGTGCCTGCAAGTCGTTTCAACATCGCATCCAACTGCAAACCCGAAATTATGGCCATGAGCCTTATGAGTTTCTCATGAAAAACCACTTTATTCCGGAATACATGTCATCAAATTATTGCAGAACTGTCGAAACGGCCTTACAAAAAATCGATCAGATAATGAGCTCAATTGGCCAAATAGAGCTTATTCGCTTGCACGGTGATTGTCATGCTGGCAACGTATTATGGAGCGAATCAGGCCCTCATATTGTTGACCTGGACGATTGCCTCATGGGGCCTGCGGTTCAGGATATTTGGATGTTACTTTCAGGTGATCAAAAACAAATGGAGGTGCAACTGACGAAAATACTAGAGGGATATTATGAGTTTTATGACTTTAATCCACGGGAACGCCATTTAATCGAAGTGTTGCGTACACTGCGTATGCTGCATTATTCCGGATGGTTAGCAAAACGCTGGACTGATCCAGCATTCCCGCAAAGTTTCCCATGGTTTAATACTCCTGTGTATTGGCAAAATCAGTTGATGAATCTGAATGAGCAGATTGAACTACTTGACCAAATTGAATGTTAACAATACAAGAAAATAAATATGCATTGGTATTCAATACGAATTAGATATAATAATTCAATTGCTTTGGTTTCGCCTGCTTTGATAGGTGATCAATAGCCTATATAATTGCCCAAACCAATTCCTATCCATGTTTGGGTGAAGGATCAACCGAGTTATAAGGGATACCCATGTTTCGATCAGCATTAATAACTGCGCTAATCACCTTTAGCGTCATCACTCAAGCAGCCCTTCCTGCCGATCCAATCCAGCGCTGTCTGGATGTCAGGCGATTCGCGGACTTCACCACAAGGCAGAAAATGGCTGCGAAAGAACCTGGGGTGATGCGTTTCAGATTTCACAAAGTTTCAGCCTCTGAATTGCCATTAAATAATCCTGTTGGATCGATGAATGAAGTAATTGCCGCCTTAAAAAATCAAATTGAAAACTGTAATAAAAGCCGTGGTGAATTTCAAAGCCTCACTATAGCCGGCCGCAAATTGACGCGCCAGGAATGGTGTCATAAAACTAATACCAAAATGCTTGCTCTTGCAAAAGCAGCTCGTGGGAATTTTCAAAAATATTTATCCAGCATCAAAACAGAGTTTGACTGGTATAAAAGTGATGGATGGCCTGAAAATCATGCGGGATTCAAGAAAGGTGAATTTCAATTTACGGCTTATTACGCACCAGCGGCTATAGAGGCTCGAACTCAACGCGGTGGTGCGTTTTTATATCCTATCTATAAGAACCCCGGTGTTGTTAATGCGTCTTTAGAATGCAAAAAAATTCATTGCAAAGCTCCTCTTTGCGGAGTTGACCCTCTGACTAAGATGCCGCGCGGATTTTGCATGAAAAATGCCGATGGCACCTACTCCATAGCACCAGACCGAAGCGAAATTGATCACGGAGCATTAAATCCCAAATACATCATTGGTTATGTTAAAGATCCCAATGATCCTTCTTTCTTAATGGTTGAAGGCTCCGGCTCATTAATATTGGATGGGCAATTATTTCATCTCAACTACGATGGCTTTAATGGCAGACCACGGACTATGCTGGGTCGAATAGTTCAATGCGCCCAAGATCCAACCTGTGGTGGTAATTTGGATAACATTGAACGTTGTTCCAAAGATCCTAAATGTCATGATGAAGCAAAACTACGCTGTAATGTGTCTCAAAAAATCAGGCAAAGTGCAGCATCTGAGAAACAAATACGACAATACCTTGATTCATTAGACACCACTACAGCCGCAAATCTTCGCAATCGAGATCAAAGTTTCGTATTTTTTGCCAAAGAAGATGGTGGACCTTATGGCTCCGAAAACATTACGTTGACACCCCATGCATCCTGCGCAACAGATCACAAGGTAATACCTGTGGGCATGAGCTTTATCTATAATTGCAAAAAAGCGACTTCATGGTGTGTTGCTCAAGACTCAGGCGGAGCCATTGTAGGCGCTCACGTTGACTGCTACAAGGGTGAGGGAGATCAAGCTGGCATCGAAGCAAATAATCTCAATCACACTGGCGAATTATTTGTTGCTCTACCAAAGCATTAAGGGTTATTGTCATTTCATCTAGTTCCCCCTACTTACCGAGCTTTATGCCTGAGAGATGGTCACAAAATGTGACCATCTCTCAGGCATTGACCGCGGGATCCAACGTTTTAAAGCGATTATAATGAAGATCGTTTAAACTTTAAGCACGGAACATAGGTTAGAAAAGCACTTGTCAGCACAGACTAATAACGCCTTGTTGGTACCAAGAGAGGCTAGAAATTGTTTTCTTACCCTTGGAATTTGCGTAACTCAGAATATTCGAGAGAAATAGTTCTAATAATATCTTCAATCGGCAATCCCATAACATTGTAATAAGAACCCTTTATTTCTTTCACAAATGCTTTATATACATTCTGAATACCATATGCCCCAGCTTTATCGAAAGGATCGCCTGTATTAATATAATCACGTATTTGTTGTTCAGTAAGGGTGTGAAAAGTAATATGGGTTGTCACATAATCCACGTGCAAACGTTTCTCTGGAAGAAAAATCAGAGCATATCCAGTGTATACTTCGTGTGATTTGCCACTCAACAAGCTCAACATTCTGTAGGCATCTTCGTAGTCGCCTGGTTTTTCTAAAATGTGATTCTGATAAGCTACAGTAGTATCTGCAGCTAAAATTAAATCAATAGAGTCGGTCGCAACCTGAGACAAAACAGTTTGAGCTTTTTCTTTTGCCAGTCGGGTTACATAGGCTTTTGCATCTTCTCCTGCTTGTTGAATTTCTTCAATGTTGGCAGGTCTGACCATTGCAGCCAACCCATGCTCTTGCAAGATGTGCAATCGTCGTGGCGATGCACTGGCTAAAATAATTTTTAATTGGTTAACAGAGTTCATAAAAGAAGTGATTTGCTCGTGTCTAGCGGAGGTATTGTAGGCTGAGCTACAAAGCTCAGCCTTAATTGGTTCAATGTATTACTTAGCTGCAGCAGCTTTCTTTTCCTTTTCTTTAGCGATTACTGCTTCAGCAACACTGGCTGGACATGGAGCATAGTGAGAAAACTCCATTGAGAATTGACCACGACCAGAAGTCAGTGTACGCAACGTACTGATGTAACCAAACATTTCTGATAAAGGAACATCAGCCTTGATACGAACACCAGCTGCACTGGGTTCTTGTCCAGATATCATACCGCGACGACGGTTCAAGTCACCAATCACGTTACCTACATCTTCCTCTGTACTGTACACATCAACTTTCATGATGGGCTCAAGCAACTGAGGAGCAGCTTTTGGTATGGATTGACGAAATGCACCTTTAGCAGCAATTTCAAAAGCGATAGCTGACGAGTCAACTGGATGGTAGGCACCGTCGGTCAGGTTTACTGAAACATCCAAAACGGGGAAACCAGCTAAAGTACCTGCGCCCATCATTGAACGGAAGCCTTTTTCAATTGCAGGGAAAAATTCTTTAGGAACGTTACCACCCACAACAGACGTCACAAAAGTGAATCCAGAGTTTGGCTCACCTGGCTCAATAGTGTAATCAATTTTACCGTATTGACCGGCACCGCCTGATTGTTTCTTGTGTGTGTAACTGTCCTGAATCGATTTGGTAATGGTTTCACGGTAAGCAACCTGTGGTTGACCTACGATTAACTCAACATCATAAGTACGTTTCAGAATATCCACCTTAATATCAAGGTGTAACTCACCCATACCACGAAGGATGGTTTCGCCTGAATCTTCATCTGTTTCAACTCGGAATGTTGGATCTTCCGCCACCATTTTACCGATAGCAATAGCCATTTTTTCAGTAGCGCCTTTATCTTTTGGCGTCACGGCAATTGAGATTACCGGTTCAGGAAATACCATTGCTTCAAGGGTGCACTCGTGATTCGGATCACAAAGAGTATGGCCGGTACGAACGTTTTTCATGCCTACAATAGCGATAATGTCGCCAGCTTCAGCATGTTGTAATTCGTTACGTTCATTTGCCTGCATTTCCACCATACGACCGATACGTTCCGTTTTACCAGTAAACGAGTTTAGGATGGTGTCCCCTTTATTCAATTTTCCTGAATAGATACGAACGAAGGTTAAAGCACCGAAACGGTCGTCCATGATTTTAAATGCCAATGCACGGAATGGCTCATCAGGAGAAACAATAGCGAACTGGCCATTTGGCTCACCTTCAGCATTGGTCAAAGGCTGTGGATTAACTTCATGAGGTGCAGGCAAATAATCAACTACGGCATCCAATAACAGTTGCATCCCTTTATTCTTGAAGGCAGAACCGCAATAAGTCGGGAAGAAAGCTAATTCAAGAGTACCTTTACGAATGCAACGCTTGATGTCTTCAATTGAAGGCTCTTCTCCATCCAGGTAAGCCATCAATAAATCATCATCCATTTCCAGCGCTGTTTCGATCAATTGTGCCCGGTACGTTTCAACATCGTCAGCCATGTTAGCTGGTACATCGGTAACGGTGAAATTTTCTGGCTGACCGGATTCGTCCCAAACGTAAGCTTTACGGGTTAATAAGTCAACAACACCAACAAAGCTGTCTTCAAACCCGATGGGCAGAGTCATAATGAGAGGATTTGCACCTAATACTTTTTTAATCTGCTCAGTGACTCTCAGGAAGTTAGCGCCGATTCGGTCAAGTTTGTTTACGAAAATCAAACGAGATACTTTAGAGTTATTCGCATAACGCCAGTTGGTTTCTGACTGAGGCTCAACACCGCCAGAACCACAGAATACGCCGATACCGCCGTCGAGTACTTTCAATGAACGATAAACCTCTACAGTAAAGTCCACGTGTCCTGGGGTATCGATAACATTGAAACGTGTACCTTTCCAGAAACAACTTACTGCTGCTGACTGGATAGTAATACCCCGCTCCGCTTCCTGCTCCATAAAATCGGTTGTTGATTGACCATCGTGAACTTCACCTATTTTGTGAATTCTGCCAGTGAGCTTCAAAATACGCTCGGTAGTAGTGGTCTTTCCGGCATCTACGTGAGCGAAGATACCAATGTTTCTATAAAGGTTTAAGTCAGTCATAGCGCTCTTATAATTTTAAATGGAATAAAAATAGTGGCACAGTATACAGTATATAATATGAATTTGCAGCAGTTCCGTGCATCGATATAAAGAAATTATTCTGCATCCAGACCCTCATCGGAAATTGCTCTGACAATCAGCAGAAACTAAGTTAAGTATGTGGGTAGTTAGGTTCAAATTACCAATTGATCAAATTTTATACTAGAATAATATTTATACAATCTAGAGATCAGGTGTGCTATGAAAAATCAAGATCCTGCGCTTGACTGTCCTAACCCAAGATTAATATCAGCCATATATTTTGGCTTACTGTCTGTGGTTGGTACTATTTTAATTAACGCCATGCTGACTTCTCTTGGAGTAAAACAAATCATTCCGATATTTGAGGCCGTAATTTTAGGGATGGTTGTTGCTTCATGTACCGGAGCCATAATGGGAGAACGAATTATTCACTGTCCTAAACCATACAAAGCAAAGACTTTTCTGATCGGGTTTACCATGGTTATAGCCTCATTACCCATATTCGATTTGGGGCTTTTATTGTTTATGATAAAAGAACAATCCGATTTGCTGCCTGTTGCACAAGTTTATAACATGGTTCATTTCTATTTGTTTATCCTGGCGTACAGCTATATTATTTTTGGGATCTTGCTGGCAATAGGCTCAGGGTTTGCTGCTCTTTTTTTACGGGGTCAGTTGGTCTACGATATTCTGACTACCTACCTACCCAATGAAAATATATCTAAATTGCCTGACTCACCGTTAGAGAAAAGCAAAATAGAACATTCTGACCGAGTAAGTATCAGACATCGGTAAACTGGCTGTTAAAAATCCGCTCCCTAATGGAGACTGATTATTGAATTTTGGTCAATTATTTTCATTAGGGTGTTACTGCACTACAACCTGAACGTATATAAAGTATTCTATAATTAAAATATCAACTCCTTTAAAATCAAAATCTTCATGGACAAAGAACCAAAGGAACAACAAACTGATATAGCCTTTAGTTTAAAAATGATCAAAGCAATTACTTTTGATATCCAGGGAACCTGCGTTGATTTTGTTCAACCACTTATCCGCGCAGGACTGGAATTAAATCATACAAAAAACATCGATATTGATTGGAACACTTTTTCTTTTGAATGGCGCAAATTATATCGCAACATACTTGATGAAATAATTACTGGCCAACGAACCTGGATGAGGGTAGATCACATCTACCGTCACACATTGGATTCCTTGCTGGAACTTAAGGGTTTGTCAGTCAGTTTCTCAATCGCTGAGCGCGATAAGCTTAACACCATCTGGAGCCGTCTGGAACCCTGGCCAGACAGTATAGAAGGCCTAAGCCGATTGCGCCAAAAGTTCATTACATCCACATTGTCCAATGCAGGAATGGCAACGATGGTTTCTGTCGTCAAACACGCCAGGTTGCCATTCGATGCATTGCTTACAGCTGAACTGGCACATAACTACAAACCTTCCCCCTCAGTATATCAGTTGGCTGTAGATTATCTCGGTTATAAACCCGATGAACTCTTGATGGTGGCTTGTCACAAGTATGATTTGAAGGCCGCACGAGCCTTTGGAATGCGCACAGCATTTGTAGCTCGACCGCTGGAATTTGGCCCAAACGGTAAACCAGACCTAACTCCTGAACCCTGGTTTGATTTATATGCCGACAGTTTAGTTACTCTAGCTGAAATTCTGGGCACTTAACAAAAACCAAGAGAACAGTTCTACCCTCTCACTCACTGCATCTCAAGCAATTTTAATTGGATGTGCAACATTCAAGATCGGTATTTTTTTAAAAAATAATTCCGTTATACCAATAAATTGAGACTCAATCCTCCATACTGCATGGAATATCCTGGTGAATCAATAAAGGCTGATGCTTGATGCGTATTGACATAATAAACGGTGAGAAACAGCGTTTTAAACAGTGGGCCATTAATACCCATACCCCATTGATAGGTCGGACTGGAATTGGTTTCTGAATCTGGAAGATTTTTAATGTACTGTCTACCGAAGCCTCCATCCAGATAATAGTGCCAGGTAGGTCCTAACTTTCTGCCTAACTTGACTAATACCTTTTTTTCCTGATATTGAGCTGGACTAAAATAATTACGTGATCGGAACTGATTGGTAAATCCTCTAGCTATTGCTGTTAATGTCAATCCTAAATCCGGATTAACAATAAAAGACGGAGCAAGATAATAACCATTTCGCTCATTATTATCACTTATCCTCATATGAGAATAGGAACCATCAAAGGACAAATAAGGCAATGGACTCAGGGCAAGGCTAGCTCCGTATAGTCTGTTGGTAATTCGATTAGCAAAGGCCGGAAACGTTTCCAGAACTTCCTTCTGAGCCAACCATCTTATATTGATGTAATCATTGGGAGTAAATAATAAGGATGTATTCCACAAAAACGGAGACCAGGTATCATGTTGCCCAAAAGTACCATTACGGTACTCAGTAGGTTCAACCTTTCCATCTAAAATCAGATATCGGCCCGAACGTATACTTTGGCCTAAATAAAATCCTTTTGCATCCATCACTCTTAAACCATTCTGAGTGTATTTAATGTATTCAGGCCCCAATACCGTTTGACTTTGTTGACTCCAATAATGTCTGTAATCCAAAGTTGTTTTGTTCTTCGTAAATGTTTCCGAATCTACTGACCTGTAGTAAGACGGGCTGATGACATTCGGCCATGTAGCCAGGTTGGTTTGCCATACCAAATCCCTGAGATCACGACCCAGTCCTGATTTTAAATCAATCGTCGCTATTATCTCACGATTGTTAACCAGCGTTTTTTGGGTCAAATCAGACCAATCAGACCAGGAACTTGCCTGAGATGAAGCAACCACCATTTCAGGTGTTGTATATTCCTGGTTAGAAGGAATCTGACTGTAAGCCAAACGCGGCCGATCGTAATAAGCAAGACTTTTAACCAATCCAGCCAAGGCAAGCTCATGTTGTTTTTTTGATAAATTATAAGTGAGTATTTTTTTATATAAATTTTTTGCCCTCACGTAACGAGCCATCCAGAATTGCATCTTCCCCATGCCAAACAATGCAATAATTTGATCTTTGGGTTTGCTGGAGCTGTTGAACATCAACTGATAATAGTCAAAAGCAAATTGAGGCTGATTCATCATAGCCATACTCTCTGCTGCGATACGATATAACAGAGGTGATTTTTCACCATCAAGATACCATTTAATCGATTCATACATCTGAGGCCCATTATTTAATTCAAGATAATGTTCTGCCTTCTTGATTTGATCGCCAATTTTTAATTGATTCAATTGCTCTATAAATTCTTGTTCTTTTTGCTCTATTCCCGGTAGATTTTTAATGGAGGACATTTTATCAAGGCGAAATAGATAGTGCTCTGCTGCTGTTCTATTATTTAAGGCAAGCTGCATTTTGATCATGCCCATTAGCGCGATGGACTGATCCGTTGCCTTCTTGCTGATTGCATAGGCTTTCTGATAATAAGCGAACGATTGTTTGGGATTATCCATAATTGCCATACATTGAGCAGCAATTATCAAGAGTTGAAATGACTCTTGCGAACGTAAATAAGGATGAATTATTTGAAAAGCTTCCTTGCCCTGATTTTTATCAATTAATTCGCGGGCCTCTTGGATTAGGGCATCTTTTTTAAGTTCTTCAGCTTGTTTTAAGCCATTTTTTGCTACAGAAGCATCCTGCTCATTCAGCGGCATTGACACGAGTTGTTGGTAAAGCTTGATTGCTTCTTCATAATCCATCAACCAGAGTTGGGTGCGAGCGATTTTAAACAGCGCGATCTTTTGAAGAAGATCATTTTTGAAGAACAGTGCTTTTCCGTAGGCTTGTTTGTAAGCCTTGAGAGCTTCGTCAGGCTTTTCCTTGTCAGCAAACTGATTCCCTGTTTTAATCATGCCGTTAATCAAGGTATTGATTTGCTCCAAAGCGGTGTCAAACCCTGATTTTGCAATAGAATAGTCCTCTTTATCCAGTTTGAAAGACAGCAAGGTTTGATACGTTTCAAACGCTAACTCGTACTCTTTTAGCTGAGTTTGTAATTTACCTATTTTAAATAAAGCGACACGTTCGATAACAATATTATTGATTAATTTTCCATGGTACAGAGCAGATTTGTAACTATTCAATGCTTTTTGTAAATTACCCAGTGCTGAATAAGTATCTCCCAAAGTCAGCTCAATATTATAATTTTTTTGCTTTTGCTCGAGCTGTTCCAGAATAATCAATGCTTCTGAAAATTTATTTTGATTATATAAGTCCTTAGCTCTGGAGTATTCTTGCCAATAGCTATTGCCCGCAGTATTCGCATAAGAGCAATTCAGAATAAAATGCGCCAGTAACATTACAAGCAGCTTGCGAATCAACAATTCAATCTCCATATTCCTGGATCGGTAATCGACACAACAGGCTAATTACCCCTATTCTTTCTTGGTGCCCCATGTTTTTTTACGTCGCAATAATTCTGAAACATACCCGTAAATCACTGCCGGATTCATCAAAAATTGATAAAAAAGAACATAAAGCACAAATCCCAATATATTTTTCCTGACTTTAAAGTTACTTCGTTGAAATAAACTACGTTGCCCTACATAAAAAATTAAATTACTTAATATTCCCAAGGGTAAAACTGCAAGAGTCATAGGACCCGCAATATAAAAATACCCGAAAAATGCGGCAATTACACCTGGAATAAATACGAAAAAAAATACATTATCAAACATTACAAAAAATAAATTCCAGTATACATAAAATGTCGAGAGACGAGGACGCAACAATATTCCCGGATATTGACGAAAGGCTTCAAACAAACCTCTTGCCCATCGACTTCGTTGAAAGAAAAACTGCTTGTATGTTTCCGGGACGTTAGTAAAAGATATTGCCTCTTCCGCAAAATCAATTCTATAGCCTTTATTTAGCAAAGACCAGGTAAGCACAATATCCTCTCCGACAACTTCCGGCCACCCGTTTACTTCTTGCAAGGATGCTTTGGTATAAACAGAAAAACATCCCTGAGCAACCAAAGTGCCTTGGTAAAAACTTTGAGCACGTTTAATCACTGCAATTGCATGAAAATAATCCCATTCCTGAATACGAGTCATTAAGGTAGCACGGGAGTTTTTCACATAAACTGATCCTGCACATGCAACGGTTCCTTTAGGGCCAGTCAGCAGTTTGGTCATGAGATTTTTAATTGCTGAAGACTGCAAATAGGTATCTGCATCAATGGTAATGACATAATCAGTCGTTACTTGCGGCAATGCAAAATTCAGTGCCGCAGCCTTACCTTTATGATTGGCTTCCAATATGCGCAAATTACCTAATTTCAGTATTTTTGCTTTTTCAACAGTTTTATCAACTGACCCATCGTCTATTAAAAAGATCTCGATTTTAGCTGGGTATTTCTGATTTTTAATAGAGTTCAAAGTAAATTCGATAGAATGTTCTTCATTGTATGCGGCAATGAGAACCGATACAGCAGGATATTCTTGTTTATAAATTTTGTTTTTACGTGAATCAGTTAAATAACTGGTCAATAAAAACATATACATAAAGCCAGGAATCAAGGCAATTGACAGAATAATGATTACCGAAGGGATAAATGTTACAAGACCTGCCAATTCATTGATCCACGAAATGGACAAATAAAAGCATAATAAAAACCACACTAAAGAAATAATGAGGTTGAATAAAAATTTTGTCCTAACATTTATGTACATAAATCAGCCAGTGGATCATGTCTTAAATAGAAGGAATCAATAGGAGTCATGTTTAAAAGCTTATAAAACCGTGCGACAAAAGTCCATTCAATAAATAGGAAATTGACTGCACTAGTCAAAAAAGGGTAACAATACCTTTAAGATGAATTAATAGTACTCAATACAGCAAAACTCAGGAATTCTTGATTTTGGCTTGTGGCAGACCGATTAGAAACTCATAAATTTTATCTGGAAGATCCGGGGCCTTGTATAAATATCCTTGAGCAAAATCGCATCCATGAGATACAACAAAATCTCTTTGGAACTCAGTTTCTATTCCTTCGGCTAATACCTGAATATTAAGACTATGGCCTAAATTGATAATTGCTTTGGCGATAGCCGCATCATTAGGATTCGATGCCATTTCATTGATAAATGAACGATCAATCTTTAACTTATCGACCGGGAATTGTTTGAGATAAGATAAACTGGAATAGCCTGTACCAAAATCATCGATAACCAATTTGGTTCCCATGTCTTTTAAAGAGTACATGGTTTCAACCACGAGATCGATATCCTCAATCAATAAACTTTCAGTTAATTCAAGCTCAAGATACTTTGCTTGTAATCCGCTGGATTTTAGAGCTCTGGAAACCATATCAGGCAGATTGGTTTGCCTGAACTGTCTTCCTGAGATATTAACCGCAATACTTAAATCCTTTAATCCCCTTGTTTGCCATTCCTTCATTTGCCTGCATGCTTCATGCATGGCCCATTCGCCCAACTCAAGAATTAACCCATTTTCTTCAGCCATGGGAATAAAATCAACCGGACTAACTAAACCCAATATCTTGCTATGCCAACGCATTAACGCTTCAAAACCAATCACCTTGGATTGCTTCAAATCTATTAATGGCTGATAAACCAGGAACAATTCATTATTTTTTAGAGCATCTCTCAATGCAGAATCTAATTGCATGTGATTAATAACGCGTCTGTTCATTTCAGGTTCATAAACTCGATAGGTATTTCGCCCACTGTCTTTTGCATGATACATGGACAAATCCGCACTCTTCATCAAGGACTCGTAATCTCCACCATCACGAGGATAATAACTAATCCCCAGGCTAGCAGTAATTTTTAAGCTGTGCTGATCGATTTGTATTGGTTTTTCAATGGAACGTAATATGCCCTCAGCCATAATCTCAGCCTGCTGATATGAATCAATTTCTGAGAGTAAGATTACAAACTCATCACCACCAAGTCTGGCAACCGTATCAAAATCATCCGTTGCAATTAAGAGCCTGTTGGAAATGGCCTGCAATAATTTATCACCCATATTATGGCCCAAAGTATCATTGGTCATTTTGAATCGATCCAAATCTAAAAACATAAATGCCAGGATGGATTTTTTCTTTTTGGCAAGAAGTATGGCCTGATCAACCCGGTCCATTAATAAAACCCGGTTGGGCAAATGAGTCAGTGAATCATAGGTAGCCTGCATGACCAATTGATTTTCCATATCTCTGCGCTGGGTAATATCATTTAAAATACATACATAATGTTTCACATTACCCAAGGAGTCTTTTACCGGAGCAACACTGATTTCACACCAGTAAACCGTCCCGTTTCTTTTAATGCTTTCCATCTCAACCATTTCTTCACGCAATTCTCTTATAGCCAGCTCAATCCTTTTATTATTAACCTCTTCCGAGTTAGAACCGAGTAAACTAACCAAACTTTTTCCTAAAGCTTGTTGTTCTGTATATTCCGTCGTTCGTTCAAAAGCACGGTTGACATAAATCACTTTATTTTCATTTGTGGAAATATCGATAATCGCAATGCCATGTGTGCTTGCTTCTATGGCTCGCTCGCGTATTCGTAATTCATCTTGCGCAAGACGTTTTTGAGTTACATCACGAAAACTGTACACCCTCCCAACAATCTGAGAGCCAACACGTTGAGGTTGAGTGAAGCGTTCGTATATTCGCCCGTCTTTGAATATTAATTCAGGTAATTCCCCCTGCCACTCGGGATTTTGGTAAAGATATTGAACGTCTGAAATTAACGATTGAGGATCAATTAATTGCTCCAATATATACTCAAAGCTCATGCTTTCCTTGCCGGATTCCAGCATATAAGAAGGTATGCGCCACATTTCCACAAACTTTTGGTTCCAGTCAACTACAGCTCCATGACCATTGACCATCATGATTCCATCGGCAGTGGATTCCAAAGTGGCCCGCAGTAACGATAAGGATTTTTCAAGCTCGATATTTTTCTCAAGGATTTCATCAGTTTTAACGGAAATGTTCTCGGTCAAAGGGGATTTGCTTGAACGCTGAAATTCGGGTTGAGTGTGGTACCATTGCTCCAACAGATCGGATAAACCAGGATGATTACCCAATACCCCCAATTCGTCTCTGATATCTGTTACAGACGGCTCTTTGCCTCTTTTTTTTATTTTTTCTGCGGCAGCGGCAACTTTTTCGTAATTGATTTCTTGCCTACGCATGCATCCCTCACTAGAATGTCCTTCATGATGATTAACGGCATCTTCTGTATTTACTTTAGCAAATAAAGAACCAAAAGTACAGTTAATGAACATATAAGTCTCATTACTCAGGAAGAATAATAAGTCTGAATTTTTTAAAAGGATTACATTAAAATGAAAAAAACTCACTTTGATACACGGGCAATTCATGCAGGTCAAGAACCTTGTCCAAGCACTGGTGCGGTAATGACGCCTATATATGCAACATCAACCTACAAACAAATTGCCCCGGGTGAGCATCTTGGCTATGAATATTCCCGCACAAAAAACCCGACCCGTTCCGCCTATGAGGCCTGTATCGCGAGTCTGGAATCAGGTCAACATGGATTTGCCTTTGCTTCAGGTATGGCAGCCATCAATACCGTGATCGATCTTCTCGATGCTGGAGATCATGTCATAGCAATGGATGATCTATACGGGGGTACGTTCAGATTATTTGATAAAGTAAAAACCCGCACTTCTCATTTATCTTTTTCCTTTATTGATATGACCAATCTGGCCACCATAGAGGCCGCTATTACCCCCAAAACCAAACTGCTATGGATAGAAACGCCTTCTAATCCCATGCTAAAATTAGCCAATTTACGTGATATAGCCGCCATAGCTAAAAAACATGGGCTGATTACTGTTGCCGACAATACATTTGCAACGCCCTGGATTCAACGGCCCATAGAATTGGGATTTGATATCGTTATTCATTCTGCAACAAAATACCTGAACGGTCATTCAGATGTGGTCAGTGGTGTTGTGGTTGTTGGAGATAATCCTGAATTAGCCGAGCGATTAGGATATTTGCAAAATTCCTGTGGAGGAATTGCGGGACCTTTTGACAGTTTTCTGGTTTTAAGAAGTTTAAAAACCTTATCCATTCGCATGGAGCGACACTGCAAAAATGCCAATGAACTGGCACAATGGCTAAGCAGTCATCAGAAAATCAAAAAGGTGATTTACCCTGGTTTAAAAAGCCATCCACAGCATTCATTGGCTAAAGAGCAAATGCATGATTTTGGAGGTATGATCTCCATGGTAATCGATGGTAATCTGGAGCAAGCCAAAAGATTTTTAGGCCGTTGTGAACTCTTTACCCTGGCTGAAAGTCTTGGAGGAGTTGAGAGCTTGATAGAACATCCGGCCATTATGACGCATGCTTCCGTGCCAGCCAATCAGCGTAAAGCCTTGGGTATCGACGATGGTTTGATTAGACTGTCTGTTGGAATTGAACATATAGACGATTTACGTGCTGATCTGGAATATGCCTTAAATTAAAAACATCATTAAATATCAGGAGTAGTGATACATGCAAAAACCAAATAAATTTCAGGGGTACATTAAAGCCGTAATGGCAACCCTGCTTCTTATTTTATCTACCACCTTTTGCTTTATCCCTATCCTGTTTATTGGGCTATTCAAATTATTTCCCAATAAATCATGGCAAGCACTCTGCACTCGCTGTGTGGATGGCATTGCCACCTTTTGGTGCGGCATTAATAATTACTATGTCAATAATGTGCAAAAAATCAAATGGGACATAACCGGGTTAAATAACCTGAATCGGAAAGACTGGTACCTGGTTATTGCCAATCATCAAAGCTGGCTTGATATTGTCATTCTTCAACGCTTATTTAACAGAAAAATTCCCGTATTGAAATTTTTTATAAAAGATCAGCTAAAATGGGTGCCCTTGCTTGGATTTTCCTGGTGGGCTATGGGCTGCCCTTTTATGAAAAGATACAGCAAAGAATATCTGGAAAAAAAACCACACAAACAAGGTAAAGATGTTATCTCCACATTCAAAGCGATAGAAACATTTAAAAGAACTCCGGCATCGATTATGAATTTTGTTGAGGGAACTCGCTTTACTTTATCCAAAAAAGAACAACAACAATCACCTTATAATCATCTGCTCAAACCCAAAGCAGGTGGTATCAGTTTTATTATCAGTTCTATGGGATCGCAAATCACCAGCATTCTGGATGTAACCATAGTCTATTCAGAAAAAAATCACTCACTTTGGGATTTTCTTTGCAATCGAATAAAATCCATTAAAGTAAATATCAGACAGATTCCCATTCCAACTCAATTTACCTCTTTAAATCTCATTAATGACAAGGCAACTCAAGATGAATTTAAAGACTGGTTAAACAAGCAATGGGCTGAAAAAGATACTCTAATTGCCTCATTACAGGAATAACTTATGAACTCACTCCAAACTATAATTGAACAAGCATTTGAACATCGTCAAAACCTGTCCATGGATACCGCGTCACCCGAATTGATTGCAGCCATTGACGAAGTCCTTTCCTGTCTTGATAATGGACAATATCGAGTTGCCGAAAAAATTAATGATGAATGGATCGTTCATCAATGGATAAAAAAGACAGTACTTTTATCATTTAAACTCTTCCCCAACCAAGTGATTGATTCCGGTTTTTGTCAGTTTTATGACAAAGTCCCTCTAAAATATACTGGCTATAGCAAGGAGCAATTTCAACAATCAGGAGTTCGAGTTGTCCCTCACGCCATGGTTCGGCGAGGAGCCTATATTGCCAAAAATACGGTATTAATGCCCTCTTATGTGAATGTTGGTGCTTATATTGACGAAGGTGTTATGGTAGATACCTGGGCAACAGTTGGTTCCTGTGCTCAAATAGGCAAAAACGTTCATTTATCTGGCGGAGCTGGTATCGGTGGCGTTCTGGAACCGCTGCAAGCCAATCCAACCATTATTGAAGACAATTGTTTTATCGGGGCACGCTCGGAAGTGGTCGAAGGAGTCATTGTAGAACGAAACTCGGTTATATCAATGGGTGTGTTTCTGGGCCAAAGCACCAAAATATACAACCGTATGACGGGAAGCATTACCTATGGCAGAGTTCCAGCGGGATCTGTTGTCGTTGCAGGAAATCTGCCAAGTGACGATGGCAGCCATAGTCTTTATTGTGCTGTTATAGTGAAGCAGGTCGACGAAAAAACACGCGCAAAAGTAAGTATCAATGAATTACTCAGAGCGAATTAAAATGAATGATATAAAAAACATCCTGGCTAAACTCATTAGTTTTCCGTCCATCACCCCCGAGGATGCGGGTTGCCAGGATTTTATGATCCAGTTCCTCAAAAATTTGGGATTTAATTGCCAAATAATGAATCAAGGGCCGGTAACTAATTTTTTTGCCTGTTATGGCTCAATCGGGCCTTTATTAGTCTTCGCAGGGCATACAGACGTAGTTCCGGTTGGCGAGATCACAAAATGGGGCTCAGATCCATTTGAACTGCAGGCTAAAGGCGATATGCTTTACGGCCGTGGGGTTGCTGATATGAAAGGTAGCTTGGCCAGCATGCTGGTCATGGCTGAACGATTTATCAAAACCTATCCTTCATTTCCGGGAAGGTTAGGATTTTTGATAACCAGCGGTGAAGAAGGTGATGATTTTGATTTTGGAACTCCTTATGTTATGGAGCAATTACAAAAACAGGACATCCATATTGATTATTGTATTGTAGGTGAGCCATCCAGTACCAGCCGGGTAGGTGATGTAATCAAAATCGGCAGACGAGGTTCATTGAGTGCGAAAATCACCTTGCATGGTAAACAAGGTCATGTGGCTTATCCTCATTTAGCAGATAATCCAATTCATAGAATTAGCCCGGCTCTTGCTGAATTAACCTCTATTCAGTGGGATAATGGCAACGCCTTTTTTCCACCTACTTCCATGCAGATTACCCACATTCAATCAGGAGGCCAGGCGAATAACATTATACCTGGAGAGTTGAATCTGCATCTTAATTTCAGATACTCTACGGAACAAACAGAGCGCTCATTAATAGAAAAGGTAATGGGTACATTCAATCACTATGATCTGGCTCCAATTGTAGAATGGCGACTCAATGGGGAACCGTTCCTGACGGATAAGGGCGAGCTTCTTGAAAGTTGCAAACAGGCTATTACCAAAATCACCGGATTAACTCCAGATTTATCGACCAACGGCGGCACTTCAGATGGTCGTTTCATTGCTCCTTACGGGGTTGAGGTCATCGAACTGGGTCCATGCAATGCAACAATACACCAGGTCGATGAATGTGTTTCACTAAAGGATCTTCAATTATTGGAGGCCATGTATTTTTCGATTTGCGAGCAACTGATACTTGGTTAGCATCGATTCATTGGCATGCAGGCGAATATTGTACTGCAAATCATAAAAAACCTGTCCTGAATCATATGATTTTAATCCCGTATTGCGTTCTGCCAATACGGGATTATGCTGTTTGGCACATCCTCTAATAATGCCTTTTCCTAACCCAGCTCAAGCTCCAGAGAGGATTGCTTTTTAGGGTTCAATTTTAATTCTTCTTCAGCTACCGCTTTATCATTAACTACTTTAGTGACACAGGCATCAGACCAGACGTTTAAAGACGTTTCCAGCATATCTATCATGGCATAGAACGGTAAAATAACGCCCATTAAGGTAATAGGAACATTCATGCTGGATAATAAACTGATGCTAAGAAAAAAGCAGCCCATTGGAACTCCCGCATTTCCTATAGCAGCGATTGTTGAAACCAGAATCCACAAACCCATAGCAGGATAAGAAATAGGCATACCATGGCTTTGCATCAAATAAATCACTGTAGCAAATATAAACGCAGCACAACCATTCATGTTAATACTGGTACATAAAGGCAAAACAAAACGACTGATTTTCGGTTTGACCTGCAAATTGGTTTCAATCGTATTCATGGTTATCGGCAAGGTTCCTACCGATGATTTAGAGAAAAAAGCAACGGATAATGCGGGTATCATTGCACGCATCGTGGCAAATGGTTTAATCCCATTCATTTTCAGCCACAGAGGTAGGATAATAAATCCCTGAATCAAATTAGCCAGTACGATAATTAATAAATACTGGCCTATACCTTTAATGTCCATTCCCGAGCGCAACTGCACTACCGTGGAGGTAATAAATCCAAACAGCCCCAGAGGAATCAGCGTAATAATCCAACGAGTCATGACTAAAAACATGCCATGAGCGCCGCGGAAAAATTGGGAAATGGTTTCCCTTGGACCATCTTCCGGAATTTGACGTATGGCAAATCCAATAACAATACTCAGTAGTAAAACCCCCATGACTTGCTGCTCAAGGAATGGAGATAATAAATTAGTAGGAATGATATTTGCCAAATACCCCAGATATCCCAGATTATTGATTGAATTTGAAGCTGTTTCCTGCAAATTGACCTGTACAGTATTGGGATTAATGATGATATAAAGCAAGCAGCTAATGGTTGCGGCAACCAATGTAGTCAAGAACGTGTATTTAATGGTTCGTTGCCAAATTCGTTTCATCACCGCATCAGTTTTATAATTAGCCAAGGTGACAATGATTGAGAGCGAAATAATGGGTAAACTGATGCACTTGAATATTTTTATGAACAATTCAGAAATAAGCAGTCCCAAGCCCTTTAATATAGCAATATCAGACAGACCACTTAGAATTCCCAAACCAATCATGAGTACATAGATTAAAGGAGTGGCTAAAAATTTTTTTTTGCTTTGTTGATGTGCTGCACACATATTTAAATCCTTAATTCTTAGAATAAAAAAACAAGAGAAATCAGAGATTTAACAGCAGCAACAGCAATACAGTAACTTGATGTCTGAGTGAGATAAAAGGCGGGTAAAATGTAGCGGTTGAATTGACATAAACACCATTACCTTGGTAAAAATTTGAACATATCGTGTATATTCTAACATAATGTCAGTATACGTCAATACTATTCATTAAAAATAGGTTCTGCACATAGCAAAAAAGCTGTCATGCCCGCACAGGCGAGCAACCATTCATCAAAATAAACCGCTGCCAAAGAGCCAATGGGGATTATTGCTCTCCCCATTTAAACTCTCTTTCAACTCTCTGACACACTCCATATCACCTTCTTTTCGCGTTCGAGATGATATGACTTTTGGTGTATGTCAACAAGTGATCTCAACGTACTACAATGCCAAATGCCAAATAGTTGCCCGCCTGTGCGGGCAAGACAGGTTTTTTTGTCATGTACAGAGAAAAGTAGGCAAAATAATACCAGGACGTGTTTACAATTCAACTCCGCAGACTACAGGCCGTCAAACGGGCCTAGCCGTTTTCGAAAGCGCCCACCAGGGGTTAGGGAAGATGAACAAGACTCAGCATTGATATTCCCGAGTTGATTAAACAACCCTATCTTCTCACATCCCGAATAAATTACTAAAAATCGACCAGTTCAATACTGTTTATTTGTTGCTTGAAACGCATGATGCGTCTGAACGCGTCGTCTATACGTTTAAGTTCTATCGTATTGTTTTGCACTAATTGTTCAATGCAATCGATAACCTCGGTTGCCGTAATACTGTCTAGTTGATTTGCAAATATCATCATATCTGCACCTGCATTAATTGTAAGGGCAAGTGACTCTTCCAGGGTATAATGTTTTGAAATGGCCTGCATTTGTAAATCATCACTGATTATAACGCCATCAAATGCCATAGTCTCTCTTAGAAGGCCAGTTAACACTTCATGAGACAGGGTTGCCGGAAGCCCTTGACTGTCCAATTTCTTATTAACCACATGCGCAGTCATCACCATAACCGGTTTATCACTGTCTCTTAACAAATGGCGATAGGGTACTAATTCATCAAAGTGAAAGGTATCAGTAACATCGACAAAGCCTTCATGCGTGTCACCAACAGCACTTCCGTGTCCAGGAAAATGTTTATAGCAACACCCTATTCCATAACGACTGAACACGCTAACAAATTGTCTGGCCGCCTGTGCTACGGCATCAGGATTATTTGAAAAACTACGGCCTAATCTTCCTATAATACCTTGTTGCTCATTTAAATTTAAATCGACCACTGGAGCAAAATTAAGGTTAAAACCCAGAGATTTTAATGTAGATGCCATTTGCCCTGCTTCTTCATTAAAATCATTTGGTGACAATTTTGCCAAATCGCAAGGTCTCATAGTCGTCATGCATCCATCTATTTTTGCCAATCGATCAACAACGCCACCCTCATAATCCAGGGCGATGAGTAATGATGGCGCCTCGTCGTTTATGTACAACGGTGCAGGGCAATGATTTAACTGATGGATCAAATGTTTGATTTGAGTCTTGTTCTTTAGATTTTTACCGTAGGTATTAGTAGCGAGGTCTTTATCAAATAACAAAACACCGCCAAGGCCATCATTGGATAACCATTGAGCTATAGGGCTATGCTCATGCAGTTCACATCCATTAAACCCCATAATCAACATTTGTCCAATTTTATTTCTAAGAGTAATCATTTGCTTGCCTCATCCTAACTGATGGACGAAATAATACACAAAGATGTGATGCAAGGCTATGTGTTACCCTTAGAAGGTTTAAAAAACACGGCTTTTTCTTCTACTGCCCTGTTTGAGGTTCAGGAATAGAACCAAAATCACACTTACAATTTCCTTTCGCATCCGGTGGTAAAGGAACCTGTGAAAAATCTGCAGTAAAACACACCGGGATAGTCCAGGCTACATGTTCTGGATTACTGGTACGAGGTAAAGTCCAGCTTTTCAGTGCGGGATAAGATTTACCCACCTCACTTTGCCAAAAAACGGGGGCATATCGAGAATAATAGAGTAAACGCTGGCCAGCAGTACAAACAAACTCAGTACGCCCCCAGGATTTTCCCTTTGGTACAGTTATAGTGAATAATTTAGTATTACTAGTTGCATCAAAAACATCCACTGATACGTCATAATTTGTCCAACAATTGTCCTTAGCCAAGGTATAGTAGCAAGTAAAAGACCATAGTGGACTGCTAAAAGAAATCAGCCAGGAAAGAGCTAACAGACGAATTATCATGATAAGACCCTGCTTAGAACCTAATCGATGAATATATGTTCAGTATATACAATTATTGACAAAAATGTATTGTGCCCCTTATGGAGCACAAAAAAAAAGTATGCTGAATGTGTGACCAAAAATACTTGCCCTGCTCCTACTGCGCAGGTTTGGGTTCAGGAATAGAGCTAAAATCACACTTGCAATTGCCCTTAGCATCCGGCGGTAAAGGAACCTGTGAAAAATCAGCAGGAAAACAAACGGGAATAGTCCAGGCAAGATCCCCTGGATTTATTTTACCTGGTAAAGTCCAATTTCTTAGGGCTGGATATGTTTTACCTTTTTCACTTTGCCAAAAAACGGGAGAATATCGAGAATAATAAAGTAAACTTTGAGCAGCAGTGCATGAAAACTCTACCCGTCCCCAGGATTTTCCTTTGGGTACAGTAAGGCTAAATACTTTATTTGTATTTGATGCATCAATGACGTCTACAGACACATCATAATTAGTCCAGCAGTTGTCCTTAACCAAGGTATAATAACACGTGAAGGACCAGATAGGTTGACAGAACACTAATATCCCAAATAGAGCAAAAAGACGAACTATCATCATAATAAAACCGTTATTGGAAGCTGAGCTATGAGTAATATAATCAGTATATACAATTCGTCGCAAAATGGTATGAAGAAGTTATTGAGATCGACGAAGATACGGTGTTCTATAATTAAGAATGAGTTGAACTCCCTTTCAACTCGCGGTCACTATAATCTTCTAAACCCTGAATCAGGGACAGAAACAACAACTGTCTTCATAATTTTCGTCTTGCTGAGATTCAGCGTGCATTTCCGGTCTCATAGCCTGTCCAAGCGCAATAAAACCAAAACCAACAGCCAATACAGTAGCAGCCAAAGCCCAACCTGCCAAAATTGCAGCCCCTACCGCTGGTACTCCGAGAGCGACAGATAAACCTACCGCAATGATTGAAGTAATTGGAGAAACTATAAGTAAAGGAAGAGGATCAAACCTTGGTCCCCATAACATTGTTCCCAATATATATCCGGTTAAAAAGCTATTATGATGTTTTTCTGCATATGCAAGAAGGACTAGATCAATCGAAATAGTACCGACTGCCGCCATAATCAATAAACCGGCTCCGCCACCGTACATTAAGCCTTTACCTATAATTAAACTGAAATCAGCAACTCCTTTTTGCATGGCATTCTCTAAAGACATAATAAATTCCTCATCCAGTAAAAATAACGCAAAATACATCATATTTAAACCATAATCAATAAATTTTAATCAACTTCTGTGTGTCAGATACCATACAGTTACTCAAAACCCTCCTGATAGGGTCATAAATTTTTTTATACTCTATACAACACTTCGAGTATTTAATTACTTTGAGCGCAACCAAAGTTCTACGAATCCGGGCACAGTATCACTTCCAAAAGTTCTCTTATTGCCTTTATGACGAGGATACTCTAATGCAGTATCACGAAACCAATACTTATCCATATAACGATAAATAACGGTTTTTCCAATTCTGAATTCTTTAAAATGTACAGAATCACACATTTCAATCCATTGCTAATGAGTAAAAAGCTCTCTTTCTTACTTAAATTACAGCTCATTTCACATATACTCTTGCATTTATTTTCTGACAAGTATAAGCTTGCCCGGTTGGAGAGGTGGCCGAGTGGTTGAAGGCGCACGCCTGGAAAGTGTGTATACGGCAACGTATCGAGGGTTCGAATCCCTCTCTCTCCGCCAAAATTATGTCTCACCCCCGTGCACTGTAAAATAAGCTTCGCTTTCTGAATGAACTAATTTAATCAGGGATATGACAGATGAAAATGAAATTACAAATAACCGCATTAGGAATTTTATTCTCAGTCAACGTATTCGCCGATGGATACTACCCCGAATTAACATCACAAGATCAACCATGGACCATCACAGCGAGTGTAGGCAATGGAAGATATCAGGACATATATTCTAAAGATGGAAAATCTGTCATGGGGCGTCTTGCGCTAGGAAATGAACTGATGCTTTCTGGAGATTTTGCTCTCGGACTTGAATTAGGTATACAAAACGGCCATCAGATGCGTCTTAATATTCCCAATGAGACATTAGCGGTTCTGGAATGGCTTCCTGTTAAAACAACACTTGGCCCCATGCTTGATTTATTACTTACTGCTAAAAGTGATCCTTTATTTGGTAGCTCCTTCTTTGCTCAGTTAAAAGGCGGTGTTGCTTACCGCTATTGGCAAATGGAACATCGGCCAATTAAAGAAAAATCACAACTGGCAGGAGAATTCCAAGCGGGATTTGGTTATCCAATCACAGCTTTAGCCAGTTTAAATGTCTTATACCAGGGGGTATACGGTAACGATCCCAAACCCAAAATTTATACGGCTACAAAAACTGCAAGCATATCTAATATACCTATTTTGCATGCGGTACTATTAGGCCTGACGGTGAACCTCTAAATTAAATGCTCCCAATTCTCTGAATTTGCTATCGATTACAGTATATCAGTTCAATACTGCTCATTTTTATTTTCCACAAAATGCACTCAAATTAATATAAAAGACTATAATTTAATCATCAAGGGTGAATATAAACGCTATAAATCGAGTGCAGTATCGAAATTGGAATGATGAATTCAATGGAGTAGTACCATGAAAGAAAAACATTATGCCTATAAGATTAATCAATCCCCTTCAGATCTGATTTGTGCTCATGCTGAAATTGAAGAAGATAAAATGCTGGACTTGTTAATTGAAATTCAGAATGATCATACAGAAGGTATCTTCTGGATATTTAAACAATTTGGAGATTTACCCAAAGAACCCTTGAGCATCATCGATTGTACTCATAACAGAATTTACTATCATTATTCTGGAGAAGTTGAACAATTGAAAGACGTAATAAAAAAATTAACTCATTAATCGGTGGCTTACAGCGCAAACATAAGCATTGTCCCTCAAATTATAATAAGCTTTAGAGACGTTAACTCAGGTCAGCACATTATATTTGGATGAGCATACTAATCAAATTACGCCCTATCAATGGAAAACATGCACCACACAATTCCCGCAACAATTCCTTTGATTTTTTTGATATAATTTAAATTTAATACTAGGGTCTGTTGACAATTCAAGTTTCGACGTCCCGCGACTTGTTCGCGGGATCCAATTCAATCTTTATAGGCGCAATTTATTCTTGTTTTGCGCACGATCTATCGATTCCGCGAACAAGTCGCGGAAAGTAGGCTTAAATATAATGAAATGTCAACAGCCCCTAATTGATAAAAAAAAAATCATTCATCTTTTTTAGATCTCTGCACAAGGAAAAAACCGGTCATGCCCGCTTAGACGGGTAACCATTTCAGGTTTGGCACTGAAATAATTAAGATAATTCCCCTACATACAATGAAAATCATATCATCTCTATCTCTAAAATCGAGATTATATGAATTATATGAAGTGTATCAGCGAGTTGAAATATCGTTTAAACGTGGAGCAAAACAAGCACCAGTGGCTTGACTTGGGTATCGAATTATTTTGATGGTTGGTTGCCCGCCTGCGTGAGCAGGACCGTTTTTTTGTCATGTACAGGGTTTTTAAATCCTAAACTCTCTAGACAAATGCCTGATTTTTAGTAACCATTAAGCTCTTTTTTTTTTCTAATATTAAAGAGGCACAATGATGTACTTAAACAAAATAAAGAGAACAGTGATTCTCATCTACATCCTATTTAGTTTATTTCAACTGGCTTTTGCAGGAACACCCAAAGAAAAATCCGACAATGATACTGCCATTCAAAATGCCATTTTGTATTACATTAACGAGTACAGACAGCAACATGGGTTAAATACCCTCAACATGGACAACCGCATAGTTAAAGAAGCCAAACAACATTCATTGGATATGGCAAATCACAAAATACCATTTGGCCATAAATATTTTAAAGGTCGCATTGACAGGTTGCACAGTCAAATCAAAGATTCCAACGCTGGTGCCGAAAACGTAGCATTTAACTACAAGGATGCTCAAGATGTAGTAAAAAACTGGTTACGCAGCCCGGGCCACAAACAAAACATTGATGGAAATTATAATCTTACCGGCATCGGGATTGCTCGTGATAAGAATGGAAAAATATACTTTACTCAAATTTTTCTTAAAACAGGGGCTAACACTAAGTACGCTGCAAGAAAGCCATTTAATGCCTTATTCAATGGAACTCTATTCAGAAAAACCACTTAAGGTTGACTGGAGCGCTGGTTAAAAGTTCTAATTAACCAGCCCACCTTATAGAGCGCCTGACACTTAACGATATCTTTGCAATAAACCCGTTTTCGTCAGTGGAATTAATCATAATAGTAGCCTATTATAGAATCATAGGCGGTACACATTGTTCAGCCAACATCACAACCTTGGAAGCCAGATTGAGAATGTGGTGAGCAAGCTTAGCCAGACTAAGAAGCCAAAAACATTCCGGAGGAATCCACCTAGTGAACCAGGACTGTAATCAATCTTGCTGTCTATATCCACTTTTTAAAAATAAGGGCGTATGTAATACGCCCTTTTTATATTATCAAAGAACAGTTGTCTGCAACGCAATTTCTGCAGACAGTACAACTCACATAGACAATAAAAATATCATTGGAAGACGCGCCACAGTACTTTAGTTGTCCTCAACTCTTCTTAACCGGCTACTGCCGTAACGTTAAACATAACACCATGAGTATAGAAATGATTTAAACTGATTCCAGTACCCATAGATTGATCGAACGCCCAACCCAATTGGCTTTTACCCCAATCAGTGAATTCATAACCAATACCAACTTGCCAATTTTGGCTCAATTTTTTTTGTACACCAGCCCCTAAAGTATAAGTAAATGAAGTTTTGTTGTTAGAAACAAAATCCGGGGTAGGTATCGCTTCAAAAATAACAGGGATGCTGTAATAATCTGAAGCACGATTGATTGCTACGCCTGCGCTGGCACTAATCCAGGGAGTCACCATAAACCCAAAATCTGATAACAGTTTTCCTTTCAGAGCAATGTGGCTGTGTTGTACTTTATAGCCGTA
Organism: Legionella moravica DSM 19234; assembly: GCF_000423305.1. Lineage (GTDB taxonomy): Bacteria > Pseudomonadota > Gammaproteobacteria > Legionellales > Legionellaceae > Legionella > Legionella moravica. The sequence continues at coordinate 167,116 of NZ_KE384002.1, read as the reverse complement.
TAGAAAATTGTTAAACTCAGGATCAGCATCATCCCATATTTCGCCATTCAATGTGGCCTTTCCAGTCGTGGCTAATGCAATTCCCAACTGACCGATAAAAGCGCCATGTAATTTTTTTTGTACCCCCAAAAAAAATTCTCCATCTGCCAGAGCTTCTGTAGAATTGAATGCATTATAAGTTTTTTCAATATCAGGCGTTAAAAATAAAGTCTGGGTCTTACCGCCATCTTGCCATACAGGACCTGCACTCAGCGCAATAATATAATTCCATGGAGACTCTGATTGAGTGCCCATAACACCTGAAACAGCATCAGAGCTGGAAGCAACTACAAGCAAAGATAGAATTACTTTAGAGCAATTTAATTTGGTACTCATCATCCACTACTTCCATTTAAAAATTTGCTTAAATTCAATAATATAAAGAATCAACATTAATTCCAACTGATTTTTGTCTATTTGACATTTTTTCCATTGGCAAATTACTCTAATTTAAACTAGGATTGATTATAGATCGGTAAAAGGACTACCCCATGAACATTACAACTTTACTGGAGTCTGGTCGGGAAACCCGCGTAGCAATTACACCCAACTCAGCAAAACAACTTATAAAAATTGGATTTAAAGTTGCTATTGAAAAGAATGCGGGAATCGCTTCGGATTTCTCTAATGAGGAATATCAGCGTGTTGGCGTGGAACTCATTGAACATAGAGAAACCTTGCTACAGCAAACAGATGTACTTTTGTGCATCAATGAACCCAATCCCGATGATTTAAAAGGATTGGCTAAAAACTCATTGATAATAGGTCATATAGACAATGATCCCCAAAGTAAACTGATTCAATGGTGCCAAAAACAACATATTAATTTATTTTCCATGAACTTAATCCCACGAATCAGCCGGGCGCAAAGCATGGACAGTCTATCCTCTCAAGCAAACCTTGCAGGATACAGAGCAGTTTTGGAAGCAGTAACCCAATTCCACCGTGTCATACCGATGATGATGACCGCTGCCGGCATGATTCAACCCTCTAAAATATTGATATTGGGTGCGGGTGTAGCAGGATTACAAGCTATAGCTACTGCCAAACGGCTGGGGGCAGTTGTTTATGCTTTTGACGTACGTAGAGCAGCCAAAGAACAAGTTGAAAGTTTAGGCGCTGAATTTATTGAAGTCAGTCAGGAACTGGACAGCGAATCTAAAAGTGGATACGCCTCAGAAACCAGCGATGAATATAAAAAATTACAAGCAGAGTTAATCGATCAATACGCTAAAATTTCTGATATCGTCATATCGACCGCATTAATACCAGGACGCAAAGCGCCTGTTTTGCTCTATAAATCCACTATTGAACAAATGAAACCCGGATCAATCATCATCGATCTGGCTACTTCGCGAGGTGGAAACTGTGAATTAAGCGTACCCGATCAAATTATTAAACATGGAACAATCACGATAATCGGAATAAGTAATATGGCAGGACTCGTACCCGCAACGGCGAGTGATCTTTATGCCAATAATCTGGTCCACTTAATTAATTTGATAGCACCGACTCCTCCAGAAATTAAATTTAACCCGGATGACGAGATCATTCAGCAAGCGGTTCTTTGTTATGAGGGGAATTATCTACCTTATCAAGCAACCAGGGAGAAACAAAATGCATGAAGTTCACTCAATTGCTAATCCTTACATAACCATTTTGACCATTTTTGTCCTGGCCTGTTTTGTAGGCTATTACGTCGTATGGAAAGTAACTCCTGCTCTTCATACCCCTTTAATGTCTGTAACCAATGCAATATCAAGCATTATCGTTTTAGGCGCTCTAATCGCAGCAGGAAGCGAAATGATGGGTTCCATCACCTGGTTAGGGGGCCTGGCAATATTTATTACTTCTATAAATATTTTTGGCGGATTTGTTGTAACCCAACGCATGCTTCGCATGTATAAAAAATAATGACTTAAAGGATGGACTCTGTAATGAATTCACTCGTTCCCCTATTCTATTTATTAGCCGCTGTCTGTTTTATTCTTGCTTTAAAAGGTTTAGCCAGCCCAGCCACTTCCAGAAGAGGAAATCTCCTGGGTATCCTGGGAATGATACTCGCAGTAGGATCTACGATGATGATACCTACTATATTTCATCACTACCTGCTTATTGGGTTAATCATCGCAGGAGGAATCATAGGGACGTTCATCGCACTAAAAATTAATATGACGGCCATACCTCAGCTTGTTGCAGCGTTTCACTCCCTGGTGGGTATGGCTGCTGTCTTAGTCGCATTTTGTGCCTTTTTGGCACCTGAATCATTTCATATTGGCAGCACCGGCGACATAGAAAAAGCCAGCCTGGTTGAAATGAGTTTAGGGTTGATTATCGGTGCGATCACCTTTTCAGGCTCAGTAATTGCCTTTCTAAAACTACAAGGGATTATGTCCGGAGTACCGGTACGATTTGCAGGGCAAAGAAGTGTAAATCTGGTTATTGCCTTATCCATTCTGGGTTTTTTTGTCTTATTTTTAATAAATCAAAGTTTATTGCTGTTTGGTGTATTGGCCGGATTGGCATTTCTTATTGGTATATTACTGATTATTCCTATTGGTGGCGCTGATATGCCCGTAGTAATCTCCATGCTTAACTCCTACTCTGGATGGGCTGCTGCAGGTATAGGATTTACTCTGAGCAATGATTTGCTGGTAATAACAGGGGCTTTGGTCGGAGCTAGTGGAGCCATCCTGAGTTACATCATGTGCGTTGGTATGAATCGTTCCATTTTCAATGTGATCTTTGGAGGAATTAACTCTGCAGGAACTAACCAGCAAGCTCATGTAGGAGAAGAATCCAGATCGGTACGGCAAGCGAATGGTGAGGATGCTGCTTTTCTGTTAAGTAATGCCAAAGACGTGATTATCGTACCCGGTTATGGTATGGCTGTTGCACATGCGCAACATGCGGTTAAAGAGTTGGTTGATGCCCTGGAAGCCCGTTCTATTAAAGTACGTTTTGCTATTCACCCCGTCGCAGGCCGCATGCCAGGTCATATGAACGTCTTACTTGCAGAAGCCAATATTCCCTATGATCGTGTTTTTGAGCAAAGCGAAATCAACAGAGATTTTGCTGCCTGCGATGTTGCTTTTGTTATCGGTGCCAATGACATTACAAATCCAGCGGCTAAAACAGATTCAAGCTCCCCTATTTATGGCATGCCTGTTTTAGAAGTTGAGAAAGCGAAAACCGTTTTATTTGTTAAGCGTGGAATGTCTCCAGGGTATGCGGGCGTCGAAAACAGTCTCTTTTTTCATGACAACACTTATATGCTATTCGGTGATGCCAAAACCATGACTGAATCTATATCTAAAGCATTAGGAGAAATATAACCTAAAAAATTGAACATACTTGGGGTGGGATCCCGGCGACTCTGCGCAAATGCTTTTAAATTTGCCAAGGAAACAATTTAAATGTATCTTAGCCTGTTAATTTTTCACACTGGAGATATCTATGCTACGAAAAATCGGCTTTTCCTTATTATGCGCAGTCACATTAATCAGTACGAGTGCCCATTCAGTTGTAACGAATACCCTTCAACCGAGCATGACAATAGATTATGAATTAATGCCCAATGAACCTCAGGTATTTATTAATTACCTGTATTGGGATATAGAAGCCAAATGTAAAATTATTACCCAAGATGAGAGTAATGTATTGTTTGCGGAAGCTTTAGCCAAACAAGGAAAAGTAAACGATGTCACACTAACCAAAGGTGCTTCCATGCAGGTTACAGTTCATCAAGGCGACACGTTGAAAATCAGTGCCGAGTCAGGAGCAAAAGTCAGAATAACCAATTTAGGGCAGCATAAAGTTATTGCCAATTGCACGACCTAGCATGAAAACAGACCTGCTTAGGTCAAATGACCTGCATCTACATGGAGTAGATACAGGTTATTATCCCGTCCAAGCTCATCATTCAATCCGTATGAGACCCTGATTGATGCAGAATCATCAAAAAGCCTGAAGACATCCTACCAAAATGATATACCAAGCGAACAAGCCCCGGAGTGCATCAATTTTAATGCTCTCTTGTCGCTCGGAACTTAATCTTGGGATATCGTTCTTCGGCCATAGTTAAATTCACCCTGGTAGGTGCGAGATACATCAAGGTATCACTGCCATCTAAAGCCAAATAATCATAGGCTTTGTCACGGAATTCACTCATCGCCTTGTCGTCATCTGCGTATACCCAGCGAGCACAAGTCACGCTAACTGATTCATAAATGCAATCCACCTTGTATTCATTCTTAAGTCTGTGGGCTACTACATCAAACTGCAAAATCCCGACTGCTCCAAGAATGAGTTGGTTACTATTTAAGGGTCTGAATACCTGGGTCGCTCCTTCTTCAGATAACTCAATTAACCCCTTCAATAGCGCTTTACTCTTCAGTGGATCTTTTAAACGAACCAAACGGAATAGCTCCGGGGCAAAATTAGGAATTCCAGTGAATTTTAGTTGCTCGCCTTGAGTAAAAGTATCACCTATCCTAATGGTTCCATGATTATGCAAACCAATAATATCCCCTGCCAAAGCAATTTCAGTATGCGAACGGTCACCCGCCATAAAAGTTAAAGCATTAGCAATTTGCACCTCTTTGCCAATACGTAAATGACTCAGCTTCATCCCTTTTTTATATGCTCCGGAACAAATACGTACAAATGCGATTCTATCTCGATGTTTGGGATCCATGTTGGCTTGAATTTTAAAAACAAAGCCGCTAAATGCCTCTTCATCAGGATTAACGATGCGCTCATTTGTTGCTCTGGGTTGAGGGCCTGGGGCGTATTGGACAAAATCGTCTAATAGTTCTTTAATACCAAAATTGTTGATTGCGGAACCAAAATAAACCGGAGTCATTTTGCCTGCCAAATAAGCATCCAAGTTAAACTCGTGTGATGCCCCTTTTACCAACTCAATTTCATCACGAAGTTCCTGCGCACTGTCGCCCAGCAATTCATCCAATTGAGGATTATCCAGACCTTTAATTTGAACGGCTTCCTGTTTTTGAGCATTTTTACCGTGCTGGTAAAGATATACGGTATCTTCATAGCGATGATAAATGCCTTTAAAACGTTTACCCATACCTACTGGCCAGGTAATAGGCGCACACTGAATTCCTAGTACAGATTCGACTTCATCGAGTAAATCAATAGGTTCTCGTCCTTCACGGTCTAATTTATTGATAAACGTCATGATGGGAGTATCACGAAGGCGACATACCTCCATCAGTTTCACTGTTCTGTCTTCTACCCCTTTGGCAACGTCAATTACCATTAAAGCAGAATCTACAGCAGTCAAGGTGCGATAAGTATCTTCTGAAAAGTCCTCATGTCCGGGAGTATCCAGTAAATTCATTACATGGTCATTATGCACAAACTGCATTACCGAAGTAGTAATGGAAATACCACGCTCCTTTTCCATTTCCATCCAGTCAGAAGTTGCATGCCGGTCTGCCTTCCGGCCTTTAACTGTACCCGCCAACTGAATAGCACCCCCGAATAACAACAGTTTTTCAGTTACGGTGGTTTTACCCGCGTCAGGGTGAGAAATAATGGCAAACGTTCTTCTCTTATTAAAGTCTTGATAAAAATCAGACATAAAGCTCTCTGGTAAATGATTTAATAATGAGATGAATTCTAAGGGAAATGCATCAAACTAACAATTTTTTCGTCGATTTATACCCATTTTGGGATAAAAAATCATAAAAATCATCTCGAATTCAATTCTGGGCCTTGTAGCGAATTAATTACATTCATGTATACTCAAAAAAGGGCCTTTCAAAAATACGACCAAATTGATTAAGCCAGGACTAATGAACATCCCAAAGATCAAGGCAAAAATTCCTTTTAACGAAGCGATAACGCGTTGTTCCTAAGTCCAGTTGGTTTTCTCGAATTTGTTCCACATTGACATGGGTACCTTAAATTAAAGGATTTAATTTAAAAAAATAAGGAGTTTGCCATGAGACGTAACTACTTTATTGCTCCTCTTGTTTTGATTCCCTTATGTTCGTTCAGTCATTCAGAACATCCATCCGATACGCTGATATTGGATCACAATCCTCTATTATCTAAAAACTCCATACAAAAAACATACTCCAATAGCACGGAACGTCTGAACCAACTCCAATCGTTTACGCGCAGCATGGATTACCCAACTCAAATTATTCGGATGTCGGTAAGCATGGAAAACCAACAATTGACCTGTGATCAAGTCAATGAAGCTATTGAAGAACGAATTGTACATTATATCACTTCGGATAAATTTTCTTACCAGACTTATTTCAGTTGTACCTATAATCCGAACACAAATTTTGCAATCAACTTCCAAATCAACAGCTATTTTGATCCCGTGAATGATGAGGCGGTAAACTACTTGAAATCCTATCTGTCCGCGAATAATGGATCTGATTTTCTGGGCACTCAATTAAATATTGAATCAGCCAAAGGACTTGTAGTGGCACTTAATGTTTCAGCAGGTATGAAGAAAAACCCCAAGAATCCTCCTTTTATAGAATACAGGCAGGATCGCAGTAATTTCTACTTTAAAAACAATTATGAAATGACGAAAAAGTTATTTACTGATATTAATCAGAATTTTTATTCCAACGATCCTGAAAAAATTCTGCCGTTTCTGGATAGATGGTTATTTCCTCATGCTGGACCGATTTATAAAGCTGTTTTAAGAGATTCTAACTATGCAGAACTGCAGCCAGAGCTCATTTTCCTAATGGAACAAGGTGAAAAAATCTTTGTGTCAGGCCTAAAATACCATTTTGCTCACCATTGCAATCGATACGAAAATCATCGCTGCCTGGTGCAGGGAGCCTGAATCTATCCGAAAAAAGTGGCTCGCCCTAAAAAGTCGAGCCCATCTTCTGTATGGTTAAGCACTAAATAACAATCAATTCCAAACCGGAGTGAAAGCGCTCAAAGTAATTCACAACCATACTGTCTGTTACCAAATCCAAACTGGCTGGTTTCCAGTTCGGTTTTTTATCCTTGATGATCAACAAGGAACGGACTCCCTCATAAAAATCTCTGTCGCTCATGAAGTGCGCAACCAAATCAAAGTCCATTTTCAAACATTCAGCTAAAGACAAACCTTTTGCCTTGTGTAACTGAGCGAGGGTTACTTTAAGACTTAATGGGGATTTTTGCTCCAGAGTATTGTGAACACCTTCTGCCCATATGCCATCACAACCACGCAAAGCCTCCAGGATCAGTTCGACAGTTGGTTTAGAAAAACACACATTGATTAAGGGCTTAATCTGACTGACCTCATGCTGCAAATCGGATTGAGAATATTTTTGAATGCAACGATCGACTTTGTCATATGGATCTTCTGATAAATCGGTAGATATTAAAGCCTCGGTTAATGCCCCCATTTGTCTGGAAGAAACACGATACTTAATTAAACCAGCATTTAATGCATCCAAAGCACCTATTCGGTTCCCCGTTAATCCCAGATATATACCCAGAGAACCAGGACAGCGTGTTAATAAATGACTGGCACCTATATCAGGGAAAAATCCTATACCGGTCTCAGGCATGGCAAAAACAAATTGCTCGCTGGCAACGGGATGACTACCATGTAAGGAAATTCCAACACCACCGCCCATAGTGATTCCATCCATTAACGCAATATACGGCTTACCATAGTGATGAATGAAATGATTGAGCCTGTACTCGTGCCAGAAGAACTGCATTTGCTCTGACTCGGTACTTCGTCCTGAGTTATAGAGCCAGCGCACATCACCCCCCGCGCAAAATGCATTCCCGGGAACGGCTCGAACGACTACTGCCTTTATGGAGTTATCCTCCTTCCAAATCTCCAATTGTTTTTGCATGGCCAAAATCATGGTTAAGGAAAGAGCATTTAATGCACTTGCTCTGTTTAAAGTAATTAATCCTATTTGTCCTTCCTGTGCAAAGAGTATCTCTTCGAGCATCATTATTCTCCCTTAAAGGCAGCAGCACGCTTACCTAAAAACGCTTCTACTCCCTCTTTTTTATCGGCAGTAGCGCAAACCTTGGCAAAATGAATGGCTTCCAGATGTAATGCTTCCTGAAGGGGTAAATCATAGCCATGATCAATGACTTCCATCACGCCAGTTATAGCCAGAGGAGCCATGCTTAAAATGCCCTTTAATATCGTCTTTCCCTGTTCCAATAAATGTTCAGGCTCTGTCACTTCGGAGACCAGGCCCCAGTTCAAAGCGGTTTCAGCATTAATAAATCGCCCAGTCAGACACAAATCCATAGCACGACCCTTACCAACAAGACGAGCTAATCTCTGAGTACCACCGTATCCAGGAATAACTCCCAGTTTGACCTCTGGCTGGCCAAACATCGCTTTGGTTGATGCAATGCGCATCGTTGCCGAAATAGCCAGTTCACAACCACCGCCAAACGCAAATCCATTAATCGCCGCCAGAGAAGGCTTACCCATATTCTCCAACAAACGAAACACTTCCTGACCGTGACAGGCAAACTCATATCCAGTCTGCGCTGTACATTCGGCCAGTCGATTAATATCAGCGCCAGCACAAAATGCTTTGCCATTGCCAGTTATCATTAATGCCTTAACTTTTGGATTTGCTTTTGCGGAGCGAAACAATCCAGCCAGAGCATCTAAAACTTCGGTACTTAATGCATTCAGTTTTTCTGGTCTGTTTAAGGTTAATGTTAAAATTCCATTTGCATCCAATTCTTGTTCAATTAAATTCATTAACAAACTCCTGATAAAATCCTAATCAATAAAAAATTCTTCATCCAAACTGGCTTTGGCAATAATTTCGCGCATGATCTCATTAGTGCCTTCAAGAATCTGGTGTACTCTTAAATCTCTGAAGATTCGCTCGATCTGATAATCGCGTAAATAACCATATCCACCATGCAATTGCATGGCTTTATCACTAATCCGGAAAGCAACATCAGTGGCAAGACGTTTGGCCATCGCACAATACATTGGCGCATTGGCATCATTGTTATCCATAGCCGTTGCAGCTCTGTAGACCATTAACCGTGCTGCCTCATAATCAGTTAACATATCGGCAAAATAAAACCTCAAAGCCTGCATTTTAGTTAATGATTTACCAAATTGTTTGCGTTCATGAAGATAGGCTTGAGTTAATCGTAAACAAGCCAGTGCGCCCCCCAGTGAACATGAGGCAATGTTCACCCGCCCGCCATTTAATGCATTAAGAGCAATTTTGAAGCCCATACCTTCTTCACCAACCCGATTGGAGACCGGTACACGACAATTTTCAAAATAGATCATACACGTTGGTTGACTGCGCCAACCCATTTTCTTTTCCAGTTTACCAAAAGTGAAACCCGGTGTATTTTTTTCTATTAACAAACAACTGATCCCATGATGCGATTCATCTCCTGTGCGAACCATGCATAAATAAACATCGCTCACACTCGCACCGGAAATAAAAGCCTTTGCGCCATTAAGGATATAATAATCCCCTTCTCGTACAGCTCTGGTTTTTAAAGAAGCCGCGTCTGATCCTGATTCTGGTTCAGTCAGGCAATAACTGGAAATCACTTCCATCGAAGTTAATTTAGGCCCCCAGTTGGAACGTAGTGAGTCGTCAGCATAGCGATCAACCAATGAAGTAACCATGTTGTGAATGGAAAGATATGCACTGGTGGTGATGCAGCCGGTTGCCAATTGTTCAAATATCAAGGACGCATCCAGGCGAGTCAGTTGCGCACCACCAATATCCTCGCGTGCCACCATGCCCGCCATCCCTAATGCTGCTGCTTCTCGTAAAATATCGGTTGGAAAGTGGCTGTGCTCATCCCAATGATCAGCCATGGGAGCCAATTTATTTTGGGCAAAATCTGATGCCATCTGACGAAACGCCTGATGTTCAGCGGTGAATTCAAAATTCATAGACCATCCTTAGAAAGTTTGTTTTTAACACCCTATATACCCACCGGGTATAAACCTGAATGAGTTTAATCTACTGAAGCGATTACGGCACTAAATTTTGTAAAAAATTCCGGGACTTAGCCCATAAAATTTCAAGTTCTTGCTAAACAGCTCTGTTTACAGCTTAAAAGATGTTATTATTGCGAATTTTTAGCGCCTGTGAACTACAACAAGAATAATCACATGGGACAAATAGCGCAACCGACAGTAACAAATAAAAATGCCCTTACCGTACTAAAAGATTATTTCGGTTTTGATTCTTTTAGAACACCTCAGGAAGAAATAATCAATGATGTTATTTCCGGGGTAGATGTACTCGTTCTCATGCCGACTGGAGGGGGTAAATCTCTGTGCTATCAGATACCCTCAATAGTAAGGCCTGGAGTGGGTATTGTTGTCTCTCCCTTGATTGCATTAATGGAAGATCAAGTCGCGGCCCTTAGATTACAAGGCATTAATGCGGCCTATTATAACTCGTCCTTATCCAGTGAAGAAGCCAGAAAAGTGCTGGCACAATTACACAATGATGAACTGGATTTATTGTATATCGCACCCGAACGACTGATCAGCACGTCTTTTTTAGAGCGTCTGGAAGAATGCCAAATCGCTCTGTTCGCTATTGATGAGGCACATTGCGTTTCTCAATGGGGACATGATTTCAGACCCGAATACGCAGCACTAGGGCTATTAAAAACCCATTTTCCAAATGTGCCTATGATTGCGTTAACCGCAACTGCCGATAAACAAACCCGCGAAGACATTGTTGTAAAATTAAATTACAATCCAAAAAAATACGTCGCTTCCTTTAATCGACCTAATATTCATTACAAAGTAGTTCCTAAAATTAATCCAGCGAAGCAATTGAATCAATTTTTGCAATCTGAAGTGCAACAATCCGGAATTATTTATTGCGGTACACGGAACAGCGTGGAGCGGCTTGCAGAAAAACTGCAGGATATGGGATTTAAGGCACGGGCTTATCACGCTGGCCTTGCTCACAGCGAGCGACGCGAGGTACAAACTTTATTTCGACATGATCGTATTGATATTGTTGTTGCTACGATTGCCTTTGGCATGGGTATTGATAAACCGAATGTCCGCTTCGTGGTACATCATGATTTACCTAAAAATATCGAAGGATATTATCAGGAAACAGGCCGGGCTGGTCGTGATGGCTTACCTGCCAGAGCCCTTCTCCTTTATGATGCCGCTGATAGCGCAAGGCTCCGCTCCTGGATAATCAATACTCCCCTCGACGAACAAAGAAGAGTGGAAACCAGTAAATTAAATCACATGCTGGCCTTTGCGGAAGCCTCCCATTGCAGGCGTCAGATTCTCTTGCGTTATTTTGACGAACCTTGCGATACCGAGTGCAAGTTCTGTGATGTCTGTGATAATCCACCTGAGATGGCCGACGCGACAGAAGATGCTCAGAAATTATTATCCTGCATCTATCGACTAAAACAAAATTACGGATTAACTCATACCATAGAAGTACTAAGAGGTGCTGTAACAGACAAAATCAAACAATTTGGCCATGATCAACTCAGCACTTACGGCATTGGAAAAGATAAATCAGCCAATTACTGGAAACAGCTGGCTTGGCAACTGATCCATAAGGATTATTGTTTGCAGGACATCAGTCATTTTAACGTGTTGCGTCTGACGCCAAAAGCGATACCACTGTTAAAAGGTCAAGAACAGATCTCCTTGACCATTCCCAATAATGACCTTAAGGGCACAAAAAAGAAAAACAAGGAACGCAGCTCTGTTAAACCAGAAAACAGTCCTTTATTTGAAGTATTGCGAAGTTTAAGGCGTAAACTGGCAGATGAAGAAAATAAACCTCCATTTATGATTTTCAGTGATGCGACCCTGCACGAAATGACGCAACTAAAACCGCAAAACACAGAAGAGTTGCTTGATGTATCAGGAGTAGGCCAACACAAACTCACTCATTATGGGCATCATTTTCTTAAAGTACTAAAAGAATTCAGCGAATCCTGACAGAAACAGCCTAATTAAAGAGAGCGCTTTATCCTCAAACCAATTCAACTCAATGAAGGAAGCGCCCTCCTGGCTGAAATTTATCTAAAAATCAAGGAGTTCGATCCGATTCTATTCTCTCACTGTTGCTCATTGTGGAAAATTTTGTCAATCAGATCTATGAATTTAGCGAAAAATATGGAATAATTATCAACCAATTACAGTAAATTTTGTCTATTTATATGAAAATTAAAGCAATTTCTTTATTGGTCGCTGTTCTTTTTCCTGTGGTTTTATTTGCCAGTAATACTACCTGTCCTTTATCAGACGGAATCAATGTACACACCTCAAAGCGAACATTAAACATATGTAAACACGGCTCAGTAATTAAGACCTTTAAAGTAGCTTTAGGATACAAAGGCATCGGTAAAAAGAAAGCCGGGGATAATAAAACACCTGTTGGTTTATACGGATTAGCCTATCCAAGAAAATCCAATCAATTCAAAATATTCATACCCATTCTCTATCCGACTTCAAAGCAAGCTGCAGCGGGCTTTACAGGAAGAGATGTCGGTATTCACGGACCAACACAATCCTCTAAAGGATTTAACTGGTTAAATGGTTTGCCCTACTCAACTCGTGGATGTATTGCGGTTGGTAAGAATAATTACATTGACTATGTAGCGAATTGGGTAAAATCCAACCCTGGAACTAAAGTTTTAATCATTTAAACTCCGTACATTACAAAAAGAACTGTCGTGCCCGCGCTGGCGGGCACTTCCAATTAGCCCTAAGTATTTCTTGACGAAATGCTAAATCTTTAATTCCAAATGTTATCGAAATCTCGCTAAAATGTCCTTCTCCCTCAGGGAGAAGGTGCCGACGGCGGATGAGGGGATCACGCATCATTCATTAAATACTTATAGATAACATCCATTACTAAATTAAATTGTTGCTGTACTTCATTATTCCAAAACCTTAAAATTTCATAGCCTGAATTATTAAGAGAGTTAGTCCTTATATTATCGTATTCATTTTGCCTGCACTCATTCTGCTGACCACCATCTATCTCAATAATTAGGGTCTGTTGACAATTCAGGTTTCGACGTCCCGCGACTTGTTCGCGGGATCCAATTCACTCTTTATAGGCACAATATATTCTTGTTTTGCGCAAGATCTATCGATTCCGCGAACAAGTCGCGGAAAGTAGGCTTGAACATAATGAAAGGTCAACAGCCCCTAATTTTTTTTCGATACAAACGAAATCTACAATATAGGTACCAATAGGGCATTGTCTTCTGAATTTAACTCCTTGAACTCGTTGTGATCCAGGTGAGGTCCATATTTTAATTTCCATGCAGGAGCTGTTTTTGCGTAGACTTTTTGCATTATTAGTTAATCCCATGCATTTAATTCATTTTTGGTTGGACTAAGTATTTTAAAAGATAATTGTATCGTTTTAAGATCCCCTCATCCGCCGTTGGCACCTTCTCCCTGAGGGAGAAGGACATTTTAGCGAGATTTCGATAACATTTGGAATTAAAGATTTAGCATTTCGTCAAGAAATACTTAAGGCTAATTGAAAGTGCCCGCCTGCGCGGGCATGACAGGTTTTTTGGTGCTGTACAGAGCATTCAAATTAAGAGCTCATGAAAACAGCACTGATTTCTGCTAACTCATCCCAGCATAATGTATAACAGCTCCATAAATGGAGCTTGTCCTCGCCCAACAATTCTCTAACTGTCTGCTATAGTGTGTGTTGAATTACCGCGGAAGTCTGGTGCTACGACCTCCCACGTCAAAGGACCCTAATCAGCCCACTCTTTATTCTCATCTCGATTAACACTAAACTAAATCACTATCCAGGAACAATTGAGCTCCAATGCAGCAACTACCCAAAGAGTTCTATCAACGAGACACCGTTCAGGTTGCCAGGGATCTTTTAGGCAAGTTTCTGGTGCACTGCGATGAGGGGCTGGAGCGGATCGGAACAATTGTCGAAGTGGAGGCTTATCTTGGACAACAGGATCTAGCATCACACTCGTCAAAAGGGATAACCAAGCGCACTGAAGTAATGTATGGGCCGGCTGGTTTTGCATACGTTTATATGATCTATGGAATGTATTATTGCACCAACGTCGTTACAGAAAAGGAAGGTATTGGTTCAGCAGTATTAATAAGGGCTCTGGAGCCAGTACAAAATACACTGGGAAAAACACAAGGTCCTGGCTTATTGTCCAGAGCCATGAACATTGACATCCGATTTAATCGACATGATTTGACCGGCAATACTGTTTATATAGCCGAAACAACGAACCAACCCACCTTCACTATAATAGAAAAACCCAGGATAGGGGTTCACTATGCTAAAGATTGGACTGATAAATTATTAAGGTTTTACATAAAAGACAATGCTTTTATTTCCAAACCTTGATATCGGGTGTCTCGTCTTTATTTAATCCTGGGATGGAAGACTGTCTCTTGTGCACAACTCACTGAAAAGCCCTATTTGGTTTTCGCTAAACCTGCACGCAAATCTGACTTTTCTCCAAGGTTCCATATTTGTGACCAAGAGTCAGGATGGAAGAGAAACTAGCTGTAATAACCAATTTTCACATGAACCTGATAATATTTAACTTTATTGTGATCAATAAAACCACGCGTTTCTACTACTTCAAACCATTCCAGTTTGCCATGAGATTGAGCAGCCATTATTGCATTATCAATAGCCTTCTCGATACTTTCTTGCGAAGTACCAATTAATTCAACAAATCGATACACTTTATCAGTCATTTTTTCTCACTCCCTAATTTAATTTGATCCTGTGCTTTCGCAATGGCTTTACGAATCGCTTGAGACTCCTCAGATTGCTCCGGTGCCATCACTAACAAACGCTGCCAATAGGTGATTGCCTCCTGATAATCATGACTCAAGTAAGCGTTCATAGCAAGCATGGCTAAGGCATCCGGTTGTTTGGGATTCTTATCTAATAGCTTGTTAAATATCTCGATAATCTCAGCACTAAATTGTTGATTGTTCATCAGCCAAAGACTGTGGGCATAATTGACAGCATACTGCTCCTCATCAGGCTTTAAATGATGGGCTTTAGCAAAGGCTTGAGACGCGTTGTTCGTTTCATTTTGACTGGTATATAAACGTCCTAATAAATACCATCCCTTTGCGCTTTTGGGATTTTCATCCACTTTGGCTTTTAATTTATCGATAAGTTCCTGAGGACTTTTGATCGATTTAAGTACTTGCTGGGCACGTTCCCGAGATTCAGTTTGATGTATGTATTCTTGCCAGCCAGAAAAACCACCCCAATTGTAGTAGCCGGCATAAGCCATCAAAAAGATAAATGGCACCAGTACAATACGGGTCAATAAAGTACATTTTAAGGGATAAATTATTAAAATACTTGCAGCAAAGGTTATCAAAACCAAAATACTGATTAACCACCATTCAGTCATAGGATCGTCGCTTAAAACATGTTCGCCAAAAAATCAGAAAACCCAATAGCAGAAATACAAATGGGCCAAACCATAACAATAATGTAACCGCTTTTACTGGAGGTTTAAAAAGAATAAAATCGCCATATCGTGAGGTCAGATAGTCCGTGATCTCACTGTCGCTTTTACCCTCTTTTACCATTTCATAAACCTGTAAACGTAAATCCTTGGCTAATTCAGCATTTGAATCTGCCAAATCCTGATTCTGGCATACCAAACATCGTAAATCTTTTAATAAATGATTAAATTGAGCCTCTTTTCTGGCTGAATCCAAAGGGTAAACGCTGTTGGCAAAACAAAAAGGCATGATTAAAAAAACAATGAAGCCTAAGCAAGACAAATACACTGTTCTCATGAGGTCTGCTCCAATTGCTTCATCAAGGGCAATATATCTTTACTCCAGACCTCCTGATTCATTATCCCAACATGTCGATATCGAATAATACCGCGTTTATCAATAACAAAAGTTTCAGGTGCACCATAAACGCCTAAATCAATAGCGACCTTGCCCTCACTATCCTGGAATACCTGTTTATAAGGATTACCCCATTGCTCTAACCAATGCAGGGCATCAGCCGATTTATCTTTATAATTCAAGCCATACACAGGCACTCCTTCACGTGCCAATTGCAGCATAAAAACCTGTTCTTCGACACAGGCTGCACACCAGCTGGCCCAGACATTAAGAAGAACAACCTGATCGCGTAATTGATTTGAACTAAAGGTCGCTTCTGGATTTTGAAGTTGTGGCAAGGTAAATTCAGGAACAGCCTTTCCAAGTTGCACTGAGGGCAATTGATGCGGATCTAAAGAAAGACCGCGCCACAGAAAAAAACTCAATAATACAAACAAAGCAACAGGAATTATTTTCCACCCAATTGTTTTCATGCCTGTAACTCCTGAGCTCGAACCTCAACTGCTGTTCTTTTTCTGTAATAGCGTCTATCAGTCAAAGCGAGAAAACCACCGGCAAGAATCAAAAATCCTCCACCCCAGATCCAGCGTACAAAAGGCTTATAATACAATCGTACAGACCAGGAATTATCTGCCAAAGGCTCACCCAAAGCAATGTAAATGTCTCTGAATGGAGTCACGTCTATTGCTGACTCGGTCATCGCCATTTGTCCAATGGAATACACTCTTTTTTCAGGATAGATGAGACTTGTTTTGTCATGATAACTAATTTTGAACTCGGCTCTAGCCCCTTTGTAGTTAGGTCCAACGAGATCCGATTGATTCATAAAGTTTATTTGATAGCCAGCAAGAGAAACATGAGTACCAGGAGCCATCTGTACATCGTCCTGTATCCCGTATGCAGTGGAAACCGCTATACCAATTACAGAAGCGGCAACGCCACAATGTGCCACAACCATACCCCAATAAGCCTGACCCACTCCATCAAGCCCTCGCTCCTTGATTCGTCGGATAACCGCATTGAAAGTACTCAAAATAACCCAAAAGGCCAAGATCAAGCCCATTAGGGCTGAACCATCAAATTGGCTGGATGTTAACCATAATACAACTACAGGAACTACCAGACTCAGTAAGGCAGTCCAGTTCAACCTTTTATAAACTGCCTTCCAACCATCACAATTCCACTTTAAATGAATCCCGATACCCATAATCAACAGCATAGGGATCATCAACGGGACGAACACTGCATTAAAATAAGGAGCCCCAACAGAGAGTTTACCCAGTCCTAATCCTTCAACCAATAAGGGATATACGGTACCCATTAATACCGTCAGCATTATTACCATCAGAAATACATTATTTAATAACAAAGCACTTTCTCGTGACACCGGGCTGGGACTGGTACCCGTCTGTAAGGTTTGAGCACGAAATAAAAACAAGAGCAAAGAACCACCAATAACCATCAGCAAAAAAGCCAGTATAAACAAGCCACGCTGGGGATCCACAGCAAAGGCATGCACAGAGGTTAGTACTCCTGAACGGACAAGAAATGTTCCGATCAGGCTTAAAGAAAAGGCTGCGATTGCGAGCAGCATGGTCCAGGCTTTAAATTGCTGGCGTTGCTCGGTCACTGCCAATGAATGAAGTAATGCTGTACCGACAAGCCAGGGCATAAACGAAGCATTCTCCACTGGATCCCAAAACCACCAACCGCCCCACCCTAATTCTCGGTAGGCCCACCAGCTTCCCAATGTAATTCCTGCGGTTAAACAACACCAGGCAGCCAAAGTCCAAGGTCTGGTCCATTTAGACCAGCTGGATTCGACTTTGCCTGCCCACAATGCAGCTATAGCAAAAGCAAAAGCCACAGAAAAACCAACATACCCCATATACAACATGGGTGGATGAAACAAAAACCCCGGATCCTGCAATAATGGATTCAGATCCCTGCCTTGAGTATTTAAAACCTGAAACTGGCGTAAAAAAGGATTGGATGTAGTCAATAAAAAAAGGATGAAACCGATGCTTAACCATCCTAATACCACTAATACCCGAGTGCGCATTTCCTTGTCCAGACTTGAGCTCAAGTAACCTACCAGAATCATCCAGAAACTAAGAATGGCAACCCATAAAAGCATGGAGCCTTCGTGCCCACCCCAAACAGCGCAGAGTTTATAAAACCAGGGCAATAAAACACTCGAATTACTGACTACATAAACAACTGAAAAATCATCATTTAAAAAGCAAAAAGTTAAACAAAAATAAGCAATACTCACAAATAAAAATTGTAACCCGGCATAGGTTCTCGCTGATTCCATCCAGGCTTCATGTTTGAGATATAGACCCGCCAAAGGAACTATCGCCAGCATCAGAGCAGCAAGCAATGCCAGGATTAACGAAAAAAGGCCAATTTCTGCAATCATGAATTCACCTTTTTAGCCAAAGACGCTTTAACTTCCGGGGGCATGTAATTCGCATCGTGTTTTGCTAACACCTGAGTGGCTCGAAAAAAGTGCGAATCAATGACCTCTCCTTCTGCGACTATTCCCTGTCCTTCACGAAACAGATCGGGCAAAATTCCTTTATAAGTCACCGTGATGGTTTTATTAAAATCGGTGATTTTAAATTGGACTTCCAGCCCTTCTTTCGCTCTCACAATACTGTTTTTTTCAACCATGCCACCGACTCGAACGGGACGAGCCAATGGTGCTTCTCCCGAAGCAACCTGACTAGGGGTATAAAATAAACTGATATTTTGTCTCAAAGCGTATAAAACCAGGCCGGAAGCTATGGCTAAAATTGACATAAAAAAAAGTATCATAAGTAATTTGCGTTTTCTTGCCGGATTCATAAATGCTATCTCTTAAACCATCGTTGCAGTTTTTGACGAGTTCGAGTTTTTTGTCTTTTTATTCCGAAAAAATTCATTAGCAAGACAAAACCAACCAATCCGTAAGCGGTCCACACATAAGCAGAATAACCACCCATTGCCAACCATTCAAAAAATGGGTTCATTGACGCTCTCCTTCGAATTGAATTTTAACCCAGGTTTGCTTTCTTTCCCTGATCAATAATTCATTTCGCGCCTTTTCCAGAATGATCCATAAGCAATAGAAAAAGAATCCAATCAGGGTCAACAACAATGGATACAACATGCTGACTTCAATTTTAGGCTTCGCAAACACAGATAAAGTGGCTCCTTGATGCAGGGTATTCCACCAATACACTGAATAATGAATAATGGGTAAATCAATTAAACCGACCAAAGTTAATATCGCAATGATTTTATCTCCGTCTTCTTTATTTTTAACCGCATGATGCGTTGCTAAAATAGCGGCATAAAGTAACAAAAGTATCAGTTCAGAAGTTAATCTTGCATCCCATACCCACCAGGCTCCCCACATGGGCTTCCCCCAAATACTGCCGGTAACCAGCGCGAGAAACGCCATACAAAGCCCCAATTGAGCTACCAGGCTAATCAATAGGCCGGCTATTTTAATACGCCAAACCAAAAGCAAAACAGCTAAAAAGCCCATCCAGGCATACAGAGCCATTGAAAGAAACGCACTGGGAACATGAACATAGATGATCCGAAAGGCATCTCCTTGCTGATAATCAGGCGGAGCAAAAACAAGGCCCCAAACCACTCCAATCACCAAAGTCAGCAATGCACCAGCCGCCAGCCACGGAATTATGCGCCCCGAGAAACTGTAAAATGTTTTGGGCGAGGCTAATTGATATAAAAACTTCCACATAGGAAACATTAAAGTCAGAAAAGAGTCGGATTTTACCATGCCTCAGTGTTTTCGCAAAATATACCTCAAAGACAGGGTTTGATGAGCACTGTAGTTAACTGAAGCGCCTCTCAACCGCTTGCGGGTGAAGGCATTTTTCCATGCATGGTTTACTAAAAGCAGTTAATCGAAAAAATGTATTGTCAACATTCATCAATCGACTTGACTGATTCGAACCACACCCGCAATGGCAAAAGGCAAAAAGCCTGCTGCAATAACAGACATAGCCATGAGTAATGCCAAATACCCATTAATTGGTAATCCCTGCATTGCAATACTTAAAGTGCCACTGCCAAAAACAAGCAATGGAAGTGTTAAAGGCAATAATATCAATGCCATTAAAGCCCCTCGTTGATTTACCCCAACACCAAAGGCTGCCGCCAATGCACACAAGTAAAACAGGGCTGGCGTACCACAAAGCAGGCTCAGTACCAATATCCAGGTTTCCCACAGGGAAAATGCAAACAAGAGAGCAACCAAAGGAGAAAGGAGTAGCAAGGGTGTTATATTAAAGAGCCAATGTGCCAGGATTTTCGCGCTGATAATAACAGGCAATGATTGCCCAGAAACCAGCCATTGCTCAATAACACCTTGCTCATAATCTTGTTGAAAAAGTCGTTCCGCTGAAAGTAACATGGACAGTAAAATTGCCATCCAGATCAAGCCTGGAGCAATAGTCCTCAGGAGCACCAATTCAGGTCGTATCGTTAAAGGAAAAAGAAATAACAACATTAAAAAAAATAAACAGGAATTAACCAAGTATCTGATTTGCCTCATCTGAATTAATAATTCACGCTTGAATTGAGTTCTAAGTAATACAAAGCACGAATTCACAAATGATACTCCTGATAGTCACTATCGCTTAATGGCAAGTTTTGATGAGAAGTAAGCAATACTGCACCACCTTGCAATCGATGATGTTCTATTTTATCCATCAGAGTCATCAACGCGGTCTGATCCAAAGCTACCAAGGGTTCATCCAACAGCCATAAAGGTTTATCAGACATCCATAATCGGAGAAGACCGACCTGTCTTCTTTGTCCCGCTGAAAGCAAGCCACAAGGTTGATCTAAAAATCGTTCCAAATGAAATTGGGCAGCCAGTTCAGTGATATCGGCCGTGTTACCACCATAGTTCAAATCAAACAGGCAATTTTCTTTTACGGTAAGATAAGGGTTAATTCCCGTTTTGTGGCCTACAAAACAGAGTTGTTGTTGGTATGCAGCAAGCTGATCAGAAATCGGTAGGCCTGAAAAACAGATCTGCCCGTGCATGGGTTGATGCAATCCCGCTATCAACTTAAGTAAGGTAGTTTTACCCGCGCCATTACCGCCTTTCAGATGTAAAAGACCGCCTTGTGGTACTCTAAATGAAATATGATGTAACAGAGGTTGTTCCTGGTAATCAAAATCAAGATCAATCACTTCAAGCATAGGAATGTGTTTTTTACCGTAAAAAGCGAGACTAACTATAAATAAAAGACAAAACAAGTTTTTTAGCGTGTATACCGTTTAAATTCCTGATTTTTGTCTTGCGAAGTCACATCAGGATCGCCATAATCAGTTTTATTTATTTAAAGGTTATCCATGGAATTTCTTAGTGAATACGGTATGTTTCTCCTTAAATGCGTCACCCTGGTTGTTGCATTTCTGGTACTTATAGCAGGTATCTTTTCTTTAGGTCGCAAACCCAAACCTAAATTGGAAATTACTTCTCTAAATGAACAATATGAGCATATTCAAACGTTAATGAACAAAGAAATTCTTGATAAAAAACCTGAAAAAAAGAAAAAAAGCAAGGAAAAGCAACCCACTCTTTATGTCATTGATTTCAGTGGTGATATCAAAGCGTCACAAGTAGAACAACTTCGTGAAGAAGTTACCTCTATCCTGTGTATTGCCAAACCGGAAGATGAGGTTCTGGTCAGATTGGATAGCCCTGGCGGTGCGGTTAATGGGTATGGTCTAGCTGCATCCCAATTGCAAAGAATACGTGATAAAAACATTCCTTTAACAGTGTGTATTGATAAAGTAGCAGCAAGTGGCGGCTATTTAATGGCCTGTGTAGCCAATCAAATTATTGCGGCTCCCTTTGCAATCATTGGTTCAATTGGTGTTGTGGCTCAAATCCCTAATTTTCACCGCTGGTTAAAGAAAAATGATATTGACGTTGAATTATTAACGGCTGGTGAATACAAGCGTACCCTTACTCTGTTTGCTGAAAATACCGATAAAGGCCGGAAAAAATTTCAGGAAGATCTGGAGCACATTCATACGGCATTTAGAAATTATGTCCTCGCTAATCGCAGCCAACTGGATATGGATAAAGTGTCCACAGGTGAGCATTGGCTGGCTAGCGATGCTTTTGAACTAAGTCTGGTAGATAAACTATGCACCAGTGATGACTACCTGGTGGAAAAAATGGCACGCTATAAGGCATTTAAAATAACGGTACAGCCCAAACATACGTTAATGAATAAACTGCTAAAACCCGCAATGAATCTGTTGCATCCCTGGGCTTAACTTAAAAGCCCGGTGATAGATAAGAGAAGAACAACAAAAGATTGAATATGAGTATATAATTATATAATAAAACAATTTTCTGCAAGGGAGTGGAACATGAGCGATTTTAAATCCAAGCTGCCTGATTTTAAAGAATTAACTTCAATGACAACGAAACTGTATAAAGGCATAAAAAGCAGTGTCGAAGAAATAATTCAAGACTACAAGCAAAAAAGAGAGCAACAGGAAACACCTGCTGAAGAGGTAAAAAAAGAAGCGACTAAAACTGAAGAAGTAAAAGCGGCTGAGACAAAAACTGAAAAAGCCAAAACAACAGAAAAAACTGAAGAAGAACCCACCGAGAATAAGCCTTAGTCCTAAAACCAAGGCCTGGTATTAACATCCCCTGAAATCACAATCAAAGGCTTTTCCCCTCCCCACTCAGCGTGGGGAAAAGGGTTGTAGAGTTCATCTCCAGACCAAACAAGCATGCTTTAAATAATTTTAGTTTAACTGAAAAATGCAACTTGATTTTGAAACCTCCTGACATCCTGCTCCTTGAGAAGCAGAACTTGAACTACCAAATAATGTTTGAGGTGTTGATATAAGAAGCGCAGCACTTTTTGATTCAATCAACCTCATTTCTTCTTCAGTTATGGAAGAATCCTCAGGCGCATGCTGTTTAGCCTGGATAAGAGCCTCTTCAGCCTGCTCCCACTTATTCTCTAATCTATAGGTACAAGCAATATTTAACCAGGCATCTGCAATTTCTTGCGTGTCTTCTGTTTTATTGAGAATAGAGGAAAAGTATTTTCGCGCTTCAGGAAAACAATCCTGTTTAAAAAGAGACATTCCAATCTGATTAATGACAATAAGATGTTCTGGATCAAACTGAAGTGCTTCTAAATAAATTTCTTGCGCTTTTAAGTATTCATTATTTTTGTAAAAATGATGTCCATATTGTGCCAAACATTCAGTGAGGTTAGATAAGATAATGTTTCTCAATGTGACCTCATGTTCTTTACAAACCGCTAGAGCTTTTCGGTAATAGTGTATTGCAAAACTAAAATTCATTGCTACATTATTCATCACAGCATCTTCGTCTTGTACGACCTTCACAACCACTTCAATATATTGTTCATACCAACTTGCTACACTGTGTAAAAAAACAGGGTTTTCGCTGCTTATACTCAAGGCTTTTGTGATAAAAGCCAGGGAAGCACGAAACAGCTTGACGCTCTGTACCAAGTCTGTTTCGAGATAATGCACAGCGGACTTTATAAACAATAAACCCATGTTATTCCAGGCAGAGGCACCAGATGGATATATTTTTGTTGCCGTCTCATAACATGTGAGTGCGGCTTTGCTGTTATGTTCCATTTCATAGCATTGCCCTAATAAATCGAACGCATGAGACACATTGGCTACTTCGTCTGGATTACTTTGTCTTAATTCAATAAATTTTTTTAAAGAAGAAATTGCTCTTTTTGGTTCGCTGCAAAAAAAGAAACATGTTCCTAGATATAAATAGCTCTCTGGTACTTCTGGATTGTTATCAATCGCTTGAAGAAAACAATTTTTAGCACGTTCATAATTATGTTCATCAAATGCCTTTATTCCGTCTAAATGAAATGAATTAAACATATTCCCAACTCCTTAACATAAAATGGACGCATTAGTTGGAGTCAATCCCGCTAATTTTGCAGATTTTCTGATTAAATGACTTTCTTTCGGGTGTAAATAGCCCGCTTGCTCTTCAAGCTCAACCAAATCATCATAGATGACATCAAGCGATTCACGATTTTTTGAAAAAATACGTACAGTGCCATAGGGGTTGTAATCACCCATTGCCTGCTCATTTTTTAAGCCACTACTGATTGTTAAAATAATCTCAAGATTAGGCCGCTCTTCATAAAGTCGCACCAGGGTTTCATGAATCTCTCGAGTTGTAGCTGAAGTGACATCAATGGCGCAAATCCGATCTTTTTTATCAATTAAAGCAATTTCATCCGCCATATCCTCATGGGTTGTGTTGCAATGATTTACGTCAAAAAAGGCGACGTTGGTCTGAACTCTTTTTTTGGGTTTATCATGCACATAATCAACAGGAATCGGATGTTTTGATAATGCTTCATCTGTTTCATAATACATTTGGCTTGCACTGAATGTTAGATACAAGGGATCTATCTGGTATGTATCATGGAGGTATTTTCTACTGACAGCATGAATCAGTTGTATTGCCCTCATCCCTGTTGCGGTAATTATTTTCTTTGCATGAATTGTCTGAGGCTCTCCTTTAAGTTCAAGCTCCCCTTCTTCATCAGAGTCAGAGCCATTTCCATCCTCAACCGATTGATCTGCTTTAGGTTGAAAAATGAAATTTGCAACCCATGCTTCAAAACAAGAATGGAGATCTTCTGTTTTTTGTTCCTTTACAAGAGTTGCAACTTCTTTTTTTGTCGCCCCCAAAAGCTCTGCCATTTCTTTTACCAGGGTCCAAAACTCATCGTCCAGAACTTTTTCGGCCTCCCCCCATTCATAGGATGTTAAGTCATCACCATCAAGTTGGATCGAAAGGGATTTGCCATTTAATTTAATGGATTGAAGCACTTTTTTAAGTGGTTCTATGAACGCCTTGTTACAAGCTTTTTTATCCTGGAAGATATCTTCTAATGGATGATCAAGACAGGCATTTTGTATCAAGTCGACCAGGCATTCCTTAACTACTGATTTTCTGAATATTTGACTCGCAAACGATTTATTTGAACTATCACCTGGAGCCCATAAAGTATTCCAAAGGGTATCTTTAAGCTGAATGTCTACTGGTTTTGTTTCCGTCGATTTTATTTTATTATAATTTTTCAGAGTCTTCGTCAATGCTACAGAGTGAAATGGAATTTCAAAAGCATTCTGGTTCTTGACCAGTTTTTGCAAAAACATGATCGCATCAATCACACAGTCCGCATAGGGTTTTGGTGTTAATCCAAGATTAACACGCACACTTTCACCACAATCTGCAACAGAGGGTCTCAAGCATCCAAAGCTCGAGCGGTGCACCATTTCAATATTAATTCCCCGCTCATCAGCCAAAATATTAGCAAATGCAATGAGGTATACGGATAGAAATTGGCTCCAAACTTTAGGATTTTTCTCACCGGCGGGCTTAGGCAAAGAAAACAATACGCAGGTGTAGTTATTATCTGCGTTGATAAGAATGTCAGGATCGCGTTCATTAACTTGAGCAACAACATAAGCAGCCATATTTTTTTGCTGTTCCAAAAGCCTGTCGTACCATATAGCAGGTTCCGAAATTGCCAGTGCCTTTTTTACTGGTTTTAAGGCTTTTTTATATCTTGCAAAATGGAAAGGATTGTAAAAATTACCCGTTTTAGGGTACATACCCGTTGTTATTGACTCCTGATTTCCCTGAAATTTAAACAGGTCTTTAGTTGTTCCTTCGATTTTTTTAAAATCACTTCTGTGGTAAGTAGACCATCTCACCGGATCGGTCATATCAAATAATGAAGGATATCTGCAATGAAATTCTGATCGAGGCAAATAAACTCGCTCTTTAACTGGTTTTATCGTTCCTGAGGCGCTTCGTTTAATTTGAATAATTTTCATGATTACATCTCTTAAAGGATAATTCGCTTTATCCCTAAAGACTCAATTATTATTCCATTAGTATTTTATTGACGCGATTGTATTACATGCAACGTGTTCTTCCAATTTATTTTCAAGTTTATCTCGCGAGGACTACTCCTACGTAGCCAATAGTGCTTAAGAAAACTAGAAACGACTCAATAGCTCTTGGTTTTGCCTGGAAGCGATCGTGGAAAATGGATCTTATCCAATATAGTAATCCAAAATGAAATGAACTATGCCATGAGATAATTCAGCAAATGAAGACCGCGGGGTCTATTCAAATCTCAGATAATATACATTTTTTTCATTAATCTCTTACTGAGTTTGAGCCAGTCCAAGATAAAATATAATGAGCCTACCGCTCTTCTTTCTCCGGACGAGTCAATCCATATTTACGCATTTTTTCAACTAAAGTTGTCCGCCTCATGTTGAGGTAACTTGCTGCATGAGCTACTACCCAGTCAGACTCCTCTAAAGCTTGGCTTATCAAAGAAAGCTCTGTTTTAACCAAGTGCTCTTTCAAATCAATCCCATCAGTATTTGATGGTTGATCCTGACTGATTATTTGTAATAAGGTTTCACGTTCAGAGCCAGATGAATTCATTTCCATATAGGATAGTTTGTATTCACCTTGAAAGCGCTGGGGTAGATCATTTTTACACACAATACCATTAGGGTATAAAATGGTCAAACGTTCTACCAAATTTGCCAATTCACGAACGTTTCCAGGCCAGCTGTAATTACATAATGCATCCATCGCATCAGGCATTAGACGAACAATGGGCCTATTCTCCCCTTCAATACGCGAAATGAGTTCATTAAATAAAAGCACCACATCCGCACTTCGGCTCCTCAAAGGAGGCATTTCAATAGGGAATACATTAAGCCTGTAGAATAAATCCTCTCTAAACTTACCTTCCTTAATGGCAACTTCCAAATTTCGGTGAGTTGCAGCAATGATCCGAACGTTTACATCAATGCTCTTATTGGAGCCCACTCGCTCAAAACAACGTTCCTGCAACACTCGAAGCAATTTTACCTGCATGGCCAAAGGCATATCACCAATTTCATCGAGGAAGAGAGTTCCACCATTAGCTAATTCAAAACGTCCTTGTCTTGAAGTAATGGCCCCGGTAAAAGCGCCTTTTTCATGGCCAAATAATTCACTTTCTAATAATTCACCCGGAATAGCGCCACAATTAATCGGTATAAAGGGCTTATTCGCTCGTGCAGATAAAGAATGAATATTTCGAGCAACAACTTCCTTACCAGTTCCTGACTCTCCTAAAATCAATACGCTAGCCTCAGTATTTGCAACTTGCTCAATCAGTTTACGAACCTGGCTAATGCTTTTACTCGTTCCAACCAAACTACGAAACAAAGGGATTCTTTGTGTGCTGGCAGTAATCAGTTTTACTGCTTCTTTAGCAATTTGACAACGATGCAACGCTTCAAGCATTTGAGCATAACTGAATGGAAAAGAAAGACAGGCAACAACATTCCGATCTTCGCATTGAACGGAGTTAAGTTGTTGACCAATAACAATTATTGGAACTCTTGAAAATTGCTGGGCTAAAGCATCAAGCTCATCAATAGTCTTATCGAACTCTCGCTCAGCACCCAGAATGATTACTCCAGGATTAGGATTATTTATAATTTGCCAATTGTTATATTTGATAACCTCGGTAGATTGTCCTAAAAAGTCAAATATAGTTCTTAATTTGTCACAACGATTTTCATTCTCATCAATGATGTATATTGTCTCATTGTCACTCATAAACCTATCCTTAAGTTTGAGATAATTTAATTTAAGTATCGGATACTTACTTCATTACTGTCAAACTTCTGACATTAAATTTACTGAACTGTCATAAAAACCATCAATCAAAATGATTCAAGCATATAAACATGTACTCTGCTTCACGACCGATCTGTTACCCCAGGTTCTTTCAGAACAACTGGGGTTCATTCTTCATAAACAAAAACTGAATATCAGGATATCCCATGCTGTATTCGGGATGACATGTTCCATGACCCTTAAGATGATAGGATCATCGATAACACAGTATTGATTTAAATGCATTGCACTGATTACCAAAACACAGTTCCTGGCTACCAATTGATTTGGTTGCACTAATTTGAGATTCCTTAACAAAACGTTTTGCCTGGAGATACCCCATCCTGCTGCAGAATGAATTTGCAGCTCGTGCTCCACAACCTTTATCCTTGTCATAACACCAATCTACTCGATAATCATTGTATCGAGGATATGCAAATTCTTTCTCGCGGTAATGATAAGGTTTGGGTGGATTATGTGACAGTCCGATGGCACAACTAATCGTCATAAATCCATTGCAACGCCAACCTTTGCATTGTAGTCTGCTGGATAAATAATTTGTTAACCCTACGTTGTAAGCAATGACATTTTGACTGGAATAATCATAGCCCAACATTTGACAATAACGATTAGCAACATCCTTACCGCACTCTTTTCCATCAAAACTGCAATAATCCAGACGTTCTCCAAGATAAGTTGGATGCCAGATCGTTCTAAATGCTTTATTTTGTAATCCTTTCGCATTTAACTGCAACGAAAAAAAACAAAGCACAAATATAAAGACCAGAAATCTTTTAAAATTGATCATTATAACAATCCTTTAGCAACTATTGTCACATGTTAGCCCACTATAGAGGGCAGGCACAAGAGAGATTGTTCTAGCAAGGAATAAAAAAAGTGTTAATCCAGTATATCTGTTTTATTATCTTCCAATTTGATGACCAAATATGAATTTTAAATAAGGTAAATAATTAAACAGGATTATTGCTGTCCAGAAACAGATGAGACAAATTAAAATATTGTGCTACATGATTTCCTAATGCCTGAATTCCATAGCGCTCTGTTGCGTGATGCCCACAAGAGAAATAGTGAATTCCTAATTCTTTTGCCTGATAATAAGTTCGTTCTGAAACTTCTCCACTTAAATAGGCATCGACTCCCAACGCATGAGCATGTTCAATATAATCCTGAGCAGCCCCAGTACACAACGCTATAGATTTTATGCGTTTAGAATGACCGGATATATGAAGAGGTTTACGTCCAAAAGAACGCTCCAAAAAATCGCCCAATTGCATTTCTGTCATATCTTCAGTCAGAAGACCAGACCATAACAGGTTATCTGTAGTGCCAACTTGATGCATCTGAATTGAGTCTAATGACAATAATTTAGCCAGACACGCATTGTTGCCCAGCTCAGGATGGCAATCGAGAGGTAAATGATATGCAAACAGATTAATTTCGTGATTCAATAATTTACTGATTCGCTGACGCTTCATTCCGGTGATAACAGGATCTTCACCACGCCAAAAATAACCATGATGCACCAAAAGCGCATCTGCATGCCATTCAATTGCCTGAGAAATTACGTCCTCAGATGCAGTTACTGCAGTACAGATGCGCTTGATGTGTTCCTTACCCTCAACCTGAATTCCATTTGGTGCATAGTCAGTATATTGACGACAATTCAGCAAATCATTCAGGTACAGGCTTAATTCACTGCGTGTAATCACCGCTCTGAAACTCGCTTGATGTCAGCGCCCAAAAGAGACAATTTTTCTTCGATACGCTCATATCCTCTATCAACATGATAGATGCGCTCAACAGCAGTCTCTCCCTCAGCCACCAAACCAGCTAATATCAGACTGGCTGAAGCGCGAAGATCGGTTGCCATTACTGGTGCTCCCGTTAGCTTTTCAACGCCATTGATAATTGCGGTATTACCATTTAGCTGGATCTGAGCACCCATGCGTTGCAATTCCTGCACGTGCATAAAGCGATTTTCAAAAATAGTTTCGACTATCGTTGAAGTGCCTTCGGCAACTGAATTCATTGCCATAAATTGAGCTTGCATGTCAGTAGCAAAAGCAGGATAAGGAGCCGTTGAAATATTGACTGCCTGTGGTCGTTTGCCATGCATATTCAGACTAACCCAGTCTTCGCCTATAGTCAGCTCAGCCCCTGCTTCCTCAAATTTGCACAACTGAGACAACAAGGTATCGGGTCGTACTCTTTTTACGGTTACATGACCTCGGGTCAATGCTCCGGCAGCAAGATAAGTACCAGCTTCAATTCTGTCAGACATAACAGAATAAGTCCCACCAGCTAATGACTCAACACCTTCAACTTCAATAGTTGAAGTTCCAGCACCTGATATTTTAGCGCCCATCTGGATTAGGAAATTAGCTAAATCAACCACTTCAGGCTCACGAGCAGCATTCTTAATTATCGTTGTACCTTCTGCAAGCACTGCTGCCATAAGAATATTTTCAGTACCCGTTACCGTAACGGTATCAAACATTAATCGACGTCCCTGCAATCGACCTCGCCGGCAACGCGCGTTGATGTATCCATTTTTAACCGTGATATCAGCACCCATAGCCTTTAATGCCTTGAGATGCAAATCTACTGGACGAGTTCCAATCGCACAGCCACCGGGCAGGGAAACATCGGCTTTTCCAAATCTCGCCAGCATAGGCCCCAACACCAGAATTGACGCGCGCATTGTTTTAACGAGATCATAGGGGGCAACAAACTCATTGACCTGACTGGCGTCTACCTGCACATTCATTTTTTCATCAACAATCAAATGGGCGCCTAATTGTCCAAGCAGCTCCATCATGGTAGTAATGTCTTTTAAATGAGGAACATTGGATATGGTTACATGGTCACTGGCAAGTAAACTGGCAGCCATGATGGGTAATGCTGCGTTTTTAGCACCAGAAATAACTACTTCACCCTGTAATGCCTTACCACCGTTTATTAATAATTTATCCATGTTGCTTCCCCCATTCTTCTTTTGTCCATGTCTTCATGCTTAAAGCATGAAGCCTGCCAGTGGTAATTAAGTCATTGAGCTGAGCATAGACCCATTGCTGTCGAGCGACCCTGGTTTTATTTAAAAATATATCGGTTACTATTATCAGTTGGTACTGGTAACCATCGCCTGTTACTTCGACATGAAGCACTTCGTCAATGCTTTTAAGTCTTTGTTCAATTTCTTCATTACTTAACATAAAGTTAGCTCACTAATTGAAATAAATACAATTTTTTTACCCTAGTTGTAAAAAAAAATATAAAAGAGGATTATACAGTCATTCCAAAGGGGGTTTTATATCAAAAAAACTAGCCTGCGCGAAAGGCAGGCCAAGGTCTTAGGGATGATGAGTATTTACCTAATTCAGGTTCTTCTATTCATGCACTTTCTAAAATACTCTTTACTCCACAAAATTCGGCTAAGGACTGAGTTTCTGGAGATATCCCTATCACTTCAAACATTTTGTTGCGGTGCATACACAATTTTCTTGCCTCTATCAGTAATGCCAAGCCTGCACTATCGCAATGCCTCACGTCACTTAAATCAAGACAAAAGGTAGTAGCGGCATCATCCATCAACGCTTTAAACAGCTTTGCGCGAACAGACACCACTGATTTAAAAGTAAGCTCAGAACCGGGTTTAAAATTAATTTTTTCCACGATTATGAAGCCTTCTTCACTTGTTTTTTCTGCATTTCACTAATCACTTCATTAATGCTGGAATGTTGCAGTGCTTGAGCGAATTGAGATCGAAAGCTCTGTAACAAACTCACTCCTTCAACGCTTATGTCATAAATTTTCCAATATCCATTTTTTGAAACCAGACTGTAGCTTAAAGGAATATTTTGTCCCTTGGAACGAACTATCACACTATTTACCCTAATGAAACGACTGTCCAATGAACCGCGCAAAGGCAAAAACTGGATGGTTTCATCTGAATATTCAGCCAGTGGGCTGGAGTATGTGCGTATAACCAATCGGGTGAACGCTTTGGAAAACTCAGCGCGCTCAGATGGTGTTGCCTTATTCCATGCCTGACGGCCTAAAACGGATCGGGACATACCAGCTACATCAACATTTGGTAGCAAATGCATTTCCACTGCTTTATAAATAATAGAAGGATTGCTCTTCAAACTTGACTTGTTTTCCTTGAGAGTAGCGATAATATCATTAGCAGCTCGTTCCAGCATAGGTACTGGAGATGTCTGTGCCGCCATCATTTGAGATAAGGACATACAAGCAACTAATAAAAGGGTTTTAAATGCTCTCATGGTTCACCTATTTCTTGATATTAAATAATAATTGGCCTATAAGATTCTCAAGAATAATCGCTTCCTGAGTTTTAGCAATCACATCCCCTTGCCGCAAATACGGATGATCATTACTGTCCTCATCTTCAAAACCCGGAACAATACTAATATAATTGGAACCAAGCAAGCCCTCGGTCAAAATTCGCGCAGAAGAATCCTCATACGGTATCCTTTTATCACTTCTCAGAGTCATGGTAACCCTGGCATTAAGCTCACCTGGCTGCAACTCAATTCGACTCACTTCACCAATTCGTACGCCAGCGACCGTAACTGGAGCCCTTACCTTTAAGCCACCGATATCAGTAAAATCTGCTGTGACCTGATATCCTTTCTGAGAGATAAAATCATTAAAACTGCTGACTTTCATTGCCATTACCAATAATGCCAATAGGCCAAGCAACATAAATATTCCTACACTTATGTCTACATAACGTTGCTTTTTCATTTACCAATCTCCAATCATCATTGCAGTCAACAAAAAATCGAGCCCTAAAACAGCAAGCGATGAATAAACTACGGTCTTAGTCGTCGCCTGACTAATGCCCTCCGCTGTTGGCACACACTCAAATCCCTGGAAAACTGCTATCCAGGTCACTACAAAAGCAAAAACGAAACTCTTGATGATTCCACTAAAAATATCAATACGAAAATTAACCGCTGCCTGCATATTGGACCAAAAACTGCCGTCATCCACACCCAGCCAATGTACCCCGATAAAATACCCGCCATAAATCGCTACTGCAGAAAAAATTAATGCAAGTACGGGTAAAGCAATAAAACCTGCCATAAAACGTGGATAAATCACTCTGCCCAGTGGATCAACACCCATCATATCCATGCTGGATAACTGCTCTGTTGCTTTCATCAAGCCAATTTCGGCAGTCAAAGCTGAACCAGCCCGTCCTGCAAACAACAAGGCACTGATTACTGGTCCTAATTCTCGTGCAATGCTTAATGCCAGCAATTGTCCCAGCTGGCTGGCAGCGCCGAATTTTTGCAAAGTATTGTATCCTTGCAATCCAACAACCATACCGATGAATAAGGCCGATACGACAATAATCAAACAGGACAACACGCCAACAAAATGAAGTTGCTGACGCAACAAAGGCCATAATTTAGGTATATTAGGCTTTCTGAACAACATGGTAAATAAAAAAAATCCTGAATTACCAATAGTACTTAATACCTGTATACCACGATTACCAAGACGCGCGATTGAATCAAGCATCTAATAACTCCTCTGTATAAGGTCTGGCAGGATAATGGAATGGAACAGCTCCATCCGCTTCACCATGCATAAACTGCTTAACTTGCGGTTCTGCAGATTGAATTAACTCATCAGGAGTTCCCTGACCAATAATTTTTCCGCCTGAAATCAAATAAATATAATCCGCTATTGAACAGGTTTCTTCAACATCATGAGATACAATTATGGTTGTGGTGTGTAACAACTGATTCAGCCGTTTTATTAAACGCACCAAAACCCCCATTGAAATTGGATCCTGTCCTGTAAAAGGTTCATCATACATCATCAGCTCAGGGTCAAGCGCTATAGTTCTTGCCAGTGCCACACGCCTTGCCATTCCGCCAGATAACTGGGCTGGCATTAAATTCGCTGCACCTCGCAAACCGACTGCTTCGAGCTTCATTAACACTATATCACGCAACATGGAAAAGTTTAATTGAGTATGTTCTCTCAAAGGAAAAGCCACATTGTCAAATACAGAAAGATGAGTAAAAAGTGCACTGCTCTGAAAGAGCAGGCCCATATTACGCCTTGCCTCATACAACGCTGAACGAGAAAGCTGATGTATGTTTTGACCGTGTACGAACACCTCACCATTGTCAGGTGTTAATTGGGCACCGATCAACCTGAGCAAGGTAGTTTTTCCAGAACCGCTTGGACCCATGATAGCAGTAATTTTTCCCTGCTTCACCACCATATCTATGCCATCAAAAATGTAGCGGTTATCCCGGGTAAAGGTCAGATTATTAATTACAACCCAATTTTCAGGCATGCTCTCATTTCCAATTTTAGTCTGAATTTAGAAGTATATACTGGTTAAAAAAAAAATGTGGTTTTTAATTGCGTTTGAATTAAAAAAAAGTTCATTTATAAAAAAAAATAGGGTTACATCATTCAAAAGCAATGTGTTAGAATGAAAAATACACAAAAAATAATACACTTTGCCTATGAATTTTTGCACACTTGGACTCGCAGTTATTGAAACTGAAGCACAAGCTGTCTTCGAATTGACTCAGCGAATTGATGCTCGATTTGAAAAGGCCTGTGAGTTACTGCTTGCCTGTAAAGGGCGTATCGTAGTCACAGGAATGGGCAAATCCGGACATATAGCCAACAAACTGGCCGCTACATTCTCCAGCACCGGTAGCCCTGCTTTTTTTATGCATCCTGGAGAAGCCAGTCATGGTGATCTGGGGATGATCACTCCTCAAGATACCGTTGTAGCAATATCACATTCCGGCAACACTGTTGAACTTGTAACCATCCTCCCATTATTAAAACGTCTAGAAGTACCGCTGATTACCTTAACCGGAAATGTTGACTCAACCCTGGCCAAATCAGCCGATGTCAATCTCGATGTCAGCATCAAGCAGGAAGCATGTCCACTAGGACTAGCCCCGACAACCAGTACTACCGTTTCTCTGGTCATGGGAGATGCATTGGCAATAGCCCTTCTTCAAGCACGCGGCTTTAGTGCCGAAGATTTTGCCTTGTCCCATCCAGGCGGGGCATTGGGTAAAAAATTATTACTCCGAATAGACGATTTATGTCATAAAGGCGATCAATTGCCACTGACCAATGAGAAAGCAACCATTAGTGAAGCCCTGATTGAGGTAACCGACAAAAAACTGGGCATGACCTGCGTTGTGGACAATCACGGGATCCTGGTAGGCGTGTATACCGATGGAGATATTCGAAGAACCTTAACCAGCCAATACGACATCAATACGACTCAGCTCAAAGAAGTAATGACCCGCAATTGCAGAACCATTCATATGGGAATGCTTGCAGCCGAAGCCCTGGCGATAATGCAAAAATACAGCATCACTTCCCTTGTAGTGGTAGATGACATGAACAGACCTCATGCTGTGCTTCACTTACATGATTTGTTAAAAGCCGGCGTTTTTTAACTTAGAGAATAAAATGAATGAATTAATTGAAAAAGCAAAAAAAATTCAATGCCTTATTTGTGATGTCGATGGAGTCCTTAGTGATGGACTGCTTCATATTGACAATCATGGTAATGAATTAAAATCCTTTCATGTCCAGGATGGAATGGGTCTAAAATTGCTTATGGCTATTGGCATAGAAGTTGCAGTTATTACTACCGCTCGCAATGCTGTTGTAGATCACAGGATGAAACAGCTAGGAATAGTCCATTATTTTAAAGGACAAGTTGATAAGCGAGATGCCTACCAGCAACTTAAAAAAAGCCTGGGGCTGAATGATGAGCAATTCGCCTATATCGGTGATGACTTACCTGACTTACCATTAATCCGGCAAGTTGGATTAGGTGTGGCAGTCGGAAATGCAGTCACCCAGGTAAAAGAGTTTGCTGATTGGCAAACCCAGCAAACAGGTGGTCGTGGAGCAGTAAGAGAACTGTGCGACTTAATTCTGAACGCACAAAATAAAATGGATTTAGCACTGGAAGGTTATCTAAAACAATGAACGCCATCAAACAAGCAGCATGGTTGTTTTTTGCAATTGCACTTCTGGCATGTTCCAGTTGGTATTTTACCAACTCAAAGAAACTCATTAGTTTGGATAACGATATACTGTCCAATACTATCGATACGACAATCACTCAATTGACCGTAAGTCAATTCAATAGTGAAGGAGTACTGATTAACTTATTAACCACTCCATTAATGGAACACATCCCTAAAGATGACATTCACCTGCTAAAGACCCCCCATATTATTATCCATCAGGATGATCAACCGGCATGGGAGATTAATTCCAAGCGCGCTAAATCATTCGAAGGCGGTAAACGCATTACGTTTATAGAGCAAGTTGTTGTTCATCAAAATCCTGGCGACAAATCCCAGGAAAGCACCTTGAAAACAGAAGAAGTAACCTATTATCCACAAGAAAAGAAAGCAACTACCGACTTGTTCGTAACTTTTGAACAACCAGGAAACATCATTCAGTCAACTGGAATGAATGCTTATCTTGATGAAAAACGCGTCGAACTGCTTCACCAAGCCAGAGGTAGATATGAGCCAGCGAAAGGCTAGCTTCAGTTTATTAGTAATTTTGATGCTGAATGTTATGGTTGGTTATGCCCTTCCCTCAGACAAAGAGCAGACCATGCATGTCATCTCTGACTCCGCCGATTTAAGCCAAAAAAATCATAAAGGAGTCTACACTGGTAACGTAGAATTCATGCAGGGTTCAACTAATCTGAATGCAGCTAAAGCCATAACTCAAGGTGATGCCAAAAATCAGTTAGTCTTGGCCATAGCCAATGGTGAAAAAGGGAAACAAGCTCACTACTGGACCGAAACCGGACCCGACAAGCCACCTTTTCATGCCTATGCTGATACTATAAAGTATTACCCATTAAAACATCTAATTGAATTAATCGGCAACGCGCGTATTGAACAAGGAACCAATTCATTGTCCGCGGCTAAAATTAGCTACGACACCCTCGAGCAGCATGTTGTATCTGAAAGCGACGGGAAAACCAGAACAACCATTATCATTTATCCAGAAAAGAAACCGACATGAGTCTATTAGAAGCCCGAGAGTTAAAAAAATCATTTAAATCCAGAACTGTGGTTAACGGCATTAGTATTAATATCAAAAAAGGGGAATGTGTTGGGTTGTTAGGGCCTAACGGAGCAGGTAAAACCACATGTTTCTATATGATAGTAGGCCTGCAATCCTGTGATGAGGGTCAGATCATTTTGAATGGTACAGACATTACCCATTCCGCAATGCACCAAAGAGCACGATTAGGTATAAGCTATCTACCTCAAGAGGCTTCAGTATTCCGTAAACTTACCGTTGCAGAAAACATCATGGCAATCCTGCAGCTTAGGACTGATTTGGACGAACAAGCCCGAGAAGAGAAGCTGGATTTGCTCCTTCAGGAATTCCATATTACCCATATTGAAAAAAGTCTGGGAATGTCCTTATCAGGTGGCGAAAGAAGACGGGTTGAAATTGCCAGAGCTTTAGCAATTGAACCCTCGTTTATACTTCTTGATGAACCGTTTGCCGGCGTTGATCCAATTTCGGTTATCGACATTAAAAGAATTATTCAGCATTTATGCGATCATGGCATTGGTGTGTTAATTACGGATCATAATGTAAGAGAAACATTGGATATTTGTGAACGCGCTTATATTGTAAGCCAAGGAAAAATTTTATGTGAAGGTGCTCCGGAAGTCATCCTGGCTAATAAACAAGTGAGGGCAGTATACCTCGGTGAGGATTTTGCATTATAGGATCTCAATGCTAGTACTGATTGATAATTACGACTCATTTACCTATAACCTGGTACAATATTTTCAATGTTTGAACCAAACGGTTTCAGTTCATCCCCATGATCACATTAGCATAGCGGATATAAAAAAACTTGCCCCCAAACTTATAGTCATTTCACCAGGCCCCAATTCACCTGATGATGCAGGCATTTCCCTGGAAGCAATCAGAGCATTTCATCAGGATATTCCTATATTAGGTGTTTGTCTTGGCCATCAATGCCTGGCTCAGGCTTTTGGAGGAACAATTATCTCAGCTCCTGAAATCATGCATGGCAAAACCTCTGAAATCCGCCACAGTAATAGAGGACTCTTCAAGAATATTCCTAATCACTTTAAAGCCACGAGATATCACTCGCTGGCAGTCGAAGCATCCAGTTTGCCCGATTGTTTTTCTATAGACGCCTGGGCAGATAATACAATTATGGCAATTTCACATCGTCAATACCCTCTTTTTGGTCTACAATTTCATCCCGAAGCAATTTTAAGCCAATACGGTTTGCACATATTAGAGAATTTTTTAAGTTATGAAGCCCAATCAACTATTTGAACAACTCATCGCGAAGCAAGATCTGAGCCCCTCTCAAATGCATGAAGTCATTCATGACTGCATGACGGGTCAATTAAATGATCTGCAGATCGCAACTTTTTTGGCTCTCATGCGAATGAAGGGCGAAACAGCCAATGAGTTGACTACCGCTGCATCTGTAATGCGACAATTAGCTCATCCTCTTGCACTTGGTGAGAATCTGATTGATATCGTTGGCACCGGTGGCGATGGCAAAAATACCTTTAACGTATCTACTGCCTGTAGTTTTGTAGTAGCTGGAGCAGGAATTCAAGTTGCAAAACATGGAAATCGCTCCGTCTCAAGCCGAAGCGGTAGTGCCGATTTATTGGAACAGGCGGGATTTACCCTGAATCTTACTGACGACCAGATGATGGCCTGCATGAAACAATGCGGCTTGGCTTTTCTCTTTGCACCCCATTATCATCCTGCCATGCAGCATGCACGTGCAGCGCGCCAACAGTTGGGAATTAGAACTCTGTTTAATTTGCTTGGACCTCTGGTCAACCCTGCGCGCGTTAAAAAACAGGTTGTTGGAGTGTATCCAGCAAACTGGCTAAAACCGTTATCCATCGTATTGGCTAATTTGGGCAGTGAACGCTCCTTGGTCATCAGTTCACACGATGGCCTTGATGAAATCAGTATTGCCGCACCTACCGATGTTGTAGAGTACCATAATGGAACTTATAAAGAATGGCTGATTCATCCAGAACATTTTGGTATAAAACACCAATCACTGGATGCCATTATTGTTGACTCACCCCAGCAAAGTCTGGAATTAATTTCATCCGTACTTTCCGGAGCCCAGGGTGCTGCGAGAGACATGGTGCTACTGAATTCTGCTGCGGCAATTTATTGTGCCAGGGATGAATTATCATTCGACCTTGCTCTTGAACAGGCTAAAGCATCAATAGACAGTGGTAAAGCAGCCCAATGTTTCACCAATCTTCGAAATCTAACTCAACAATTAACTAAAGAATCTCACCATGAATAGTATTTTACAACGCATTGCTCAACATAAGCAGGAAGAAGTTGCCCAATCTAAAAAAGATAAGCCCCTGAGTTCCCTTTCAAAAGAACACGACATTCAGAGACGAGATTTTCTGGCAGCTCTTCAATCCGGTTCGTCCCCTTCAATCATCGCAGAAATTAAAAAAGCCTCTCCCAGTAAGGGATTAATAAGAGAACACTTTGATGTCGCAGAAATTGCAACTGTATATGCCAATAATGGCGCAAAATGCCTTTCCGTTTTAACCGATAGAGATTTCTTTCAAGGACACCCTGATTATTTGGCGTTAGCAAAATCACAGTGTAATCTACCCGTTCTAAGAAAGGATTTTATCATTGACCCATACCAAATCCATGAGAGTCTGGCTTTGGGTGCGGACTGTATTCTTCTTATAGTTGCCATGTTGGATGACATGCAATTAACTGATTTTTGTCAATTAGCCCAGGAGCTTAACCTGTCTGTACTCGTTGAAAGTCACACCAGGGAAGAGCTGGAGCGAGCTATAAAATTACCGACTCCATTGATAGGCATCAACAACCGCAGCCTGCATACCTTTAAAACAGACATGCAATTAAGCATTCAACTAAAAGAATGTGTGCCCTCAGATAAACTAATTATTTCGGAAAGTGGAATCAACACACGAAACGACATTAAATTAATGCAGTCTCATGGGATTAATACCTTTCTTATCGGGGAAAGTCTGATGCGAGCCCAGAACATAGGCAAAGCGCTCAAAGGATTAATCTGCGATCCCAATTAATTACTCTTCATATCCTGGCTCAGGAGTATCAATGGGTTCTGGTTCGGGTAATTCCGGATATCCTGGTTCCAACGGTTCTGGATTTATTGGATACTCTATTGGCTCCGCGGGGTATTCATATGGGGATTCCGGTATTTCACTGTTTCTCAAAGTAACACCTTTGGGTTGTCATTTTAATTAATTATAGCAAAGCCAAATTCGACTATATTGAAACACTAAAAATATTTATGTCATGCCTTGGCCTGTAGCTCGTGATTGTTGAAAGTTTAGTATTAAAGCAAATTATGGTACCCTTTCGAAATTAAGTATTTCTTCACTACTCAGCAATCTGCATGAGGCAATCGAAGATAAAATGACAGAATATTGGGGAACTCGAATGAAGGTTGCTTTAATTACTGGTGCTGCCAGTGGCATAGGACTAGCCCTAAGCCAACTATACCTCCAACGTGGCATCAAGGTAGTCATGGTGGATAAGGACAGCTCCAAACTTATAAAAGAGGCCAACGAACTGAATGAGTTATATCCTGGATTGGCACTCAATAAAACGTGTGACATCACCAAGCCTGATGACATTGAACAACTGCTTGCCTATGTCGATACTCATTGCGGTAGAATAGACTGGCTTTATAATAACGCCGGGATTATTGGATCTTTGGCTCCAGTCTGGGAGTTGCAGCCTGAACAGCTTAATCAGGTCATGGATGTTAATTTACATGGAATGATCCATGTCATCCGAATTTTTATGCCTTATTTATTTAAGCAGCCATTTCATTCTCATATAATTAATATGGGAAGCTTGTATGGACTGTGTTCTGGTTCACAAATTGCAGCATACTCCATGTCGAAACATGCGGTATTGGCTTTATCTGAATCCCTGTTTTATGATTTGAAAAGACTAGAAAAGCCAGTCGATGTATCAGTCGTATTCCCTTCATTTACCGACACCTCGTTATTATCAACTAATCCGGCTGAATCCAATTCCGTATTTCACGAATCATTAAATTCGCTATTAGCGCACTCACGGCCCGCATCTGATGTTGCGTTACATATCATCCAGGAAGTAGAGCAGAAACGATTTTATATATTGCCAGATAAAGAAGTCAAAGGTTATTGTGAAGAACGGACAAACGCCATCGTTCGTCAGGAAAACCCTTATATTAATAACATTGAAAAGCTAATGAACGCTCTAATCAAACGCAAACACGCTTTAAGGTCTGTTGATAATTGACTTATTGCATTGCTCGAAAACGCCTAATTACCGTGCTTTAGGTGCGGTATGCAGACAATAGTATAAACGAGCGCGCTTTTGCGCGACAGTATTTGAACCCCCTCACCCTAAACCCTCTCCCCCACGCTTTGTGCGGTGGAGAGTGGATTTGGATTTGATCGGAAGAGGCTCAATTTCCCCGGACACTAATGTGCTTTCGCGAGGATGACTACCTTATAAAATGGTACATTAGAACTGATGAATAGCAGAATGGTGTATTTAAGAAGGCATCCTGTGAGAAGGCTCCTTCAAATACCAAGAGCCATTTCTAGCGTTCAATTCTGATTTAAAAATTCAACCAAATCGTTTTTGATCCAGCATTTCCAATAATTCACGACGAAACCGGTGATAGTCAACTTCCAGGGCATGACGCCTGTTGGATTTAAAACGATAATGCGGTTTATTAATCTCTTTCTCTATTTTTTTATGCAATTGCTCTGGTCGCTTTAAACTTCCAGTAATGATGCGTGCAACAATTTTCGATTGATAATCAGCGAGTGGCCAAATACACCCTTGAGGCTGGCACAAACCGATAAAATACAAATTATCAAATTCGGGATGCATCATTTTTCGATACAGAGGAATTTTGGTGGAATTGCTAAAATCCAGGCATTCTTTATCAAAAAATGGAAAACTGATTTGATAGCCAGTCGCAAAAATGACCGTATCAAACTCATCGTTGCTGCCGTCAGTAAAATGCACTACATTCCCATCGAAGTGGGAAATGCCAGGACGAGGCAAAATTTTTCCATGACGAATAAAGTACAATAATTCCGAATTGATTGTTGGATGTATTTCCAGAGGGCCACAATCGGGTTTCATTAATTTGTATTTACCATAACGTCCCTGCAAGCCTCGAACTACCAGGCTGATAAATTTCTGTCTTAACCAGGATGGCATCCATTGAATTTTAGCTACAGCAACGTCAGTAGGTTTACCAAAAATAAATTTGGGGAATATATGATAGCCTCTGCGCATGCTGATACAGGTTTTAGGAGACACTCGGGAAATTTCTACTGCCACATCACAAGCTGAGTTTCCACCACCTACGACTAATACTCGCTTATCTTTAAAGGTCGATGCCTTTTTATATTGATGGGAATGAAGCACCTCACCGGTAAATTCCCCCTGATACTCAGGCATAGTGGGATCCCAATGATGGCCATTTGCAACTAACAAATAGTCATAACATTCCTCATGAGTACCTTGTGAGTCTTCATAAAGGACATTCCATTTCTGCTCTTCAGTTCGCGTGACTTTCAAAACTGTGGTATTAAAACGAACATATTTGTTCAGATCGAAATGTTCTGCGTAACTCTTAAAATAATTTAATAACTGTGCATGAGATGGATAATCAGAATATTCCGCAGGCATAGGAAAGTCTTCAAACTGTGACCATCTCTTTGAACTTATAATATGAGTGGTTTCATAGACACTTGAATGATTATTATTCTCATCATATACCCAATTGCCACCTATTTGATTGTTTTTTTCAAAAGCCGTGATACTGGTTAAACCTTGTTCCTGTAAGTTTTTAATTGCTGCGATTCCACTCGGGCCAGCTCCAATAACACAGATACGAGGAGATATACAGTCTTTATGCGCCCTTACTATTTCCATCAATTAACACCTTTTCAACTTTATCCAAAATCATCGCCTGTACGACTTTATCTTTATCAATAGTGAAGTGATTTACACTAACCTCTTTTAATGTATTCACATTAACATTTTCAATGTGTGTTGCTTCAGGATTCACCGCCCTTAGCTTCAGGCCACTAAACATGGGAACGTAACCGGGTTTATAAACATTTAGCACCTGTTTTACATTTGGAGGTACTATGGTTTGAGATACGGCATCAACGGTAACTAACAGAGCAACGGGTACACCCGCTCCATTAAGATTACGCGCAACCTTAATCT
The DNA here is from genome assembly GCF_000423305.1 of Legionella moravica DSM 19234. GTDB lineage: Bacteria > Pseudomonadota > Gammaproteobacteria > Legionellales > Legionellaceae > Legionella > Legionella moravica. The sequence goes on along the minus strand of NZ_KE384002.1, from coordinate 124,055 downwards.
GCTCGTTGGCTCCTAATGAATGGCCAACTAAAATTATAGGCCTGTGATCTTTTTGTTTGTAATAGCGAGTGATGATGTTTCGACTGACTTCACCGGCGTTATACCACATGGTACTTCGGGAAGAGATATGATATTTGTCCGCTACAGTATCTCTTAATTGATTCATTCCCTTGCTGAAAATACCTAATCCACCGCGCATGGTATGCACTTCGCCCTTTTTAGCAGGTGCTGAATTCACTTTTGACGTATTATTTTGCCCAGTGCTTGTATGATGTGTCACTTTTTTTCTATAAGCACTTCGGGAACCGGATAAATCAACACATCCAGTTAAAATAATACTCGTTAACAACAATAAGAATGGTATGAAAAAATACGTTTTCCGGGTGCGATAAGAGTTCATATTATTTTTATTGTGATTTATCGAAGCCTCATCATAACGTATTCTTGATTTATTTTACAGAGGCTTAGCTCTTCAAATAATAACTTCTCTACCCCCCCATGCAACATTATTCCGAATGTAATGAGAGATCAACCTTTCCTCTTACCGGTTGGGAAGGTAGCGTGAAGCAACATCCATTAATCTAATAAAACAATGGGATCAAGGTAACGCCCTTGCCCCCAGGAAACGTGGACCAGCTCCAGTGCATGCCATTGAGCTTCCTGTTCTACCTGCGTAGCAATGACCTGAATATCGAGTGTTTTTGCCATCTCGTTAAAATAGTGTATAAAAAACTGCTTACTTTCATTTTCATCAATATCCTGCACCAGACTTCCATGCAATTTTAAGTAATCAACATGAAGCTCACTTAAATAATGCAAAGGAGAAAAATGAATTCCAACTCGATCCACACCAATCTTTACACCCAATTTTTGCACTTGTTTTGCAAATAATTTCACTTCTGTGAATGATTCAAGAACTTTACTCTCGCTTATTTCTAATGACAGATTTTTTAATACAGCCTGGGGTATTTTTTTTAATTGATGTAAATAAGCATCTCGATGCTCATTATTCACTAAAGTATCTTCAGATACATTCAACGCAAAACACTCATTGGAAGCAATTTTTTTGGCAGCCAACTCGTTAAGAACGTACTGGTCAATCAGATATGCCAATCCCATTTTTTCAGCTGCCGGCATAAAATAACCAGCACCCAACTGATCATTATTCAGATCGAGAATTCTTACGAAGATTTCTTTGTGTAAATATTCTTTACCGTTGGTCACCCCTTGCGCATATAAATGTATCCTTTTTTGGTTTAAGAATGTAACCACATCATCACGGGTAATTAACCGTCGATACTTAAAGGTATCATGTTCTTTTTGACAATAAAAAACCTGCTGTTCCCGGGCTTTTTTAACCGACAAATCAACCATGGATAATAAATTGGATACACTTTGATGAGCAAAATAACCAGAAGCTCCCATATGAGCCTGACACAATTTAATGTCACTGATTGCCTGCCTTAAGCTACTTTCAAACTCCATACATTGGTTATCAAATATCTCAGGATCGAGTTCATGGCTAATTAAAGCAAAGGTACTTCCACTAATTCGTGCAATTGAACTGACCGAAGAGTCACTCCAGAATTCCTTGCATATTTTTGCAACGAGTAAAACCAGGTTATCACCCTGCTGATAACCCTGTTTATGATTCAGCTCATCCAGACCATCAATAACGATCATTAAGACATAACCGGGAATATACTCATCCTCATTATCTAAAATTGCAGATAATTGCTGTAAAAAATAACGCCGGTTACTTAATCCAGTCAGAGGATCCTGATAAACCTGTACCCGCAATAGTTCGGCTTGCTGTAATTGGTCTTCAAATAATGATTTAATTTTTAACACCATCTGATTCATTGCAAGGGTCACCTGCTTCAACTCTGGAGTACGAGGTATGTGCGTTTCGATGGGAAACTCATGCTCTGAGATTGCTAAAGCCTGTGAAGTGACTCTTTTTAAGGGTCTCATCAATAACTGAATGAACCCATAAGTTAAGAGCAAGGCAGCTAAAGCAAATACAAAATATGCCTTAACCATTTCAACAGCGTTTCGCCACAAAGAAGAATAGACATTATTGGGATCACTGATCACAGATACCTCCCCTGCCTGCATCCATCCATCCATAACCAATGAGTTCTTTTTAGTTAAGGGCCATTGGATCAAATGGACAAACCACTGAGGTATGTTATTGTGCGGCGACACAAATTGTTTGGTCACGATGACTTTACCCTTGATGTCTTTTACCTGAATAAAAGAAAAATAGCCTCTATCAAATACTGCTTGAACCATGGAATTCACAGTTGGCAGATCATGATTTAATAATGATTGAGATAACGACAATCCTAATGAGGTAGCCGTATCCTGAGCATTGCTCTCCAGTTGCTGGATAAAAAAGTTGCGGGCATTATTCATCGTTATGAAATAAGTGCCAATAAAAACGAGGAGTAACATCATTAAAACACATAATGCCATTTTCTTGTTCAGTGTCATGGTCTTTCACCTTTTAGTGCATACGCTTCATTAATTCATCCCATTTGCCCAAACCGTTGGATTGCCCCATAAAGGAACTTTGACCCCGTTGTTTGGCCAGCCATAAACCTTCACCATTAAAACTGTATATTGGTTTGAGATCTTTACGCTTGGATGCCCGCATGATGTCAGGCTCCAAACTGTCTAATATAAGAGGCTCTGCTTCAGGAGTTGGATAGTAAGACAAAACCATATGTGCCTGATTTAATTTAAGGGATGTAACATAAGTAATTCTTAACCGCTCTGTTGGCACTCCCAGGGCAATTAAAGTGAAATATTTAATTATCGCAAAATCTTCGCAATCCCCCCCGCCATCGATAATGAATTCCTCAGGAGATTTCCAATAATCTTCCACACCCTGGGATTGCAGATCGGATTCATAATTGAATTGATTAAAAAAAGAATTTACTTTCTCTAACTTGATGTCTTCAGATTTATTCTCAAGATCTTTTATTAAATTAACCCAGGCTCGAAATCTTTTTTTAATATCACCTTGGGATTTAAGCTCCATTTGGTGAATTTTTTCAATAGTTACGGGTGCTGAAGCATGAAGACAGGAGCTGGTTAAATAAAAAAAAGCCAGGCACATCAAAAAAAATGTACCTAGCGTTCGATTATGCTTTTTGGGGCTTATTTTTGAATGTAACAAGTACCCCTTGTACATGAGCCAGTTCCTTTAATCGTTCCATTCCATTCCCCGCATGCCCGCGATATTCATAAGGCCCTACAAGTACAGTCAGGCGATTATCACACTCAGTCATGAAGGCTGAAAAACCAAGTCCTTGCAAGCGATTTACCAAAGCAACAGCATTACTTTTCACATCAAACACACCCGCTGAAACATACCATAATTTAGGGGTTACTTGCTGAGGATAAGTAGTGTTCTTATCGATTATCGCCTTATTAATTGGAGTCGTTTCCATATTTTTAACAGGCTGAGCTAAAAGCATGGGGCGATCCGTATCATTAGGATAAGGTATCTCATCCATCTTTTTATTTAACAGGATATGCGTCTGAGCTGAGCTAAATACATCGTTATTTACCACATTGACAGGCAATCTTAATTTTAAATAATTCAATAATTTACCCATACCATTCAGAATTCTAAAGCGAGACAGCATCTCGTCATTTTGGCCCCGAGCCAGCTCAATTTCTGATTGATAATACTCATTCTGGGAATCCAGCAAGTCGAGCAAGGTTCTTTTTCCTACCTTAAACTCATCCTGATATGCAGCACGTGTCTTTTTTGAAGCAACGACGTGAGTTTTTAGAGGCTTTATTCTAAGCGCTGCCGAAGTATAAGCATTCCAGGACAAACGGATTGCTTCTTTCAATTGAAGCAAACTGCGATTTTTTACTTCATATGCTTCCTGTACCTGATAAGCTGTCTGACGCACAAAAGCCTCGTCTGCGCCACCACGAAACGCATTATAGTTCATTCGAATTGCAGCAAGATCCGAATTATTGGGGCCAACCAAACCGCTAAGGTTTCTGTTTTTGGAAGCACTCAACACCAAATCAACTTTAGGATAATATGCTGCTCTGGCTACCTCATACTGAGCTTTAGCTTGCTTAATGTCAGCATAACTGGATTTAACAGTAGGATGATTATCCAAACCTTTTTCAAGCGCTATTGCCAGAGTGCTTGGCAATTCCTTATCGGTCGGTATGTGTGGCCATGTTAAATGTTCAGGCCATTTTCCTACCAGTTTTGCGTAGTTGATTCGCACTTCCTGAAGGTTGGCCTCTGCACTGATTTTATTGGATTCAGCAAGAGCAAGCCGTGCAACAGCCTGATCCACTTCAGCTTCGCGCGAAATTCCTGCATCAGCCCGTTCTTTAATCATCTTAAAAACAGCTTTATGAGCCTCGAGGTTACTTATGGAATAAGCATACAAGCGCTCATTCATTAGCACAGCCAGATAAGCTTTAGTGATATCCAGAGCCAAATCCTCAGCAACACCCTGGGTTCTCCACTTTTGTCCCTGAGTTAAATATTGATTCCGCTTGACCTCATTAACAATCCCGCCGCCTGAAAATAAATTCTGCTTGAACTCAACTGCAGATTCGGTACGGTCTAATATGGCAACATTAGTATCATCAATCGCAGTAGTTGTCGGGTTTAAACTTCTCTCTCGTCCGAAACCACCTGTTACATCAATAGTAGGATAATAAGCTCCCTTGGCTTTGTCTATTCCTTGTTTGGCCGACAATCCTTTTGCTGTATTAGACAAAACATCCGGATTTGAAATCATGCCATGTTGAACAGCATCATATAAAGAATCCGCTGTCGCATACGATGAAGTAAAAATAGCAACCAATAAAATCGCATGTCTCATGCCACGTCCTTATTCCATCAAAAAATTAAATGATAAACTTACCGTAATCTAATAAGTTAGTTCATGTAGGGACATGCTTCAATAGATTTTGAATTCTTTTTATATCTGTTAGTATAAGCAAATGATTGATATGTTGGATATTTTTTCATTATGACTGGTAATTTTTCAGTTGTCTCGGTTAGCCAGCTTAACAGACAAGTAAAATCCTATCTTGAAAATGAATTGGGGGTCGTTCATGTTGAAGGGGAAATTTCAAATTTGAGCAAACCCTCATCAGGACATCTTTATTTTACGCTGAAAGATAACTCGGCTCAAATACGGTGCGTATTTTTTAAAAATCGACATTTTGGATCTTCTGCAAGAGAACTTGGTGACGGGAAACAAATCGTGGCCAGTGGTACATTGAGTCTTTACGAAGCACGGGGAGATTATCAACTCATTGTCGACGAAATAACAGACGCGGGCTTAGGCGAACTCTACCAGCGATTCGAGGAGTTGAAAAAAAAACTTGCAGCTGAGGGCCTCTTTAATCCAGCCAGGAAAAAAAAGATACCTGAAATACCAAAGACCATAGGTATTATCACCTCATCCAGTGGTGCAGCACTTCGTGATATTTTATCTACCCTGGCGCGACGTTTTCCCTTGGCAAAAATCATCATCTACCCGAGCGAAGTCCAAGGTGCTACAGCCCCACAGCAACTGATTAAAGCGTTGCAATTTGCAAATGCTCACCCTCGCTGCGATGTACTGATACTGGCTCGCGGCGGCGGAAGTATAGAGGATTTATGGGCATTCAATAACGAACAGTTAGCCCGTGAAATTGCCGCCAGTACCATTCCTATTGTATCGGGTGTAGGGCATGAAACCGATTTCACCATTGCGGATTTTGTAGCGGATCTCCGAGCCGAAACGCCCACTGCGGCTGCTAATGCCGTAACCCCAAACTGTATTGAGCTATTCAATCGTATTCATCACGCCATTGCCCGTTTACAAACTGCCCAGAACAGACTCATGCAGAATCATCAGATAAAAGTGAAGCACTTATTAGACAAAATCTCCTCACCACGGCAAGCCATCAGTGCTTACTGGCAAACAATTGACTATCTTGAACGCCAATTAATTTCAAACCAGTCACAATGGATTAACCGAAAAAAACATGATGTATCTCGCTTTCTATCTCTGCTGCAGGCTAACAATCCCAAGACAAAGATTGAACAAACCCAACTGCACATGAATCAGATTGTGGCGCAATTAATCCTACAAGCCAAAAGTAAAGTCACCCAATTAAGGCATCAATTGGCAAATAATTTATCAACTTTGCACGCAGTAAGTCCCTTGGCTACACTAGACAGAGGATATGCCATTGCTACTATAGACAATAAAGTGATTTTTTCGACACAACAAGTACGTATTGGAGATGCAATCAATGTGCGTTTGGCAGAAGGCCAAATCGCCTGTGAAGTTACTTACATTAAGGACTAATAACAATCATGAATAAATTAATTCTTAGCGTCACTGTATTTTTATGGAGTCTGTCTGCTCACCTTTTTGCGCTAGCCTTACCTGAAAATCATGCAGTAAATGGCGGATTAACGATTATCCCCATTGACATTAACAAACAACCTGAAGCTTTTTATCAAGGGAAAAAAATCCCGGTCGTTCCCAGCTCCAAACCGAATCAGTGGTTGCTTATCGTGGCCATACCTTTAGCTAATAATGAACCGATTCAATACCTGGATCTTACAAAACCCATAAAAACCACCATTCCATTTCAAGTCAGTGATAAATTGTACACAACACAATTTTTAAATATCAAAGACATCAGCAAGGTTGATCCACAACCTCAGGATTTAGTTCGTATTGAAAAGGAAACCCGCAAACTAGCCCAAATCTACGCAAACTATTCCAATGCCAATCCATTCAAACAACAATTTGCAGCGCCTCTACGAGGACCTATCAGCAGTTTGTTTGGCTTGAAAAGAGTTTATAACAAACAACCCAGAGATCCTCACTCAGGACTGGATATCGCAACACCAGAAGGTGAGCCAATTCATGCAGTAAATGACGGTATGGTTGTAGAGACTGGAGATTATTTTTTTACTGGAAATACGGTGATTATTGATCATGGCATGGGTGTATTCTCTCTGTATGCTCACCTGAGCAAAATTCTCGTAAAATCCGGCGAACCGGTGAAACAGGGACAAGAACTCGGCCTTGTAGGAATGACAGGTAGAGTAACAGGTCCTCATCTTCATTGGTCGATGATAGTGAATCAAACGTTGGTTGAACCCCTGCTCTTTGTACCTGTTCGCAATATTGCAACACCACCGGTACAACCCAAAAAAACGGTTAAAAACGAAGAGCCGTCCATGGTCAAATCATGATTAATGAACTCGGCAGCAGCCTTAATTTAATCATCCTGCAAACGCAAAATAACTTCAAAGTTCTTGGAGTTATTTTGCTGCTCCCCTGGTCCATTTTTTTTATTAGTCAATTTGTTACCAAACGAATTCTGTTATTGGGTATCATTCCGAGGCACCTTCGAGGACTACCTGGAATTATTTGTACCCCACTACTCCATGCCAACTTTAATCATATATTTTTTAACTCAATTCCTTTGCTTGTATTAAGTAATTTCATTCTAATCAATGGCCTTAATTATTATCTGACAGTGACTTTATTAATAACTGTTTTGAGTGGTCTGGCAATCTGGTGCTTCGCAAAACCTGGTTTACATATCGGTGCCAGTGCATTAATAACGGGATACTGGGGATTTCTGATTTGTAACATTTATCAACAAGGTACATTAACTACAGTAATTCTGGGTTTAGTCAGTCTGTATTATTTTGCTGGTATTTTTTTTGGAATTTTCCCAAGAAAAAAAGGAGTATCCTGGGAAGGACATTTGTTTGGATTACTCGCGGGTTTAGCAACCAGTTATTTGGTTACACACGATACAAATCAACTCGTTTTAACCACTAAAATCCTCTCATAAGATTCATTTCTACCGTTTCACTAATGACCGTTCGGGAATTGATGTGCATCCTCTAATATTCTTTCTTACTCTGTGCTATCCTAAAAATAAAGAATATTAAGAGACAGAAAATGCCATCACTTAAAACTCTATTGATATCAATTATGTTAAGCATGGTTTTCTCACCAGTGTTCGCTGGTGGATGCTGCGAGAAAATGGGTGGGACAAACTACTGCGATTCATCTGCCGGCCGTTTAGTCTGTAATAATGGGTTTTACTCAACCTGCTACTGTGATCGCCATGCAGTGATGGATTTGCAACTACTAAAAGGGTGTTGCTTATGGCAAGGAGGAGTTTCTCCAGATTATATTGCATCTGGCCTGGTTGTATGTAATGACGGCTCAATATCAGAAGAATGCTCTTTACAAAACCCTCAACAAAGCATCGCAACCTGGTAATCTGTACGAATGTTATAAACTCAAAAAAATCGACTCTTCACGCTTCATATGCTTCATACATTGAGGATCTATAGCAAGGATCCTCTGGATGCTGCCTATCATAAGCCTGATTGAGTTTAATAAAAGCTTTTGAGTATTCAAAATTTATATCGTCTGCTCTGTCGAAAATATTGGATTTGATTAAACGAATAAGTATGTGGTTACAGCAATTTGCGAATTACATAAAAACCGTCTAATCTGAAATCATGTTAAACTAAAAAAAAGCAAGTAATTAACATGGAAAACTCCAAAACGTCCAAATTTTCTGGCTCCACTCTTGTTGATCTATTAGAGTTTCAAGCTATCCAAAACAATAATAAGATTGCCTGCCGCTTCATGACAGTGGATAATAACGGTGAGGAACAAATCCAGACGTTGTCTTATAAAGAGCTTGATATAAATTCACGGAAAATTGCAGCTCTTTTACAAAATAAACAATTCAAGGCAGGCGAACGGGCTATTTTAATTTATCAACCCGGGTTGGATCTAATCAGTGCATTTTTTGGGGCAATGTATGCCGGCTTAATACCTATACTCGTTTACCCTCCTCACAATCCCAAATTAGTCCACAAATTACAAAATATAATAAAAAACTCAAATCCATCCGTCTTGCTTTCAACAGAAGTGATTTTAAAGAAATTAAAAATTCTTAGAAGGCTAAAATGGATTAACGGAGTACCCCTAGTCAATTATCTTACAAATAAACTAATTCCTTATAACGTCCAACTTACAAACTGGAGCCTGGACCAGTTAAAATGGATTGCAACTGATACAATCCCCATTACCTTTGAGACAAAATGGAGTAAACCCGATATTCAAGGAGATATGTTAGCATTTCTCCAATACACATCAGGCTCAACTGGCGTACCCAAGGGGGTAATGATATCCCATAAAAACATTATACATAATCTTGAAAAAATCAATCATGCCTTTTGTATCAAAAATGATGATGTCTTTGTATCCTGGTTGCCTCCCTACCATGATATGGGATTAATTGGCGGTATACTTGAACCTATATACAGTGGTACAGAAACCAATCTGATGAGTCCTATAACATTTCTTAAGCATCCTGCTAAGTGGCTTACTACCATTAGCAATATGAAACAAAGAGTGTATAGTGGCGGTCCTAATTTTTCATACGATTATTGTGTCAAGAAAATACCTTTAGAAGTTCGTAATAAACTCGATCTTTCCAATTGGTTTGCAGCCTGGAGTGGCGCTGAGCCAATTAGATATGAGACTATAGAATCTTTTATTTCGGCTTTTAAACCCCATGGGTTTACAGAAAATGCCTTATGCCCTAGCTACGGATTAGCTGAGTCGACTTTAGTTGTTACATCTCATTCACCAGGATCAAAACCAAAAGTTATCGAAGTATCCAGGGACAGTCTTAAACAAGATAGCAGCGTTAAAATCAATTCGGCTAAAGGAAAGACTAAAAAACTGATTAGTTGCGGATTACCTATTGATGACCTGGTTATTATTTCAAATAGTACCAACCTGCCATGTCAACCCAATGTAATCGGTGAGATATGTTTTTCAAGCCAAAGTGTGTCAAAGGGTTATTGGAATTACACCAAAAATAACGATAAAGAATTTTTTTCTTCCTATAGAGGTGTTAATAACGATAAATTATATTTGAAAACAGGTGACTTAGGATTTTTATCAGAAGATGGGGAATTGTTTGTTACCGGCCGAATTAAAGATCTAATAATAGTCAATGGTGTCAATCACTACTCTCACGATATCGAACATACAGTTTCTACCGCACACCCATTAATACGTCTAAACCAGTGTGCTTGCTTTGCAATTGATCATAACAATAATGAACGGTTAGTGATCGTTTGTGAAACCAACGCACAAGACATCAAAAATGAAGGGCCGCAAATAATTGATGCAATAAAACATAGAGTACAAATTGAACATGAGTTGCCTGTGTTTTGGATTGCCTTAATAAGCCCTAAATCCTTACCTAGAACAACCAGTGGTAAATTAAAACGATTTGAAACAAAAGAACTCCTGATCAGTAAAAAGCTCGAGATTATGCATGAATGGAAAGAAAATGAACATTAAATTTTGGAGCCAAAGCTATGAAAAGCAACTCTTCTAATACAGAAATCTATGAAAAGCTAATCGGCGTTATTTCGAAATCTCTGCATATCGACCAAATGCAAGTAAAGCCCAACACCAACTTAAACTATGATCTTGGTGTATCTTCAATGCAACTCACTGAATTAGTATGTGATATTGAAGATGAATTTCATTGTACACTTTCCGATGAATCCCTGGCCTCTATTCAGACCGTTCAAGACCTTGCAAACAGCATTATTTCCGGACAAAAAAATACACATTAAATAAGGTATTTCTTTATGGATAGCACATTATTTTTAGATATAAAAAATCACTATGCAGATATTGGCAAAAAATTCGAGAATGCCTGTCAGGAAGCTCGCAAAAAAGGGTGTTTACCCGAAGGACTATGGGAAAGGCTTAGTGATGAACATTTTTTTATTAATTCAATTCAATATAATAACGAAGATGGTCTTCATTTTTTAGCCGCTGCACTTGAGGGATTGTCTTATGGAATGCGATGTCCCGGTTCATGCTCGTCATTGATAATCCAAGCCGGTGTTGTTATGCCAATGATAAATCAATTTGGTTCTGACACATTGAAAAACAAATATTGGGACTCACTGATCTCTGGAAAATTAATCACCGCACAAGCAGGATCAGAATTACATGGCGGTTCAGAATCCAAATTAATACAAACAAAATTAATTCCAAATGATAAAGGATTTATCCTGAATGGAACTAAATGGTCTATAACTAATGGATCGATTGCAAATTTAATGTTGGTGACTGCGGAAATAATGGATACTCACCAGCCCGTTATTGTAGCAGTCGATTCTTCATGGAATGGGGTTGATAACACACATTCTTTATGTGCATCTGGCGTTGAAGATTCTGCGACCGGTCAAATTGATTTTAGCAATGTTCAAGTTCCACCAGAGTTTATTCTTGGAAAAATCGGAGATGGGTATACTATTTTACACTCAATTTTTTCTAGAGAGCGATTATTAGTAGGTTTTGTTAATATCGGTGTTCTGGAGCGAATCATGGAAGAAACCATAGAATATACCGATACACGCATCGTTTTTAATAAAAAAATCATTGAGCATCAATACATCCGCAAAAGGTTGACTGACATTAAATGCAATTACGAAATTTCAAAATTGCTTGCCTACCAGGCTATTGAAAAATTTATGAATGGACAAGAATCCTCCCTATTAGCATCGATATCAAAATTCTATGGTGCTAATTTAGCGACGGATGCGATTATGCATATTATCAAGATTTTTGGTAGTTATGGCGTACAGAAAGATCGCTACGATTATTTACTAGCATCCTCAATAGCATCATCAATTGGCGGCGGAACAGAAGAAGTTCAACGCGAAGAAATTATAAAACATATGTATTTGAATTACAGAAGGGAGAAATCTATAAAACATCAAGATTAACAATATAATGGGGACTAATGATACGATTTGAGTGAACCACTGTCATCCCGTCAAATCCTATCACCAATACTATTGAAGAATGCTTTAGCAATAATAGATAAATTACAATAAAGTATAGTGAGTTAATATGTCTCTCCCTGTGAAACCGCAAGTAGATGACTATTTTGATTTGAAAAAGAATTACGACATTTTGATCTTACATTGCAAGTACGAAGCATTGGATGATTTTCGTGCTGATTTGTGTACCCCTAAAAACGAAACATATGAATTATGAAGCAAGCCTTGTAGCAGATGCTCTAACCCTGATCTATTAGACAAAATACGGTTGTTCAGTTAGTATTGACGTACTAAAAATTGCCCCATACAGATGATGAAATATGGGTGAAACAGGTTGTTATGAGCGTCGAATTTTATAAATTAATGTTGATTACTCATCGACAGACTACTCCTATTCCTCAATACCTGAATTTTATAAAACAGTGCATCTCATCAGGAGTCACATCCGTTCAATTGAGAGAAAAAAATGCAGATGAATCCTTTAAATTAGAATTTGCTCTGGAATTAAAACACCTTCTGAGCGCTTATCAAATTCCCCTGATTATTAATGATGATGTTCATCTTGCCATGCAGGTGCACGCGGATGGCGTACATCTTGGGCAATCAGATACCTGTCCATTGAAAGCCAGAAATCTATTGGGCATTAATAAATTCATTGGTCTTTCAATAGAGTCGGAGGATGAATTAACTCAAGCCAATCGCTCAGAACTAAATTATGTTGCCGCAAGCGCGGTTTTTCCAAGCCATCATAAAAATAATCTGAAAAAAATATGGGGCCTGGAGGGAGTAACTCATCTGTCCAACCAATCCAAACACCCTCTGATTGGTATTGGAGGAATCAACGAGGACAATTTAATCGACGTCCTTCAGGCTGGCGCACAAGGAGTAGCTGTAATAGGCGCGCTGCATCTAGCAAAGCATCCGGCAGATACGACATTAACACTCCGAAAAATAATTGACCGCAGGAGTTTTTAATAGATGTTCAACGACATAAAAAACTCTTTCCTCCAAATCAGGAAAATAAAGCCATTAATACTGTGTTTAACCAATTACGTCACTATGGACTTTATGGCAAACAGCCTGCTTGCACTTGGCGCAGCGCCGCTGATGTCAGAGGATAGTTCCGAATTGGCAGAGTTAGTGAATATTTGTCAGGCTGTATACATCAATACAGGTACCTTAAATGATGCCTTTATTGAACGAGCCCTTTATGCCGCGGACCTGGCTCGTTCTTTGAATAAACCAGTCATATTGGATCCGGTGGGTTCTGGAGCCAGTAAATTAAGAACGTCTGCTTCCCTCAAAATCCTGTCCTTGGCAGATATTATCAGAGGTAATGCCAGTGAAATCATTTCTTTAACCGGAATGCATGGATTAACCAAAGGAGTTGAAACGACTCATCAAGTCGAGAATGCAATGGATGGGGCAATGTCCTTGGCTCATGCTCACAATAGCATCATAGTGATCAGTGGGCCAGAAGACTTTATAACCGATGGTACCCAAAAACAATTACTTCCTTTTGGCTCGGATCTCATGCCTCTAATCACCGGAATGGGATGCACTATGACCGCGGTTCTTAGCGCATTTGCCGCTGTTAATCCCAATCACTTTCAAGCAAGTTCACATGCTTCGGCTTATTTTGGTTTATGTGGCCAATTAACCCATCAACAAACACAAAAACCGGGTACATTCAGGCAAGCCTTTATTGATAATTTATACGATCCGGACTGGAATTTTTTTACTGAAGTAATTAAACACTCAAGAGTAAACATCTAATGCAATATAAAGCTTTATCCATAGCAGGTTTTGATGGTTCTGGAGGTGCTGGAATACAGGCAGATCTTAAAACGTTTTCCGCTTTAGGCTGTTATGGAATGACCGTTCTAACCGCACTGCCAGTGCAGAATACCTGTGGTGTAAGAACCTGTTATGAAATCCCGCTGCAAGCAATTGAAGATCAACTCAATGCCATTTTTGATGATATAAGACCCGACAGCATTAAAATTGGTATGTTGTTTAAAAGTGAGATTATTGAGCTTGTTGCTTGTATTCTTAAAAAAAGAGCGACCGATATTCCAATTGTCCTGGATCCGGTGACCGTCGCCAAAAGTGGTGATGCCTTATTATTGCCCGAAGCAATCGATACATTAACCTCGGTACTCATGCCTCTAACAACATTAATCACGCCCAATATTCCTGAAGCGTACGCTTTTACAGGCATCAATGCTTCCTCGGAGGAGGACATGATATCTGTAGCTCAGAAAATCATTGGCTTAGGCCCTAAACATGTATTACTAAAAGGTGGGCATCTGCAATCTGCAGAATCCAATGATTTACTTTATGGAGTTGACGGATCAATAGCATGGTACAAAAATACCAGGATTGACTCGAAGAACACACATGGAACCGGTTGCACCTTATCTGCGGCAATTGCAGCATGTCTTGCTCAAAATATGAATTTAAATCAAGCCTGCAGCTTTGCAAAAAACTATTTAACTCATGCCATTGAAGCGGCTAAAGAGACCTCTGTAGGTTTTGGTAATGGCCCTGTTCATCACTTCTACCATGTGTGGCCAACTCTCTCTATACAACCGGGCTTAGCTTCATTGCATCATCAGCAGAAGTCAGATTAGATTCATTGACGCTTTTCATCTTGCGTTGCTCAATAAGCTCGCCAAAACATAAAGCGCTCATTACCACTAATAAATAACCTGCTGTTGAATAGCACAAAATAGTATCTGAGAAAGAGCCGATGCAGAATGAAATAAGTATTCCTAAAAGGATCGGTTTCGTTTCAGTTAATTGAAATGAAGTAATCAATAAACTGCCTAAAAAGATGATTAATAACACCAAGCCTGCCAATCCCTGTTCTGATAGAGTCATCCAATATTGACTGTGAGGATCAGTCAGCTCTGGCCCCCAACTGGGCACTGGATTATCTTGTGCGAAACTGTATTTAAAACCACCTGTACCAATGCCAAAAATCGGGTGTTTATCCCATAAGGATTGAGCATAATTATGGAACTGTATTCTATACCCCAGTGATGTATTTTGGTTGTTCTGTTTTAAAGCCTTAATGTCCGAGATTAAATCATGAACTCGGGCATACATGATTGGACTTTCATGATAAACCAATCCTACCAGGCTGCTAAACAATAGCACTCCCACTAATGCTTTTTTAATACTGAGTTTTTGAATAATGAGAAAAGCCATTAAAATAAAATAGACAACATAACCGGTTCTACCCGTGTTGATGAAAAGTACCTGATAACTCATTAATCCGACAAGGAAGGAGTATATCCCTCTCAACCAGCCTGTGTATCTAAAAGCATAAAGACCTGCTATATAAGCAGCAAAACCCATCATAAACCCGGTTATAATATGATTATAAAAAACTTCGCCAGGGTCACCTTGCGTCAAAATATTCTCAGCTTTAAGTATTGAAATAATGCAGGTTAACAGCATGGCTGCCAAATAACTGTTCAGCGTCATCGTTCTTATTTTGGGATTTACAAATGCAACAGCAAGCACTGGTAGATAAATTAATTTTGAATATTTACCAACTACGGTCAATTGCATGGAAAAAGGTGCAGGACTCCAAAGACAAGCAATTACGGAAAATAACAATAAGGCTAAAGCGGATAGCCCCCATAATGAATTAAATGCATACGGAATGTATTGACTGTATTGCGGGGTCAGTAATACGGCACCCACCGCACAAGCAAAAAAAATCGATTTAAAGGTGGGGCTAATTGGAATAAAAAACATAAACAAGACAAATAATATTGAAGTTACCAATATACCCTTTCCTTCCAGCAATGGTAGTCTCACATTTCATCCTTATCGGTATTTGTTATACAAGGTAATTCATTGATATTACGGTCTCTATAAATCTGTTTTACTCCACGATAAAAAGTTCCTTGCGCGCTAATAACGGCAAATAAAAATCCAAGCTTACCATCTAAAAATCCACGCTGTAAAATAAAACATCGGCTAAACATCCAGCTTGTACTCGCTAAAACCCGAATGAAGCTCATTTTTTTATTGGATTCAATTCGAATTTTTGCGGAATATGATGAATATTTATTAAGCTTATACAAGACATGACTTAAATCTCTATACGAGTGATGCTGTATGGCATTTTTTAATTTGCCAATACGTGCCGTTGCTGATACCAGTATTTTTTCATGAACAATGTCATTGCTGTAATTAGCGTTAGCACGTTTAAACAACCGAATATGTCTTTTGGGCGATGCTGAATGTTTTAAAAGCTTATTGTAAAAAAACATTTGAATGGGCACACGAAATGCGTCAGCTGAATCAGATGAAATGACTTTCATGATTTCTTCCTGCAACGCACTACTCACAGACTCATCTGCATCAAGGTTCAAAACCCAATCACCAGTTGCTTTTGCCAATGCTCGTTGCTTTTGAATTCCGTACCCCTGCCAGTCCGTCTGAAACACCTTATCGGTATATTCACGAGTAATTGCTACAGTATTGTCAGTACTACCTGAATCAACAACTATAATTTCATCAGCAAAACGTACAGACTCCAAACATCGTCGAATGTTAGACTCTTCATTTTTAGTTATAATAATTACTGTGAGCATGGCCAATGAAATAAGCAGAAAAAGGAACATTATATCCAGAATTAATCAGGATTGTAACTGGCACGGTTTATCAAATCACGGCTGTCCCATTAAAAATATGACGTCTTTCCGAGCGTAGCGAGGAATCTCCTGTAAGGTTGCACGATCCCATTAAAATGCGGCCATTAAAATCATATCAAGAGTTGAGTCTCCCCAGCCAGCCTTTTTCTGCAGGCGCCTAATGCTCATATCCTTAAATTTCTTTTTGGTATTTTGTAACCTGTTCAAAATAATATGCCGAACCATCGACCTATTTTCAGGAGCATGATCGTTGCGTACGCGAGAATCATCTTCACGTAATGTAACGTTCAAGACCCAATGTAGACTGTTCTCAACAGCCCAGTGACTACGAATAGTCTGAGCAATTTGTTTCGCATTTGCAGCCAAGCTGCTGATAAAGTAGCGCTGTTCTATGGATGTATGTCCACCGGAAGAAACACGTGATTCAAGCATAATAACGGTTTTTAAATCACACCAACTCTGAGCTCCACATAGGTTAGCGCAGATAACAACAAATAATAGTTCCGTTAAAGGATACAATTTCTTTCTATCAACTCTTGGATCTTCGAGCGTGTCGAAATGATATAAAAATCCAGGTACATCTTCTGATGACAACATTAAATTCCTTGTAAAAAAAAAGTTTAAAAGGTAACGATAATTAATGTATTAATTCAGATTGTGCCAATTTGCAGGAGATTCCTCGCTACGCTCGGAAAGACGTCATATTTTTAATGGGACAGCCATGTTTATCAAATAATCCCAAGCACTGGCTGAGGTGAAATTTGTACTGTTCAATTGATTTGGTCATCTAAAATTCTGCATGCAACGTAATTGGTGTTGATGTCAATGTCTGAAAGTCCCATAACGTAGCAAGTAGTAGCCTGTTTGCAAGCAAACAGGATTTTTGAGCTTCGATAAGATCCTGCGGCAAGCCGCAGGATTTAAGAAATGATTAGCTTCCAGAGGTATTTAAAAAGCACTTTTTCTGAATATTAAAAGACACCTTCACGATGGTCCTGACTGTCAAAATGCAACTTACCATCTTTTACTCTAAGCGTAACATGACCACCATGCATCAATTTACCGAATAAAAGTTCATCTGCTAATGGTTTTTTCACATTTTCCTGTATCAAACGCGCCATGGGACGAGCACCCATCGCTTTATCGTAACCATGCTCAATTAACCATTCACGAGCTGATTTATCAACAGTAAACGTAACACCTTTGTGACTGAGTTGCTCATCAAGCTCCATGATAAATTTATCAACAACCAAACCAATAGTTAGTGAATCTAATGGGGCAAAATTGATAATCGCATCCAGTCTGTTTCTAAATTCAGGACTAAATTGTTTCTTAATTACTTCCAATCCATCGTTAGCATTATCCTGTCTGGAGAATCCTATTGAGTTACGCACAATCTCACTGGCACCAGCATTACTGGTCATCACTAAAATGATGTGTCTGAAATCAGCCTGTCTGCCGTTTGTATCCGTCAAAGTACCGTGGTCCATAATCTGTAATAGCAAATTAAAGACATCGGGATGGGCTTTTTCAATTTCATCCAGTAATAAAACAGCATGGGGGTTTTTAGTCACAGCTTCAGTCAAAAGCCCGCCTTGATCATAACCAACATATCCAGGAGGAGCACCGATTAAACGTGACACTGTATGCTTTTCCATGTACTCAGACATATCAAATCGCAGCAACTCAATTCCCAGAACATTAGCCAATTGTCGTGTGACCTCTGTTTTACCAACTCCCGTAGGTCCTGCAAACAGGAAGCATCCAACAGGTTTTTGTGGTTCACGGAGTCCTGACCGACCTAATTTAATCGCTGATGCAAGCGCGGTAATCGCCTGATCTTGTCCATAAACCAGTAATTTCAGGTCACGCTCTAAATTACGTAATGTATCTTTATCTCGAGCAGAGACTTTCTTGATGGGTATACGGGCAATTTTAGCAACAACACTTTCAATTTCGGTGACGCTAATAATTTTTTTACGTTTGTTAGCAGTTAACAGGTTCTGGTAAGCGCCAGCTTCATCCACCACGTCAATTGCTTTATCAGGTAAAAATCGATCATTAATGTATTTCGCTGCTAATTCGGCTGCTGCTTTTAATGAAGGTATAGTGAATTTAACGCCGTGATGTTCTTCCAGACGCCCCTTCAATCCTTTCAGTATTTCAAAAGTTTCATCAACCGTCGGTTCGGAGATATCTATTTTTTGAAAACGTCTAGCCAAAGCTCTGTCTTTTTCAAAAATGCCACGGTATTCCTGATAAGTTGTCGATCCAATACATTTTAATTCACCATTGGCCAACAACGGCTTTATCAAGTTGGATGCATCCATAACTCCACCTGAGGCAGCACCGGCGCCGATAATGGTATGAATTTCATCTATAAATAAAACAGCGCCCTCTTGTTGCCCCAATTGTTTAAGAACCGCTTTCAAACGCTTCTCAAAATCACCACGATATTTGGTTCCAGCTAATAAAGCCCCCAAATCGAGTGAATAAACAACGCAACCACGAATAGCATCAGGTATCTCTCCGTCCACGATGCGACGGGCTAATCCTTCTGCAATAGCGGTTTTACCTACTCCAGCTTCACCGACGAGCAATGGGTTATTTTTGCGGCGTCTGCACAGAACCTGGATAGTACGCTGAATTTCTTCATGCCGGCCAATTAACGGATCAATTTTACCTTGTTTGGCACGTCGATTAAGATTCGTACAGTAACTGTCCAGAGGAGATTCATTACCCTCGGGTGACATCATGTCCTCATCCATAGAAGAGTTCATGTTATCTTGCATCTCGTTATTTTGATATTTTGAAACACCATGTGAAATGTAATTAATGACATCAAGTCTGGTAATATTTTCTCTTCTAAGAAAATATACTGCCTGACTTTCTTGTTCACTAAATATAGCAGCCAGCACATTGGCGCCGGTTACTTCTGTTTTTCCAGCGGATTGCACATGAAACACTGCGCGTTGTAATACTCGCTGAAAACCCAAAGTTGGCTGAGTTTCCCTGTCGAGTTCATCTTCAGGAATTCTTGGCGTTGTTTCATCAATAAATTCAACTAAATCTCGGCGAAGAGCCTCGATGTTTGCGTCACATGCCTGCAACACATTACCTGCTGCTGGGTTATCAAGCAAGGACAACAGCAAATGTTCAACAGTCATAAATTCATGACGCTTTTCTTTTGCTTCCTTGAAGGCTAGATTCAAGGTGAATTCTAGTTCTTTATTTAACATTGTCGTTGCTCCTTTCCAGCCCACCACCAGTCATTCGGGTTCCATGCTAGATAGCAATGGATGTTGATTCATTCTGGCGTATTCATTTACTAGGGCGACTTTTGTTTCTGCTATATCTCTTGTAAACACGCCACATACGCCCTTCCCTTGCATATGAACCTGTAACATCACCTGAATTGCAATTTCTTCACTTAAATGAAAAAAGCATTTCAGTACTTCTACCACAAAATCCATTGGTGTATAGTCATCATTGAGCAATACAACTTTATACTTTCTAGGCAGCTTAACTTCTGTACTTGATTCAGTATCAGCTATCTCGTGCCTAACATATTCCTCTAAATTTTGCCCGCTCATAACTTACAACCTCATACTATTTTTATAGACTCCCTACACACATTTGGCCAGTAAATTTAGCTAATTTTAATTAAATATTTAGCCTTTGAAATAATCAACAGCATATTGGCTAGTAAGAACTCACTCAATTGTAAATTTATCGTATCAATTTAACACCAATACCCTAATAAAAAATATCACTGAATATTGGTTATCTTATAAGTTGATGCTTCTTTTACAAAAAAAGCACTCTGAACTGTATGGAGCCAAGATTTACCCCCCCCAATCAACAAAGTACTTGATTGGTATAATGGATTAAACCATAACGTCAACTCGTAACGTTTCATAGTTTAAAGCCATCCATAGATTCACGCATCGTTGAATACTTAATACCAGCAAGTGTTGACAATCCGAACTTAAACACCCCGCGAACGCGTCGCGGGAACTTTACAATCGCTTGATGAATTGTCAACACAGCCTGCTTACATGTGTTTTATCATTTCATCAGCAAAGCCCGAACTACTTACTAATGTAGCACCGGACATACCGCGTTCGAAATCATAAGTCACTGTTTTCGCTTCAATTGCACCTTCCATGCCTTTAATAATCAAATCAGCAGCTTCAGTCCAACCCATATGTCGTAACATCATTTCAGCAGAAAGAATAATAGAACCTGGGTTCACCTTATTCTGACCGGCATATTTTGGTGCGGTGCCATGAGTAGCTTCAAACACTGCAACATCATCACTCATATTAGCCCCGGGTGCTATTCCTATACCGCCAACCTGAGCAGCTAAAGCATCGGAAATGTAATCACCATTCAAGTTCAGGGTGGCGATGACACTGTACTCTTCAGGTCTTAGTAAGATTTGTTGTAAAAATGCATCAGCAATGACATCGTTTATGATAATTTGCTTGCCCGTCTTGGGGTTTTTAAACTCCATCCAGGGGCCACCTTGATATTCCTTGGCGCCAAATGTATCACGAGCCACCTGATATCCCCAATCCTTAAATGCACCTTCAGTAAACTTCATAATGTTGCCTTTATGGACCAAAGTAACAATCTGACGATCATTATCAATAGCATACTGAATCGCAGCTTTCACCAAACGGGTAGTACCTTCTTTAGATACCGGTTTGATACCAATACCGCAATGTTCAGGGAAGCGAATCTTTTTAACACCCATTTCAGTTTGCAAAAACTGAATTACTTTTTTAGCTTCTGGAGAATCAGCGGACCATTCAATTCCAGCATAGATATCTTCAGCATTTTCACGGAAGATGACCATATCTGTTTTCCAAGGCTCTCTGACTGGGCTTGGAACACCTTTAAAATAACGGACAGGACGTAAACAGGTATAAAGATCCATATCCTGACGAATAGCAACGTTCAAAGAGCGTATACCACCACCAACAGGCGTAGTTAAAGGACCTTTAATCGAGACCACATATTTTTTCAGTGCGTCTATAGTTTCTTTCGGTAACCATTGATCACTGCCATAAACTTGAGTGGCCTTCTCACCAGCATACACTTCCATCCAGGCAATTTTTCTCTTATTGCCATATGCTTTCTCAACAGCAGCATCAACAACACGAATCATCGGAGGTGTCACATCAACCCCGATACCATCACCTTCTATAAAGGGAATTATGGGATTATTGGGTACACGAAGAGAAAGATCAGCTGCCACTGTAATGGCTTCACCTTGTGCAGGTACTTTTATTTTATCGTATGTCATTGACCACTCCGTAAATTTTAGAGAGATAAATCATAGCATGTGATAACACCGAATCCCAAATATGAATTTATATAATTTTTCAATCTGTGTTCAGTGATTTTAAAAAATAGATATCAGGTTTAAATTTGCCATAAAAAGCCTAAAGTAACTTCCTGCTACGTTATCCCGAACCCGATTGCAGCCAAAGGTAAGGGATGACTTGGTAGGAAGTTACAGCCTAAATTATAAATGTACAAAATTAAACTATAATGAACATAATTCTTTTTTAGTTGTCGCCATTGGAATCCGTACTAATTTACATTACATGGAGTATGCACATCATGTCAGATTTTGATGCAGAACCACAGAAACCTGTTCTTACAAAGTCAGTTCCTTACGAGGGCATACCTACCTTTTTACGGGCAGAATATACCCGTAACCTGAAAGGCGTTGATCTTGCGGTATATGGTATTCCTTTTGATCTCAGTACATTTAATCGATCAGGAGCCCGTTTCGGGCCGCGAAGTATTCGCGATCTTTCATGTTACTTAAGTATATTGGGTACATGTTGGCCGCATACCTATCGCATTGATCATGAATTCAAAATTATCGATTTTGGTGACATTGGCTTTTTTCCGGGCCAAACTGAAAACATGCTGCAAAACGCAGAAGCAACGGTTAAAGAGCTGAGCTCACACGGTATTCTTACTCTGGGATTAGGTGGAGATCATCTGGTTGCCTATCCAGCAATAAAAGCGCTCGCTCACCAACACGGGCCTTTATCGCTTATTCACTTTGATGCTCATACAGATACTGTTCACATGCCGCACCTGACTCATGGAAGTATGTTTTACTATGCCGTCAAAGAAGGATTAATCGATCCTGAAAAATCCATTCAGATAGGAATACGTACCAGTGTACCTGAAACCCCAAAATTACATGTCATCACCGCCAATCAATGTTTCGAGATGGGAGTTAAACAAGTAGTAGACATGATAAGAACAGTAGTAGGCACCCAAAAATGCTATATCAGCCTTGATGTAGATTGCATGGATCCGGCATTTACACCCGGTACAGGAACACCCATGCCAGGAGGGCTGTCATCCGCAATGCAACGTGAAATTTTATGGGGTCTGGTTGGATTGAACATGATTGGAGGCGATGTTGTCGAGGTATCTCCACCATATGACGTGGCTCAAACCACAGCACTCGTAGGGGCTACTGTTGCGATAGACATGTTGTACATTCTCGGGGATACCAAAAAACGAATGGGCTAGAAGATTTCGAGACCACTTGTCAACACTCTCTAATTGATAAGCATGTTGAAAACATCATTTATTTATGTGATGCTTCACTGCTTACAGCCAGAATAGATGCTAGCGAATATGGGGTTATCCAAATGTAAGTCCAGATAGGAGTCTACGTTCAGTTAATACTGCTATCACTTAAGTAATAACCCAGGTTCATCTCATCAGAACATATGTTTTAAAATAACTGGTTTGGTCTATTGTCAATTCATTTTAAAATGAAATTGAGCAACCAATGAAGTTCTGAATAACGTGGCATCCATCTAACTTAAAGGGAATTATCAATTTACATGAACGCAATAATCAGTTTATTTTTATTATTTTGCATCACTCAAGCAAGTTTCGCTTTCACAAAAACAGAAGATCAATTACTGACTCAAGTGCAAAAACAGACTTATCATTATTTTTATGATTTTGCTCACCCATCAAGCGGTATGGCGCGAGAACGGAGTAATCAAACCTATCCTGATTATGATCCAGGGGTCACTATCACCACCGGTGGTTCAGGATTTGGCTTTATGGCAACCATTGTTGCTGTTGAACGGAATTTTATTAGCAGAGAACAAGGAGTTGATCATCTGCTTAAAGCAGTTCGCTTTCTGGATACTCAGGCAGATAAGTTTCATGGATTATTTCCCCATTGGATGAATGGAGACACCGGTAAAACATTTGCTCTTTGGCAGTATGATGATGGAAGCGATCTGGTTGAATCGGCATTTTTATTTCAAGGCTTATTAACTGTTCATCAATATTTTGACCGTAACACTCCTAAAGAACAGGAATTACGGCAAACCATTGATAGATTATGGCGGAATGCAAACTGGAATTGGCATACAAATGGTACAAATGACACTCTCTATTGGCATTGGTCACCAAATTATGAATGGCATATGAACCATAAAATTCGGGGATGGGATGAAACCTTGATTACCTATGTATTAGCCGCAAGTTCACCGACCCATCCAATTTCCAAAGAAGTTTATGAAAATTGTTATAAAAATTCGCCAACTTATTATAATGGAAATGAATATTATGGGGTGAAATTGCCGCTAGGAGTACCTTTTGGCGGCCCCTTATTCTGGTCACATTATTCTTTCCTTGGTCTTGATCCTAATGGATTAACCGATGGAACAATTAACTATTATGATCAAGCTGTCGCTCACACTAAAATCAATCATGCTTATTGTGCGGATAATCCCAAAGGTTATCAGGGATATAGTGACAGCTGTTGGGGATTGACTGCGTCCGATATCGATAATGGCTATGGTGCTCAATCCCCGACTCAGGACGTTGGCGTTTTAACACCCACAGCAGCACTTTCATCGTTTCCCTATACGCCGAATGAATCCATGAAGGCACTAAAATGCTTCATCAACCATCCCAACTTATGGAGTACTCTGGGATTTAAAGATGCCTACAATCCAACAACCGGTTGGGTAGCTGAAGGGTCTTTGGCCATTGATCAGGGACCAATAATTGTAATGATTGAAAACTACCGGACGCAATTGCTCTGGCGGTTATTTATGTCTCATCCTGATGTGCAGCGAGGACTAAAAAATATTGGGTTTCATTCACCCAGGATCAATTGATATGACCCACTATAAACTCTGTTGTTTGGCGCTATGCGGTATGGTCTCATTAGCACATGCCCAGCCAGACGAGCCCAAAGAAGCATTCATTGAGACGCTGTTAGCACGCATGACTACGGCTGAAAAAATTGGCCAATTGAATTTACTAACCGTCGGATTAACCGAAACCGGACCGGTCAGCAATCAGGAAATCGATTCTAAAATCAAAAAGGGCCAAGTCGGTGCTCTGATGAATGCTTATTCCCCAAAAGTTGTCAAAGAGTTGCAGGACCTAGCAATAAAAAAATCACGCTTAAAAATACCCCTGTTATTTGGTTTTGATGTGATTCATGGTTATCGCACCATCTTCCCCACTCCGCTAGCCCAAGCTTCAAGCTGGAACCCGGATCTGATCCAGAAGCTAGCCCATGCATCAGCAATTGAAGCAGCACAAGATGGGCTTCATTGGACCTTTAGTCCCATGGTCGATATTGTGAGAGATCCGCGCTGGGGCAGAGTGATGGAATCTGCTGGAGAAGACCCCTTCCTGGCATCAAAAATAGGGCAAGCAATGGTTACAGGCTATCAAGGAACTGATTTATCCCAACCTTCATCAATTATGGCTTGTGTCAAACATTTTGCCCTCTATGGAGGAGCTGAAGCAGGCCGTGATTACAACACTGTTGATATGAGCCAGGCGCGAATGCATAACGACTATTTGCCGCCATACGTCGCAGCCATTAAAGCTAAAGCCAGAAGTGTGATGACCTCCTTTAATGAAATCAATGGCATCCCGGCAACGGGCAATTACTGGTTAATGAAAGAACTATTACGTGATACATACCAATTTGATGGCCTGCTGGTTACCGATTACACTGCCATCAATGAAATGATGGATCATGGTGTAGGTGATGCCAAAGAAGTAACTCGTTTGGCCATGAATGCAACCACAGATATGGACATGGTTGGAGAGATGTATGTCAATCAATTACCTGCTTTATTGAACGACAAACAAATTACAATAGAACAAATAAATGAAGCAGTAAAAAGAGTACTCAGCGTGAAATGGGATTTAGGTTTGTTTGAACATCCCTATCATCAAATGGATCAACTAGCCTATGATAAAAAGGAGCATCAAATTTTAGCTCTTGAGGCGGCTCTTGAAAGTATTGTTTTATTAAAAAATACCAACAAGGTACTCCCACTTAATCCCAAACAAAAAATAGCCTTTATCGGCCCATTCGTAAAAGATGCAAATCAACAGCTCGGAGAATGGCGAGCCATTGGCCGACCTGAAGAGGCGACGAGCCTGTGGCAAGCTTTGAAAAAAAATCAGTACGCAGCTGATATTCTTTATGCAAAAGGCTGTAATTTTTCTGATAATAAGGAGTTGGTAGCCTATTTGAACCAACATGGCGGTACCATACAAAATGATGATCCTCAAAAATTATTAAACGAAGCATTATCTGTTGCCAATCAAAGTGATGTTCTGGTCGCTGTTTTAGGGGAGCCTTTTGGAATGAGCGGTGAAGCTGCCAGTCGTACCCGAATTGGGCTATTACCCAATCAGTTAAAATTATTAAAAGCCCTCAAAAAGCTCAATAAACCCATCGTACTGGTATTAATGAATGGACGACCTTTAACCATTGAATGGCCGCATCGTCATGTCGATGCTATTGTAGAAGCCTGGTACGGTGGCAGCCAAGCAGGTACAGCTGTTTCTGATGTTTTATTTGGACGCTACAATCCATCAGGTAAATTAACCATGACCTTTCCCCGTCATGTTGGCCAAATCCCGATCTATTATAATGCCAAACCTACTGGACGGCCTTACCGTCAGCACAGCCAACAATTCGCTGAAAAATATAAGAGCAAGTACATTGATGAATCCAATCTACCAAGATATCCCTTCGGTTATGGCTTGAGTTACACCAGGTTTCAATATCATGATCTGCAATTAAACAGATCGACATTACACAAAAATACGCCAATTACTGCGTCAATTATTGTTACAAATAACGGAGCGTATGATGGTCACGAAATCGTACAACTATACCTCCATGACAAAATAGCATCATCAACACAACCGGAACGAGTACTCAAGGGCTTTAAAAAAATATTTTTGAAAAAAGGAGAGTCCAAACGCGTTATCTTCACTATCACTGAACCGATGCTTCGTTTTTATAATGCACGTCTGAATTATGCATCTGAACCTGGAGCGTTTGAACTCTATATTGGCCCTAATTCACAAACAAAAATAAAATCACAATTTATTTATGAATAGAGTGTATGAGCCATTATAAAGTTAACCTCCTGTGGGGTGATTCTGATCGTTCCACCCAAAATCCAATGCTCGCATTATGCATACTCCAGCATTTTTATTTGTTCATACAGCTGATCATAACCCGCTTCAACATTAATATACTCGCTTTTAGCCAAATATACAGATAATGATCCATCATCTGTAGCAGAAGGCTTTTGTAATATTCCATTAAATCCCTGGAGTTTTAAGCGAATATAATCACTGAATTTGGTTACTAAATAAAAGTTTCTGAAATAATTATCAGCACTCATATGTACCGCTTTGGCATCTTTAGCCAATTGATGGCCCGGTAAGTAGTCTTTTAAAGAATATGAAGAATTATTATGTACGGCAATAATTTTGCCATTGGGCAACAATTCTTTAATTTTATTTGCCAGCTTTTTAACTTCTCTATGAGCTTCTGGTGAATAGGAACTGTACTGAGCCAATGTTTTTTTGATTCCATTATCCGTATAAATTCTATTGGGATCAAATTCATAGCGTTTGTTGTTTAAATGAAAAACGATATTTCGCCCACCTGAGTGGACTAAGGTAATCAAACTGCCATTGTCTTTACGGATGACTCTTTTCGCTGCTTTCAAAGCGGTTTGTTCATTGTGATGTACGTGTACGTAGGTTTTTTTGCCCTTACCAACAGTTTGCTGGATGACAACACGTTCATCCCCAACCATCACTTTATGATTAATCGCACATCCCGTTTGCGCTAAAACCAATAAAGCAAGCAGTATCCATTTCATGAACAAATTTCACCATTAAGAGTAAATTTACACCATTGTATAGTGATGAAAATGAAAAAACAATCAAATAGCGGCCATGAATTGATTTAAATCATACATTGAGCAGTTGCCTGGGATGAAGAATAAATCTAACATTACCATCCTGACCATTTTTAATCATTATGACTCTATGCCTCCAATCATTCTCTTCAATAAACCCTATGGTGTTGTAACGCAGTTTACAGGGGAACTATATGAACAGACCTTGGCAGCATATATCAAGGTTCCAGATTTTTATGCGGCAGGACGATTAGATAAAAACAGCGAAGGCTTGCTTTTATTAACTAACGATGGCGCTCTTCAACATCGATTGACCCATCCCAAATTTGAAAAAAACAAGTATTACTGGGTACAAGTAGAAGGTATTCCTAGCGATGATGATTTAAAACCATTGCGAGAAGGATTAACCATTAAAGAATGTAGATTTTTACCCGCTCAGGTTCGTCAGATTGCTGAACCTCTGCTTTGGCCACGAAACCCGCCAATACGAGAACGAAAAAGCATTCCGACCAGCTGGATTGAAATCATCCTGAAAGAGGGTAAAAATCATCAAATTCGAAAAATGACTGCCGCCATTGGCTTCCCTACATTAAGATTGGTAAGGCATCGGATAGGTGACTGGCATTTAGGAGATTTACAACCCGGTGAATATACACTCATTCAAAAATGAGAAGCTTTGACGTAAATGCTGAATGAAACGGGAAAGTCTCGCAAGATGCGCGTTATGAATCGAATAAAAACTCAACCAGATCAAAGTGCCAATCATCGATAAGCCAATCGGCTTAATAATGATCCATCGCCCAATAATCTGATCCAGGGCCAAAAAAACATTCCCAATACCGCACTTGCAAGCGGCATAAGCAGGCTGTAGTGAAAACCTAACATCGCATCGATAAACGAAATGACGGATTGATATAAAAGGCAAAAGAATCCTATAAGGCATATTTGCTGTATCATGGAGAAAAATTGAAATCGTCTTGATTTGCTGGAAGCAATCCAGGTCACCAACAGTAATGCAAATGAATGTTCTCCGATTACTGTAGAAAGAAGCACATCCAATAAAAGACCCGTAAATAATAGAGTGGTCAACCTGAAGTTCCCAGGCAAATAATACTCAATGTACAAAACTAATAACAAAACCCAGGGCGGACGAAAAGCAGACAAAAAATCAGGAATTGGCAAAATCGATAATACCAAAGCCCCAAGAAATCCTACCCCTAATCGCAGATAAAGATTCTTCATCAGACAGATTCCTCAGCATTCAATCGCTCATTGATTTGAGAAGTTAATTCTTCTTGCTCCAGATCGGGCCAAATTAAAAGTACCAAACGATTACGATTCAGCAGAGCAACAGGACTTACCATTACTTTTACAAAATCTTCACCAGGAATACTATTGACCCGCTCAACACGCCCCACTGGATACCCTTCCGGATATCGTCGCCCTAAACCCGATGTCACCAAAACATCACCAGGATGAATGGATGATATTTTCGGTAGATTAATTAGAGACAATTGATCAATACTGTTATTACCAACGAGTATCGCCCGCTCACCAGTTCGATTATTTCTTACCGGTACTGCACTCTTGGAATCGGATATTAATAATACCGTACTGGTCATTGGCCCTACATCGATTACCTGCCCCATGACGCCTTTTGCATCAAGCACCGGTTGCCCAGAATAAACCCCATCTCGCTTTCCCTTGTTTAAAACCACTATTTGCCGAGAATTGCTGGTATCGACTGCAAGAATTTGTGCGGCCATAGCCCGCATATCAGCCTGGGACGAGGTCAATAATAATTCTTTTAATTGTGAGTTTTCCTTCTGGATCACTAATAATTTTTGCAACTCAGCTTCCAGCATGGTTTGCTGATAACGTAACTGCATGTTTTCATCGATTAATGCTTTTTTGGCACTGACTAAAGATTGGACCCAGCCAACAACCCGAACCGGGTAATCAACAGCATACTGTAAAGGAGAAACAACTAAAGAAAAACCACTTCGAACATTATCCAGGTAATGATAATGATAATCAGAAATCATCATAAAAATAGAAAAAACAAGGGCCAACACAAATCCAATAGAACTGTGCCCGCCCTTAATAAATAATCTACTGTGTTTGCTATTCTGTTGAGAGGAAATCACCGCCGCGCAAATCCATGGTTTCTAAAGCTTTACCACCACCACGTGCTACACAGGTCAATGGATCTTCAGCAATTAATACAGGTAACCCTGTTTCTTCCATCAGTAAAGTGTCTATGTTTTTCAACAAGGCACCACCCCCGGTTAAAACCATACCACGTTCAGCTATATCCGCTGCCAACTCTGGTGGAGCCAGCTCTAATGCTGCTCGAACCGCACCTACTATTCCTGATAAAGGTTCTTGTAATGCCTCGAGAATTTCTGCACTTGTCAAAGTAAAACTACGTGGGACTCCTTCAGCGAGATTTCTTCCACGCACTTCAATCTCAAACAAATCACGACTTGGAAATGCAGAACCGATTTCATGTTTAATGCGCTCTGCTGTCGTTTCACCAATCAACGTACCGTAATTACGACGAACATAAGAGACAATAGCGTCATCAAATTTGTCACCGCCTATCCGTACGGATTGATGATACACAATACCGCTCAGGGAGATAATGGCCACTTCAGTAGTTCCACCACCAATATCTACAACCATGGATCCGCTAGCTTCTTCAACTGGCATTCCGGAACCCAGAGCAGCAGCCATAGGTTCTTCAATAAGAAACACTTCCCGTGCTCCGGCACCCATAGCTGATTCACGAATCGCTCGCCGCTCAACCTGAGTAGAACCACAAGGAACACAAACAAGAACTCTTGGGCTTGGTCTGAGAAATTTATTTTCATGAACTTTGTGGATGAAATGCTGGAGCATTTTCTCAGTGACAAAAAAATCCGCAATGACACCGTCTTTCATCGGCCGAATGGCGTTTATGTTACCGGGAGTTCTTCCTAACATGCGTTTTGCTTCAATACCTACGGCAGCTACTCGCTTTTGGCCTGATTCATTACGCAAGGCAACCACGGAAGGCTCGTTAAGTACAATGCCCTTATCCCGAACATAAATCAATGTATTTGCTGTTCCTAAATCGATTGACAAATCGTTAGAGAACACCCCCCTTAATTTTCTGAACATATGCAGTAAGATCCCGTTCTTCTTTTTGGATGCTACTTTATCCTATATTTGAGTAAAAATCGACAGTTGAATTGTAAGAAATTTAAATAATTGCGTAAATTTTGAGGTTAAGACAACGTTGCAAAAATCAAGTTGAGTCAGGTCTCTGGGGGCTTTTCCATTTTATCAGTGATCCAGTCATGAAAGAATGCCTCATCCGGTTCGGCACAATCATCCTCAACTGAATTGGATGCTCCATATCATTGGAGCACGTCATCCTGTTTGCAGTGAGAAATCTTCTTAACTCGACTCTGTGCCTGCATTTAGTAATCCTCTTACCGCTCAGGAAATGGCATAATAATTTCAAGCCCCGAGTATCCAAAACATTTAATCCTAAATGCCAAGGATCCTGGGGCTTGCCCCAAGCACTTAATTGATAACAAAAACTTCTTTTAATTTATCACGATTAGTATTCATGAAACGTTGCCCAAAGCCTTTAACTTCAGCGAGTTCTTCAATGGATTTAAACCCCTTATGGCTGTCTCTGTAAGCAATGATTGCTTCAGCACGTTTCTTTCCAATACCTTTAAAGGAACCGGTAAGCGCAGCCAGATCTGC
The DNA here is from genome assembly GCF_000423305.1 of Legionella moravica DSM 19234. Classification (GTDB taxonomy): domain Bacteria; phylum Pseudomonadota; class Gammaproteobacteria; order Legionellales; family Legionellaceae; genus Legionella; species Legionella moravica. The sequence continues at coordinate 92,439 of NZ_KE384002.1, read as the reverse complement.
ATGATTCAGATCTATTTTGCTTGCTGAAGGAGCATGGTGCTCTGGTTGTTTTTTAGGAACTGTATCTGCTTGAGCAGGAAGGGTTACAACGAATAATGACAATAACATAGCAATGAATCTTGCTTTCATAATGTTCTCCTAATTGTTGGACTAAGCGGCTCGTTCCAGAGCCGCTGCAAAGTATCCCAATATTTTATTTAAGTGTCGAGAACATTTTTAATTATTTTTGTTGAGAAAAACTGTAAAGAACATATGAGACGCATGATGTCAATTTCTTAACCATATCCAGATGAAGAAATTCATTAGGGCCATGAGCATTAGAGTGAGGACCCAATACACCGGTAATCATAAATTGGGCATTTGGAAATTGCTCCCCAAGCATCCCCATAAAGGGAATAGTGCCACCCTCTCCCATGTATGCAGCGGGTTTACCATAATAAGTCAATGAAGCTTCATCAGCCGATTCAGCTAACCAATCAGAAAGCGATGGAGCATTCCATCCCTTAGACCCATCATCGACCCGAAAACTGACTTTGGCATTATACGGTGGATTTACCGTTAAAGTTTCCAGCAAAACCTGGGATGCTTCTTTGGGATTGACCAACGGAGGCAGGCGCATGGATAGTTTTAGCGCGGTTTTAGAGCGCATGACATTCCCAGCATCTGCTATAGCAGGAAAACCGTCTGCACCCGTTACTGTCAATGCAGGTCGCCAGGTTCGATTCAGGATTAATTCAGGTTGTTCAAGCCTGACCGGTTGCACCTCATCATGCCAGGGAAATTCAGTATACACCTGATTACCAAGCACCAGTGCACAATCTTTGGCCTGATTGATTCGCTCTGCAGGAATATCGCAATATAATTGTGGGAGTTTAATTTCACCTGTTGTTTCATCTTCAATTCGACTGATTAATTGTCGTGCTACTCTAAAACTGTCGGCAACAATACCACTGGCATTACCAGAATGTACTCCTTCATTGATCAGTTCAACCGTCAACTCGCCAACAACATTTCCCCGCAAAGAAGTAGTCATCCAAAGTTGTTCGTAATTACCTGCACCCGAATCAAGACAGATAACCAGAGAAGGTTTGCCAATCCGTTCTTTTAACAGCTCAATGTAATAAGGCAAATCGTAACTGCCGCTTTCCTCACAAGCTTCAATAATCAATACACAGCGAGGATAAGGAATATTCTGTTCTTCCAAAGCTCGAATCGCGGTTAATGAGGCATAAGCAGAATAACCATCATCAGCACCCCCTCTCCCATAAAGAAGACCATTTTTCAGTACAGGTTTCCATGGGCCCAAGTCCTCATGCCATCCAGACATTTCCGGTTGCTTGTCCAAATGACCATAAAGTAAAACGGTTTCATCTATCTGGCCTGGGATCTCTATAAAAATTAAAGGAGTTCTATTCTCCAATCGCAAAATGTCCAGTTTCATTCCTTTGGGCGCATGAGCGGTACACCACTGAGCGATATGAGCAACGGCTTTATCCATATAACCATGTTCTTGCCACAGGGAATCAAAGTGAGGTGATTTATTAGGAATTTTAATATAGTCACATAAACTGGGTATTATTTCTTCCTGCCATTGCTTACTGACATAATCATACAGTTCTTGGGGATTGAACATGTGCTTGCTCCTTGATTATTCCTACAATTTTATCTGTAGCAGACTCAATTTTTAATGCTTTGATTTTATCATCAATATCACTAGCCTTATTGGTCACTTCCTGGAGAGCAGCTAATAACGTTTCTGCATTCAAAGCGTGATCCTGAATCACTACACTGATACCCAATCCCTGAAAATAACGCGCATTTTGTATCTGATCACCTCGACTCACCGTTGCAGATATTGGAATGAGGATATGCGGTTTTCCTAAAGCAAGTATTTCATATAAAGAATTTGCCCCTGCTCGGGAAATGACAACTGAAGCAGCCGCAAACAAATCTGCAAGCTCTTCATTGGCATATTCAAACTGACAATAACCTTCAATCTCATTCAAGGCAGGATCTATTTTCCCCTTGCCGCATAAATGAATGACTTGAAATCGTTGGGTTAATTGCCCAAGAGAAGCCCTCACACTCTGATTGATAGATCCAGCGCCTAAACTACCCCCAATAAACAGCAAACACGGCTTTTCGCTATTAAAACCACACAACTCCAGACCTTTCGCCCTGGAGCCAGCAAATAATTGTTCACGAATCGGAGTGCCAGTTACTTCAATCTTGTCCTGATTTTTGAAGTGCTTTTTACCGGCATCAAAGGTGAGGCAAATTTTATTCACAAACGGAAAAGAAAGTCGATTAGCCAATCCTGGAGTCATATCTGATTCATGGGCTACCACAGGAATTCTATTTAACCAGGCACCGATAACTACCGGAAAGGCAACAAACCCACCTTTAGAAAACACTACATCCGGTTTTAATTTGTGAAACAAGCAAAACGATTGAATAATTCCAATCACTATTTTAAAAGGATCAAGCACATTTTTCAGACTAAAGTAACGACGCAATTTTCCACTACTTACCGCATGAAAAGGGATTCCCAGATTCTTGATCATTCCCTTTTCAATACCCTCATCAGAACCGATGTAATTGATTTCCCATCCTTCTGCTTTAAATTCTTTAATTAATGCCATATTGGGAGTGACATGTCCGGCTGTGCCTCCTCCAGTAAATACAATACTCTGGCTCATAATACTTCCCTAACTAATAAACTTAAGTCAATTGCGTTGACTGATTTGGTGATAGCCCCAACAGAAATAAAATCTACACCGCAGCGTGCTACTTCAGCAATATTATCACTATTGATCCCACCTGAAGCTTCTAACTCACAGTACTTAGGCTGATTCATTTGTACCGCCTGGACAAGCATCTCCAGACTAAAATTATCCAACAGTATCCTGTCGGGATGAGCATCAAAAGCCTCACGCAATTCGTCGAGCGTTTCCACTTCAATCTCAACTAATAAATGTTTGTTCGTTTTTCTGGCCAGGTTTATCGCTTGAGCTATAGTCCCACACGCTTTGATATGATTTTCTTTGATTAAAAAGGCATCGTAGAGTCCCATACGATGATTTACTCCACCACCACAATGAACCGCATATTTCTGAGCCAATCTTAGGCCTGGTATCGTTTTACGAGTGTCCAGCAATCGCGTCTTAGTTCCGCGAAGTTTCTCTACATAATGATGAGTTTGTGTTGCTGTGGCAGAAAGAGTCTGCAAAAAATTTAATGCCGTACGCTCCGCAGTTAAAATACTGCTCGCAGTACCGTGAAGAATGCACAAAGAAGCAGGCGCGGCTAACCAATCACCTTCGGAAACCAGCCATTCAATCTCAATTTTATCGTCAATCTGAGCAAAAACCTCATTAACCCAGGGTTGCCCGCAGACTAACATCGGTTCTCTGGAAATAATCTCTGCTTCAACGATAAGGTGAGAAGGCAACAGCGCTGCTGTTACATCACCTGTTCCTATATCCTCAAGTAAAGCACGCTTTACATCGGAGGCTACCTGTAACGAATCTATTTTCAAACCTTTAGTTCCTTGTTCTTGTTAGCAAATCGCGCTTTTAATAAGGGAGGCGCAATAAAAGTAGTTACTAAAACCATCAACACGATTGATGAAAACAATTCATCAGAAATCACGCCTAATGTTCGTCCAATGGACGCAAACACCAGTCCTACCTCACCACGGGGCAGCATGCCAATACCAATCAACAGGCGGTCATCTTTACGATTCGCACCTAATCCACTGAGTAATTTTCCAATGATTGCAGCAAGAATCAAACCGCTGGATAAAATAATGACGTTCCAGCTGCAGAATGTTTCTAATTTTACCTGAAGACCTATCACCATAAAAAACATAGGGGCCAAAATGGACTCTAGTGGAGAAATTAAATGATGAATGCTTCGATTCTCTGATTGATGGGATTCTTGTGTTTTAAAATAATCATCGTGAATAATTACTCCTGCTGCGAAAGCACCAATAATAGCGGCCAAGTGCACAAACGAAGCCAACCAGGAAAGAGCCATCACAAAAATGAACGATATAAACAGCTTTGATTCCCAGGGCTCAAGACGACGCAATAAATGAACTGATTTACGTAAAAATATTGGCCCTAAGACCAAAGTACCAGCAAAGAACAGTAGAGAAGATATAATAATTCGTACTACCACTCCAAAATCAACAGCATTACTAATTACCACGCTACTAACCACGGCCAATAAAATCAATCCTAAAATATCATCCAACATGGCAGCGCCAAGAATTGTTCGTGCTTCTCGTGTGCGAAGCTTATTCATTTCTTTGAGCACTCTCGCGGTGATACCAATACTGGTCGCGCTCAACGTTGCTGCGATAAATAAATCTGCCTGAGCATGTGACGCGGGTATTAAAAAATAAGCAGCCAGAAATCCCAAAATCATTGGTGCCAGAACCCCAATAAGAGCAACTAAAATGGATTCTTTTCCAGTATGCTTTAGTTCCTCCAGGGAACTTTCCAATCCGACCATAAACAAGAGAAAAATAACACCGAGGCGAGAAAAAATATCCACTATGTAGGCTATTTTAAGATACTCCGTTCCCTCAGCACCGCTTAATGCCTGCGTGATTTGCTGCGCATAAAATGGATTCGGTATCACTGAACTGACAGCTTGTCCGATAGAAACCCCATTTAAAACTTCCTTCATTACATTAAAAATTGAAGAGCCCTCTCGCAGAATAACAATGAGTTGGTTGCCAAAAAAATAACTCACATTCCCTACAATAACACCCATCAATAATTCACCAAGTACTCCGGGTTGATGAAAGAGTCGAGCAATATATCTGCCCATGATGGCAAAGAACAAAATGCACGTTACACCGAGCAAAACTGAGGCTACTGGATCAGCATGATCTTCAGAGCCTGCGGCAAATGCAATCATCGGGCAGATGCTTACTGCAAAAAACCACCATTTAGAACTGCGCATAATTCTGGCCCCCTTTCATGTAATTGATGATATCCGTATTCAACCAGAGTCTGTTGACAATTCAGATTTCGAGGTTCCGCGAACAAGTCGCGAAAAAAAGGCCTGAAAAGAATGAACTGTCAACAGCCCCTAAAAGGTTTGAACTATCCTTATTTTTAATCTCACCCATTGATACATCTTAATTTGCAATTTTATAAGATTGTCGTACCCCATTTTTTCATGCCTCCCCGCCAATGCGGGGATGACATAGATACTGCCTCTACTGTTTAGCCAAAAACAGACAGGTTTCCAAAACAGAATCGGGATTTAAAGAGACACTCTCTATTCCTTCTTTCATAAGCCATTGAGCAAAATCCTGATGATCTGAGGGGCCCTGTCCACAAATTCCTATATATTTACCTGCATTTTTACAAGCAACAATTGCCATATGCAACAGCGCTTTGACTGCATCGTTGCGCTCATCAAATTGACCGGCTACCAAACCCGAATCTCTATCCAACCCTAAAGTTAATTGCGTCAGATCGTTAGAGCCAATTGAAAAACCATCAAAATGCTCTAAAAATTCACTGGCCAATAAGGCATTAGATGGCAGTTCACACATCATAATAACCCGCAAACCATGTTTACCACGCTCTAATCCATGTTGCTTTAAAACCTGAATGACATCACTGGCTTCAGAAACGGTTCTTACAAATGGAATCATGACCTCAACATTGGTTAACCCCATGTCCTCCCGGACTCGTCTGACTGCCTTACATTCCAAAGCGAAGCACTCGGCAAATTGTGAGGAGACATAGCGTGATGCACCTCTGAAGCCCAACATTGGATTTTCTTCATGCGGTTCATACAACTTGCCGCCAACAAGATTAGCATACTCATTGGATTTAAAATCAGATAACCGAACGATCACTGGCTTGGGATAGAACGCTGCAGCTATAGTAGCTATCCCTTCTTTTAACCGTTCAATATAATATTCTACAGGTGAGGAATAGGCGACAGTTTTCTCAGAGATAAATTTCTTAAGTTCTTTGTCCTGCAAGCTGTCAAAATCAAGTAAAGCCCTGGGATGAATTCCTATTGTATTGGAAATCAAAAATTCCAACCGAGCCAAACCGACTCCGGAATTAGGTATTGATTGAAAGGCAAATGCCCGATCAGGATTACCCACATTCAACATCACCTTCATCGGTAATTCAGGCATAGTTTCTACATCGAGTCGAACTTGCTCAAAAGGTAAGAGACCAGCATAAACAATTCCCGTATCCCCTTCTGCACAACTGACCGTGACCTCATCTCCGTCAGTAATGGTTTTCGTGGCATCCCCACATCCCACTACTGCAGGAATTCCTAATTCACGTGCAATAATAGCCGCATGACAGGTTCTTCCTCCTCGATTGGTCACAATTGCAGAAGCACGCTTCATCACCGGCTCCCAATCAGGATCAGTCATATCAGAAACCAGAACATCCCCGGGCTGCACCTTATGCATTTCGCTAATGTCTTTAATGATTTTTGCCTTGCCCTGACCAATACGTTGCCCTATGCTGCGGCCTTCACTCAAGACGGCCCCTTTTTTCAGTAAGGTATAACGCTCCAAAACCTGTTTGCTGTCTCTGCTTTTTACGGTTTCAGGACGTGCCTGCAAGATGTACAATTTTCCATCTTTACCATCCTTGGCCCATTCGATATCCATAGGACGTCCGTAATGCTTTTCAATTATTAATGCCTGTCGGGCTAATTGCTCAACTTCTTCAGCATTTAAAGAAAAAAGTAATTGCTCTGCCGGATCAACTTCTACAGTTTTAACTCGTCTCTCCAAAGAGGGATCATCACAATAAATCATTTTTAATGCTTTACTGCCCAGATTACGGCGAATCACAGCTGGGCGTCCTGCAATAATACCCGGTTTGTGTACATAAAACTCATCAGGGTTTACTGCTCCTTGAACAACCATTTCCCCTAACCCGTAAGAGGAAGTGATAAAGACAACCTGATCAAAGCCTGATTCAGTATCCATGGTGAACATAACACCACTGACAGCCATATCACTGCGTATCATTTGTTGTATCCCGGCCGATAGCGCCACATCACTATGTGCAAAATTATGATGAACACGATACGCTATAGCTCTGTCATTGAACAGTGACGCAAAAACATGTTTAATCGAATCTAAAACAGCATCTATCCCTTTAACATTTAAAAATGTTTCCTGTTGGCCTGCAAAAGATGCATCGGGTAAATCTTCGGCTGTCGCTGAGGATCGGACTGCAACGCTAAAATCATCATGACCGATTCGATCGGCCAACTCGTTATAGGATGCACGAACAGCTTGTTCAAATTCGGGGGTAAAGGGTGTATTTACTATCAACTCTCGAATGTGTTTACCTACTTCAGCCAGTTGACACACATCATCTGTGTCCAGGGAAGATAATTGTTCATAGATTTTCTTATCAAGGCCATCACGAGATAAGAATTCCCGAAAAGAATCCGCAGTAGTTGCAAATCCACCGGGCACAGAAACACCAGCTGAGGATAAATGACTGATCATTTCACCTAGAGAAGAATTTTTACCGCCTACTTGCTCCAGGTCCCGCATTCCAAGTTGCGCCAAATCGATAGTATGTAGTTTAACCGTCATATCAACCCCAAATTCATAAAATGATAGCCATTCTACTTAAATTGTCAGCCTATTGGAATTAGAACCTTCAATGTCTTTGAAAGTTGCTCTAACTGAAGACAAATAAACATGGGGCTGTTGACATTTCATTATATTCAAGCCTACTTTCCGCGACTTGTTCGCGGAATCGATAGATCTTGCTCAAAACAAGAATATATTGCGCCTGTAAAGATTGAATTGGATCCCGCGAACAAGTCGCGGGACGTCGAAACTTGAATTGTCAACAGCCCCATGACAACAATAATAACGCGCCCCGCTCCTTCTTCGGTTGAAATCGTACAAAATGTGATTTTGAAATCGGAATTGTCAATACAGCTTAATTGTGCGTTACTATAAATTGCTGTAAATTTTCAGGATGAACAGGTGCACTTAAGCCTATTCAAAAGTTCAATTATCACAAGGACGTTACCATGTTTAAACGTATAGCACTCATTTCTGTTGCCTTATCTTTAAATACGATCTCCTTTTCAAGCGTAGCCTGTTCTGCCTTGGTTTTTAATAAAAACAAGCCTGCAACTGTTGCAGTCAATTTAGACTGGAAATACAGGGAAGGTACCGTAGTGATTCATCCACGCGATACTCTGATGGTTTCCAATGTTGACAGTCATCAATATCACCCGCTCATTTGGAAGAGCCGTTACGGAAGTGTGGTGTTTCATGGTGGAAACCGCTTTAAATCAGGACCTGCCGCAGATGGAATGAATGAAAAAGGACTCACCGCTTCAGCTCTTATCCTGAGTTCTTCTCGTTATTCAATCAGTAGCGATAAACCTGCATTAAGCACGTCTGAATGGGTACAGTATGTTCTGGATAATTTCCAAAATGTACAGGAAGTACTTGATGACAGTTCCAATTATCAATTGCTCCCCAATACTTACCGTAATGTGGGTATGAATCTTCACCTGATGATCAACGATGCAGAAGGCAAATCCGCCGTTCTTGAATATTTAAATGGCGAATTGGTCATTCACACTCAGGATAATCTAATACCTCCGGTGCTAACCAATATAGACTATGCCTCAGCACTGGCTGTTCTTGATGAGTATGGAGGGTTCGGGGGCAATAAACCTCTTCCCGGAGGATATGATTCCAAATCACGTTTTGTAAGAGCCGCACATTATCTCAAAAAATTGCCTGGTTATGTAGCGAATGAAGAACATATAGCTTATGCCTTCAATAGCTTGGGACAGGTCGCACAGGCGCCAGGAACTTCTTCGCCTACACAATTGAGTATGGTTTTTGATCTCGGTACAAAAACCATCTATTTCCGTAGCATCAATGAAGCCAATATCAGAATGATTCCCATAAACGACATTAACTTTAATGAATTAAAAAGCAGTTTATCTTTAAATTCCTACCAGCATCTCGCAGGGAATATAATCCATCAGTTCAAATCTATGGATGACTAAACAATAAGGGCGGAAAGCGCCCTTATCAATAGAATAGATGGTCTTAGCGTTTCTAGATCCCTATACCGACTTCGGGATTATTACCCGAACCCTCAAATTTGTCCTGTTTTATTGAGCCAGTTATATCCGTATGGCACGCAGCGAGAGCCTTGGAAAAATCTTTAAAGAAATTTGATTCACCAATCATAGCGAGGATTCCTATTTTACGTAATTTTTTCTCAACTGAATCATTAGCGCCACTTAAAAGAACGCGCACTCCACGTTGGTGCAGTCCGGCAATCACTTCCTCCAGAGTTTGCAGTCCGGTGACATCCATGAAGGGCACCCATCGCATTCTAATAATCAAGATTCGTGGGTCTGTATGGGTGAATGCCAATGCCCTCTGAAAAATTTCTACCGCCCCAAAGAAAAATGGACCTTCAATGGCATACACCAACACGCCAGGAGGTAATTCATCCAGGTTTTGTTGTGACAATTCCTGAGAAAGTTCGGCCTGTGACATTTGCTGTACTTCCACACCTAAGGTCATTTGACGCATAAACAAAAGGATGGCAATAATCACCCCGATATTTACAGCCACAACCAAATCGACAAAAACAGTTAAGCAGAAAGTTACCAGTAAAATCGCCACATCCGCTCTTGGCGCCAATTTGATGATTTTAACGAAATGATGAACTTCGCTCATATTCCAGGCAACTACAAATAAAATAGCGGCAAGCGCAGCAAGCGGAACATTTACGGCTAAAGGCGCTAAAAATAAAATAATCAAGATTAACGTCACAGCATGAATTATTCCAGCTAATGGGCTGTTTCCGCCATTACGGATATTGGTTGCTGTACGCGCGATCGCACCAGTTGCAGCAAATCCGCCAAACAAAGGGGTCAGGATGTTTGCTAATCCTTGCCCAACCAACTCTCTATTGGAATTATGTTGCGTACCAGACATACCATCAGCCACAACAGCAGATAGTAAAGATTCAATTGCGCCAAGCATGGCAATGGTAAAAGCTGGACCAACCAGTTCAATAATGCGATCCAGATTTATGGAAGGTAATTCAAAAGTAGGCAAACCCTGGGGAATCCCGCCAAACATAGTACCTATGGTAGCAACACTTTCAAAATGAAATACAGATTGAAAAACCGTTGCGACTACCAAAGCAATCAATGGGCCTGGGACACGTTTTAATCCGGGGATTCTGTTGGAAAAAATAACCATGAATAATGAACATAACCCCAATAGTGCGGTAGGTATGTTTAATTGCGGAAACGATTGGATCAGGTACCACAATTTTTCATGAAAATGTGCACCGGTTGTTGGGGGTAATCCCAAAAAATATTGCCACTGCCCTACCCAAATCACGACAGCAATCCCCGAGGTAAAGCCTATAATGACTGGGCTGGGTATGAACTTGATTATGCCGCCCAGGCGTGCAAGACCAAAAAACAACAACATAAAACCAGCCATTAATGTGGCAATTTGCAATCCTGATATTCCGTATTTGGCAGTAATCCCGGCAAGCACTACGATAAATGCGCCAGTGGGGCCAGCAATTTGCAACCGGCTTCCCCCCATTATCGAAACAACCAATCCAGCAATTATAGCGGTGTACAAACCTTGTTCCGGTTTGGCTCCTGAAGCGATGGCAAACGCCATGGCAAGGGGCAAAGCAACCACGCCAACGATTAATCCAGAAACAATATTTTGTAGCCAATATTTTTTTTGGAATAACCCAGCCTGGTAGGACTCGATAATAGTTTTCATAAAAATGGAACCAACTTATTAGAAATTGCGACTATTATACGCACATGGAACAAAAATGTGTTAATTATGATATAAAATTTCTCACTTTAATTCACATCTTGCCTCGCATCTAATATTATATATGCTTTCTTATTTGGGTAGGCTACCTATGACACTTTCAGCTTTAAACGCAATCTCCCCCATAGATGGTCGTTATATCAATAAAACAAGGTCCTTAAGTCCTTATTTTAGTGAATTTGCGTTAACTTATTTTCGTTTGATGGTTGAAATTCGCTGGCTTGAATCTTTGGCAGCAAATGAGACAATTACTGAAGTACCTCCATTAAACGCGAACTCAAAAGCATTTCTTGCTGCACTTATTGAACATTTTGATGAAGCTGAAGCAGGAAAGATTAAAGAATTAGAAAAGCAAACAAATCATGATGTAAAAGCCATTGAGTACTATTTAAAAGATAAGTTTCAGAATCATGAACAACTCAAATCCATCGTTGGATTCATTCATTTTGCCTGCACTTCTGAAGACATTAATAACCTGGCTTATGCACTTATGGTAAAACAAGCCATTGCTCAGGTTATACAACCTACTCTGGCTGAAATTATGGGCAGCATCACCTTGCTTGGCAAACAGCATTGTGATGCAGCGATGTTGTCCAGAACACACGGTCAACCTGCAACGCCCACAACTATGGGTAAGGAACTGGTTAATTTCGTTGCCCGACTTAAAAGACCTCAGCAACAATTGGCTGAAGTGCTGATCCCTGGAAAGTTCAATGGTGCAGTGGGCAACTACAATGCTCACCTCATTGCCTATCCAGAGGTTGACTGGCGTAAGCATTGCGCTAATTTCGTTACCTCATTCGGATTATCGTTCAATCCCTACACGACCCAGATTGAACCCCATGATGGTATCGCTGAAGTATCGCAAATCATGGTACGAATCAACAATATTCTCCTGGATTACACCCAAGACATCTGGAGTTATATTTCTCTGGGTTATTTCAAACAAAAGACGATTGCCGCTGAAGTAGGCTCTTCAACAATGCCTCATAAAGTGAACCCTATTGATTTTGAAAATGCCGAGGGAAATTTGGGACTGGCCAACGCCCTGTTCATCCATTTTTCCAATAAACTGACCCAATCACGTTTACAGAGGGATTTATCTGATTCTACTGTGTTACGTAATTTAGGCGTGGCTTTTTCTTACAGTTTAATCGCCTATTACTCCATCACCAAAGGTAACGATAAATTACAAATTAATAAAACAGCCCTCGATGAAGATTTAAATTCGAATTGGGAAGTTTTGGCTGAGGCAGTTCAAACGGTAATGCGACGTTATAACGTGCCGGATGCTTATGAACAATTAAAAGCACTGACACGTGGTCAAGGTATTGATGCAGAGAGCCTGAAACATTTTATTAATAATCTGTCCATTCCCCAGGAGGCAAAAGCACAACTCTCTTGTCTGACTCCAGAATCCTATACAGGTCTGGCGATACAGTTAGTTAAGGCCTTTTCATGAACGATACCTTATCACAACAGGGGCAAGCCTTTACATACGATGTTCTTGTTATAGGTACCGGATTAGCTGGATTACATTATTGCCTGCAATTATTGGAAATCCAGCCCCAATTAAAAATCGCATTAATCAGCAAGGCAGAATCAATTGAATGCAATAGCCGTTATGCACAAGGTGGAATTGCTGCTGCCTTTTCCCCTGAGGATTCACTCGAATCCCATGTTTCCGATACTCTGCTAGCCGGTGATGGGTTATGTTATCAACCCGCTGTAGAATTTATTATTCGTCAGGGACCGGACATAATAAAACAACTGGGACAGTATGCCGTTAAATTCAAACAGAACACAAATGGAGAATTTCATCTGGCGAAAGAAGGCGGACATTCGCACAGACGCATATTCAACTGCGGTGATCAAACCGGTTTAACAATAACTCAAACGTTGAACCATTTAGCGCGACAACACAAACAAATTGACTTTTTCGAGCATCACGTAGCAGTCAACTTGATCACTCAGTACCTTCCACACCGAACCGATAATCAAGGAGAGGTTTTAGGCGCTTACATTCTGGATTGCCAACACAATCGCATCCATACCTTTTTGGCCAATTGCGTGATTTTGGCGACTGGCGGCGCAGGAAAAACATACCGTTATACAACCAATCCTATGGTTGCAACGGGAGATGGTGTGGCCATGGCATACAGAGCAGGAGCTCGCGTAGGCAATATGGAATTCTATCAATTCCACCCCACCCTTCTTCATCACCACTCCCTGAATAACTTTTTAATCTCTGAAGCTGTTCGCGGCGAAGGAGCATTACTCAAAAATCCTGAAACAGGCGAACGGTTTATGAAGCAGTATGCTCCTGAACACATGGAACTTGCCACCAGAGATGTTGTTGCCCGAGCAATATTTAGTGAAATAGAACAAAGCCAGGCAGGATACGTTTATCTGGACATTACGCACCAAAGCAAATCGTTCCTGAAAAAACGATTTCCCCAAATTTACTCGACTTTATTGTCTATAGGCATAGAAATGAGCCAGGACATGATTCCTGTAGTTCCTGCAGCCCATTACCAATGTGGTGGAGTATTAACCGACGTTGATGGCCGTACTGACCTGAAACGATTGTATGCTATAGGTGAAGTAGCGTTTACCGGACTTCATGGCGCCAATCGGCTGGCAAGTAACTCTTTGTTAGAAGCGTTGGTCATGGGTGCAAACGCGGCACGATGCACTCTAAAAGACATAGCATCCCCAATTAAGCCAATGGATGCAGTGCCAAACTGGAGTTCACCCGGGGAAGTCAACGCCAGACGTGCCAGTCAAATTAATGCCCAATGGAGAGGCTTACGAGGTGAAATGACTTCTTATGCCGGAATAGTGCGTACTGAAGCAGGTCTTCAGGATCTACTACAATTAATAATGAAACGTAAGAAAATTATTGAAGAATATTACTGGAAGCATTCCATTACACGAGACTTCATCGAGTTAAGAAATATAATACTTAATGCAGAGTTAATCGTCAGAGCCGCCTTAGCACGACGGGAATCGCGGGGAGGCCACTTTAGAGAAGATTTTCCAGGTAAAAACATAAAAGCTCAGGAAAGCATTGCCAAGCTTGGGCCGGTAGATAATTCTTTAGGCTAGAGTTTATTGGCAATTTCGACATCGACCTCCCGCAACTTGATTGCGGGATCCATTTCGATCTTGATGAATACATGATGTTTGTCCCCAATTACATTTGAGGTAGATTTGATGTTTAAAAATTCGACTATTTACCAACCAGAAGCAACCTTGATGCACATCCGAAATGATATGAGCATTTGCCAAAGCGATTATCCAATTGATTGGTATCAGGAAGAGTTCATACCCTATGCCGAAGAATATCAGGCACTTCCAGATCGTAAACTGACCACAGTATTGGAATGGATGAAACCCTATATTAAGAAAGCTCAGGATCATTTCGGCGATAAAATGCTGCTTCTTGCACATTATTATATGGGTGGGGATATTGTTCGATTAATCGAACAGTTCGGCGGTAAAATTGGAGACTCCTATCAGTTAGCCCTTATGGCTGCAAACCATCCAGAAAAATCAGTCATCATCGAATCGGCGGTCCATTTTATGGCGGAATCCATCAGCATACTCGCCAACAAATCACAGCAGGTGTACATTACCAATCCAAAATCAGGATGTACCATGGAAATGCTTGCCAAAGATTTTATGGTTGAACCCGCGTTTATGGATTTAAATGAACGTTATGGCGCTGAAAACATTATACCAGTATGTTATATGAACACGTCTGGTCGAGTTAAGGCGATGACTGGAGCACAAGGAGGAGCAGTGTGTACCAGTTCTAACGTTAAAAAAATATTCCAATGGGCACAAAAGCAAAACAAAAAAATACTGTTTATCCCTGATCAACATATGGGAGAAAACGTAGCTTATTGGTTAGGAATTAATAATCTTGCTTATTGGCCTGGTGGAACTGCAGGTGCACGCTATTCTTTGGCGGAGCAAGACAAGAAAACTCTGGATCAATTCGATAAAGCGGAGTTGATTTTATTTGCCAGCGAATGTGCAGTGCATACACATTATCAGCCAGAAATGTGTGAATACTGGCAGGAAAAAGACTATACCACCATTGTGCATCCAGAGTGTCGTAATGCAGTCATTCGAGTTGCTCAATATTCAGGTTCTACGGCATTTATTTGGGATCATGTCGTCAATGACAGATCGGGCACCAAACGTTATGCCATAGGCACAGAAAATCACATGGTCGCCAACCTGAAACAATATTGTAAAGGTTTAGGAATCGAAGTAGTCAATCTGGCAGAAGCACCTAAAAAGGATGAGGAAAAAGGCATAGGCTGCGGTTGTGCTACCATGTCACGCAATGATCCCCCTCATTTGGTTGCTTTAGTTGATTTGCTGCGCCAGGGTAAAAACATGGCTTACAACGAAGTTAAAGCAGGAGATGTTGTTAACGAATTTACAGGAACCCGAAACAGACTTCCGGTCAATGATCAGCAATGGGTTATAGATAATGCCAAAAAAGCCCTGGAAATGATGATTAATATTACAGAAGACCGAATTTAATCCCAGACAATTCGCTTTACACAATGGAACAGTGGTGTGTACTTAACGTATATGCCCTGTTTACTGTTCTGACTAAAACAAATGAACTCCTGAGCCATTATTCAACAAGTAAAAAGTTCAACATTTTCTTAACTTCAGTGATTGTTGGAGCCGCCAGAGGATACTGGTCTTCCAGATTCAAAACAAAATTCATCACATCACCTGGCGCTTTTAAATCATCTTTAACCTTAAATATCAAAGCGTAGATAAAGTTTGCACTTTGGATGTGTGGATTTCGTTCAGGGCGATCCTTGTCATATAATTGAGGTTGCACCTCTTTATCCCTGATATCTATGAGCTTACGAAGAACCAGTTCTTTAAACGCCTCATCTTTTGGTGAAAGTTCATCCTTTCGATGTTGCACAACATCAGACCTGTCCTGCTCACTATGGTTTAAATGGCTTCCTTCATCTATATCATCCACGACGTATACCCTCATTCAGATTCCGATACGATAATCCAAGTTAAGTATAGCCACAGGCTCAAGTGATTACAAATCAATCAATAGAGATTAACGTTCAGAAGTGTCTGCAACATAAAACTGGCATTGAGTTAATCCTTCTGTACAGACATAACCACCTAATGTATCTATCCAGCTGTTATCAGAGCGTGCTGGAATTTTTGTCAAAACCTGCCACCAGATCGAGTAATCACCTACAGAGTTTCTATAAGTGCAGGTTACTCCCTGACCATATCGGGCAACAAGAATATTTGCTTTTACGAAACGAGTGTTTTCGTCACCTTGGGGTCTGTTCAAAGAAAAAGGATTTTCTACCCATGGAGATGGCGGAACCCCCCATTTTAAAGAGGTCGTGTTGGGATCGGGGCAATGGGTACTATACCCTGCAACACTAAAGGTGAACAAAGTTATTCCTAAAACAAAAGAGCTGGACTTATTCATGCATACCTCATTCAACAAACTTCAAATCAACTATTACTCATATTTTAGGTCATTATTTAATTAAGTGGTTCAAAATGTCAAACTGGATAAAAAACTCAATTCAAAAATGGCTATGACCACAGGTTTAAAATTAATGATTTTTTAAACATAAAGTTCATACAAAATCCAGTTATGGCGAGAAAATGAAGATAAATCGAATTCCAGACAAATAATTTTGTGAAATCCATTGTTAGTATCTTAATCTTTGTTATAATGACCGCGCGTGCCGGGGTGGCGGAATTGGTAGACGCGCCGGATTCAAAATCCGGTGATGGTGACATCGTGTCGGTTCGAGTCCGACCCTCGGTACCAATAAAACTGTTTGTAACAGTTCTCATTGGTTCTGAATCTCCCGAAACAAATTTTCTATTATTTATTAAATTTTCTTTGTAATTAAAAATAATTCAACTTGCCTAAAGCCAAGCTTATAAGGTTTTGCAGTCTTTTGTTAGTTATGATCCAACTCCCTCTCCCCAACCCTCTTCCCGCGAATGGGCATTATCATTTTATTCTAGTTTCTTACGCGAGAGAGGGAGCTGTTCGGGTTAACATGAATATTTGGTGCTCTGATTATGCAGGTATCTTTACTAAAAATTTTGCGCTTTGTCTGTATGTAGTTTTATCTAAATCATTTTCCCTAATGTTTTGAAAAGTTACTGTTTTATTTGCAACATAATTTTAATTTAGGCACCAAACATTCATCTAGTCCCCAATCAACTCCCTCTCCCGCGCAAGAAATTTGAGTAAAATGATAATGCCCATTCGCGGGAAGAGGGTTGGGGAGAGGGAAAATTACTGATGCTTGTAAATGCTATAAGCTGAACTCACTGACAGAATTCACTCCTCAAACCAAAATATTCGCACAGTAAAAAAAATCATTATGAACCATCAAGAGAACTCTGCTAATTCACGTAAAATAGCCTCGAGAACTGTCGCTGTTTGTTGAAGAACATCATTGTTCCAAAACCGAAGTACTTTGTATCCACGCTCATTCAACCAGGCTGTTCGAGTCATATCGTACTCTTGATTATCAAGATGTTGACCGCCATCAAGTTCAATAATTAAACGTTTTTCTAAACACATAAAATCTACAATGTAAAATCCTATAGGAACCTGACGTTTAAATTTAAATCCTAGCCGCTTAGCTCTAAGATAATGCCATAAGCGGTTTTCTGAATCAGTACTTTTACTTCGTAAAATTTTAGCATATTGTCTTAATCCAGCTTTATCCAATTCCCTCTCCCCAACCCTCTTCCCGCGAATGGGCATTATCATTTTATTCAAATTCCTTACGCGGGAGAGGGAGTTGTTCGGGATAACATGAATATTTGGTGCTCTGATTTCTGTTGATATCGTTCCTAAAATCTTGGCATAGTGTCTTAACCGAGCTTTATCCTACTCCTTCTCACCAACCCCCTTCCCGCGAACAGGCATTGTATTCAAATTCCTTGTGCGGAAGAAAGAGTTCATTAAGACAAGATGATTCTATAGTTTGTAATGATTTATTCCCTTACAACCTTTAATCCCTCATCTTCATTCAACATGACTTGCTGCGGCTGATTACCATTAGTCTGATCTTTGATTAATATGAGGAATGGTATAAAAGCTAAAGCGAAGAGTATGGATAATTGATATAGGCCAACCCAACCAATATTCAACTGAATACTTGCAGCTACAGGACCTGATACAATCCTTGGTAAAGTCGACAAAGCAACCAGAATTGAAAATTGCGTTCCGGTGAACTGCTTATTCACTAATCGCATGAATAAAGCAACCAAGGCAGTGGAGCCCATGCCTGCTGCGAAATTATCTGAAACCACCGCTACAGCTAATAAAATTGTATTTTTCCCAATCATGGCCAGCGCCACAAAAAACACATTAGTGACTGCTTGCAGTAGTCCAAAAAATAACAAAGAGCGATACAGAGAACAATGCAGTAATATGAACCCGGCTGTTAATCCTCCAAGCAGAATAGAACTTATTCCCAGTATTTTATTAATATAACCGATAGTATCCAGAGAAAAACCCAATCCCTGAATTAAAAATGGCATTACAATTCCGCTGGTTGTAGTGGTAAACGCTTCACCTAATTTATAGCAAAAAACAAACATCAAAAGGTATATAATTTTAGGTCGACCAAAAAGCTCCTTAACCGGAGCGACGAAAGAAAAAGCAAAATTGGATTTTTCCTGAATTTCAACTGAAGGTTCCTTACTGAATAGGGTCGCTGCCATACCGATTATCATTACAAAACCCATAAATCGATAAGTGAATGCCCAGCCAAAGTGCCCGGCCATGATTAAAGCCAGCCCCCCAGATAGTAATAAGGCCAGACGATATCCAAATACAGCCAGAGACGCACCCAATGCGTGTTCTGATTCAGGCAGGTACTCAGCTCGGTGCGCATCAATCGCGACATCCTGCGTCGCAGAAAAACAGGCTAAAACCAAAGCAAGAAACGCTAAAAATTTAGGATGCTGCTCAGGAGTAAGCCAAGCCATAAGATTAAATCCAACCAGCAATAAAAACTGCATGGTCAGAATCCAACTGCGCCTTTTTCCCAGATTAAATAAAGAATAACGATCTAAAATAGGTCCCCAGAAAATTCGATAGGCATAAGGAAGACTTACCAGGCTTAAAGAACCGGTTACCAATACCGACATCCCACTGTAAGCATACCAGGCTTGTAAGGTACTGCTGATTAAAGACAAGGGAAGACCTGAAGAAAAACCTAAAATGAAAACGATAAAAAGACGTTTGTTCATTATTAAGATATCTCGAAGCGAAGTAAATGAGGAACAGAGTTCACCCTGAATAAATGAATTCAGGGTGAATTAACTATTGATTAGGATGCGGATTTTTTAACTGAAATCAAATGAATTTTAAAGATCAAAGTTTCATTTGGTCCAATTGGTCCACCAACACTACGTGGTCCATAAGCCAGCGATGCAGGAACATAAATTTCCCAGGTCGATCCGGCAGGCATTAATTGCAGAGCTTCAGTCCAACCAGGAATTACTTGTGAAACCTGGAATGTTGCTGGTTTGCCTGTTTTTTCAGTACTGTCAAAAACAGTGCCGTCAATCAATCGGCCGGTATATTCTACTGTTACAGTATCTGTTTTACCGGGTTTAGCGCCTGTGCCAGCGTCTATGATTTTATATTGCAAACCACTTGGCAATACTACAACACCAGTTTTGCTTTTATTTTCAGTTAAAAACGCTTCGCCTTTTGATTTGTTTTCTTCTGCTTTCTTATTAAATTCAGATGTACGCTTTGCCATTAAATCTTTTTGGAATTTATTAAGAACATCTTTCATTTGCTGTTCGGTCAAGATCAATTGAGCTCCACTCATACCGTCTTGCATACCTTTAGCTAATGCCTCTGGGTTTACATCAATACCTTGATTTTTGAAATTCTTTCCTAAATCAGCACCAATACTGTAAGACAATTTATCTTTGTCTGTAGGTAAGGATGTGGCATCGGTTGCCATTGCACTAGACATTGCCAGCCCCAAGACGGCCGCAGTGACCAATTTCATCTTCATAAACAATCCCCTTTTAGTCTTTCTTAAGTACATATCTTCCCTAATTGAATTAGAAAGATATAGAACATTGTAAAATAGCTCATCCATTCTGCCTAAATTCCCATAAAAATACCAGTCATAAACAATGAATTAATTACAAATAGACAAACAGATAATATCCTTCTAAACTTGGCACTAATTAGAGCAAGAGATAGAAACGATATGAACATTAGCGTATTCGATTTGTTTTCGATTGGAATTGGCCCTTCAAGTTCACATACGGTTGGCCCCATGTCTGCTGCCAATGCTTTTTTGTTGTTACTAGAAGAACGCGACCTTTTTGATAAAACGCAAAGAGTCAAAGTTGAATTATATGGATCATTGGCTCTAACTGGCAAAGGTCATGGCACTGATAAAGCCATTCTGAACGGACTGGAAAATAAAGCACCGGAATCGGTTAAACCCGAGTCCATGATACCTCGCATGCATGAAATACTAAGCTCCCATACTCTTAATCTGGCAGGAAAGAAAAATATCCCATTTAACGAAGCAACTGACTTATTATTTTTACAAAAAGAATTACTGCCCAAACACACCAACGGAATGAGATTTTCAGTTTTTGATGATCAGGGAACTGAATTGTTCAGTCAGGTTTATTACTCTATTGGCGGCGGCTTTATCACTACCGAAGAAGAATTTGACCAACCCAGCGAAGATACCGACCCACCACCCTATCCATTTTCTACAGCGGAACAGCTATTAAATTTATGTCAGTCCAATAATCTGACCATAGCTGAATTAATGATGGCTAATGAAAAAACCTGGCGCAGTACAGAAGAAATCCAACAGGGAATTTTAGCTATTGCCAAAGTAATGGATGATTGCATTACCAGTGGCTGTAATCATGATGGCATCTTGCCTGGAGGTCTTAATTTAAAAAGACGAGCGCCAGATCTCTATAAAAAACTCATGGATCAAAAAGGGGTCAAAAGCGTTTTCGAACAATCCGATATAATGAATCACCTAAATCTCTATGCGATGGCCGTTAATGAAGAAAATGCCGCTGGGGGACGCATAGTCACTGCGCCAACCAATGGCGCAGCAGGTATTATTCCAGCTGTCTTGAAATATTGTCAGCAGGCTCATGATAAAATGAGTAATGAAGATGTGTACGTATATTTCCTCACCGCAGCAGCCATAGGCATACTTTATAAAAAAGGCGCTTCAATTTCTGGAGCAGAGGTAGGATGCCAAGGCGAAGTCGGTGTGGCGTCCTCAATGGCAGCTGCTGGCTTGACTGCTGTGTTAGGTGGTACAGTTGCCCAAGTTGAAAACGCAGCGGAAATTGCTATGGAACATCATTTGGGTATGACCTGTGATCCCGTGCTTGGTCTGGTTCAAATACCTTGCATTGAACGTAATGCCATGGGTTCAGTTAAGGCCGTAAATGCAACACGAATGGCCCTGATCGGTGACGGTCAGCATCAGATTTCATTGGATAAAGTGATTAAAACCATGAAACAAACTGGCATGGACATGCAAAGCATCTATAAAGAAACATCCATGGGGGGATTAGCGGTTAATCTGCCTGAGTGTTAAATCTCCACTCATTGAAAATATCATCAACATGATGCGACAACACAGAGGAACTTAACCGTCTGTGTTGTCGCTTCTCATACGCTCTTTTTCAAATCATTCGAATTAATGAACAATAATCCTTAACGTCATTGGCAGGACACAAGCCACTTATTCCAAACACTTCGAACGAATAATAAAAAAAACACTATCATCCATAATCCACCCAATACAGAGATAAAACCAATCAATGGATTATTACTGATCCATCCTGAGCATATTACTGAAAGCGTCGCTGTCACCATATTCAGAAAACTCATCATTGCCGCTCCACTGGCTTTATCAATAACCGAGTTTGATGCGATCAGGGAACCACCGGCAAATAATAACCCACTGAATAAATACATTGTTAACGTGCTGGTAAAAAACCAGACAACTGAGGGATTTTGGACATATGGGATCAACAATAGCTGAGCCAATCCCAAAGCAGTGCCTGTCATTCCAAACAAAACTACTGTTCCAGCAGGAGACCGATGCAACAAGGAGCGAGCAAGCAATCCGCCAGCAAGCATTCCAGCCATATTAAACAGGTTCCAGTAACCATACTCAGCAGGAGTCAAATGAAATAAATCATTAGCAATTTGCGGACCCAGGGCAGAAAAGCAATATCCGATTGCAGAACAAAGACCCACGGCTATAGAGTAGATGACTAATGTAGTTGATGATAACGCTTCCAGGTAACCATTCAGGATCAATTTCCAGTTTAATTGTTGTGGAGTTTTCAAAGTTTCACTGAACACTCTGGTCCCATAAAACATGATTATTCCATGACCGAGCAGCAGATAAAAACAATATTTCCAATAACTGTATTCAGTAATAATCCCGCCTAGAATCACGGCTAAACCGATGCCTAAAGTAAAAGATAATATCGTATAGGCCATTGCTGTTTTTCTTTGCTCAGCAGGAAGCCATTCATTAATGAGCATAAAAGTACAAGCCAATCCGCTGGCCGCCCCCAATGCGCTTATCCAGCGACCGATAAGCAATAATAAGAATGAATGATGATTTAAACCGAGAAGGCAGGTAATAATACCTATAATATTAATCACCAGCCCGGAGCGTAATGCGCTAATGCGTCCAAAGCGATTAGCCAAAGGGCCATAAATTAATTGACCGATGACATAGCCCACCAAAAAAGCGGATACCATCCATTCCACCTGCCCTTGCTGTAAGCCAAATTGTTGCTGAATGTCAGGCAACGCTGGTGTAATTATTGTCGCAGAAAAGGAAGCGATTGAAATATAACTTAATAACCAGACCATATGAAAATAAACCATTTTATCTCTCCAGAAAAAGCATAGTAATGCCCCTTAATAAAGAGTTTAATAATTAAATATAACTTAATAAATATAGTTACGGATTAACATGTATTAACTTTTAGTTAATTATGAAGGATGGAAATAAATTTAAGTGCATAAATAAAGTTGAAGCACGGGTAAAAGCAATCTGAAATGCAGATCTCCGTCACCTCCCTGTTCGGCTAAACCATGTGACGGTTATCAACTGACTTTAAGCATTAGTACTTACGATTTGATTACCTTTAAATACGGTGATTACAGCTCAACAGAATAGTGTATTATTGCGCAAAAATGCTCAACTCATGTTAAGGATAAAATCATGTGTCAGTTTATTATAGCCCTTGTTATTTTTACAATGACCATTTCAGCATCTTCTGCACCCGTCTTTGAAATTATCCCTCTTGGAGTCTATGGTGGATTAACCGATGGAAATTTATCAGCCTATTTATTAAAGAGCATCGAGAGCGAACACTATACAGCCCTTGATGGGGGTACTTTGGTCAATGGGCTTAAAGTTGCAATAGAAAAACAATCCATACACAACAAAAGTGTTGAGAATTTGCTGCAAAAATATATTCCAGCTTACCTCATTTCTCATGCACATCTTGATCATCTAATCGGTCTTGTTATAGCGCAACCCGAATTAAGGGAGCAACAAACCATTATGGCGCGTGATGAAACGATACAAGCATTGCAAAATCATATTTTTAATTGGTCTGTTTGGGGTAATTTTGGAGATAAAGGAGCGATTCCACATTTAAATTATCAACAATATCAATCAATACCCTTACTTGAATGGATTTCGATTCCCAATACTGATCTACGGGTAAAAACGTTCCCTTTAAGCCATAGTGGAATGGCATCCAGTGCTTTCTTAATTCGATATAAAAACGAATACATCTTATATCTTGGTGATACTGGCCCTGATGGCATTGAACAATCGTCCAATATGAAGAATATCTGGAAAGAAATTGCGCCACTCGTTAGAAAAAAACAGCTTCATGCCATCATGCTCGAATGTTCTTTTTTAAACTCGCAACCCAATGACAAATTATTTGGCCATTTAAAACCAAGCTTGTTTATGTCAGAACTGCGCCAATTAGCATCAATGGTTGATCCTTTAGACTTTAGAAGTTCATTACGTGGATTGGCAATCGTAGTGACTCACATCAAACCCAAATCGAGTGACATTGCTCGTTCCAAGGAAGATACGGCACATCAGATCATGAATGAATTATCACAGGAAAATGACCTGGGTGTGAAATTAATTAAACCCGAACAAGGTATGTTGCTGAATGTGTAATAAACGAAATTTTTGACAGCCCCAAGGCCATTGATTCTATTTTGTTCAACAGTGTTGGTCTTGCATATCAGTGGTTGTTACAGGCAAAACAACATAAGTGCACCGCATATTAAATTATCGATTCATCGATATCGACCAGGCCTCTTCTGGATTGTTTGTAAAAAATAAATCACTTATCGCATAGCCTATAACTGCTGCGAGTTGATCATTTATATAAAGCAATGGAATATTCTGTCTTAACCAGGGGGGAATACCCCAATCCTGGAATAATTTTTTCAATCGTTTCGTCTGATCATGCCAAACGAACAGCTCCCCGCCTGTTCTGAATTGAATATGGATTTTTTCACCTTTGGAAACTCGTATACCTTCCTCTGTTTTTTGAGCAACCAGAAATGAGCCTGTTTCCCCCAACCGTACAGGTTGAGGAAATTGACTCCACTCAATGCGTTGAGGTAATTTGATTTCATTGACTGGCACAATATAAAGAGAGTCATTATAACGACGGATCTGTACTTCATCCCAGCGAATCAATGGCATAGAATCTGCACTTGCAAACACTGCTTCATGGATTAACCGCTGAAAAGTAGCAGCAGAAGGCAATTGCACTTGATTTTGTTTCAGCCAAACACGTAACACATTAGAAATGCGTTCAATGCTTAAAGATTTTAATGACTCAACACACAAAACGGATGATTGGGATAATAATTGGGGACTATCCATGAACGCGAGCTCATCCAGATTAGTTCGTGCCTGTTGGCAATGATTGGCTGCTCTGGCAATATTACCCACTACACCCGGCCATTTGGCAATTAAAGAGGGCATTATCTCTTGTCTAATGTAATTACGAGAAAAATGTACGTCCTGATTGCTTTCATCTTCTATCCAGGTTAACTCATGCTGAGCGGCATAATGCTCCAGTTGTTGACGAGTACAGCTTAATAATGGCCTAGCCAATCTCCCGGAACCGAAACGTCCTGATTCCATCATCGCGGCCAGTCCGTCTACTCCTGCCCCTCGAAACAACTGTAAAAGGACTGTCTCGGCCTGATCATCCATGTGGTGTCCCAGAAGCAAACAATCCTGATTGGTTAACAGGGAATTAAATACTGCATAGCGGGCATTTCTTGCTCCCTCTTCAATATTGGCAGAGCGATCGAATTCAACTGATTCAGATTTAAATGAAATACCGGAATGAGCACAAAAGGCCTCGCAGTGGCTTTGCCAGAATAAGGCATTTGGACTTATGCCATGGTTAATATGGACGGCCAGTAATTTATTGCGTAATGAAGATTGAGAATAAAGCGCATGCAATAACACTGTAGAGTCCAGTCCACCACTAAACCCTACAATTAATTTCTTATACTGCTCCAGATGGGAAACCCACCTGGAGTTGAATAAAGCTTTAGTCACAAGCCCCCATAGCCATAAACTTTTGATACCTCATTTCAATCAGTTGTTCCAAGGGAATACCCTTCAATTTCTGGAGTTCGCTGATGAGTATCTTTTTTAATCTTTGGGTCATGTCTTCAACATTACGATGTGCGCCGCCTAAGGGTTCAGGTATCACCATATCAACCAATTTATTTTCATATATTCGTTCCGCAGTAATCCCCATAGCTCGAGCAGCCTCACTTGCCTTGGCTGCGTCTTTCCATAAAATGGACGCACACCCCTCTGGAGAAATTACAGAATAAATCCCAAATTGAAGCATTAATACCCTATCACCCACACCTATAGCCAAAGCACCACCGGATCCAGCTTCGCCTGTTACAGTACAAATAATTGGTGTTTTCAGACGGGCCATGGCGAACAGATTACGCGCGATTGCCTCAGACTGATTTCGTTCCTCAGCACCTATTCCCGGATATGCTCCAGCTGTATCAATGAAAGTAAAGATTGGCATTTTAAATTTTTCAGCCATATTCATCAGACGCAAAGCTTTTCTGTATTCCTCAGGCCGAGCCATACCAAAATTTCGATAAACCTTTTCTTTGGTTCGCTTGCCTTTTTGATGACCCAATACCATTACAGGTTCATCATTCAATCGAGCTACTCCGCCGATAATGGCAGGAGCAGAAGAATAGCTGCGGTCACCGTGCAATTCCTGAAAATCCGTAAATATATGCTCAATATAATCTGTAGTCTGAGGTCTTAACGGATGTCGCGCCATTTGTGCGACTTGCCAAGGCTCCAGATTGGAAAAAACATTTGCCGTTAACTCAGAGCATTTCGCTTCAAGACGGGCAATTTCTTCACTTAAATTAACTTCATTATCACTACCAACCATGCGGAGTGCTTCAATTTTTTGATTCAACTCTTCAATTGGTTGCTCAAAATCCAAAAATTGTCGGCTCATTGATTACTCTTTGTTGAATTAAATATCATGGTATATGATACTCTTAACCGCTAATTGACGCCAGATTCAAAACACGTGATATGATAATTACAGGATTTACCCCATTAAATACGCAAAATTGCATCTTAAATGAGTCGCGTATCGACCTTTGGCAGTTCTCCCTGGAGCACGAGCTGCATGTCGCCGATCAATTATTGAATGCAGATGAGCGAGCCAGAGCCGACCGTTTTTACTTTAGCCGGCACAAAAGACGCTTTTCAACAGCCCGAGCCACCTTAAGAATCATTCTTTCCCGTTATCTCAATACAGCTCCGGAGCGGCTCGAATTTACTTATGGCCCACATGGGAAGCCAGCCGTTGTTAATTCCCAAAAACTTCAATTCAATATCAGTCACACAGGTGATCTGGCCTTGCTTGCTGTTGGCAAAGGTTATGCTATGGGCGTAGATATTGAAAAATATTCAGCACGCCCCTATGAGGGCATTGCTAAAAATTTATTTTCAGAACAGGAATATATGGAGTTTAGGAAGACTCCAGACTCCATGAAACCCGCATTGTTTTTTCATGTGTGGGCACAAAAAGAAGCCTTTATAAAGGCCAGCGGTCTTGGGCTTTCTTACCCAACAAAAGAATTTCACGTCCCCACGACCATGCCAACAAAGCAACTGGTGGATGACCCCCTGCATAACCTGACCTGGCATTTACGCACCTTTATGCCTCAAGTGGCCTGCAGTGGCGCTCTATGCCATCATCCGACGATCAGGGAAATCCGCCATGGTTTGATCCAGCTTCATCAAAACGTCAGTTTGCAATTTTAAGCCCATGATCCAGTTTAATCCTACGCAGCGCACTCTGCTTCAAATACTTGGCGATGGATTCTGTCATAGTGGCAATGAGTTGGGTTGCGCTCTGGGCATAACTCGCTCTGCTATCTGGAAGCACATCAATCAGCTGATTGAATTGAGAATTCCAATTACCCGGATACCCCACCAAGGATACCAATTAACTACGCCAATCCAATTATTAGAAGAATTAGAAATTTCAGGTCATCTGAACCAACGAATGTTTACACAACCTTTCAAACTGCATTTATTTACATCAATTGATTCCACGAATCGTTTTCTAAAAGAACTACCAACGAGTTCCGTTCTGGATATTTGCTGTGCTGAAATACAAACCCAAGGGAGAGGACGTTTTGGCAGATCCTGGCATTCACCTTTTGGTGAAAATATTTATTGTTCCAGTCGCTGGAACCTGAGTTGTGATCTCAGCCGCCTTTCCGGATTAAGTCTGGTAAGCAGTTTAGCAATACTCCATTCATTAAAAGAATTTGTACCAACCCAAGAAATTAAAATCAAATGGCCAAATGACATACTCTGGGGTGATAAAAAAATTTGCGGGGTTTTAATTGAAATTATTGCTGAATCAAATGGAAATGCCCAGGTCATTATTGGTATTGGTCTGAATGTGAATACCGATACCCAAAAACATCCCCTTCCAGATAAACCCTGGGGTTCTTTGTACACAATGGCCAATCAACACTTCAACCGCAATGAACTAATTGCCAGCCTAATATACCATTTACACAGTAAGATAAATCAATTTTTAACCAGTGACCTCAATAGTTTTATGGATGAATGGAATCAATATGACTATCTCGCAGGAAAACACATCAACGTAACGCAATCCCTCAATTCTTTTTCAGGCATCGCTTGCGGGATCGACTCAATGGGTCAATTAATTTTGCGCGACTCTCAAGGAGTTCAACACGTTCTCTCATCAGGTGATACATCATTGAAAAATACCAGGGACTGTTGACCATTGCTCCATCTGCACCTACGTTACGCGCTTTATACGCGGAATCTGGAAATGGTCTCAATAAAAGAGGGTTCATTTTAGTAAGAACCCTATAACTCCCGCGCATATAGCGCGGGCAGCAAGGGTAAATAGATGAAAGGTCAACTGATTCCATTTAACGCCAGATATTATATTGACATTTTTTCATTTTAAGTAAGAATCCGTGCAACACATCAAAAGGACTTCGTAACATGCCCAATTTCTATCCTGTATTATCCATGGATCTTTACATTCAGACGGCAGCCATGCTTGATGAATATCGAAGCCTGATGAACTCAGTTTTATTACGTAATCCTCGCTACGATGCAGTAACACAAATCATTGAAAAAATTAGAAGCCATAGTTATTCAAAATTCTCCGATTTGGTTCGTGATTTAGATCTTTTAATCACAGACGAAGTTCCAATTATTTTTCATTTCGACGATCTACTGCCTGATCTAATTGAACAAATTAAAGAGATGCACAAAAAGATGCTGTTTGATGCCAGAAAATCTGGCTTCGATGTGCTCGAATTATATACAGAACCTCATTACACAGATGAACTGCTCGACAGAATCAATACCTTGCATCCTATTGATCAAATCCAGCTATTTAATGCAGGTGGTTTATACTATTTTAGAAAATCGTTACTAATTGCAATAGCAACTGCTCAAGAATCTGAGTTCCCCCTTTCAAAGAAAGAACAACTGATTACTCATTTTGAAAAATTACTGGCATTTATGTGCAATCTGCTTGAGGTAACACAATCAATAGACAATTCTCAGGTTCAAACTGCTCATCAAATCCTGCTCTATCGTCTGCTAACAAACAGCAACACATTAAGCCTAAGAAAGATACCTGCTCTAACTGATGATAATTTATTAATTCACACAATAGTTCAACTTAAGCAGATTCCTCCATCTCTATTGCGTCTGTGTGAGTTTCTGGGCTCTGATTTATCACTCCTCTTTTGGAATAACAAAGTCACTTCCAGAGCTCGTTGGACAAATACATTTAGTATTCAAAGTGTTTTAGGCTATGCGCTTCAACATGCTCCCGACTCTATCGAAGAATTATTACACACCATGAGCCGCCTGGATTTAGAGGAACAAATTCTGCTGGTTCATTGCGCAGTCATGGGCTCGTACATTGAGAGAGTTTATAATTTCGATTTAAAAACATTATCAACACAAACTCCTCCCCACGATATTAATGTCGATCATGCCGTGGTGCGTTTTATGGCACTACAACCGTTTTTGTCACCACTGGTCTGGACTCGAGTATTATTGCACCAAGCTAAAAAAAATAATTCAAATTTATTTCAATTAATAGTTAATGATTGTAAATCTTTTTCTGACATTATGAACTTAATCAAAGATCTTCCCCCTGAATATAAAGAACCGTTCCTGGTAAGGCAGATCAGTCATCATACTGGGTACACCTTATTGGAAAAGGTGATTATTTATAAATATGACCCTGACTTGGTCAGAATGGTACTGGATGCACAAGCAGATCTACCCACTCAAGTAAAAGCGACAATATTTTCTCATGTTCCTAAAATGTCACCCAGAAATGTATTGATAGAGGCTGGGGCAGTTGACAGTATACACATGGCCAGAATTAGGGCAGAAATTGATTCATTACCTCCAGAAATAATAACTAAAATTTTAGATCAGGTTGATGTCACAGAAATCAACATGCTCATGCGAGCTGTCAGCTGGGATATAAAATCCCTTGAATGGTATCTGGCCTATGTTGACCAAATGCCGCGTGAAAAACAAGTGTCAGTATTGCTGCATTCCAATGTTGGATGGGTGCAATCTATTTCCCAAAATGATATACCTGAGCATTGGGGTGACACTGCATTACTATTGGCATTAAATGAAATTAAACCCGAACAGTTAACAGCGTTATTTAATTTTATCTTCAAAGTCATTTATCTGGATGCAGAGCACACCATCCTCGACACCGATACGCTTTTAAAACTGCTGAAACGAACCAATTTTTCAGGTTTAAACGCACTGACCGAATCCTTATCACACCAACAGTCACCGAACCCTGCTTTTCCTTGGGTGCTCAAACTTCTGCAATTAATTCCTGTTTCGATGCAAGGAGAATTACGCTCTATATTGTTACAAAATACCAAAACTGAGATGAATGCCTTGATGCTCGCGGTCGAGAATAATCATCTGGAAGCAATTGTGCCATTGTTATCACTAGCCCAAAGCACTCAGCCATCCAGTCTCGTGCCCTGGTTAGTTCAGGAAAACAATCAAGGTCAAAATATTTTCATGATAGCCATTCAGCGCAGTCCGAATACACTAGAAATCCTGCTAAAAGAATTACTTTCCCTGCCAGAGACAGAGCAACTTGCTCTTTTTGCCCGATTATTTGCTAGCACAAATAAAAGTGGATATAACGTGATGCATTTGGCAGCAATACATTGTCAAGAAGCAATACCTCTTCTTTTGCCGATCATCTCTTTACTGCCCCCATCCACCCAGGCGGACATATTATGCAAAAAAATCATCATTAGTAATAAAGAATACAATCCCCTTCTGTTAGCTATAAAAAAATGTCAGAACCCCGATAGAGTAAAAGCGATTTATAACGCAATTTCCGATCTGGATAAGCTCATCCCCGATCTGTTAAAAGAAGTAAAAAAACCAGCCCAAGAGAAACCCTACATGCAATATTTTTTCCAAACCTGCCCCATTACAAATAAAAGCAGAGCTGAGCCAACGCCTACAGTATTTTTAACTAGAGCTACACTTAGTGGGCCAAGCACCTAGTGCCAAATTTTGCTCTGAACTGATTCCACCAATAACACTTTTTAACAGAGGCTATTAGGTTCCATGAACAAAATTTAATTAGTGCACAAAAAAACGTCATTGCGAGTGTTAGCAAGGCAATCCAGACCAATTCTACGCTAACTTACAGTAATGGATTGCTTCACTTCGTTCGCAACGACGGCTTATTTGCACTGTATTAAAAATTTGTTCACAGAGCCTGGGAAGTTATATTAAATAAAAGTTATTTTTATACTGTTATTTTATTAAATTGTTTGAATATTTTGAGATTATTGAAGGGGAGTTAGAAGTAGACTGAAGGTTCGTCCCGAGCCGTTTTAATTGCTCGGAACTGGATGAACTGCGAGGAAATCGATTTATACTTCTTGTTCAGAATCATCAGATTCTTTTTCTTGTTGTATGCGTAAATAAATTTCTTCACGATGAACTGAAACATCTTTTGGTGCATTAATACCCAAACGGACCTGGTTACCTTTTACACCCAACACGGTAATGTTTACATCATCACCAATGATTAATGTTTCACCTATACGCCGAGTCAAAATTAACATGACTAAATCTCCCTAATGAGGCAGCCACCTACTTCTCCATAGAACGCTTCCATGGTGTTCTTGGCAGCCACATGCTGACTAAAAATTAAACAACTTTTCTTACTCGGATTATATTGTACACTCTGATTATTAACGGAGTATTAAGTATTGGAAAAAAAAACCGTATAAATCCTAACCAATCTAAAGCCAACTTTTTCAATTAATGAAATACTGGCTCTCCTATTATAATCTTTTAAATCAAGCAAATAACAATAAATTTCCAGTGGATTTTACTTTAATTACAATGAATTTCCAGAAGGTTTTAACAAAAAATAAAAAATTAAAATTTGCCTGGCTGGACTAAATCATACCTCAGAGTGAACCAGATACCGAAAATATCATAGTATTTGTATATAATACTCTTCTTCAATGGATTTAAATTTAAGCCTCATATAAAATACTCGGAACATTCCTCGTGCTTAATTAATTTTAACTAAATCATTATTTTAGTTTGCCCATAACTGATTATTGCTTACTGCATTGAGTAAATTACATTAAGGACTCAAAATTATCATAATTACAAACAGCTGTTTTTGGACTCAAAACGATGCAATTTCAAGCAACTGAGATCAACATTGGTGTTATTATCATTAATTATAACTCTTCAGTTTATCTTCTTAAGGCCATTAAGGCATTAGAAAAACAGACCTATAAACCCTACGAAGTAATTATTTTTGACAATTCCAGCACTGAACCTCTTCCAGATGATATTAAAAGCTCAAACCTGCCCTTAAAAATAATTAAATCAACAGATAATTTAGGCTTCGCTTCGGGAAACAATAAAGCAGTTGAATCCCTACAGAGTGAAGTCAATTGGATTGCCTTATTGAATCCTGATGCATATCCTCATCAAGATTGGCTATTCGAAATGGTAAGAGCCATCGAACAATACCCGGAATACAGCTTTTGGGGCTCTCAATTAATATGCGATCAAGAACCTCACTTATTGGATGGAACAGGAGACATTTATCATATTAGCGGTAAAGCTTGGCGAATGAACCACAGAAAACCATTGAGTAATGCACCTCAAGAGATTAAAGAACTCTTTTCACCCTGTGCTGCTGCAGCATTGTATAAACGTGATGCATTCAATGCTGTTCAAGGATTTGATGATCACTATTTCTGCTATTATGAAGACATAGATTTAGCCTTCCGACTCTGGTTATCAGGCTACAAAGGTTGTTATGCCCCAAAAGCTGTAGTTAACCATATGGGATCTGCAACTACGAAAAGGCACAGTGATTTCTATACGTACCACGGCCATAGAAATTTGGTGTGGACTTATTTTAAAAATATGCCACTCTTACTCATGATCATAACCCTGCCCCTACATATTACTTTAAATATAATGACTCTTATCCTCTTTGTGAGAAGAGGCCAGACGGCAACTATTTTAAAATCTAAAAAAGATGCGTTAAAAGGCCTGCCAAGAATATTACAACAAAGAAAATTCATACAAAAAAACAGAGTACTAAACTCAATTGGATTATTAAAAATATTAAAAAAAGGTCTGCCATGGTAGAAAGCTCAGTTACAGTTGTGATAGTAAACTATAATGCAGGTGAGATGCTTGTTCGTTGTATCGAGCAGATTTTAGCAGGGACAATACAGCCTCAAATAATCATCTCGGATAATGCGTCTACTGATTGCAGTCTTGAACTGGTAGAACAACGTTATTCAAAGTGTACGCATTTACTTATTCATAAAAATCATAAAAACTCTGGATTTTCAGCTGCAAATAACGCTGTATTCGACAAAATTAAAACCCCATTTATTCTTTATCTGAATCCAGATTGCTTTATAGAGAAAGATACGATTCAGCATTTACTTGATACAATGAACCAATATCCTTCTGCAGGATTAGTCGGTTGTTTAGTTACTAACATGAATGGCTCTGAACAAGTGGGATGTAGAGGTCTGACTCCAACCCCTGCCCGCGTTTTAAATCAAATGCTAAGACTTTATAAGCTATTCCCAAACAATCCCAAATTTAAGGGTTATCTATTATCAGATGAGAAAATTCCAGAACACCCTATCCAAGTTGAATTGATCTCAGGATCTTGTATGTTTGTCAGAAAGGAGGCTCTTTCCGTTGTAGGCCTTCTGGATGACAATTATTTTCTTTACTGTGAAGACTATGATTGGTTTTATAGGTTTATTCAAAGTAAATGGGATATCATTTTTACACCTGCAACCAAGGTGGCACACATAAAAAGCTTTAGTACCAGACAAATACCATTAAGAATACTTGTTTATAAAGCCCAAGGAATGTGGAGATACTATGATAAATTTTTTAAAAAGAATGAATCCATAGGCACTTGTGCAATTGTCCGCATTGGAATAATTTTGCGTTTAGTCATATTGAGTGCCCTTGTACTCTTAAAAAAAATTATATCTAATATAAAAGTAATAAAAAAATATTTTAAAACCCAAACCAGAGGCTGTTAACAATTACTCTATACCTCC
Organism: Legionella moravica DSM 19234; assembly: GCF_000423305.1. Taxonomy (GTDB): domain Bacteria; phylum Pseudomonadota; class Gammaproteobacteria; order Legionellales; family Legionellaceae; genus Legionella; species Legionella moravica. The sequence continues at coordinate 58,201 of NZ_KE384002.1, read as the reverse complement.
TGTGTGGTGATTCTTTTAGTACCATCCAGAGAAACTATGAATAAAGCAATAAGCCACGGTACGTAGACATTTGCGAATAATTGAAAAAATCAATTGTCAACAGACCTTAATTAGAGCAAATTTTATAATGATTCATTAAAACGAGAATCAAGATATGACATTTATCATATGTCATCATAATCAATATCTAACCTATTTGGAGATTCAATGATTCTTCATCAACTATTTGACCCTGAATCCTGTACTTATACCTATTTGCTGGGCTCCGAGTTATGTAAACATGCAATTATTATCGACCCTGTAAAATCACAAATTAATACATACATCAGTCTAATCAATAAATTAGGCTTTGAACTGGTAGCGTCAATGGATACACATTTGCATGCAGATCATATAACAGGCTCAGGAGATCTAACAGACCAGACTGGGTGTAAAACAATGATGGGAGTTGAAACACAAGCCCAATATGTACAGTATAAATTCAGAGATAATGAGCTGATTAAATTTGGATCACTTACAATTAAGACAATGCATACTCCAGGTCATACTCCAGATTCATATTGTTTTTTAATTGATGATAAAGTCTTTACAGGAGATACCTTACTTATTAATGCAACAGGGCGAACTGATTTTCAATTGGGAAGCGCAAGCGATCAATATGATAGTTTGTTTAATAAAGTATTAAAACTACCAGATAATACAATTGTATTTCCTGGACATGATTATAACAACAACAAGTCCAGTACTATAGGTAGAGAAAAACAATATAATCCCAGACTTCAAGTTAATTCGAAGGATGAGTATATTCAATTAATGAACAACTTAAATCTCTCTCCACCCAAGAATATTAATATTGCTGTACCAGCAAATCTGGTGAATGGTACTTCCAGGGCACTTACAATTCCAGAAAAAAATAACTGTAAAAATTAAACCAATCTTTACTAAATTATATGCAGTAGGATGATGCCACAATGAAATCATCCACTCTTTTTTAATAGAACGAAATGAATATCGGCAATGCTCTATAGAAAAAGGAGAAACATATAAGGACGAAAAATATAGAGGTTAAATAGGCTTGATAAGCCGAATGAATTTTCACCATTCCCTCTTCTTTTATAAGTAACAAATTGCTACTATAGCAAAAATTCTTTTTCGGACTAAATACTATGGAACATATTAAAATTATCGCGGAAATGGCTTGGGCTCACGACGGTCAATTAGAAAAGGCCATAAAAATTATGAAGGCTGCTAAAGAAGCCGGGGCTGATGCAATAGGAATTCATGTTACATCTCTTGAAGCGTATATGGTTCCGCATTATGGAAGTGGCAAAGGAAAAGTTTCCGAAGGTAAAGAGCACTTACAAATTTACAACTACCTGTCAGATATTAACCTTTCTAACGAAAACTGGATTGCCTTTAGTCAAGAAGCAAAAAAAATAGGAATAGATTTATGCGTTATGCCCAACGATTTAGCTAGTCTTGAGTTTGTTCATACACAAATAAAGCCTAAATATTTCGTTGTATCAGCAGCAAGTTTTATTGAGCGTGAATTTATCGAACAACTGGCTAAAACAAATACAACTACATTTTTTAGAATCGGCGGTGCTTTACTAGGCGAAATTGAACAAGCTGTCACTTGGTTTAAAAACATTAGCAATGCCGAGCTTGTTTTACTCCATGGATTTCAAAATTATCCTACCAAACTTGAAGATACCAATATCAAGCAATTAAAATCACTTCAGGATATTTTTGGACTACCAGTAGGTTTAGCGGACCATATAGACGGCTCTAGTCCTTTAGCTTTGAATATCCCTCTTCTTGCTATTCCCTTCGGAGCAACCTACTTGGAAAAACATATTACCTGGGATAGAAATGAGAAAGGGGAAGACTTCGAATCAGCATTGAATCCAGATGATTTTAAAACATTCGTCGAATATGTAAGAGCAACAGAAATTGCACTAGGAATAAGCAGTTGGCAAAAACTATCTGAAGCCAGTATGCGTTATAGAAATATTACCAGAAAAAGAGTCGTTGCCGCCAAACCCATTACGAAAGGACAACAGTTACAAAGTTCTGATCTTACCTTTAAACGATCTGATATAGGATTAACACCTGAAATGACTGATTTACTCTTGGGTAGAACGATCAAAAAAGATATTAAAGAGAATGAAGCTATCGAATGGGAAGATCTGGCATGAAAATAGGCTGTTTATTATCAGTACGTGAGAAAGCAACCAGATTTCCCAAAAAGGTACTACAAGATATTAATGGTTATACAATAACTGAATGTTTGCTTAAGCGTCTTGCACTAACAAAAAACATTGATCAGATTATAGTATCCACATCAACGCATCCTGGAGACGATGTTTTGGTACGGTTAGCAGAAACCAACGGCGTTAGCGCATTTCGTGGAAGTGAAGATGACAAGTTGGCTCGCTACCATCAAACAGCTCTTCATTATGGTTTGGATGCTGTGGTGATTGTTGACGGTGATGATTTACTGTGTTTTCCTGAGGGAATTGATCTAATAGCTCAGGAACTGAGACGCGATTCAGCCGATTGTGTTTATTTAGAAAACCTACCGTTAGGTGCTGCTTCGACAGGACTGACCTTTAAGGCACTTGAAAAAGTCATTTCCTTAAAAGATGAGAGCGATACAGAAGTATGGGGTGGATATTTTATAGGTTCTGGTCATTTTAAAACCAAATCGCTAGCTATGCAGGACAGTATATTTAATCATCCCGAAATTCGCCTAACTCTTGATTATGAGGAAGATTATAATTTCCTAAAAGCTGTTTTTAGCTACTTCAACTCTATTGATTTCTCGAGTTACCAGTTGATGGATCTTCTGGTAAACATCAAACCGGAGCTGGTTAAAATTAATGAAGTGGCTCAAATAAAATACGAAAAACACATTGCAAATGCTGCACCTGTTAAGTTTAAGACACTAGAAGAGGTATAAATGAATTATTTAGTGATTGGCCTAGGTTCAATGGGAAAAAGAAGAATTCGTTGCTTAATGGCAAATGGTATACCGAACACTAATATTTTAGGATACGACTTAAAGGCTGATCGTAGAAGTGAAGTGGAAAACAAATATAAAGTCTCTACAACATCTGATTTTAAATCCATTAAATTAAGCGACTACAGAGCTATAATAATCTCGACACCACCCGATGCACATATGGAGTATGCATTGCAGGCTGTTAAAGCATCTGTACCCATGTTTATTGAGGCCAGTGTAATTGATGAAGGAATGGAGTCTTTACACCAATTATCAGAAGAAAATAATGTCATTGTATACCCATCATGTACCATGAAATACTTTCAAGGTCCTAAATTAATTAAAGAGCTAATCGAAAATAATACTATTGGTCAGGTTTTTGCGTGGCAGTATCAAAGCGGACAATATTTGCCTGATTGGCATCCATGGGAAAGCATCCAGGACTTTTATGTATCCAAAAGAATTACTGGTGGATGCCGAGAGATTGTACCATTCGAACTGGTCTGGCTTGTAGATCTTTTTGGCAACCTCTCTGAGCTTTCCGGTCTCAAATCAAAACTATCTGATATTAACGCTGATATCGATGATATATATCTTCTACAACTAAAGCACAAATCAGGTATTTTAGGACAACTGATAGTAGATGTAGTAAGTAGAACCCCTGTAAGAACAATCAGAATCACAGGCTCAAAAGGAACAATTGAGTGGGATGACGGTCAAAAAACCATTCGTCACTTTACAAAAGAAACGAATCAATGGGAAACGATTAAATTGTCATTAGGATCAGTAGAAAAAGAGTATATTAATCCCGAGGAACCTTATATATCAGAAATAAAAGACTTTTTAACTTGTGTAGAACATAAAACTCAGCCCTACTATACGCTTCAAGATGATTACGAAATGTTGCAAATACTAAAGAAAGCTGAAATTAGTTCAACGACGGGTAAAAATCAAACAATCTAGGACCTCATTATTATGAATTTTAATAAATCAATGGAATTAGCTGCCATAGCAAAAAGAAATATACCTGCTGGGGCACACACATATAGTAAAGGCGCTGATCAATTTCCACAATTGTCACCTAAATTTATAGTACGAGGTAAAGGATGCCAGGTTTGGGATATTGATGGTAATCAATTTACTGATTGGGGTATGGGACTAAGATCTGTCATACTAGGACATGCACATCCTGACGTTATCAATGCAGTAAAAGAAGAGCTTGAAAACGGTACTAACTTTATCCTTCCAAGCCCAATTGAAAATCAGCTGGCCGAAAAACTAATCGAGCTGATTCCATGCGCAGAAATGGTTAAACTAGCTAAAAATGGGTCAGATGTAACTACTGCCGCAGTGAAATTAGCCAGAGCTTACACCGGTAAAAACATAGTTGTTAGATGTGTTGATCACCCCTTCTTTAGCGTAGATGATTGGTTTATAGGCGATACGCCTTGCGATGCAGGCATACCTGATGCTACTAAAGCCTTAACAAAAAACTTTCGTTATAATGATATAGAAAGTTTTGAAAACGTTTTAGACCAATACCCGAACGATATTGCATGCGTTATTATGGAAATTGCTACAATGCAGCAACCAAAACCAGGATTTTTACAAAAAATACGCCAACTAACTGAAGAGAAAGGTATAGTACTCATATTTGATGAGATAATATCTGGATTTCGATTTCATCCTAAAGGAGCGCAACATTTATATGGTGTAACTCCAGATTTAGCTACTTTCGGTAAGTCTATAGCTAATGGATTCTCAGTATCGGCATTAGTCGGTAAGCGCCATATCATGGAATTAGGCGGATTAGATCATAATAAACCTCGTGTATTTTTACTTTCGACAACGAATGGTGGAGAAACACATTCAATTGCTGCTGCACTTAAATCAATCGAATTAATGGAAAATGGCAACGTAAGCAAACACATATGGGGTTTAGGAGAAGTATTAGTTTCTCAATTCAATTCCCTTTCAAAAGAATTCGGACTTGAAAACAACGTCTATATGGATGGTATTGCATGCAGTCCATACCAAGTCTTCAAAAACAATGACGGTCAAATTGATTTATCACTCCGCTCACTATTTCTGCAAGAAACGATAAAGCAAGGTATTTTAGCACCCTATTTTGCTATATCAGCTTCTCATGATTCAACTCATATTGATCAATATCTGCAAGGAGCGCGGATTGCAATGAAAACAATGAACCAAGCAATTTCAGAAAACTCAACAGAAGGTTTATTAACGGGTTCTCCTGTAAAACCAGTTTTCAGAAAATATAATTAATTATTTTTCCTTATCATGAGTTAAGAGTATATATGAAGTTTTGCTGCATACAGATGTCAATAAAAGAAGCAGATGGCGAAACAAATCGCCATACTGCCGATGCCATCATTAACAATAATTTAGGAGCTGATTTTTACTTGTTACCTGAACTATGGAGTTCAGGTTATTGTCATTCTGAATGGGTTAGCATGGCAAAAGAAGATACACCTAAAACAATCGAGTTTATGAGAAATAAAGCAAAGGAACTTCAAGCCTCGATTGGCGGCTCAGTAATTTTTTTAGATGAGCATTCTCAACTACGAAACAGGTTTCTGCTTATAAACTCGGAAGGGAATATATTAGGATACTATGATAAATCTCATCTCTTTACTTTAATGAATGAACACTTGTATTTAACTCCTGGTAATGCAATACCAATTTATGAGGTAAACGGATTTAGAATAGCCCCTACTATTTGTTATGACCTCAGATTTCCAGAAATGTTTAGAAGATTGGCACTCAGAGGGGTGGATGTATTTTTGGTAAGCGCTGAATGGCCAGCGGCAAGAGAACACATAATGACTACATTAAGTCAAGCCAGGGCAATCGAATCTCAAGCATTCTTGGTTTTGTCAAACCGCATTGGACCCAATGACACCAATGAATTGTTTGCAGGGCATTCAATGATTGCAGGTCCAGGAGGTATCCTGGTTTCAGCGTATAATGAAATGAATACAGCTATAACATACACCATTTCAAAATCTGAGCCAGTTAACGCAAAAAAAATACTTCCTACATTTGAACATCGTCTGGCGGGGGTTGATTATGACTAATTTAGTTAAATTTGCAAAAGAACCTTTATCTATGTTTGATATGAAAGATAAAGTAGTTGTAGTCACTGGTGGAACCGGAATTTTGGGTTCTACTTATTGTGAATGTCTGGTTAATGCTGGCGCAACCGTGATTATCGCAGATCTTTCACAAGAGAAATGTGATGCTTTAGCTTTAAAGTTAAATGACAATAGCCCTGGTTTAGCCAAACCCTACGCCGTTGATTTAAGCTCTGAAGAATCAATCAAGTCTTGGGCTGAAAATATAGTACATGAGAATACAAAAATAGATGTTCTTATTAATAATGCAGCTACAAAATCAAAAAATTTCTTTAAACCAATCGAAGAATTTAGTTTGGATGAATGGAACTTCATATTGAACGTGAATGTTACCGCAATATTTCTTACAGCTAAATATATAGGTAAACAAATGCTCAAACAGGGCACCGGAAGTATTATTAATGTCAGTTCTATATATGGTGTCGTTGGACCAGATCAGTCGATATATGACGGGTCTTATTATGAAGATCTAGGTGGAGCAATTAACACCCCCCTAATCTATTCCACAAGCAAAGGTGCGGTGATAGCGATGACAAAGTATCTCGCCACCTATTGGGGAGCAAAGGGCATAAGAACAAATACTCTAACTCCAGGCGGCGTGTTTTCTGGTCAGAATGATATTTTCATTGAAAAATATAGTAAGCGGGTTCCACTTAACCGAATGGCTGATACAAATGAAATGCTCGGAGCTCTTTTATTCTTAGCATCAGATGCTTCAACTTACGTAAATGGTCAAAATTTAATAATTGACGGTGGTTTAACAGCTTGGTAATTAGGAAAAGAATGTGAGCGAGTATTTTTTAAAAGTAACTCCCAAGGGAGTGTATGAATCCAAAAAATCTCTAGGCGAAATACTGGAGAGAGCATTTAATGATTTCTATCGAATTAAATATATTGTTGGTTCAGAGGTTAAAGCAAGAATTTTTGATAAAGCCCTGGGACAATTTTGGCTTTTAGTAGAGCCTATCATAATGGCTGGTCTCTATTTTTTTATCAGTACCGTAATTTTTACTTACACCGGCCAAAAGCACATGTTTTTGTTTATTCTCACCTCCGTGATTTTTTGGAGATGGTTTTCAAAGACAATTGATTCTTCCCCCTATGTATTGCTTTCCTATGCATCAGTGATAAAACAAACCAATTTTCCTATTTATATAATCATTTTAAGTTATATAAGTACTGAAATCTTCTTATGGTTTATGTCATTTATGGTCTTGTTAATATTTCTAGCTTGTTATGGAATTTTTCCAACCACTGCATACATTTATCTTCCATTTGTATTACTTGTCCAATTAATGATGACGATGTTTTTTACTTTGATTTTTGCAGTGATTGGAACTTTTATCAAGGATCTAGCCGGTGTATTGTACGCCTTGACCTCTATCTGGTGGTATATGTCACCTGGTATTTATCCTGTTTCACGTATACCAGCACAATATCTGTGGATATACAATTTAAATCCTTTTGCACATATTCTTCCTGCATATCGTGATATTTTAATTGATGGTAAAACACCAGAATTAATTCCATTGTTAATAATATTGATTGTTTCAATGTTTTTAACTTTTTTTGCCTTTAAGTTATTTAATGCAGCAAAATACCGCTTTTTTATGTATTTATAATTTGGATTAACTGTTTATGAATAAAATTAATAGTCTAGACAAGATTTTAAACTATATAGATAATAATCAATTTCCAAATTTATTTGCAGAATATAGCTTGTCTCAGATAGATCAACATGGTCTTTCTTCAGAGATGATACAACAGTTGAATCATCTGTTCCTTCATAAAAATAGACACTTGGGTGAATGGAATCATTACTTAAACCAATTAAGTATTGATAAAAATATTAATCGAATTTTTACTACCTTTCTAGCCGATAAAAATGATATTGACAGTATAGAAAACAAATTCGCTAAATCTGGTAATGGAATCGTCAGAAATAATGAATCATCAATCGAATTGGTTACTATTAGCGATCAAATAGCAAAAATTAGTTTTGAAGACATTCCTGATCATGGCGCTTTAATTGTCCATTTATGGGGTAATTTCAAAAGTAATTTGGAAGATAATTTATATTTAGAATTCAAAAATTCAATACATAGTGAGGCAATCCGATTTGGTAACACGGGATTTACGCACACTTCTTCTGGTACATCATTATTATGTAATACCAAACTTGATAAACTTTATACCATTGTGCTCAGCAAACAATTCTTGAAAGTATATTTGAACGGAATTTTATATTTGTGCAAATCCATACCTCCAGATTTTACTCCTAATAACGTTTGCCTGAAGCTTATCGGAGTATTAGGAGCAGATCTTTCTGCTGCCCTTTGTGGAATGGAAATCTCCTCATCTGATAGAGATGTAGATAATCTATTTTCAAATGATCAGACTATTTTTATAAATAGAATAGATGAATATATGAAAAGCTCTGTTCTTCATAAAATACACGAATTACTTGAATCGACGGATGGATTTGATATTACCATCGCGGAAGAACAACTACTTCAGTTATTAAGCAATGAATTAAATAATGAACAAGGATATAGAGAGTGGATATTTGAAAAACTCTTATCTAGAGTTTCCAAATCGAGTATAGAGGCTTGGTACTCCAAAAATATTGTAAAATTTCCAGGACCTATATTGGAAGTTAAAAATTTAATGGTTGAGTTTTACAGGACTCCAAATACTCGTTTTTCTCTTGGCAGACTAGCCAAGCTTCATAAAAGCAATAAATTTAGAGTATTAGATAATATTAATATTAATGTTTATCCAGGGGATATCATAGGTATTGTAGGGGCTAATGGCGCAGGAAAAAGCACATTATTAAAAACTATTTCTGGCATGATTCCAATCAACCAAGGAAATGTAAATTTGTATGCCCGTCACCTATTATTAAGTGCTGGTTTAGGGGCAAGAAATGAACTGACCGGACGAGAGAACATCTATTTATCAGGTTGCTTCATGGGGCTTAACAAAAAACAAATTGATGATTTGTATGAAGAAATCGTTGATTTTTCAGAACTGGGTGAAGCAATAGATAGACCATTCAAGTATTATTCTGACGGAATGAAGGGACGCCTGGTTTTCTCGATTGCAACAAGTGTGTCACCAGATATCTTGATGCTTGATGAACTTTTAAGTGCTGGAGACATAAAATTCCAGCAAAAAGCAGCAAAACGGATGGATCAGCTTATACAAAGAGCAAAAGTGGTTGTGGTTGTGACCCATAGCACACAATTTGTCGTCCAAAAATGTAATAAAGCATTGCTTCTTTCAAAGGGTAAGCAAGTTTATTATGGAGATCCGGCAAAGGCTATATCTTTATATTTAAATGAACTGCACATGCAACCTACAGAAGAACAAACTGATCTAGGACCGACCAACATAAACATGATTCAGCAAATGGCTCAAACAAGTGGTATGCCTATTGGAGGACAACGTGCTAATTAGTAAAAGGGAAGAAAGTTATATCACTAATACAACTAAAGAATCACGTCAAAAATCAATAAAAAAAAAGATAGTATTATATTTTGATCATAGATCGGGACTATTAACTGATGAAAAAGGAAACACCCATACTCCTGATGAAGTTAACAATGAACTTGATGAAGAATTCATTGATTTAGATATACGTGAACAAGCAAGAAAGTACATAGCAGATCTATCAAACAAAATCTTTAAGACAACGGGACGTCCACTCTATGAATCTTTAACTTATAACGGAATTAGTGCTTGGTGGTTTCTGGAGATTGCGCTACACGAACCGGTCTTTCTAAAATTGCGTTCGCAAATGTTATTAAAGAAATTAAGACTAAATGATAAATATTTAATATATGATAATATAAACTCTCTTATGCCCAATATCCTGGCTACTTCTCTCAAAGAGTTAAAGGGAGAGTTTGCTACTATTGAAAAAAAATCTTTAAAGACTCGGATTTATGAGTTTATTAATTTTATAAAACCTAAAAATCTAATTCTATTTACAGTTAATTATATAACTTATCATTTAAAGGTATTGGGCAGCAGGCTTATTAGAGTTTATTGGCATGCTTTTTTAAAGCCTAAGGACATACTGATATTTTTTGAAAACGAAAATCTTAGAACCCATTACAACTTTAGTACAAAGCAGCTAGATGATGCATTAACCTATGCGGAAGGAATCATTGAAAATATTCATCAAAATGCTTCTAGCTCTATAATTGTATTCGACAAATCAAATGATCACACAAAAAAACCACTGTGGAATTTTAAAATTCATAGAATTCCCAAATCCTCTCCATTCATTGTACCCAAGCAATTTGTAAGCGTGATTGAAGAGCTCTATAGCTATATATCACCTTTACTTGATAATGAACTCCCCTCCTCATTGATGCTTGAAATTTTGGCAGCTAAATTGCGGGAATTTAAAGAATACGATCAGCTCATAACAAAATTACATACAAAAATCTTATTTGCCTATAATTGGGAAGGTGTGTTTAGACCATTAATGGCCGCTGCAAAAATTCACAATGTTAAAATTATCGGAGTTCAACAAGCATTAGGACCCTACTCTCACGCATTAAACCATCAAGAAACAGGCTATTGGACCAACATAAATAGAGAGTCCCTCAAATTTCCTATTCCTGATAAATTACTTGTTTGGGGTGACTTTCATAAAGAACTACTTGTTAGCAAATACGGCTATCCTGAAGAGCATGTACAAGTTGCAGGTTATGCTCGCCTTGACAAACACTACCTTGCAAAAACACATAAACCTCAAAATCGCCAAATGGCAGCAGAAGCATTAGGGCTTAATCCCAATAAAAGATATATACTTTTCACTGTCCAATATAACGTTTTGAATACATGTTTAGTCAATAAATCTGATTTTGAATATACATTATCAGAAGTTATAAAACTGGCAGACCTATATGATTTTGATATTATAATCAAACCCTGGTCAGGGGATAACATGGCCTATTTATTAGATCAAGCAGCCAAAAGACCCGATAAAATTCATTTTGCTCCACAAAATGTGATTATTCCCAACTCCTATCTATTGCTGCTTAGCGATCTGTGCATTAGTACTTTTTCTTCAATAATTGGTGAAGCAACTTTGTGCGAAAATTTATGCTTTTTAATTAATTATCCAGAGTCTAAAAGTTATTTCGAAACAAAACATATGGCAATTTATGACAAATTTACGATAAAAATTAATTCGCCAGCGGAACTAAGTAGCATTTTAACACCATACCTTTGTTCGGAAATTTTGACCAAGGAAAAAATAAATGAAATGACAGAACATCTAAAACCAATCTTTGGTCCATGTGATGGAAAATCTGCCGAGAGAGCATCTCGTACAGTGTTAGACTTATTATAAGCTGATTATGAATAGTTTATTTATATGAAACAGACTCAGCTTATTTTTATTTTTGGAGAAAAGCTACCTCTAACTCAAATAGAACGTTGTTATAACGAAGAACACATTAATTACATTTATATTTGTGACTCGCTTTTTACTCGTGAGCAGATGATATTAAAGGGATTTAAAACTCATTACCTTTTTGAAACAACTGATTTAGTATGGAATCAAATTGTTTCAACAGCATTACGATGGTTAACAAACGCACCTAAAGTTACACTGACAAATGGAATTCATTTAGAAGATTATTTTAAATTTAAAGATCACTCTTTATGGTGGTTTGTTTATGATGCTCTTTTTGAGGTTTCAGGAGGAATTTTCGATTCAATTTTGTACACCATAATTTATAAAAACCTATTGACTGCTAATGCACCTCAACAAGTTATCGTTATGGGAAATGTTCAATCTGTAGCATGTTCTAATCTCTTAAGAATATTGGAACAGACACAGTATAAAACTCAGATTTTAGAACATACTGATAAACAAATTGTTAGGCACAAATTCTCTCAAAAATATACACATTTACTACTTAAAACATTGTATTGGCTTGACCTACTTGTTGTAAAAAAATTCTTTTTCGCCATTAATTCTCTCTTTAAAACTAATTCTTTAACTTCCCGATATAAAGCCTTTTTTTGCAGTCATGGTAAAAGGAGCTTAGTACAATTCGATAGTAATAAATCGCTCTATATAACGGACAACATATATAAAGAAGCAGAAATTAAGCTAAGAAAAATTAATAACAAAGTTAAAACAATTTCCCTATGTGAGCCAGTGTTATCAAAACATACAACATTCAATAAAATTAAAAATTGGTATTATATTGCCAAAGGGATCTATATTCCATGGTACAGCAACGCGTCTTATTCAAGTATCGGGAAGTTGTTTTTCACTAAGAAATTATTTAAAAAACAAGCCTTATCCCTTATTCAGGACATTAATGTTCAATCCTATTTTATGATAGACGAATTCAATCATCTTAAATCATGTGAAAATAAGATCCTTGAACTGCTTCCTGGCCTGCTCACTTCAGCCTGCATATATCTAGATATAGCATCTCGTATCGTAATAAATCAACAGATAGAGACCTTGTATACCGTTGAATCTCACTCGTCCCTTGGTCGAGCCCTCGCCCTGGCTTTAAATACCAATAGGGGCAAGTTAATTGGATTACAAGGTGGAATTATTACCCCCTTTGTAGTAACCAATACAGGTTTTTATTTAGCAAAACTGCAAGCTAAGAAAAAAAATTTCCCATTATTGCCCAATGAATTTCATATTTGGGGAACTTATTATGGAAATTTATTAATTAATAGTTATGAATATCCAGGTGACCTGATTAAAATTAAAGGAAATACAAACTTACTTAGTGACTTGTCTCAGACTAAAAATGAATGGATCCAGGATTGTAGGGTGCTTCTATATATTGCTTCCTCTAATATTGATGTATTCCCTTTTATAATGACTATTGACGAAGAGTTATTCACAATAATTAAATTAGCTGAAACAATACCAGAGGATCATATTTTAAGCATTAGGTTACACCCATCTCATCCTTTTGAACTGTTTAAGACCAAGCTTTCTTCATATAAGAATATAGAACTTCATTCAGCTATAAACCGTTCATTATCTCAGGATCTTGACTCAGCAAACATAGTTATAACAAAAGCATCCAGTGTCATTTTTGATGCTTTAGCACGAAATAAAGCACTAATTCTTGTTAATTTCGCTAACACTCCTGATTTTACAGGTATTGTCATTGGAAAATATTGGGATTTAGTAGCTAAAAATAGAAATGAATTCTCTCAACTAATATCTATCTATCTTAAACCACACAATACAGATTTGGTAAATTTGGAAATCAAGAGCAAGACATTACTTAGCCAATTTTCTAGTCCTTCTTAAATTTTCATTATAAAATTAGCACTGCCAATGGTTCATGCGTTCTAAAAAAGATTAACAAATGAAATTCTAATCGTTTGAATTGGAATTAAATGTATCTTTGTATAAAGAGTGGTTCTTATATGTTATCTAAATTTTGAGTATATTAATGAAAAAAATACTAGCAGTATCCAGTAATTCTTTGCATAAAAAGACATTTTTAGAAATTGCGACACAATCCAAATTGCACGATTATGATTTAGAAATAATGCTTATTGATATAGAGAACTCTGAGGATGTCAATGCAACTTTTGGAATACAATCATTAAAAGAACTGAAAAATAAGTCAAACTACTTCGTCTATATATTTCATGTTTTTATATATATTTACTTTAGTGCAAATCAAAAGATCAAAAATAAAATTAATTCAATTAAACCTGATTTTATACTTTTGGGAAACGATACCGGGCACTATGAGCGAACAATAATAAGAGTTGCAAAAAAGTATAAAGTTACTACCCTACTTTTACAGGACGGACTCTTATTTGGTCAAATAAAATCCAATAAAATGACGAAAGTAAGTAATACACTATTTTATTTTTATCAAAAATATATTTCCCGGTTTATTGGGGGGGTTAAATATGGTTACGGTGGCTGTGATGTATTTCTGTCATTAGGAATCTATTGGTCTGATGTTGTTCGTAGCTATGGAAACGGGCTTAATAAAAAACTATTTACTGTAGGTTCACCCTATTTTGAATCTTTTATAACACCCAAAATAGATACAAAAAATACTACTGTAAATGATTCAAATGACGAATTATGCATAACCTACTTCCTAACTAACTTTTTATCAGGCCTTAATGATAAAAAGGCCCATGATCTGCAACTATCTGAAATTAGACTTCTGTATAAGAAATTAAATTTCATTTTTCAAGGACGATTCAGTTTTATATTAAAAATTCATCCAGAAGATGCTTGCGCAAACTATAAATCAATTGCTCAACTTGGCCCTCAACTAGAAATAACTAAAACTGCATCCCTAGAGTATTTGTTTAGCAAAAGTAATTTATGCCTAACTAATTTCTCCTCCATATTTATACAAGCGTATTTTAATCACAAACTCTGTCTGCTCTCTAATATTGGATTGCACCATACTAAATATGATGACTATATACTTTCCCTCAACCTACCTACCCTTACATCAATTGAGGAATTTGAGACTCTGTTAGTAGATTTAAAAATGAAGAGAAATTTGAATCTAAATACAGCCAACTTTGAAAAACAAATGAGAAATTTTATAGATATAAATCCAGACAAATCATCTTCACAAAGAATTTTAGAGCTAATTTGTTCACTTGAAACACATACTAAATAATGAACTCAAAATGTGCTTAAACAACAGAACTTGGTTTATCTTTAACAATGCACTAAAGCCATTTCCTTCCTAGTTTCTTAAATTTTTTATAAGCTTCAGGAGTCGGCATTGGGTAGTAACTTCCCTTTCCAACTTGAGGGTAGTGTTGAAACGTACCATTTTCTTTGATCGTTATTAAGGTCTTTGAAAGTAAAGTGGCACAAATTTGAGTTAACTTTTCATATATTGACTTCAAGGTTTCATCTGGCTCAATGTCAAATGGTTCTTGCATGATGACTGAGCCACTATCAATCTTCTCTGTAAGATAAAAAACACTGACTCCCGAGGTTTTTTCATCATTAGCTAAAGCCCAAAAAAAAGTCTCTAATCCTCTATAGTTTGGCAGTATGCTTGGATGACAACCTATCGTTGCCTTTTTAGATAAGCCAATAGTTGTTTGTTTCAAGATATTCATGGTAAAAGTCGAAAAGATTATATCTGGACTTATTTGATTTATATAACTGTTCGATTTAGCATTATTTACATCTGCAGTAAAATAGACAGGTACGCCCCATTTTTTGGCACGCTTTTCTAAAGTGTCTCCTTTCAGTTTATAAAGCATCAGTTCAAGAAAGCGATAAAAACAAAACCAGAAACTGGCTTCGCTTAACATCTTATAAATTGATGAAAAGAAACCCTTCTTATAATACAACCCAGTGGTAATAATAAGAAAAAACTCAATATCTTTATGGTCATTAAACAGTTTTGAGAAAATTTCTCGAGAACCATAATTGTCATGAGCAATAAACACTACTTTTTTAATCATATTTCATTTCGCCTTTACGTACATCAAATGAGTGCCCGGCTTTAATCAATTCAATTCAAATCTTTTCAATAAAGTAGGCATTCGATTTAAAAACAACTTTGTGAGACTCTGATATCGAACTTGAATCGATCTTTCGAATTAAAAAATCATAATGTTTATCACCAGAATAATCATCACTCTGCCAATTATTCAAAATAGAATAAAAGCTCTTCATATTCTCTACTGAACTAAATGCATTCTTCGAAAAAGTTGTAAAGGGGTAATAGATCAAATGATTGAAAAAAGCATTTTGTAAAAAGCTAGTGTCATCCATTTCATGACCATCTGTGACAGCTTGAATATTTTTAATATTATTTTCCAGAGTAAATTCATTCAAATGCTTTTGAACTTTGTTTTTACTGCCATACAATCCTAAAATGTAATAAAATCGTTTAACCGTTTCTTCAGCAGAATATTTAGAATAGCTAAACAACGGCACAAAGGGCTGAGCTCTAGTATATATAGGCAAAAGAAAACTGAATTCTAAATCATCACTGGCAATGATAGAGTTTTTAGGGGCATGTCTATTAATCCAATCTAGCACTACCCATTTATCCTGACTTATATACCCGTACTGCTTATCAAAATGATGCGGTAACAGAAAAAAAGACCAAATTGAAATCAACAGCAAACCGACTACTGGAACCGCCACATTATTAATCCTTTTTTTAAATGTAGGGCCTAGGAGTATAATAATTAAAATCCAAACCCAATACCCACCTCCTCTCACCCAAAGCCGTTCTCCTAAATGAATGCTCTCACACAGAGAACCAATAACTACCGAACTAATAAGCAATGAGGCTAAAAATATAAACTCTTTCCCTTTGTAAAATAGACGTAATGGAATTAATAGCAACATAAAAATAAAATAATGCGGCTTAAAAACCAAATTTTTAACAACCCCTGTTGCTATTTCCATACCTTTTGGAGAATGTTGGAAATTATATAATTGGTAATAATTGAATAGAAAAGAAATCAGTAAAAAAGCTGAAAATGTGAGAAAACTATAATCTATGGACCTCAAAAAACAAAGATTAATCAAAAAAATAAAAGCCATAGCCAATAGCATCATGAGGCACAAGCTAGGCGAAAAGAAACAGAATACTAAAGACATTAAACAAAGAATCACAAATCTGACTGGAGTGATTTTGTTTAAATAAATAAACAGTAGACTAATATAAAATAACCCATAAGCCCAGCCCATTTGCGGGTTAACTATTCTTAGAACATTGGGATAAAAGGAAAGAAGAGGCCTCAAATGAATAGCACCATAATACGAATTAAGCATAAAATATTCATATAAGATCAAAGCTATTGCAGCCCAAAAACCAACCCACCAGACAGAATTCTTTTGATTAAAATTACCAATTACTTTAATGACGACCATCGTGCTAACAACTAAAAACATGGCTTGTATGATGAGAGATAACAATACAGAAATATCCGATGAAGGAATTAATGTATGACATACATAGTTCACAATCCCGCTAACAAAAAGGCTACCAAATAAAACATTATTCGTTGAATACACTTTGTCTTTAGAAATCAGACCGATTTTTAAACTTTCAGACGCTTCAGCATAATAATGGTACTCATCCCCTAGATAACTGCGACTACTTGCAATAGGAACTGCATGTTTTATTTCATCATTATAAAAAACACGGATAATACGATCCTGATTTAAAAACATGCTTATAAATAATCCCATGATCAACATATATATCATATTGAGATTATGTGCTTTCATGCACCAACTCCTTTTTACTGCATAACTCAATTGAGTTAATTAACAAAATAAACAATGTAGTTATCACCTGGGGTATGATCATAACCAAGTGAAATATTAACGCATAAGAAACTGCTTTTTCTGGTGTAAAGTGAAAGGTATTTGATAAATAATAAACAATACCGGACTCGAACACCCCTAAACTTGCTGGCATTGAAGGAATCGATAATGATAATGTAGTCATAACCATTAGCGCTAGAGCATCATAAACACCAAAATGTTCAGATGAACCTATATTCAAGTCGAAAAAAGTAAAAAAAAGATATCCTGTTAAAACCCAGATAGCTAAGGTAGAAGCTATTAATCCCTTAAGTTTACTTTTTGAAAGTATCGTACTACATTTAACTATAATTTGATTTATTTTAAAAATTTTGATTTGAGGTATTTGACATATAGCGCCAGAATTTAACAGGATATAAATTAAATAAATTAAACCAATAGATATAACCGTAATTGCAAAAGTTTTAATTCCACCTGCAACAAAAAACAATGCGATACTACCGATAATGATTAAATCAAAACCTTTTTCTATTACTGTAGCAAAAGAGGATTGTGTCAAGTCCACTTTAAAAAATTGCTTTGAAAACAATATCTTAAATAAATCACCCAGTCTAAAAGGGAACAAGGCGTTTAAACCAAAACCCATCACAACAATTTGAATACCTTTTAATAATTCTAAATCTAATAAAAGAGCTAATCTGAACCCGTAGAATAAATACAGAACAACACCCAATATGAGTGCACGATATATGCTGTGCTGATCTATAGTGTAAAACTCATTTAGAATTGATTTAAAATCAACATGTAAAATAAACCATCGCGATGCAAGAATGATAAACATTACATTAAAGAGCAATACGACTGCTGCTTTTAAGTACTGAGCTTTAAGCATGTTTAGTCAAAACAAAAAAAATTAATCCACCTTTACCTGGCTCTGTTTCAATTCTTCTAAAATGAATGGGCACCAAAAAAGACATCAGTTTGGCATATTTCTGCCTCCATGAGTCAAACCAGAACCATCTATTTAAAATTTTTCTAGCAAACAAGCTGGGTAGTGAAAATACAGCCATCAAATCATTAAACATACAGATTTTTTTAGTACCATATTCTTGTTCAAAATCCACGGTAAAACCGGCTTCACTAAACAGATTTCTCCATTCCTCGGAGGTATAAAAATGATAATGACACCAGAAATTATTGAATAATAGAGAAAACCAGTCCATTGGCTTCTTTAATTTTAATGCCTTGAGAATCTGATATCCAAATGTATATTTGTCAAATAAATGTGTAGGAAGTGTTAAGTATAACTTTCCATTATCATCCAATAATCGATGCGCTTCTTTTAAAACCGGTTTTATATCCGAGATGTGTTCCATTACACTGTTGCTAAATATAGTTTTAAAACTTTTATCTGGTTTAGGTATCTTATCCCCATAGCAATTAATTAATTCACTATATTTTCCTGTGTTTTCAGCTCTCTTTAGCTCATTTAAATTCGGATCAATACCAACATCTATTTTAGTTTTAAATAATATTCTCGCAAAAATTCCATCTCCGCATCCCAGATCCAAAATAGGATGCTCTAATTTTTGGCGAGAAATTAATAGGCACTCTTGTGTTCTTTCTACGGCTAGAGGTAATGGGGCATATTTTATATATGCATTAAAAAAATTATCATTAAACATATGAGTCCATCCCAATCTTTGTAAAAGTTTCACAAATCTCATCGATTTCATTATCTAACAGGCCAGGAAAAGAAGGCAAGCTAATCACCGAACGGCTTATTTCAGTTGATATTGGTAATAAGTCTGTGGAAGAATATAAAGGCATTTCATTAAACACGTAAAATCCAGCTCTTGTTTCAATACCATGATGAGCCAATTGTTTTCTCATAGCATCCCTTGAGATTCGAAACTTTTCGGGGTCAATCCTTAAACAAACCGCCCACATAACTGGATCGGTATTTTCTGTAATAGATTGAATTTTAATACCATCAACCTGAGTAAGGTTTTTTATATAACGACTGTATACACGCTGTTTTTGTTGAATAATATCATCAAGCTTCTCTAATTGCGCAAAACCAAAGGCTGCTTGCATATTTGTTAAGCGAAAATTATGCCCGACTTCAATGTGCCAATAAGGCTTATCTGCTGTCATCCCATGACTACGAATAACTCGTGCTGTTTGATCATCATCGGGATCGGAAAACAAAACTGCCCCCCCTTCGCCCATAGTTAAAGTCTTGGTCGCTTGAAAGCTAAAACAGCCGGCACTACCAAAAGTTCCAGCGTATTGATTAAAATGTTTCGAAAACGCAGCTTCTGCTACGTCTTCGATGACATGAAGATTATATTTCGCAGCTATCTCACAGATCCTTTTCATGTAGCATACATTTCCATAAATATGCACAGGTATGATAGCTTTAGTTCTATGGGTAATTTTCTCTTCAAGCAAATCGGGATCTAACAGCCAATTTTCAGAATCAACATCAATAAAAACTGGTTTTGCACCAATTGCAATAACCATATTTGCTGGTGCAGCAAAGGTATACCCAGGAATTATAACCTCATCTCCGGGGCCAATCTTCAAGGTCAATAAAGCCAGCAGCAATGCTGTAGTACCATTTGAAACAGTCACGGCTCCTTGTTTCTCATGTATGATAGAAAAAGCGGACTCAAACTTTCTAATGTATTCCCCCCCAGATATCCAGCTGGAGTCCAGGGCATCCATTACATAACGCTTTTCATTACCCCAGTAGCGAGGTTTAAACCAAGGGATCACGATATCTCCTCAACTTGAGGTAGAGGAAAGAGCAGACATGTATTTTGAAATTTAGGATTATTTTGAAAAAAAGATTTAAAATGCCAAGGTAAAATAAGTAAATAGTCAGGCATTTTTTCCAAAACCAAAGATTCATCTTCAATAGGAATATTTGAGCCAGGAGTTACCTTTCCAAATTTATCAGAATTAACCTCACCAATCGATGCTATAAGAGAACGATCCAGATTGTAATACTGTAATAAAACGTTGCCCTTTGTTGACGCCCCCAATCCGTAAACTGTTTTACCCTGACTTTTAATTTGTACTAATTTTTCTATCAATTCATTTTTCAACAACTCTATCCTGCTGCAAAACTCATTGTAGGGTTTTAAAGTTGATAATTGTAGTTCATCTTCATTAGCTATTATTTTATTGATAACTTCACTGTTTACTGGATGATGACTTGTTATTTTTGTAGCGTAAATGCAAAAACTACCTCCATTAACTGTGTTCAATTGTATATCAATAACTTTGAGTCCAGCTTTCCTGAACATCCATTGTATTTGCCTAAAAGCATAATACTCAAGGTGTTCATGACAAATAGTGTCAAAGGAATTATTTTTTAACATCAAAGGTAAATAACTTTGCTCACAAACCCAAACTCCTTCATCGTCTAGTAGCTCGGCTATTTCATCCGTAAATTTCTGAGGAGCCTCTAAATCATAAAACATCGAGAATGAGGTAATAATTTTAGCTTTCTTTCCGGGATATAGCTGTTTTATTTTATCTGCAGAAAAGAAATCGTCGATGATGCTGATGTGTTCTTTATAATAGCTTTTAAAATATTTTGCTGTTGGATCTACTCCAATTAACTGAGCCTTTGTTTCAGGGTAGCAATTGAGTGTTGTGCCATCATTGCTGCCTATGTCAATTATTAAGTCATCAGTATCCAAAGAAATATCTAATTCCAAAATACGGCTTACAGTAGTTTGCAAGTGTGCCGCCATAGAAGAATTAAGACTGGATCTGTAGCCATACTGTTCACCATACATTTTGCTTAGATCATAAGTATGAAGGAGCTGAACTAATCCGCAGCATTTATCGGGTTCGGCATCATGACATTTAACTAAAACCAAAGGGGCTTTATCTACTACATCATCAGGATAGTTAAATATTCCTGTTAAAGTCTGCTCTCCAAGATCGATGATTTTAATTAATTGTTTATTTCCACAAATTCTACAAGCATTAATTTTGTTAATCATTTTGAAATTTCCTTTTTGGAAATAAAACCAGATTTACCGTTGCGACAAAGTATTTTATGAACGTCTTTACCAATTTTTTATTGCCCTCACCATACTTTCTCTGACCTAATATAATAGGAACTTGTAAAATGGAGCATGAAGCTTGTTGCAAGTAATACATTAAGCGAATGCAGTAATCCCCATACCCCCAAAAAATTAAATCAAAATCAACTTTATCAAGCACTGATCTTCGTATAGCCAGATAACCAAATAAGCTATCTGTCACCAACTTTCTGGTGAAAATTCTAACAAAAATATTAAATAACCAACTCGAAATATGTCTAAATTTAGATCCCATTGCTCCACCATAAACAAATCGAGATCCTGAAACAACGTCATAAAACTGGCAATTAGTAACTAAAATAGGTAAGTATTTAGGCTCGTGATTAAAGTCGCTATCCATAATAATCACGATATCACCCTTACTTAATTCAATACCTGCACGTATCGATTTTGCAAAGCTGGGATCTGAAGTTCTCAAAACGGGATGGACATAGGACAAATTCAAATCCAGAACCGCCTGATAAGTTCCATCAGGACTATTGTCATCAACTACGATAATTTCGAACTCATAATTTTGCAACGTTTCTGAAATTTCATGAATTAACGGTATTACGTTACCTCGTTCATTAAAACAAGGTAATACTATTGAAATCATCCTGGTCTCCATCTACAACTCATACGCTAAAGGTAATTGAAAGCCATTATCAATCAAACTCTTACCTTTGCTAAATAACATAAGATCACTAGAGACCATCTCTGAGATTAGTTGATAAAAATTGTATTCAGGAGTCCAATTTAATGTGGTTCTTGCTTTTGATGCATCTCCGCATAAAGTATCTACTTCTACAGGCCGGAAGTACTCTTGGTTTACTATGACACATTCCTGTCCAATTCGAAGATGTTTAGGTTGAATCCCTACAGCATCATAAAACAAATCTGACTCAATTTTTTCAATTATTCCGCGTTCATTAACCCCTGTTCCATAAAAGCCCAGAGTAATACCAATTTGCAGAAATGCCTGTATTACAAACTGGCGAACTGTGTGTACCATACCCGTTGCAATAACAAAATCCTCGGGCTTTTCATGCTGCAATATCAAATGCATTGCTCGGACATAGTCTTTGGCATGCCCCCAGTCTCGCTCTGCATTTAAATTTCCTAAAATTAATCTGTCTTCCATGTTATAAGCAATTTTTGCAACTGCACGAGTAATTTTACGAGTTACAAAATTTTCTCCACGAAGGGGAGATTCATGATTAAATAAAATTCCATTACAGGCAAAAAAATTATAAGCCTCTCTGTAATTGACAATCATCCAATAGGCATAAAGCTTTGCAATTGCATATGGGCTTCTGGGATAAAATGGAGTTGTTTCCCGCTGGGGAATCTCCTGTACTTTTCCATAAAGCTCGCTGGTTGAAGCTTGATATATTTTTGTTGATTTACTTAAACCCAACAATCTTACTGCTTCTAAAATTCTCACTGTCCCAAGAGCATCCGTATCGGCAGTATATTCAGGAAGCTCAAAGCTTACATGAACATGGCTCATTGCTGCTAAATTATAAATCTCATCAGGCTGGGTATTTTGAATAATGCGGATTAAATTTGAACTGTCTGTTAAATCGCCATAATGCAAAAAAAGTTGAGCGTCTTTTTCATGGCGATCTTTATATATAGGATCGACTCGTTGCGTATTAAAACTAGAAGCCCGTCTTTTAATACCATGAACTACATATCCTTTATCTAAAAGATAGCTCGCTAAATAAGCTCCATCTTGTCCTGTAATTCCTGTGATTAATGCCGTTTTCATAATTCTGTTCGGTCCATCCACTAAAATGCAGGTAGTATAATTCGATAACAATCAATCTGCAATCAAACGATATAAACTTAGTGAATCCATCCTTAGTATCCCACGACGCTATTTTAAGCTCTTCACATTGGAGGTCTGATTCATGATAATATAAGAAAGGAAGTAAATACGATGCTGTAAAAATCACAGATTTACGCTTTGTACTCAAAATTCCTTCTTGATTCGATCTTCTTTTATTTAAATGAATAGAATCCGACTCTTCAATCTCTGTTTCTTTCGTTTCATTTCATTGGAAATTTATTTTCAATAGACCGATATATGAACGCCAGACATCCAAGTTCTAAAATTAATGCCACCAATAAATTGAGCAGTTGATTTTTAGTCAATAGTACGAGAACCCCAAAAAACAAATTGATAAGTATTTGACCCAATAAGATAATTCGTGAATTCACTCCAGACTGTTTCAATCTCTGATAAGCATGTTTTTTATGAGGAGCAATCCAATGTTCTTTTCTTATCATTCGGCGGATTAGGGTGGTAATTGAGTCAAACAGAAATATTAAATTAAGCATAAACCAGTATACTATTGGAACATTGTACTGTTCCTGTGCAATCAACGCGAGACAAAAGGTAATTAACCCCAATGAAGCACTGCCAATGTCACCCATAAATATTTTAGCGGGGGGGAAATTAAATACCAAAAACCCGAAGAGGCAAAGGGTAAGAATCATACAAAATTCTTGATATAGTGAAGCCCCTTGTAAGAAAAAAAACAACCCGTAGGTAATCAATAAAAAAATGGCTTGAGAAGCACAAAATCCATCCAGACCATCCATAAAATTAAAATGGTTTATTGCGCCTATTACTGAAATAAAAATGAAGGGAACAATGAAATAAACAGAACTGATTGAAAATAAGATAAAATCCAATTTTTCTGGTTGTATCACTAATGAAATAGTTAACGCGATCAGGCATTGAATTAGAAATCTTAACTTAACAGACAAGCTAAATATATCATCAAAAAAACTGATGGTTGCAATTATTAAAACACTTCCCAAAAATATTATCTGCTCATGTACAAGGGCCTCACTGTTGTAACTTATTATAAACCAACTTATCAGGCTTAATCCGATAAAAATAACACCTCCACCTCGTACTGTTGGTTTTGCATGCAAATTTCTCTCATTGGGTTTATCAATCAGCCTTGTATTTTTTGCAAACATAAAAAATAACTTGGTTAAAATAGCTGAAACCATGACAAGAATTAAACTAAGAATTGTATTCATATTGATACCATTTTGCCGTTATGGCTAATCCCTCTACTGAGCTAATGGGAGGAGCCCAACCGAGTTGCGACTTTATTTTATTATTGCTTACTACCAAAGAAGCAAACAAACGCGAGTTTAGACTTCTAAAGCCGATGAGTGTAAACAGTGAGGACAATAAAAAAACAGGCACAGAAAACAAGTGTGCTTTTCTATCCATTCCTTTCGCTAATGTATTGATCAACTGCGCTAATGACCAAGAGTCGTCATCAGCTACCAGATAGAGTTGATTGGTAGCTCTTGGATCCGAAAGCACTGAACATATTGCTGAAACCAAATTATCAATATAAATAAAACTGCGCTTATTATTAACCATTCCAAAAGGTAAAGGCCAACCTTTATCTACTAACTTTATTATTTTCAAAAAATTGGCCTTTACATGAGGGCCGTAAACTAATGGAGGCCTTAATATTACAATTTCCATCCCTGTAGTTTTACTAATATTCCATAAATGCTGTTCAGCAGATAATTTACTCTGGGCATAAGGATCCTCCGGTTGAGCAACGCTATCCTCTGTAAAGGGACTATTTTCCGATGTAAATTCTCCATTAACTTTAATCGAACTCAAAAATATAAATCTCTTTACATTGCATTTGGCAGCCTGATTTGCCAAACATTGGGTTGCCATGCTATTCACGCTGGAATATTCTTCCGGATATAAATATCGCTTTTTATCTGTGATGTGCGCTTTTGCTGCAAGATGGATGACTATATCAATGCCCACTAAAGCATCTGTCCAATCTGGTTGCAGCTCTAACCTATCAATTTGAACTTGATCCGCTTGGATGGAGTTGCTTTTTTTATAAACTGCGCATCGAACCTCATGTCCTGCAGAAATTAGAGCAGGAACCAAACTTCGCCCAATAAATCCTGTTGCACCTGTAATTAAAATTTTGGACACTATAAGTACCTGGCTCTATTGAAAATGTTTCTGATTTAATAGTCCTGAGAGATATTGTCCATAACTACTTTTATCCAATTCCTTTGCTCTATCCAATAATTCAGTATCACTAATGAATTTCATTCTCCATGCTATTTCCTCTGGACATCCAATTTTCAGGCCTTGCCGTTGTTCAATCATGTGCACATAGTTACTTGCAGATAAGAGAGTTTCTGGCGTGCCCATATCCAGCCATACAAATCCACGACCGAGAACCTCAACATCCAGCTTATTTTCATACAAATAAAATCGATTTACATCAGTTATTTCAAGTTCACCCCTATTGGATGGCTTTAATTCCTTTGCTATATCTATAACTTGATTATCATAAAAATACAGACCAGTTACAGCATAATTTGATTTAGGATGAGTTGGTTTTTCAACAATCGATACAGCTTGCAGATTCTCATTAAATTCTACAACGCCATAAGACTGTGGTTTGTCTACATAATAAGCAAAAATTGTTGCACCATTTAACTTGGATTTGGCATTTTGCAATAACTCGGATAGTCCTCTTCCTTGGTGAATATTATCTCCCAAAACCAAACACACAGAATCTGATCCAATAAACTCCTCACCTAATATAAATGCTTCCGCAATGCCCTTAGGTTTATTTTGAATTACGTAACTAAAATTTACGCCCCATTGCGAGCCATCAGATAATAATGATTTATAAAGAGGTAAATGCTCCTCGGATGATATAATTAAGATCTCGCGAATATTAGCCAGCATTAATGTTGAAATGGAGTAGTAAATCATTGGTTTATCGTAGACTGGAACAATTTGCTTACTAATAGATTTAGTTAAAGGAAATAGTCTGGAACCTGTCCCCCCTGCCAAGATAATACCTTTCATTTATTTCTCTCATTATAATGTGTAACCAGTAGAATGATTTTGATTTTATCAAGAATAATAAGCCATTACATTAAATTCTATTATTATCTTTTAAAAACACAATTCGTATTCAGCACTCTTTAATTGAGTTCCGTTCAGTCGAAAAATTACCCAACAATTTGGCACTTTCAACTCCAGGTTGATCAAACGGATTAATATTCCAAATAACGCTTTGGATGAATATCTTATGTTCATATAACGAAACCAATGCACCAAGAGAATCAGGAGAACAATCGGATAATTTAATATGATTTAAAGGGACTTTGCCGGATATAAAGCCATTCGGATTATTAACAGACTCGATCCCCTCGCTTAAAACTTTTATTTTGTAATCACACATCTCATTAATTATGTATTTGTCATTTGTCTGTAAAGTAATAAAATCCACGGCAGATTTGTGTGTTCCTTGGCATAATAATTGAAAATAGCTGTGTTGCGCCTGATTTCCCAATCCCCCCCAAACTATAGGACCGGTAGCATATTCAACCTTTTTTCCATTTATATCTATAGATTTCCCATTACTTTCCATATCAAGTTGCTGTAAATAAGGGATAAAATATTCCAACCTTTTTGAGTAGGCAAGAATAAGCAAATTATGAATATTTAAAAAATTAATATTCCATATACCCAATAAAGCCATTAATACAGGAATATTATTTGCAAAATCTGTGTGGTGGACGTGTTGATCCATTTTATGAGCGCCAGCCAGGAGTTGAACAAATTGTTCATAACCAATAGCAATTGCCGTAATTAGATTAACGGCTGAACAAAATGAATATCGCCCGCCAACCCAATCCCATATAAGTAAAATTGTTTTGATACCCAATTGTTGCGCTCTCATTGGATGCGCTGTAATCGCTATAAAGTGTTGTTGGATACAAGGTTGTGAAGGATATAATTCAATTACTTTATTGGCATTTATCAATGTTTCTTTTGTAGTAAACGATTTCGAAGAAATAATAAATAATGTGGTTTTAGGATCTATTAATTTAATGGTTGCATCGAAACCATCCGGATCAGCATCAGATATAAAATGATAATTAAGATCTTTTGAACAATATGAATCTAAAGCGTTGATACATAAACGAGGTCCTAAATCAGATCCACCAATACCAATATTTACTATGTCGGTTATAGGCAACCCCGTATATCCAAGCCATTTTTTAGCTCTGATCAGACTTGATATTCGTCTCATTTGCTCACGGGTATTACCCACTTCTGACATAATATTTAAACCATCAACAATTAAAGAAGACGTTTCAAAATCGCGTAAAGCAGTATGCAGAGCAGCTTTGCGCTCACTTACATTTACTTTCTTACCGCTCATCAAATCATCTAGTTTTTCCCCTAATGCAACATCATCCGCCAATCGAACCAACAAATTCATTATATTTGAATTTATCATTTGCCTGGAAAAATCAAATGTCAAAAAATCCATACTTTTTGTGTATTGGCTTTTAACGTTATCATTTAAATAAGGCGCTATTGTACTTCCTTTTTTTAGAAGATTTTTTGCCTCTGCTTGAAGTTCAATCCAGGATGTTAGTTCAGTAAGTTTTTTCATAAAACGTCAATTATAAGGGTAGAAAAAATAAGTTTAAAATGTATGCTTTCCAACAACATTTATACTAACTCTATGCAACCCTCTAATCAGATCTCCATTAAAATTATATTAAAATTCAGCCTAGATAATGCTGAATAGTACTCATCAATTTACAATGAAAATCTCCTTTAGGACTCCAACCGAGCTCCCTGTAAATTTTAGAGTTATCTATTGCATATCGTTTATCGTGTCCCTTTCTATCCGCTACGAAATTTATTAATGATTCATAGGGAGTACCTAGTGGCATCAAGTCATCCATTATGTGGCAAATAGTCTTGATTAAGCTCAGATTATCCAGCTCGTTATTCCCACCAATATTATAAACATCCCCAACAACTCCCTTTCTAATAATTAAATCAATGGCCTCACAATGATCGATTACAAATAACCAATCACGTATATTTTTTCCATTTCCATATACTGGAATTGGCTTTCGGTGAATGCATGAATCAATTACTTTGGGAATTAATTTTTCCTTATGCTGATTAGGTCCGTAATTATTAGAACAATTTGAAGTAATTACCGGCAACTTATAAGTATGAAAAAATGCCCGTACTATATGATCTGAACCGGCTTTTGAGGCCGAATAAGGAGAGTTGGGTTGATAAGCATTTAATTCAGTAAAAGGGTGATCATGTTCATCTAATGAGCCATAAACTTCATCAGTAGATACATGATGAAATCTGCAATATTCGCTATCCCAGTTCTTTTCATCAGTCCAATAATGTCTGGCAGATTCCAATAAAGTAAAAGTACCTATTATGTTAGTTTCAAGAAAAATCTGGGGATTATTAATAGAATTATCCACATGTGATTCAGCAGCAAAATGCGCGATAGTATCTATCTCATATTGGCGCAATATAGATAAAACCAAGGCTTTATCTAAAATATCTCCTTGTACAAATATGTGATTTTTAGCATGTTCAACAGCTGCCAGATTAGATTTGTTTCCTGCATAAGTTAATTTATCAAGGCTAATCACTCTGATGTCTGAATAGTGTTCAAGCATATATCGAACAAAGTTAGATCCAATGAAGCCTGCAGCTCCTGTGACTAAAAGATTTTTTATTTTATAGCTCATATAGTTTTGCTCATCTGATGCAACATTCTACAACCTCTGGTAAGTAATCTTTCCAATGGTGGCAAACTATGCCTAAGCTTTGTTCAATCTTGGTCGTATCCAAAACTGAATTCTTAGGTCTTTTAACTTTAGTACGGTATTCATCTGATTTAATTGGATATATATTTGCCATATTTAAGGTACCATTTCTTTCAACAGCCATTTTTATAAATTCATGAGCAAAATCATACCAATTTGTAATACCTTGACCGGCGTAATGGTATATTCCCCAACCACCAAAAGAGCCTGAGGCTAACTTTTGAACAATTTCCAACAAGACTCTGGCTATATCACGTGCTGCTGTTGGTCTCCCCCATTGATCGCTAACTATATTTAACTCATCACGTACAGAAGCCAAATTTAAAATGGTTTTTACAAAATTGCTACCAGAGATTCCAAATACCCAGCTAACTCGCAATATCAGATAATCGTTTAAAATAGAGGATATCACATGCTCACCTGCTAATTTTGATCGGCCATACACATTTTGAGGATTCGGTATATCTAATTCCCTGTAAGGCTCCAAAGAGTTCCCATCAAATACATAATCAGTAGATAAGTGAATTAACGGTATATTCCATTGCCGACAATAAGCAGCCAATTCTCCAACAAATGTAGAATTGACAACTACTACTCGACTCGGTTCATCTTCAGCCTGATCAACAGAAGTATATGCTGCAGTATTAATGATTAGATCAGGACGAACTGTTAATAAGGTAGAATTAACTCCATTAATATGTTCACAATTAAGCTCTTGTCTTGTAAAGCTTATAATTTCATGTGTTGTAGAAGTAAATAATTTTACAATTTCAGTACCCACTTGACCATTTGCGCCAGTTACCAATATTTTCATATGCTTTTAGTACCTTGGTAAATATTTGGTGTCAATCAACTTCAAAGGCTTAGCGGCAGCATCTTTTGCAGAAAGTTGAACTTCACTCTCGATAGGCCAGTTTATTGCTAATTGTGGATCTGAATAACTAATTGATAGTTCACTTTGAGGATGGTAATAATCGGTACACTTATAGAAAAAATCCGCAGAATCACTTAAAACACAAAATCCGTGGGCAAACCCCTTAGGAACCCATAATTGGCGCCTGTTTTGAGAAGATAGTATCACCCCAACCCATGCCCCAAATGTGGGGGAACCGATACGTATATCTACAGCAACATCAAATACTTCCCCCGCCAAAACACATACTAATTTTCCTTGTGCAAACTGACTTTGAAAGTGAAGCCCTCTTAGTACCCCTTTTTGTGAACGAGAATAATTGTCCTGTACAAAAACATCATTAATGCCTAGCATTTCCTGATATCGGAGGTGATGAAAGGACTCATAAAAAAAACCCCGATCATCTCCATACACTGTTGGTTCAATTATTTTGACATCTGCTATCTGTGTATCGATAATTTTCATACATACAAACTCAAAAATGTAACCATCTAATTAAATTGAATACATCCGATTATTTAAATTCGCTTTATTTTTATCATGAGCACATAATGAGCTTGCTTCATTTGTTTCAAAAATATCAATCAAGCAATGAATTACTCTATCTATATCATTAGAGCTTAGGTTGGATCCTGAGGGCAAACAGATTCCTTGATCAAATAAATAATCTGAAACACTAAACTCTTCTTCATGTGGATAGTATGCAGTGCCAAAGAAAAGAGGTTGCTGGTGCATAGGCTTCCAGGTTCGTCTTGCCTCAATATTATATTTTTTCAGTTGTTCTATTATTACTTCAGGTCTTAATTGAGAATATTTGGGATTAATTAGCATTGTAGATAACCAATGTGTGCTAAAACCGCTTTCAATTTCAGGCATCATTTCAATAAAATTAAATGATTTAAACGCTTCTTTGTATTGATCAAATATTCTCTTTCTTGAAGCGACTCGCTCATCCAGAACTTTTAATTGGCCTCGGCCTATGCCTGCAAGAACATTACTTAATCTATAATTATACCCCACTACACTATGCTCATAATGAGGCGCGGGATCACGAGCCTGAGTTGCTAAAAATCGAGCCCTTTCGATCAATGCCTCATCGTCTGAAACCAACATTCCACCGCCGGAAGTCGTAATAATTTTATTACCATTAAAAGAAAAGACCCCTAATTTACCAAAAGTTCCGGTATGTTTTTTCTTATAAGTAGCTCCCAAAGACTCTGCTGCATCTTCAATAATAGGTACATTGTATTCATTACATAATTGACATAATGCATCGTAGTTAGCACTTTGGCCATATAAATTGACAATAATAACTGCCTTGGGTAATTGATTTTTTGCTTTTGCATCTTGAAGTGCCCGTTCCAAGGCTTTAGGAGACATATTCCAGGTATCCAAATCTGAGTCGATAAATACTGGCGTAGCACCTTGATATATAATTGGATTAACTGTAGCTACAAAAGTAAAGCTTGAGGCAAAAACAAGATCACCAGGTTTTACACCTAACAAGATTAAAGCCAAGTGTAACGCTGCAGTACCCGAACTTAATGCAACTGCGTTTTTTATATTTATATATTCTGCAACTTCTTTTTCAAATGCATCAACATTAGGTCCCAAGGGTGCAACCCAATTTGTGGTAAATGCTTCTTGTACAAACTGTTGCTCATGATCTCCAATGTGAGGAGAAGAAAGCAGAATATTCGGGGATAATTCACGTCTATGAATTAAACGAACGGGTTTCCCTTGTTCATCAATTAATGGAATATGATCCAGCTCATACTCGTTCAT
The DNA here is from genome assembly GCF_000423305.1 of Legionella moravica DSM 19234. GTDB lineage: Bacteria > Pseudomonadota > Gammaproteobacteria > Legionellales > Legionellaceae > Legionella > Legionella moravica. The sequence goes on along the minus strand of NZ_KE384002.1, from coordinate 26,250 downwards.
TAACTGGTAAGCATCTTGTATCGAAGAAGTATCTCGAAGATATTTTGAATTTTGTTCTGGTAATTCGCTAAGTAATGTCTCTAAAGTACAACCTTTTAAAAATAAACGTCTAATATCTCCATCAGTTATAGTTCTTATGAAACGTTCGTCAGAATCAACCAAAAACAAAACACCCTGTCCTGTCTCTTCTAACTGGTTCAAAGCTTTTTTTAAGCTAAAACTCTTATAAACAAATAATTTTTTGATATGAATCATTTCATTCCCTTCATGCTGCAGGCACACCTTTAACTGTAGAGTCAGGTGGTACATCTCTTACAACCACTGCTCCAGCTCCAACTACCGCTCGATCACCTAAATGTATACCAGGCAAAACCACCGCTCCGGCTCCGATCAAAACTCCATTGCCAACACACACTCTTCCACCTAAAGTACAATTAGGAGCTATATGTGTATAAGCGCCAACTTGAACTTCATGATCAACAATCGACCCATGGTTTATAATGCATCCTTTACCGATTAAACTGTCAGGTCCCAGAATTGCATTTGCAGCAATAAATGAACCTGATCCTATTACAGAAAATTTAGATATGACAGCTGTCGGATGCATAATCGATAAGGGGATTGATTGAGAATTCAATGAATTATAAATCCGTTCCCGGATCTGGTTATTTCCAATAGCAACATGCACATAGCCAATATAATCCAATAACGAATCCATTGTTGAGTCGACTATAATTCCGTAAATCTCAGTACCAACCAAATCCTTATTACTGTCACAAAGTGAGACAGCGTAAGAGTGGCAAGTTCTTGATAATGTATCAATTACAACCTTTGAATGCCCACCACATCCAATGATTTTCAATTTAGTATGCATTACACTTATTCAATATATGGTTATCTAAAGGTAAGGTTGTTAGCAATTTATGACATTTTTCACTTGTCATTCCATCTCCGTAGCAATTTATATAAACATCATCACTTCTTTGCAATGCTTCATATAAGCCGGCCTTTATCGCATCATAAGAAGTAGAAACATCAATAACATTATCACTACGATCTCGAAGATTTTGTCTACTGCCAACATTAACTACAGGCAGATTAAAAGAAGCCGCCTCTATTATTCCGCTACTTGAATTACCTAACATGACGTCAACTTGAGCCAAACAATCAATGAATTCAGCCCTTGGTAAATGTTTTATAATTCGGACCTCAGGATATTCACTGTATTCTTTAATTACTTCTCGAATCAAGTGCCCACCGGCATCTGAGTTAGGTTCCAAACAGATAACCTGAAGATCTACAGCTAAAGCGGCATCTAAAACATGTCTAAATTGATTCTTCAAATCGTTATATTCTTGTACGACAGGATGATAGATACATAAACAAATCTTTTTGTCCGAAGAAAAACCAAAGCGCTGGAGAATTGACTTTTCATCCGTTAAATTATAATTTTTAATCCCTTCTAATCCTGGTGCACCAACAACAAATACACTGTCTGGTCGTTCACCCATCTTAATTAATCGTTGCTTTGAATTTTCTGTTGCAACAAAGTGATAATGAGATAATTTAGAGATTGCATGCCGGATCATTTCATCTACTGTGCCTGAACGCTCTCCTCCATGCAAATGAACTAAAGGGATGTTTAAGTGAACTGCTGAAATCGCTGCAGCCAACATCTCTCCTCTATCACCAAGCAATAAAATCAAATCAGGCTTTTCTCGTGCAAATATTTCAGTCATCCCTAATATTTCATAGCCAATAGTTTTGGACATCATTGCATGAGTAGTATTTTCAACATCTACTGAGATACGCCCACAAATTTTCAAACCATCTGATTCAATTTCTTCAACAGTATTTCCATAAACTGAAGATAGATGCATACCTGTCACACAAACCAAAAGCTCAATATGTTTAGACGAATCCAGTCTCTTGAGTACTTCTCGCATGAGTCCATAATCTGCCCTGGTACCAGAAACGTAGATTATTTTTCTTCGTATCATGCTTCTATATGTTCCCATAACAATGTACTGCCTTCAGGAAGATCTACCTTGAGTTTTGCACCAAAAACTTTGGGCATTGCTGCTGGGGAAATTCCAGTGCCAGGTCTTAGTAAAATTAAATCATCCTTTGAAATATAGGATCCTTTAGATAAATCATGCTTTAAGGTTACACTTCTACGTACTAACTCTCTGATTGGTAGTTCATTATCAGCTGGTTTTTTTTCATCAGAGCCCAGAGCAGATTCTGTATCTTTTATAGCTTGCACTAATTGTTTCAACTCTTCTGGCATCATAGAAGCCGCATGATCTGGACCAGCAAGTGTTTTATCCAATGTAAAGTGTTTTTCAATAACGCACGCCCCTAATCCTACTGCTAAAGTAGGTACTAAAATTCCTAGCGTATGATCTGAATATCCGACGGGTAAATTAAACTCTTTTGCAAGAGTTTGCATTGCTCTTAAATTTACATCTTTGTATGCTGCTGGATAGTTTGACGTACAATGTAATAAAACAAGATCTTCCTTTATTCTACTACCTAAAAAAGGACTCACTGTATTCACTGCTTGTCGCACTTCATCAATATCGCACATTCCCGTGGACATAATCAGCGGAAGTCCTTTTTGAGCAATATGCTCTAAGTAAGGGATATTGGTGATTTCACCTGAAGGTACTTTAAGTCGTTTTACACCAATTGATACCAGGAAATCGATCGTATCTTCATCAAACCCCGTTGACATAAACTCAATATCAAGGGATGCAGCTAATTCACTCAATAAATAATGATCATCTTCAGAAAGCTCCAGAGCCTTTAACATTTCATGCTGAGTACTGGAATTTGAAGCATTAATTTTTTGATATTGGGCCTTTTCGGCTTTTTTGTTGACTAAAGTATCCGCTTTAAATGTTTGAAATTTAACTGCATTTGCACCAGAATCTTTTGCAGCATGTACCAGCTCTTTAGCTAATTGAATATCACCATTATGATTGACTCCTGCTTCTGCAATGACAAAACAACTCATAAAAAAACCTCATTATTTTTAGAATAAATTCCTATGATACTGATTGCACGTTAATAACCAATCGCTAAAAAGAATAAAAATACAACTTTTTATATATTAGTAATAAGCTAATTAATTTACTTTACAAAAAGCGGAAATTAAAATTACTCGAAGTATACATTAAAAAAAATGCCGATTATACAAGTCATCAAGCCAAAATAACACATTACTTGCTTTATAGCCTAAATTGAATTTTTATATTCATTCATAATTATCATTTAATTTCAAAATATCAGATCCAGTCCATTTATAGTCTAAATTAAAACAAATAGTACATTATATTCAACCTTTTAGATTCATTTACGGCTCAAGGATTTCTTAAAGATAAGCAGTAAATGCCAAAATTATATGTTTTTCAATAAGTTAACTGAATTGAATTGATCAAACACAAGACAGCCAATCAAAATAAGCCCATAATGTCATAATATTTTCTATGCGACTCATAAGCATTATATTCACCCGGAATAATTATAAAAATACTTTTCATCCTAATATTTTCATCATTCACCTGTCGCCATTTGCCCCGATTTAAGGATATACTTGAAAAATAGTATTAAACAGGAATTTTGCATGTCCTTGAAGGCCATGTATAACCAAATCGCCGAGAATTATGCTACCGCTAATCGCTTTGGAGCTATTAGTGAGAGTCATCATGTTGCTATTGAACAGATGAGGAAATTTCATTTGGGTGTAAAACCCAATTATAAAGTTCTTGATCTGGGAGTTGGCGACGGTGCTTTTCTGCGCAAACTTCAAAGCATTATGCCGTCAGCAGAATTTACTGGTATCGACGTTTCTTCTGAAATGTTAAAACGTGCCAGTGAAACCTTAACGTTAAAAACCATAGAAACCAGTGCCGCTGATGCAAGTAAATTCTTGCCTCCGCACAGTCAGGATTTGGTTCTTGCTCATTTCATTAATGCCTATATACCCATCAATGTATTATTTGATGAAGCAAAACTGCTAACACGGGCTACAGGTCATTATTCAATGATCACCACGACCTATGATTCATTTCCTGTCGCGCAACAGCAATTAGCTGAATTTATAGCCCAGGACTCTTTATTGAGTAGTGTGGTTGGTCATTATTATAAATCCATAGTCAAAAATACTACGGTTGCCGCTAACCTCGATGAATTGATGCTCGCCTTTAAGCAACATCAGTTTGACATTGTTGATCACAAACGTCTGGAAATACCGATTACGCTTAATAACATTGACGAATTGGCTCTATTTGGTATCGAAGGCACCTGGTTTCTTAATACCTTATCAATACGCATGTTACCTAAATATTTTTTGATTCAGCGATTGAAACGACTGTTCAGTAAAATTTTCACTTTCCCTTATCATGATACTCACATAATAGATGTAGTCCTTGCAAAGAAGTGATAATCTGTTCTCATAAAACAGTTTAGATACGTATTTTCAAGGACGAGGTGTGAAATTGATATCTGAAGCGATTAAAAATTATCTTCCTGAATTAAGTCTAAGACAAAAACAAACCAATAATATTATCTTCATTACCTTCTGGAGCCAATTCTCAGTCTACGCGCTCAATACTGTATTGATATTATTTCTGACACGCCCCATTCTTTCACAAGGCCTAGGTTACAGCCAGGCTAAAGCGTACGCATTTATTGGTGTAGCCCAGGCAATGGGGTATTTGATGCCTGTATTAGGTGGTTATATGGCTGATTCAATTGTGGGCATCAGACGGTCCATACTTATTGGCAGCATCATGCTGGCATGTGCTTATTTACTGGTAATGCTCAGTGGATACACAACAAGCTCATTGGGAGATCGGTTTTTTATTGCTGCTTTTGCATTCATTCCGGCTACCAATTCGTTGTTAATGGGCACGTCATCCAGTATGGTGTCTCATATTTATTCGGATGATGCGATAAAAGCAAAATCCGCAATGACTTATTATTATATGGCCATTAATGTCGGTGCACTACTGGCTACTCTAATCGCACCGGCATTATTAGACAGCAGATACGGGCCTTTGTCAGTATTGACACTGACCTTTGTAGGGAAATCTATAGCAGCATTAAATTTTGCCAAACGATACTCAATTTATGAATCGGTTATCTGGGGTAAGGATACATCCAGACTGTCAAGACAAGGTATTTTTCGTTTAACAGCATATATTGCCGTCATTTATTCAATGACCTTATACGCTTATTCCCATGTGTATCTGGCCAGCGCCTTGATTGCAGTCGGTTGTAGTGTTGGAATCCTCTGGTTTATAGTAAAAACAGCCCTGCTTACTGGTGAAACTCGCAGTAAACAAATGATAGCAGTGCTGTTGATAATAGAAGCGGTAGTGTTTTTTATCATTTACAATCAAATGAACAGCACTCTGGTTTTATTCGCCAAAAATAATTCCGATCATAATTTATTAGGGTTAAGCGTCTCTGCGGCACAATATCAAATGCTCAATCCTTTATTAATATTAATAATAGGCAGTCAGCTTCCCCGGTTTTACCAAATGTTTTCCCGTTTCACTATTCCTTATCAATTTGCTGCAGGAACCATGCTCTCTGGCTTGGCCTTACTGATCATGGCTTTTGCTGCTACCAAAGCAACCGAGGGAATAGTGAATGGTAATTATATTGCCTTAACGTATATTTTAATTTCAATCGCAGAATTATGGGTCAGCGCCATAGGTTTAAGCATGATTGGCTTGTATTGTGATGGACGCACTATAGCATTTGCGATGGGAGTCTGGTATTTGGCAAGCTCCATGTCCAACGCAATTTCAGGAAGGCTTGCTGGCTGGGTTGCCATACCGGAACAGATTCAAAGTGCTACGGAGAGCCTGCCCTATTATAAAAACTACTATTCCATCATGGGAATTTGCGCTTTGGGTATTGGACTTTTAATGCTATTTATCGCCTATTTATTACAAAAGAGCATGAGGAAAAAAGGAATAGAACTAGCATGAACAATTTTTAGTCCTTTAAAGAGGAAATAGTAAACGGTTCTATTCATATTCTATAGGTAGTTACACTGGGGTCGTTTATTTCTTTATCGCTGGGGTGAACTGACTCAGACTGATTTGGATTAAAAAATGAAACTCGATTTCGAACTGCCAAATCGGGTAAAGCCGTTATTTCTTCGCGCTCTGTGACTCTCGTTTCAACAGTATTGCCCACACTTCGGGACTTATTAAAACGTGCAAGATAAAATTGTAACAATTCAACTTTACTATCAATCCAATGGATATGCTGTTTAGAATCACTTAACTGCATAAAATTACTGTGCAACGCCATCAGCTCACTGCCAATCACACTGTTTACCAGGCTTTTAAGAGAAAATATAGTACAACTTCCTCCCTCCTGATAAAAGTGCCTTCGATTACAGACTGTGCGCCGGTAACGTTTCGATGGATTTAAAGGATCCTGGCTGTAATATTCAAGAGGAAAAGAATATGATATCCCACTAAGCAACTGCCTGAGGTCATTAAGTCGAGTCCATTCATTTGCTTCATCGCTGCCTGGAATGGAAAAAGAAGTATCAGAGCGCATCAAAGCCGGCTTTCTATACAGTTTTAATTGACGCTCCACCCTGATTAACTCTTTCAAAGTAAATTCCATCGCCTGTTGATATTCTAATGGTTGGCTACGTGGATCGAGTTTTGATTTGCTATAAACACCATTCTCAAAAATTAATGGCTCTAATTGAGTTACATAGGTTCCTGTACATGTTTTTTCAAATGGATTAACTTCGTAAGGACCAATTCCCAAATTATCCTCAATTTTAAAATATTCATAAAAAGATGGTTTTTCATTAAATCCAGCTCTAGTACCATCAGCCAAATAACCAACCTTGATTATTCTAAAAACAGACGAATGTCCTCTCATTCCTCCGCCCTGAAAGATAAGCTCATCGGTATCAGATTGCATTTCCCTGCCAGGAAAAAATCGGGGCATGGAAATATAAGAGTTATCACTTACACAGATAAAGGGACAACCATATAACATTGCATTCAGATTTTGCTCTATTAATGAGAATGCAAGGCATTGTACTTCCCCAGATAATGTTCTGAGTACAGGATATTCCATCAAAATAGGACTTGAAAAAGTACTCAACAATTGCTGATCCAGATATTTGACGAATTTTGCGTCAGTTTTTAAACTTTGCTGTAATTTCCCTTCTGGTGTATAAGCAGCTAAAAGAGATGCGGCGTATTTTAATCCGTCATATTGGAATTGAGCTAAATTATCTCGATTAACTTCTGCATAGATCTTTAATGAAAGTGAGTAAGCACTCGCCGCTTGAGGGGTTTCAAGTTTTATTCCATTTTTAATGTGATTGGAAAAATCTCTGGCTAGCATCATGGATTGATCCAATCGGCTTTGTAACTGATAGTCCACAATCAATTGTTTTAATCGATGCAAATGATTTAAATGATTCTGCATTACAGACTCATTTTGTACTTGTTTTATCTCAGCCCTGGGAGACTTATAGTATGCACCTAATAAATGCCAAATCACTGTGGCAGGTACCTGGAGCGATTCAGTTTGTAATATAGGATTATAGCTAATGAGGGGATCTAGATAATTATACTGAGAGATAAAATTAAATTGTGATTGAGGCGAACTAAAAGTGAGATGAATCGATGAGAAATCCTTATATTCTCTCAATCGAATTAAGTCGACGCCCATAAGTAAAAAATAGTTATTGAGCCACAGTTCAAAAGATTGCTGCAATAAATTAGTTGTCCAATAAATCCCCTGCAGCTGATTCAATAGACATTGGTAGTTATCAAAAGGGATAATAATTACGCCGTGATAAGGAATGTTGAAACAGCGTCCCCCTGCTTCCTCAACCAATGGAGACATCGTTATGGTCCGATCAGCTAATGCAGGGATAAGGACGCAATTGAGGATCTTTCCTTCAGTAAACTCAACAATACCCAAGACCTCAAAACACCATTCTTTAAAAGTCATTCAATCAACTGTCTCTAATAAAACCAAATTGGGCTCATTATATACCAGTTGTTACAGAAGTTGAACCAGAATATGAGGCATTTAATTATACTAGGGGCTGTTGACAATTCATGTTTCAACGTCCCGCGACTTGTTCACGGGATCCAATTCAATCTTTATAGGCGCAATATATTCTTGTTTTGAGCAATATCTATCGATTCCGCGAACAAATCGCGGAAAGTAGGTTTGAATATAATGAAATGTCAACAGCCCCTAATGAACTCTACTTGAATCATTACTTAGGTTCTTCCAAACCTAAATTATCTCTTTTGAAAACACGATCGGCTCTGTAACTGGAACGTACTAAAGGTCCGGAGGCTACTTCAAAAAAGCCTTTTTCCAAGCCAATTTGTCTTAATTCGGCAAATGTTTCCGGGGTTACATAACGTGCAATTGGCAAATGATTTTTTGTCGGTTGAAGGTACTGCCCTAAAGTTAAAATATCCACTTGATGAGCTCGCAAATCATCCATAGTCTGAATGATTTCTTCAGTCGTTTCTCCCAAGCCCAGCATCAGACTGGTTTTGGTTAAAACATCAGGTCGGTAACGTTTTGCATAAGCCAATACTTTTAACGTTTGATGATATCCCGCTCGATTATCTCGAACTGGGTGGGTCAAACGCTCTACCGTCTCTACATTTTGCGCAAAAACATCAACACCGCTATCCAGAAGAACGGCTACATCGCGTTCAATACCCTGAAAATCTGGAGTCAATGCCTCGACTTTGGTTCGTGGAGAACGTTGTTTGATCGCTTGAATTGTTTTGGCATAATGATTTGCTCCACCATCAGGTAAATCATCTCTGTTGACCGAGGTTAAAACAACATAATCAAGATTCATAAGAGCAACGGTATTCGCGGTGTTATCAGGCTCGTCCTTGTCAAGCCACCCGTGAGGATTCCCGGTATCAACAGCACAAAATTTGCATGCTCGAGTACAAACAGCCCCCATGAGCATAATAGTAGCGGTTCCATGCGACCAACATTCAGCGATGTTAGGGCATTTGGCTTCCTCACATACCGTGGCCAGACGATGCTTTTGCACCTGTTCCTTAACCTGGTTGTATGCAGGAGTGGTGTGATTTACAATTCGTAACCATTTGGGTTTTGGCAAGCGCTCATGAGCGAGACCGGTTGACTTCACTCCATCTTTAATTGCGGTAACCCCATTTGAGGTTTTATATTTTTGCCCGCTTTCAACAACAACTGGAATATCAATCAGTTTACTCATAGTAATGCCCTAAAAACCAAGAATTTAGATAATCCCAAATCATGGGTACAAGATCAAGTCTAATTTACTTCAAGCAAAAGGACTAATCGAGCACAAAAGCACTCTTTACAAGCATCATTAAAGTATTTCAATTCGATTTCGTCCACTATTTTTGGCTGTATACATCGCTTTATCAGCTCGCATGAATAAACTTTCAATATCATCTCCATCGACAACAGTTGTCAAACCAAAAGAAATGGTTACATCAACTTTTTTATCTCGATAATAAAACTGACAGTCTTCGACGAGTTTTCGTAAATTCTCCAAAACAGAATGAGCCTGATGCCCTGGAGTATCTTCAAAAATGAACACGAATTCCTCACCGCCAAATCGAGCAATAAAATCAAGCTTGCGAACAGACGATCTCAAAATCATGGCTACCTTTTTGAGAACCTTATCCCCAGCCAAATGACCAAAATTATCATTGATGTATTTGAAGTGATCAATATCCCCTACAGCCAGGGATAAAACTCTGGAATGAACTTTCCATCGCTGAAATGAATCGAGAATATGCTCTTCGTAAGCTTCACGATTCGGCAAGCTCGTTAAACTATCATGATTTATTTTGTATTTTTGAAAAGAAAGAAGATTCTTTATCTCATCTGCATAATGCTCAGAATCGGCAAGTTTTGATTGCAATGTTACAATCTGCTGTTCCAATTCTTTTTCACGCAATTGTTCATTCTCTCGAAATGTTCTTATTCGTTCTCCGATATGATCCAGATTTTGACTGATTTTTGCTGATAACTCTTCAATGGTTTTAGAAGTGTCCAAATGATTCTTAATCTGATCAATATTATCTTGAATCCCATGCTCTAATTGACGGCATTCAGATGAAGAATCCTTACTGTTTTTTGAGGATTTCTTTAAATACAGATCAAAATCATGAAGCTGATTGGTTAATTGGTAAAGAAATCCTTTAAATCTGTTTTGCTCTAAATTAAAAGCATCAACAACCAAATCCGTTAATCCATCAATTATTTTATTTAAATCTTCATTGGTTAATTGATGTTCCAAAATTATTTTTATCTCTTCTCTTTTGGCATCCAAATCCTGAGGAATGGATAAATGATCAATTAACTGATAAAGGCTATCATTAATTTTTAAGCTAATTTGTCCGTCTTTAATATTTAATGTCTGAGGTGTAGATGAATCCTTGGAGCGCTCCTCAAGATCTTTAATAACCGAAGACACACATTGGGTAAGTACTTGATTAAAATGAACCAGAATAGCCTGATTCTCTACTTCTGAATCCAGCATTTTTTGTAGTTTGGTCACGGCTCTTTTATCATGAGATTTATTGGCAAGACGACTTACCGAATCAACACCTTGTTTAATTAAACCTGAAATCATCCTGGAGCTTTCAGTGTTTTTATTTTTTATTTTGGTAAATAATTCAACCAGAGCATTTACCTTTTTTTCCAATGCAGCAGGATCAAATTCTGCATCCAGTTGATCACGAAATTTAGAAAGTTGCTCATCCATATCATAATGAACACCCAAGGGTGTGATGATCAATTGATTGATTGCATTTTTTAATGCATTAATCTGCAATTGCATTTTGTCGCATTTTGTTTCATAACGACCAATGGTATTAATTATTTTCTTCTTAAGCTCTTGATCGATCATTTAAGAAATCCTTTTCTTAAGTCATTTATTCTGTCTTTTTTTTACTATTTCAAGTAATAATTTAGCATGCGATCCATCACAAAGTGGCGGATTTTTAGTTTGTTTGCAATTACAAAAATAAACTTCTTCTGATAAATCAGCTAAATAATATACCGATTGTGTCCCACAATCTTGTTTATCACAAAAAGGTTGGTTATTACTTCTGCCACAACTGCACCAATAGTATTGCTCACCTTGCTGGACTTCTATGGCAATCGGAAATAAATGCGTGTATTTTGAATCATCCATATCAGGAATTCCTCCCTATACATCACTCAGTGTGATGACCTTATCCATAATTAAGTGTATTCTACAAATCCAGAAAGGATCAAAACGCTGCATTTATTTTATTGTTCAATCGTTTCACTGCCCTCGGAATCTGCTTAAAATCCAACCACAAACAAATAATACGAGTACCGTAATTAAAGACAGTACCAAGTTAGCCAAGGCCAAGGGATAAATGATTAACATTAATCCTATAGCCATAATGTATAATAATCCAATCGTCTTCAACTGATTCCGGAACTTTGCTAAAAATTCCATACGAATGAGCAAGATGTAGAACACAAGAGTAATAAACAAAAATAATAAATAAATACCCTGATATGCTAATTGATACGCTATCAATTGAGCATTATTTAACTGCTGATTATATAACCATTGCCCAAAAATATACGACCAGTTCATGATGCAGGTTTGTTGATAGGACTGAATCATAAATGCCAGTAAAAAAGTTAATAAAAAGAATAAATGAGCTGATGAGCGCTTTCTATAATACTGCCCAGCCAGATAAAAGGTAAATAAACCCGTTAATGCTGCCGGCACACGAAGTAAAGGAAACAATCCAAAAAAAGTACTCGCATGAGCTTGTTGGAAATAATGTACGCCCCCAACAGTCAAAATAAATAATATCCCTGCCATAAACTGATTTTTTCTCTCCTCCTGAAGAAAAAGAAGGGCAAAAAATCCAGCGAGGCAAAAGAAAGCACAAGGATTAAAAGCATCCATTAGTGCAATGGTTCCAATATATTTGGCTGCTGATGGCTTTTCTATCATCGATGAATCAAACAAATTAGCATGTGCCCAGCGTTTTAATACATTAACGGTAACTGGTGATAATGTTCCTTTTTTTTCAATTTCATTTTTACAGTAGGTCAATCCTCGGAGCAGATCTTTTCCTGTAGTCTGATTTGATGCAAATCCAATCCAGCGCGAATTACAAAAAAATACAGAAGGCACACTAAAATCGTACATATTCTGTTCTGAAAGTAATTGATTAAACCGAGTCAGTGCGTTTTTATCTTCGTTAATCACATAACGCTGTATATGCAACCAGGGAGTATTCGCTTGCAATTCAGTAAAAAACGCATCTGCTTTATGACAATACTTACACGTCGTAGATAAGTACAATTCAACATTAATAGTGACCTCTTTATCTCCTTTGGAGGTATACCAGACGGAGGGAGTATCAGCTGCACAAAGATTGATGCATACCGCCAGAAACAAAAAAAAGATCCGTAATGTTGTAGTCATAGATTAATTATTTAATTCAAAAGTTTACTATAGCACTCGGGAATCATTTTGAGCAATGAAGTGTCTACAATGAATTCAAGAATCAAATGGCCAACAAATATAGGTGCGCTCATTGTACAATTGAGAAAGAACACAATTTACATATGAATGTACTGTTCCAGATGCTCTATTACTCTTGCTTTGTCATCGAGTAAATGCAAAAGCAAATCTCCAATGGACAATATTGCCAGAAACTCTTCGTTTTCACGAATCAGAAGATGTCTTCTTTTCGTCTGGGTGATTATTTGCATGGCTTTTTCAACAGTATCATGGGGACTGAGTATGCTGACATTCGAGTAGACTATTTCAGATACTCTGCCTGTATTGAGATCGACACACCGATGCAAACAGGATCGCACAATATCTCGTTCACTAACAATACCAACCAGTTGATTATTCTCATCGACGACCACAACTGCGCCTATATCGTGATCCACCATTAAATCAATACATCTTTTTACACTTTCGTGAGGATGGATGTAAACAATTTTCCGTGGTGGCATGGGTAACAAACTGTAAATTAAGTGAGCCATTTCACTCTCCATGAGTACAAAGTACCATTATTGCCAACTTACTGTATAAATATAGCACAACAGATGAGCTCTTTAGATAATGTTGCTTATTATTTAATCACTGAACCAGGGAAATACCTTATCAGGTTAATTAACTACACACTTAGACGAATAACTCGAAACTTTAGGATAAAAATATATTTGAGTTTGTTAAAAGGAAGTATTGGGGGCAAGGTCTATACCCCTTGTATAAAAAGATAAAAACCAGGGTCTGTTGACAATTCAAGTTTCGACATCCCGCGACTTGTTCGCGGGATCCAATTCACTCTTTATAGGCGCAATATATTCTTGTTTTGCGAAAGATCTATCGATTCCGCGAACAAGTCGCGGAAAGTAGACTTGAACATAATGAAATGTCAATAGCCCCTAATTTATTTATTATTTGAAAATAAACAACAAATTAATTCACTACACGCCAGGAACCATCGGCCTGACGACATGCCTTACCGTAGATTTGCTGTGTTTTACCGCCGATTAAGGCTTTGGTTATGTATTCACGACAAGGTTGTTGTGCTTGATAATAGGTTCTTGTTGGTTGTACCGTATAACGATTTCCATTATCAGGATTAGACCATACCACTGCCCTGCCTGTTGGAGCAGTTTCTAAAGCGCGCTGCATCTCCAGACGATCCTGCCTGTCCATAGTTTTACCAATTTGACCGCCTAAGTAAGCCCCTAAAAGAGCGCCTCCAGCTGCAGCCATTACTTTTCCTGAACCGCCGCCAAATTGACTGCCTAATAATCCACCGACAACACCACCTGAAATTGTACCTACGCCTTCATTATTTATTGGCGCACAACCAACTAACAAAAACGACAAAGATAACGATGCAACAGTTAATTTTTTCATTACAGTTCACCTGATTAATGAGTTACAAATCGGTTGTCATTCTACCATCACGATCAGATATTATCCATAGTTTGGTATTTCACCTCAAATTACAGTTTCATAAATAGAAACCAGCAAAGATAAAATCCTATCAAGACACTAATCGTGACGCACCCGTTCGGAGATCTGGCATAACAATTCATAGCCTATAGTTCCAGCAGATTGCGCAATTCGTTCAACCAGAATATGATTTCCCCAAAGTTCAACCGGATCACCTATTTTAACTTCAGGATGATCCGTTAAATCAACTGCCATCATATCCATGGATACTCTACCGACAATAACCACTTCTCTGCCACAAACCCAGACCGGTGTCCCGGGAGTGATATGTCTGGGATATCCATCACCGTATCCTGCCGCGACAATGCCTATCACTGAAGGTTTATCACTTTTCCACGTGCCGCCATAACCCACTTGAGCATGAGCAGGATGGTAATGGATGGCACTAATAGCAGACATAAAGCGCATTACCGGAATGAGTCCCAATTCCGGAGCCGTCTGATGTGCAAACGGTGACACGCCATACAGCATAATGCCAGGCCTTACCACATCACCATGAGTTTCTGGAAATGAAATGATCGCTGCTGAATTGGCAACACTGCGCTGACTGAATCCAGGTACGTTTATATTCTCAAATAAAGAAATCTGGTGAAGATTCTCTTGTCTATGAGATTCATCAGCACAAGCCAAATGAGTCATTAACCCAATATCCTTATCAACCCATGGACAGGATTGCAAGGCACTCATTATGTCCTGAATTTCCTGGACTTTAAATCCTAATCGATGCATACCCGTATTGACCTTAACCCATAGTTTAATTGGGGTAGGTAACGGAGTATTCATAAGCCATTCTAATTGATGAGGATGATGCAGTACGCAACCGAATTGATTTTGAGCGACGATTAATAATTCATCAGGACTGAATACTCCCTGAAAAAGGATGCATTGAGTCTGACTCCCCATTGCTCTGATGGCTAGGGCTTCTTCAAGGCAGGCAACTCCGAAGCCATCTACCTGCCCTTCGAGTACAGGGATTACCGCTTTAATACCGCAGCCATAGGCATTGGCTTTAACCATGGCAATTATTTTTTTACCTGGAGCAAATCGCCGTATCTGTAATAAATTATGCAATAGCGCACTGGGTTCTATTACCAGTCTGGTAGGTCTTGACACCTTAATCTACCCCTTGATACCCATTGAAAGCCAAATCCTCAAATCGAGTAAATTTACCAAGGAACGCTACTCGAACTTTACCAATTGGTCCATTTCTTTGCTTGGCGATGATAATTTCAGCCGTGCCTTTATCAGGACTATCCTCATTATAGACCTCGTCTCGATAAATAAAGCAGATTAAGTCCGCATCCTGCTCAATAGCGCCCGATTCCCTTAAGTCAGACATAACTGGACGTTTATCAGCGCGTTGCTCCAAACTTCGATTCAACTGGGACAAGGCAATTACAGGTACCTGTAATTCCTTGGCCAGAGATTTCAAGCTTCGTGAAATTTCAGATATTTCCGCAGTTCTGTTGTCAGCACCAAAACCTGGTACTTTCATTAATTGCAAATAATCCACTACGATTAATCCCAAAGCGCCATGCTCTTTTGCCAAGCGTCTGGCACGAGCTCTCATTTCCCCGGGACTTAACGCTGGAGTATCATCAATAAAAAACGGTGCTTCAGAAAGCATGTGTACGGCAGAGGTAACACGAGGCCAATCATCATCATCCAGTTTACCGGTTCTAATACGATGCTGATCGATACGCCCCAGAGAAGACATCATTCTCATCGCCAGTGAATCCGAGGGCATTTCCATAGAAAAAACCAATACTGGTTTACCCACTTTAATCGCAGCATGCTCCGCCATATTCATAACTAATGTTGTTTTACCCATGGACGGACGACCCGCAACGATAACGAGATCGGATGGCTGCAAGCCTGATGTCATTTCATCTAAATCCGATAGTCCCGTTGGCAGCCCGGTAATTGCATCGCCACTGTGATACAGAGCATCGATTTTTTCGACTGCGCGAACTAAAATCGATTTAATATTTTCAGGACCACCATCGCCTCCGGTTTGCTCCCCGATGGCAAATACTTTAGATTCTGCCAAATCCAATAATTCAGGTACTTGCCTTCCTACGGGATTATATGCTGAATCAGCAATCTCTGTCGCTACAGCGATTAACTGTCGTTGGACTGATTTTTCTCGTACGATATCTGCGTAGGCCGACACGTTAGCGACACTTGGGGTATTATTCGCCAATTCAAATAAATAAGCTTCACCGCCAGCATCATCCAATTCATTATGAGACTTTAAAGCATCAAGAAGAGTCACGACATCAAAGGGTTGATCCTTTTTGGCTAAAGCGGCAATAGAACGAAATAAAATTCGATGTTCCGTACGATAAAAATCTCCCTCACATAATTTGGTACTGATTTTGTCCCAAACCTGATTATCCAGCATTAAACCACCAATAATAGATTGCTCTGCCTCTGCAGAGTGAGGTGGCCTTTTCAGGGGATCAACTGATTTTTTAGAAGTTTGAAGCTCTAGCATGGTTGCGGCACAATAGTTAAATTAGATAAACTTTTTCAGGTCTATCATTGTAATGTGCTTTTAATAAAAAAGGCACACTTTAGTGTGCCTTTTTATGTTATTTTTTAAAATCGACTTATCTAATCCAGGTTTGAGTCCGACCCAGAACAGAAACTCCAACATAACCTCTAACATACAGTTTGTTACCTTGAAGGGTTATTTTGGCTTTATAAACTTTACCCGTTTTAGGATCCAGGATTGATCCACCACCCCAAACACCATTACCTTCGTCTTTTAATCCCCAGATAAAACCAATTCCCTGAATTTTCTTATCTTTGAATGCTCCAGGGCATTTTGAACAAATACCAGTATCACCGGGTTGCGGATAAACTTTGACTATATATCCGCTTAAAACACCATTAGAGATAGACAAATTAACTACAGCTCTCTTGGCACCTGTTTTATCATCAATTGTAGTCCAGGTTCCAGCAGGTGAGCCTGCAGCGATGGCTAAAGGCAAGTAACATACTGCGATCAAAAAACCACATAGTGACTTCCAAACGTTCATAACTATTCTCCATGATTAGCAACCACTAAAAGCATAAGCTATGATTAACAACTTTGCCAATATTATTTTTAATTCATATATTTATCAATAATTTAAGAGCATACGGTTCATCATAAAAATATCAGTATCAAGCAGTTGCCATAGTTGAATACATCAGTATGTGAGCATTTTTTAGTGGGTGAGATCGTGCAAGATATACCAAATCGTAT
>NZ_KE384002.1:0-8654 GCF_000423305.1 Legionella moravica DSM 19234 | reverse complement strand
GTTGCACGATCTCGCCCGCTGAAAAAGCGCAGCATACATCAGTATGTGAGCATTTTTTAGTGGGTGAGATCGTGCAAGATGCACCAAATATGCCCGTTCAAGTGAGGGGCATGAAAAACTGATCCAGATCTGCTTCCGTCAAAGTCAACGTCTTCGACGCATCCGAAGACAAAATTCCATCGACCAATAATCGTTTTCTCTCCTGCATTCCCAAGATCGCTTCTTCTACAGTACCCGAAGTTATTAGTTTATAAACAAAAACCGGATTTTCCTGACCTATCCTGTGCGTTCTATCCGTTGCCTGATCTTCAACGGCAGGATTCCACCAGGGATCGTAATGAATTACGGTATCCGCCCGTGTCAAATTAAGCCCAGTTCCACCGGCTTTTAGACTGATTAAAAATATTGGTATGGTGCCTTTTTGAAATTGATCAACCAAAGCCTGTCTGTTTTGGGTTTGTCCCGTTAATTTCAAATAATCGTATTGTCTTTCGTTTAATTGCTCTTCGATTAATTGCAACATTGAGGTGAATTGAGAGAAAACCAATACTCGCCGCCCCTCTTCAACCAAACTATCCAACAGCTCCATCAAGGTCTCTAATTTACTGGAAGTACCATGAGCAATCGCGGCTTCTGGCAGAGATAACAATCGAGGATCGCAGCAGACTTGGCGCAATTTTAATAGTGCATCCAACAATAAGATATGGCTCTTGCCTAAACCCTGTTTGGCAATTGCGTCTCTGACTTTCTTCTCCATGCTCATACGAATTGCTTCATATAGATCTCGTTGTGGCCCCACGATTTCTATAGTTCGTGTTATTTCAGTTTTAGGCGGTAACTCACTAGCTACCTGGTTTTTCGTTCGCCTTAACATGAAGGGTTTAACCCTTCTGGCTAGCAACTCCCTTCGCTCTATATCTGCGTGTTTTTCTATAGGGGTTCTAAACCAAAGCCTGAATTGTTTTGCATCACCCAGCAAACCGGGCATCAGAAAATGGAATAAAGACCACAGTTCACCTAAATGATTTTCCAAAGGTGTTCCTGTAAGACACAATCGATGCTTTGCGTTTAATTGTTGAATAATCTGAGTGGTTTTAGTGCGTGCATTTTTAATAAACTGCGCCTCATCCAAAATCAGATAATAGAACTGATAATTAATGAATTTATCTTTATCTCGTTGGATTAAACCATAAGTCGAGATGACTAAATCATAGTCACCAAAATGATCCAGATGCCTGTCACTTCCATGATAGGCAACAACAGACAACTCAGGGGTAAATCGTTGGGCTTCTGCCAACCAATTTCCAACAAGGCTGGTAGGAGCAACGATTAAGGTTGCCTGAGTCAATCGTCCTTGTTCTTTTTCATAGAGCAAATGAGCTAAGGTCTGAACTGTCTTACCCAAACCCATATCATCCGCCAAAACCCCACTGAATTTACTGACCCGTAAAAACTGCAACCAGTTTAATCCATATTGTTGATAATCTCTTAAACTGGCCTGCAGTCCTGAGGGTTTTGGAATGTCGGGTAAATCAGTCAATGTAATTAACTGACTCAGTTCTTTTCGTAATGACTCGGCTCCTTGCCAACGTGATTTCGCTGCGGCTAGTGCTAGTTCGGCTTCCTGCATTAATATAAACTGGTACTTATTGATTTGTAATTGATGCTGTTCGTCTATTTGACGCAATCCAAATTGAAACAACAAACGAATCAGGGGCTTAATACGACCCATTTGTAATTGCAAAACCCGCCCATCTTCCAGAGGTAGATTAACAAGCTGTTCATCAGGCAAACCATCCAGATCATTCCCGCTGTATCGTTGGATTAACTCTGCCACCAAAGGCACGATGCTGACCGGCCTGCCTTCTACTAAAATACCCAATTGGTAGGAAAAGAAATCGGTAGTGCTTTCCTGAATATCGGAATACCACTCCACATCTTCTGCGGTGACTATTTCCTGGTATAACGCGCTTTTAAACTCAACCCGCCAACCCCGATTTTTTAAATAAGGCAATGAGCTGGCATAAAGCGATTCAAGATCGGCAGGCGCCGTCACGTGTTCAAGCACGAAATACTCATGCTCAGCACAATTCCAATTGAGTTCCTCCCATTTATGGGCTGGTCTTAATTCAATTGATTGCTGTAATTCCTCCAGTTTCAGTTGCTCAAAATCCTTGTCCCGCTTATATTCAATCAACACACCATCTTGCTGATGCATTACATTAAGGCAAGATTCAGCATAAGGTATAATCAAACCATTATAGTCAAAGGAGACCTTTGCGATGAATACCGCATTAATGTCTTCATCACGTTCATAAAACCAGGATGATTCGCTTTCAAACTCATTAATTGTATCCAGGGTCAATACAGGTGTTGGCTGGATTTCTTTCACTTCACGGCTATGAAATACGTGTGGTGTAGGAAACTCCGGGCATGTTTTTTCCATTTTTCTAGCTAACAGCTCCGCCTGCTCTATCGGAATAGGCGGTGCTTCCAATAAATGACGTAATTGCTTTACAGGATAAGGGGTCACCAGACGCCCCATCACGGATCTGAAATAATCAAAATACCAACTTTCATCCAGCAGTAAAGGTTCTATACATACACCATCATGCATTAATTGTAATCGCTGATTTCCATTAGCAGCCAGTACCCACTCACAGGTTCCTGTAACTGTTTCGCCCAACTCAATGGGCAGGTCTTCATTTTCAACAAAAAAGGCACGTCCTGTAGCAATAATTTTTTCCAATAATTCGGTATTACGTATTGTTAACTGATCAAACCAACCGGACGCACCACATTTGAACAATAATTGTGCGACGATGTCATCGTCTTGATCAATAAAGTGCTGTTTTTTAGATTCCGGTAAGCTATTAAAAACAATCTTCTTCCCATAACCGCCGCGCTTTAAAATTTTAGCCAAGGCCAGTCTGATGGAAACTTTATGCTCATAACCTGAAAGTTTTACTGAAATTAAATAATTTAAATGATGGGTTGCTTCGTGCTTTTTAACTGCGGTCTCTTCTTGAGCGCGTAGATTTTTCAGCCAAACATCCAGTTTTTTATCCAATTTGCCAGCAGTTTGCGACTGAAGATTCATTTTTTCCCTGTCTCTTAATGCAAAAAGACAGGCGGCAGCATGTTTGCAATTACTCTGATAGGGACATGAGCAACGGGCAGGCTTGCCTGGCCATGTTTTCAAATCCATGTGAATATCGTAAATCTGGCTGGTACTGCCTTTAACTCGTCCTTTTAACAATCCATCACTCAAGCGAATATTAAGTACCTGGCCATTTTGGAAGTACTCTAATCCCCGGAGCAGTATCTTCGATTCAAAAGCTTCAGGCATTTTTGATATTGCTTCATTTAGCATAAAATAGGTTTATCCAGGCAAAAGGATCTATTGTATTCAATTTTGCTTCAAAATGACAATTGACTTAAAAAGATCAACTCCTCTTCGATGCTCTTTTATTAGGGGCTGTTGACATTTTATTATATTCAAGCCTACTTTGTCACATTGCAGTAGACTCAACTCCTGGAGTTGGTTCAACCTTTACGCTCAACATACCCCTGACGATACCCGTCCAAATTCCACACCACCAAAACGAAAAGACACCAAGAGCGAATCAATCAATACCCACCTCTTTTGATGCTGAAGTTCCTGAACCAATACAAATGGATAATTCAAAAAATTTAAATGAGAACACCCCGGTCATCTTACTCGTAGAAGATAATGCCATTGTGCTCAAAATGGCAGAAAATGCGCTAAAACAGGCCCATTGTACTTTTCAGTCAGCTACGACGGGTAAAAAAGCACTGAAACTTTTTAAGACCCAATCCTTTGATCTGGTATTAACCGATATTGGTCTGCCTGATTTTTCCGGAACAACTCTAGCAAAACTCTGCCGTAAATATGAAAAAAAAGCAGGAAAAAATCCCGTGCCTATTATTAGTTTAACAGCCCATTCCATAGTCGATGCTGAACCAGAGGGTTTAAAAGCGGGGATTAACAAAATGCTGACCAAACCCATAAGACAGGATATGCTCGCTGCTTTATTAAACAAGTATGTACCAGACCATAAAAATGACACAGCATCCAAAACAATCAACTATGCTTCATTTAACCAACTCCTTAATTTTGAGCAACATCCTTTGCTGGATATAAACAACGCATTGGAACATGTAGAAACGAAAGACACTCTTGCCGAGCTATTAAAAATGCTGCTGACTCAAACCGAACAGGATCTCCATGAAATGGATCTAGCCTGGAAAAAACAAAATTTTACTCAGGTACAAAAAATCGCCCATAAAATGAAAAGCAGCGCCCTATATTTCGGAACCATCCGTATGCGTTACGCCTGTGAAGCATTGGAACATTATTTCAAAGATAAAAAAGCAGGAATTCCCCAAAAACTTTATGAAGAGTTTATTATCATCAATAAACAAACAATGGAAGCGATAGAAAACTGGCTACGATAAACATCCTCTTTTACTCGAGTACCTTAATAAAAAGGCTTGAAGCTGACTTAAATATCTCCTAAATCAGAATGTTTACAAATTAACCTTTTTATATTATTACACTATTTTTTATATTTGTAGAAGGCAAACATCCTATGACTGATCCCAGAGAGCGCCAGATTGCCAGTGGAGTCAACTATGAGCAAAGCACGCATGATGTGGTTGTATCCAATGCAGCGGCATCGCTCGCCATTCGTCTTGCACGTAAATACCTCTTTCATAGCAGCGGTGCAAGCTCTTCGACGTCTTCTACATCTACCTCATCGCAATCATCACCCATGTCTCTAAGCGCAGAAGGACATGCTTCAGCGCAAGCGCGTATGAAGCACATCATGAGGCGATATAATAGCCGTAAAAAATCAATTTTGCTCACCGAAACAACCCAAAGCTGGCTAGCAACAACCCTAAGCCCTCGCTCTCTGAATCCGGAGTTAGATCGGGTAACACTTACACGTGTAGAGGGTGGTTTGGAAATTTCTGAGGAATGGTACATGCCATTGCCGGAAGTCTATACCATAGTACTTTCCGCTTTAATCGATACCGATGAGCAAGTCTGGCCTGTGCCAGCTGGAAGTAATGCCAGAAAACAGCGAGGACAGCGTCTTCAGGAATTCGATCGCATCAATAATGCCCTGGCTACCGCATACCCACCCATCTGCGCCACCGGGATTCGCCATACCTGGCTTATGGCACTCAATGGCTACGAAGGCAAACGCCTGCCGCTGAATGCGGTTGATCTGTTATTCCGAGGGCTTTTTGATTTCATGACTCATAATGTACTTGGCGAACAGATGGGAATTACTCTTCCGGAAGGGCGAGACCCACTGGGAGAGGAACGCCAAAAATTCAACACGCAGTTCCAGTCACTGTTTTTGCCGTGGGTATTCGAAGGCATGCCAGAACAGGTTAAAGAGGCAATAGCAGCCGCTGGTGGTTCTGAAGGCGCCCGGATCTTGGTGCTTTCACGCTTTCACGAAATTGAGACACTGCCTGACCAAGACATGATGAAAAAAATTGCGGATTATTGCTCTATGGAAGGGCTGGAAACCATTCCTTGCAATTTCACGCCGCTTATTGCTGCGCTAGACCATCCAACATTAAAAAATGCCGCGTTAAACATAGACACTAATCCAGTTAAAGGAGTTGAACAAATCGCCAGTGACATGGTCAACTGGCTCCGAGGCCCGGATTTCTTGCCCGAGGCCCTGAATGAGGCAGAGACGAATTCTACCGATGCGTTTGCAAAGGTTTATCTGCTGATCCGCCTTCTGGACGCTCTTCATCAGTATCAGACCCACCACAGACTTCTGAACATAGTCGATACTCCCGCAGAAGACCATCATGCCTGGGCCGAGTCTATAGATTTTCTGGCCAAATGCATCGCAAACCAACCCCCTTCCCTGCACGATCTTCTTTCTAACCTCAGCCTGATTGATCGCAATCTGAAGGCATTTGAGCGCAGATTGGGGATTTGGAAAAATTCTGCCTTTCACGATTTTATTAACAACTACTTTGCCAACTGGTTTGCCACAACTGGAGATGCAGAGATAATGGTGCGTGCGAATCTGTTCACCAGGCTTTTTGAGCTTTTTTTGCGGGAAAATACCGAAACACAGAACACCATGCCTGCAATTCGCGTCAGTGATCGGATGCTTTTGACGTGGACAAACCAAATGAGTGAAGATGGGGTACTCGATATAACGCCTTACCAGATAAACCGTATCCTGCTCCATGCACTTTGCTATTCACAGGAAACCTGGTCAGAAACATTTAGTATGAATCTTCGCATCCTTCTGCACTTCCTTCGCAATCGATTCAATGAAGCGCAGGACTTAGGTGCGCTAGCGTTGGCGCATGCCTCCTATCCGGATAAGCTCCTTGACTATGTCGAACATATTGCTAACGGAGTGGTACCAGAAACCATACCACCAATATTCACGCCAGGGAATATTTCCCCGGTCACCAGCCTTGATGTCGCAAAATTCCTTGCGGTATCCAACGACGTACCACAAACCATAATTCAAGCGGTCATACAGCATCCTGATTTCAATCCTCTCGCATCGAATCGCTGGGGGTTAACGCCTATTTACCTTGCGGCAGTTCAGGGTCACATCCCTCTTGCCGCTGCCCTTCTCGCAAAGAGTGCGAACTACTTCGTAAGATTTTTACAGTATTTTCCTCTCGGAGCGGCACTGCTTAACGGTCATGAATCATTTTTACAATGGTTCCTCAGCAACTTGCCCGATGACAAAAAAATAGAGGCTGTATTGGCCAAAGATGGATTTGGCAAAAGCCTGCTGCATCATGCAGCAAACAATCCAAAGTACCTCAGTTTTCTTCTGGCCTATATACCGAACGCGACAAAGTCAACTGCCGTAATGATGAACGATGAGCGCGACTTCTCTGTTCTGTTCTACGCGGCAAATAACCCGCTATCACTAAAACTTCTTCTTGACTGTCTGACAGAGGATGAAAAGTCATTAGCCTTGATGCAGATGAATTGCTTCGGCGAAACCGTGTTGTACGAAGCAGTAGACTCTACAGAATCTTTGGGGCTCCTTTTGTCTTGCCTGCCGGAAGGAAAAAAGGCAGCAGCCGTGATGACAAAGAACCCCAAAAACGGCACATTGCTGCACCAAGTGGTAATGAATCCGAACTCGCTGAATTTTATTCTGGACTACATACCAAAAGAAAGAAGAGCTAAGGCGGTGTTAACAAAAAACTGGAAAGGTCAAACAGTTCTGTACGCGGGGATCAAAAATCCCGAATCCCTAAAAATATTACTGAGCTGCCTACCGCAAGAATCGTTAACAGCAGCCGTGTTGGGGAAAAGCTATCGTCAAGTCACTCTGTTGCACAAGGCAACAAAGACACCGGAATCCCTGAAAATCCTTCTTAACTGCCTTCCAGGAGAAGAAAGGACAAATGCCCTGATGACAAAAAACACCAACAACGAAACCGTACTGCAATTGGGGGAAAAAAATCCAGAATCCAGGATGATCCTGCAGGCATATGTTGAAACAACTATAAGCAAAGTGGCTTCTTCTTCTCATTCGTTTTTTAGTCACAATCATTCATCACAGGCCACAAACTCAGAATTAGTAAATCCAGAGGACGAATTATCAAAAAAACAAGGCTTTAACGGTTAGAATCGATTTTAAATCTGAAGATCTTGCATAGGTCAATATATTTACACATAGATCGAATTGTATTATTATTGAACTATTATATTCTTAGTAAGGCAAATACCTTATGGCAGACCCTAGAGAACAGCAGATAGCCCTTGCTACAAGAAATAAACAAAGCACGCATGACGTGATTGTATCGAATGCAGCGGCATCGCTTGCCATTCGCCTGGCGCACAAATACCTTGTTCGTCACAATGGCGCAAGTTCTTCGACGGCCTCATCGTCTTCATCATCCTCATCGCCTTCTTCTTCCTCCTCAGCAACACCAATCATGTCCCTTAGTGCAGAAGGAAATGGTGCGGCACAAGCTCGTATGAGCAATATCAGAGAGCGATATGAAGGCCGCAAAAAAACGTCTCAACTCAAAGAAATAGCTAAATCCTGGCTGACTAAAACCCTCAGCGATCAAAGCCTCCATCCAGAACTTGACCGGGTCACGCTGACGCACACTAAAGACGGAACTGAAATTTCCGAGCAATGGTATCTGCCCCTGCCGGAGATCTATGCTATCGTACTTTCTGCTTTAATCGATACTGATGAACAGGTCTGGCCGGTGCCGCCAGGAAGTTCACCAAAACAAGAACGCGCCCTGCGTCTTCAAGAATTCGATCGCATCAACAATGCCCTGGCTACCGCATACCCACGCATCTGTAACACCGGGATTCGCCATGCCTGGCTTATGGCACTCAATGGCTATGAAGGCAAACGCCTGCCGCTGAATGCGGATGATCTGTTGTTTCGAGGGCTGTTTGATTTCATGACTCAGAAAGTGCTTGGCGAACAGATGGGAATTACCCTCCCCGAAGGGCGAGACCCACAGGGCGAGGAACGCCAACAATTCAACATGCAGTTCCAGTCGTTGTTTTTGCCATGGGTATTCGAGGGCATGCCCGAACACGTAAAAAACGCCATAGCGGCCGCCGGTGGTTCCGAAGGCGCGCAGAGCTT
>NZ_AUHS01000008.1 GCF_000423305.1 Legionella moravica DSM 19234 | reverse complement strand
TGCAATCAGGAGCAGAACACCGCAGGCGATGCGCTTTCACGAGATTCCTGGCCCGAAGCGTTGCTTGCCCAGGTTGAACGTATTGCTGCACCTGACTCGACAGGAGAATCTCCCGTTCCTGTGCTGCTCACACCCCGCACTATCACGCCCGCATCCAGCCTTGATGTCGCACGATTGCTAGCAGCGTCTAAGGATATGCCCGCAGCCATAGTGCGTCAAATCGTTGGGCTTCCGGGGTTTGATCCCAATGCCACCAATGGGGATGCGTTAACTTCTTTTTATCTTGCTGCAGAATACGGGAATATATGCTTTGCTTCCCTCCTGATTGAACAAGGAGCTAAATATTGGGTGAAATTTCGAAGTTTTTACCCTCCGCTTCAAGCGGCCATTGATAATCAACACTTTACTTTTGTTCAATGGTTTCTTCAGGCATTACCTGAGCATAAGCGGGTTAATGTTGTAATTGCAAAAAATTACAAAGGTATTCCCATGATGCACCTGGCCGCAAAATACCCCGAATTTTTAAAAGATATTCTGAACTGCCTGCCTGAAATAGAAAAAGCGGGAGTTGTGATGGTACGAAGTCATGGCGGCAATACTGTGCTGCATCGGCTAGCAGCCAGCCACCCGAAAATACTGCACCAGCTTTTGGATTACTTACCTGAAAAAGTAAGGGATGTTACTTTGAAGGCAACGAATGATTCTGAAGATACCGTGATGCATCTGCTCGCAACCAGCAGCCCGAAAATTCTGATTTCGCTACTTAAATGTCTGCCCGAAGCAGCTCGATATGACACGATCAAGGTTAAAAACCCGAACGGTTTGACCGTACTGCACCAAGTCACGGAAGACCATCCGGAAATTTTAAAACAAGTACTGGACTGTCTGCCCGAGGTAGAAAGAGCTGGCGCCGTTATGATTAAAAACCCTAAGGGCTTTACCGTATTGCATCAGGCAGCAGCAGACCATCCTGAAATTATCAGACAGATTCTGGATTGCTTGCCTGAGGCATTAAGGGCTTGTGCTGTGATGGTAGAGGAATTTAATGGCAATACGGTATTACATCAAGTCGCAATTAGAAGTCCTGAAATTCTAAAACAGATTCTGGAATGTCTACCCGAGGCAATGAGGGCTGATGCTGTGATGGCAGGGAATCAGTATGGTGTTACCATGCTCCATCTCACCGCATCAAAACGCCCCGAAATCTTGAAACAGCTATTGGACTGCCTTCCTGAAGGAATAAGGGCAGGGGCTTTAATCAAGAAATTTCAGTGTGGTAATAGCGTGCTGCACCTGGTCGCAGCAAAATGTCACGAAATCCTGAAACAGCTAATGGACTGCTTGCCCAGTGAGGCGAGAGCTGATGCCTTGATGGTACGAAGCGCGTATGGAAATACCGTGTTGCACCGGGTAGCAATAAGCAATCCCGGGATTTTGATACCTCTTCTGGATTGCCTGCCTGATAGAGATAAAGTGAGCGTCCTGAAGGTAAAGAATATGGATGGTGATACAGTTCTTGATTGGGTGAAAATTACTGGTCATTCCGAGTTATTGCGTTTTATTGAAGAGTTACTGGAACAAGAGGAACTTCGAGCAAACCATCAAATCAGCCTGGACTCAACTATTCCTCACCATGAAGCAGGATTTCGATTACCACCAGCAGCCTCTTCACCAGGGAGGGATGCTTCTCTGTTTTTTTGCTCCAATACATTGTTTGCCAGGAGTGGGGTAGTGCGACAGGATTCAGATAATCCGGATGAACAACGCACCTTAAAGCGGTGAGTTGTTCACTTCAACCGCAGCACTGATGCACTTATGGCTCTAAGCTGAATCTGTGGTGCTGTTATTTCTACTGTTCTTGTTAATTATAGATACAGTAGGAGCAGATCGGTCAGAGGTTTGATTTTTTTGCCTGGGTACATTTGGAGTTAAACTCATTCATGAAAGTCCCTAGCTCTTGTACTGACAATGTGGTTTTATCTTTTGTGATATAGCTCAACACGAGCTTATTAAAGCATGCTTGATATCCAGTATGCTCAGGGGATTTTAAATCAGAAAGGGTTTCGGGATCCTTGGAAAACTGGATGGATGTTAATGTCGCCTTGGTACTGTCTTTTTGTAAATCAGTTGTGTATGAAGCCGTTGCAACGCAGCAGGCTGCGCAGGCGTCCAAATCATCATACGCTTGTAACTGCTCGGGGTTGTTGTTACTGATGGAAAGAAAATCTCCTGGTGTAATATTGGATGTAAAAGTGATGATGTTTTTATTCTGTGTTACCTCATTTAAACCACCATTACAACGATCTCCACCAAAAGGTAAGGTTTTAATATGCAATTTGTTCTGATCACGATTGACTAGATAAAGGGAGGAAAAATGACCACTGCCTCCTGTGTTACTGATCAACAGAAGGGTATAAAGGTGATTGTAATAACCGATTACTTTATAATAACTGTAACTGGAAGCAAAGCCTGAATCATCCTTCAATTTGTATTCAAAACCGTAATATCCTTCGTTTAATAATTCTTTAGATTGGCCAAGTACGTTAATTGGCTCAAGCTCACAATTATCAGTTAATGATAGAGTTTTGTTGGAGAGTTCTCCCTGATCAAAACACAAAGGATTAATTGGCTTGTTATTGTACAATAAATCAGCAGGCAATGTGGAAGAGGAGGATGCATAAATCACTGTGTTGATGCTCAACCCTAAACAAACACTGAACAAGAGTAGTGTTATGCTTGATTTATTCATCGTAATCCTCTTTGTGCTCCCTGTATTTTTATAGTGTAGTCCAGCAATCCGCGTAAAACTATTTCGAGTGATTGCTTTTTTTAGTTTAGTCCATAAAAAGCCGCTGTTGCCTGTAAGGGGTTATCTTGAGCCAGGCTGGTATTTATATTTGAGTTGTCAGGTTATACTCTGTATCAATCGGGTCGAATGTTCGAATATCATGGTGCTTCGAAAATATAATAATAAGGGTGAATATACTCCTTTTCCAGGTCTCACTGTTGTGGCATCGGTGCAATCTGCTGATCAATGCTTATGGGCAGACATTAATCGATTAATCAACGAGTCTACCTTGCTTGCTTCCTGCTATGCCCCTCTTTCTAATAAAAGTTATCATATGACGGCTCTTAATCTTTTTACAGAGAGGGCGGTTGGAAGTGGGAGATGGAAGGATTTTCTTATTTCGAATACACCTCTTTTTAAAACAATTCAAACTGCCTTTGAACACAACAAGTTTTGTCCTGAAGTCAGCATTGAGTCACTTGAGGTGAGCCGTACTGTAAAGTTGGTTGTTCGCTTGCCTTTGGCCCAAAAACAAGTGATTAACGATATTGCGCATCAGTTTGATTTGAAGAGCAAAATTCCTCATCCTTTTCATATTACATTGGCTTATCGATATAAACGAGTTGATAGACAAAGGGAACTGGATATTGAGCATCAATTACAAGAGAGCCTTGCACCTTTATTAATTGGCCATTCATTTTTATTGAATCCACCGACCTTGTGCTTCTTTAATGATATGAATGCGTTTATTCCCTGGGATGGAACCTATGTTCCTTTTAATAACTTGGTGGAGTAATCAATTGCGAAAGTATGCTCTGTTAATGAATACTCTTCAAAATCAATGCCGCTTATAAAATATCCATTATGCCATGTTAGTTGGAGTGAAATGGTTCTGTTCTGGTGCATCATGAAACGATTTTGATTC
Organism: Legionella moravica DSM 19234; assembly: GCF_000423305.1. Lineage (GTDB taxonomy): Bacteria > Pseudomonadota > Gammaproteobacteria > Legionellales > Legionellaceae > Legionella > Legionella moravica. The sequence continues at coordinate 214,633 of NZ_AUHS01000008.1, read as the reverse complement.
AAGAATTTTATTATCTATCAGTGCCTTTTGCATTTTTATCAGTTGAGCAAAAGTACCTCTGCTGGTACTAGTCATAAACCATCCACGTTGAATGGAAAAAAATTGATTCAAAGAAGTTTTAGGCGATAAGCATTCTTTTATAAGATCTTCCTGTACATCACTGCTTAAATTCCGGATGTACTTGATGACCATCTCTTTAGCATTAGGAAATTTGGCCAGGAGGGGCAGATGATGCTTGCTTATTTTGTTCTGTTGCAGATCGCAAACCAGGTGCATTATCCCATCGTCCTGAATGAAATAGTCTATTAAGTCTGGTGTAAACAATTTTCTTTCCTGGGGAGATAGTTGACTCAAAGCGACTAATTCTTTGCTCCTTTCAGGTTTATTCATTTCCAAAATGATGCTAAGCAAGGAACTATTATTTCTGTCCACCGAATCGGGATCGGCGCCATTTCGTACCATGATGATGTAATTGTCTGCTGAAAAACGCTGAGTATTTCTTAGATTCATCATGAGCTGTATTGGAGTGCCTTCATTACTTTTATAATGAATGCTTTCGGGATGCATTTTAAGCAATTCAAGCGCATAACTGAATTTCAATCGTATAAACTGATGAATGGGTGCTGATCCGGAGCTATTTCGTACATTCGGATTGGCGCCCAATCGAATCATCGCAATAAGAGAGTCAACACTGAAGCCGTCATTGAGCATGTAATACAAAGGTGTAAATCCAAATTTATCTTTAATATTGATGTCAGCGTTATAGTCCTCAATCAGTTGAAATGCTTCTGTCATACGATGATTAAAAACTAATAGATGAAGTAAACTGTAACCGCAATCATTGAGGATATTCGGGTTGGCTCCTAAATCTAATAATGCAAAAGACTCACTGGTATATATTGATTTATTGAGTAATTGGCGTAATTGTGCATTTAAATCCATTCAAGTACTCTCAAGAAAAGCAAACTATACAATAATAAAATTTCAGTCATTAATCTATAAGTCACTGATTTTATTAGAGTCGTTCAAATATGGTTCTCGTATTAAAGCCGAATAAGCGTTCATGCATTCGGTAGGCGTATTCATCGGTCATATTGGCCAAATAATCACAAACAACCCGGTAGGCTTGAGTTTCATCTTCAGCCTGTTTAAATAACTGGCGATTTTTATTATCCAACAGACTTGCGGGATTGGAGCTGATGGCGTCAAATAAGCGAAGAACAACGGTCTGGCCGCCGTATTCAAAAGTGCGAGCCTCTTGAGAATCAATTACATTGTGATAAATGCATTGCATTAAATAGTGTAATAACGCAGCTGCTTCCGGGATTAGTGCAATGTTGTATTTCAATAAATTATTTTCAAATAATTCATTCATCGTCACAATTTGGGTTGAGGTAATAAAATAATTGACCATTTCCCCAATGGCTTGTTTTCTTAAACAGAGATCATTTGAAAATAATGAGTTGATTAAGTGATCCTGATCTTTGGTCAGGGAGGTATTGCCAAGCAGCTCTCTGAATTCGGATGTATCCAGATGAGAGGGATTGATGAGTCTTAAATGAATGGCATCCTCCAAATCGTGAACTCCATAAGCAATATCATCCGCGGTATCCATTATAGAGCAATCAAAACTGTGGAAGGCTGATTTACCGCATTGTGTATCCTGCGGTTGTTTGGACAGCGATTGAAATAATATTCTATCACTTTCAGAAAATGGGGATAAGAGCCAATCAACTTCAGGTTGCTCGCAATCAAAATAGGCTTTGGGGGGCAACCAATCGTTAATTTTTATGGTTTTATGGATGGACTCATGAATAGGAGGTAGTTTTTTTGCCGCCACATCGGATCGTTTGACAGGGTATTTTAATAGGCCTAATAAGGCGCGGCGGGTTAAATCAAGACCAAATCCCCCGTAACTGTTTTCAACCTTGGTCAGTAGCCTTAGTGTCTGTGCATTACCCTCAAATCCACCGTATTCGCGCATCATGTAATTTAAAGCAACTTCTCCACCATGTCCAAAAGGGGGATGTCCTATATCATGGAGTAGGCAGATAACACTAATCAAATCATCAGGGGGTAACAGGTTGGATAAAAATTTCGGGTGGTTCTGATTATTAATCAGATTATGAACGATGCTTCGGCCAATAGAATCTACTTCCAGCGAGTGAGTTAAGCGAGTACGGTGAAAATCACCTTCATCTGTTCCTAAAATCTGAGTTTTTCTTTGTAATCTTCTAAATGCTGGACAGTGTATTACCCTGGTTCTGTCGCGTTCATAGGGATCTCGATGATCCTGAGAACCTCTTTGATTGGTTTGACCTGAGCGTCGATGTGTCCACATACTATTTATCACTAAGAAACAAAAAAGATACTTTATGACATACTTTAGCTGGAAACAACTGGATTGCTAAAGTTTTCTTGAAATCGGTAGATAACAACCAATAAGAGCAGAAGTAAAAATTATAAATCAGGGGGTTATGATGAATTATAAAATAAGATTCCTGTTTTTGGGGGTGTGCATCACTAATTTATCTTCATGTATGGTTTATGAAGAATATAATTCAGCCAGTTATCGTACGTATACTTATGATGATGCTCAATTGTATCCGCAGGCCGATTACAGAATGTACAATTATGGCTATCAAAATGGACCTGCTCAAAGTGGAGTCAGTGTACCAGACTCCTATCATGTAGGTGAATATCATTCCCCAGTATCGTTTAAGGATAGGGATAGAAATTGGGTAAACGGTCAAAATCCTCAAGGTTATACCATTCAGGTCGCTGATGATGAGAAGGCTTCAAAAGTAGCGCAAAAACTATATAAGGCACCAAAAAATGATCGTATGGCCCAGATTAAATATCAGCGAAATGGTAAGTCCTATTACAAGGGTTTATACGGTACTTATGATAGTCAGGAAGCAGCTCAAAAAGCATTGGATGAACTACCTCCTGAAATTAAGCAGGGTGCAGGGGTAACTAACTGGGGTAATGTCCAAAATAATATGGATGAATAGAGCTGTAAGTCAGGCTGCTGTAGTGATAATAATCATCAATTTGGTCACTCCAGGGGTAGTGGTATGTTCCACATCAAATTGTTTGATTGTTATCGTATATTTATCATTGATTTTAGCAAGCCATTGCATAAATAGTTTAAAGGGAACTGTATCAAAGGTGAGCTGGATGTCTCCTGAACCAGTTTGTTGTAATTGATAGGGAAATTTCAGTGTTTCATTATTTTTGAGTTGGGTTGCGAGCAGGGTGAGTAATTGGCTGTTATCTACTGATTGTTTTGTTGTGGCTGAATGAGCCTTTTGCCGTACCTGCTTCATCCAGGCCAAAGTTTCAGTTTTTTCAATGAGCTGAGAAGATTTTAAAGTGACTTTATTGCTTAATGGGGTATAAAGAAATTGATAGTAAAAGTAAATGACAAGGCTTAAAACAGCAGCCAGTACCATCCATTTTTCTCTCTCATTAAGCGAATTCAAATAGGATTTCACGTGAGCTCCAGGGTAGCGACTACTTGTTGATCTCGAGTTGATGCTTGGGTTTGTTTTACTTTTAATTGCATTGTTTTTAATTTATTTTCCAGTTGTTCCAGATTAGCGAAATCAGTGCTGACCAGGGTTACTGATAATGTTTTGTTTTGATACCGTAAGTTTTCTATCGTGTTATGCTCGGCATTCATGGCTTTGGCAAATTGATTTAATAAAAACCAAAATCGCGTTTGACTGTTTGCGCTATTATTTCCAAGAAGTTGGCTGATACGGAATTTGGGGCTAATTACCTGTTTTGCATCAGGGAAAAACTCATGATAAATAGTCGCGATCTGGTCATCGAGTAGTTTGTTTTGCTTGTTCAGAGAATGAAGGGATATGGCATTTACCAACAGTAGAGAAGCCAACCAACAACCGCACAATACACCTGCGATTCGGTATCCTTTTTTAATCCAGTCGGAAGTATTTCCATGCTGCATGCCACCTTGGCACAGGTTTAATGGCTTTGTTGTTAGTAATTTTTTAGCTATCCAAAGGTACGATGAATCATTGTCTTTGACGACTGAGCTGTCAGGAGTTAATTGACTGTCTTTAAATAACAGAACCTTATCCTGAGGGTGATTTTTTAAATAATATTGAGCAAGCTCTCCGGAAAGTGCTCCCTTAAAATCATCATGATGCACCAGGAGTGAAGATTCTGTAACGATTAATTCATTGGCAGACAGTGCGTACCAATCCAGAGTAATTTCTTCATAGATGATTTGGTGTTCGTCAAGGAGCCGCATGATGAATTGTAATCGTGCTTTACTAAGAACGGTAATAAGATACTGGTTGTTTTGATATCTTAGTTTGTCAAATGCAAAATGAAGCTCTTCTACAGGTTGAGCGAGCTTTTCTTCTAGAGCAAAAGGAATTGCGACCCGTGCTTTTCGTTCTGGAAGCCAGGGAAGCTCCAGGCTAAGAATGCTGGCACTGGCGGTTGATTCAACAATTAACGTCGAACATTCACTTTGCAAGGATTTAATTTCAGCAAAAGTACGTTGTTCTGGCGGCGCAATTAATGCGCCATCAGAAGATATTTTCAAACAAAAGCAGCCATTATCATCAAGATGCTGAGTATACAAGAAACATTTATCCATGAGTTAAACTCTATTTAATTTATCGATGTTAATGGCGCAATTGTGTTCAGTATATCTTAAAAACAGTAAATTCGAATCATACATATGCCCTATGCTTTTTGGTATTTTGCGCCACCCAGTGCTGTTTTAATTGTTGTGATAACAGATAGACAGCCATTGCATACTGAGGACTGGAGTTATAACGGGTAATTACAAAGAAATTAGGGTAAGCCAACCAATATTCTTTACCCTCGTTAGTCAATAACTCTATGACGCCAGCACGCGCTGGATGATGTAGTGATGCAGTAACTGGTTTGATCCCTGCTGCTTCCAATTGAGCAAAGTTATAATTTGCCGTTTTAGGATTCATCTGTATGCGTTTGTATTTCCATCCTGAAATTTTAGCAGGTTGCGCGATTCCACCATTTAATCTCCATCCATGCTTATGAAGATAGTTGGCAATACTTCCAATGGCATCCGCATTATTAGTCACCAAATCACGATGCCCCTTGTTATTAAAGTCTACGGCATAATATCGATAACTGCTGGGCATAAATTGAGGCTTACCTATAGCGCCTGCATAGGAACCTTTATGATGAGTTGCCGGTACTTTGTGCTCTCGGCAAAGCAGTAAATATTCGGTTAGCTCTTTGGTAAAAAAAGGAGAACGTTTAGGATAGTTGAATGCCAGAGTGGCCAGTGCATCAAGAACACGATAATCTCCCTGACGTTCACCATAAAGTGTTTCAACACCTAAAATCGCAATAATAATTTCGGGCGGTACGCCATATCGTTTTTGTGCTCTGTCGAGGTCTTTTTTATTTGCAGCCCAAAAATCCAAACCTCCTTTCACTCTTTGAGGTGTTAGAAATAACCCTTTGTATACATCCCATGTTTTCTTTTCATAGGGCTTTTCCATTGATTCAATAATCTGTGGTTGCAGTACCACTTGATTCATGGTTTCAGTGAGCTGTTTTCTGTTGAATTGATGGTTTTTGACCATGGAATTTATAAAATTCTGAACGTCTTGGCGTTGAGTAAAGGCTGTGTCTGCATAGCTTGTGCAGGACACAAGAAACAGTAGGGTGTAACCTAACCAGATGAGTCGTCGCATGGTGCATCCTATTATTAAAGCGAAAGGAAGAATTTTAGTAAAATTGAGGGGCATTAGCAAATTCTCTTTGCAAAATGAACCAATTAGACCACAAATACAACAGAAATAGCTTAGCCTACTTTCTGCACGGCCACATTTAAGATAGACTTATGCAATTTGCAAAAAAGGGTTACTTCAGTTGAGCGATTTAAAGCGGATTCGTAATTTTTCAATAATTGCCCATATCGATCATGGCAAATCTACTTTGGCTGATCGGTTTATTCAGATATGTGGCGGGTTAACCGAGCGTGAAATGAGCTCTCAGGTTCTTGATTCCATGGACATCGAGCGCGAACGCGGTATTACTATCAAGGCGCAGTGTGTCTCGTTAAATTATACTGCCAAAGACGGTAAAACCTACCTGCTTAATTTTATCGATACTCCAGGCCATGTTGATTTCAGCTATGAGGTGTCACGTTCACTTGCTGCCTGTGAAGGCGCCATCTTGGTTGTTGACGCAGCCCAGGGGGTCGAAGCCCAGACTGTCGCTGTATGTTATACGGCGATTGATCAGTCTCTGACTGTTCTTCCTGTATTAAATAAAATTGACTTACCCCAAGCTGAGCCGGAACGGGTAATTGATGAAATCGAAGACATTATTGGTCTCGACGCGCATGATGCCATTCGGGTCAGTGCAAAAAGTGGCATCGGTGTTGAAGACGTTCTAGAAGCGCTGGTTGCTAACATCCCCCCTCCTGAAGGGACTTTGGATGCTCCTTTGCAGGCATTGATTATTGACTCGTGGTTTGACAGTTATCTTGGAGTTGTATCTCTGGTTCGTATTGTTAATGGTTCCATACGCAAGGGCGATAAAATGCGGGTGATGTCAACTGGCAGATCCTATGAAGTGGATCAGGTTGGAATATTCACGCCTAAAAGAACCAAACTGGATGCTTTAAACGCCGGTGAAGTAGGCTATGTTGTTGCCGGGATTAAAGAAATTCAAGGAGCTCCGGTTGGGGATACCTTGACTCTTGATAAAAATCCTGCCGAACAGGTATTGCCTGGTTTTCAACGGGTTAAGCCACAAGTCTATGCCGGATTGTTTCCTATTAGCTCGGATGATTTTGAAGCATTCAGGGAGGCATTGGCTAAATTAAGCCTGAATGATGCATCACTGTTTTACGAACCTGAGTCTTCAGAGGCATTGGGATTTGGTTTTCGCTGTGGATTCCTCGGAATGCTGCATATGGAAATCGTACAAGAGCGTTTGGAGAGGGAATACAATCTGGATTTAATCTCAACCGCGCCAACCGTGGTTTATAAAATTGTGACTCAAAAAGGGGAAACGCTGCTCATTGATAATCCATCACATTTACCTCCCTCACCGCAGATAAAAGAAATGTATGAACCCATAGTCAGAGCGAACATTTTGGTTCCACAAGACTATCTAGGGCCTATTATTAACTTATGTGTTGAGCGGCGTGGTGTTCAGGTGAATATGACGTACAGTGGCCGCCAGGTCTCTGTATCTTATGATATCCCAATGAGCGAAGTGGTTTCTGACTTTTTTGATCGACTGAAATCGGTTAGTCGTGGTTATGCTTCGCTGGATTATAATTTTTTACGTTTTGATGCAGCCGATTTGGTGAAAATGGATGTATTAATAAACAGCGAAAAGGTGGATGCTTTATCGGTTATTGTACATAGAAGTTCCGCCAACAGCCGTGGCAAGTTAATTGCTGAAAAAATGCAGGAGCTTATTCCCAGACAAATGTTTGATGTGGCCATTCAGGCAGCTCTTGGTAGCCATATTATTGCGCGACAGACTGTTAAGGCTCTAAGAAAAAATGTGACCGCAAAATGTTATGGTGGTGATGTGTCGCGTAAACGAAAATTGCTGGACAAGCAGAAAGCGGGTAAGAAACGCATGAAACAGGTAGGACATGTTGAGATCCCTCAAGAAGCGTTTATGGCCGTTTTTCAGACCGATAAAAAGAAATAATCAGCGTGTACAGGACATATGGATTTTAGATTGGGTTATTTTTAGGAAATTAATTTATGAACTTTGCTTTAATTTTAGTAATTCTGTCCGCAATCAGTGGATTTATCTATCTTTTGGATGTGGCTTTTTGGGCTAAAAAGAGAGGCTCGGATAAAAAACCAGGCCGAATTATTGAATATTCTCGTTCCTTTTTTCCGGTTTTTTTTATTGTTCTCTTATTGCGTTCCTTTTTAGTTGAACCGTTTCGAATTCCTTCCGGTTCATTGGAGCCTACATTATTAGTTGGTGATTTTGTTGCAGTCAATAAGTTTGCCTATGGGTTAAGACTTCCTGTTTTGGAAAAGAAGGTTATTCCCATATCCAATCCTAAAACTGGGGAAATCGCAGTATTTCGTTGGCCGCCAGCCCCTTCATATGATTACATCAAGCGCGTCATCGGCGTGCCTGGCGATCATGTGACCTATCACAATAAAAAATTAACGGTGAATGGTAAAGAAGCAAAGCAAACTTTTGTTGCCTACACTATAGACGAAAGCTCGGGAAAACCGGTTGCCCAATATAAAGAAGATTTAAACGGCGTAGTACACGATATATTTGTAAGAGCAGATGTTCCTGCTGTCGATTTTGATATAGTTGTTCCTGAAGGGAACTACTTTATGATGGGTGATAACCGTGACGACAGCGCAGACAGCCGTTTCTGGGGCTTTGTTCCTGACAATTATTTAAGGGGGAAAGCCTTTCTGGTCTGGATGAGCTGGAATGGTAAGACTGATAATTTACGTTGGTCAAAGATCGGAAGATTAATTAGATAAAGGACTATAAAATGCAAAAGCAGCAAGGGATGACTTTAATCGGGATGTTGTTTACTGTAATTGTGGTCGTTATGGCTGCAGTGGTGGTGATGAGGGTGGTTCCTGTGTATTTACAACACTATTCTATAGTTCAGTCTATAAAAGGTTTAAATGAAACACCGGTTTCTACTTTAACTGGAGATTCTTATAGTGATATTGAGACTCTTAGAGCAAGCCTTTCCAAACGATTTGATATCAATGGTGTTGATGATTTAAACAATGATCAGTTAGTCATTTCACCGGATGGCCCGAACAGATTCAAGGTAAAATTAAAATATCAGGTTGTAAAGCCCTTGGTATATAATATGAGCTTGATGGTTGATTTTGATAATACATACGAGGTGGTAGTTGGCAGTGAAAATTGATTTAGACAGACTGTGCAGGCGCTTAAACTATCAATTTCAAAAACCTGCTTATTTGAAGCAGGCACTGACTCACTGTAGTGTGGGCAGTGATAATTATGAACGTTTTGAGTTTCTTGGTGATTCCATTTTAAGTTTTGTCATCGCCCATGAATTGTTTCATCGATTTCCTTCTCAAAGTGAAGGCCAATTAAGCCGTTTGCGATCTTTTTTGGTCAAAGGTGAAATGCTGGCTGAAATTGCCAAAGAATTGTCTCTTGGTGATTTTCTCTATCTGGGACAGGGTGAATTAAAGAGCGGTGGTTTTCGCCGAGCATCCATTTTGGCTGACGCTCTGGAAGCTATTTTTGCAGCTATTTTTCTGGATAGAGGTATTGATGCTGCTAAAGACGTGATATTGAATTTATACCGTTCCCGGTTAGATAATCCTAATTTAAATGATTGTTTAAAAGATGCCAAAACACAATTACAAGAGTATTTACAAGCGGAAAAATTTGCTCTTCCTGAATATACTTTAACTAAAGTAGAGGGCGATGAACACGATCAAATATTCTATGTTACCTGTTCAGTAGATGGGATAAAGCATGTGTCTTATGGTCATGGTGCCAATCGAAGAAAAGCAGAACAATTAGCAGCCAAATCATTATTAGATCAATTAAGATTGCCTGAATAACGGGCAATTTAATCTCTCCTTAAGCATTTTAAGATAGAATATTTTTAATAACTTAAAAAGCTTTGGAGCTCAACCATGCCACAGGACGAACAGAATCAATCAAATCCACCATCGCAACCACAATCTAAAAAGGCAGATGTTGTCATTGTTGGGGGAGGTCCCATTGGCTTAGCCCAAGCGTGGGGTTTAAAAAAATTAAATCCTCAATTAAAAGTTGTAGTTCTTGAAAAATATGAGGAATTTCAAAGAAAACACACTTTGGTGATGCAGCATAAGCAGTTGGCAGCTTTAATTCAAGCAACACAATCCAGCGATGATCCACGTTTGATTGCACTAATGGAACAACTTCGCAAAAGTCCCAATATTCGAACTAATACCTTACAATAAACGTTCCGGGACATAGCAAGAGATTCAGGTGTTGAAATTATTATTGAACAAGTGAAGCCCGAATCGATTAGAGAACAAGTGTTAGCCTATGATCCTGAATTGGTCATTGGAGCCGATGGTACGCATAGTGTGACGAACCAGGCTTTATTTCCTAAAGACAACCGAATTCACTATGAAATTGATTATGCGATGCAAGTGCGTTTGGAAATAGACGGCAAAGTGGATGCTAATCTGGACCAAACAGTACAATTTTATCAAAGATTAGCTCATCACGGGCTAATTGCGACAGAGCAAGTTGGAAGATTAGACCCTAAAACAGGTAAAACCCCTGTGACCATGCAAATTATTATTCCCAAAGAAGATTATATGATTTTGAATGGTCTTAAGGAGAAACCTAATGCTCAAAATCCAATAAAACCTTTTGGCAACGAACTGGAGTATCGTGAAATTCCAGACCATTTGCAGACTTTTATCGACAGTTATCTTTATGAGCGGCTTAAATTATCAGGCAGTAACATTAATCCTCATTCTATTCGGATTAGTGTGAATGAACTACCGGCGTCAAGAGTAACTGAAACGTTTACACACCTCCAGAATCCAGAGACTCACAAGGATGTATTTGTGTCGTTAAATGGGGATTCAGCACTTGGATTATCATACTTTAAAGGTCTAAATGCTGGATTGGAGGCATCTGCCAAATTCTTCACCTGTATGGCACCTGCAATTGTGCAAGGCCTCAAGGATAAAAACCTGGTTCAAAAATCATTGGATGAGTACCAATCCTGGTTTTCTGTTTATGCAGAACAAAAAGTAGGAGAAGTCAGAAATTACAGTGCGGTTAAAATAGGAAGCTCATTAAAAGTCATTAAAGGCGTTCAAGGTTCCAAAGTCGTCTCTGCTTATATCCCTGAAGTCGACAAGAAACCGATTATTGATGCATATTATCACTTGCTAGCCAGAGCAAATCCAGATGATGTTGTTGATTTTCGACCCTATCCTCATAGATCTTACGATCCAGACATCCAGTTAGGTCAGTTCGGTTATGTGCCTGTACACTATACAATGAAAAAAACCACCAAAATATTTGCTGATTTTTTTAAGCCTTACAAAAGTGGTTATCAAGTAATGAATGATTTTAAGCAACCATTCACTGGCGTTGTTAATGTGTTCATGGGGATAACCAAGTCAGTATTGGGGATAGGCACTTTAAGCCCAACACGCATTTTAGATGGAGGCGCTCATCTGCTTCGTGGCGTTATTGAATTAGCCATGACTCCATTAACTTTTTTGGTAAAACCATTTGTCCGTGGTGTTTTGACCTTATTCAGCTCTTACAAAAAAATAGAAGAAAATACAGGAGTGCAACATTTGGTTGATTTAGGAACTAACTTGTTAGAATCACAAGAAGAGAAGGAAGAGCTATCCTTTGATAAAATGCAACAATTACTAGGCATCTGTAATGATCTGCATCGTAAATTTAATAAATCAGTTCAACGAGGGCAAGATACCCAGATCAGCAGCTCCATAGAGCGAGAGTATATTAAACGCTTGACCGATACGGCAAGTCCAGAGACTACATCAACTAAATTCAAAGATTATTTAACATTATTTAAAGGACCTTTTGTTGCTGCTGATGAATGTAAACAGCAACAAACCCTGGCGTTATAATTAAATAGAATTTGAGCTTCGTTGTTTTCAATCATCCAGAATTGCTGATGCTGGCCTCAAGTCTTTTGATGCCATCATCAGCAATAGAACGCTGTTTTGACTCCGGTTGGGTTATTGCACTAGTCAATTTAGGACATTTGTTCCAATATAGTGCAACAGTCCAACCATTCCTCCTCTGATTGATGCAAGGAAGAAATAAATTTGTCTCTTTGATTTATTAACTGATTTAAATTGTTCTGCTGATTACTGTTTTCATAGAGACTCGGATCAGCCAGTTGTGTATCCAGCCTTTTAATTTCATTCTGCAATTGATCAATGATTTGTTCCAATTTTTTTATGCGGTTTTGAATTACTTTTTTTTCTTTATAGTCATTTGTTGATTGAGATGAAGTTGTTGTTTTTACATCTTTAGATTGCAGCCACGAATAATAATCATCCAGATCGCCATCAAAAGGCTGTACTTTTTGGTTATGGACTAAATAAAAATTATCCACGCTTGTTTTAAGCATATGTCTGTCATGCGAAATAAGAATTAAAGCACCTTCATAGCTTTGTAATGCGAGTTCAATTGCAGATCGCATTCCCAAATCCAGATGGTTTGTCGGTTCATCAAGCAGGAGCAGATTGGGTTTAAGCCAAACAAGCTTTGCCAGCGCAAGGCGTGCTTTTTCACCACCTGAAAAGTGTTGAATGGGATGGACTGCCATATCCCCTATAAAATTAAAACCTCCCAGGAAATCACGGATGGTTTGTTCTCTGACTTCAGGAGACAGGATCTGAATGGTTTCAACAGGACTTAATTGACAATCCAATTGTTCCAATTGATGCTGTGCGTAGTACCCGATTTTCAAGTGGGCTGATCGATGAATGGTTCCGTTTAAAGTGGGCAGGGCTCCGGTTAATGTTTTAATCAAAGTGGATTTACCCTCACCATTTGGCCCTAACAATGCAATGCGATCTCCTGGGTTCAGGGAGAGGTTAATTTTCTTCAAAATTGGAGTTTGGTACCCTGCATCCACCAGATTACACTGAATCAATGGATTACCCGCACGAGGACAGGGAAAGAAATCGAAAGAAAATGGGGAATCAGCCTGTGCTGCGGCAATAATCTCCATTTTTTCAATTGCTTTTAATCGACTTTGTGCCTGCTTGGCTTTGGTCGCTTTTGCTTTAAATCGATTGACGAAGGACATCATATGAGTAATTTTAGCTTGCTGCCTTTCGTGCATTATCTGTTGTAATGCTAGTTGTTGGGCATGAGTTTTTTCAAAGCAACTGTAATTTCCAGAGTATAAATTAAGCTTTTGATGCTCGATATGCAAAATATGAGTTACAAAGGCATCGAGGAACTCTCTGTCATGCGATATCAAAATAATCGTACTTGGACTTTGTTTCAAAAAACGCTCAAGCCAAAATATGGCTTCCATATCCAGATGGTTCGTCGGCTCATCAAGTAAAAGTAATGCGGCTGGTTTCATCAAGCAGCGTGCGAGACTTAGCCGCATACGCCAGCCTCCGGAGAAACTATTGACTGGTGCGTTTTGTTGATCTCCTCTGAAACCTAAACCAGACATAATCGTAGCGGCCTGAGCCGGTTTGCTATAACCTCCGCTATGGCTTAGTTCTTCATGACACGCCAGTACTTCAGCATCATTACCTGACTGCTCGGCTTTTGCCAAACGAGCCAATAGTTTTATATACTCTTCATCGCCAGCAAGAACAAAATCCAGAGCCTTTTCATCGCTGTCAGGTAACTGCTGTGATAAGTGACTGATACTTAATTGTGGATTAATTAAATATTCGCCCGTATCTGAGTTCAGTTTTCCAAGAAAAAAGTCGAATAGAGTCGATTTACCACAGCCGTTATGACCAATAAGACCAATCTTCTGCTTTTCATAGAGGCTGACGTCGGCTTTATCCAGTAAAATTTTATTGCCGCGAGAGAGAGTAATTTGACGAAGGGTAAGCATCATGAACCATTGAACAGATATTAATAGCTAATTTTACCATAGTTAACAGAATGATTTAACGGCTTGTCGACACATCCCTGTGAACATTCTAATCGCTGGGTTCTATAGTTTTGTTTCGTGCAGATTGATAACGTGCTTGCTTCTCTATATCGATGTAGCGATCTGTGGTCGCACTGGAGCTATGCCCTGCATCATCCCGAACATGTTCTCGTGGTCGAATTTTAACGTCTTCAGAGATTCCAGTATGCCTCAACCAGTGCACTGTAGCGGCTGATAAATTATCGGCTTCTTCAGAAAGTCCTTTTTGACGAAGACGTTCACCTGCCAAATCAAAACAACGCTGAATAATCCTGCGAATAGGAGCGGTATCACTCATGGGGCCATTTCCCCGAATTTTGGGAATTAATGGGGAGTTATCCGCAGGTGAGGGCAGGGGAGTTAACCCTAAAAATAAACGCCAACGAGTCAGGCTTTCCAACATTGCCTCGCTCACTGCAATCTGCCGCTCCTTATTTCCCTTACCCACAGTAGTGAACCACCAATGGCCATTACTGTCTTTGGCAAAGTCATTCATACTGGGAATCCAGCGATCACTGGCCGCGAGTTCCGATATTCTTAAATACATACCAAATAGCAAGCTTAACATAAATCGAGTACGCTCATGCTTTTCTGGTGACTCCTCTGCCATTGATTCCGCAGCATGCAATACTTCATTCCATTGTAAAAGACTTAAACGTCGTATCGGTGCATTGTGTTGTCTTTTGCGAATGAACTTACTTTTTTGACGGATAAGTGCTACGGGATTGGAAACAGCATATTCTTCAGCTATTAAAAAATTAAACAGGGTACTTAAGATGGCGAATATTTCCTGGGTTGCACCTTGAGATAAACTGAATTGATCCAGAGATGCATTATGACCATTTTTTATAGATGTTTTACTGATAGTAACAACAAAAGGACGCCATTCTGTATTGGGGATTCTTTTGCCGTCCTTTTCTATGAATCGTGGTACTTTTTTCAGACTAATCCAGGATTTGGGCGGGTTTTGACAAAAATGGATGTATTCTTCAATGTCATCCCGTTTTAGTTCGTCAATTGTTGCGTTTTTCACATGCCAGGACCATTGAAGCAAGCGTTCGGCTTCGCGGCGGTAGCTGTTAAATGTTCCCTGGCTTCCAGTATAACTTTTAAGAAAGCTTAAGGTGTACTTAAAGTCATTTTGAAATCGGGTATCCGGTAAAATCACGTGTTCGTGGTTTTTATGCAGATAAGTAAGATTATCGAATATAGGTAACAGTATAGTGTTCATAATTCAGAGTTAAGTCCATGATTGTTAATGCTAGCTTAAATTTCATGATTTAGATAGAAGGGCAATAATGTTCTAAAATGATCCTTTTGAAATCAAAAGGAATAAGATTTGAATTGAATTAAACATTTAATAAAAAATTAATGCTTTAGGTTATTGACGTTGGTGATATGAGCTAGTATTATCTGCGCTCTGTCCTTGGACGGGTAACGGGGTGTAGCGCAGTCTGGTAGCGCGCCTGCTTTGGGAGCAGGATGTCGGGGGTTCGAATCCCTCCTCCCCGACCAATTAAGCGCCCGTAGCTCATCTGGATAGAGCATCGGCCTTCTAAGCCGAGGGTAGCAGGTTCGAATCCTGCCGGGCGCGCCAGCCGTCATGTTGTACTAGGTTTGCTGGAAAATTATTATGGTGAGCGTAGCTCAGTTGGTAGAGCCCCGGGTTGTGATCCCGGTTGTCGTGGGTTCGAGTCCCATCGTTCACCCCATTTGTAAATAAAATAAAAGTCTAGCGCTAAAGATTCCATCTGAGTCTTTACAAGACTGAATTACTGATTGATAATCCAACCTGATTGCGAAAGTGGCGGAATTGGTAGACGCACTGGATTTAGGTTCCAGCGGGGCAACCCGTGAGAGTTCGAGTCTCTCCTTTCGCACCATTTCATGATAATTTCCAAGAGGTGAATTAATGCAAGTTTCTGTTGAGACCTTAAAAGGTTTGGAGCGTAAGGTAACAGTTTCTGTACCTGCAGAGAAAGTTGAGGAAGAAGTGAGCTTACGTCTCAGAAATCTTGCTCGCAAAGTTAAGGTTGATGGTTTCCGTCCCGGAAAAGTACCTATGAATGTAGTTAAGAGCCGCTACTCTGATAGCGTACGGGAAGAAGTCGCTCGAGAAATGGTACAGTCTACATTATTTGAAGCCCTACAAAAAAATGAACTGGTTCCCGCAGGCTATCCATACGTTGAGCCTGAACAGGTTGAGCAGGGCAAAGATTTCCGATATACCGCTGTATTTGAAGTAATGCCAGTTTTTGAAGTTGCAGAATTGAATCAAGCCACTGTTGAGTTAACACGCTCGGAAGTTACCGATAAAGACGTTAACGACATGATGGATAAATTACTTGAGCAAAATAAAGAATGGCATGAAGCATCCCATGCGGTTAAGAAAGGTGATAAGGTTGTTATTGATTTCCAAGGATTCCTTGGAGACACACCATTCGAAGGCGGCAGCGCTGAGGGACATGAGTTGATCATCGGTTCTGG
Organism: Legionella moravica DSM 19234; assembly: GCF_000423305.1. GTDB lineage: Bacteria > Pseudomonadota > Gammaproteobacteria > Legionellales > Legionellaceae > Legionella > Legionella moravica. The sequence goes on along the minus strand of NZ_AUHS01000008.1, from coordinate 198,447 downwards.
AGCAATGATCCCTGGATTTGAAGATGGAATTATTGGCGGCAAAAAAGACAAGCCTTTTGATATTAAAGTGAACTTCCCTGAAGATTATGGTCACGCAGATTTAGCAGGTAAAGAGGCTACATTCAAGATTACCGTTCGTAAAGTGATGGAAGGTAAATTACCTGAACTCAATGATGCGTTCGCAGAAAAATTCAACATCAAGGAAGGTGGCATTGAGGCGCTCAAAAAAGACATTAAAGACAATATGGTTCGAGAACTCGAGCGTCGCGTCGACATGATGAACAGAGAAAAACTGTTTGATAAGCTGATGGAAGTAAACACCATCGATTTACCTGTAGCTTTAATTGATAAAGAAATCGAACACTTAAAACACGACATGTATCATCGCTTGTTTGGACATGAACACAAAGACGATGAACAAATTCCTGATTTTCCTCGTGAACTGTTTGAAGAACAGGCAAAACGTCGCGTTCATCTTGGCTTGCTCTTTTCAGAATATGTTAAAAAACATGAAATAGTTGCAGACAAGGACAGAGTTAATGCTATGATTGATAAATTCGCCAGTGCTTATGAAAGTCCTGATGAATTAAGAGCATGGTATCAGTCCAGTAAAGAACATATGGCTGAAATAGAAGCTCTGGTGATGGAAGATATGGTTGCCGATAAAATCGCCGAAGATGCAAAGCTTAAATATAAAAATAAGGATTATGATTCAGTGATGAATCCCAAAAAGGGCACTGAGAACAAAGGAGACTAAGTATGCCGGGCTATTCAGATAACTTAATTCGAAGTGCTAGTGGATTAGTTCCAATGGTTATCGAGCAAACATCTCGAGGTGAGCGCTCATATGATATTTACTCAAGACTGTTGAAGGAGAGAATTATCTTTCTTTTGGGTGAAGTAGAAGACCATATGGCCAATCTGGTAGTTGCCCAATTATTGTTTCTTGAATCTGAGAATCCTGAGAAAGATATTTCTCTGTATATCAATTCACCTGGAGGTGTCGTTACTGCTGGTCTTGCTATTTACGACACAATGCAATTTATTAAACCAGATGTAAGCACTTTATGTATCGGTCAGGCAGCAAGTGCTGCTGCTCTGTTATTATGTGCTGGTGCGGATGGTAAACGTTTTTGTCTTCCGAATTCACGAGTAATGATTCACCAACCCCTCGGCGGTTATAGAGGCCAGGCAACGGATATTGAAATTCATGCGCGTGAAACTCTGGCAGTTAGAGAGCGTTTAAATAGCATTATGGCGAAACATACCAAAAAAACACCTGATCAAATTATGCGTGATACTGAGCGAGATAATTTCATGAGCGCTTCTCAAGCAGTTGATTATGGACTGATTGATAAGGTTCTTTATGATCGAGAGCTTGTATCAGGTACATCTGAGTAACTAGCCAATCGATATTCATGCTAATTCCGCTTGATTTTTGCGGAGTTGGCATTATTTAATTGGCTTATCTTTTTCTGATTGACTAAAATTTTACATGTATATTACTAATTAATCTGGTAGTAGCTGTAAGAAGGGGTTAGGTTATGAGTAAATCCGGTAACGGAAGTGGAGATAAAGTTCTATATTGTTCTTTTTGTGGCAAGAGTCAGCATGAAGTTAAAAAACTTATCGCAGGACCCTCTGTATTCGTGTGTGATGAATGTGTTGAGTTATGTAATGATATAATTCGAGAAGAAACACATGAAGTTCAGGAAGAAACAGAAGCCCATTTACCTTCACCTAAAGAAATTTCGAGTTTTCTTGACGAATATGTTATAGGACAGCCACATGCCAAAAAAGTATTGTCTGTAGCTGTTTATAACCATTACAAACGTTTGCAGCACAAGAGTGAGGATGGTGTGGAACTGGGTAAAAGTAATATTTTACTCATTGGTCCGACAGGGAGTGGTAAAACATTGCTGGCACAGACTCTCGCACGAATTTTAAATGTTCCTTTTGCCATGGCTGATGCCACCACTTTAACTGAAGCAGGGTACGTTGGAGAAGATGTTGAAAACATCATTCAAAAATTATTGCAGAAATGTGATTATGACGTTGATAAAGCGCAGCAAGGAATAGTCTATATTGATGAAATTGATAAGATATCAAGAAAATCAGATAATCCTTCTATTACCCGAGATGTTTCTGGTGAGGGCGTGCAACAGGCTTTACTCAAACTGATCGAAGGAACAATTGCTTCCGTGCCGCCTCAAGGTGGACGTAAACACCCACAGCAAGAATTTCTCCAGGTAGATACTTCTAATATATTATTTATATGCGGAGGCGCATTCGCTGGCCTGGAAAAAGTGATTCGCGAACGAAGTGACAAATCAGGCATCGGATTCTCTGCACAATTAAAAAATAAAAAAGACAATAGTGAAGAAGTTTCTAAAGTCCTAAACCAACTTGAGTCTGATGATTTAGTTAAATTCGGATTGATTCCTGAATTTGTTGGCCGTTTACCTGTTGTTACAACCTTACAGGAACTGGATGAAGCTGCGTTAATTGATATTCTGACTCGGCCTAAAAATGCATTGACCAAGCAATTCCAGTCTCTCTTCAAAATGGAAGATGTTGATCTGGAATTTAGAGACGAAGCTTTGACAGCAATCGCTAAAAAAGCATTGGAACGAAAAATGGGCGCTCGCGGTTTGAGAGCTATACTTGAAAATATTCTTTTAGACACCATGTATGAATTACCTTCATTAGAAGGGGTGAATAAGGTTGTTATAGATGAGAGTGTAGTGAATAATTCATCCAAACCTATTCTTATTTATGAACATGAAGAGATGATAAGCGCCGCAGGCAGTAAAGAATAACTCGTGTCCATTGAATCTCATAGTGAAAATCATCCACTATGGGATTCAAGTCTTCATCCCTCATCGTTCTAAAACAGGCGAGCATTTGTAGATGTGTTGACATTGTTCTATGTTAACAAGTTAGAAGCACTTTTGAATTTGTTACCAGAAAATCAATAATTTATCGCTCATTTAACGAATTGTTCACTGGCTTTAATATCTGTATACTCATATAAAACGTAGCAAAATTCTAATCAAGGCTTTTCGTTTGAATAAGGGTTCATCATGTCTAGTGAAAATGAAATGATATTAAGTGAGACGGCTAATATGTCTAACGTTCCTGTTTTACCATTAAGAGATGTAGTGGTTTACCCTCATATGGTGATACCTCTATTTGTCGGGCGTGGAAAATCAATCAAAGCCCTTGAAGCGGCAATGGTTGATAACAAGCAGATCTTCCTGGTTGCTCAACGCAAATCGGCTAATGATGATCCAACTCCGGATGATATATATCAGGTAGGGACGCTATCCAGTGTTTTGCAATTACTAAAACTTCCTGATGGTACAGTAAAAGTACTTGTTGAGGGAGAAAAGCGTGCTCGAGTAAAAGTATACAATCAGGAAAAAGGGTATCTTGAGGCGTCACTTGATCCTATAGAAGAAGTGAATCTGGAATTAAAAGAACCAGAAATTGGTATCTTAATGCGTTCCTTGATGTCTCAATTTGAACAATACATTAAATTAAATAAAAAAATACCACCTGAAGTATTATCACCTCTTGCCAGTATTGAAGAGCCAGGTCGATTGGCTGATACCATCTCCGCTCATTTAACACTTAAGGTAGATGACAAGCAAGAGTTGCTCGAAACTTTGGATGTAGGCACTAGGCTGGAACGCTTAATGGCCGCCATTGAAAATGAAATCGATCTTTTACATGTTGAGAAGAGGGTCAGAGGCCGCGTTAAAAGACAGATGGAAAAAAGTCAACGCGAATATTATCTCAATGAACAAATTAAAGCGATTCAAAAAGAATTAGGGGAAATGGGCGAAGAGGGTAATGAAATTGAACAGCTGGAGCAATCAATTAATAAAGCCGGAATGCCCAAGGAAGCGAAAGAAAAATCGCTGGCTGAACTTCATAAATTAAAAATGATGTCACCTATGTCTGCAGAGGCAACAGTCATTCGTAATTACCTTGACTGGATGCTGATGGTTCCCTGGAAGAAAAAAAATAAAATCCAGTTTGATTTGCTCAAAGCAGAAAAATTATTGGATAAAGAGCACCATGGTTTGGAACAGGTTAAAGAACGAATTATCGAATATCTGGCAGTTCAACAGCGTGTCAAACGTTTGAAAGGTCCTATTTTATGTTTGGTAGGCCCTCCAGGGGTTGGTAAAACTTCTTTGGGACAATCTATTGCAAATGCTACTGGACGTACATTTATTCGTATTGCTCTTGGTGGCGTGAGAGATGAAGCGGAGATTCGCGGTCATAGAAGAACCTATATTGGCTCCATGCCAGGTAAAATAATTCAGAAGCTATGTAAAGCTGGTGTCAAGAATCCGCTTATTATGCTCGATGAAGTCGACAAGATGGCAATGGATTTTCGTGGAGACCCTGCTTCAGCGTTGTTGGAAGTTCTGGATCCAGAGCAAAATCATACCTTCAGCGATCATTACCTTGAAGTTGATTATGATTTGAGTGACGTTATGTTCATTGCAACAGCCAATTCTCTTGAAATTCCTGCTCCCTTGCTGGATAGAATGGAAGTGATTCGTCTTGCCGGATATACCGAAGATGAAAAAGTAAGTATTGCGGAACAGTATTTGGTACCGAAACAAATTGCATCGAATGGATTGAATACAAATGAAATCCATATCAGTGAAGGTGCTATTAGAGACATTATCCGACATTACACGCGCGAGGCTGGTGTTCGTAACCTAGAACGAGATATAGCGAGCGTTTGCAGAAAAGTAGTTAAAGAAATTCTTTCCAATAAAAAAATAAAAAAAATCACTGTAACTGTGAGCAATATTGAAAAGTATCTGGGTGTGAAAAAATTTAGATATGGTTTAGCTGAAGAATTTGATCAGGTAGGCCAAGTAACCGGATTAGCCTGGACCAGTGTAGGAGGTGAGTTATTAACCCTCGAGGCATCGATGATGCCGGGTAAAGGAAAAGTTACGCATACTGGGCAATTGGGTGAGGTGATGCAGGAATCCATCCATGCGGCAATGACAGTAGTCCGAAGTCGAGCCAAGAAATTGGGTCTGGCTGATGACTTTTTCGAAAAAAGTGATTTTCATGTGCATGTGCCTGAAGGAGCTACTCCAAAAGACGGACCTAGTGCTGGAATCGGTATGGCTACAGTTCTTGTATCTGTGGTTACACAAATTCCCGTCAAGGCGGATGTCGCAATGACCGGTGAAATTACCTTGCGTGGACAAGTTTTGCCCATAGGCGGTTTAAAAGAAAAATTATTGGCTGCCCATCGAGGTGGAATTAAACACGTACTGATACCTGAAGACAATGTAAAAGACCTTGAAGAGATACCTGATAACGTTTTAAGAAAGCTCTCAATTCACCCTGTTAAGACCATTGAACAGGTTCTTGAGCTGGCTTTACAACGCAGTCCTTGGGTAGATCAGTCAACAAATGTACAATCTGAGGTGTTAGCGAATAAGAAATCAAAAAAAATTAAAAATAATGATTTACATGCACATTAATTAAGGGTATATTTCTCCTCGTAGTCCGCCACTGGCGGGCACTGCAAGGATGTAGGAACTTGACTGGAGCAGTTAAATCTGTTTAAATGGCTCCGGAATATGGATGATTAACTGTAAAGGGGAAAAGATGAATAAGAGTGAATTAGTTGATGCTATAGCAAGCGGTTCAGGTTTGACAAAAGCTGACGCAAGCAGAGTTCTTGAAACTTTTATGACTACTGTAACTGATGCCTTAAAAAGTGGCGATCAAGTTGTAATACCTGGATTTGGTTCTTTTTCAACAGGTAATCGTTCAGCACGTACTGGTAGAAACCCACAAACAGGGAAAACTATTCAGATCAAAGCATCTAGAGTAGCGAAATTTAAAGCGGGTAAAAACCTTAAAGAAGCTGTACAAGAAGCTTAAGTTTTCTGGGTGCTTAGCTCAGCTGGGAGAGCATCGCCCTTACAAGGCGAGGGTCGTAGGTTCGATCCCTACAGCACCCACCATGAATTGGAGTGGTAGTTCAGTTGGTTAGAATACCGGCCTGTCACGCCGGGGGTCGCGGGTTCGAGCCCCGTCCACTCCGCCAGATTAACGCGCCGAAAGGCGCGTTTTTTTTATCAGCTTATGGTACTATCTGCCTTTATCAAGCTTATTAAATATCATTAATGGATCTCGGGACATGTTGCAGAAGTTAAATGAACGCATACAAGGTGTTGTAGCTTGGTTAGTCATCATATTAATCGCTATCACATTTACTCTTTTTGGTGTGGATTATTATTTGCAATCGCATCAAACATCCAATGCCAAGGTTGTAGTGAATAATGAGCCAATAACCAATCAATCATTTGAAACTAACTACAGACGTACTCGAGCTCAGCAAGATTTGGCACAGATGACCGCGTCAGATGAAAAAAATCTGCAAAATCAAGTCCTTAATCAAATGATTACTAATGAAGTAACTCTCCAGGCCGCTCGCAAGTACGGATTTGAAGTGACTGCAGATCAAGCGAATGCCGCAATTCTTAATATTCCACAATTTCAGGTTGACGGACATTTTTCAAGCGAACGCTATCAGCAGGCATTAAGCGGTGCTTTATTTACTCCTGAAACCTTTCAAAACGAAGTGCGTCAGGGGATGTTACTTAATCAGCAGCGTTATGCTTTTATGGGTAACTCGTTTGCATTACCTGAAGAAATTAAGCGTTTTGTTCGATTGTACATGCAAACACGTGACTATGATTACCTAACCGTAGCATCATCTCATTTTCTTAAGCAGATTAAAGTCAGCAGCGATGATATAAATGCTTATTATAAAGCACATCAAAATGAGTTCATGACTCCAGAGCAAGTTACTGTAGATTACATCACATTATCAATGCATGATATTAAATCGCGTTTAAAAATTTCCAATGACGATGTTGCTCGTTATTATGAAGAAAATAAAAATAATTATCTTACACCTGCTCAGTGGAAGGTAGCGCATATCTTATTTGCTGTACCTGAGGGCGCTACTCTGGAAGAACAGGAAAAAATTCAAAAGAATGCAGATGATGCTTATGCTCAGCTGGAAGAAAATCCAAAACAGTTTGAACACATGGTTTCTACAATTTCTGATGATAAGCTTTCTGTAGCGGATAAGGGAGTTCTGCCCTGGATAACTGCAGGTCAAACTGAATACGCTAAAGTGTTATCTGATCTAACCGAGGAAGGTCAGATTTCTGCACCAGTAAAAACGAAGCATGGTCTGGAAATTTTTAAATTAATAGCCTACAAACCTGTAACTACCAAATCGTTGGAACAGGTGTCTTCAACAATTAAAGAACAGCTTTTAACTGACATGGCGCAAACGCAATATGCGCAGGCTTTGGAACAGCTTTCAGATTTAAGTTATCAGACTCCTGATACTTTAAATCCTGTTTCGGATGCTTTGAAACTAAAAATTCAAACATCTGAGCCATTCTCTCGTTTGGGAGGTAGGGACGCTATTACTAAAAACAAACAAGTCATTAATGCGGCGTTTAGTCATGATGTACTCGAATTAAGTAATAACAGCGATCCAATACAATTGGATAACGATTCTGTTGTTGTCATTCGAGTTAATCAGCATATTCCCTCGAAAAAACAAAAGCTGGCTGATGTTCGTGAACAAATTGAAAAAACCATTGCAAAATCTCAGGCTGATGCTAAAGCGAAAGAAGTGGGAATGAATTTATTAAATCCAGTTGAAGATGAAAAACAAAAAGATCTGATGACATCAAATCAACTGGAATGGAAGTCAGTCGTTCAATCTTCTCGTGATAGTGATAAGGCTGACACTGTAATTAATGATTTGGCCTTTAATCTACTTAGACCTGAAAGTCGTGATGGTGTCATCCTGAATAATGGTGACTACGTCGTAGTACGATTGAAGCGCATCAATGATGGAAAATTGAGTTCGTTGGACAAGGAGCAGCAAGACAGCTTGATTCAGCAAATTGAAGCAAGTTATGGCATGATGGATTACGATCTTTATGTTAACGCCTTGCTGAAACAAGCTAAAATTGAGCGTCATTAAAATTTAAGATTTTCATTTGGCAACGATAGGCATTTAATTGAACTGATACTGTATCAATACATTTAGTAATTAAGTCTATCGTTACCAACAATTCTGTTGATATATACCCATTAGAAACTATTACTTTACAACCATTACAATGTAATGCGATACGTTCGAAACAATTCTGTTGCGAGCAACAGAATCTACGACAAATCAGTCCAGTTTTTCACTCTAGATTAACTATGTCTCAGCATCAGTTAGCTGCCTTTAAATAAATCTAAGTCGACTTCCCGCAGCGAAGACCGCGAGATTTCATACTTCAATGCTAACATCATGGATCAACTATGTCTCAATTAAGCCTGGTTGCTCACAACCAGGATTTTATGCACCAACTATAAGCTTCGATTTAGAAGCTTGAGAAAGCATGATCCTGTTTGCGAGCAAACAGGCTACAACTCCTGGATCCCACGGTCATAGCCGCGGGAACTCGGTTAAGATGGGGACTAATGTTGCACTTCGGATTTCTGTGGTTTCGATCCAAGGCGCAACATTGTGTCTTGATAATATGATTTAATAGAATAAGCCTGGTTGGGGGCAAGGCATTTATTGTGGCAATATAAAAATTACGAAGATGCAGTTCATAAGCAAAATCTAGAGCGTCCAATTGATCAAAAATAAAACATAAGGTATACTCCGCATGTTTTTGAACATGAGCTTGTAAGTAAAAATGAAAAATATCGAAAATAAAAATGGTAAACGCAGACGTACACATTGGAGCATGAAAACATGTTTCTGGACAGCATTAATTATCGTCTTGCTTTCATCTACTATTGTCATTTTGTTAATGCATAAGCCAGTGTGGATTGAACTAGAAACACTCGCTTTGGTCATTGGTTTGATGATGACCTTTTTCTATTCTTATATCTTGTATCATGGAGTAAAATTTTTGGATGATGGAGCAATTACTGTATCGGAGGCTATTAGCAATATATCGAAGTGGGATTTTCTGAATTCACTCTATGTAGATAATATTGGGGATTTTAGTAAAGCAGGCGCCAGCGAAGATCCTATGGAGTTACTTATAGGCCTATTTCTCGATATTCTTTTTAGTTTGCTTCTGACGTTCATACTCGGGTTGCTCTCATGGTTTGGAGGTAATCTGGTTGCTACAAGCATCATTATAATTACAATACCATTATTCTATATCTTCACTCGTTCTATACGATTCGTTATGCGGCATGTTGAGGAGTGTCGAGGCAAGGTTTTAAAATCAATTCAATATGGTTTGGGCTATGCCTTATTAAAGACTACGACACTTTGTATCATGATCTTTGCTGCGCATCAATTGGCTAATCTCATTAAAATGTCAATTTTTGGAGGAGCAATCTTATAATCAAGATGGTAAAACTTGCGAGAGTTTAATCGAAAGTAACTGCATTACTGTGAAGAGTAGGTTAAATAATAGCTTATACGTTAAATCTCTCATTTTTGAGACTGGCATATTCTTCGAATGAAGAGGAAGATAATTTTTAAAGATGGTGCTAAAACTAAACTGGGAATCGATATGCAAATAAAACACCGAAAAAAACTGACAGCTATTTTTTTAGCCTTATTATCACTGGCCTAAATCCCAGGTATAGGCCAAATCTTTGGTGGTCGTTTAGGACGCTCTTTTCTTTTATCGGGAATTCTGCTTGCCATATCCTTAAGCTATGCTGCTGGAGCTATGAATTATATTTATAGCGGAGTACCAACATACCTAGCTCTTTTCCTTATCTGGATATACATAGCCTACGATGCTTATAGACTTAACGTAGATAAAAATGGGGTTAAATTAAATTGGTATAACAAATGGTATTTCTATATTTTCTTTGCCCTAATTTTTTATTTTATATTTCTTCTTTCTAAAGCATTTATGGCTAATTATCAACACCCACGGATTATAAATGAAATATTTTCACCAACATTACAGACTGGAGATCTCGAAATGGCAAAAATGAATTATGGACATTCATCAGGATTTTTTATAACTAATGTTTTTGATAATAGTGCACCTTTTAATTCTCTAAGCCCAGTACTTATTTTTTCGAGTCCAAAATATACTGTTGGATCCTTTATTGCTTTTAAAAGTTCTGATGAAAATAAAATTTATGTTGGTAAAGTAATTGGTATCACTGGAGATACTTTTACTAAAAAAAGTACTTCAATTACGATTCCTCAAGATATGGTTTTGGTTTTGGTTAATAAAGATGAAACTATATTAATCCCAATGAAAGATATTGTTGGTAAATTACTTTACATTTTTTGGGCAAGAAATTTTGCTAGGATAGGCACACGCGTTGATTAAAATTAGTTGTAAACTTTTTCTAGTCATAAAATTGCTAAAGTGATTTTGCGACGCTCGCATAAGATTTGAACCATTCGAGATTTGATACCTTTTTCCCAAGATCGGGGCCGGACCTCTGGTTGCTCGCAACCAGGATTTTATGTACAAACTATAAGCTTCGATTTAAAAGCTTGAGAAAGCATGATCCTGTTTGCGAGTAAACAGGCTACAACTCCTGGATCCCGCGGTCATAGCCGCGGGAATTCGGTTAAGATAGGGACTAATGTTGTACTTCGGATTTATGTGGCTTTGATCCAAGGGTTCAGCTTGATTAGGTTGGGCCTTGGCCATACAAAATCTAAGCCATGTTCGAAAATGAATTGATGTATTTGCTGTACCAGATCAAGCCCAATCTCTCATAAACCAATTATTACTTCGAATCAATGAATTGTCTGGCCAAGGCTCAACTTACGCTAAAAAAAGTGAAGATGGTTTGGGGCTTTATCGCTGGATCCAGTGCTTTAGGGTTGCTATCCGACATTTCTGGATTAATGCCGGATACATTCACTGGTGCAGCCATAGATATCATCCAGAGATAGTGGCTGGGAACCAGTCTAAACTGATAGGTTATTTCAGATATTTAAGCTGCCAAGCAGTCTTAATGTATCCGATTAACCTAGTTCGCTCATTGTTGAAACAGCATGGTAACCTGCGTCCACATGAACCACTTCACCGGTTATTCCTGACGCCAGGTCAGAGCATAGAAATGCTGCTGTATTTCCAACTTCATCTGCTGTAACATTTCTTTGGAGTGGAGTAATGTTTGCATAGGCAGCCTGTATTTTGCGAAAATCTTTGATACCTGCTGCGGCAAGCGTTTTAATCGGCCCAGCTGATATAGCATTGATTCTTAGCCCTCGTGGACCCAGACTTGCTGCCAGATAACGTACTGCTGCCTCAAGGCTTGCTTTTGCAATACCCATGACATTATAGTTAGGTACTGCTTTCTCTGCCCCGTAATAGCTTAAGGTTAATATAGAGCCTTGTGTTTCCTCCATCATTGGCAATGCAGCTTGAGCCAAGCCTACTAAACTGTATGCGCTGATGTCGTGAGCAATTCTAAATCCTTCTCTATTAGAGCATTCAATAAAATCACCACTGATTTGATCTGCTGGAGCATAGGCTACCGAATGGATCAGAATATCAAATTTATCCCAATGTTTACCTAGGTTAGTAAATAAAGCGCTGATGTCATCATCTCGAGCAACGTCACAAGGGAACGTTAGCGTAGAATTAAATTCAGCCGCCATGTTTTCAACACGAGACTGTAATTTTTCATTTTGATAGGTGAAGGCGAGCTCCGCTCCTTGAGCATGAAATGCTTTTGCTATTCCGTAGGCAATGGAACGATTACTTGCTAATCCGATAATTAAGGCCTTTTTTCCAGATAAAAATCCCACAGTATTCTCCTTCGTCTTACTCTTATTTAGTAGTATGTGATGCGAGCAATTCGCGCATTTTTGCTTGAATCATTTCAATGGCAATTCGATTTTCACCACCACGAGGTACAATAATATCGGCATATCGGCTCGATGGTTCTATAAATTGCAAATACATAGGCCTGACCGTTGTTTCGTATTGGTGGAGAACTGACTCAAAAGAGCGATGGCGCTCAACAACATCTCGTTTTAAACGTCGGGTTAAGCAAACATCCAATGGAGTAGACATAAAAATGCGAATATCCATAATTTCTCTAAGGGCTTTGTCACTGAATAGCAAAATTCCTTCTAAAACAATAATCGCATGCTGACCTACTGTTCTGGTTTCAGGTAAGCGTAAATGTTTCGAATGGGAGTAAATCGGTATATCTACTGATTTACCCATTCTGAGCTGGCGTAGGTGGTCGCAAAGTAGTGCATGGTCAAATGAATCAGGGTGATCGTAATTTATCTTTTCACGCTCACCAAAAGGCATATGGCCGTTATCTTTATAATATGCGTCTTCAGAGATCACTACTACTTGCTCTGAGCCAAGTTCGCTCACAATAGTATTTGCTAAAAGACTTTTACCCGATGCTGATGGCCCGGAAATTCCAATAATGATAGCTTGCTTAGTCATAATGATATCGTTAAAAATTTTGTGCAAATAGTAAAGCTATTTTGCGTTAAATTCAATTGTATATGGGGTTTTTCATGTGGATTACTTCATATTTGTCAGAGTTTCATCCATTCCTCGCCTGGTAGCAGAATATTTAGATAATATAAATTGAGCTTGCCTGAACAACAGGCAGCTCTAATTTACACCTAATCGAATATTTCGTTAACCAAGGTATCTTTATTTAAATACGGTATTAGGCAACATCCCTATAAAATTCCACTACTTCTTTGAGGGGAGCGCCAACTGCTCCAGAAGGAGGATTAATACCCAATAAAGCCGATAAGGTCGAAGCAATATCGGTAGTGTACACTGGTCGTGAAATGAGCTTCGGTTCAAATTTTGGATTGACGAACAATAAAGGTACATAACTATCATATTGCCACGGGGTTCCATGGGAAACTGTATCCTCTTGTTTGTCATCAAGCGATTGATAAGGAGGAGGAATCAGATACACATCTCCTGCACGATAAGGGTAAGCCATACGATTGACTTTGGCAGTGAGCCAATCTTCTTCAATATTGGTAACTGGTAATGGATAAGCTCTGTATATGCCTGGTTGCTGAATCAGCGAATTGGATATAAATCTGCTAACCTTAGAGACACTTAATTTGTGCTCAGCAATGAGCTGATGGTTGAGGTAGATGTAGGGTGGGGTAATGGACATCAAAGTCTCAGGGGGAAGTTGATATTCTTTAGATAACATCAGTTTAATGGCTTGCTCCAATGCCGCAATGTCAAAAGGTTTACCTTGAGGGATATTATGTGATTTAAGAAAAGTTGGGCTGTCACTAACGCCATGATCCGCAGTGAGTATAATGAGTGTATTTTCGAGCCCAGTCTGTTTGTCGATTACAGATAATAAATGACTCAATGTTTTATCCAACTGCATTAAATTATCTTCTGCTTCAAGGCTATTTGGACCGAATTGATGCCCGATGGCATCTACTGCTGAAAAGCTGATGCCAAGATAATCTGTTTTATTGTCTGATGTTCCTAATTGTTCATTAATAAGTAATTGTTCTGCAAAATCAGCAGTTAATTGATCTGCTTTGGGTGTTCTGGATAAAGATTTAAAATAGGATTCTGATGGAGGATTGCTAACATGATGAGGGAACGTTTGGTTAAAATCTCCATAATATTCTTTGAATGGCTTTGTTGCAGAGTTTTGATATTGAGTAATGGGTTGACTTAGAGTCCAGTCGAAGGCTACAGGCTTATACTGTGCATTCCAGGTTTGAACCCATTGAGGATAACTGGTGTAATAATACCTGCTGGATACGAAGCCACCGTTTATTTTGTCAAACCAGAATGCTTTTCCTGAATGACCTGCTAGCGTTATCGCAGCGCGATCTTTTAAAGAGACCGCAAACACCTTTCCTTTATTTGCCAGGCTAATTTCATCACTTAGAGTAGTCCCTTGCAAGTTTTTTGGAGAACGGCCAGGTATGGATTTTTTTGTGTGAATTGTCGATACAATCGCGTTGTTCAAATCTTCCATGCAATAGATAAGATTTTTTGAGTTTCTGTCAAACCAGTCATTATCGATGACACCATGTATCGAAGGATAACTACCAGTTGCTATAGTTGCATGACCGGCACAGGTAGTGGTGTTGGCATGAGGATGGTGGGCGTTATTAAAGTTGATACCATGACTTATTAAATAATTAAAGCCCCCGGATCCCATTTGATGTTGGTGATTGTGGATTAAATCGCCACGTAACTGGTCAACCACAATTTGTACAATCAGCTTGGGTTGGGGGGGGTGAGCATATCCAATAAAAGCATAAAAAAACAACAGTGAACTGCAGAGGATTCTTATCATTAGAGTAACTGCTAAAAGTTAAATTGCTGATTAAATTACCGTAAAAAAGACCTATAAAGCAATAATTTATTAACTGAATTATCTTCTAGGGTCTGTTGATAATTGCTCCCTTCACCTATATTACTCCTGTATGCGCGAGAAGTAGGGGGCTATAGATGAAAGGTCAATAGGCACTGATATTTTTTTATTAAAATCAACAGGTTGAAATTTAAATAGTTAGTAAAAAGAAAACACATGACGAAAATAATTAATTAGTTTAAACTGATTTTTGGTGAAAGAAATTCACTAATCCTGTTAATGGAGTTTAAGGAGAAATTAAGATGTCTTATGAATTAGTAGCATATGAAATATTAAAATCCAGCATTAAAGAAGCCATAGCATCATCAATTAAAGAGCATAAGAAAACTTACAAAAAGGATCTTGATAAACTATGGGAGGCCACTGATATACTTCCTCAAGAAAGGAAGATTCAAGCGCGTCTCTTATTAAAAACAATAGAACTCCTTGATAAACAGGATGATAAATCTGAAGCAGCACGAGTATTGAATACATTAGCATTTTATATCTACGATAAAATTGTAGAAAGTTATGGTGGAATTTACAGTTTTGTATTAAGTGCAGATAATAGTGGAATGAAGCGGTTCCTGGGATTGAGCCTTAATTTAACTAAAGATAATATGCCTGGTGATATCGAGTTGGTTGACATGTATCCCAGTCTGCTCAATTTTTTCCTTAACCATGTTTATGTAGGTGGTGATTGCAGAAAAGGTTATTTGCCTGTTAATCCATTTGATATTGAAGGATATAAAGTCGAAATTGATATAAAAGATCTAAAATTAAAAGAAGCTGCGCTATTCAATAATAATGTAGACAGCGCGGAAGCTAAAAAGGAGCAAACAGTAAGCCCTGCCAAACACCGTTCCACTTTGTATGGAGCAAGCAGTTCAAAGGCTTCTGTACCTAAAACACCAGCTAAAGATACAACCCCTTCAGCAGAGCCTGTTCCCATGTCAAATGGATTAGGTTAGGGCTGTTTACAATCAACTATGTCTCAGTTAAGTATCCTGGTTGCTCGCAACCAGGATTTGATGCACCAACTATAAGCTTCGATTTTGAAGCTCGAAAAATCATGATCCTGTTTGCGAGCAAACAGGCTACAACTCCTATTCTCTACCGCGAACAAATCGAGGCACGTAGTCTGCGGAGATGAATTGTAAACACGCCCTAATTCATGTGCTTTTTTTAAAAGAGTGTAACTACCGGCCCCTGTTTGTATACTGTATAAGTCGAATCAGCCTTGAACCAGCAGGAGTATGAGATTACAAGAAAGAATAATGGGCTCTCTTTGTTCACTCATGCTGCTGGAGCATAACTACTCCTGCTCAACGGGATAACCAAACATTGCCCACTCCATGATTCCGCCATCTACTGAATAAACATCCTGATAGCCTATATCCATAAGACTTTGAGCCGCATATAACGATCGAACGCCGCCTCGGCAATGCAAATAAACCGGTTTTGATTTATCTGTTATTGAATCGTTTATTTTTACAGAGATTTCATCTTTGGGAATGTGAAGCGCTCCAGGGATTCGCATATCACGCCATTCATCAATCTCACGTACATCAATTAAGCATAAATCTGGATGAGCATCCATTCTATTTTTTAACTCATGAACATCTATAGTTTTAATATCATGCTTTGTCATAACGAATTTCTCTCATTGACGGTCTGGTTAATGTTGAATGATGAAGCAGCCAGTAAATTGTCGCAGTCAACACTCCACCTATTAAAGTAGCGAATGCCCAGGTTGGTGCAGATACTAAAACCGGTTTTTGTCCTAGTCGGTATAAATTACCAGCATCTCGTGCTACGGCACCTGCAAAAGTAATATGTAACATTCCATTGATTAAAGCAATCAGATAAAAAAAGGTTTCAAGTTGGGTACTGAATTGTTTTGCCAGTTCAGCAATCATAAATCAGGTTCCTTTCATATGTATTGATTGCCTCCATGATAACAGAAAAATGGCAGAAATGACTAAAACAACGGCCACACTTTGCATAGGGGAAGGCGTTTCTCCAAAAATGAGATAACCCCAAAATAAGCCAGTCAAGGCAACGACGCCGCCTGTCAGGCTATAAAATACAGGGCCAGCTAAACGAATAAGCGTGAAAAAAAGTAAGTAACCCAGGCTGGATAAGATAATTTCCAGAACGATAATTTGTTTTACAAAAGTAAATGGCCCAGAAAGAGGATAAAATGATCCTTGGGATACCACAAGAGGGATTAGCAGAAGCGAGGCCGCCAGGAGCATGCCACTTGCCGCTTGCAGAGCGTTTATTCCTTTGGGTTGTTTTATACCGATGTATATAGAGCAAACAGCAAATCCTAGTGGACTTAACAGGGCTAATAATGTCCAACCTGAATACAAACCCGTGGTATTAATACCTATGATAAAGAGTATTCCTGTCATGCCAAGTAATAAAGCAAACAAACGCCATCCATCCAATTTCTCCTGGCCTGTCAGAAGGGCCAATGGATATACAAGAAGCGGTACTGTATTCACAAGTACTGCCAATAATCCTGCAGGGATATGACTGGCTATGAAATACATATTGGTATTTGGAATGGTTATTCCTATTAATCCACACATTAAAAAATAGGGGTAGTATGAGCGGTGAAACAGATTAGCTTTTTGCGTGGCAAGGCAAATGCAGGTTAACAATACAGCGGGACCTAATGATTGCCAGAATGCATACCCAAGAGGAGATACTCCATTCGTCATGGCAAATTTAGCTAACGAATATCCCGAGCCCCAGATAAAACCTAAAACGATGAGAAGGAGGAGTGATTTTAAGGTTTTTAATTTATCCATAAACGGGTATGTTCATCAATAATGTGAAAACTTGAATTATGACACTCAAGTGCTAAATGAATCAATCCTCAGGATTTTTATGTGTTTTTTGTTTAGGCCAGATAGTGACAGTGTGCGTATAATTTCTCCTTAACCCAGATGGCTAAAGGCTAAGTGGGATATAAAATAGCTGGTTCGTGATAGGGCGTTTTGACTAACCCTAATGTGACCTTGCGGCATTTTCGAATCGGTTAACCCTCTCTGATTATTGGACTATAATTAGGGGAATTGAGCCAGGAGTTGGTGTGTTGAATAGATGACTTTATCTTTTATTTTATCATGAACATAGGGTAACATCAGGTCATTCCCACATTTAGAGAACACGCATGAACGCTAATGACATACCGGTACCTCATCTGACTACTGCTCACTCGGGACCTTTATTTCATGTAGAAAAAATTCTGTTAAATCATGTTGCTCCAATCGAAGCCTGGTTCAGGCAAAAATGGAAGGAAACTCCTGCCCCTTTAACATCATCTGTAGACTTGCGGCATGCGGGATTTAAACTGGCACCAGTAGATACTAATTTATTCCCGGCTGGATTTAATAATCTGAATCCAGACTTTCTTCCTCTATGCGTCCAGGCTGCTCAATCGGTGTTAATTGAGTATATTCCGGATTGTACTAAAATTCTGATTTTACCGGAGAGCCACACTCGTAATAAATTTTATTTACAAAGTTTAAATGTACTTCGTACTATCTTCACAAAAGCAGGATTTATAGTTCGTATTGGAAGTCTGGATCCCGAAATAACAAATCCCACGGAAGTATTACTTGAAAATGGTGAGAGTTTACTCATTGAGCCGTTGCGACGACAAGATAACCGAGTAGGGCTAGATGACTTTAATCCATGTTTCTTATTGTTAAATAATGATTTGTCTTCAGGTGTTCCTGAGCTACTGGTCGGATTGGAGCAACGAATAAGACCCACCGCTAAATTGGGTTGGGCATCCCGTTTGAAATCAAGCCATTTTCAATTTTTTGATGAAGTAGCCAAGGAATTCGCGGAATTGGTAGATATTGATTCCTGGTTGATCAATCCCTATTTCAGTGCCATTGATGGAGTCGACTTTATGGCGCAGGAAGGAATTGAGCAATTAGCTCAAGAGGTCGAAAAAATTCTTGGTTTGATAGCGGATAAGTATGCTGTTTATGGAATTGCAGAAAAGCCGTTTGTTGTCGTTAAGGCAGATAATGGAACTTATGGCATGAGTGTTATGATGGTTCACGATGCCAATGAAATCAGACAGTTAAATAGAAAACAACGTACCAAAATGTCCAGTAGCAAAGGAAGTCGAAAGGTTGAGAGAGTGATTATTCAGGAAGGGGTCTACACCTTTGAAACCATGCCGAATGGAGCAGTAGCTGAGCCTGTTGTCTATATGATTGGTCAATTTGTTGTTGGCGGATTCTACAGAGTTCATCAGGGGAGAGGAATTGATGAAAATTTGAATGCGCCAGGAATGCATTTCGAACCATTGGCTTTTGCTCAAGCGTGCAATATGCCCTGTGATGAATTGGAAGTGGTGGATTGTCCTAATCGCTTTTATGTTTATGGAGTGATTGCTCGTTTGGCAGCTTTGGCCGCTGCCCGAGAAATCAGGGCTATCGGAGGTGAATAATGAAAGTCGCAGTTTTAATGGATCCATTACATCGTTTGAAACCCTATAAAGACACTACTGTTGCAATGATATCCAGCGCTAAAGCTATGGGTTGGTCCTGTGTTTATTTTACTCAAGAAGATTTGTTTTGTAGTTCGGGTCATTCCTATGCGCGAGTTCATGAGATCAGTATTGGTGATTTACACAGTTCTGAATGGGCTGAAGTAAACGATCTGGGGGAAAAACCATTGAGTGATTTTGATATGATACTCATGCGCAAAGATCCTCCCTTTGATATTGAGTACATTTATACTACTTATGCTTTGGAGCTTGCCGAGCGAGATGGCGTTTTGGTGGCAAACAAGCCTCAAAGTTTACGTGATGCTAATGAAAAGTTTTTTACTTTGAATTTTCCTCAGTGTTGTCCTCTTACCTTGGTATCCAGAGACATCAAGCGATTAAAAGCCTTTTGGCGCGAGCATAAAAATGTAATTTTCAAACCATTGGAAGGCATGGGGGGAAGTTCAGTCTTTCATGTGGATGAGCAGGGAAGAAATCTATCGGTTATTCTTGAAGTATTAACTAAAGGTGAAACCAAGTGCATTATGGCACAACGCTATATCCCTGAAATTGCTGTTACAGGAGACAAACGAATTCTTGTGATTCATGGTGAGCCAGTACCCTACGCCTTGGCGCGAATTCCTGCACAAGGGGAGTTACGAGGTAATTTGGCAGCCGGAGCCAGGGGAGAAGTTGTTCCCATTACAGCAAGAGATCGATGGATATGTGAACAAATTGGCCCTGTGCTAAAAGATAAAGGATTGTACTTTGTTGGTATTGATGTGATCGGTGATTATTTGACTGAAATTAATGTGACCAGTCCTACCTGTTTAAGAGAAATTTCAGAAGAAACAGGATTGGATATAGCGGGTGATTTTCTTCGCGGCCTTGAAAAGATTCGCCAGCAATAAAAGCTGGAACCGAGGGAATTGTTGCTAGGGGCTGTTGATATTTGATTTATTTAGCCTTACTTCCTAGGCTTTTTGCCTGAACGTTCTTCACTTTTTTAAGCTTAGGGTGGGGCTTGGCGCGGCAATACATTGATTCGAACTAATTATTGGTTAAAGACTACAAGCTGACTAAATTGATGCTACGATTCCTCCGCGAAAAGGCGGGGAATCATGCAATCATACGGTATTATGACCCATTTAGTAAATTATTCATCAACATAATCGTTAGCTGCAGCTGATTGATCTGCCTGGACGTCTTGAGCATAGAGTGAACCATTATCTTGCTCCGCTCCGGTTATAAGATAACTTCTATGCTGTAAATAGGCATCACGAATAAACGAATATTGATCTAATGCCTCATTCATCAGCCGTTCAGTTTCAAAGAGTTGTGAGCGTAAATCAACATATCTTAAACCGATTAGACCAAAGGCGAGAGCATCATTTTTCATGTAAACGTAGGGGCTCCAAAGGGCAAATTGGAACAGCCAGCCCGAACCATCTCTAATGGTACTTGGTCCTATAAAGGGGATGACAATATAGGGGGATTTTTTATCACCCCATTTGGCAAAAGTAAGCCCTAAGTCATTATAGTGAGGAGGAAGACCAAATTTATTCGCTACATCGAAAATACCAGCAACTCCAATGGTCGAGTTAATGGCAAAACGCCAGGAGTCTCTTATTGCCCATTTTCCTTTAGCTTGCAAAATATCGTTAGCGATGGTGGGCAGCATATCGAGGTTATTAAATGCATTATTAACGCCTTTGCGCACTACGGTGGGAACAACCGCAACATAGAGTCGTGTAGGCGGCTTTAACATGGTTGCATCAAAAGCCATATTAAAGTTATGAACTTTGCGATTAAATGGTTCATATGGGTCTATGGGATTAGTCCCTTTATGAGCACATCCTGTTAACACTAAAGAACTTACCATAGTTGCAAATGTTACAATTAAACGCATAATTTATTCTAATTTTTTAGATACTTAGAATGATGTTACACCAGTTTATGCTTCTTGCAAACAGCTCTTACAATAAGAAATTTGCTGTAAATTAAAGAGGGGTAGCTCAGGATAATCCATTTGAGTTTCAAAGATAAATTATCCTGTTGAGATTTAAAATTGCATCAAAAAAGTAACTGGCCCATCGTTACACAAATGGACTTGCATGTTGGCTCCGAAACTTCCGCATTGTGTTTTGGGATGTGCTTGATGTGCCATGCTTAATAATTTATCGAAGAGTTGTCGTCCAAGTTCAGGCGGCGCTGCTTTTGAAAAACTAGGCCGGAGGCCTTTTTGAGTATCCGCCATTAAAGTAAATTGCGGTACGAGCAAAAGACCGCCATCAATTTCCTTCAGGCTTAAATTCATTTTGCCTTGACCATCATCAAAAATACGGTAGTTGATGCACTTATCGATCATTCGAGCCAACCGTTGCTCTGTATCATCAGGCTCAAATCCACACAGGATCATTAAGCCTTGATTAATCGACCCTACCGGAGTGTCATTAATGTCAACCCGCGCTTCAGTAACACGCTGAATCACAGTTAACATGCATCTAATCCTTGTTTTGAAATCTCTTTAGTCGCGTAAATTATTGCATCAATTATTCCCGATTCTCTGTCGGAGTGCCCGGCATCGCGTACAATTCTAAGATTTGATGCAGGTATTGCCTGATGAAGTTCCCACGCTCCGGCTAATGGGCTGACCAGATCAAATCGACCGTGGACGATATAGGTTGGTATATGCCTTATTTTATGCACCTGATCCATAACCTGGTTTTCTTCAATAAAATAACGATTATTGATGAAATGGGATTCCAGTGTCGCAAGTGCAAGAGCAAAATGAGGATCGCTGTATTGATCGATGACATAAAGATGGGGTTGCAAACTACTGCATCGTGCTTGCCAAAGCGCCCAGTTTTTTGCAGCACTCATTCGAATGAGATCGTTAGATCCTTGCAGGCAATCTGCATAAAATTGGGGAATATTGTGGCGCTTGTTCTCTGGAACCAAACTGATAAATTCTTGCCAATAATCAGGGTACACTAAGCTGGCACCCTGTTTATAGAACCAGTCAATGTCGTTTTGTCTGCCTAAAAAGATTTGATGCAACAGCAACGCTTTAACTTGTTGGGGAAATTTTTGAGCATAGAGTAACCCTAATAATGAGCCCCAGCCACCACCGAACAGTACAAACTCGGATAAGCCCAGGAAATCTCGGATTGCATCAATATCATCAAGCAGTAAGGATGTTGTATTGTCTTTAATTTCAAGATGAGGAGTAGAACGTCCACAACCGCGTTGATCAAAGAGGATGATTCTGTAACGTTGGGGATCAAAAAATCGTCTTAGATGGGGATCTGCTTCCGCACCAGGTCCAGGATGCAGTACAATGACTGGAATTCCTTCTGGATTCCCAGTTTCTTCAACATATAGTATATGGGGTTTGCTTGCTTTGACTTCATGTTGGGCATAAGGTTTAATTGCTGGATAGAGGGAATGCATATTAGTCCTTTATAATTTTTTGTATAGTATACTTTAATTAACTGCAATACAGAAATCACAATATTTTGCGCTCTGTATAGGTTTAAAGCAATACCAGCGTTATCTGAATTTTATACCAGAGACTTGAATAATCCCTTTGTCTTTATGAGTTAAATTGAAGATAATGCTCCATCTCTGTTCGATTGGAATCTATTTATGAGCATGACAGCACTTCTTAAGGGCTTGAATGAACGCCAATGTGAAGCGGTTACCGCTCCTTTAAATAATATGTTGGTTCTGGCTGGTGCCGGAAGTGGTAAAACTCGAGTATTAGTCAGCCGAATTGCCTGGTTAATCGAAAAAGAACAACTTTCACCTCATGGAATCCTGGCTGTAACGTTTACCAATAAGGCCGCCGGTGAAATGCGCTCACGATTAAGCAGTATGCTGAATACTCCGGTGATGGGACTCTGGGTTGGAACATTTCATGGTTTATGCCACCGTTTACTGCGTCGCCATTATAAGGAAGCACGTTTACCCGAACAGTTCCATATTCTGGACTCAGAAGATCAGGCTCGCGTTATTAAAAGAGTCATCGCGTCTTTAAATCTGGATCCCGATCGCTGGCCGGTAAAGCAAGCCCAATCCTTTATTAATGGCAGAAAAGATGAAGGCATCAGGCCTCCGCATGTTAATGCTTTATCTTATGGGCCAACAAAAACACTGGTAGCGATTTATAGTGCTTATGAGCAAGCCTGTCAAACAGCCGGTGTCATTGATTTTGCCGAACTATTATTACGAACCCACGAAGTGTTGAGGGACAACCCGGAAATTCTGGCGCATTATCGACAGCGATTTCAGGCTATTCTGGTTGATGAGTTTCAGGATACCAACACTATCCAGTATGCCTGGATCCGTTTACTTGCTGGAGAACATACTCCGGTATTGGCAGTAGGGGATGATGATCAGTCTATTTATGGTTGGCGTGGCGCAAAAGTTGAGAACATTCAAAAGTTTTCTACTGATTTTAAAGATACCCACATCATCAGATTAGAGCAAAACTATCGTTCGACAGCGACTATTCTTGAAGCAGCCAATGCATTAATCACCAATAACAACTCACGTATGGGTAAAGATTTGTGGACCGCAGGAAACACGGGTGAAAAAATAATTGTCTACAGTGCTTTTAATGAATTGGAAGAAGCGCGTTTTGTTGCAGAACGGATTATGATGGAGATTAATCAGGGTGGCAGTGCAGATGAAATTGCAATACTGTATCGCTCCAATGCCCAATCACGAGTGTTAGAAGAAGCGTTATTACGTGCCGGAATTGCCTATCGAATTTATGGAGGGGTTCGTTTCTTTGACAGGGCAGAGGTCAAAGATACTTTAGCTTATTTGCGTTTGTTGGTGAATACGAATGATGACACTGCATTTGAGCGGGTTGTTAATTTCCCTACACGCGGAATTGGTGAAAAAACACTGGAAGATCTTCGAGCCCATGCAAAAACAGAGCAGTGCTCCTTATGGAGTGCTGCGAAAAATCTGTTGCAATCAGGTGAAATGACTCAGCGTTCGGGTTCATCACTACTGCGCTTTATAGAACTTATCGAACAATTGCAGATAAAGACAGTAGCTATGGAGCTGGATGAACAGCTCTCTGAAGTGATTCAAAAAAGTGGGCTCTACGCTCACTTCAGTAAAATTAAAGGAGATAAATCCGAGTCACGTCTGGATAACTTGCAGGAATTAATTAACGCGGCCAAACAATTCCGTTACGAACAAGACGAAGAAGACGAACTTCCCCTGGTCAATGCATTCCTGGCCCATGCTTCACTTGAAGCCGGTGAGATGCAGGCTGAGGAACATGAGCGCTATGTTCACTTAATGACTTTGCATGCCGCTAAAGGCCTGGAATTTCCCGTTGTATTTTTGGTTGGCCTGGAGGAAGGGGTATTCCCTGGAAAGCAATCTCTTGAAGAGCCTGGTCGTCTCGAAGAAGAGCGTCGGCTGTGTTATGTTGGCATGACCCGGGCCATGCGCAAGCTGATCTTGTCCTATGCCGAAGTAAGGCGTCAATATGGGCGAGAGGAATATCATCGACCGTCACGATTCTTACGAGAATTACCTGAGCAACTGCTTGATCAGGTTCGTGTCAAGGCACGGTATAGTCCAGTGTCAAGTTCTCGAAGTCAAATTCCTTCAGCACCTGAATCTTCAGCCATACCGATGGGACAAAATGTTGTGCATGCAAAATTTGGACAAGGTGTTGTGCTGGCAGTTGAGGGAAGTGGTGCGCACACCCGTGTTCAGGTTAAATTTAGCGAACATGGGGTAAAATGGCTGGTTTTGGCCTATGCTAATTTAACGGTTGTTGATGAGTGTTCTCATTTTTAAAGAACCGGTAAGGTGCAGGTTAGTGATAAGAGCATTAGTCTTTGTAAGTAATCGGTATTTAATATTGAAATTTTCTTTAGTCGGTGCTAGGGTGCGACTGGCTAAAGAAACTGGATTCAATTAAAATTCAGTCCGGTAGTGAATCGACTCTGAGTACGCTGCCGATATTAACTTAAATTATTAGTTAACCATTAATAAGGGGAATTGTGTGAAATTTTCAAAATTTTTAACTGCAGGAGCGCTGGCAACTACTTTAGTATCACCCATGACTATGGCCGCTGATGCTACAACTACCCCTATGTCTGATGCTCAAAAAAAAGAAATTGAAAAATTGGTTCATGATTATTTGATCAGTAACCCAGAGGTACTGTTGGAAGCTTCTCAGGCATTACAACAAAAGCAACAACAGAATATGCAGCAGCAAGCACAGTCTGCGATTTTAGAAAATGCAGATCAACTGTTCCAGGGTAATCTGACCACAGTGGGTAATGCCAAGGGTGCTGTGAGCATAGTCGAGTTTTTCGATTATCAATGCATTCACTGCAAAAAAATGTCCCCAATTATTGATAGTTTAGTTAAAAAAGATTCTGGCTTACGAGTTATTTACAAAGAATTCCCTATATTTGGCAAAAGCTCTGAAATGGCTTCAAGAGTAGCTCTTGCTGCCGGTATGCAAGGCAAGTACCAGCAGATGCATGAAGCTTTATTGAAAATTGAAAAACGTCTTGATGACCAAAATGTTATGGATGCTGCCAAATCATTAGGTTTGAATATGGATAAGCTCAAAAAAGATATGGACAGTAAAGAAGTTACAGATATTCTTGAAGCGAATCGTCAACTGGCAGAAAAACTGCATTTGATGGGAACACCAGCATTTATCGTTGCCTCCACTCCTGATGGCAAATTTAAATCAGGTACTGAGCCTTCATTTATTCCAGGCGCAGCAAGTGAAGAGTCATTGCAGGAACTGATTAAGAAAGCTGCTGGAAACTAGAGTAATTTAGTGATTCAATCGTAAAGAATTATAAGAAGTCACATTCTGTTGAGACTATGTCATGCATAGTCTCAATATATCTAATTCGGGTTGATCATGGCTTATTATCCAGCAATACGATCACTTGAGGAGTTATTAAAAACCTCCTAATTGTAAATTTTGAGACTTTCATGACAAAACCAACTACATTTCAAGAAATCATATTAACACTGCAGCAGTATTGGGCTGCTCAAGGTTGTGTTCTTTTACAACCTCTGGATATGGAAGTTGGTGCAGGTACTTTCCATCCTGCCACCTTTTTAAGGGCAATTGGTCCTGAGCCTTGGTCGGCTGCTTATGTGCAACCCTCCAGAAGACCTACTGATGGACGTTATGGAGAAAATCCCAATAGGGTTCAGCATTACTATCAATTTCAAGTAGTACTTAAGCCCTCTCCTTTGGACATTCAGGACAAATACCTGGATTCATTGCGTGCTTTGGGTGTTGATCCATTAGTGGATGACATTCGTTTCGTTGAGGATAACTGGGAATCTCCTACGCTCGGCGCATGGGGTTTAGGCTGGGAAGTCTGGCAAAATGGCATGGAAGTATCACAGTTTACCTATTTTCAGCAGGTAGGTGGTTTGGCGTGTAAACCCGTTACCGGGGAATTAACCTACGGACTCGAACGAATTTCAATGTTTGTTTTGGGTGTTGATAATTTGTTTGAATTACCCTGGTGTAAAAATTCACAGGGAATTGTCACTTATGGTGATGTATTTCACCAAAATGAAGTTGAAATGTCGGCATATAATTTTGAACATGCCAATGTTGATGAATTATTTAAACAGTTTGATTATTACGAAAGTGAGGCGCAAAAACTGATTTCTCTGCAGCTGCCGTTGCCTGCTTATGAAATGGTAATGAAAGCATCACATTCATTTAATTTACTGGATGCACGTAAAGCAATATCCGTTACTGAACGTCAACGTTTTATTCTTCGTGTAAGACAGCTTTCCAGAGCAGTGGCTCAAGCTTATTATCAAGCTCGAGAGGCTTTAGGCTTCCCTATGCAAAAGGTGTGTGATGGTCAATGATTTTATTTTTGAATTAGGGTGTGAAGAGTTACCCTCCGCTGCAGTCTGGCCTTTGGCTGACGAGTTTGCTAATCAATTACTCGCGGCATTAGATAAGGCACAATTAAGTTATGGGGAAGTGAAACGATTCGCGACACCCAGACGATTAGCTGTTTTAATTCGGGACTTACAATCAGAGCAAAAAAGTCAGACGGTGACCCGTAAAGGCCCCGCTGCAATTGCCGCATATGATAAAGAGGGTAATCCTACTCCTGCATTAACAGGTTTTGCCAAATCCTGCGGAGTGCCTGTGGAAGCATTGACCCGAATCCAGACTGATAAGGGAGACTGGATGGTTTGTGAGATCCAAAACGCTGGCGCCCAAACAAAGACGTTATTGCCTGCCATGGTTGTTCAATCCATAGCTTCGCTCTCTATTGCCAAGCCCATGCGTTGGGGTGATGGTGATGAAGAGTTTGCCAGACCTGTGCATTGGGCTGTTATGCTCTATGGCGACGAAGTGATTGAACAGAAGATTCTTGGCGTTAAATCTGGACGAGAAACTAGGGGACATCGATTTCATCATCCGCAAAAAATAAAAATAGTCTCCGCTGAACGCTATGAAGAGCAATTGCGTGAGGCCTTTGTTGTTGCCGATTTTGCAACGCGTCGTAAAATGATTGAAGAACAGGTGGGGCAATTGGCTGAATCCTTAAATGCCAGTGCCATTATGCCTGATGATCTGGTTAATGAAGTCACTTCTATAGTTGAGTGGCCTCAGGCATTAATTGCCAATTTTGAGAAAGAATTTCTGGATGTTCCTGCAGAAGCCCTGATCGCTTCCATGCAATCGCATCAAAAATGTTTTGCTTTGAATGATCAACAAGGCGCATTGTTACCTCATTTCATCACTGTAGCAAATATAGCCAGTGCTAATCCTGAGCAGGTCATAGCAGGTAATGAAAAAGTAATGCGTGCCCGATTAAGCGACGCGGCATTCTTTTTTAGACAGGATAAAAAGCAGTCTCTAAGTGAGCACATACCATCAACAGAACAAGTAGTTTTTCAAATCAAACTTGGAAGTTTGCATGATAAGGCATTGCGCGTTAAATCGTTAATGCATCATTTAAGTCATGCGCTTCAATTATCTACCAAACAAGCAGAACGTGCTGCTGTATTGAGTAAATGTGATTTGATGACAGGGATGGTGGGCGAATTTCCCGAGTTACAGGGGTTGATGGGGTATTATTACGCATTAAACGATGGTGAAGATCTGAGTGTTGCACAAGCGTTGAATGAACAATACATGCCACGATTTGCAGCAGATAAGCTTCCTGAATCTGCTTTAGGTATGGCACTTTCATTAGCAGACAGAATCGATACCTTAGTGGGTATTTTTGCTATAGGTCAAAAACCTACTGGAGTGAAAGATCCATTCAAATTGCGGCGTCATGCTTTAGCCGTGGTTCGTATTTTAATTGCAACACCTTTGCCGCTTAATTTATCGACCTTGATCGATGAAGCGATAGCAAATTTTGGCGAGACAGTGAGTTTGGATCAGACAGCTGTTCTTGAGTTAAAGACGTTTATTCTTGAGAGGCTTCAATCCTATTATCAAGGGCAAGGGGT
Source organism: Legionella moravica DSM 19234 (assembly GCF_000423305.1). Taxonomy (GTDB): domain Bacteria; phylum Pseudomonadota; class Gammaproteobacteria; order Legionellales; family Legionellaceae; genus Legionella; species Legionella moravica. The sequence continues at coordinate 170,012 of NZ_AUHS01000008.1, read as the reverse complement.
GAGCGCTGATCTGGTTCAGGCAGTACGTGCTCGACAGGATGACTGGCTTTATGATCTGGATTTGCGGTTAAATGCATTAAAAGTCTTTATTAGCTTACCTGAAGCCGCATCACTTTCAGCGGCCTGTAAACGGGTTAATAATTTATTGGCTCACGCAGATACAAGAGATCTGGAAGGGGATATTAACGCGGATATTATAGAAGAAGGAGCTGAACAAGCACTTTATACTCACATAAATGCCGTTAAAGAATCTGTTGACTCTCTATATCGCGATGCCAATTACGGATTATTACTCAAGCAGTTAGCCCATTTGAAAGAACCTGTAGATGCCTTTTTTGATAATGTGATGGTCATGGTTGATGATAAGGCTATAAAAAAGAACCGTTTGGCGTTGTTATCCCAATTAAACGATTTATTACAGGGCGTTGCTGATATTTCAATGTTACAGTTGTCATGACTCAATTAATCTTACTGGATCGTGACGGGATAATTAACCAGGACTCTCTACACTATATTAAAAGTGTAGAGGAGTTTATTCTTATTCCTGATAGCATTCAGGCAATTGCTCAGTTGACTAAAGCGGGATACACCATTGGCGTGGCTACCAATCAGTCCGGTGTTTCCAGAGGCTTTTACACAGAAGATGAGCTGGCAGCGATACATTTGAAGATGATACAGACAATTGAGTCGGTTGGGGGGCGAATTGATGCAATTGAATATTGCATTCATCTCCCATCAGAGCACTGTTTTTGTCGAAAACCAAAACCTGGCATGTTACTCAATTTAGCGAAGAAATTTAGTTGCTCTCTTGATAATGTACCTTTTGTCGGGGATCGTGTATCGGATATTGAGGCTGCCTATGCGGCTGGTGCCAGTCCAGTTATGGTGTTGTCATCTATGACTGATCTCGCTGGATTAAAAGCTTATCCTGAGGTGCCTGTTTATCAATCCCTCGCACATTATGTCGATCATTTATTATCGTAATCATGAACTTTATAACATCAGTAGGATATGAGTGCGATGAATTGCGGGACAAAGCAGAACTCCTGGCAAAACAACTTGATTTTACCCTTGATAAAGACGCCTCTAGCTGTTTGTACCTCACTTCAAGTAAGTTGACTTTGAAAATATCTGGTTTCTCACTCTTATCAGCAGATTTTACTGCCTTAACCTGGAATAAGCGTAGATCAGAAGGAAAAAAACAAGGTTTGATTCGTGCATGCAAACCAGCACCGGGGGTTAAAATTTTTGATGCAACAGCAGGGTGGGGACGAGATGCTGCGATTTTAGCCAGTTTTGGCGCACAGGTTGTTATGTTGGAGCGCAATCCTCTAATGGCTTCTTTATTATCCGATGCAATCGGCCATCAGGATGAATCGGACAAGCACAAATTAAATGTTTCTCTTCATGCTGGTGATGCCCGTTCCTATTTGATAAGTCTTGCTGACACTGAGTATCCGGATGTTGTCTATATTGATCCCATGCACCCACAACGCAGTAAATCTGCTTTAGTGAAAAAGGACATGCAGGTTTTACAACAGATGATTGGTACGGATGAAGATGCATTGGACTTATTAACAATAGCGATATCACATGTGAAGCAAAGGGTCGTTGTAAAATGGCCTCAAAAAACGAAACCTTTGTTAGTACCTGATAGTAGTATTGAGGGTAAAACAGTCCGGTTTGATGTTTATTTTAAAAAATAAATTACTGCATTGTTTCTTGGCGTTAGCGTGAAGCCTGGTTGTTCCCAACTGTCTTTTGATCACATCTTTGCCCGCGTCCTGCGGCTTTGATCGTGGAACCAGGATGAGAGTGCTAAAACATTGGATCAACTATGTATTAGCCTTAAGCAGTTGCTCTAGTTGAATTAACCCCAGCGGAAATCCCGCGGCTGTAACCGCGGAACTCAGAGAGTAGATCCGAACTGGTTTTTCGAAGATGTGTAGAATATTCAATTGCTAGCAAACAAGACTATTATTAACGCAAGAGGGGATATTCCCAGATGGCAGTTGATTTAACCAAACTCAGCCAGCTCTTCTCTTAATCTTTTTTCTTCAAACAGATCTTCAATTTTTCTGCGTCGTTCCAATTTTGTAGAAGGGCTTGGTTCTGGAATAATTGGTGCCGCATCATTAACATCTTCAATATCTGTATCAAAATCATCAAAACCACGAGTACTCATAGCCATCTCCTTAGCCAACCCGTTGAATTCCATTTTCTGTAAAAGGAGTTGCAACATTAGTTATTGATAATAGTAAACTTATAAAATATTCATATATTATAATAAGATACACAAATTATTGTATCAACTTTGCTGTTGATTGCCTATTAAAAATATCAGATTTTAGGTATTTGGAACAGCGGAATTTTGGGGGGATTATCTGGACGTGTTGGCGTTTTGCCTTTACCACCTGGGTTTTCAGGCTTGTTTTTTTCTTTTTATGCTATCTTTATTCAGGGTTAATGCCGCAGAAATTAGGAATGCAGAACGTAATTTTAGTGTAAGAGAGAGTAGCAACTGTCCTGAATGTTAATTCAAGACAGTTGCTACGTTTAAAAAAGTAAGGATCATTCAGGGATAAGCCGAGGCTCTTAGGGGAAGGAATTGTCAACAGCAACTAATGGTTTTACATAAGATGCAAATAATAATAACATTGAGCGCTTTCTATAAATTAGATTTTATCTTTTAATAAAAGATTTGTTCTCATTATAATACGCCTCATATCCTTGTGTTCAGTATTATTCCAAATTTGAGGTAAACCACAAATGCAACTCATTCCTTCTCAACTACTTGTCGATGCACTCGATGATTTCGAAGTGAGAAAAACAGTAATCGAGGATTTGACCCTGACTCCTGCTGGTGATGAACACAGTTATTCTAAATGGATCATGGCATTTTGGCTTGGGTCAAGTGTAACACGCAACTTTTTATTCAATTCGTTCCGTACTGACGTAGAAGCCATACGTCCCTATTTGGATTGGGGATACTTTTGCATCCTCACTATAGACCGCCATATGAGTTTGCTTCAAAAAGAAAGCACAGCTTATCGCGTATTACATCATATTGCGATTCGTTTTTTTCTTAATTTCAATGAGCACTTTTCAAGCCTTCAACTGGCACCCAAAGTTATTTTCTATCCTTTGATCTATGGGTTTGGTGATTTGACGACTATCTCTGATGGTACTCCTGTGGACAACCAAATAGTTAAAAGCGCGAAATCACTTTGTCTGGAAATGCTGTCTCAATTAATGAGCTGGGCAAAAACTCCACCCTCTATATCCCCCGTAACGACAAAACCTCTCTTTAGTCAATTTAGTAAATCAGTTTTTAGTTTATCAACGTTTAAGCAAAATATTACCAGACTTCTTACATCCAACTGCCTGCCTCTTCATGCCTTTCCTATTGAGTCTTTTTTTTATGGAAGTCCGGTCGTTTCATACAAATTTTTATTACCTGGGCATGATGGTGTGCTTCTTGAAGGAGTGCAGCTGCGACATAAAGAGAAAAATTTTGATACCACGGTACTGGTTCTGGTTGGTCAAGTGCCCATTGAACATGTCTATATAAACCAGATTCAACAAAATTTGCCTGACTTCTTCAATGCCGAAGTTATATTAATTAATCATCGTAATTTTTCTCTTCATTCAAGCAAACGTGCTGACAGACTTCAGGACATTGCTTTGGATATTATTTCATTCGCCAAGCATGCAGTCTCACCCGAAAAATCGTTGGTTTTATATGGCATGTGTGGAGGTGCAGGACCTATGATTTTAGCTGCAGAACGGTTAATGAATCAGCAGATTCCTTTCAAAATTATTATTGATAGATTTGCTGAAAGTTACAGTTCATTTTTGAGTTATAAAACGCTGAAGCGACGCATGGGCCTGCAACAACAGATCACACATGAGGTGCCATGCCTGCCTCTATTTCTTTGGGTACTGCTTGATATTGCAGCATATTGGCTTATTGTCTTTGCCTTATACTGCGCACGAACTCCCAATCGGTTTGATGTCATTGTCCATCAGATACCCGATGCTGATTTGTTGATATTGCAGGCAAAAGGGCCAAAAACACTGCAGCCACCGTTTTTTAAAATACTGAAACCGGACAGTCCCAAAGTTTTATCTGAACTAAGGCCTGCATATATCGACTTCGTGGTACATCCTGATCATGATTTGAGAACTACTTTTAAAAAACAAAGAGACCAAAAAAAACTGGTGCTGAAAACATTAAAGAGAGATTCCTTGAAGCTAGCCTACAGCGCTACCTGTTTTCCATTTTTGGAGTCTGTGTTTCAGCGCTTTTCGGATTTTTTTGATGGATGTCTTCAATCTATTTCCAATGAAAAATTGACATTGAACTGTGCTGATAACTATAGTATACAGCCTATTGACATTCACGGTATTCCTTTAACGTTTCTTACCACCCGAAACCATACTCCCATCAGTAGATTTATCTATGGCTTTTATTCCAAGCCTGCAATGCCTTCTATTGACTCCATTCACTTGTTAAACAAGGCAATGGAAGAGGCACTTATACAGACCTTACGTTCCAATCATTCTGATGAAAATTCTCTAGATATTCAGCAATTTAAATCATTTTTGAGTGTTTTTTTAAATGGCATAAAAAACAATGCCAGTTTAATTGGAAATCTGGCCGACCGACTTGCTGTTGCAGGTAAGCATAATATCGTCAGTATTATTCAAGACTTACATCATTGTGTACAACAGGTTCATCCGCATGAACTTCAGTGTACTTAATTCAAGGTATAATCTGCAGTTTGGGGGTAGTAAAGGGGGTAATCAGGCTCACAGTTTTCTCCGTTTACCCTGGAGAAAACCGTGATTCAATGTCATTTAAATCCGAAGTAATTGAAGTATACCAATACTGAATTGCTCGTTAGGAAGCTTGTGGGCCAGCTTTCTTTTCCTCTTCCACTTCTTCCACTTCTTCCACCTCTTCCGCAGGAGGATTAATTCTATGCTGGTCTCTAATTTCTTTTATTGCTTCTTTTACAGAACTATCTTTAGAGGTTTTGATTGCTGGTGGATTTATATTGGATAGCTCATGTTTTATCTCAGCAGCCCGATTCCTTATTCTGTTGAATGTTTCAGGATCGTCCTTAAAGATTTCTTCAAATTTTAGTTCTTTTCCGGTCTTGTCTCGAATCACAATTTTATCCAGCTCAAAACCAGCTCTAACCGAGCCTTCAACTGCTTGCCTTGCTCGTTCCATCAGAGTTTCAGGATCTTCAATTTCGATAGTCCAGGAGATCTTATCGTTTCCCTGGGCTCTGATTGCTTGCGAAACCAGTAAAAAATCAGTGAGGGGTTTTTGGGCCAGGCTTTGATAGTATCTTGGGCTTATAATGTCGAAGTGAAATTTAAAAACACCAGGCTGAACCTGCTCAATCTCCATGCCAGTCATCGATTTAAAGGATTTGATGTCTTCCAATTTGGCGTGAGCCATTTTTACTTTAGCGGCGGTATCATCATAGCTGGCTATAGCGGCACTTGGTGTATTAGCAGGAATTTGCCGGCTTCGTCTATTTTCTTCAGCGATAGCGTCGAGCATTGCAACATTGTCTTGATTGGCTTTTTTTATTGTTTCAATCATGCCCATTTGTCGGTATTCTTCTGCAGAAGCCTGATGCAGTTTATTCATTGAGTCCGACGTGGATTTATCAAATTCTGCCAATTGTTTTTTTTGTGCGGCAGAAAGATCCTTGAGCATATTGGTTTTGATATCATTAATTTTTTGATCCACATCCGGATCAGTTGAAGCAATGTTGAACGCGGTCATCAAGTTATTTTGAAATTCTAATTGATCAAATTGTGCCGTTAATTTTTGTGTATCTTGATCCTGTTGCGCTCTAATCGCCGCTCTTGCTTTATCAATGTAGTATTTATATGTCTCTAATACCGCTTCCGCGCCAAAATTTTCATTGGGGATACGTTTTATTAACTCCCTGAACGTCGCAGAATTTTCATTAAATTTCATCATTGCTTTAGCATACTCATCGCTGGTAGTAAGAGCAGTAGTGATTGAGTTTTTTGCTGCTTTAGCTGCCTTGGAAGCTTCATCATTGGAGCTGTCATTCATTTTATCAAGAAGCGTAGCTCCGTACGGCCCTTTGGCTTTAACCGGTATCTCATCATTGTCAGTAGTTCTTTGTTGATCCAGTTTTTTAAATGCGCCGCTAGCGAACGAAGGGTTATTTCCCAAACCGATTAGATTGCGGTAGGTTTGACCAAGGTTGTCGATGGCTGTAGGAGACAGTTTATTTAAATACTCATTGGACAATAGATGTTTGCCAATTAAAGGTATTCGAGAAAGCAGAGGACCAGGCATATTTATCACCAAATGATAAGTTGTGTTATATGAAGTATATCATGATTTAATTAAGAAAAAATTAAGTTGGTGTTCAGGATATGTCCCCTTGACTGGAAGGGGAATATCCTGAATTTCGTCGGCTCTACCTGGTACATGAAGAGGCTGTAATGGATTATCAGTGCATTAATTACCAGGCTGGTATTGCAGAATCACCAAAAAGCTCTTTAGCTTTTGCTTTGACTTCGTCTGAGTTTAGCGCTTTTACAAACAATTCCAGTTGAGGTCTCTTTTGCGTGTCCTTGCGAATCACGATAATATTGGCATAAGGGGAATCTTTGCCTTCAGTAAACAATGCATCTTTACCTGGATTTAATCCTGCTGGCAAAGCAAAGGTGGTATTGATGACTGCGGCAGCAACATCGGGCAATACTCGAGGCAGTTGAGCGGCGTCCATTTCTTTAAACTGTAATTTTTTGGGATTGCTCTCAATGCTGGGCAAGCCTGAATTGGTAGCATCCTTTACGGTGATTAACTGAGAGTCTTCCAACAATAAAAACGCCCTCATTTCATTACTTGGATCGTTGGGTACTGCAATAATGCTGTTTTCCGGGATGTCTTTTAGAGATGTGTATTTTTTCGAGTAAATACCCATGGGGTAAACAAAGGTTCGTCCTATGGCCTGAAGGTTATATCCATGCGCAAGAATGGCGGCTTTCAGGTAAGGTAAATGCTGGTACACATTGGCGTCCAGACTGCCATCCTGTAAGGCTTCATTAGGCAAATTATAATCATTGAACTCAACAATTTTTATCGTTAATCCATATTCTTTTTCAGCGACCTCTTTCGCTGTTTCAATAAGCTCTGTTTCAGGCCCGGCAATGGTTCCTATGACTAAAGTATTCGGTGAGGGTTTGCTGCTGCATGCAACAAGACTTAATATTAAAATAACGTAACTTAAAATTCGCATCAGGGATCTCTCTATTAGTGGTGTAAATACCGTTTAGCCAAGTAGTCTCCTCCCATTTGCATGAGTTGAACTAATATAATCAAAACGACTACTGTTGCTATCATGATACCGGCGTTAAAGCGTTGATAACCATAGTTTATAGCCAAAGTTCCCAATCCGCCAGCTCCTACTGTTCCTGCCATTGCAGAGTAATTTACCAGGGTAATCGCAGTGACCGTAATGGCATGAATTAAGCCGGATCGAGCCTCAGGCAACAAGATATGCTGGATTATCTGGCGAGTACTGGCTCCCATTGCATAACCGGTTTCGATCAGACCGGACGGTAAACTCTGGTAGACATTATCAACAAGTCGTGCAAAAAATGGGGTGGCTCCAAGAGTTAAGGGAACTATAGCAGCATTCATTCCAATTGATGTACCAACGAGAAGGCGCGTTAAAGGAATAATAGCCACTAATAAAATAATAAAAGGGATGGAACGAAATATGTTAATTAATGCTGACAGCAATTTGTGCATCTTGGGATTGGGTTTGATACGTTTGCTAGAATAAAGCAAAGTGCCTAATGGTAATCCCAGCAAGACAGCAAAGAAAGTGCTGGTGATCACCATATAAAGGGTTTCACCAGTTGCATTGAGTAAATCATAAACCATTGGGTAGGACATAACCTAAGATCTCCACAGTTAAACCGACTTGCTTACAGCGCTCCAGGAATGCTTCGAGCAATAATGGGTTTGCAGTTAATTCAACGACCAGGACTCCGCAAGTAACTGAATCAAAGCGATCAATATTGGCCAATAATATATTGATGTCTATGTTGAGTTCCCGACTGGTTTGACTTATAAACGGAACAGTTGCTTCTTCACCCTGAAAAAATAAACGCAATAAGGGTTTATCCGTTGCGTAGTCAGCGATTCGGTTGGTCAGGCAAGCAGGCAATTCCGGACTGAGTTGAGCATAAAGCATCGTGCGTGCCAGACTGTCCGGGTTGTTAAATACATTCGATAGAGCAGTCGTCTCCGCAATGGAACCATTGATCATAACGGAGAGTCTGTTGCATATGCGTTTCACTACGTCCATTTCATGGGTAATGACCACGATCGTAATGCCATAGAGGCTGTTGATTTTTTTTAATAAGGTCAGAATTGAATCTGTTGTTTCAGGATCAAGGGCTGAGGTTGCTTCATCACAAAGGAGTATTTTGGGGGAGCAGCTTAAAGCGCGTGCAATCGCTACCCGCTGTTTTTGTCCGCCGCTGAGCTGTGATGGATAAGCAAGTCTTTTATCGGTTAATTCGACAACAGGCAATAATTCATTGATTTTGTCATTGATGGTTTCCTCATCCATTCCCTGAATACGCATGGGCAAGGCAATATTGTCATAAACATTTTTCGAGTTTAATAAATTAAAATGTTGGAAAATCATGGCAATTTTATGTCGAGCTAACGCCAGTTCTTTTCTGGACAGAGTCATCAGGTTTTGTCCGTCAATAAGGACATTTCCATGGTCAGGCCGTTCCAGTAAATTAATGCAGCGTAATAAAGTAGATTTTCCAGCGCCACTTTTACCAATAATACCGAATATCTCACCTTCCTGAATAAATAAATTAATATCTTGAAGGGCTGGTTTGCCTGAGAAGGATTTAGTTACTCCACACAATTCAATCATAACAATAACCTGGAATATGCTGCGGAAGACCTAGAGGGGTGTAAGAGACTGCCCGCTTTAGCCGTATTTTCAAAAAAGGTTACTCTTTTGAGCGTCCGCAAGCTGAGTTTTCAAATCGACGCCAGCGCACAGTATACACGATTCGCAGATGTAAACAAAGCGGTATGTCACTGTATTATTTGACCATTCAGTCAAAAATATAATATAGACCTTTGCTCTATAAAGGGACTACACCGCTGTGCTGTTTGAGGTACACCACCATGATTGCCTAATTCATTAGCTCAGTCCTGTTTTTAAAATACTCCAAAGCGTGCGGGTTGGCCAGGGATTGAATGTTCTGCACTGGTTGCCCGTGAACTATCTGCCTGACTGCTATTTCTACTATTTTGCCACTGATGGTGCGTGGAATATCATTAACCTGGAGTATTTTAGCGGGGACATGCCTGGGCGACGCATTTTCCCGGATGGTGTGTTTAATGGCTTGAATCAACTCCTCATCCAGGATGACTCCTTCTCGTAATTTAACAAACAACACAACCCGAACATCATCCTGCCAATCCTGGCCGATGACGATACTGTCTATGACGGCATCCACTTTTTCAACCTGTCTGTAGATTTCAGCAGTTCCTATTCGAACTCCGCCAGGATTTAGCACCGCATCTGAGCGTCCATAAATGATTAGACCCTGGTGTTCTGTAATTTCGGCAAAATCACCATGTGCCCATACGCCAGGAAAACGAGCAAAATAGGCATTAGTGTAGGCTACTTTATCCTTGTCCTTCCAAAATCCTAAAGGCATGGATGGAAATGGTTTCGTACACACTAATTCGCCACGGGTTTTTATAACCGAATGTTCTTCTTCATCAAATACCTCTACTGCCATACCCAGCCCGATACATTGTAATTCGCCTCTGTATACAGGAAGTATTGGGTTACCCAATGCAAAGCAGGAGATAATATCGGTGCCACCAGAGATGGAACAGAGCTGGAGGTCATTTTTAATGTGTTCGTATACGAAATCATAATTTTTGGGAAGCAAAGGTGAGCCTGTTGAGAGAATGCACCTTAATCGGGACAGGTTGCATTCATCTTTTGGCTTGATACCTGCTTTTTCAATTGAGGAAATAAATTTCGCGCTGGTTCCAAAGACGGTAATACCTTCTTCCTCAATTAATTTGAATAATCGATTGGTCTGAGGGTAGGTAGGAGATCCTTCATATAGAGTGAGAGTAACGCCCAGCGCAAGAGCGGAAACAGTCCAATTCCACATCATCCAGCCACAGGTAGTATAAAAACATAAATTATCCGTATCTCGTAAATCAGTATGCAAGCCCAGTTCTTTAATATGCTGTAGCAGTGTTCCGCCTGCTCCATGAATAATACATTTAGGTTTTCCAGTAGTACCTGATGAAAACAGAATATACACGGGGTGATCAAAAGGGAAGGGTTCAAATTCGCATTGGGTGACAGGCTTTATAAAATCGTTCCAATATAGAGCGTTGGGTACTTCAGTGAGATTTATTTTTTCACGGATGTTGGGACAAACCACGATTTGTTTTAGTGAGGGAATTGCTGCATTGAGCTGTATAATTTTTTCAGCACCGCTATGGATTTTTCCCTGATATTGATGACCATCACAAATAAACAGTACTTTGGGATCAATTTGTCCCAGACGATCAATTGCGGCCTGAGCTCCAAAATCAGGTGAGCATGACGACCAAATGGCTCCCAAGGAAGTGGTTGCCAGCATAGCGATAATAGTTAAAGGTATATTCGGCATTAGAGCCGCGACTCGATCACCGGCAATCACTCCAATTGCTTTAAGTCCAGCAGCGCACTTGGCTACTTCAACGTATAATTGCTCGTAGCTGAATACTTGTTTTTCATTATTCTCGTTAATGCTGATTAAGGCTGGGTGAGCATCTCTGCGGGATAATAGCTTTTGAGCAAAGTTAAATTGCGCACCACTAAACCATCGAGCATCCAGCATGGATTCATAGTAATTCAGTATCTGATGAGGCGGTGTATCAAAATTCAGCTTAAAGAATTCGCATAGCGTGCTCCAGAATGATTCGGGGTGTTTGATAGACCACGTGTGGAGATCTTGATAGTTTTCGAATATCTGGCAATGTTTTTCTGCTGCGAACAGCATAAATTGCCCCATTTGTGAATTTTTGGGATTTTTTGGAGTCCATATTAGTTCATTCATGAATTGTTCTCTCTTGCTCTGTACTTCCCTGAATTGCCCTTTTGGCGGAAATCAGGCCGTGATGTATCGTGGTTGTTAATTACAGGGATTCGCCAATAATGCATTTGCGACTTTGGATTGATTTTTACGTCCCAAAAGCTTACAAATCATATCTCCGGCAGCTACGATTTTAAATATATCTACCCCGGTGTTTATTCCTAAGCCGTGCATCAAGTAAAGAACGTCTTCTGTAGCAACGTTACCACTGGCTCCTCGGGCATAGGGACACCCTCCAAGACCTGCTACGGAGCTGTCAAAACGATATACTCCATAGTGCAAGGATGCATAGATATTCGCAATAGCCTGGCCGTAGGTATCATGAAAATGCATGGCCAGTCGGTTTAAGGGCATGAGTCGTAGAATTTTGTCTAATACTAATTGGGTTTGCCTTGGTGTTCCCACACCGATAGTATCTCCGAGAGAAATTTCGTCTACCCCCAGATCAAGTAATTTTTGGGTTACCTCAGCGACCATATCGGGCTGCACTTCACCTTGGTAAGGACAACCCAGAACACAGGAAATGTATCCTCTTACTCGGATTTTGTTGCTTTTTGCCATGTCGAGTACAGGTTTGAATCGTTCAATGCTTTCCTGAATGGAGCAGTTGATGTTTCTTTGGTTAAATAATTCACTTGCCGCTGTAAATACAGCAATTTCACGGACCCCTGCATCAAGTGCTTTAATCATGCCGCGTTCATTTGGAACGAGTGCGGAGTAAGACACGGAAGGATTTTTTGAAATTGATCGAAAGACCTGTTCGCTATCTGCTAATTGCGGTATGGCTTTGGGAGAAACGAAACTGGTTGCTTCAATATGCTTAAGGCCGGTTTGGCTGAGCTTATTAATGAGTTCAATTTTGTGTTCTGTGGACACAAAAGAGGATTCATTCTGCAGGCCATCACGAGGACCTACTTCTATTATTGTCACGTGTTGAGGATAGTCCATAATAATCTCAGTAGTTTATGACTCAGATTCACTGAGTGATATCAATTCAGCTCCTTCACTTACCTGTGCACCTACTGCATAGAATACATCCAGTAGCACCCCATCAACTGGAGCATGAATTGTGTGTTCCATTTTCATTGCTTCCAGAATTATTAAACGTTCACCGGCCTTTACTTGTTCACCGGTTTTTTTCAGGACAGCAACAACTGTTGCGGGCATGGGGGCTGTTAATTGGCCTTTATGCAGTGTTGCATGCGCGTCCAGCTTATTCCAGCGAAACCGTTCTATGCTGATTTGTCCTTGCTCAGAATATAAAATTAAATGCTGTTCTGAATTATCAACCGTAGCGTGGTAATGGTGTTTGTTTGCTTCGATGGTGAGTTTATTTTGAACACGGTGTGCGGTGATCTGGTGTTCGTCATCATTTAAGTTGAGGGTGAAACGTGTATTGTCAATTGGGGTAATACGCGCTTCAGTAATGACACCATCCTGGTGATAACGCCAGATCCAGTGTCCCTGAATGTGCATTTGCCATGCGAATGCATCTTTAAGCAGGGGATCATTGATGTTGTTAACTGTATCTAAATAGTCATAAGCAATGGCCATTTTTAACGCTAGATGCCGATCAGGAGTTGTTAAATGAATGTGCTCTTTGCTTAAAAAATCAGTGCTCAGCTCAGCGTTTGTAAATTTTGGATGTTGGCAGATGGCTTGCAAAAAGGGGATATTGGTTTTTACTCCGCCAATAAAATAATGCGACAGTGCCTGATTCAAGCGATGGAGTGCTTCCTCTCGATTATGTCCCCAAGCGATCAATTTTGCGATCATGGGATCGTAATACATGGTAATTTGAGAGTTCAGTTGGACACCCGTATCGATGCGAAGTCCTTCTCCTGATGGTTCTTGAAGAAAATTCAATTGCCCTATGGATGGGATAAATCCATTAAATGGATCCTCGGCATAGATACGGCATTCGATTGCATGTCCTCTTGCCTTAATGTCATTCTGCGTCAAAGGAAGAGGCTCATTGGCTGCGATTTTAAATTGCCAGGCAACCAAATCAATCCCCGTAATCATTTCTGTGACAGGATGTTCGACCTGGAGACGCGTGTTCATTTCCATAAAATAGAATTGCTCTCTGTCATCAACCAGAAATTCAACAGTACCTGCGCCTCGGTAATTAATCGAGCGTGCCACTTCACAGGCTGCATCAGCTAATCTTTGCCGCATAGAGTCGGTTAAATTGGGAGCAGGGGCTTCCTCAATTATCTTTTGGTGCCGACGTTGAATCGAGCAATCTCTTTCAAACAGATGCACAACTGCCCCATGATTGTCAGCGATTACCTGTAATTCAACATGGCGAGGATTAAGTACCAGCTTTTCAATGATCATGGTGTCATCAGCAAAACTGGCCAAAGATTCTCTTTTGGCTCCAGCCAGACAATCGCTAAATTCGGTTTCGTCATAAACGGCTCTCATTCCTTTACCACCGCCGCCATTGGCTGCTTTTATCAGTACTGGAAATCCAATTTTTTTGGCTTCTTCCAGTAGTTTGGCTTCTGACTGTTCCAGGCCGTGATAGCCGGGAGTTAATGGCACATTGGTATTTTCCAACATTTGCTTGGCTAACTGTTTTGATGCCATAGCCTCCATCGCTTCAATGGAAGGACCTATAAAGACAATTCCAGCCTGTTCACAAGCTTTGGCAAAGCCGGGGTTTTCTGATAAAAATCCATAGCCAGGGTGTATTGCCTCAGCTCCACAATCTTTTGCTGCTTGAATAATGTGTTCAATATTCAAATAGCTGTCTTTAGCTGCAGCTTCTCCAACGTAACAGGCGCTATCAGCCAATTGCACGTGCAGGCTGTTTTTATCTACAGAAGAGTAAATTGCTACGGTATGAATACCCATGGATCGCGCTGTTTTTATGATTCTACAGGCTATCTCACCTCTATTAGCAATTAGAATTTTATTAAACATGCAAGTTCCTAGTTCCAGTTAGGTGTTTCTTTATTTAAAAATGCCTGCAGACCTTTTTGTCCTTCAGCTGATGTTCTCTTTTGAGCGATTAGTGTAGCAGTGTAGTGAACCAGTTGTTCATCAATGTCTTTGTTTGCAACATACCGCGCCAGATTTTTGGACATTGTCACGGCCTGCGGGGCATTATTAATGATTTGTTTGGCATAATTGAGTGTAAAGTCCATTAAGCTATCGTCTGGAACAAGATGCTGCACTAAATTGAGCGATAAGGCACGAGCGGCATCAAAAATTTCGGCAGTCATAAACAGCATTTGTGCTGTTCGTTCTCCAACAGCTTTTACAACATAAGGACTTATAACGGCAGGAATCAACCCTAATTTAACTTCTGAAAAACAAAAGCGGGCTGAATGTGCTGCGACTGCAATGTCACAGGCTGCAGCAAGTCCTGCCCCTCCACCAAACGCAGAACCATGTATCATGGCAATTGTGGGTTTAGGGCATTGATTCAGAGAGTACATTAGCCTGGCAAGTATCATCGAGTCGTTCAGATTTTGTTTTTCATCGTAAGCAATCATACTTTGCATCCACGCTAAATCCGCGCCAGCACAAAAATGTTTACCATTTGCTTTAAGCACAATAACCCTTACTGTGTCATTATTGATTGCTGCATCCAGTCGAATCTGCATCTCCTCGAGAAGATGATTATCAAAAGCATTATGTTTGTTCACACGATTGATGGTTAATAAACACATCTGATCGTGAATTTCACTAATAAGGTCGCTCATGAGTTTAATTCCAGTTACATACGAAAAACGCCAAAATGCGTGGATTCAATAGGTGCATTTAAGGCTGCCGATAAACCAAGACCCAGAATCATTCGTGTATCCTGGGGAGCTATGACCCCATCATCCCAAAGTCTTGCACTGGCATAATAAGGATTACCTTGAGTTTCATATTGAGATCGTAGTTGATTTTTAAAGTGCTCTTCCTCTTCAATAGGCCAGACTTTACCTTGTTTTGCATATTTTTCGCTGTTGACCTGTGCTAGCACATTGGCTGCCTGTTCTCCGCCCATGACTGAAATACGAGAATTAGGCCAGGTCCAGATAAAGCGAGCATTGTAGGCGCGTCCACACATGGCATAGTTACCAGCCCCGAAGCTTCCGCCTACAATCACCGTAAATTTCGGTACATTTGCATTCGCTACAGCGGTAACCATTTTAGCACCGTGTTTGGCAATTCCAGATGCTTCATATTTTGAACCAACCATAAACCCGGTTATGTTCTGTAAAAAGATTAATGGAATTTTGCGTTGGCAACACAACTCGATGAAGTGACTTCCTTTTAAGGCGCTTTCACTGAATAGTATTCCATTGTTAGCGATGATACCAACCGGATATCCATACAAACGTGCAAAGCCACACACCAGCGTTGTGCCGAACAGTGCTTTAAATTCATCAAAATCGGAACCATCAACCAATCGGGCGATGATCTCCCTTATATCAAAAGGCTTCCTGGGATCTGCAGGGACTATTCCATTGAGTTCTTTGGTATCGTACACTGGCTCAACGGTTTCAGTACGCGTAATCGTTTCAATTTTTTTCCGATTTAAATTCCCTATGGCAATTCGTGCAAGATGGAGGGCGTGAGCATCGTTTTCAGCATAATGATCCGCAACACCTGAATGCCTGCAATGAACTTCTGCTCCACCTAATTCTTCAGCGCTAATAACTTCTCCTGTAGCCGCTTTAACCAAAGGAGGGCCCCCTAGAAAAATTGTTGCCTGATTTTTTACCATAATGGATTCATCTGCCATAGCAGGAACATAGGCTCCACCAGCAGTGCACGACCCCATTACAACAGCAATTTGAGGTATATTTCGTGCTGACATTTGAGCTTGGTTAAAAAATATACGGCCAAAATGATCTCGATCCGGGAATACCTCATCCTGGAGAGGCAAAAAAGCACCACCGGAGTCCACCAGGTAGATGCAGGGTAACTGATTGATTAGAGCGATTTCCTGTGCACGCAAATGTTTTTTTACCGTGAGAGGATAATAAGTTCCCCCCTTTACAGTTGCATCATTGACCACAATAACGCACTCAACGCCAGATACTCGTCCTATACCGGCAATGATCCCTGCGGCTGGAATGTTGTCTTCATAAACCTGATAGGCTGCCAGTTGCGACAATTCAAGAAACGGGCTTCCAGGGTCTAACAATTGTTGCAGCCTTTCTCTGGGTAATAATTTGCCATGTTTTAAGTGGCGTGTGCGGGCATTTTCATCACCGCCTAACGAAATCTCATTGATTCTTGAGCGCAGTTCATCCACCAATGCCTGCATTGCTGCTTGATTGTCTTTAAAATCCTGACTTGCGGTGTTGATTTGACTGATTAGTTGTGCCATGCCTGAATCCTTAACGTATCAAAATAACGCTCAAAACGATGATAGTCCAGATCACCCAGACAATAGCAATAAAATGAGGCATTTCTCGACCTTTAATTGCTCTGTAAAGAAGGGCGGGTATCCCCGTAATAATGATTGGCATTAACATTAACACCAAAACTTTTCTTATAATTAATCCCCAGCCAGTCTGACTGAATATTGGAGTCAGTTTCAAGTTTATATAGGTGAAGAACAGATCTATATAAACAATAAGTAGGTGGGCATATCTGGCGAAAACTACTACCAGAACACTGAGTAGCAGATATATGAGACTTTGTCGTAGCATGTACATCCTTTATTTTTATTATTAACTATGTACCACAATTCAAAAAACACCGTAACTGGTGCATTCAGGGTGATTGCCAATCTAAAAGATGCACAGAGTTATCTGTGATTTTTTAGTTTGGAAATCACCCAGCCAGCACTCAGAGCGGACCATTCACAATGGTTCAGCATGAGTGGTGAATGTTGGTGTTTTTATAACAGTTCAATAGCCATTGCTGTGGCTTCACCACCGCCTATGCACAATGAGGCAACACCACGTTTTTTGCCTTGCTGTTTCAATGCATGCATTAGGGTAACCAGAATGCGCGCACCCGAAGCTCCTATAGGGTGACCCAACGCACAGGCACCACCATGAATGTTAACCTGTTCCGGGTTCAATTCAAGTTGTGTTATCGCAGCCATGGCTACTACTGCAAAGGCTTCATTTATTTCATAAAGATCAACATCATTTTGATTCCAGGATGCCTTGTTCATTACTTTACGAATGGCATCTACTGGAGCGGTAGTAAACCATTGAGGAGCCTGAGCGTGGCTAGCATGAGCAACAATTCGTGCCAAAGGTTTCACTCCACGTTTTTCTGCGTTGGCTGCGCTCATCAGTATCAAGCTCGCGGCTCCATCGGAAATAGAGCTGGAATTAGCCGCTGTAACTGTGCCGTCTGACTGGAATGCTGGTTTTAATTGGGGAATTTTACCCAGTTTTGCTGGATCAGGACCTTCATCCACGCTTACTGTGATGTCACCTTTACGGGTCGTTAAGGTAACAGCGGCAATTTCATCAGCAAATGCACCGCTTTCAATTGCTTTCAGCGCATTGGTCATGGAACGGATTGCAAATTCATCTTGCTGTTCTCTGGTGAACTTGAAATGTTTGGCTGTTGCTTCTGCAAAACAACCCATTAATTGTCCTCTTTCATAGGCATCTTCGAGTCCGTCCAGGAACATATGATCTTTTAATTCACCATGACCTAGTCGATAACCGGAACGCGCTTTTGCTAATAAATAAGGAGCATTACTCATGCTTTCCATACCGCTTGCCAGGATGACCTGAGCAGAGCCTGCCTTGATCAAATCATGCGCGAGCATAGCCGCTTTCATTCCAGAACCACACATTTTATTGATGGTTGTTGCTCCAGCAGAATTGGGTATTCCCGCTCTGATTGCTGCTTGCCTTGCTGGTGCCTGGCCTATTCCTGCCTGAAGGACGCAGCCACTGATGACTTCGTCAATTTCAGCAGGTGCAATTCCTGATTGTGCCAGTGCTGCCATATGTGCCACAGCGCCTAACTCTGGTGCTGAAAGAGCTGACAGAGTACCTAACATTCCACCCATGGGAGTCCTTTTTGCTGCAACTATTACTACATCATTCTGTTCCATGTCACTATTCCTTATGCAGTTTCTTTAAAAAGTTCACGACCTATCAGCATTCTTCTTATTTCAGAAGTGCCGGCTCCGATTTCATAGAGTTTCGCGTCACGTAACAATCGCCCTGTAGGGTATTCATTAATGTACCCATTACCACCCAGAGTTTGAATTGCCTGTAGCGCCATTTGTGTTGCTTTTTCAGCAGTATACAGAATAACACCCGCTGCATCTTTACGACTTACCATCCCGCTATCGCAGGCTTTTGCTACAGCATACAAATACGCTCTGGACGCACTAAGATCAGTGTACATATCGGCTAATTTACCTTGAATAAATTGAAATTCACCAATTGCCTGATCAAATTGTTTGCGTTCATGCACGTAAGGAAGAACTACATCCATACAGGCTTGCATAATACCCACCGGTCCTGCAGCAAGTATTGTTCGTTCGTAATCAAGGCCACTCATTAATACTCTGACGCCCTGGTTTATTTCCCCAAGTACATTTTCAGCAGGCACTTCACAATGCTCGAAAACCAGTTCACAGGTATTCGAACCTCTCATCCCCAACTTGTCTAACTTTTGAGCTGTTTTAAAGCCAGTCATTCCTTTTTCGATAATAAACGCAGTAATGCCCTTACTTGCAGCCTGTTTGTCGGTTTTGGCATAGACCACCAGAACGTCTGCATCCGGCCCATTGGTAATCCACATTTTGGTACCGTCCAGGATGTATCTATCACCTGATGAGCGTGCCTGAAGTTGCATGCTGACTACATCAGAACCTGAGTTGGATTCACTCATGGCCAGGGCGCCAATGTATTCACCGCTTATAAGCTTAGGCAAATACTTCTCTTTTTGCGACTTATTTCCGTTTAAATAGATTTGATTCACACAGAGATTGGAGTGAGCACCGTAGCTTAATCCTACAGAAGCGGAGGCTCTGGAAATTTCTTCCATGGCGATGGCGTGAGCAAGGTACCCCATATTGGCTCCGCCGTATTCCTCACTGACCGTGATACCTAATAAGCCTAAATCACCTAACTTTCTCCATAAATGATTTGGAAAGGTATTCGTTTCATCAATTTGAGCAGCAAGGGGAGCGATTTCTGAGCGAGCAAACTGATGGACAGAGTCTCTTAACATGTCATAGGTTTCACCCAATTGATACTTTAGTCCGTTGTGCATGGATTCTATCCTGTTGATTTTACAAATACACAAGACTATACCCAATCGATTCGGCAATGTCTATTCACTGACAGTTTCTAACACAGTGTATTTTAAAAAGACTCTTTACCAAGGTTAAAAAATAACCTAATCTTAAGCCGGAACGAAACTTAATTGATTGCTGTAAGTTTTACCTGAATTCAGGGTAGGGTAATCTGCAATGAAATTGAGCACAGAATTCAGGTTTATATAGGAGAGCTGCTCATGCGTAATCTGGTTTTATGGGGTCACGGTGTTGATGAATATCAAGAAATGTTTGATCTGTCAGACAGTGAAATTAATTCTAAAATTTTAGAATATGGATGTGGACCCAGTGCAGTGAATTCTCAGCTAGCGCAGAGGAGTATTGAGGTAGTCAGTTGTGATCCTTTGTTTGTTCTTGACAAGGATACCTTGTATTCAAAGTCGGTGATGATTTTTTCTCAAATGGCTGAAGAAATTAAAGCGGAACAGGAACATTTTGATTTCACTCGCAGCGGTGGTTTTGAACAGTTGCTTGCAGCAAGAAAAAAGGGGTTTGAACAGTTTTTTGCTGATTACCGACAGGGTAAGACTGAGGGACGGTACCTTGGTGTTACAGATGTACAGCTCCCTTTCGCAGATTTTTCATTTGATTTTGCTTTATGTTCTCATTATTTATTTGCTGATCTTGATAATCAAACGGTTGATTTTCATTTGAATGTGATCCGTGAACTGGCTCGAGTGGCAAAGGAAGTCAGGATATTTCCTTTGATAGACAAAGAGGGCAAAACTTCCTCATTTCTGGGGCCTGTGTTACTTGGTCTTCAACAAGACAATTTTGGAATTGAAGTGCGAGAAGTTGCTTTTCATTTACAAAAATCTGGAAATGCCATGTTACGAGTATGGGCTCAGCAATGTATCGTATAAATGAAATAGGGTATCGAATCAAACAAAGACCCTTTTCCGGAGTAGTTTTATGTATTCAATGATACGACCCTTGCTTTTTAAGTTGGACCCTGAAACAGCGCACCATTTAGCTTTATCTGCCCTGGATCATCTGCCTGGATGGTGTTTCAATAAAATTGAAGGCAAGCCTGTCAATGCAATGGGGCTTCAGTTTCCACATCAAGTCGGATTGGCTGCTGGTCTGGATAAAAATGGAACTCATTTGGATGGCTTGGCTAAACTTGGATTTTCATTTATCGAAGTAGGAACGGTCACTCCACGGCCTCAACCCGGTAATTCAAAACCACGATTATTTCGCTTGCCTGAGGCTCAGGCAATCATTAACCGAATGGGTTTTAATAACCTGGGAGTAGATGCTTTAGTTACTCATGTTAAAACAGCACAGTATAAGGGAATTTTAGGGATCAATATTGGCAAGAACAAGGACACTTCATTGGCTGATGCGGCCAAAGATTATTGCTATTGTTTGCAAAAAGTTTATGGGCATGCATCTTATGTAACCATTAATATTTCTTCACCGAATACCCCTGATTTACGGGAGTTGCAGAAGGGGGATTATCTGACTCAATTGTTATCTCAGTTGCAGAATGAGCAATTGAAACTTGAAGAGCAGCATCAACGGCATGTACCTTTGGTTGTTAAGGTATCGCCGGATGAAGACGACGAAACGTTAAAACTGATGACTGAAGTGATATTGAGTCATGGAATTGAAGGAATTATCGCTACAAATACTACCTGTAGTCGCGATGGGGTTAAGAACTTGCCTTATGGAGATGAACAGGGTGGGTTGAGTGGAAGGCCCGTAGAAGAATTATCGACTCGATGTTTGGCGTTATTAAAAAAATATGCGGGTGACGCGATTACATTAATAGGTGCAGGCGGTATTAATAGTGTTGACAGTGCTCAAAAGAAAATTGCAGCAGGCGCCACTTTGGTACAGATTTATTCAGGATTAATTTATCAAGGACCTGGTTTGGTCAATCGAATTATCTCAGGATTGAGTGATGCATGATGTTCATCACTAAAGAATTAACCGCACGCATGGAGCGGTGCATTAAACAAACTCATATAGAAGTTACCAGACAATACGCATCAGGAGCAATATTAGATGTTAACGGAGGCGCCGCGTGCTTTTCAGGGTTTGATTCGTTTTTATCTCAGGTTGTTGGTTGGGGGTTTCGTACCAAATCCAGACATTTTAAGACGGAAATTGAAATCATAGAGCATTTCTATAAAGGACTGGGGCATTCACGCGTTGATATTGAGCTATGCCCCTATGTGGGTAATGATTTAATCGGATTTTTGAGCGAACGAGGCTATCGCGTAAGCGAAATAAATAATGTTTCAGCATTGGATTTGTCCTCTTTCAAAAGTGAAGGATATTGGGACAGCCCCTACGAAATGAGAGTGGTTAGCTCTGATGAGGTCCATCATTGGGCTCGTCGAGTCGCTATGGGTTTTGGCTATCCTGAGGCTCAAGAGCAGTTTACTCATTATGCCAATGCTAAAGGAGTTACTGCTTTTGGGGTCTATGATGAAGGTGAGATTATTGCCGGAGCTACAGTAGCCATGCATGAGGATGTCTGTGATTTGGGTGTTACCAGTACGTTACCAGCATATCGAGGTAAAGGTTTGCAAAAAAAACTGTTGATGATTCGATTAAATTTTGCCAGGCAGCATGGATTGGTAATGGCCACTGTAACCACGGAGCCAGGAACGATTTCTGATTTGAACGTTCAAAAATCGGGGTTTCGATGTGCCTATACACGTATTAAATTGACCCGAGATGAATTGGCTTAATGTCCGGTGGTCATGGAATTGGTACACAATAGCTGGAGCAACTGATTATTCCCCCTGTCTTCAATGTCATCCTCTTTTCTTATTTTGTCCATCCATTTGAGATGTTCTGATCAAATTAAACTATAATAGTATTTAATTAGAGTCGTTTGATTAAAATTTCTCCTTTTGGATCGGATATGGAAATACAATCATTTCAATATATTATTGGGCAAGGATGGAGTTTAGATGCATTTCCTGATTTGGACTCAGAGCAGACTTTGGTGCTGGTGTTTGCTTCCCCTGAATTGATACATCACAGGGCCCCGATTCTCGAACTTGCAAAAGCTTACCCCAATTCGAAGTTAATAGGGTGCTCAAGTGCTGGTGAGATTTTTGCTTCCAGGCTGCTTGATCAAAGCTTGTCCGTTGCTGTTGTGCGATTTGATAATACATTGATAAAAATTGCCAAGGCGAAAGTAGAGCATGTTAAAGAGTCTCATAGCACGGGCATTTCAATCGCACAACAGTTAAAAGCCCCCGATTTGAAGAGTATCTTTGTTTTGTCCGACGGGTTGAGCGTTAATGGCTCTGAATTGGTTAAGGGGCTAAATACAGTTGCAGAAGATACAAATCTGGTTATTACAGGTGGTTTAGCTGGTGATGGTAGTCGTTTTAAACAAACCTGGACTGTGCTTGGTGGTGAAATCCTGACTCGTTATGTCGTTGCAGTTGGTTTTTATGGTTCTCATATTCATATTGGCCATGCGTCAAAAGGTGGATGGGACAAGTTTGGCCCCGTCAGACGTGTGACTCGTTCAGAATCCAATGTCCTGTATGAACTGGATTATCAACCCGCCTTACATCTATATAAAGAATACTTAGGCGAAAAAGCTTCTGAATTACCTTCCTCAGGGCTGCTTTATCCCTTAGCAATCAGAGAACTGAGTGGTACTGAAAGCATACAATTAGTACGCACAATTTTAGCTGTTGATGAGCAGGAACAATCCCTGATCTTTGCTGGAGATATTCCTACCGGTTGTCATGCTCAATTAATGCGGGCCAATTTTGATCGGCTTATTGAGAGCGCAAATGAAGCAGGTCAACTAGCCAATCATCGAATGTTGAATGATCATTTGGACACTCTTGGTCCCTTATTGGCTATTGATATTAGTTGTGTCGGTAGACGATTGCTTCTGGGGGAGCGAACTGAGGAAGAGATTGAATCCGCTTTGATTTCCTTGCCTAAAGGGTCAACCCAGATTGGCTTTTATTCATATGGTGAATTATCACCATTTACTGTGGGTAAATGTGAGCTTCACAATCAAACCATGACCATTACTACCTTTTATGAAAGTTAGCGGCTATTTGCTAACCGCTATTTTGTATGAGCCTTCTGCAGGATGCCGCTTTATGGAAATGGAACAAATGAATAATGGACAGGGGTACAGGGGCACTGCCATTAAGTGAAGGTATATTTGTAAGTTGGGCCAAGGCTCAACCTACATTTTAAAGTGAATTTTTCTTAACTTAATGGCAGTAAGGTACAGAAGCTGGCTGTTTTATACTAAGTTTAACATGAAGAGTTTATATGGATATTCATAAATTACTACTAAGACAACTCGAAAAAGTAAGTCTTTCCGTTGATAAGAAACCAGAAACGGAAGAACAATGGCTCACCTTTCTTACACGGATTAATAATTCTTATAACGAGGCTGACCAGGAACGCTATATGCACGAGCGTTCAATAGAAATTTCATCGCGCGAAATGATGAACTTGAACAAGAAACTTGAAAATGCGCAAAACATAGCAAAACTGGGTTACTGGACCTATGACGGCATAACGGATCATGTGATTTGGTCAAAAGAGCTGTTTTTCTTGTTTCATCTCAATCCTCTTGATAAGGCACCCACGTATAAAGAATTTATTGACCTGGTGCATAAAAAAGATCGGTACGAATTGGTTAACAAAATTGAAACAGCGCTAAATGAGCGAGTGGATTATGAGTGTGACGTCAGGGTACGAAATCCTGATGGGGAATATCGCTGGTATAAGATTGCCGGCCGTTGTCAGGAAGGTGAAAAACAACTCGAAGGCATTGTTATGGACATTCATGACGATAAGATTGCTAAGGAACAAATTCAAGAGTTGAATCAGCAGATTTCATCTACTGCACGAAGAGCCGGAATGGCCGAGGTAGCTGCCATTATTCTGCACAACATTGGAAATATATTAAACAGCTCGAATGTCTCTATTACCTTGGTGAAAAACCGATTGTGTCAACAATACAAGCACAAATTATTAAAAGTGCTTGAAATGATACTGCAACACGAAAATGACCTGGTTGCTTATCTGTCGTATGACGAAAAAGGGAAGCTAGTTCCCACTTATATTGTGTCACTTTCCAAATTGATCTTAGAGGATTATAAAAAAAATCTATCAGAAGTAAACAATCTGATGAATGATCTGAAACACATTTCTCAGATAGTGGACATGCAAAAATCTGTTAGCGGTACATCGAGTTTAAGCGAGAAAGTGTATTTACCCGAAGTTATTGATATGGCATTGAATATGTCCATGACCAGTCCAATAACTGAATCAATCGAGATTGTAAAAGAATTCGAGGAATGCCCGTTGGTGGATACAGATAAATCCAAATTATTACAAATATTGGTGAATATAATTCAAAATGCACGCGATGCAGTTCTGCATAGTCAATTAACTCATTATAAAGAAATTATTCTTGGAATAAAAAAAACAGATGATGTTGTTTATATATCAGTCCAAGATAATGGAATAGGCATAAATCCCGATAACATCAATCGAATTTTTTCTTTTGGGTTTACTACCAAGGTCAATGGGCATGGTTTTGGATTACATGGTGCGGCATTATCGGCGAGAGAAATGGGTGGCTCGCTTCAGGTTGAAAGCGCAGGAGAAGGGCTGGGGGCTCAGTTTATTTTATCATTGCCTTTAATCATGAGTTGTCGCGGGAATACAGGAGGATATCATGAGTGAAGTAGAGCTTCATATTATGATTATTGATGATAATCCAGCCATTCATCAGGATTTTATTAAAGTCTTGACGTCTACAACCCTGGTTGACCAGGTTAGTGATTTGGATAAACAATTATTTGATGATGACGAATCTTCTTCCGATGATAACGAACTGTTTCATTCATTGCCGAAATTTATATTTGAAACGGCTTACCAGGGAAAAGAGGGTGTAGAAAAAATTAAAAATTCACTCAAGGAGGGGCTTCATTACTCTTTAGCCTTTGTTGACATCCAAATGCCTCCAGGATGGGATGGAATTGAAACAATCAAGCACATGTGGGATGTCGATCCGGATATTCAGGTAGTTATCTGTACCGCCTATTCAGATTATACCTGGGAAGAAACAGTTAAAGAATTGGGAATAGGTGATAATTTTTTAATTTTAAAAAAACCTTTTGATTTGGTATCAGTAAGGCAGCTTGCTTGTGCACTGACCAGAAAATGGGCGCTTGCACAAGCTGCCAAGCGAACTACTGAACTGTTACAAAACACCATTGCAGAACGGACTGAATCATTACAACAATCCTTGTCTTTGCTGCGTTCTACCATCGAATCGTCTGCAGATGGGATTCTTGTTGTCGACTTGCATCGAAAAATCATTGATTTTAATACCAAATTTCAGCAAATATGGAATATTCCACAATCCATGCTGGACAGTAAAAACGGTGAGTTAGTCAGTGACTATATGCTCAATCAAGTCCAGAAAGCCAAGAATTATCTTGCCCAAATTAACCATCTGGAACACGCTATTGAGGAAGTCAGTAGAACTACCGTTCATTTAAAAGATGGCACTATCATGGAGTGTTATTCTCAACCTCACTATTTGAATAATAAAATAATTGGGCGTGTATGGAGTTTTCGCGATATTACCGAGCGAGCGAATCTTGAGCGGAAACTGGAATATCAAGCCTCTCACGACATGCTCACTGGATTACCAAACCGCACCTTAATCAGTGATCGAATTCAAAATTTAATCGAGTATTCGCAACGAAATTCAAAACGCTTTGCGATTTTGTTTTTTGATTTGGATCGATTCAAATTAATCAATGATAGTTTGTCCCATGAGGCTGGTGATAACTTATTGAAATTAGTCGCTGCGCGATGGGAACATCTTTTGCGTAAGGAAGATAGCATCGCACGCATTGGCGGTGATGAATTTGTCATGATCGTTCGTGATTTTTCAAATGATGACAGCGTCATTACAGTTGTTGATAAAATTATTCAATCACTCCATGAACCATTCAGGCTTGGGAAGCGAGATGTGACGATTTCAACCTCAATAGGAATTAGTGTTTATCCCAAAGATGGCACTACAGTTAAAGCATTAATAAAGTGTGCAGATTTGGCAATGTATCTGGCTAAAGAGCGGGGTGGAAATCAATTCCAATTTTACAATGAACAGTTAAATGATCATGCGGATAAAACCCTTAAATTGGAGAATGAATTACGCCAGGCGCTATCAAATAATGAATTTAGAATATTTTATCAGCCACAATTTGATATGGAAAATCGCTGTCTGTTGTCTGCAGAAGCATTAATTCGGTGGCAACATCCGCAAAAAGGCTTGCTGCTTCCTATGGATTTTATTCCGACAGCTGAAGTTTCTGGATTGATCATACCAATAGGTGAGTGGGTAATCAATCAAGTCTGTCAGCAAATAAAAAAATGGCATGATAAAGGTCTTCCCTGGACCCGAATAGCTGTCAATGTTGCAACCCAACAACTCAAACAAGTTAATTTTGACACGGTGATTAAAGAAATACTAAAGAAACATCAGATTGATCCACAGTATCTGGAATTAGAGATAACGGAAAACGTGGTCATTACGAATGTGGATATAATCCGCATGATTCAGCAATTAAAAGAGATTGGTGTCAAAATTGTGCTTGATGATTTTGGAACAGGAAATTCCAGTTTAAATTACTTGAAACATTTAAATATTGATCGATTGAAAATCGATCAGTCCTATATCCAAAATATTACCGCTTCCCGAAGCGATGAAGTGATTATCGAAGCAATCATTGCCATGGCTCGTAGTTTTAATTTTAAAGTGCTTGCTGAAGGGGTGGAAACCTTCACTCAAATGGACTATTTGAAAAAGAAAAATTGTGATGAAGTTCAGGGATACTTATTTAGTGAGCCCATTACAGCAAGGGAGCTAGAAAAATATCTAAAATAATAAGGTCCTGATAACGGGCTTATTTATTGGATTGTACATTCGAGAAAAAGTCAGTCAAGCAGTGTCTTTCTCTTGTGCACAAGGCACTGCAAAGCCCTATTTGGCTCATCTTGAGCAAAAAACCCGCACACAAATCTGATTGTTCCCCAAGGCTCCATATTTATGACCAAGAGTCAGCTCGTAGTGTTGGGTTCAGTGAGCGAGTTCTACACGGCTGTCCCATTGTTAATGGGACAGCCGTGGCGAATTCTAAGAATGTTGGCACTAAACCATAATAAGGAGTACAATTTAGTCTTTTTGCCAACCTTTGACTGACTAATCAATGAAAAATAATGCCCCAGTTAAAACCCGCCTTTTATATAGACGTCTATTATCGTACGTGAAACCTTTCTGGCCGGTGCTGCTCCTGGGGATTTTTGCCAATATTTTTTATTCGGGTATTGATGCTACGTTTACCTACATGACCAAACCTTTTCTTGATAAAGGATTCATCAATATCGATATGAGTTTTGTGAAAAAAATCCCGCTTATTGTTTTAATTGGTATTACTTTGAGGGGAGTGGTCAGTTCATTGGGCAGTTATTGTATGACCTGGGTAGCCCGCTCAGTTGTTAAAGTACTGAGACAAAAAGTATTTGCTCATATTGTGCATCTTCCTGCTGATTTTTATGATGAGGCCACTTCGGGGCAAATGCTTTCTAAAATCCTTTATGACGTAGAGCAGGTCGCGCAAGTCAGTGCGGATGCCTTAACGGATTTTGTCCAAAATTCCTGTTTGGTCATTGGACTCCTTACCGTCATGATGGTTATTTGCTGGCAATTATCACTGATGTTTTTATTAACAATCCCCTTTGTCGGAATCATTGTAAATTATACCAACAAACGAGTTAGACGAATCAGTCATCGAGTTCAACAAACCATGGGAGAAGTTACGGAAATTGCGAGTGAGGCGATTGAAGGATATCGAGTTGTCCGTATTTTTGGGGGTGACGAGTACGAAGCAGGAAAGTTTAATACCGCAACGGAACATTCCCGAATAAATGACATGAAAGTTGCTGTAAGCAAGGCGGTTAACGTCTCGGGAGTGCAATGTGTTATTGCAATAGGAATAGCTATGATAATCATGGCGGCTATTCAATTATCAACTGTAATTACCGTCAGCGCGGGTTCTTTTTTAGCAATTATTGCTGCTATGCTGCAATTGATTAAACCTATGAAAACGTTAACCACACTCAATGCTACCATTCAAAGAGGTTTGGCTGGGGCTGAAAGTGTATTTAATCTGCTTGATTTACCTGTCGAGTCAACACAGGGTATTGACTTGACTCATAAAGCCTCTGGGGAAATTCAGTTTAAACAGGTATCTTATGCCTACAGGGAGGGACATAAGGTATTGCATGATGTGAGTTTTACAATAGAGGCGGGTAGTTGTGTCGCTCTTGTTGGACATTCGGGTAGTGGTAAAACTACGATTGCCAGTTTATTGCCACGTTTTTATGAAGTATCCGAAGGCGAGATCACTCTTGATGGCATTCCAATTAATCAACTCAGTTTAAAAAGTCTGAGAGAACAAATGGCTTTGGTCAGTCAACACGTCACTCTTTTTAATGACAGTTTGGCGAATAATATAGCTTACGGCCGCAGGGATGTAAGTCGTCAGCAGATTATTAATGCCGCAAAATTAGCTTATGCCGATGAATTTATTTCAAAATTACCCCAAGGATACGATACGCGAGTTGGTGAAAATGGCGTTTTATTGTCTGGTGGTCAACGGCAAAGAATAGCCATAGCTCGGGCCATTTTAAAAGATGCGCCTATTTTGATTCTTGATGAGGCTACCTCTGCTTTGGATAGTGAATCAGAACGTTACATACAAGCTGCTTTGGAACGAGTCATGCAAAATCGGACCACCTTGGTTATTGCGCATCGATTATCGACCATTAAGCATGCTAACAAGATTGTGGTTATGCAGCAGGGGCATCTGGTCGAACAAGGTGCTCATCAAGAGTTGCTGCAATTAAATGGGCATTATGCCAAGTTGTATAAAGTGCAACAATTAGGGATGGTTCAAGAGGAAGCGTTTAGCTGATGACTCTTTTTATCGAGAAGTTATGGTATGGAAATCATCCTCTCAGATGGACTTTGTTACCCTTATCCTGGTGTTATCGTCTTATAACGGCGATCCGACGCAAATATCTGGAATCCTTTTGCCAGCGAACTGTTTCGGTTCCTATTATTGTCGTGGGTAATTTATCGGTAGGTGGTGTAGGAAAAACCCCATTGGTTATCGCTTTGGCTCAGAGAATGCACCAAAAGGGACTACGTGTTGGAATAGTCAGTCGTGGTTATGGTGCCAAACCCCAATACGTCCCTTATGAAATACAGATGGATGATTCTGCAGAACAGGTCGGTGATGAACCTTTAATGATAGCACGCAAGACAAATTGTCCTGTCGTTATTGCGCCCAATCGCATGGACGCTGTTCACTATCTGTTGGATAGACATAAGGTACAAATGATTATTAGCGATGATGGACTGCAGCATTATCGAATGGGACGCGCCATAGAAATTGCCGTAATTGATGGCGTTCGTGGTTTGGGAAATGGATTATTACTGCCAGCAGGACCACTGAGAGAATCAGCAGCACGATTACAGGAAGTGGATTTTATTATTGTGAATGAAGGCGTTCGGGAACATGCCTATACCATGCGCTTAATCCCAGGAAAAATAATTAAGTTATCTACAGGGGAAGAGATGGATTATGATGCTTTTAAAAAGGCAGATGTAGCTGCTGTTGCTGCGATTGGAAATCCACAACGTTTTTATTCCACTTTAACCCATTTAGGGATAGAATTTAAACCTTATTCTTATCCGGATCATTATCAATTTGAGCCCAATGATTTTAATCATCCAGAATCTCATATTATTATGACGGAAAAGGATGCCGTGAAATGTTGCTCCTTTCATTCCGACAAGATGTATTATTTACCAGTTGAAGCAACATTGAATGAGGCCTTTTGGGACGCATTATGGACGCACAAATTATTAAAAGGTTATTGCTAATATGATATCAGTACGTATTTGGATTCTTTTATTTTCATTGATTACCGTGCTCAGCAGTACAGTATGTGCAGCGGATGTAGATTCAGAAGAAGCAAGCGAGATACTGCAACCTGTTGAACCGTTGGTTGGTAGCTGGACTTTTTCAGGAATGGTGACCAATGAAAGCGGAGATCGCTACGGTTATTTTTTTCAGATTCAAAGACAAGGCACTGATTTTCATACAAAAACAGCATTAATTGACGGCCAAACGAATAAACTGGTTCTTTTTTATGAAGGTAATGAGCAAATTGAACATTCAACTCAGTTGAACTGGCAAGTTGGTCGTTCTTTTATTCGCTATAATCCCATTAATGACAGTTGGATCTTTGGTGTGAAGGCAGAAGAGGGTAAAGGCTTTAATTTTAAAGTAGATATGTTAAAGCAGGCTAGTGAAACCAAAGAAACTCTAATTTTAAGGCCGGGTGTGGAGTTACAAGCGTTACAAACCAGTCAATTAAACGGTCATATTCAAACTGGAACTGAAAATAAAGAGCAGTTTGTTACGGGAAATAATGCCTGGTTTGGTAAATTGTGGTTTAGTAAGGAGCAAAACTCCTCTCATGACATCAGTACCACATTTTGTAGATTAAGTGATGATAACGGATTTTATTCAGCCAATCTCAAAGAAGCAGATGCTACTGGTGCCGCTGTTGCTGGATGGCGTGATCCAGCTGGCAACAAGGTAAAGATGTCACAATTCCTTTCGATTAAATCGATTGATCCAAATCAGTGTTTGCTGAGTTTAGGGCTTCCTAAAATTAGTTTAAGAGTTTTGAATACACTAAATACTGCAGAACATAGCGCAGTGAAGCCTCCATTATCAGTAGCTGGTTTTTCTAAAGATAATCCTAAAGGATTTTGTTTTATCACAGAACAATCGTTTACACAGGTCAAGGATGCCGCTATTACTGCAGTCTCAGCTACGGCATAGGTTTTTCTGGAAGGAAGTTTGCCAGGAGGCTTGCCAGGACTAATGAAGCTGGAATGATCAACAATGCCTGTTGGTAATCGCCGAGAGTATAGACTCCAGGCTGGTTAGAGAACGCATCAAGTAAGTAGCCAATAAGTGGTTGTAAAAGCGGGGCTGAGAGCATGGCAAGAGTATTAGTAAATCCAGTACAGGTCGACAGGGATTCTGTTGGAGCTAACTCGTTTGCAATAGAATAGGCAAGCATGTACGCCCCACAACATAGACCTATTGAAAACAGCAGTGCGCCTATTAATAACAGGTTGTGCGTTGGCAGGTACAGCGCTAGCAGCACCAGTAGTGCGGTAGATAAGCAGGATGCATGGATTAGCGGTTTGCGTTTAATAAAATAAATGGAAAGCTGACCAAATACAGGACAACTTAACCCTGCTCCCAGAAGTATCATTGAAGTGAGTATGCTGGCGGTCTTAATGCTGCAGTTCAGCTTTAGCTCGAGGAAGGGTACAGCCCATAATGCTCCGAAGACGGTTATTACCGAGAACTCCAGGCACACAAAGATGCCATTAATCCAGGCCCGCTTATTTTTTAAAATAAGAATTAACTGGGTTTTATAATCATGCTTTATTTGAGCTTCCGGTTTATGGCTGGGGATGAATTTGTAACTCAATGCAGTAATGAGAAGGCCTAAAACACCTGCTCCTGTAATAAAGTATCGCCATCCCAGACCGCTTATTAAAGTGCCCATTCCTATCATGCCAAAGACCGTTACAGTAAACCCAAGTGTTTCAGATAAACCGATCATAAAGGCATATTGCCTTAGTGGATAATGTTGGCGTAGCAAATGAGAAAGGCCAACAAAGGCAAAGGATGACCCCGCTCCAATAATCAATCGTCCTAAAAATAAATAGGGTAGGGACTGTCCAGAAGCAAAAATAAAACAGCCAAGTGCACATAATGCCGCATTAAAGGTTAGCAGAGTTCTCGTATTGTATCGGTCAAACAGTAATCCAACAGGGATTTGAAAAGAAGTATAGACGTAATAAAATGAACTGCTCAATAGACCTGCTGTAAGTGCTGAAATATTGTATTCGTACATAATCGCACCGACAATTATTCCAGACGATAACTGTAGAAAGAATTGAAACAGTAAAAAAAATACCCCTACCAGCCAGATGATGGTTCTGGGTGCTTGATGTTGAGTTGAATGAGTCAAATTAGCCAATTTTATTAAAAAAAACAGCGACTATATAGGATATGCCGGTGAGTGTAAATTTTTTTTATGTGTGTTTCGTGGGGCAGAAGGATTCTACTAACGATTAATAGTTCAAAACTACAAGGTACAAAGACAGTTTAATTCAGAAGGCAACCATTGATAGATAGCAATGAATATTTTTACTATAATCATAGGCAGTGTTTATCGTTAAGGTGTTCTATGAATATCAGGGATTTGCATTATTTTGTTGTTTTAGCAGAGGTAAAGCATTTTGGTGATGCAGCTAAAAAATGCTTCGTTAGTCAACCCACTTTAAGCATGCAAATCAAAAAACTGGAAGACTCGCTTGGTGTTACATTATTTGAGCGAACCAACAAACAAGTCTTGTTAACGGAGCAGGGCGATGCATTGTTGTCCAGAGTAAAAAAGATACTCATGTTGATTGATGAGATGAAGGACGTCGCTCGACATTTGCATGATCCCTTTGCTGGTAATTTACGCATGGGAGTGATACCCACTGTTGCACCTTATCTCTTGCCTCGGGTTATGCCTGCAATTAAGGCTCAGTTTCCTGAATTAAAAATCTGGTTGATAGAAGATCAAACTCAGCGTTTAGTTGATCAATTAGAACATGGCGAAATTGATGTGGCCATTATGGCTTATCCTGTTGAAGGAAAGTTCACCAGTTACACTTTATTTGAAGAAGAGTTCTATTTCGTTTGTGATGAGTCTAATGATTTGGCTAAATCGAGTTCGATTTCTATTGCACAATTAGTTAATCAGCCCATGATGTTACTTGAAGAGGGGCATTGTTTGCGGGAGCAAGCTATGGCTGTTTGTAAAATGGCCAAGACTCAAGATATTGCCGA
Organism: Legionella moravica DSM 19234; assembly: GCF_000423305.1. Taxonomy (GTDB): domain Bacteria; phylum Pseudomonadota; class Gammaproteobacteria; order Legionellales; family Legionellaceae; genus Legionella; species Legionella moravica. The sequence goes on along the minus strand of NZ_AUHS01000008.1, from coordinate 136,499 downwards.
TTTTAGGGCTACAAGTCTTGAGACTCTGCGATTAATGGTGCAATCAGGAATGGGCGTGACTTTACTTCCTGCTTTGTCATTAATAGCAGATCCATCTCAGAGATTAAAGTATATTCCCTTTGAAGCTCCTGCACCTGCTCGGACTTTGGCATTATTTTGGAGAAGCGGAACTCCTAAACTCAAATGCCTTGAAGCAATTGGAGAACAGATTTCCGGTTTGATCACGCCACAATTGAGCCTGGTTTAAGCGATTTTATGAATTTTGATCAGCATTCCAACGCGGGGATGATCAAGATAATACACTTCACTTCCCTTTAATCTTTGTTTTTGTGCGATGGTCAGGGATGATTGTGGATTATTGGACGGCGAGAAATGTATGTCTGTATCTAATAAATAATAATTGCTTTGTTTTACTCTTATGGTTCCTTGTACTATCCAGCCGTTATGGTTTAATTCAGGTAAAGCAACAGAGCTTTGATTTTTTGCTGGCTGCCTCCAGGAATAGTGGCCTAATACCTGATACCGAGATTTATGGCTGAGCAGATAATATTCATTCTTTAATCCTGATTGAGAAGGTGAAAGCAAACTATAGGAACTAATGGTTTTACCCGTATTTTTTTTTAGGGGGATCGCATTGTGACTCACTGGTATTAACGGTGAGCTTGAATCCAATTCGCTGTGTGTTGAGCCATTTTCAGGGTGGGTAAAGAGGATAAGATCGATCTGAACGCTTGATTGAGCGAGTGTGAAACCGGAATATAAGAGATTGATTGTTATTATTAAAAATCTGAGCATTGTCGTGCCATTTGATGTTTTTGATTATTATACCTGTCTGAAGAAAATAATACATCGTTGTACCAGGAGATTCCTTTGAACATGAAAAAAAAATCTGTCATGCCCGCGCAGGCGGGCAACCATTTATGATTCATCACGGAAGCAAGGCATATGGAACTCTTTATACTGGCTTGACCAGCAACCGGATACAGCGAGTATATCAACACAAGGAAGAATTGAACGAAGGTTTTACAAAAAGATACACTGTTCATCGTTTAGTTTATTATGAAATTTACTCTGATGTTTAGCTAGCAATAACCAGAGAAAAACGTATCAAAAAAAGGAACCGACCATGGAAAATAAACCTGATTGAACAAAACAATCCTCAGTGGATCGACTTGGGCATTGGCTTATTTTGATGGATGGTTGCCCGCCTGAGCGGGCATGACAGATTTCTTTTGTCATGTACAAAGCGGAGTTTCATTCATTTTCTGTGATATAAGGGTGATTGACAATTCAGCACAGTAACTCCAGCTTAGTGATATGTTGAAGTCGGAATTGTCAATAGCCCCTAATGAACTCCTCTTGGGCAAATACTATTCAACAACAATATTCGGAAATTTGTCGGCATAATTGATTGGTTTTTTTGACAGTTCAATAGCACTGTTTAAGGCGGTTTTTATAAATGCATCAGTCAACTTATTTCGTGGTTGAGTCGCGATTGGCATGCCTTCATCGCATTGCTTTCTAATCTCGCTATCTAAAGGAAGTTGTCCTAACAGCTTACTGTGATTGGCTTCACAAATGGCTTTTGCTCCTCCCTCACCAAATATGGCCTCCTGATGTCCACATTGGCTGCAAATATGGGTTGCCATATTTTCGATAACGCCTAACACATCAATTCCTGTTTTGGAGAACATGGTAATTGCTTTTTGCGCATCTAAAGTGGCTACATTTTGAGGTGTTGTTACCACTAGAGCAGCAGTTAAAGGGATTTTTTGTACTAAGGTGAGCTGAATATCACCAGTTCCTGGTGGTAAATCAATAAACAGATAATCCAGTTCATCCCAAAGTGTAATATCGAGCATTTGGATTAATGATTTAGCGAGCATTGGACCGCGCCAAATCAGTGCCTGATCCATGTCCGTTATGTAACCAATGGACATGGCCTGTAACCCATGTGCCTGGATGGGCAAATAATGGTCCCCTCTGATTTGAACCGGTTCGCACGGACCCAGCATCAGCGGTATACTTGGCCCATAAATATCAGCGTCCAGAATACCTACTCTGGCTCCTGCGCGAGCCAAGGCTGCGGCAAGATTCACTGTCACGGTTGATTTGCCAACCCCTCCTTTTCCTGAAGCGACGGCAATTGTATTTTTTACTCCCCTTAATCCTTTGCCAACCATTTGAGTTTTATGAGCTCTGATGAACTGGGTTATTTTTAAGGTGATTTTGTGATGTGGAAAATGCGTGTTTAGTGCTGTCAACGCGGGTTCTTTAAATGTCTCTTCTAAAATCAAACAAGGGAAACCTGTTTTGACTGTGATCTCAATTGAATCTGAAGAAGTAGCCAGGCTGTACTGCATATTCATTTCTTTACCATTGAGACCAAGCAACGGGTCTTGAAGGTTATCCAAAACGTTTCTTATTGTTTGTTCAACTGTCATTTATTAAACCCTGATGAATACAAAAACAGGATGATAACGCAGGATTTACTGAATCACTAGTAGTCTTTCAAGGGGGCACATCACATTAAGGAACTCTCATATTGTTCATGGAGTGATCCATTTTAAATTCTATTATGAATTTGCCACGGGTTCGTATTGCCAATGAATCCAATGATTGTTGGTTAGATAGTACAGGCCGCAATGGATGGGAAGCATGTAGCTGCTAGATAAATGATACGCGTATTCATTCAGCTGTTGTTGATGTTGGGTTAATGAAGGTTCATCTTCTTTTCCTGTTTTGAAATCGATGATCCACAGATTCGATTGCTCAACAAAAATTCGGTCAATAATTCGGGTCACCAAACGGTTTTGATGTTCCACCAATAATTCGTATTCATTCTGTTCTTCATCATGCCGGGCTATAATCCATGAACCTGTTTCATCCTGAAACAATTGAGTGATCTGGGTTTTGATAACCGATAAAGCGGATAACTGAGCCTCTTCTTCAAATCCTAATTGTTTCAATTCGCGTTGTGCCAGATTCCATGGAACATGATCTATGTTTTGCGGGTGATGGTCACAAATCCATTGCAACATTTGGTGAACTACGATTCCCGTCAGTCTTGGTATTCCCGTTACAAGTTCTTTGGGTGGGGGATTTGTAGGACTAATGGATTCAAAATTGGATTTTTGATAGCAGTTTAATGGAAGCTTTACTAATTCAGGCGCAGAATATTCCGGTTTGTCGGGGCGCTCTTCTTCCTGGCATGTATTAAACTCCTGATTTTTAAGCAAGCTACGAAATGAAGACTTTGATGTTTTCGATGAACTATCAAATAAATACAATCGGGATTTGGCTCTCGTTACGGCAACATACAGAACTCGTTGTGCCTCATATTGATTTTTTGCCTCATCCAGTTGGTTTAGATAGTCGTATAAAGGACAATGTTCCTGATGTGCTGCCTTGATGGGAGAGACCAGTAAGAGATCGTTTTGATGTTCGGTTGGCAGTTTAAGCCAGCGCAACATGGGTTGATCCACTCGTTTCAGTTGAGTACCTAATCCAGGCAAAATAACGGTATCAAATTCCAATCCCTTGGATTTGTGGATGGTCATGACGTGTAATTGTGATGGGGTAGTCTGCTGTGAATAGAGTTTTTTGAATTCCAGGAAAAATTCTTCTATATCAGGTAAACGACCTTTTTGTTCATAACGATCAATTAAAATCCAAAATTGTTCCAGATCATTTAATTGGCTTTGGCTCAAAATTTTATCAATAAAAAGATAGGTCAGTGTTTTCCTCACCCATTCCGAAAGGGTGAACTGATAACGATGAGCGAGTGATTGATGCATCACCTGAGTAAAATACCGGGCGCGAATTGTTCCCTCATCACTTAAACCATGTATTTTATCTAATTGTAATAAGGCGCTATAAACAGATTTCTTGATGTTATATTGAGCGATCAAATGAATATCACTCAAAGACAAGCCACAATAGGGGCCATGAAGCACTGAAAGCCATGCCAGGCGGTCCGCTGGATTTAATAAGGCTTGAGTCAAAGACCAGGCATCTCGTAAATGAACCAGATTGGTTAACAAATCAATGTCCGTACCTTGATAGGGTATTTTGTATTGACGAAGCAAATTCATAATATCGGTTAATTGCGTGCGTGAACGGACTAAAATAGCAACACTTTCATCCGGGTTTGTTTTTAATTCATTTTGAATAACCTGAATCATTAGCGAAGCTTCGTGCTCTCTGTGTTCACATTGCATGGCATGGATTGCGCTTGATGCATCATTGCCTAGTACATTTACCGACGGATGAAAAGAAACAGCTCCCGATTCGATATCAATTTGCTGAGGAAATATTTTGGAGAACTGGCTGTTTACCCAGTTCACTATAGGTGCGCTGGATCGAAAATTACAGCTTAGTTCCAGAGACTCCAAAGATACTGGTCCAATACCTTGTTCTTTTGCACGGTAAAATAAGCCGACCTCAGCCTGACGAAAGCGGTAGATTGATTGCATGGGATCACCTACGAGAAATAAGGTTTTACCATCATCAGGAAGCCAGCCCTGAACCAATCGGGTAATCAGCTCAAACTGAGATAGAGAGGTATCCTGGAATTCATCGATTAACAGATGATGAATTGCATTGTCCAGGTATAAAGCCAAGTCAGTTGGATTATCCGCTTCACCTAATGCCGTTATTGCCTGGTGTGAAATAGTTGTAAAATCGACCTCATTCTGTTCACTGAACAATACTTGAAGATAACCGGCCAGGAGAGGCAATAAGACAAATAATGCCTGAAGAACTTCCCATTGTTCAGGGTCATATTCTGGATTGGGTACATTTCTGACTTGTAACAGCGCGTCCAGGAAATCAGGATATTCTTTTAGTGCAGCAAGAAGCTCAGAGCTTTCCATTTTTAATCTTTTGTAGTCTTCCGCGCTATAGTACTGCTTTAAAAATCCAACATGATGATCAAAGCTGTTGCGAATCGAAAGGGAGCTATCCAGAATCAATTGACACAGTGCAGCACATATATCCGGACTGGATTGTTGAAAGTCATACCAGTCCCTAAGAACAAAACGGGGCGAATCCGGATTATTTTCAGCTGAAGCCACAGTGCGTGCAAGCGCTATTAATCGCTCTGACAGAGTGAAGGGCAGACTATCTCTAAAGCGAGATAATTCATGTTGTTCTATGAATCGTAAGGCATCTTCAAAAGCCGATTTATCTTGCGCGCGGGCTTGAAATAACGGGGTAAGCCATTGGTCTCTTTGTCCTAAAAGTGATTTAAATAATTCAATCAGTCGCTCTTGTCTGTTATCTACATGAATTAATAAGGTTTTAATTGATTGCTGATACTCCGGAGTCTCCATGGCAAACTGTATGCAATTCCGAGCGGCCTTAAGATAATACCGTTCGGGAGTATCCGTGATTTGAGCGTAGGCAATTTGCTTTTCCAATAGAGGTATTGCCTGATTAATACTTTGGCATAACGAATCTATAGTAATTATTTTTAAACGATTGGGTTGTTCAAGCAAATCCCAATTGAATTGGTTGCTACGGATTAAGGCCTCATGTGCATAATTCAGCGTAAGCTGTTGATGTGGACTTGTAGCCGATTTATTTAAAGCCGCTTGCTGCAATGCGAGGATTATCCTTTCACGCATTTCAGTAGCTGCTTTACGGGTAAACGTTAACGCAACGATTTGTTCTGGAGAGTTAACCGTGCTTAAAAGCCTCAGATAGCGCTGGGTCAGTATTTCAGTTTTACCGGACCCAGCAGGAGCCTGTACAATAAACGAGGTACGAGGATCGGTGGCTCTGTTCCTTTGTTCGCTATCAACAAGCGTCATGCCTTTATTCCAGAACAATTTCCTGAGCAGGTGGTCTTAAATTATAATGAGAACTCATGCAGTGGCCATAGGCGCCTGTATTGGCTATCAATAATACATCACCTTCTGTGGTGACTGGTAATAGACGGTCATAACCAAGAGTGTCCCCGGATTCGCATATGGGGCCTACAATGTGTGAAAACCCTGCTTTTTCTTCATAAAGGCGCGTTAAATTAACGATCTCGTGATAGGCACCATACAATGAAGGTCTAATCAATGAGTTCATTCCAGTTTCTATGCCAATGAATTTAACTTTTCCTTTTTCTTTGCATTGAGTGACTTTTGCAAGAATAACTCCGCTTTCGGCGACAAAGAAACGACCTGGTTCTAACCAGAGTTGCAGCTCTGGGTATCGAGATTTTACAGCCAGTAACGAAGCATCAAGAGCTGTAAAGTCAATTGGATTTTGACCTGGTTTTTCGACAATACCTAAACCGCCACCTAAATTAATGGTTCGAACATGAGGAAACTGCTCGGTTAATGAGGCGAGCATTAATGCAGTTTGTTGCCACAAGTCGGGGGTTAGAATTCCGCTTCCGGAATGAGCGTGAAGTCCTATGACCTTTATATTATGCTTTTTCGTCAAGGAAATGATGTGTCCAACATCATTTTGGGTGATGCCAAATTTAGATTCATTTCCTCCTGTTGAAACATGTTTGTGGTGGCCAGCCCCAGCTCCCGGATCGATTCGAACGATTACTTCACGATTTTTAAATAATTCCGGCCAATGTTCAAAAGGATATAAACTGTCAATGGTGACGTAGCAACCCACTGAAAGAGCAAACTCATATTCAGCTTTTGGTGCAAAGTTTGGAGTAAATAATATTCTTTCTTTATTGATATTTGGGAATAAATTCAGTACCAATTCAAGCTCTTGAATGGAGACACATTCAAAGCCTACTCCTTCTTTTTCCAGGGTTTTTAAGATAGAGGGATAGGGGTTTGCCTTGATGGCATAAAATAATTTATCAATTGATTGTAGATCAAGTAACTGTCTCGCTCGATTTGCCTGAGTAGGGCTATGATAAACGTAGCAGGGGGAATGTGCAGCGCTCGCTGATAACAAACGGTCACGTTCAGACTCCCACCATGGAGTGGGTCGTACATTCGGCTTGCCAAACTCTTCGTGCCAGCTTTTGGAGTAATAAAATATTTGTGGATTGCTTTCTATCAACAAATGATGCAGTTTTTGGCAGAGTTTGTCTGCTTGTGATTCATCTACCACAAAAGTCAGGTTTAAATCATTCGATGCCAGGGACATGAGATAGACTTGTTTGGAATCAAATACTTCCAGTGCAGATCCCAGATGAGGTAATACGGTTCGAATATGATGACCTACAAGACTGACTGCGCTGCAAGGTTCAATCAATTTGGCACGGCCAAACTCATTTAACTCAGACAGAAGGGCATTAATCGCCGGTCTGTCGTACATTTTTGCATTATTATCAAGAGACAGGGTGACGTTAAATTCAGAAGAAGACAGTAAATCAACTGAAAAACCATGCTTTTTGAACGCCGCAAATACATCCGCTAGGAATCCTACTTGCTGCCACATGTTAAGGGTGTCAATTGAAATCAGCAGGATGCTGTGCTTTACCTGGATCGATTTGATTAATGGTGCTGACTCATCAATGTCTTTGGTTATCCGGGTACCAGAATGTTCAGGAAGTTGAGTAAATTTAACAACCATCGGAATATTGGCTCGGCGGACTGGTGGTATGCAATTGGGATGAAGTACCTTTGCTCCCATGGAAGCAATTTCCTGCGCCTCATCGTAGTTTAGCTGTTTCAGTAAGCGGGCATGAGGTAATTGGTGAGGATTGGCTGTATAAATTCCTGGAACATCAGTCCATATTTCGCAGGATGCAGCATGTAATTTTCCAGCAAGCAACGCTGCTGATGTGTCTGATCCACCGCGTCCTAATAATACCGTTTCGCCATGAGCGTTCGAAGCAAAAAATCCTTGAGTAATTATTGCTTGCGCCCCACTGCTCAGAAATTTTTCAATTAAATCAGGATCGTATTCACTCTCGCAGCGAGCAGAAAGATAATTAACTGATTCTCCACCATGAACCGGAGTGGTGATGAGCAGTTCTCTGGCATCGTACCATTTATTATTGATACCTTGATTTTGTAAAAAAACATGCCCAAGTCGAGTCATCATTAGTTCGCCAAGGCTTAAAATTTGAGCATGTGTTTTGGCTGGTGCTTGCTTGAGCAATGCAATACCAGTTAACCATTGGTTTAATTGGTTTAATTCATCGCGAATTAGTTCCGGACTGACTTCCAGTTCATCTGCGAGTTTAAAGTGGCTGTTCTGAATATCTGCAAATATGCTGTGGTGTTCGTCCAGCAACGCTGCTTCAATCGCTTTCTCCAGCTTATTGGATATCTGTGTTAGTGCAGAGCAGACAATAACGGGCTGTACACCAGTCATTAAATGCTTTTTGGTAATAGCTGCAATATTATTCCAAGTGGCTCGTGATGAAACGCTAGTTCCACCAAATTTAGTGACGATGTGTTGCATGATTGTATTCCGCTCAAAAATAAAACACATTAACATGGAGTAAATGAGTTGTACAAGTATTTCAGTAAATTTGTAAGAATCGTTGGTGAGATATATTGCTCATCGTGGGTATTTTAAGGTCACTATGGTTTTATAGTTGTTACTTATTGAATATAAACATAAATATTTTAACTGAAACGTTTGAATTAGGAGTAAATTCATTTATTATCGAACTTGATTTAAATTTTAATAGCAATTCAAATTAACGAGTTTGGAGTGAACAATATGCACAAACCCCTAAGAACGCTGGTAAGCGCTTCAATACTTGGAGTTCTGGCGACAAACACCGTACATGCTGGTGGATTTTCTCTGTATACTGAAGGCAGCGCAGCTGCTACAGGTAACTTTGCTGCTGGTATTGCAGCTGAAGCAGGGGACGCATCCATTGGATGGTATAACCCAGCTGGTTTAGTACTTATTCGGAACCAGCAAGCAGTATTTGGTGGCGTTGGAGTATTCCCAACTGCCAAACTGAATGGCACCAGTACATTCCAAACTAATGGATTAAGAGACTACGTTCAGACGTTTAATGGTCTTGAAGGTGGTGAAAATGGTTTTGTACCTTCGTTCCATTATGCTAAACCAATAGGTGAAAATGCAACTATTGGTATCAGTATGGTTTCACCTTTTGGATTGGCTACCAGCTGGGACCCATTATCTGCTGTTCGATATCAAGCAACCTTCACTGAATTGATTACTACCAATATTTCGCCTGAAATTGGTGGACGATTGACAGAGAACTTTTCTATAGGTGGTGGTATTGATCTGCAGTATGCGCGAGTTAAGTTTAATCGTATGCTTGGCACACCTACCGTATATCAGGGTTTACCTGTAGCCGGACTAACACCTTATATTCTTGACTCTCAAAGCTATAATAAAGGTCAATCTTTTGGTGTTGGATTCCATGCTGGCGCAATGGCGATGTTTAATGATAACCATACACGCCTGGGTGTGAACTATCAATCCAAAGTAAGACACCATTTCCATGGTTACAGTATACTTGGCGGAAAGTTGGCTGATCCTACATTGTCACTTGCTAATCCTTTCGCTGCAAATGTCAATTCCATGTTCCGATCCAATGATTTGAACAGTAATGTGATTGATTTGCCGGATATTGTGACTGTGAGTGGATATCACGATGTTAATGAGACCATTGCATTATTGGCATCTGTTGTCTATACCAACTGGAGTACACTGCGCACAATTGAGCTGAATAATGTTGCTGCTCCTAATACAGCAGTAAATCCTGTTAGCCAAGTTAAAGTGAACAGTGTTTCTCCTCAAAACTATTCAGACACATGGCGTGCTTCAATTGGTGCTAACTACCATGTTAACCCCAATCTAATGCTGCGTGTTGGTGGTGGATATGATGCAACTCCTACAAATAATATAGATAGAGACGTTCGTTTACCAGATACTGATCGTTGGGCTCTGTCTGTTGGTGCTCATTATCAAGCTCGTCCTACTATCGGTGTGGATGTTGGTTATACTCATTTGTTTTCTGCGAAAGATCCTCAAATTAACCGCACAGATCACATTGGTACAACTTCATCCTTTAATGTTAATGCGGGCGGTAGTGCCGGTGCAGACCTTGTTGGTGCGCAATTGGTATGGACTATTGATCCAGCAGTTCCAGCTCCAACCAAATAATATTGGTTTTTGCCTAAAAAGCCATGCTGTGCATGGCTTTTTTATTTCTGTAAATTGTATTCATAAATACATTAATTGTTGCTGTACATCCTCAGAATGACACCTTATTTGTTGGATACCATTACGGTAACTCCCCACGTTATCTCGAGCGCAGCGAGAGATCTCCTTTCAGTGGCACAATCTCTAAGATGGCCTAGTGTGTACGTCGGAGCTGTTTTGTTACAACTTTGTTCTCTTTTCACTAAAATAGTTGGAACTATTAAGCATAATTGCACCAATTTAAAGCAAAAAACTATCTTTCGTAAAATTTTAAGCATGGTTGCTCTAAACTGAAAGATTCATATCATTCACAATGACTGCTTTATAGGCTTTTAAGTTTATTTGTAATGTAAAATACTGTCACAAAACAGCCCCGACGTACTCTGACGTGGTCAACCAAAATGTTACACCCCAGTTAAGCAACTTTCATCAAAAAATCGCTCTGTTTTTCAAATTGATTTGGGCTTAAATATCCAAAATATGAATGTAATCTGTGGCTGTTATAGAACATGGTGATGTAATTCAAAATGTCCTGTTGAGCTTCCCATCGGGTTTGATAATTTCGCCATTGAACTCGCTCTTGTTTTAAGCTGCCAAAGAAGCTTTCAACGACGCTGTTATCCCAGCAGTCGCCTTTTCTGCTCATGCTACCAATATATCCCTTGCTCTTTAATAAATTGCGGTATTGGTAACTAGCATATTAAACCACGTCAATCCATTAATTAAATACTCATATCATTATCAATATGATTTTATTATTCCTATACAGTATTTGTTTATTATCAACATGTCCTCATCTGAGAAATAAGTCATGCCCATATGAAATTGATTCTTTGAGTAATTTAAATACATAATAATATTCCCACTCGGACTAGTCCAAAAGCCATAGCTTTTGCCATCATCAAAAGATATTTTATATTTATCTTCAGAATTAATTTGTTTACCTTGATCGTCAATATGCAAGCACGAAAATTCATTATTATTTCTTACGCAGACAGAGCTAAATTCGCTACCAGGTTTTACTAGTATTGTGTCATGCCCACCCATAATCTTGCATTCTGTTGTCTCAAGACTTATTGAATTAGCAAAAATATAGGGAGGAAAAAATAACAAATAAATAACTTGGATGTCTTGGTCACGATTGAGGCGTATTGCAAATAGAAGAATGAGCTTATCGATTTATTTTGTGCGATTGCGTGTAAACCCCCCATATTTAGTGGCATCATAAATTAGAGTTCATTAGCTGATTTTTTGCCAGATATTCCCACGGCGTTAAATCATTTAGCGAATCATGGGGTCTTTCGTCGTTGTACTCCTTTATCCAGTTTTCTGTTAACTCTCTTACTTCGTGTAAATTTTTAAACACATACATATCCAGTATTTCTGTGCGATAAGTTCTATTGAATCGCTCAATAAATGAATTTTGTGTTGGCTTTCCTAGCTTGATAAATTCCAATTGCACCTGAAATAAATTCAGGACCATTATCCATGCGTAGTTTGGCAGGAAGACCACGCCAGGCAACAACACGTTCTAATACGCGAATTACTCGCTGTGCGGGCAAGCTCAAATCTATCTCGATCGCTAACACTTCACGGTTGAAATCATCCACTATGTTAAATGTTCTGAAGCGTCGACCACACATCAATGCATCGCACATAAAGTCCATTGACCAACACTGGTTAATGGACGCTGGCACACTCAGAGGTTCAGGTGAGCGACTGGGTAACCGCTTTTTTCCCTTGCGACGCATATTGAGCTTAAGCTCACAATACACACGGTAAACCCGTTTATGATTCCATCTGTGCCCCTGACGCCGCAAGACCTTAAGCAATTTACTGAAGCCATACGCTGGATAACGTTCAGATGATTCCTGCAATGCCACAATGACACTTTCATCAGAACGACTATCCGGTTTATAGCGATAAACCGAGTCACTTATACCTACAACTTTGCAAGCGCGGCGTAAACTCACAGTATGAGCATTGACTGCATAATCAACCAACTCCCGAAGCACAGTTAGCTTCACAGCTTTTTTTCGACAATATCCTTCAGGATTTTGTGATCAAGACTCAGCTCAGCGTACATCTGCTTTAGAGGACGGTTCTCTTCTTCAAGGGCTTTCAGACGCTTTATGTCTGATGATTCCATGCCTCCGTATTTTGCTTTCCAGTTGTAATATGTTGCGTCAGAAATGCCATATTCACGACAAACTTCTTTAACCAGTCTGCCTGCTTCAACCTCTTTTAGAATTTTGACAATCTGAGCCTCTGTATAACGCGATTTTTTCATCTTCGTTCTCCTTAGTAGTAGTTTAACTTGGAGAACTTTAATCAGGAATACAACTATTTTAGGGGATGGTTACAATGTTAATAAAATACATAGAGTGATTAAAAATGGATGGCTATAAGGTTTTATGGAGACACTCTGGTTTTGTGAAAAGAAACTCATTAATCAATTGATACTCCACCTGATAGAAGATTATCTTTGACGCAGCAAGATAAAGATGGGTTCGGAAAATTCAGGCTATTACGACCTTTGAAGCCGGCTTAGGGCGCTTTAATTTCCGACCCCTATTTGAAACCTGCCCCGAGCCGTTATAAGCCGGGTGCAGGTGGCGTAACCAGACTGTCAATTTGCCTGTCCTTTTCATGCATGAGAAGACGAGCTATATACTCATCACGATATTCATCATAGACATCAAGAATCTTTGCATTGGTCGGTGTCATTCCTGCCGCTTTTGCCGTACGTCGCATCCAGTGGCTTGCAGCAGGGTGCTTATAATCGGCTGCACTTTCACATTGGACAAGTTGCAGATAAAGCCAGTCACATACTGCCCGGCTACGTGCAAAAATCCGAACGGTACCATATGGATTGTAGTCAGACATACCCTGTTCGTTTTTGAGACCACTACTGACCGTAAGAATGACTTCAAGTCCGGGTCGGGTTTCCCAGCTGGATAGCAGTTGCTTACCGATTTCCTTTGTGGTGGACGACGTAATATCCAGAACGAATACTTTATCGTTTCTCCCAAACTCATACTTTGGAGCTTCACTCTGACTGGCGTTGCAATGATTTTGATCGAAAAAGCCAATACACTGCTGCTTACCTCGAACCGTGCGCTTCTCTGTGACCAAAATGGGAATGGAATGTTTTTCTGTGAGCGCTTCATCGGTCTCGTAGTACATGTTCTGCGCATTGAAACTGATTTCAAGTGTATCCATGTGATGTTTCTCAATAAGATACATACGGGCTATCGCATATGCCATCTGGATAGCGCGCATTCCTGTGGCTGTAATGAATTTTTTACTGAAAACAGTTAATGTTTCCTGATCGTCAGAGATATCAATAGACGCTTCACAGTCTGAGTCAGATCCGAAGCCATCTTTGGCAGCCAGCGCAATCGGCAGATTGAAGAAAAAACTCATCAGATAGTTTTCAAAATAATTGTGAAGATGATGGAGAAGAAGCCCTGGTCCACGCAGAGACGCAAGATTTTTGGTCGACATACCGGTTTGCAGCGCAAAATCGAGGAGAAGAATCTGGAATGCGGGATCATAAACAGGTCGTTCATGGTACCAGTCGAAGGTTTGAAGGTTGAGTTTTTTTTCATCGATGGCAAGCTGCCCTTTTTTATTTAAGTGGAACGCACCGAATATCCGTGCTAATGGATGTGCAAATGTTTCTCGACACCACCGCTCGTTTCTGAAAATCATTTCGAGGGTTTTTTCGGGGTGCATCAACAGCATTTGATCAATAAGGTATTCCGGCACGATTTCTTTGCGAAAAAATTGACTTGCGAAGGACGGGCCATTCGAGTCTCCCCTAGCCCAGAGTGTATCCCATAGTGTTTCCTTGAGTGAAACCGATTTTTTGGAAGACAATCCCTGGTTGTAGGTTTCGAGCGTATTTTCAAGACGCTTTAATATCAGAGGCATATTAAAATACTTGTCGGGCTGTGTCAGCAAACTGTGTGTAAACAGAATGGCATCTATCAGGATATTGTTCGCATATACGCCTGGTACGAGACCAAGGCTAATACGAGTACTTTTCCCACAGTCTGTAATGGATGGACGTAGTGCCCCAAAACTCGAACGGCGAACCATTTCAATATTGATGCCGCGTTCGCGTGCGAGTCTATTGCTGATAGCAAGAAGATACATGCCTACTAGTCTGCTCCAAATTTTTTCATTTTTCTCGTTAGGTGGTTTCGGTATGGCCAGCAACACGCACGGATAGCCGTGATCTGCATTGATTTGTATGTCGGGATTGCGTGCATGCACCTGACGAACAATGTCTTTTGCCATACTTTTTTGCCATTTCAGCAGTTTGTCATATAACCAGCCCTGATAATATGGATCAAAATCGGGCTTGTCACTTCCTTTGATGGCAGATTGATAAGCGGTAAATTTAAACGGATTGAAAAAATTTCCTGTTTTAGGATTCTGTCCACGTGTGGTTTTCTTATTATTTCCGGCAAAAGCTAACAGGTTACTTGTTACGCCTTCCAGTTTCTTTGAAACACTGCGGTGATAAGTAACCCAACGTTTCCTATCGTCCATGGCAAAGAAACCGGAGGGTTGTGTTCCTTTAACGTTCATACTGATTTCAGAGGTAAAGCGCGTTCGGAATTCACAGCGGGGATGGTACACTCGCCTGGTAACACGAATGTCGGCAGGTTTTGAAGAGGATGCAGCTCTTGGCATAATGACTATTGCTCGTGATGTTTTAAATATGGTTTAAATGATTATACATGAATCAATAACGTCAAACCAGAGGCAAGTTCCTGCATGTCATGTATGAAAACATCGTTGAATCATCCAAATTTTTTATCATTTACACGATTAATTTTTTCAATAGCCCTGAGTCTCAAAAAAACGAACATTTTTCAGACGAAATTCATTTGGGCTAGATAACGTACCTTATCTATCTCAAACATTTATTATCGAAAATAATCTAAGGAATTTTCCCTTTGATTTTACTCAATTGCCAATATGACAAAATTCAACAATTTGGGATAGATAAGATTTAAAAAATTAGGTCTATTACTTATTACTGGACATTATAATATTTCTCGGCGTCACTATAAGATAGGTTATAATGTTCTTGTAGATTTGATGGTAAACCTATACTTGATTCTTTAGGTAATTGTTCATAAATATGCCTATAGTAAAATTTTGTAGCTTTAAATGCTTTAGTCATTATTGGAATCTTCATTGTTTCTTTAGAATCCAGATGTGCTACAAATTCATCTCGATATTTTTTTATCTCATTGTGCAGGCGGTCAAACTCATCTTCATTTAGTCCACAGTATTTCAGCATATCAATTTTAAACTTCTCTATATCTGAAAGAATGTTTTTCCAATGATGATGCTCGGAGTAACTTCCAAACAGCTTCATCCACTCCATTACAGCAATATCGAGAAAATTGTTTTGTACGGTTATCCAGAATTTATTGTTAAATTTAGAATCATTTATCTTTTCCCATCCTGCCTTATAATACGCATAATTTCGTGAGAAATGACAACAGAGCAAAGCAACTCGACGATATTTTTTAATCTTATCCATAATATTCTCTATCATATTGACGATATTGGGATTTCATATTCCAGTTAGGAAGATTTTAGCCGGTTCAAAAACTTTTGATCTAAGGTAATAAAATGGCCAGTTTTGGAAAGCTCCTCATAATATTCCTTTTTTTCATTTTTATATTGATTTAGAGCTTTTTGGGCGGTTCCACCAAATATTTTGGGGTAGCCGGATGCAGTTATAAAATCAATATACCAATTATCAAAATCATCAATATTCTCAAGCTCCTTTATGAAGTTTTCAATTAAATAAATTTGTGGGCTTCCAATCTTTTTAGGAAAATCAATATACTGCTCCATATCAGTACCTGACAATATATCTACATTATATGCTAGATAAATAAATTGATATATTAATGGTAGAGCTGCTTTAATATTATGTTCTTCATTTAAAAATCGAATACCAGCTTCTAATTCCCGAACATATGAATACCATTGCCCATTCTGCGCCCAAAATCCAAGATTTTTTTGAATTTTAGCCCAGATAATATCTTTAAAGGGAATTTTATTGGGATCTGTACTTCCATATACCCGAGAGAGATGATTCCGAATAATGTTTATTTCATCAAAATTATCAAACCAGTTTTGCCATGTTCCGTCAGACATCCATAGTAACTCAGTATAAATTTGCTCCTGATTATCACTAAAAAGTATGTATTCGTTTGTCAGAGGATTACTACCTCTATAAATATTTTTACTACAAGACTTACATTTTGTTTTTCTTATTGGAAATTTGGATAGTGCTATATGACACGAGGGACAGAGAGCTTCTTTTCCACCGAGCAATTCCCATCTCTCATTTATTTGTTGCTGCTGTTCCTCTGATAACAGAGTTTGATGGCTCTCAGGAAATTTAGTTCGTTGCTGACTATTTTTTTCCGTTGTCTTGACCTGAATATTCCGGTGATTATTTGTTTCAGACGATTTAGGAGTAATTTTATGATGTTGCTTAGGTAAATAAATATATTTGTGAAATATCATTCTGCATATTGCAATGAACACCAATCGAGATTTGGAAAAAAACCAAGAAAAAAATTGTATTATTGGATTTGGATGCCTTTTTTTAGGTTGAGGTAATGTTCTATCATGTGCTACTTTATTATAAGCCACCTGGCAGTTAGGGCATTGCCACTCCGGTGCCATTTCATCTAGCTTACGTTTGTAACCGCAACTTGGACATATCAACTTTTTCTCCGTAAAAATATACCCATTATTCTAGTATAGTCAAAAATAGATTATTGATTGGACAGTCGAGGTTTGATCAAATTAAGACATAATATGTACACTGGAATAAAAAAGAAAACCTCTAGTCTATAATTCATTTATAGCTTGGGGTAGAGCAAGAGGGTGATTGTGGCTCTGATGTTAGTAGGAAGAAAATGGGAATAAATTTAAAAATTAATGAGTTATATACAACGGATTATGTTGCACATTATACAAAAGCGCAAATTGCCATAAAATCCATTTTACCTAATCAAACTATTAAATTAGGGAATGCATTGAGCGTCAATGATCCTTATGAAAACAAACTATCATGGTTTGAGGATGATTGTAGTACTAATGCTAAAGATTATGTATTTGATAGGGATGAAGCAAAAAAAATATTGGGTCAAAGAATAAAATTATTTTGTACTACTCGATGCAAACTAGAAAATGAAAATGAAATATTTAGTTATATTCATGGTTTAAAAAATTCATATTTTTCAATACCTTCAATGTGGGCTCATTATGGGGATAATCATGCTGGAGTATGCCTCATTTTTGATAAAGAAATTTTAAATGAACAAATTAAAAAAGGAAGGTCTGATCAGTTTCTTAGTAAAAAAGTAGAGTACGAGGACTATACTCCACATCTATCAGCTGAGGTAAATAGAAGTAATTTAAAAACATATTTAGAGAATCCAAAAATATTTAATGAATTTTGTTACCCATATATAAAGGATGTGTTTTTTAAAAAAAACATATGTTGGTCTTATGAAGATGAGTACCGATGGCTATTGCTTACGGAAAATGAAGATGAATTATTAGTTAACTATCAAAATTCACTTAAAGCTCTTGTTCTTGGAGCGGATTTTGATTACGAAAATAATTTTCAGTCGATATTAGATTTTAAAGTTCCTTGCTATTCTCTCCGATTCGAATACGGTAAGTATATAATTATTAGAGAGTAAGTCTGAGCTACTACATATTAAATTATTCGTTCGTTCTATAAATTAATTATCAACATTAGCTCTGTAGCGAATGATATTAGCTGCGATCATTAGTTAAGATGATGCCTCGATTCTTTTTCAAAACGAGCCGAGTGATAGTATTCATCATATGTCCAATCGATTAGATGCAAGTATGAAAGAGTTATAAACCATGCGTTCATTAGAAGAGCGCCAGGTTAGCGATTCTTTTTAATCGCTCAGGATTATCTTCTACATAAATAGCCGTTGTGACAATATTAGCGTGTCCTGCAAGGCGTGATACAGCTTTAATATCAGCACCCTGTTCAATGAGGCGAGTGATGAAGGTGCGCCTACCTGAATGAGAACTGGCACCGATAATACCTGCTTTATCGTACAATGCTCGGAACCATTTTTGTAATGTATTGGCGGTGAATCGACTTTTACGTTGCGTTTGAAATAAGGGCTTATGCCGAGGCACACTCTTCAACCCATTTACATGGGCTTGCAAAATATCACGTATTTTTTTATGAGTGAGATAAACATGCCTTTGTTTGTCTCCTTTCGTCATGGATCGCTTTAAACTCAGTTCATCTAATAACTGGTACTGTGAATTGGTTACATCTGCAATAGTTAGGGAGGCAATTTCTTTCGCTCGCAAACCCAAACCAAAAGAACAATAAATAATGGCCAGGTTTCGTGTAGCAAATTTCCCTTCTTTAGCGACTAACAGAAGCAATTTAAATTCGTTTTCCGTTAAAACTTTTGCTTTTCCTTCTCGTGCCATTATTTTCTCGTAATACACCCTTATTTATTAATATTTTATATAAATAAGGATGTATTTGCAAAAACAAAAATGTGACGTTGTTTAAAACCCTTATAGAGATTGATGACGTCCTCTTTTGCATATAAGAGGATGTATTTGAATTGTTCTAAATAAGTGATTAAATTTTATTCTTTTACGTTAATAAAAAAATTTTGTTTCAGTGATATTATGTGAACATATTTAAGTACAGATAAAAAAATTGATCATGAATATCCGAGCAACTGAAGAATCAGATTGGCTAATATTAAAAGAAACTCGATTGGCAGCACTACGTGATACCCCGACCGCATTTGGTGTAAGTTACCAAACAGCTATCACTGATAGTGACGAACAGTGGAAGGAAAGAGCATCAGCAAAAACTCACCCAAAATTTTGGCTGGCATTTAAAGGTGATCAAACGATAGGAATGATTGGCTCTGGAGTGGATCAAAGAGATCGATATAATTTGATTGCAATGTGGGTTGAACCAAAGTCGCGTGGATTGGGTGTTGCAGAATACTTAGTAAATACAGTGAAGTTTGATTCAATTAAAAAAGGATTTAAAAAGATTTTTCTAGATGTCTCACTTAAAAATTTAAGGGCTTATAGATTTTATGAGAAACATGGCTTTGTTTTTAATGGGGAAGAAAAGCCTCTTGCGAGCCATCCAGAAATTATGGTTCAGACCATGGAGTGGCAGTCGAAAAAGTAAGACTGTTTAGTCATCTCCAAAATAGGATATCTAGATCTCTCATTTATTTTACTGCTGTAATGACAGAGTAGTATCCAAATGTTTTTTTCATCTTTGGATCTTTGAAACCAATAGTTTTTAATAGGTCAAATAATTCATTTTTTGTGAATTGCTGCGATTTGTGATTTATAAACATTAATAAGTCAAAGCATGCTGTAGTTAGTGGCGATATTTTATCATCATCTAATAACATTTCGTGTATGTAAATTTTTGCACCTGGCAGCATTGAATTGTATGCATGCTTGAGAATGTTCTTACAGTACTCTAATGGCCAATCGTGCACGATTTGGCTTAATAATATTCCGTCAAAACCAGTAGGCCAGTGTTCTTCATTGAAAAAATTACCGGGATGAATGGCAATTTTCTCTAATAATTTAGATTCTGATATATATTTTTTGGTTTCATCGCAAACAGCAGGAAGTTCAAAAACTGCGGCTTCACTTTCAGGGTACTCTTGAATAAATGTGATGCTAAAACAACCAGAACCGCCACCGACATCTAAAAGTCTTTTTGTGGATTTAAACAAACCACTCTTAATAGCTCCTACGGATGGTGCCAAAATTGTAGCATGCATTTTTTTTGTAAAATTACTTGCTGCTTCTGATGTAATTGAACCATCCTTCCACATATCAGTGAATGTTTTTCCCTCAAAATGTAATTGATTTGAGCCTGCTCTTATCGCTTCAATAATTTTCTTGTGTTCATCTCGTTTTCGTTGTGCTTCAAATATTGATCCCCAGTAAAAGGGGCTTTCTGGAAGCAGGTAGGCTTTAGCTGTTGAAGTTAGACTAAACTTATTATTATTTTGATGAAGTAAACCAAAGCAGACTAATGGTTTAGCTAATATTTCAATCGATCTACAACTTAAATGTAGTTCTTCAGCTAATTCTATTAGACTTAAGCTCCCATTTATTAAATGCTCAAACAAAGCTAATTCATCTGCAACAGTAAGGATAGGTAGATGATACATCGACATCCATATATCCCACATAAATTTATCTTGTACATCTGGAAGCTTAATTTTATTCATATTTGCTCTAAGTATTGTTCAATAAATTCATGAGCCTGGGGTTAATTCCATAAAGGACTTATGATAGGTAGTCCAGTGCCACTATGGGTTAAAGCGGCTATCGAAGGGATAATGTTTAATGTATCTTTGGATCTTACTAACTCTATCAAAGAATCACAATCTTTTGATTATTAACAATAAAATAAAATTTGTTAAAGCAGATAAATTTTGGCTTATTTAGGTATTATGTAATTCGGTAAAGCTCAATAAATCCAAGAAACATATTACCTGCCTTTAAATGTATAGATGAGTTTGAGCTTAAAATTAATACGGCAGAAATAAATGCTGAGAAAGCCACTGAAATTATAGTGGTAAACCTAAATCTTGACGATGAAGTGAAGTAGATGGCCAATTACATTTTTGATTTTGATGGCACAATAGCCGATAGTTTTTCTTTAGCATGTAGTATTCTGATGAATCATGCAGAATATCTTGGCTGCAAGCAATTATGCACGGCTGAATTACTTACTTTAAAAGATATGCATGCGCGTGAAGTGCTGATATATTTGGAAGTGCCGTTTTGGCGGGTAGCGCTATTTGTTAGAAAACTTCGAAAAATAACTCATGAACGTGCTGATGAAATTAATATTTTTCCAGAGTGGCCAATGATTTTAAAGCAACTCAGCTTAAACCATAAAATTGGACTGATAAGTAGTAATTCACATGAAGCAATAGAATTTGTTTTAAGAAAGCATCATATTCTTAACCTGTTTGATTTTATTTATTGCAATAAACCATTATTTGGAAAAAAACGATGTTTAAATAAACTTATCAAACAAAAAGCTTTCAATCCTACAGAGACTTATTACGTAGGTGACGAAGTGAGAGATGTTGAGGCAGCTCAGGCAGTCAAAATAAACTCAATCGCTGTTAGTTGGGGATTTAATTCAAGTGACAGACTCAAACAAGCAAAGCCCAGTCAGTTGATAAGTAATTTTGGTGAGTTAGAAAGCATCGTACTTGACGAATAACATTGGCCAAAATTAACCACTTCCTCCCGTCTTTGAGTTCGGAATATACTTACTAAGGGGAGCCAAGCGCACTAAGGGTTTTGGCAATCAAGCTCGATAAACAATACTTAGCAAGGGACATTGGCGGGACACTAAATAATAACAAGCACTTACAATTGGCAACATGTAACACGGCCAATTTCATTTTAGTAAGTTAATTACCAAAAACCTGGGATTGTACCTTGAGGACTGTCTAATAAATTTAAATCACATTCTGTATTTGAACAGTTTTTATTTTCATTTAAAGAAGCTATCCAATTATATTTATCTATAAGACTAAACCCTGCATAGTTTTGTCGAGTGGCATCTGGGAATGTGGGCTCAACAGGTACCATACAAAAACACCCATTAAATTTCATTGCCTGGCTACCGAATAATTGTTTTTTGCCTATGCTGTTAAGGTATCGATCAATGGCTAGGGCAGAGAATTGTTTTGCATCAACGACGCCAAGTTCCGAGGCTTTTAAAGCCCATATAAATGCTTGATAAAAATGATCGGGAGTATCACCATGTTGATAAATTAATGCTGCATGATCGTAATCCTGTCCGACATGAAAACAACCTTCACCAAAAATCTCACCAACGCGCTTTCTTCGTTTTGCATCTCTTTTTGATATTTTTGACCATTCTTCTGGTGGTATATTTGAGGCTTTTCGGTCTTCTTGATCTTGATCTGCAAGCTTCTTTAATTCTAAAGAGCGTTCTTTGAGTTTTTGGGGTTGCATTGAACAAGGCAGATAAGCACTGTTAGTATTTTGATTTATTGAGATCAGGGTAATCGCAGAGAACAAGAGGCATATTTTTTTGTTCATTATTTATTCCATAATTATTGAAGTGGGCATTATAGGATGAATAAACGATTCTGCAAATTATTATCAGTGGCGGTTCGTAAAAAGATGGTTTTGTGGACGGTTCAAAAAGATAGAGTAGTAGTGCTATTTTACAAATGAAACCAGTTCCTAATTTCTTTCTATAAATCAAAGTTCGTAATACCTGTCTTTCACCAGATTTTCCGAACCCCATAAGGGATATTAATTTTTTCTCATATTATTAACTTGAGCTTCATGATCTATTTTATCCATATGTTAATATCATATTTCCCAAATTGAGATTGTTCTAGGTATGCTCTTCCTAGTGCAATTCCCTGAGTGTTTAGTATAAAGTTAGGGAAATTATTTTTATTCCATAAGTCTTCAATTTTTTGGTAATCTGGGATGGCCTCTAATATCAGGCCTCTAACTTCTTCGTTACTAAGTTGAAATTGCACGAATACTTTTTTTATTTGTTCTTTTTCATTTTCGCTTAAGATTATCGGTTCTTTATTTTTTGTATTAAAAATCTGTACATCTTCAAAAATATATATCCCTAAGGCTGGGATTAAGCTGTATTGGTTATTGTTATTGATGAGAATTAAATTTTTAAGATGTTCATCAAGTTGTATAGTATTCATTTCTTCAGCAGAGATTTTTTTTGTAAAAACTTGAGGGTAGAAGCTTTTAATATTATTGCTTAGAGTGGTATTTGCACCTATTGTATTAGTTTTTCCGCAAGAAATAGATTCTAAATATTCAAATTGAGAGTCTGAAACTTCGAGAGAAGAAAACTCTTTGATAACCATTTTTAAATGGTCGTAAACTGAAGCTAGTGTTGTAATTTTCGTTAGTTTAGTTCTACTAAACAGAAATGAAAAACCAAGTAATTTGATTAAATTTAAATTAATCTTTGAGGTAGTGGCAATTGCTTCGTTTATTGTCAAATCTACCAAGTTTGAATTTGACTTTGAAACTCTCTCTCTTAGTAAGTGTGAAAGCGTTTTATGGATATCAACCTCATCTGTAGATGAGGCGCCATCTATGGCATATTTTAATGCTACTTGGACGCTTGCTTCTGCAAATCGTTCAAGAGGTTGGTCTTTTAGTTCATTATCTAAAACTTCAAGAAAATGAAGGGCATTAGTTTTTCTTTTATTTAAGGCTTTTTCAATATGAGGAAATGTTAAGTTAATATATCCGCAAGCCATCATTTTTACAGCTTCAGTATCTACACTGGAATTGTGGCTGTAGTTACCATAAACAACGGGTGAATTAGGACTTTGGTTTTGAATATTTTGATTATGAGATGAATTAGCAATAATATCATTTCCCGCTTTTTGCTTATTAAAAACACGGGATTTCACATAATTTCCAAATGATTTAATTTTATCTCTAAAAATTATTCCAAAAATTAGAGCAAGTATAGGTATAACAACTTGGCTTATTAGCCCTTTATACATATCCAGCCAATTAATTATTTGTTTTATTTCCATTAAGTTTCCTACTAACTTTATTTTGCTAAATATTTATAAAGAGTGGGCTTTGATACATCTAGCAGCTCACATATCTGATTAATGCTCATTTTCGTTTCATTATAGAGGTTGTTAGCTAGTTTTACTTTGTCATTATTTAGTTTTCTTGGTCTGCCACCAATTTTGCCTCTCCCTCTTGCTGCTTTAAGACCAGCATGAGTGCGTTCACGAATAATGTTTTTCTCGAATTCAGCTAATGCGCCAAATATATGAAAAATTAACCTTTCGGAACTTGAGGTTGTATCAATAAACTCGTGGATGCTTTTTAAGCCTATACCTTTTAGTTCAAGGAAGGAGACAACATCGATAAGGTCTTTTAGTGAGCGACTGAGTCTATCTAATCTCCAAACAACAATAATATCACCATTTCGGGCAAACTCGATCGCTTGATCTAGGCCTGGTCTTGCTATTTTGCTGCCGGAAATTTTGTCATCATAAATTTTAGTACAACCTGTTTTTTAGCTCATCGTATTGCAAGTTTAAATTTTGATCATCAGTTGATACACGAACATATCCAATTAGCATATTATCCCTTTTAGTTAAGAAACTCGTTGTTATTAGTAATAATTTAACTTTGATTTATTTATCAAGTTTATTTGCTCAATTTTGCTTAATTTACTGTTAGAAATTTGTGGGACAGAAGGGAATAAACAAACCCCCGTTTATTTTAATTTATAATTGCGCAGTATAGTAAAATTTGCTATAGTAATATTTACTATGCAAGGCATTTCAATGAAAATAATAAAAACTAAACTATTTGCCAAGTGGGCTATAAAAAATCAAGTTAGTGATGAATCGCTTAATATCGCTGCTGAAGAAATTGCTATTGAAATTTACGAGGCTAATTATGGTGGTGGTGTAATAAAAAAGCGTGTTGCCAATAAAGGCAGAGGGAAGAGTGGCAGTACAAGAACTATCGTCGCTTTTAAAAAAGGAAAACATTGTTTTTTTGTTTTTGGGTTTGAGAAGAATGCTAAAAGTAATATTTCTTTTAATGAAGAAAAAGCTTTTAAAATTATTGCTAAATCATTATTAGCTTATTCTGATGAGGAAATTAATAAGCTGATAAAGGAGGGGGCATTAGTGGAGGTTGAGAATGAGTAAAATTATTGATGCTATGCTAGAAACAGCCAAAGATCTTCAGTTGGATGCAATTACTATTAAAGATATAGAAATGCTTAACTTAAGTGAAGTTAAAGAGCTTGAGGCACAAGAAATAAAGAAAATGCGAGTTAAGGAAAAAGTTAGCCAAGCTGTAATGGCTAAAATATTGAATGTTACTCCATCTACCTATCAAAAATGGGAAAGAGGAGAGGTGCATCCTAAAGGAGCCAATCTTAAACTACTGCGTTTAGCTCATGATCATGGAATTCAATATATTTTATCTTAGAGGGCGGCAGAGCTGTTATTGGCTCAAACGGCCTGCTAAGTCCAATTAATAGTATTTGAAGTGGTAGAGTTTAGATCGGTCTAGACTAAATACAGAATGTGTAAAAAGGTATAGTTAATGGAAAGAACTTCTAATGATCCTCTACACGGTATTACCCTAGAGGCTATCTTGAATAGTTTATTGATTTGTTATGGCTGGGAAGGCTTGGGGGAAAGAGTCAAGATTAATTGCTTTTCTTCGAACCCCAGCATCAAATCAAGCCTTAAATTCCTGCGCAAAACACCATGGGCAAGGACTGAAATTGAAGCCCTTTATATTGCTTCCCTAAAAAGCAAAAATTGTGACAACTCATAATTACTGGAGTAATAAATAATATGAAAGATATTTTCATTAATAAAGAACATGTTGAACTTTTTAAAATTCTTAAATTTGAAGGGATCGCCTCGAGTGGAGCAGAAGCTAAGGATTTGATAGCCTCGGGTGTTGTATTAGTAAACGGGGTAATAGAAAAACAAAAAAGAAAGAAGATGGTTGCAGGAGATACGATTGAATTAAAAGACGAGGTCTTTCGGCTAAAGTTGGGGACTAATTAACAATTTAATACGATCAGGCCTAGCAAAAATGGGTAAAAATCAGGGAGGATTACACCGTTCAACAGATATTTTTATGTTTAGAGAGTAGGGTATTTTGTTGCAAGCTAGAAAGGCAGATTAAGCCTGATTATCGTGATAATCAGACCTTTCTTAATGATAATATTTAAAGTATTCAATGGTAGGGCTTTCCCGCATATCCAGCCCAAACTGGCAATCATTTATTAAATATATTAACTATCAAAGCGTTTCAATATATCTTCGCCAATCTAATCTGCAGTTCATTTTATTCTCTATACAAAACCAAGAGCAATGAAGATGATACGGTAATTATAAGCTCTTCAGATCATTAAGACTTCATATCAACGTCAGCATAGTCACCCTGAATAATCCGGACTTGACCATGTATTTTTAATATTTGCTGCCTTGAAAAACAAAAATAAGCAATCACTTCTGCTTCAAGAGGAAGATTATCTTTATTCTTCCCATTAGGATAATACAATGCAAAAAGCTCATTATCCTTCTCTAGGATATGTTTGTAATCAATGGAATCAATAGTCATATTTTTCCTTTGTTCAATCACATGTTGAATATATTGAGTTCTATTCATGACAATACCATTAATACATTGCTCATAGTTTTCATGAAAAAATTTTTCTATAATTTCAGAGACATTTGTATTGGGATCATAAATAGCCTCCCATATGTTTTTTAATAATTCTGTATTATTCATTTCTGGCCTCTTAGTGACTCGGGCTTGGGGTAGCAATGGAACAGCCAGCCGACTTAAGCTAACGAATTTTGCTTCACAATATGAACCATCCACCAGTCAGGCGCACTTTCCTTATAACTATGCTGTTCATTCGGAATGATCTGATTGGGGTTGTTTAACGAAGCAATAGTAATACAGATGTTTGAATAGCCTTTGTTAAGAGTCGCCAGTAAACCACCACAATTTTGACAGAAACATTGTTGACTAACTTCAGAAGATTGGTATAAAGCAGGATTATTTCCTGTCCATTCAAAGCCCTCTAACGGAAACTCAACCCAGACAACTGTTGGTGCACCTGATGATTTTGGGCACATAGTGCATGAGCATAAATGCGGGTTATATGGTTCACCTTTAGCGATATAGGTAGTGGCGTTACACAAACATCCACCATCAAACCTGGTCATTTTTTGTCTCCGATAAGTCGGCTTTGCATGTTGTAAGGGGCATGTTATTCCTAATATATTTATCATCCTCTAAGTGAATTATATGAGAAATTTTAAACCATGCAAAAAAAACATTTTATTTACTTCGATAATTTGATTTGTAGTGCGCAACGCGCTACAATTAATAATGATTAAATCATTTAAACATAAAGGTCTTAAAAAATTCTTCGAAAGAGGGGATTGCTCTGGTATTCAATCTAAACATGAAAAGAAATTAAGGCTACAATTAGCTGCACTAGATACCGCAACAAATATTGAAGATATGGATTTGCCAGGATATAACCTTCATCAGTTAAAAGGACAAAAAAAGGATTGTTGGTCAATAGTTGTAAATGGTAATTGGCGCATCACTTTTGAGTTTGATGATGGCGATGCTTATATCGTTAACTATGAGGATTATCTCTAATGACTATGTATAACCCACCCCATCCTGGAGAATTTATTAAGGAAACGTATATTGAACCACTTAATATAAGCTTAAGAACTGCTGCTTTTAAGCTAAATGTTAGTCCTTCAACTTTTTCTAGGCTTATTAAAGGAGAGGCAGATATTTCCCCTGAAATGGCATTAAGATTAAGTAAAGCTTTTGGAAGAACTCCTGAAAGTTGGATGCAGATGCAGTCTAACTTTGAATTATGGAAGGCAAGGCAGCATATTAATTTAGAACTTGTTTCAGTAATTTATACACACCATAGAACTTAGTCTCGTTCAATTTATTAAGAAATTATAGTGGGTTTATGCAAAAAAATATGATGAATTAAAGGCTTTAATAGTTAATAATTTCAATATATTTCCTATACAGTTATTAAGTAGTAGGGATTTTGCTCAATACGCATCTAAATTTGAATTTAATATTACAGAATCCGATGTGAATTCATTATGGTCGTCAGGATTACTCAAATCAGATTTAGTTACATCTGATAAAATGTTAAATATCAAAGGGATAGAATTAGTCAAACTTGAAAATAAACTTTTTCACTATGTAGATAATAGAGAATTAGCAGCGAGAGAAAATTGGGCTGATTCTTTACAAAGAGATACGCGTCGTGAAAGACTGGATCAATTACCACAACGTCTCTGATAACGAGCGTAGAGTAGATGTTTTCAGAAAATATTGCATGCGTATTATCTTCAAATGGCTAAACCGGAAAGGTAGGCGTCACTCAATGAGTTGGTTGCGTTTCAATTTGATGTTTAAAGCAATAGGATTTCCAAAAGTTGGGAAAACTTTCCTACTCGCTGAACATGTGTGGGGCACTGATCTATCGGGAGCCGGATGCGGTAGTTCCGCAAGTCTGGTTCTGAAGGGGGGGGGGCGGTCGGAGTGATCTGGCCGTTCTACTCACCTTTCCCCCGATCTGCGGGTCCTGTGGAAGAACCCCCCAAAGTGTTCGTTCTGAGTTAAACTATCTTTCATAGGTCCAATTATATAAAAATTTTGCAGGTAAAGAGCTCTGCCTAATACAATACAAACTATACATCTTTCGATCGTACTCCAACATATATTCCGGTATATGTGTTTACGCAATAAAATCCATCTTTCTGATAAGAAATACTCTTCTCTGACATATCAAAGTTTAGTTATTTGAAAAATAGCTAATCAATGTTTATTAATTATGTCGTTTGTTGCATAATTAGCCACAAAACAGACCGATAATAGTGTGTAATTGATGTCTAAAAAAAGTATTAACGTAATTGGCATAATGATTGGCGCAGAATATAAAGATTATAGACTTTATCATATGGATGATAAGCTGGGAGAAAAATGAACGGGACGGTACTTATACCAGCCTTTCAACTTCAACTTCAGGTTCTGGCTCAGTTGAAGGTTTTAGAGATATACTTGGATATTTATCTGTTCCGTTTCCAGCTGACACTCAATTTGTTGTGTATGATGTATCTTGTCCTAATAAAGAAGAGCATATTAAGAAACTACTTACAGGAATAAATAAACTCAAGCAAAATGACTTATTACCTACTTTGATTTCAATAGGGCATGAACAGTCACCATTAAGTGAAGATATTTCAGGACAAGTATCCATTATTAAAGAGGTTCCTAATACCGTAATTAATAATGAATTGCTCAAAAATATTGTACAGAAAGAATTAATTAATAATAAAAAGGAAATAGAGTTTCCATTAAAGTTGGAAAAGAAACAAAAAGAGTTCGATACTCAATTAAGTATTATTTCAAAAAAGGCTACTAAATTACGAAATTATGGGCATATTACTGCAGCTGACAAAGCAGACCAGCTTTATACAAATCTCACTAAACTCTCACAAACATATTTTCCCAATCCAACAGAAGAAGCATATGTTACTTTTAAAAATCAAACTAAAGATAAAATTAAGAATGCACATAAAATATTAGATAAACATAGAGGATGGAATCGAGTTTTAGGAAATATTGGACTTGCTATTTTAGGTTTTGGAATTTTATATTTAGCCGCAGTAGTAATTAATAGAAACGTATTTTTTAATAAAACTGACTCCACTGAAAAATTAGATAATCTTGAAAAACTTATAGATAATAATGCCTATCAAATGAAGTGAATAGAACGATTCAAGAAATATTGTGAGAACACTTTTTATAAGTCTAATTGTCTTAAATAAGGTTTTCTCACAGCTAGAAAATTTCCAGCCGCCCGTTGATAACGTCATAATTTTACGCCTATATCGACATTACGGTACCTCAGGTACAAATAGGGGGTCTAGACCCTTTATTGTGACCTTTTCTAATTCAGTACTCTTTGCTATAAGTCTTTCTATGATTTGTTCGCAATCTTTCATGCAGCTATTTGATCATAACCACATAATGGTTCACGAGCTTTTCTGTTAATTTAGTACATGCCCTTTGCTTGAGATCCCTCGCTGAGCTCGAGATGACGTGTGGAGTTACCTAATGCGCACAATGATTGATAAATGCTCATTTTTAATCTATATAATACACATTAGCCGCTTAAATTGAGTCATCATGTTCAGCAGATTAAATTTTTTTCCGAACGCAGAATCCAGTAATGAACCACCCATTGATCTTCAATCGTTTTTAGCCCGTTTTCCCAAGCAGGAATTTTGGAGGTTTTTTGTTGAAAGATCCCGTTACGATATTCGCCCTTTTGTATATAGAGAGCTGTATCATAAGTTAGTTGGAAATAAGAAATTCGTCCCATTATCGATAATTAAAGAATTTATCAAGAATCAAAATCTGAGTATGCATCACCTGGATTCAATTAGAGATCACTATGTTGAAGAAATCATTAGATTATTTAAAGCTACAGATAAAAGTGATGAACTGGTTGTTGATGTTATAGAGGGTGACGGCTATGAACCAGCTTGGATTAACTTTGAGCAATCAGAACCTGGGTATTTAAAACATGTAACGGAAGGGTTTTGTTTTATTTTGGATAATCTCGATTCACCAGCACCTCTTAATAATGATTTTATTAAAAGACTTCATGAAATGTGTACTAAGGGCGTTGAGAATATGATAGATCAAATACCCGGGCAGTTCCGTAATGGCAATGCTGTATGGGGCATGACAGCAAATTTTGATTCAATATCAGGATTAACTGAATCCATTACCTATTTAAAGTTACTTGAGAAACAGTATCAAATTCCCGGGGTACGATTGGTTATAGTAATAGGAAATGGGGCGTTGCAAATAATTGATACTTTTGCTGATCGGGGGCCGGAAGAACTCGCAAAAGAATGCATGGAGTATATTGAACATGGAACCACAATATACTATGAAACACGTGATGTAAAATTGAATGAGGAGTTTCTTAACAAAGTTACTGAACGTCTGATCAATGATTTTAATGATTCTTTGAGCAGGGCTGAAAGTGAATTGGATAAACTTAAAGCCATATTTACTTTCATAAAATATTCAGTTCTGCATCATCCTTTCACAGACGGAGTGGGCCGCACTTATTCTATGATTCTTCTGCAGTACCTGTTAATGAAAGAAAATCTGTCTCCCTTTCTGATTGAAAATTCCAATATCATTCCAGGTTTTTCTGTTGATGAAATGATCTCAGTTTATTTGAACGGTAGGGCAGAAATGAAGATGATTTTAAACGATCCTTCGTATATCAACAGCATAAATTTCTTTGAACCCAATATTTCAACAGAAGAAACGCTTGAAAAAGCGCCAGAAGAATTAAAAGCCGTTTTTCTGGAGTGTCAAGTCATGTGGAGTGAACATGTTACGGAATGTTTGGAGCGAATGAACCTGCAATCTACATTAGGTGCAAGGTAGATTTCACAAAGTGTAATAGGCCGTATACAAAATGATATGCATCATAGACATGTTAAAGAATAGACGCGTACAATTTAATTTAATTCGGTTGCCCGCCTGGGCGGGCACGTTAGATATTTTAATGTTCAGATTAAAATAAAAAGGTGGTCTTATGGAGTATCACTAATCTTTGGTAATTGTAGCTTCACCTGGACCATTAACCGTCAGAGTATATCCTTTAGCTGAAAGAACTTTAGGCGTGATATCACCAGTTTCCAGTTCCATAGTTACATAACCGATATCAATAGGGCTTGATGTGTTTGTCGCCATTTTTATAAGAGCAGAACATTTACCATTTGTGGTGTGTCCAAAACAGGCCATTTTTACCATATTCCAGTATATCTGGCGAGTGGAGTTGGCTGGAGTTGGGTAAGGGGATGGAATTGTTCCAGCAACATAGGCATTGGATTCAACATTAGTGTTGTTGTGTGTTGTTAAATACGTTGGAACTGCTAAAGCGCTTGCGGCACTCAGACTGAAAGCGATTGCCGATATACTTTTAAGCATTAAATTCATTAATATCTCCATTAAAGATTATAAGTGATGGTACAAAACAATCCATTCAACTATATGGGATTGTAATCTCTGAGGCAAGTCTTAACCTCTGCAATCTGCTTTATTCGTCCGGTTATGCCATAATTCGGACATGATCTTCATCAAATTTCCTTTAATATTCTGCCGATATCTTTGGCAAAATAAGAAATGATGAAGTTCGCTCCTGCTCTCTTTATAGCTGTTAAGCTTTCAATGATTGCCTGCTCTTCATTAATCAGGTTGTTTTGTGCTGCTGTTTTAATCATGGAATATTCGCCACTGACTTGATAGGCACACAGAGGTACTTCAGTGAAATGCTGTTTGAGCTTATAGATTATATCAAGATAGAATCCTGCCGGTTTGACCATAATCATATCAGCGCCTTCCTCCAGATCCAGGGCTGTTTCTCTAAGCGCTTCATCGCTATTGGCCGGATCCATTTGATACGCTTTGCGGTCACCAAATTGTGGCGCTCCCTGTGCTGCCTCTCTAAAAGGACCGTAAAGACAGGAGCAGTATTTGGCGCTGTAGCTTAGAATAGGAATGTGTTTATAGCCTGCCTCATCCAATGCTGTTCTGATGGCGCTTACCATACCATCAGTCATACCGCTGGGTGCAACCCAGTCAGCACCTGCATTGGCATGACTGACAGCCTGTTTTCCTAATAAATGCAATGTGTTGTCATTATCAATTTTTTTATCGTTTAAAACACCACAATGACCGTGATCTGTGTATTCACAAAAGCAGAGGTCAGTAATGATTAGTATTTCAGAGTTCACTGAACGGATTTTTTTTATTGCTCTCTGAATGATACCTTCTGCGTTAAATGATTCGCTTCCGCATGCATCTTTTATTTTGGGGATTCCAAAAAGTAAAACAGCAGGAATGCCTAAGTCACTTAACTGTTCGATTTCCTTGGGCAAAGAATCGATATCCAATTGAAATTGACCCGGCATGGCTGCGATTTCCTTCGGTGCTGTTAATTCCTCACTAATGAACAGGGGAGCAATAAACTGTTGAGGATGCAAACGAGTTTCTTTAACCAGAGCACGTGACATGGCGCTGCTGCGAAGGCGTGTTAACCGCAAGGGAATAGTATAATCGCTCATAAAAAAATCCTTACTAAAATATCTGCAATTCAGATTATTAATTATTTATTTGAGGTGTATAAAAAATCTATGCCATTGCCCGCATCGCTGCTACTCACCTGGATACTTAAAAATTTATTAAGTAAATATTTAAGTGTTAACACATTAGGATCGGCTTGAGATAGACCTACGTTATAACTCAAATACATCCTTTTGGACAGGGCTTTACCCACGACCAGAGCTGTGTTGTCGCTGACCTGATTGGTAACCAGATTAAAATTGCTATTGGTTTGTACATTAAGATCAAAGCCCAGATTTTGTTTTAATTGATCAAGGAGCTGTGCTCCATTAGTTCCTGTCCCCAGATTCATAGAAGAGATGGCTGCTAATAATAATTGTCCTCCTGCTTTGTTGGCCTGACTGGCAGGACGGCCTAAAACCAGCATGGACAATATATCCGCTTGCGACAGGATTGATGGATTAGAAAATAGCTGAATTTTAGGCGAGTTCAAGCGGCCTGTGACCTCAACTCCTACGCTGATATTGCCGCGCAAGTTCGCATTTTGCAAATTATTATTATTAAAATCAAAAAGTTTGTTTGAGCTAGTGATTGAGGACGATGTCGTATCGATTTTTTTTGCGGCTCTAAGATTAATACCCGGATTATCCAGTCGACCACCGGTGAAAATGAGTTCACCCTGTTCAATAGCTAAATCCTGCCCATAGGCTTTATATTCGCCCTGGGTTACGTTCAATTCGCCATTGGCGGTCATTGGTCCTTGTGGAAGTTGTTTCAAGTTAACTGCGCCTGCTAAGGTAGCATGAAGTCCCTTAAACGTTAGCTCAACTTGTTCCCCCATTTCGACTTTAATGTCTATGCTGGTATTCATTGGCGCCGGTGGTTGTTTTTCCTGTTGGGTTGTAAAGACAATGTCATCAGAAACAGTCTGGCTATTGGTAAAGGATTGGGGTTTTATTTGGGCATAGGGTATGAGGACAGTTCCTGCCAGAGCCACATGATCTGGTGAGGCGGATAATTTAAGCTGTGGTGAGATATTGATCTGATATTCTTTGGTGTTGAGTATAGGGAAGTCTGCGCCTTGCAGATTCAGCTCACCCTCTGGTTTGGGGCTAATAGCCCCTTGTCCTTTGAGCACAAGCTTTTTGTTGGACGAGTGGATTGTTCCATTGGCTTCCCACTTTTTCTTTTTAGCCAGGACTGTGATTTCTACAGGGTTTAGATTAAGGCCTAATTTGGGAATGGAGACACTGGCTTTAGTTAATTTAAGGGTACTTTCAAACAGTAGTTTATTGAGCGTTCCCTTTGCTTTTAGTGAGGCAGATAAGTGTCCTTTGGGATTAGTTATGTCGGAGCTTAACGACTTTAAAAAATCAAACGAATTCACTAATAAGGTGAGATCAGCGGATATAGGTTGTGTATCAGGCATGCCATTATTCAGTTTAAACCCAGGTAGATTAAACTTCAGATTCATTTGTGTATTGGAATCAATTTTTAACGTTCCTTTACCCGATAATGCCTTTGGAGTCAGCGATACGTTTACTGTGCCTCCTGCAAATTTAAGAATTGGCAGAGGGCTGTCTTTTGCCATTTGGTAATGACCGGGTGCAACGGTAAGAGACATAACTCCTGTGTTGATATCGTAAAGTTCACCTGTAATGCTCAGATTTGAATGAACTCCTTCTGCTTTAGATTCAGGAGACTGTGTTTGAGAGATCGAGGCATTAAAGTTCCATTTCAGCGGTAGGGTGCCTTTTATGGTTGAGTTAATCTGCCAATTATTTTGGTGATTTTGGTTCACTTTGGATTTTAGCTCGATATTAATATCGGGTAACGTTCCTGAAATTTTTAATCTTCCTTCTGGACTGTAAATCCGATTGTCTTCAGATACTGGCCATGAGCCATTGCGCCATTTAATGATCTGATCTATTTCTGACAAGTTGTTCAGGCTTCCACTGACAGACAATAACGCAGGACCTTGAATCTCTCCAGTCCATCGCAATTGAGTACTGTCTCCACCAAAACCTAGGGTCCCATGAATCTCTGCCTGGTTTGAGTTGTTTTGATTTAATGAGATGGAGCCTGAAAGGGCATAGGGTGCCTCAAGAGCAAGCTTTATATGACCATAAACTGTGTCTTTAAGATAATTAAATTTGAGTGAGTCTATTGTTATCTTCTGTTGCATTAATGCGCCAGTGATCGTGAGCATCTCCAGGTTGATACCATCATTCAGTTCTATAGACTTCGCTTTTAATTCCTTCAATTGCACTTGAGGGTGAATCAATGAGCTTAGATGCCATTTGATCTGCAACTGATTTATTTTGATGTGTGTTGCGTTGTGATGATAATCCAATTGATCCATTGAAAATTGATTCAATAATCGCCCTTTAATGTGATGTACTTTCAGGGTTCCTGGCATAAATAAAGAACTTAATCTGATTACCGTATATAAGCCAGGAGTGGTCGTCAGGAAAAATGAGAGTACTGCAATCAAACAGATGATCAGGATAAGGCAGAAATACACTAATTTTTTAAGAAATTGGATCATAAATCCGGCCCCATATTAATGACTAAACGAGGATTGGTGCCTAATCTTTGTAATTGATTGTTGACCGATTGAGCTAAGCCGACTTTAATCGGGCCGATTGGCGATACCCACATTAAACCTACTCCCACATCATATAACATTGTCCGGGGTGCAGGATTGTAGACATTTCCGGCATCATAGAAACCAAGCAGATACCAGTTTTTATAGGTTTCTTTTTGAATTTCGAAACCGGCATAAGTACTAATTCTCCCTGGACCTATAGAGTTAAAACTATATGCTTTTAAATTGTCTGTTCCCCCCAGAAGCATTGCCAGGGACAAAGGAAGTTGATTAATATTTGGGGTTGCGGTGATTCCCTGTATCGTGTGTCCATAGAGACGTAATCGCATAGAATCTATCATGAGTGCTGCTTTAGCATCTAATATTAGCTGACCAAAATCAAGATTGGAGAGTGTGAGTTTATTGGCGCCAAGGGCATTAACACTGATGTTGTAACCAGACGGTGAGAATAATAGATCTTTTGTTTTTGTGAAAGTAAAGGTTGCTTTGGGATATAAAAGAAACTGATTCGTTGTTGGTTGCAATGTATAATGAAAGCTTTCATAAAGCCCGTTTAATGACAATGAACGCTGGAAATGTTCTCCATTATGTAATTGGCCAAGCGATAAAAGAAAGGCATTACTGTAGCCGGTATTGTAATTGAGATTGGAAAAGTTACCGGTCAGGCTGTATTGATCAGCCACAGGATTTGATCCTGGAACAACATACTGGGCTTGAAGAGCATTTTGGGTAAAGGAACCCTGAGCCAGCGCATTAAATTTATGTCCTTTACGATTAACAGGAATGACGTGCAGCGCTGCCCGTCCACGAACACCCGTATCTGTGCCATATCCCGCTCCAATTGAATAGGAATACTTTGAAACAGGCTGCAAATGAACAAGCACTGGTACCGTTTCACTTTCACTAATCTGAGGTTTAACCAATACAGAACTGAAGTACCCACTGTTTGAAAGATTATCGTTTAATTTAAGGATAAGATCGGTTGAATAAGCTTGGCCGGGTTGAAATGGCACAAAACGATGAAGCAATTCAGGACGGATGTAGGTCGGATCAAATTGTACCTGACCAAAATAATACAACGATTCGGTATCAAATATCAGGGTAATTCGGGCAGTATTCGTTTGTTCATCAATCAAGACTTCTGATTTTTGGAAGGAGCCGTGCAGATAACCGAGATTTTCAGCCGTATTCAACAGGCTTTGTTTTGCTTGATCGTAGCGTTCACTAAATAAAGGATCCCCTTTTTTTATGGGTAATTCCCTTAGAGTTTTGAGCAGCAAAGGATTTTGACGACCTTCTCCCAGAAGCGCAACATGAATTGAGGCAATACGAACCTGAGGTCCTGGTTGGATAGTAATAATCAAGTTCCGATTGCTTTGAGACACTACATTGACTTCAGCTTTGAAATACCCATAAGGTTGTAGGGCTTTTATAATCTGTATTTGTAACTCATCCGGGTTAAGTTCGTTTAGAGGTTTCACTTCTTGCAGTTCTTTTAAGCGTTGTTCCACATTGGCAAGAACCTTTCCTGTAACTCCATTTATTTTAAACGCAGGTGGTTTGGTGTTCTCAGCCAAAACGGGAAAACAAATCATAAAAAGAATGAGAAATGCTAATTTTTTCATATGGCAGCAATACTAAAATGTCGCATCCACTGCCTCTAGTTCTTTTAATTGATAGATCAGATCCAGCGCTTCCCTCGCCGACAATCTGTCGGGATCAATGCGTGCCAGTTTGTCTAAAACAGGTGATCGTTTCGGTACGATGATTGGCGATGCCGTGGTTGATTGTGGTTTGTTTTCCTGAATATGGTTTAAATGATGATTAGCGAGGTGGAGCACCTCTGAGGGGATGCCGGCAAGAGCGGCTACTTCCAGTCCGTAGCTGCGATCAGTGGCGCCTTCTTCTACTTTATAAAGAAAGATAATTCGTCCTGTGTCCAGAGAAGCTTTCAAATGCACATTGCGTATGCAAGGCCATTCTTCTGGTAAACGGGTCAATTCGAAATAATGAGTTGAGAACAGGGTATATGCTTTCAGCGTTGTTGCAAGATATGCACAGCATGCGTAAGCCAAAGCCATACCATCATAAGTACTGGTTCCACGCCCAATCTCATCAATAAGAACCAGACTTTCATGAGTAGCCTGTCTTAAAATATGAGCTGTTTCAGTCATTTCTACCATAAAGGTTGAGCGCC
Organism: Legionella moravica DSM 19234; assembly: GCF_000423305.1. Taxonomy (GTDB): domain Bacteria; phylum Pseudomonadota; class Gammaproteobacteria; order Legionellales; family Legionellaceae; genus Legionella; species Legionella moravica. The sequence continues at coordinate 98,721 of NZ_AUHS01000008.1, read as the reverse complement.
CTGAGGCCAGGTCATCACTTGAACCGATACGTGTAAAAATTCGGTCAATAGGTCCCAGTATTGCCTTATCTGCGGGTACAAAACTTCCAATGTGCGCTAACAGCACGATTAATGCGGTTTGGCGCATGTAGGTTGATTTGCCCCCCATGTTCGGGCCGGTGATGAGCAGCATATTGTGCTTGGGATTGAGTGAGACGCTATTGGCAATATACTGATCTGGAACAAGCTGTTCTATGACGGGATGGCGACCGGATTCAATGGTGATCCCTGAGGCCTCTACCAGTTCAGGGCAGTTCCAATTTAAACTTTGCGCCCGTTCTGCCAGAGTGAACAGAACATCGAGTTCAGCAAGCGCCTGTGCAAGCGTTGTTAATTCGTTAAGGTATTCCTGTATCTCTACCAGTAAATTGTCATAGAGCCATTTTTCCCGGGCTAAAGCTTTGACCTGGGCAGTGAGAACTTTTTCTTCAAACACTTTGAGCTCGGGAGTAATGTAGCGTTCTACATTTTTTAATGTTTGTTTTCTCAAGTACTCAGTAGGTGCTTTTTCTGCTTGTGCTTTTGAGAGTTCGATGTAGTAGCCCTGGACATTATTAAATCCGAATTTTAGTGTGGAAAGACCCGTGCGCTGTTTTTCCGCTTGCTCCAGATGAATTAATTTTTCGTTTGCATGAGTACTTAAGGATTGCAATTCATCCAGTTCTTCATCAAATCCTGGGGCAATCACTCCTCCATCTCGAATTAACACGGGCGGATTATCTATTATCGCAGCAATCAATAACTCGTGCAGTATGGGTAAAGGGCTGATCTGTATTTTTAATTGATTGATCAATGGTGATTCGTTGTCTTTTAGTGCTTCTTTCAGTTCAGGAAGCAATGCCAAGGTGTTTCGTAAGGCTACCAAATCCCGTGGACGCGCCGATTTTAACGCAATACGGGATACGATACGCTCAACATCACAGCAGTGCTTTAGAATAGGATGGATTAAGGCAATCTGTTCTGCGTTTATAATTTCTTTAATACTCTGTTGGCGGGATTGAATAAGGCTGTGCTGCTTTAAAGGTCGGCCAAGCCATCTTTTCAACAAGCGGCTTCCCATGGAACAGGCTGTATGATCTAAAACGGACAACAGTGTATGATTATTGCCACCATGAACATTCTCAATGAGCTCCAAGTGTTTTTGTGTGGCTGCGTCAAGTTGCAGATAATCGTGGGAATGTTCCAGTATCATTGAGGTAAGGTGGGGTAAGGCTTGCTTTTGTGTTGTTTTTAAGTAAGCGAGCAAAGCGCCTGCGGCAATTAAAGCGGTAGGGTGTTCTTGTTCGCCAAATGCAGTCAGATCCGTTACCGAGAATTGTTCACGTACTTGTTGCAGTGCGCTATCAGAACTGAATTCCCAACCCGGTCGTCTTTTAACTGTAAATTCGCTGCAGTAATCGTATAGTTTCGATGATTCCTCAACGAGGATTTCGGCGGGTTGTAATCGATTAAGTTCTGCACTCAAGTGCGATTCTTCAATTAATTCCAGTAAATGAAAGCGGCCACTGCTTAAGTCTACCCATGCCAAACCTGTTTTATGCTTGTGCTGATGCAGTGCTAACAGCAGATTGTCTTTCTTGGCATCCAGAAGCGCTTCATCGGTTACTGTACCGGGTGTAATAATTCGTGTCACTTGCCTCTCTACGGGGCCTTTACTGGTGGCTGGATCACCAACCTGTTCGCATATGGCTACTGATTCGCCTTTTTTTAACAGTCTGGCCAGATAGCCTTCGACTGCATGATATGGAAGTCCCGCCATAGGAATAGGTTTTCCTGCAGATTGGCCTCTATGAGTTAGGGTAAGATCCAGTAAGTGAGCCGCTCGTTTGGCATCATCAAAAAATAACTCATAAAAATCACCCATTCGGTAAAACAGCAGCATGTCTGGGTAGTCTGATTTGATGCGTAAATATTGTTGCATCATTGGCGTGTGTGATGTGGTCATGAAAGCGTATCAAAATAAGAATGCCGCGATTTTAACAAAACTGTGGTTGTAAGTCAGTAAAGAGATTTCTGCTCCTTAACAGAGCATTATGCGCCATGAATAAAATATAAATTTTCATAGATTAAGGATAAGTCCTTCACTTAATGCGAATATTTGCTAGAATTAAAGTGATTTTATATAAAATCTAAATCTAATAGGGAGAATGGTAATGAATCGTTTAGCTATGATAGCTGCAACTGGATTTTTAGCAGTACTGTTAACTGCTTGTGGTGATAATGGTGCTTCTAAACCAACTGATGGTAAAACAGATACTACTGTTGACCAAACACAAACTAAAGGTGACGATGCAGGAAAAACTGACACCGGTACTGCACAACCTGCTACTGAAGGTCAAAGCCAATAAGAGTTTTAACTTTTTTGGTGCCTTAAGAAACCCCATAAACTATTTATGGGGTTTTTTCTTTAGCAGGATTCAGACATGAATGACCTTAATGCATTAATTAACGAAATTGCTTCTCACTTAAAGAACTCAGCACGACAGATGGTTACTGCTGAATCATGTACTGGTGGTTTAATCGCCGCTTATCTGACTGAAATCCCCGGCAGTTCAATGTGGTTTGAACGAGGCTTTGTTACCTATAGTAATTTGGCCAAACAGGAACTGTTAGCTGTTCCTGAAGAGTTGTTGGTCCAGTATGGCGCGGTCAGTGAGGAAGTTGCTTCTTCTATGGCGGTTGGCGCTTTGCGACATAGTGCTGGCCATGTTGCTTTATCGGTCACTGGCATTGCCGGGCCGGATGGCGGCAGTATTGAGAAGCCTGTTGGAACTGTATGTTTTGGCTGGGCGATGCATCATTCAAATCCATTAACTTTGAAAATGCAGTTTGCCGGAACCCGGCATGAAATACGTGAAGCTGCTTGTCGACAGGCTTTGCTAGGCGTTCTCTCTCTTATTAAACCTTAAACCGAATCAATAGTAATATTCTGGCTTCAGTACCCTTTCATTTATCAAATTGGCACCGGTTTCAATTTTTAGTTATCGCTTGGCAGGAAATAGCAGCACGGACATGATGAATCAGTTTGCCGGCCGCACATATCTGTGTGATAATTTTGTCCTTGCACACTACTACTTGGAATGAATTATGGAAGAGAATAAACAAAAAGCATTATCTGCCGCCTTGTTGCAAATTGAACGTCAATTTGGCAAAGGTTCTGTAATGCGTATGGGAGACAGTACTGTATCCCGTGATATTGAAGCTATTTCAACAGGCTCATTGGGTTTGGACATCGCCTTGGGAATTGGTGGTTTGCCTAAAGGGCGTATCGTTGAAATTTATGGTCCGGAATCATCGGGTAAAACAACGTTAACTCTTCAGGTGATTGCTGAATGCCAAAAAATGGGCGGAACTGCCGCGTTTATTGATGCCGAGCACGCATTAGATCCTAGTTATGCGCAAAAACTGGGTGTCAACGTGGATGAGTTATTGGTCTCTCAACCGGATACCGGAGAGCAGGCTTTGGAAATTACCGATATGCTGGTTCGCTCTGCAGCGGTTGATGTGGTCATTATTGACTCGGTTGCTGCTTTGACACCGAAAGCTGAAATTGAAGGTGAAATGGGTGATGCACATGTCGGTTTACAGGCTCGATTAATGTCGCAGGCTTTGCGTAAACTAACAGCCAACATTAAACGTTCTAACACTTTGGTTATTTTTATTAACCAGATTCGTATGAAAATTGGCGTCATGTTCGGCAGCCCAGAAACAACAACTGGCGGTAATGCATTGAAGTTTTATGCTTCGGTTCGTCTGGATATTCGAAGAATCGGTTCAATTAAAAAAGGCGAAGAAATATTAGGCAGTGAAACACGGGTTAAAGTAGTTAAAAATAAAGTTGCTCCGCCTTTTAAAATGACTGAATTTGATATTTTATACAACGAAGGTATCTCTCGTGAAAGTGAAATTATCAATCTGGGTGTTCAATTGAATCTGATTGAAAAATCAGGAGCCTGGTACAGCTATAAACAAGAAAAAATTGGTCAGGGCAAAGAGAATGTCCGGTTGTATTTGAAGGATAATCCTCAGATTGCTGCTGTTCTTGAGCAACAAATTCGTTCTGAATTGTTAGAAAAAAATCTGCCGATGTTAGCTACTGCGACTGAAGACAGTTTTGAGAGCATTGATGACTAAAGCATTTGATAGTGCCATACGCCTGCTCAGCAGGCGTGAACATGGTGCTATGGAACTGTATAAAAAGCTGGAACAAAAGGATTTTGATTCAGCTGAAATTAATGATGCTCTGGATGCTTGCAAACGACTTGGTTTACAAAATGATGTTCGTTTTGTAGAAGAGTTTATACGTCTACGAATTCGTCAGGGATATGGTCCATTAAAAATCATGCAGGAATTAGCAAGCAAAGGAGTGGATCGGGACCTCATACACTCTGAATTAGCTAAAGAGCGAGATAATTGGAGCACTTATGCTCTGGCAGTTTGGGAAAAAAAATGTAAGGGACGTACGGATTTGGATTTTAGCGAACAACAGAGACTAAAACGCTTTTTGCTTTATCGTGGGTTTGGGATGGATGTTATTGCCACGGTCGTAAACGAGTTAAAGTAATTTTTGATGCGTCCTTTTTCGACAGTAAAGGGTGTCTTCATGCGTCAAATGAACGTGATTCAATAGAGATAATTCAATTAACTTAAATGGTAAGTCGTAGAAAATGAAAAGTTCTGAAATTAGAAAGGCATTCTTTGATTATTTTGCACAACATGGTCATCACTTGGTTGAGTCAAGCTCATTAATACCCGCTAATGATCCTACGCTGTTATTTACCAATGCAGGAATGGTGCAATTTAAAGATTTATTTTTAGGGCTTGAAACCCGAGCCTATCAGCGAGCAGTGAGTGCGCAGCGTTGTGTTCGGGCTGGCGGCAAACACAATGATTTGGAGAACGTAGGCTACACGGCGCGTCATCATACTTTTTTTGAAATGTTAGGCAATTTTAGTTTTGGTGATTACTTTAAACGAGAAGCGATTAAATTTGCCTGGGATTTTTTAACTCAAGTTTTGCGATTACCGGCAGAACGTTTGTGGATTACCGTTTATAAGGATGATCAGGAGGCGGAAGACATCTGGTTAAAAGAAATGGGTGTTTCTGCCGAACGGTTTTCCCGTTGTGGAGAAAAAGATAATTTTTGGTCTATGGGTGATACCGGACCCTGTGGCCCATGCACGGAAATATTTTATGATCACGGCCCAGACATTGCTGGTGGACCACCAGGAAGTCCCGAGGAGGATGGTGACCGATACATAGAGATCTGGAATCTGGTCTTCATGCAGTTTAACCGGGATAAAGACGGGATTCTGCATCCATTACCGAAACCTTCAGTAGACACCGGCATGGGATTGGAGAGGCTGGCAGCAGTTGTGCAGGGTGTTCATAGCAACTATGAAATTGATAGTTTTCAATACCTGATTCATGCCATTGCTAAATTGGGTATTGATATCAACATCAATCATACTTCATTAAAAGTGATTGCAGATCATATCCGTTCCTGTTCTTTTTTAATTGCCGATGGCGTGGTTCCCGGCAATGAAGGGCGAGGATATGTCTTAAGACGAATTATTCGCAGAGCGGTTCGTCATGGTAATAAACTGGGTTTACCGACCCCGTTTTTTTCTCAATTAGTGCAGCCATTAATTGATGTGATGGGTGACGCTTATCCCGAATTAGTAACCTCCAAGGTACACATAGAAAAAATTCTGCTTCAGGAAGAAAATCAATTTGCTCGAACTCTCGAACAAGGATTAAGGCTATTGCAAGAACAAATGCAGACGATTAAGGGTAAACAAGTGTCAGGTCAGGTAGCATTTAAATTATATGACACCTATGGATTTCCTGTAGATCTTACTGCCGATATTGCGCGTGAGCATGGTTTGGAAGTTGATATGGATGGCTTCAATCACTTGATGCAACAACAACGAGAACAATCACAGGCCGCGAGTCAATTTACCGTAGATTATCATGCCAGTACTCAACTGGATCATCAGTCAGAATTTCATGGATACGAACACGAAACCATGAAGGGAACCATTATTGCGTTGCTTCAGGATGGGGCAGAGGTGAACAGCCTGAGTCACGGTGTTCAAGGAGCCGTTGTTTTGGATAGAACGCCGTTTTATGCTGAAAGCGGTGGTCAGGTTGGTGATACAGGCTATTTGAGTGGAAAAGATTTTAAATTTCGTGTCGATGATACCCAGAAAGTGGGACAGGCTATAGTGCACTATGGCGAAGTTGAGGCGGGTGTCTTGGCATTGAACCAAGCAGTTGATGCTCAGATTAATGTGCAACGACGAGATGCAATACGATTGAATCATACGGCAACTCATTTATTGCATGCCGCTTTAAAAACAGTTGTTGGCCAACATGTTCAACAAAAAGGATCATTAGTTGATGCGGAAAGAGCGCGATTTGATTTTTCTCATTTTGAGGCTTTGACTCCTTTACAAATTGAACAAATTGAATTATTGGTAAACGATCAAATTCGGGCGAACAATGAAGTCGTGACTCAGGTTATGGACATAGACACGGCAAAACGAAGTGGTGCTGTCGCCTTGTTTGGAGAAAAATATGCCGAAGCTGTGCGTGTTTTATCTATGGGCGAGTTTTCCAAAGAGTTGTGCGGCGGAACGCACGCGCGTCGAACAGGAGATATAGGGCTATTCAAGATTATTGCAGAATATGGAGTTGCCAGTGGTGTCCGACGTATTGAGCTGGTTACAGGCCGTTTCGCTCTGACCTGGGTTAATGAACAACAGGCTCTTTTAAATGACCTTGCTTCACAGTTAAAAACCACAACTGGGAGTTTGCCAGAGAAAGTGTCGCAATTAATTCAGGACAGTAAAAAGCAAGAAAAGGAAATTGCAAAATTGCTCAGTGAAAAAGCGCAGAAATCAGGTGCGGATATGCTTGGTGACGTGGAACAGATTAATGGGATTAATCTATTAATCAAACGATTGGATGGCATGGACAGTCAAACCATGCGCACCACTCTGGATCAACTTAAATCTTCATTGGAGTCTGCAATAATCGTATTATTTGCAGTAGATCAAAGTAAAATGAATGTAATCGCTGGTGTTAGCAAAAACATTATAGGAAAAGCTCCTTCTGCCGCTATGTTAGTTAGACATCTTTGTGGCAAAGGTGGTGGTCGTGATGATATGGCTCAAGGCGGAGGTGTTGTTCCTGAAGATCTGGATGCAAAAATAAAGGAAATCAGAGCAATGGTAGCTGATTCATAGCCAATATAATTGCGAACGTCATTCTGAATGAAATAATAGAACCCCTGAACGCGGAACGGTGTCTGGTTTTACAGAACCTTCATTGTGTTCAGGATAATGAGAGCTTTAAATCTCCTGATTAGGAGAAAAGGAACATCTATTCAAGGAGGAGAATAAAATGAGTTTTCTAAAGGAGTTTAAAGAATTTGCCATGCGTGGCAATGTGGTTGATTTAGCCGTTGCGGTGGTTATTGGTGCCGCTTTTGGTAAGATTATATCATCTCTGGTTGATGGGATAATTATGCCATTCATTGGTTTGATCATTGGCGGCATTAATATTGCTGGTGAGTCGCTGACTGTCGGTCATGCGGTGATTAAATGGGGAGCATTTTTACAAACCATCATCGATTTTACCCTCATCGCATTTTCTATTTTTATAGCAGTAAAATTTATCAACTTGTTACGGAAAAAGGAAGAAAACCAAGAGCCTAAATTGACTCCCGCTGAGGTTCTTTTGACAGAAATCCGTGATTTGTTGAAAGAGAAAAAATAAGATTAGACACAGGTTCTGTGACTGATTTTTTAATTCGTAGCAAATAAATTGTCGTTGTGAACGTAGTAAATCCAGTACAGCATGTCGCTCTGGATTCACTAAAGCTATCGGTGACTTTTTTTGTGCAATAAATATAAGGCGTGTTGGCAATTGTCAACACGCCTAGTGTGTTAACAGAACCCAGGGATTGAAGACAATTTTTCCCGCTACCCTAAATGCCATGACTTGCCTAAGGCATTTATGCGGTTTTCACTAAAATGCATCTGCTTTTAATGTGACTCTTACTGGATTTTGCACATAAAGCTTAACGCATTGTCTGTATTTGAATCACATTGTTTCTTTTGTGCTATAATTTGCATAGATTACAAGTAATAAGGATATTTATGAACGATCTGATGAATTTAATCGCACTTATTATCTGTTTTGGTGTGGGTCTATGGATAATTAATGCATTCATTCCAATGCCAGGTGCTATAAAGAGTCTGTTGAACCTTTTGGTTTTAATCGTTTTGATTATTTATATCTTGCAGTTTTTTGGAATAATTAAAACAATATTACCGATGATAAGAATCATAAAATAAAACAAAGGAAATCAATCAGTTATGAATTTCTGGCTGAATTCGTTAATCTCCAGTCATTGTATACTCTAAGGGTAAACCAAGATGTTGAATCACCTTCAATGCCAGTTCCTGGTAAAACGAAGAAATGCCTTTCTCGTACGGGCTATCTAAAAAACGCCCTAAAAGATCATTATTAATGTGTTGCGGAAGAATGCCTTCTCCTAATAAACGTTCAGTAGGAATGTCTTTAAACTATTATTAACCGAGGCTTGTATTTCTATGTGATTTTGGTTTTAAAAGCCGGTCAGGTCACCGGCACTTTGCCATATCCAACAGAACAAGCCCTGGCGAATAGCAGTTTAAACAGGTAGATTTTTATTAAAAATCTTTTAACCAATGATGTTCTGCTTTGCAGAAGATTGAGACTTTAAAAGCTCTGCGTCGTCAATAATAGAACTTAATAATTGACTTGAAACTCCTGGTGGCAGTATATCACTGAATATCTGTCCGAAGCATAAATATAATAATCGCATCTGTTGTGCCGCCAGAGTCAAAGATGAATCTTGTGCCGCAAAAAATTCGAATGTCGTTGTAGACTGATCAAGCCTTGCAATAAACAAATCAATCATCTCAAGTACATTTTTATCAACCGATTCTGGTATTGGATCTAACTCAAGATAATAGTGCAGAACTTTATTACTTCCGATCATACAAGCAAGTTGCCAAGGTGTTATATAGCAATAACCATCGATAACAGGAATAAGTTCCTCAAATTTTCTATGCATATTATGCCCATATAAACATCGGACTGACACACGTAGCGTACAATTACGCAATTCAATGTCTGCACGCAACTGTTCAATTGCTTTATTTTCATTTTTTTCCATAAGAATAGTACGAATAAAATTCCCGCTTTGTTTAGCATGATTTATAAGAGCAATATTATCAGACAGAATGGCCTCGGAAGGGAAATAATTAATTTCAATCCAAGGGCTAGCTAACAAAATTCCATAGATTTTAAAGCCAATATCTATTGGGATAATAAAATCTATTTTTATTTTTGATGAATGTTTCAATAAGCTAGTTTGGTCCAATATTCTAACATCTAAATTTCGGATTAATTTATTAAAAGACTCCTGTTCAGAAGTTTCAATTATAATGGAAAATCCAATTTGCTTTGACATGCAAATATAATTTTCTGTTCCATTTACAAGATCTTCAAAATGTTTTATATCACGCAATGGAACAAAGAAGATAATACCAGATGGCCATCTATTTGGCGTATCCGGTTTACCTATTCCATCCATATAAATTACTTGACGAAATTCTTCATTAATAGACGTCTTTATTTTCAGAGCTAATACATTTGTATCAACTATTTTACCGTCAGATATTTCAAACACACTTACGACTGCCATTTTGGATGTTTCCAAAATAATTGGTTGTTTAATATCATCAAATTCCGCTGCAATACTAGCTAATTTATCGTTCGGTAAAAATATAATAATATCTTCAACCGTTTCGAGCGAGTTTGAAGGATTATTATATGTCTTGCAATCTATTAACTTATGATAATAATTTGAACAAATATATCTTTTTATCTCTTGTGTTATAGCGGTAAATCTGACCGTTGAAAAATCAACAAATTTATAACGATCATTATAGATTTTTTCAATTAGGCTATCTTGTGTCGCTGCCATATAAAACCTCTTTCTCATTGGTTATTTAATTCAATTTTACTGACTCGTAATCCCTGATAACATCCGGCTAGGTTGGGTAGTTATTTAAATAATTATTACTATATGTAATCTTGTTTTCATTTGCCCGGGCACGTAGCGGTGCGTAACCAGCGATTGCAAGAGCCAATTCGTCTTCAAGTATGTAACCGAGCGTTCGCTCATTTTTATGTACTCTTCCTTTTGGTGGGACAGTTATTTCAGATTTCACACCAATCTTCAATCGTGTCATTACCGCCGCGTAAAAATTTGACAAAAACTTCGATGTTGCAGGGGTAATCTATAACGTCAGCCAATCGGAGGCGCTATTGACTCTCCGGAGTAGATTCCCGCTTGCCAGATATTCACGTAGTATCAAGTTCAGCGCCGGCTGAGATGACACGATTAACGACCTGAGTGCTTTCTTAATTATCTATTTGTGCTAAAACAAGTGAATACAAAAATGAGCGAACGATCAGTGCTGGCTAGAGATCTTAAATAAGTTTGTAACTTATAGCAAGAAATAAAAATTTTGATCATGAGCCTTTGTTTGTGCCTTTGTTTGAATTTCAGAACAGACAGTTTGGCATTTGTCAGGCTCATTAAATTGAGCACCACCTGGTTTAAATAAGGTCAGTGGTCGCGACTATATCTTTGCATAAAGTGATTGCTTGAGCGTCTATATCTCGGGGATACTTGCCATCTAAATGAAAACTCGTTGCATCTAGATTGTGACTTTGACAGGGTAAACCAAGATGTTGAATTACCTTCAATGCCAGTTTCTGGTAAAACGAAGAAACGCCTTTCTCGTACAGGCTATCTAAAAAACATCCTAAAAGATCATTAAAAGTAGTAATAGATCAAAAACCAGATCCTACGTCAAGAATATTTTGGTGAATTTTAAATTAAAATTGTATTTCGGAATGAGGGATCAAGAACAATTGAAGCATCATCAGCTCTACATCTGACTTAATATTATCAATATAGGATAATGCTTGGATGGAAGCATTAATTTTCTCTTGACTTGGATTGCTTGATTTGATGTGCTTGAAGTAACTTTCTGTGTTGCATCAAAGCATATTGGAGTGTGATTCAGAGGGGATTTTGTTTCTACCGATGTATTAATATAAAGGGAGTTGTATTATGCCAAAGGTACACAATGCAGATAAAAATACGTTTGATGCAGTGTTTAAAAAATTGGAAGGCATTAAAGAAGAACTGAAAAATTCACACAGCCTGGATGTGCTGAAATCGATAATTCTCCGCTATGATGTGGTTCAGTTAAAATCTGACCGCGATATTCAGTTAATTCAAGCGGATCAAAAAATAAATAAAGATCTGAATAAACTCATGAATCGTATAGATGAGTTAATTTTTAATTCTTTGTTTCAAGCTCTTGAGAGAATGAAACATGAACTAAAACATTGTCACAGTTCGGATAATTTAAATTCCTTGATTCAGCATCATTCTCAAATTAATACCGATACCCCTTCAGTACTAAGGCATATTACCAAGCATCCATCAGCACAAAATAAAATCATTAAACTAGAGAAAGAAATAGCCCAACATCTGCAAAGAAAAAAGCAGGAATTTGCCCGAACAGAACCAAAAAATGAGTTGAACACTGATGAAGCCGTCAGGGAAATAAACGCCAATCCTTACGGTAAAAACGCATTAATTACTGAGCCTCAACCGAATGCATCCCATAAAGATAATGCTGGAGCAGAAACTAATGGCTCTGAGGTCAATGAATCAGTAGTGAGGCATTTGGTTTCTAAAATAAGTTCATGGCAAAAGCATAAAAGACCGTCTGCTGTAACGTGTACTTCGGATCCTGTCTCTAGCCGTGGATCTGCTTCTTCGGAGCAGGCGACGAGTACTGTACAGGCCGATTCCTCTCAATCCGATAAGGTCACAAAGCAGGATTTGAAATCCAAACAAATGAAGGCGCGGGAACTGCAACTGCATCAGTTTGATAGGTTAGTCAAACAATTGGTCATTAAGCGCGATGAGTTTCATAAACGTTATCCTCTGGAACTTGATGATGAGGTAAAAAAGCCTTATGGTGCTGCATGCCAATTAGTTCAAAGACTAATGAGTTATTCGGAAATGTATAAAGAGGGAATAATCGATATTAACGAATTTAAAGAACAGGCAACTCATGAGATTCGCGAACAGCGTAAAGGGGTTCTTAGCGAGCATAGGGGGTACAAAGAATTAATGGCTAATATATTGCTTGCATTAGGGACGCTGGGTATCGGTTATGTTATAGCTGCATTGTTTACCCAAAGCTTCTCGCCAATCAAGCTTAATACCAGTACAGTAAATCAACTGGATGAAACCTTGAACGCTGTAGAACAAACGGAACAAACCAGTGAAGCCAGATTATGTTAACGGTTGATCAAAAGCGTATTGGAGGATATTTCTTCAAAAGAAATCGATTGAGGGTTAATGACTAAAAGAACAGTCAGCAGGAGCATTGATGTCGGAAATAACACTAAGAAATTATAAATGTGATAATGCAAAATTTTTTTTGATATTCTGTGTGGTGCTCTTGCATTTTATTTCCCCCCATCGCAGTGGAATACTGACGCAGAAATATTTGTTGACGCAAAATCTGTATGTGTGTTTGCAATTACTAGCCATGCCTTGTTTTACTCTGATCTCAGGTGTATTCAGTCACAAACAATTAACGGAACGCTCTATGGGTAAAATTCTTACCCATTTAATGGCGCCTTATATTATTTTTGAATTGATTTATTCCTATGTCGCTCGAGATTACAATACCAAGTTATTGATAATAGAACCCTTTTATATTTTGTGGTATTTGCTGTCTCTTGCTATTTGGAGAACCGTACTTCCATATTTTTTGCAGATAAAATGTCCTTTATTAATATCAGTTATAGTGGCCTTGCTCATCGGCTTTTGTGGCAAAATGGGTGATGTATTTGCTTTGGGAACTACTTTTTTATATTTTCCATTCTTTGTTTTGGGGTTTAAATTAGCGCAATACAAAGAGCGGGACTGGAGTTTATGGTACAAAGTGGGGGCATTTATTATTTTTTGTTGTCTCATATATCTGGTATTCAGTATATCGCCTAATAATGTAAAACAATTTGAACCCATTCATCCTTATTTTTTTATTTATCATACGACCGTGAGCAAAGCGCTTTTTTTACGTTGTTTTTGGATGATTATTTCGCTATCTTTTTGTTTCAGTTTCTTGGTCCTGATGCCATCGCAACGCACCTTTTTTACAGAGTGGGGGCAGCGAACGATGTATCCCTATTTGTTGCATGTATTTTTTTTACTGGGGCTAATCGATTCGGGTTTGTATCAGAAGGAGACTTGGTCTTATGTGTTGCTTTTAATTGCTTTAGCACTGCTGACCACCATCGTGTGTTCTATGAAATGGGTTGGCCAGTTGACTCGCCTATTGGTAGAGCCTGATTTAAACTGGCTTTTGAAGCAACGTAGAGAATAAAATCAAATATTATGTAAAGCTGATTCGCTGATAACGAACAATTGGAATATGGGCAGTGATGCTCATGATTGCCTGCGAGAATTTGGGAAAACGAATGCTCGCGTATTTGTTTGAGATCCCAGTAGGCTGATTAGGAAAAATTGTCTACTGAGCCTTTAAAATAGCTTCGAACAAAAAACTGATGTTCCTCAAAGTGGAACAGATGACATAATGAATACATCCATTCGTCGGAATTTAATTTGTAATCTTTGCTTTCTACCACTGATGGGGGATTAATTCGACATGTAAATCCCATATCACACAATCTGGATTTTAAATTGCCGCTTATGATGTTACAGACCTCTTTTGAAACGTCCAGAATTTCCTGGGTGGATTGGATGTCAGAAATAGATTGATCCAGCATGCGAGCGGTTATGATTCTTCCAAATTCTTCAGTTAACCCAATTACAATTAAACCACTAATCAGCTCACCATCTAAATCAACAAGGCCCATTAACTCAAATTTATGATGCTCGACACAGGTGTGATCATGAGGCGTTTCCAGATCCATGGATAACATTGTTGAAAACATATTCAATGTTGAGTCAGTTATAATTTTTTGTATGTTTATCGTATTAATATTATTCATAGCATAATCAACTGTGTTAATTAAACGTTATGATGAAGAAAGTCGCTCGGCATTTCTTCGTCTCAAGATAAATAACATCGACAACATACACTATGTACCAGATAAAAATAGCTTCTGATGTTACATGTGTTTTTCGAGCATTAAACAATCAATTATTTCTCTTTCTGGAGCAAATTGAAAAAATAAAAGCAAGCTCTTTTAAAGATATTAGGTCAATAAGAAACTTATCACAAGTATTTTGGGTTTAAAGAGTGGATAATATCACTTATATTTTCGCTTATTTTTTTGGTTTTGGGTTTATTGAGTCGCTCTTTAATGCCGTTGAGGGGGGGCATTTATGAAACCCTTGGGGGTTGGGTTGTTAGTGAGCCTCTTGGGATTTTGTACTGTCATTTTGGCTAATTGTGTAAAAATTAATTAATTTTTTGTATTGCGGAATAATGAAATTCTTGCTATTAACATTTAATAACCCCAAATCACTTAAATAGCGTAAGGCCCTGATTACTGTTTCTTCAGCCAAACCGAGATAGATGCCAATCTGCTTGCGTGATAAGTTTATTTTGATTTCAATATCATCACACAGAAAAGCATGCTTTTTCTTGACTATGGTCAAGATAAAAAGAAGGACTCTTTTTATGGGATCTTTATGTACCAGAAGAAATTGTTTAAACGAATTACTTTCTTCAAGATTTTTTAAACGAATGGTTAAAAACTCAGTATAAAGAGGGGTAATATTAAATACATTTGTATTGAGATAACACAGGCTTGATGTTTCTATTGATTTTAACCGTATGGTGTAATGAACCTCAGTCTCCGAATAGTCCACAATCATGTCGCCTGGGTAATAGATATCTATTAAGGAAATACTACCCTTTGCGTCTGCGTATTCTTTGATTACTGCCCCTGTCCTGACGATTATAATTTGATTTTTCTCAATAAAATCAGTTGAAATGTACTCGTTTGCATGAGCAATTCGGGCGTGCAACTCAATAGATTCTTGCAGCATGTTTGCTAAGTCAGCTTTTGCCATAAGGCAATTTTTTAGCATATAACAACTGCCGCAGCTTGAAATTGAGGGTGTCTGATTTTTGAGCATTTTGGAGTTTTATCTTATGAAATTATCAAAAGTGGATTAAATGTAATATGTCCTTCGGCTGCTGTAAATACGGTATTCGCTAAATTATTTATTACCGAAATGGTTTAATTCTAAACGAGCATTTTAATTGACTACAGCGCTTAAAAAATGGTTCATCTCATGGGATGAACAGGAGGGGGATGTATCCAGAAGACTCTATGAAACATTTAATAATCCAACGGTCTGATGATTACAAAAATTAAAAATTGATTGCAAGCAGTTTTTAATCATTCTTTTAGAAAATTGTCATTTAATTTTTGGCGATCAGCTACCTTTATTAATAGAGAAGTTAAGTTTAAAAAAAATAAAAAGTGTTTAAATATCGAGCCACTTTGTTTTACCTGTTTTCCAGATTGATTAAAACACTGGGAATTAAGCGGAACTTCAAAAGTTATAACGATGTACAGGAATGCATTGTGAGACCAATGTGTATAAAAGGATAGGCGCGTATCTTTTTGCTATTGGATTACAAGTACTATGAAAGACCTAGGAGATCGTGCAATGACAACGTATAAGATAGTAACAATAGATGACAGTAGTGTGATTAGAAAGATTGTTAATAAAGCATTTCAACCATTTGATTGTTGTGTCAGTGAAGCTGAAAATGGTGCTGAGGGCTTGGTTGTTATCTATCGCGAAAAACCGGATTTAATCATTCTTGATTTGACCATGCCGGTCATGAATGGAATTGAGATGCTTGAAAAAATAAAAGCTGATCCCTCGGTTAAAGACATTCCAGTCATTATGCTTACTGCTGAATCAAGCAAGGACGTAGTGGTTCAAATTATCAAACTGGGCGTTAAAGATTATATTTCCAAACCTTTTCAAAGCGATCAGTTGATGGAACGGGTCAAAAAATATTTGGCTTTGGAAGAAAAGAAAGTGTCTCAGTTTTTTATTAAAGATAATGACATCGATATTCTGGTATTCCCAGACAAAATGAGTACTCATGCCGTTACAGAAATCAAGGAGCAGCTCAATACTTCGATCAAAGAGGGTGCCAAGAAGATTATAACGGATATGTCCAAGGATGATGTTCTGAATTCTTCTGCAATTCAGCTGATTGGTTTTATTCTCAATAGTTGTAAGAAAGCGCAAATCAAACCTATTGTCATCGCAAAGGCTTTAGTAGCAAAAGAATTAAAAGAATATGAAGAGACTGCATCAGCCATCACCTGCTTAACCCTTGATGAAGCGAAAAAAAGTTATGAAAGCTAACAGGGTTTCAGGTTAATTGAATAACCAGAGAGAGTTAACGGAATAATCTTAGGTGTAAAACAAGGATGGGCCAGGATCATGAATGAGGATGATGAAATAATAAAAGAGTTTTTGACTGAATGTAATGAACATCTGGATAATCTGGATAATGGATTTGTAGCAATAGAACAAGATTCCTCCGATCCTAAAATCCTGTCTGCTATCTTTCGATCCATACACACCATTAAAGGTGGCGCGGGGATGTTGGCTTTTAATAAACTTGAAAAATTAACCCACGCTGCGGAAAGTTTATTGTCGTTGTTACGAGACGGCAAAATCTCCCTGGAAACCGAAATCACTACTAATTTGTTGCATACAGTTGACGCCGTAAGAAGTATGCTTGCGTGTATTTCGGATACCGGACAGGATGGCGAGGAAGAATACCTTTCGCTAATTGAAACCCTGCATCAGCTGCAATCCGTTAATGAACACTCATCGCAAGCGAAAGATACCGCTTCTGAGACTGGTTCATGCGACACTGAGACAGAAAACGCTCAGGACCAGTCTGTTGTTTTATCTTCAGATCATGACATAAATTCTATGGAGCCTGATGAACCTGCAGCGACGCATCATTCCAAAGATGATGTATTGATTTCTAATGCAGAGCCAGCTCAACCTGTAGAATCAAAAGTGCCAAATTTAGCTGATTCAACAATAAGAATTAACGTCGAGCTGCTGGATCAACTAATGAATCTCGTCGGTGAGTTGGTACTTTCACGAAACCAGATTTTACAATTTATTTCAATGGATTCTGATACGAGTTTTATATCAGTGTCTCAGCGTCTTAATTTAATTACTTCAGAGTTACAAGAGGGAGTAATGAAAACACGAATGCAGCCCATTGGTAATGTCTGGGGAAAATTTCCCCGGGTTATTCGTGATTTGGCAACTTCCTGTCAAAAAAAAGTAACTCTGCAAATGTTTGGCAAAGAAACAGAATTAGATAAAACCTTGATTGAGGCAATTAAAGATCCTTTAACGCACATAGTACGTAATTCGGTCGATCACGGTATAGAAAAACCCGAAGTACGCAAAGCGCTAGGTAAACCAGAAGAGGGAACTCTGTCTTTAAAAGCCTACCATGAAGGTGGACATGTCAATATTGAGATAACTGACGATGGTGGAGGAATTTCTTCAGAAAAAGTGAAGGAAAAGGCTTTAGCTAAAGGATTAATTACGAAAGAACAAGCATCACGAATGAGTGAGCGCGATGCGCTTTACCTTATTTTTCTTCCGGGGTTATCTACAGCTGAAAAAGTAACGAATGTTTCTGGGCGTGGCGTTGGCATGGATGTTGTGCGCACCAATATAGAGCGGATTAATGGCACTATAGACATTCAGAGCAAGGTGGGTGAGTCAACGACGATTAAGGTTAAAATTCCTCTGACTTTAGCCATAATACCGGCTCTTATCGTTACCTGTGATAGTAATCGCTATGCAATACCGCAGGTGAATCTCCTGGAATTGGTACGACTGGAATGCACTCAAATCAAACAGGACATCAAGTTCATTAAGGATACGCCTGTTTATAAACTCCGAGGTAAATTGCTTCCACTGGTTTATCTTGCCAAAGAGCTGGAATTACCTCATATGTCACAACTTAAAGAGATCCATGACAGCATTAATATAGTGGTTCTGCAAGCGGGTGAAACGCATTTTGGTTTAATTGTAGACAATATAAATGACACGCAGGAAATTGTTGTAAAACCCTTAAGTAAACTCTTGAAGAATGTCACCGCTTTTGCAGGTGCAACCATAATGGGGGATGGTAAAATATCCTTGATTCTGGATGTGATGGGATTAGCCCGTAAAGCAGGATTACTTCCCAATAACATGCAATCCAAGAAAATCCCTCACCAGAGACAGGAAGCCGCAGAATCAGGTCAAAAACAAACTTTATTATTATTGCGATCCGGCAGTCAATCACTCATGGCTGTTCCATTAAGTAAAGTGGATCGTATAGAGGAATTTTATGAAAGCAGTATAGAAACTGCCGGAAAGCAAGAGGTGGTTCAGTACCGTAATTCGATAATGCCTCTGGTTCGCCTGGATCAGTTTATTGATGGGCACTCTAATGCATCAGAGAAAAGAGAAAAAGTTCAGGTCATCGTGTATTCGCGTTCTCAAAGAAATTTTGGCCTTATTGTGGATCATGTCTACGACATCGTTGAGGGAACGTTCGTCCTGGATAAGCAAATAACCAGGAAGGGAGTATCTGGTACAGCAGTAGTTGAAAATAAAGTGACTGAGATATTGGACGTTGAAAACATCATTTGCTCAGTATTACCAACGTATTTCGATTCGGCAAGCGCCTAGGAACCTATCATGAGTGATGAGCGTAAATTATGTACTTTTTATGTTGATAAATATTTCTTCGGTATAGACGTTAGTCGAATTCAAGAGGTGATTCGTTATCAGGAAATGACCACCGTCCCTTTAGCCGATGAGCGTATTAGTGGCTTAATTAATTTACGAGGCCAGATAGTTACAGCCATTAACATGAGAACTCGACTCGAATTCCCTCCCCTTTCTGAGCAGGTAAAGCCAACAAATGTCATTGTTCGAGTAGAGGATGGGGCAGTGAGCTTTCTCGTTGATGATATAGGCGATGTGATTGATATTTCTTTAGATCATTTTGAGCCACTCCCTGAAAACTTAAAAGGGGAAATAAGGGCGGTACTCAAGGAAGTATGCAAACTGGATGATGAATTACTGTTAATTTTAGATATAGATAAAGTAACCAGTTTAGGTCAGGTTGAGCAAAACGTTATTTAATCATAAGGGAAACATCATGAATAATATGGACCATTTAAACGATAAAAATCAAGCAGTACCCGCTATGACCAAAGGAAATGGTAAAGCAGGAAAAGCTGTAGGTGTTTTAAGTGAGGAAGAGATCCGTAAACGAGAACATGATGCGCTATTAAAAATTATCAATATGACCAGCATTGTTTCAACTGCTGACAAACGTGGTGACATTCTATCGGTTAATGACAAATTATGTGAGGTGTCTCAGTATGATAGAGACGAGTGCATTGGTAATCCTCACAATATGTTTCGGCATGAAGACACTCCTAAAAGCCTGTTTAAAGAGCTTTGGAATACTATAGGTACAGGGAAGGTTTTCAGAGGAAAAATAAAAAACAGGAAAAAAGACGGCTCACCCTACTACGTCGATGCAACCATTTGCCCTGTTTTGGGAGAGGATGGCAAACCTATTAAATATTTGGGCGTCCGTTATGAAATAACAGATCAGGAAATTGAACGTCAGAACATGAAAGGTATTATAGAGGCTATTAATCAAGCCTCTGCTTTTATTGAGTTTGATACCAGTGGCAATATCTTGAATGCCAACACAAATTTCTTAAATACCATGGGGTATGAGCTCAGTGAAATACAAGGGAAGCATCACAGCATTTTTGTGGATCCTGCTTTTGCTAAAACGGCTGAATATGAAAATTTTTGGAAGGAATTGGCTAATGGCACCACATTCAACAATGAATACAAGCGATTTGGCAAAAATGGTGCTGAAATTTGGATTAATGCTGTCTATGCACCAGTTAAAGATGAAATGGGGAAGGTGTTTAAAGTAGTAAAAATAGCAACAGATATTACCAAACAGAAACAGGAGCAGGACATCATTATTAAAAAAGTCGATGTCATCCTTGACATAGTAAAAGCCGCAAGCGAAGGGGATTTGACTAAAGAAATTACAATTGATGGCGACAAGCCTATAGATCTTGTTGCTACATCCTTAAAAACATTTTTTCAACAATTACGACAAACCGTTCAGTCTATAGCGAACAGTTCACGAGCATTAACTTCATCCGCAGATGAAATGACTTCAAACGGACAGCAAATGGCAGGAAACGCTGAGGAAACTTCAGCTCAATCCAATTTAGTATCTGCTGCTGCTGAGGAAGTAAGCCAGAATATTCAAACCGTTGCAGCCGCTGCAGAAGAGTTAAATGCCAGCATTAATGAAATTGCAAAAAATGCGATTGATGCCGCTCAGGTAGCCAATCAAGCGGTTGTCGTTACTGAGGATGCCAATCGAACTATGGTTAAACTGGGTGAAAGCAGTACTGAAATTGGCAACGTGGTTAAAGTCATTACTTCAATTGCGCAACAGACCAATTTATTGGCTTTAAACGCCACCATTGAAGCTGCTCGAGCAGGCGAGGCGGGTAAAGGGTTTGCCGTTGTAGCTAATGAAGTCAAGGAGCTGGCAAAAGAAACAGCAAAAGCAACAGAAGACATTAGCCGTAAAATAGAAACCATTCAAGCCGACACGCAGGAATCTTTAAATGCGATTACCAAAATAAGCAACATCATCAAACAGATCAACGAGACCCAAAATACAATAGCGACGGCGGTTGAGGAACAAGCGGCCACTACCAGTGAAATTGGGCGTAACGTTTCTGAGGCAGCCAAGGGAGGCTCGGAAATTTCTGAAAATATTATGAGTGTCGCGCAAGCAGCTCAGGATACTGCAAAAGGTGCTATGAGCAGCCAGGAGGCAGCCAAAGAATTGGCAAATATGGCAGCAGAACTACAAAAGATTGTGTCTCAATTTACTTGCTAGTTTGGCATCAATCAGGGCAGAGGAGAGGGATATGAGGGTCTTATTAGTTGATGACTCCAAAACGGCAAGAACTTTGTTAAGTCGTATTTTTAAGGAGTTAGGCAATTGGGAAATTCTTGAGGCGAGTAATGGTGAAGAAGCCTTATCTCGCTTGAATGAAGTAGGTTCACTGGATCTGGCATGTATTGATTGGAACATGCCAGTAATGAACGGCCTGGAATTTCTTAAAATAGCCAAAAAGCAGCCTAACTTTGCGGAAACATGGATGATGATGGTTACCACAGAAACGGAAATGGAACATATCACTCGAGCTATGGTTTCAGGTGCCAATGAATATGTCATGAAACCCTTTACCAAGGAAGTGATTATCGGAAAGCTCCAGATGATGGGGCTTGCGCCACCCTTGGAAGAATTGTGAATTAAGATTAATGAAGCAGGAGATTATTGTGAAAAATATCCGTGTACTGCTTGTAGATGATTCTGCATTAATGAGGCGAGTAATTTCGGATGTTTTATCTCAAGATCCTGAAATTGAAGTTTTAGCTACTGCTGCTAATGGTGCCCTGGCACTGGCTAAACTGGAACAAGTAATTCCTGATATCATTATTCTTGATATAGAAATGCCAGAGATGAATGGATTAGAGACGTTATTGGAAATTCGAAAAAAACATCCAAAACTTCCGGTCATTATGTTCAGTTCTTTAACCTCTCTGGGAGCTGAGGCAACTTTGAATGCTCTTTACTATGGGGCTAACGATTATGTCACCAAACCGGGCAATGGCACGGCTTATGCGGAAATAATAAAAACCATAGGCGACGAGCTAGTTTATAAGATTAAAGGATTAATTGCTAAAGCAAGAACCTCTTCATTCAACGATTCTTCAGCGCACACCACTTCATCCCGAGTTGTTCCGGGTACAGACAGAGTCGATATTGTTGCCATAGGAACTTCGACTGGTGGACCAAACGCCTTGAAGGCGGTATTGCCTAAAATACCAGCGGACTTCCCGGTTCCTGTGCTCATTGTTCAGCATATGCCTCCTATTTTCACAGGCATTCTTGCAGAAGGGCTACATAAAAGCTGTCAGATTGCAGTGAAAGAGGCTCAACAGGATGATCCTGTGCTTCCTGGTCAAGCGTTGATCGCACCTGGTAATTTTCATATGACCTTGGCATTTCAGGAAGGACGTTACATCGTGAAACTGAATCAGGATCCGGTGGTTAATTTTTGCAGACCGTCAGTAGATACCATGTTTCGTTCAGTAGTTCATCATTTTGGAGCCCATACTCTTGGGGTGGTGATGACGGGAATGGGACAGGATGGTCTGAGTGGTTGTCGTTCGATAAAGGAAAAACGTGGCCAAGTCCTTATACAAGATGAACCATCAAGTGTCGTATGGGGGATGCCTGGCAGTGTTTCAAAAGCAGGATTGGCCGATCTAACTCTACCTTTGGATGATATCGGTCTTGCTATCATACAGCGGGTAAATAAAAAAAGAATTTAATCATGAATAATAACGATTTTGAGTTTATCAGAAAATTTATTAATGACCAGGCTGCTATCGTCCTTGATCCAGGTAAAGAATATCTGGTCGAATCTCGTTTGGCCCCTGTAGCGAAGGAGTCAGGATTTTCATCCTTGGATGAGCTGATTAATGAAATCAAATCGAGACCTACAGACGAGTTGAAAATGAAGGTAGTCGATTCAATCACTATTAATGAAACGTTATTTTTCCGTGATACTCATCCTTTTGAAGTTCTAAAGAAAACGATATTACCGGAATTATTATCCAAAAAAGTAAATAAAACACTGAACATTTGGTGTGCCGCTGCTTCCAGCGGACAAGAGCCTTATACCATTGCCATGATTTTGAAGGATTTAAAAGAGAGCCTTGGGAACTGGAAGATTAATTTTTTAGCGAGCGATATATCCGACAAAATGATTACCAGGGCGAGGTCAGGAATTTATAACCAGCTTGAAGTCAATAGAGGTCTTCCCGCGCAGTACCTGGTTAAATATTTTGAAAAAAATGGCAGTCACTGGCAGATAAAAGAAGAAATACGAACTATGGTTAATTTTCAAAAAATTAATTTAAAAAATCCATGGTCAATATCGCAAATGGATCTGATTTTCATGCGAAATGTGCTCATTTATTTTAGTGTTGAAACCAAAAAGGAAATATTTAAACGGGTGGGTGCTACCTTGCATCCCGATGGATATTTCTTTTTGGGGGGTTCTGAAACTACTTTAGGAATCAGCAATGATTTTGAACGGATTGGAATAGATAAAGTGCCCTGTTACAAATTAAAAAAATAATCGAATGATTCTCTTTATGTTTTTGCTGAGGGAATTTTTATCAAAACAGGGACTAGAAGTACAAAGTGATTTGTCCTGATAAGAATGATGCATCTTGCATCTTGAAAAGAGAAAGTCAGTTTGGTTTTTGGGTGGTGAACAAAATTATTGCATTGAGCTGGAACACTTAAAGGAAGAATTAAAAATGAACAAGAACAGCCCTTCGATACCATGGATTGACGTCATTGCTGAATCAGCGTCTGATTATGCCAGACAGACACTTTTTAAAGACCTGTTTCATGATTCGATGAACAAAAACAGGATCACGGAAAGTAACCTCACTTCATTATCCGGTTCGTATTTGTTACTCACAGCAAATAAGAGTGATATTGAATTGGGCTTTTTATCTGATGAGTCTGTGCTGATGGATTTGGCTCGAACCATACTCTCTGTTTCTCCTGAAGTCATCATTCCACGATTGGATATGATGGATGCTGTAAATGAGGTAATCAATATTATTTCCGGCGGGGTCAAAAGTCGGGTAAACGATCAGATAACAGGTGGCATTGTATTGGGAATTCCATACTTTCTGGAGGGGGATGCAGTGCAGAAAAAAATTCAACAAGGAGCTGTTGAGACTATAGATTTTGCCGGTATGCCGGTAACACTTTACGTCAGAGAGGAGACACAAGACAACTTGTGATAATTCATTAGGGTCTGTTGATCATTGCCCCCGTTAGCCTGACGGCTATGGGCCAAGGCCTAACCTCATAAATTGAAGATGGTTCAGACATAAAACGCTGAAAGCGGGGGGAAATAGCTGAAATGTCTACTGACGCAGGATCTTTTAAATCAAAACGGAGCATAAAATTCCGTTCTATACAGAACCCATTCGCTTATAAAGAACAAACGGAATGCGAGTCATAATTGCCATGATTGCTCGCCAGAATTTGGGAAAATAAATCATTCTCTTATTTTTATGTAGCGCATTCCAGCATGCTCTGGCGCATTCTTTTGGGGGTGCTGCATAGAAAACGCCTGGTAACCCGAAGGTTTGTCTCGTATCAATAAAGCCAAGTCGTGCGATAGTAATATGCTGGTTTTGTTGTGCGGATTGTTGCAAACCTTCAAGGTATACTTCTATAGCCGCTTTGCTGCCACCGTATAAACTGTTTTTTGCACGACCTCTGCAGGCTGCCACTGAACTTAAAAAGAGCAGATGATGCCGGGATTGACTTCTTTCCAAATAGGCTTGGATGAGCAGGGTTGTTGCCAGAATATTGACCTGTACCAGTTGAGTAATGGATTCAACTGTGAGGTGATCGTTACCCGTAAAATCACTCTGTGCAATAAATAAATCCACTTCTTGAGCATCAGGTTTTAAAACAGTCAACAGTTTACTGGTCGATTGCATCATATCCATTATTTCAATAGTACAAGGGACGCGATATCTAAGCTCTATATCTTTAGCGATGAGGTTTAGTTGCTCCTGATCTCGCCCAACCAAGCGTAGAGCATTCCCATCTTTTGCAGCGCAATGAGCAAATTCCTCGGCGATAATTGATGTTGCTCCGATAATAACCCAGGTTCGTTCACTCATTCTGTTATCCTTAGTCTTTTGGCGAGATCCGATCGCATTGGAGACTGATAGTGTTTGATAATCTCTGATAATTCAGCATGACGTTCATATTGAATACGGAACTGTTCTGGAGTGAGTAATAAATCCTTGGCTAGATAGACACGGCCATTAAGTTCTGTAATGAATTGATTCATTGCCATAATGGCCTTTTGAGCATATTGATTGTTAATAAAATCAATGGCGAGTGTAAAGCCGGGGGTGCAGAAAGAAAGTAAACCTTCTCCTGATTGCATGAATAATTTCAACACAGCTAAAGTAGGGCTCGCTTTATGGGTTCTAATGATTTGAATTAACTGTTCTATGGTATGGTGTGCGTTTTCCTGATTGAATACTGCTTGAAACTGGATGAGGCCTTTGGGGCCATAAAGTCTGTTCCAGTGTTTTATTTTATCCAGTGGATTATTAAACTCAAGCAGGGGCAGTTGTTCTACTGGTTTTTTACTTTTGAAATAGAAGGTATTAAATAATTTGATATTCCATTCTTTGATTAAACTAAAAGGGAATTTACTGACGCTGTGAATTTTTTCCTGTTTAAAAGGAATTGAGTCGCAATGATTTGCAAGCGATAGGATCGCGCGTGGCTCATGGTGTAACAGATCAAGCCATGCTACCTGGTATTGATAATCAAGCCCCTTGGCCGACATCTCTTCAGTGAGTGATTTTATAGAATAGTGTTGTTTATGTTCAACTTGCACGCAACGGGAGGCTTTTTTTAATTTGATCCCAATTCGAGTGATAATGCCCGTTAAACCAGCGCCACCGAGGGTCGCAAAAAATAAATCGTGATGGTGATCACGGCTGCAGTGATATTTTTTATTTTTTATAATCAAATCAAACCAGAGTATGTGTTGTCCGAAGCTGCCTTCATCAGAATTATTTTTGCCATGGACATCATGGGCAATTCCTCCCGCAAGAGTGCTATGGACTGTTCCAGGAAGTACCGAGGGAATGTACTCCGGATGCAGGAGAAATAAATCCTGAATACTGACTCCACTTTGGCATATGGCAGTTTCGGTATCAGGGTCAAAGCTTATCAGATGATTCATTCTGGAGTTATCAATGATCAGGCCATTTTCATTGAGGCAACTGTCGCTATAGCTTAATCCTGCGCCTCTTGCCAGCATGGGAATTGCTCGCTCTGGTGAATAACATTCTGTAAGTTGTCTCTCATTATCTGGTCTTAAACAGAACGATTCGCTGTATTTTGCCCGACTAAAATTAGTCAGTATCATTTTTTTGCTGCGCATTGATACTTCATCAGATAATCACGAGATACTTGAGTTTCTCATGATTTATTTATTAAGGAAACCCGATCAATGGAGAATTATTTGGCTATAATTTATTTAGAAGCCTACAGTTAAGGATGAACTATGAATGATTTTAGTTCCTGGTTGATTGCCATATTTCTTGCCCTATACTCAACTATTGCCCTTGCAGCAGATATTCCATCTGAAGTGGAAGGCACGCAAGATTTGGATCAATTGAGTTGTGTTGATGAGGCTACTCAAAATTGCATTAATGATGCCTGCCTTAATTCTGATGATATCAATTGCGAAGATAATTGTGCTCAGTTGGCGCAACAAAAATGTCAGGATGCGATCAATCAATAATTACCTTGTTATGGCTGAATCAATCTCCAGGACAATCGAACAGTGACTACAATTTTTTTGCCTCAAAATTGCTGTTTTGTGGCAATTCTTTATTTTGAACATGATCATTAAATATTTTTGTAATTAACTACTATTTTTTATGTTCTTTGGTAGTATTGGATGCGATTCAATCGCACCATTATCGAGTGACTTATTCGATAAAACGGAACAATAAGAGGTGGTATTTATGTCAACAGACAAACCTGCTTTTAATAAATTAGCTTCAGATAAGAAAAAAGTTGTTTCCTCTGAATTAACAGAGCCCAGAAAAAGAAAACCATTAGGCCTTGATGAGGAAGCTTCTGTTAATGACAAAAAGGACAACGAGGATCCAATGTTGGCTCTTATGGGTAATTTACAACAAAGCGTTGAGCGTGTTACTAATTCTTTGGAAGACGTGAGTGGTATCAGTGCAGTAAAAATGATGGGCGAAAGTCTGGCTGATCGCGCTGTTTCTGCTTTGGGTTCGTTGATTTTTGATAAGGAACATGAGGTCACTCCAGAATCTGAATCTCCTGAAAAAAATGTCCAAAAATCAACTCCGTTTCATTTATCCCCCATGAGTGATTCCCTTACTGAAGACTCCTTTTTAACGGGTATGGATACAAAGCCTCTGGTTCAATCGCCATGTTCTGACCATAGTGCTTCTCTTGAACTGGAATCTTCACCTGAATTCACGATGTCATAAAGAGTTCAGTGCATTGAATATTGTCGTCAATTCATTGACAGAGTTGATTTTATTATGCCAAATTAGGGTTTGTTGACAATCGCTCCCTAATCCTGTGTGCCACGCATAAAGTGCGGGAACTAGGGTGAAACAGATGAAATGCCAACAGACTCTGGATGTTTATTATGTAATTGCTTAATAAACATCCAAAATATCATTGCGAGTGTATTGAGGATGCTCCTTGAAGTGCTGAGTGCCAGCATTTCGAACTCCTTCTCTGCGTTCAGGATGATGAAATTTCAGTATTTATTGAGAAGTATAGCGATTATCATGTAGGATATTGATTTTAAATGATAATTTTTGATGGCATGTACTTTGCATAAGTAAAGCAAATCGTATTTTAGCTAAAAGTACCGATACTACTGTCGAATTCGAATGGATTAATTATGGCTGAAAAAGATGTTTTATCACAGGATGAGATAGATGCTTTGCTTGAATCAGTTGGCGATAGCACTGAAGAACCCTCCGAACAAACTGAAGAACAACCTTCTGAGGGAAAGCCATCCCGCAAACAAAAATCTGCTCAAAAGGAAGAACAATCAACTCAATCAGATGAGTATAGTGAGTCACTTTTTGAGCACGAGGCAAAAATAATCAATTTTACCGCCCAGGAACGTATTGTTAAGGGGCAATTGCCTGTTCTGGATAAAATTTATGACAGAGCTGTACGCTTGTTTGCCACCGATATCTATCAATTGACAGCAAACGATTTTGAAATAAAACAGGAACCGCTGCAAGTTGTTAAACACAGAGATTTCATGGCGGGCTTACCCAATCCCAGTCTGATGAGCATTTATAAATTCAAGCCCTTGCGTGGTAAAGGAGTTATTTTATTTGATAGCATCTTTGTTTACGATTTGGTTGATTACTATTTTGGTGGAAGTTCTCAGTTTTATGCGCAAAAAGATAAAACCGATTACACCGCAACTGAATTGAGGGTTATGGAAGTGGCTACCAAAAAATTGGTGACCAATCTGGTTCATGCATGGGAGCCTATTATTCAGTTAGACATAACCAAGTTTAATGATGAAACCAACCCTCAGTTGGTCAATATAGCAGAACCAAACGAAATGCTCCTTGTGACTCGGTTTACTATAAACTTCGGGAAAGAAGTCGGGTCTTTTTATTTTATTTTACCCTATTCAATGGTTGAACCCATTAAACAGCAGTTGGAGTTAGGTGCCTCTCGACATGATGATGAAATCGATCATGATTGGATTAAATTACTCAGAGAAGAATTAATGGATGTTGAGCTGACTGTCACTGCTGCAATGGCTAAGACTGAAAGTACCTTGGGCGCTGTGATGGGCTGGCAAGCCGGTGATTTTATTCCGTTGTTGTTGAATGAAGTAGTGACCCTGGACGTTGAGGATACGCCATGTTTTACATCAACATTGGGTAACGCCAATGATAAGCGAGCTTTAAAAATTATTAAAAAAATCAGTTATTAAGGGGATATAAATGACGGATGCAAACGTAACCTCACAAAATGAAGCAACTCAAGATTCCACTCAGTTTCAGGACGCGGATAATGATAAGATGGAGTTAATACTGGATATTCCAGTATCCGTGACTGTGGAGGTAGGACGTACCAAAATGACTATTCGTAATTTGCTTCAATTAAATCAGGGGGGGATTGTTGCCCTGGATCGATTGGCAGGTGATCCTCTGGATGTATTAGTTAATGGAACTTTAGTCGCTCATGGTGAGGTGGTTGTTGTTAATGAAAAATTTGGGGTTAGATTGACCGACATCGTCAGCAAGGCAGAACGGATTAAGCGTCTCAAATGATAAAAAAAGCATACTCTCTTATAGTTCTGATACTCTGTCTGAGTGGCCAAGTGGCTTATGCTGTTCCGACAGAGACGTCAAATATGATTACTCAAAGTGAGCTGACACGAGTGATTTCAGGATTACTGCTTGTAGTGTTAGTGATTCTACTGCTTTCCTGGATTGTAAGACGTTTACAAGGCGCGCACTTCTCTTCATCAAAAGGTTTTCAAACACTGGCCAGTTTAACTCTTGGTCCCAAAGAACGAGTCCTGTTACTTAAAGTCGGAGTGCGGTATTTATTAATGGGAGTAGGTTCCAGCTCTGTTACTCTTTTATATGATTTTGGTGAGCAGTTGCCTTCCGGATTTGATCCCGACAATAAATCAACATTTGCCGATCTTCTTAAATCAGCCGTCGGAAAATCAAAATGAAAAAGCAATTTTCTCTCTTTATTACTTTGTTTTTTTGTCTGGTGCCGATGTGTGTTTATGCGGATCCTCTTTCTTTGCCTGCAGTAACGGTAAATTCAGGGGCGAATGGTGCACAATCCTACAGCGTGAATCTGCAAATACTTATCTTTATGACGGTATTAAGCGTCTTGCCTGGACTCTTGATGGCAATGACAGCTTTTACACGAATCATTATTGTCCTGTCTATTTTGAGACAAGCTATAGGTATGGCGCAAACTCCAACCAATCAAATATTGATTGGAATCGCTTTATTTATGACCTACTTCGTTATGTCGCCAGTATTTAATACAATTAATGAACAAGCAATACAACCTTATATGGCAGAAAAAATTCAATTTCCCGAGGCCTTGGCTCACGCCCAAAAACCTCTTCGAGCATTCATGCTCAATCAAACAAGAAAAAACGATCTGTCATTATTTGAAAAATTTGCAAATACCAATCCGGCAAATCTGGATGAAATCCCGATGAGCGTTGTTATTCCAGCATTTATTACCAGTGAACTGAAAACCGCGTTTCAAATTGGTTTTATCTTGTTTTTACCCTTTTTGATTATTGATTTGGTTGTGTCGAGTTTATTAATGGCAATGGGTATGATGATGCTGTCTCCCTTAATCATTTCATTACCGTTTAAGATCATGCTGTTTGTGATGGTGGATGGTTGGACTTTGGTATTGGGTTCTCTGGCCTCAAGTTTTGCCATGACATAGGAGAGGGTATGACACCAGAATCAGTTGTTACTCTTATGAGTGAAAGCATTTATGTTATTTTGTTATTGTTAACTGTACTGATAGTGCCTGGTCTGGTTGTGGGGCTGGTTGTGGCCATGTTCCAGGCAGCAACCCAAATTAATGAAACCAGTTTGAGTTTCATTCCTAAATTATTTGTTACGTTCCTTGTTTTGGTGTTTGCAGGCCCCTGGTTATTAAAAACTTTAGTAAATTATACGGATACTTTGTTTACCAATATTCCATTTTTAATTGGATAGGACTGTTCGTTGTTCGCATCAGGGGTACTCGTGTGACACAGACGATTACATTATAGGCATTAAGGGATTAGAGATGAGTCTGGACTATCTATCAATGATTCGCGAGTTTAGCCAGGTCATTTGGCCGATGGGGCGTATTGGTGGATTGATGCTTATCGTTCCCGTGTTTTCTTCAGCATTATTGCCTCCGAGAATAAAGTTAGTGCTACTGGGTACCCTATGTTGGACTTGTGCTTCTTTTGTTCCAGAACAGCTCTCCTTTATTAATTTTAACGGCCTCTATTTGGTGTACATCATCCAGGAAATATTCTTTGGTCTGCTCATGGGATTTGTCCTTCAACTCGTTTTTCAGGTGTTTGTGCTGGGCGGGCAAATTATTTCGATGCAGGCAGGATTAGGATTTGCAATCATGGTCGATCCTGCGAGTAAAGCAAGCGTCCCCTTAATCAGTCAGTTTTATATGATGATGGTGACCCTGATATTTTTAGCGCTCAATGGGCATTTGGCATTACTTGATACACTAATAGAAAGTTTTAGAATGATGCCAATAGGGCATATTTCCCAGGACAAAGCGTTAGTCTGGAATGTTATTTTATTTTCTGGCTGGATGTTTAAAGAAGCATTGCTTATTTCGATACCCGCTATTTTATCATTATTGGTAGTCAGTTTGTCATTTGGGATCATGACGCGAGTTGCGCCACAGCTCAATATTTTTTCGTTAGGATTTCCCATAACATTGGTAATGGGGTTTGTGGTGATTCAAATTGGCTTATCTGCTGTTGGAAACCAGATGATTGAGAGTATTAACCACGGAATGCGCTTTATAACAGGGATGCTACACTGATGGCTGAAGAAGAACAGGCACAGGAAAAAACAGAAGAGCCCTCGGCCAAACGGCTCAAGGAATCGAGGGAGAAAGGGCAAGTAGCCCGATCGAAGGACTTTAATGCCACAGTAATACTCTTGTTTACTGGGGTCGGTTTTCTTATTTTTGGAAAACAATTGTCGAATCAACTCATGGAGATGATGCGCCGCGCCTTTGAGTTTGATGTTCAAATCCTGTTTACTCCGGCAATTGCATTGGAACGGCTCTATTTATTGGGAAAGTCCGGACTTTGGTCATTAGTTCCCATTTTAATTGTTATATTTCTATTGTCTTTAGGGGCTCCCTTGCTTATGGGAGGATGGGTTTTTAGTGTCCAGGCCTTGCAGCCTAAATTTTCCCGATTGAATGGATTAAAAGGCCTTAAGCGAATGGTTTCTCTTAAAGGTTTTGTCGAGATGCTTAAGTCTTTTTTCAAGTTCATTTTAGTGGCGTCCGTTGCCATATTGGTATTAAAAACCCAGATTCCTGCATTATTAGCCTTAGGTAATGCATCCATTGAAACGGCGATTGGAACTGGTGCATACATTATAATCAAGTCGTTTGTGCTGATCTCGGCAAGTTTAATTTTAATTGCTGCTTTAGATGTGCCTTTTCAATTGTACGAGCACAGTAAAGCCATGAAAATGACCAAGCAAGAATTACGGGATGAATATAAGGAAACCGAGGGTAAGCCCGAAGTCAAAAGCGCAATCCGAAGGGCGCAACAGGAAATTGCCCGACGCAGAATGATGAGTGAGGTTCCAAAGGCGGATGTGATTTTAACGAACCCGACACATTATGCTGTAGCAATATCCTATAAAAAAAAGGGAAATAAAGCGCCTGTTGTTGTTGCTAAAGGAAAGGACTTGATTGCTTTTCAGATCAGCAGCGTGGCAAAGACTCATCGGGTTCCTATAATTGCAGTTCCATCTTTAGCGAGAGCCATTTACTTTTCCACCAAATTAAATGCAGAAATACCACGTGGATTATATGTTGCTGTAGCACAGGTTTTAGCTTATGTGTTTCAGTTAAAAGACAGGCAGCATTATGATTATAAACCAGAAATCTTGCAAAATGTTCCAATCCCACCTGAGTTGGTGCGTGAAGCAGAGGAGGATATGTAATGAATAAAGCCCTTAATTACCTGCATTACTGGATGCGGCAAGGTCTGGGTACACCTTTAATGCTCATCATTATGCTCAGTATGATGATGTTACCCTTGCCTCCATTTATTTTGGATGTATTTTTTACATTTAATATCGCATTGTCGCTCGTTGTTCTGTTAGCGGTGATCTACAGCGAACGTCCCCTCGATTTTGCGGTTTTTCCTACGGTAATCTTGCTCGCAACTCTATTGCGTTTGGCGCTCAATGTGGCTTCAACAAGGGTAGTATTGCTGCATGGGCATAACGGAACTGATGCTGCAGGTCAGGTGATTGAATCGTTTGGAGAGGTGGTTATAGGAGGAAATTATACGGTTGGTCTGGTCGTTTTTATTATATTGGTGGTCATTAATTTTGTCGTTGTCACCAAAGGAGCGGGAAGAGTGTCCGAAGTCAGCGCACGATTTACTTTGGATTCCTTGCCCGGAAAACAGATGGCAATTGATGCGGATCTTAATGCGGGATTAATCAATCAGGAACAAGCCATCAAAAGGAGAACCGATGTTGCACAGGAGGCCGATTTTTATGGCTCCATGGATGGTGCCAGCAAGTTCGTGCGCGGCGATGCGGTAGCAGGGATACTCATTCTGGTCATCAATATTGTAGGTGGTTTAATCATTGGTATCGTTCAGCATGGTATGAGTTTAACTGATGCCTTACATAATTATATTTTATTGACTATTGGTGATGGTTTGGTTGCGCAGGTCCCTTCTCTGGTATTATCTACTGCTGCGGCTATCATTGTGACACGAGTATCAAGTGCCCAAAATATGGGGCAAGCCGTCCTTTCTCAAATTTTTTCTAATCCACGATCGCTTATCATTGCCGCTTCAGTTATTGGTTTGATAGGAATTATTCCTGGAATGCCTCATCTTGCCTTTCTTATTTTAGCTGCTGGATTAGGGGGCATTGCCTATTTGTTTATAAATAAGGCTAAAGAGCAAAATAAAGTGCAGGAGGAAGGTCAGGCTGATCTGAGTCAGGTTAAAGATGGTAATGCGAATGAGTTATCATGGGATGATGTAAATCCTGTGGATGTGATCAGTCTTGAAGTGGGGTATCGATTAATTCCTCTTGTCGATAGTGCGCAAGGAGGTCTATTGCTTTCTCGAATAAAAGGGGTCCGAAAGAAAATTTCACAAGAATTGGGTTTCTTAATTCCTTCTGTTCATATTCGCGATAATCTTGATTTGAAACCGAATCATTACCGCATTAGCCTGGCCGGTGTGGTGATGGGCGAGGCCACCATTCACCCCGATCGGTGGATGGCCATCAACCCTGGTCAGGTTTTTGGTCAACTTGAAGGAATACAGGGACGGGATCCTGCCTTTGGCATGGAAGCAGTATGGATAAATGAAAGTCAAAAAGAACATGCTCATACCCTGGGTTATACCGTGGTTGATGCTTCTACTGTAGTAGCGACACATTTGAGTCATATACTGGATCAAAACAGTCAACAATTGCTGGGATATGAAGAAACCCAGCAGTTGCTGGATAAATTGGCAGTCAGCTCACCTAAACTGGTTAAAGAGTTAGTACCCGACGGCCTTTCTTTAGGAATGGTCAGCAAAGTGCTACAAGGGCTGCTATTGGAGCATATACCTTTAACCGACATTCGAACTATAGTCGAAACTTTGGCGGAAAATGCGCCAAAATCAAAAGATGCTGAATTTTTAATCAGCCAGGTGCGAATCGCATTGTCCCGATTAATTACTCAGAAAATCAGTGGGTTAAATGAAGAGTTGCCAATTATTACCTTAAAACCAGAGTTGGAACAATTATTGCAGAATACAATACAAAACAGTGGAACTGCCGGAGTTAGTTTTGAGCCTGGTATGGCCGACAGAATACAACAATCTTTGTCTCAATTTGCCTTACAGCAGCAAGCGAAACAAGAAAGTTCAGTATTAGTGGTGCAGCCAGGGATAAGGAGCGTGTTGGCACGATTTGTGCGTAACATATCCAATGATTTTCATGTTTTATCCTATCAGGAAATTCCTGATAACAAACAAATAAGAATTATAGGAACAGTAGGTTAGAAGTAGACATTAAAAGTAGGTTTCAGAAGCAGGAGGCTTTATGAAATTAAAACGCTTTGTCGCAGCGGATACGCGAAGTGCAATGCAACAAATCAAGGCAACATTTGGTCCTGATGCGGTTATTTTGTCGAGTCATCATGTCGATGGTGGCGTAGAGGTTGTTGCAGCCATGGATTACGATGAATCGATATTAACCCCTTCCGCTGCAGTTGCCACCGCTGAACCTCCGAGTCAAATTGATCGATATGCAGTTCATACGCCACTTGATGATATGAAACAGGAAATTCAGACGTTGAGGGGCATGCTGGAAGCCCAATTGAGAGGCAATGTTGGAGGAGGGGAGCCTCTTCATACCGTATTGCTCCAGAAGCTGTTGTATCTGGGAGTCAGTCATACAACTGCTGCTCAGTGGGCCAGATCGGTACGGTCTGACCTTAATGAACAACGTGCCTGGCAATCTCTACTGGCTTACATCACGGAGCAAATACCCATACGTGATAACAACAGAATTGAAGAAGGCGGTGTTTATGCATTTGTTGGACCAACAGGCGTCGGTAAAACAACTACCCTTGCCAAAATTGCGGCACGGTTCAGTTTGCGATTTGGCGCGGATAAACTGGGCCTTGTTACCATGGATACTTATCGTATTGCTGCTCAGGAGCAATTGGTACTTTATGGAAAAATTCTTGGTGTTAAAGTATGCGTTGCCCAGGATGAAGTATCATTAGCCAGGGTACTGCGTCAATTAAGCGATAAAAAACTGATTTTGATTGATACTGCTGGAATGAATCCTGCAGATGAGCGCGTTGCGAGACAGATGCATGTCTTAAGTACCTATCTTCAATCCATCTCTAAAGTTTTGGTTCTGCCTGCCACCAGTCATTATCAGGTACTCATTGATGCCATAAAACGTTATCAAGCGAATAAAGTTGATCAGTGCATTTTAACAAAGTTAGATGAATCTCTTGCAGTTGGCGGTGCCTTAAGTGCCGTCATCGAGTCCAGGTTAGGCGTTAGCTATTTAACCCATGGTCAGCGCGTTCCGGAAGACATCAAAATGGCTACACGTCATCAACTTGTTGAGTTATTTGCTCAGCAGGAAATTCAGTTGTTCCAGAGCGATACTAATAGTAGAGAGGAGCAGTCGCGTGTTGGGAGAGAGTATTATGTCGAAGCATAGCAAAAACATAAAGGATCAAGCTTCTGGTTTGAGAAATTTATCTCGAACCAAGCCTATCACTGTCATTGCTGTTAGTGCAGGAAAAGGTGGCGTTGGAAAAAGTAATGTTTCTGTTAATTTAGCTGTGGCTTTGGCTCAGATGAACAAAAACGTGATGTTGTTTGATGCGGATCTTGGCTTGGCTAATGTAGACATTATGCTGGGTTTGCATACCAAATTTAATCTATCGCATGTTATTCAGGGTATCTGTCATCTCAGTGATATTATTCTGCAGGGACCTAATGGTATCAGTGTCATTCCTTCCGCTTCAGGAACTGAATTTATGACCCAACTAACCTATGCGGAGCATGCTGGAATAATCGATTCATTTAATGAATTAACGGATGATCTGGATTATATGATCATCGATACCGCTGCAGGAATTTCTGATACAGTCTTAAGTTTCACGCGGTCATCTCAAGAATTGATTGTTGTCGTTTGCGATGAACCAACGTCTTTAACTGATGCCTATGCTTTAATAAAAGTGATGAGTAAACGATATGAGTGGACGCATTTTCATATTTTGGCCAATATGGTACGAAATATGAAGGACGGCCGTGAATTATTTAATAAATTATTCAGAGTTTCCGAGCAATTCCTGGATGTTCATCTAGACTATTTAGGAGCGATACCTTTTGATGAGCACATACACAAGGCTGTCAAAATGCAAAAGCCGGTGCTCACTGCGTATCCTGATTCTGAAGCTTCTGAAGCTTTAAGAGAGTTAGCAGACACTATAAGCAATTGGCCTGCCAAGCCCGCGTTAGGGGGAAACACCAGTTTCTTTTTAGAACGATTGGTAGCAGGTGATTTTTAAAATATTCACTATACTTAGATTAGTGTTAGTGGTTTGTTATAGATTTTCATAGTATCAATTACCTTGTGCTGTTATTGTAAGGAGAGTGTCGTGGATGCTTTAGCTGCATACAGCAAAATAAATCAGCAAACCCAGGAAACACTGGTGAAAAGTCATGCGATATTGGTAAAGCGAATTGCGCATCATTTGCTGGGACGCTTACCGCACAGTGTGCAATTGGATGATTTAATCCAGGCTGGGATGCTTGGCTTGCTTGAAGCTGCAATACATTATGATTCAACCAAAGGCGCTTCATTTGAAACCTACGCCGGAATTCGAATCAGAGGGCATATGCTCGATGAAGTACGGCGGAATGACTGGGTGCCTCGTTCGGTATATCGTAATGCGAGAATGATATCCGAAGCAGTACGTAATCTTGAGCATCGGTTTGGACGTGAGGCTAAGGATGCAGAGATTGCAAAAGAATTGGGTTTACCCCTCAATGAATACCATGAGATGCTTCAGGATTCTGCAAGCAGTCACCTATACGGATTTGAGGATTTAGGTGTCACTGATGACATGTTGCATAGTGAGGGCGCAGGTGAGTCTACTGAACCGCATGTTCATGTGATGCAGAAAGATTTAATGAGCCGGCTGGCTCAGGTAATCGATGGACTCCCACAGAAAGAGCGGATGGTACTGTCATTGTATTATGAACAAGATCTGAATTTGAAAGAAATTGGAGAGGTTTTAGAGGTCAGTGAATCTCGAGTTTCACAAATTCTAAGTCAGGCAACTCTGCGCATTAAATCGCGGATAACGGAATAAAGAAGAACAATGGATGCATTAACTTTAATTGGCTTACTTACAGGCTTTCTGGCGATTATCATTGGCCAAATTCATGAAGGCGGTGATATTCATTCATTACTTAATTTTTCCGCTTTATTGATTGTCCTGGGTGGAACATTGGGTGCTGTTATGGTGCAGACTCCAATGATGACCTTTAAAAGAGCATTTAAGGTGTTGCCCTGGATATTCTTCCCTCCCAAATTAGACTTTGACGCGTGCAGAACCATGTTGATTGATATGGCAAGGAAAGCACGCCAACTCGGATTGTTGTCTTTGGAAGATCATCTTGATGTTGAAACCAACCCATTGATTAGTAAAGGTTTGGAGTTGTTGGTAATTGGTGTCGATAAACATACAATAAGACAGGTTTTGGAAACTGAAATTGAGCGAAATGAACATCAGGATTTACGTGCAGCTCATGTATTTGAAAGTATGGGAGGCTACAGCCCAACCATTGGAATTCTGGGGGCAGTTATCGGTTTGATCCAGGTCATGAGAAATCTGGCAGATCCCAGCCAATTAGGTATGGGTATTGCTGTTGCTTTCGTTGCTACAATTTATGGAGTAGGGCTTGCGAATCTTATTTTTCTACCAATGGCGAATAAGTTGAAAAGCTGCATTTCCCATAAGGTTCATTTTGACGAGATGATTTTGGAAGGGTTAGTAGCAATTGCCAGTGGTGAAAGTCCTAATATGTTAGAGCTGAAACTAAACAATTTTGGGCGGCACAAACATAATGAAATCAAGACGAAATAAAACAGAAGAGCATGTGGATAATCACCGATGGGTGGTTTCTTACGCTGATTTTATTACCTTACTGTTTGCTTTTTTTGTGGTGATGTATGCCATCTCTTCGGTCAATGTTTCAAAATACAAATCGTTGTCAGAAGGGATGAAGTCCGCATTTGATAAAAAGGATAAAAATAAGGCGACCCAATCCACTGACACAATAAAAGATGGTCCCGAAGAAAAGAAAACACCCGGGGTGTATAATGATGGACTTGATGATTTAAACAAGTCGTTATCTGATTTGGAAGACGGTAATTATAAAATTAACCGACAGGATGGATGGATTGAACTTCAGATTAAAGCAGGTTCATTATTTGACTCTGGTGAAGCAGATTTAAAACCAGAAGCAATAATTAAACTGATGCAGTTAGCAGAAAAGATTAAGACTTATTCGTATCCCGTTGTGATTGAAGGGTATACGGATAATGTACCGATACAAACCCCACAATACCCATCCAATTGGGAGCTCTCAGCGTTCAGAGCGGCTTCGGTAGGGCGAATTCTCAATGGTTTTGGTATTGATACAGGACGTATCCTGGTCACTGGATATGGAGATCAGTACCCGATTAGTGATAATTTGACTGAATTGGGTAGAAGTATGAATAGAAGAGTTAATATAATCATTGCTGCCAATCGCAAAATAGACAGGTTGATAAATCCTGAATTGGGGCAAACCCATAACATCAGTATTGGGGCTAATCCAGTCGCTGTACCCTTGAAGCCTCAGGATAAAGGAAAAAAGGAATTGAAATGATAACACTAATCTTAAGCATGAATTTTTTGATTTTACTGTTTCTTGGAAATTATTTATTGAGCCAACGAAAACAACTGGTGACTCTCAGGGAACAAATAGGACTACTTGAAAAAACTTCAGAACAGATTGTGCGTGATCATCCCGTTTTGATTAATGCTGATTTATTATTTTCCAAACAATTAAAAGAGATTAATGAACAATTAATCAGTATGGACAATCAATTGCAAAATTTGGAAAACATTAGAGATAATGATGGCGGTTATCAACATGCCCTACGTATATTAGAAATGGGCGGTGACCGCGAAGAAATCGTCAACAGCTGCCATTTATCGAATGCAGAGGCAGAGTTACTGATGAATTTACAGGCTTATCGCGCTGCAATTAAGTCCACTTGATCTCAGTTCCAGCATTTTATTCCTGAAAACAGGTTTCAGCAGATATTTTCTGATTTATATGGTATTCAGATTTCCAGTGCAACACTTGAAAGATCTAACCAAATTGCATTGGGCACATTAGCCCCATTTGATTCTTTAAAATTGTGCCACCCGACAGAAGATCCCTCACTGCGTTCGGGATGACGTGGGTAGTTACAAAATTTCTTCTATTTGCATGATCTATTGACTTAATGAAGGGGGGCGTAAGTTCCAAAGCAAAAAGTTAATATATTTACTTTTATGTATAATTTATGTACAATATTCTTAAGTTTTACATGAGATATTGACTATGCCAAACCTGGATGTTTTATATACCAAGTATGTAAGTAACGAGAATGCTAACTCTGTCTCCCGCACCATATTAGTTGTGGATGGTATGCCTTTCTATCGTTCATCCGGTACTAATTCAGGCTCCATATTGGCAGGAACTTTTCTTCCGTTTTTAGGCATTGAAAGCTTTGGTCAAACCAGCGGCTGGTTTCGTAAACCTGGATCTATGGACGAATTGTCAGATCTATCAGAACCGCTACGCGAAGTAATTGAGGAGTATTCGCTACTGCCAGCAGAACACATTGATTCACTGTTGATTCGCTTTGCCAGCCTGAAATGCCTGCTCATTTCTTCCTTACTCGATGATTCCATGCAACGAGAAGAAAATCCCCCATCCTCTTTTTTATCCACTAGCCTTGCCAAAACACCGACAGGGTCATTCTGGCGCAGAGAGTATGGTAGCGAGTTTAAAGAATTTTTAAAGAGTAAGTTTCCCTCTTTTTATCAAGATCGCGAATACAACCTGCATTTCAATAATCAAATCATTGATATCCGTGGAACTGCTAAATACTCGTTCCGACAACGTACTTTAATGGGACAAGCCAATGCTTTTCTTGAAAAAATAATACAAAAGCCGTTGGTACTGGGTTTTGACGGGCGCATGTTTAGGGAGAATCTGAGCTTGCAAGATATTGTTATCAGACCATCTACTGACAGTTATTTATATTGTTCACCACCCACATCCAGGACAAAAATTCCACTGGTAAAAAAAGCCAAAAAATCAATGGATGGATGGCTGGTTGCAAGCAACAATGAGGTTACAAGCTCTGTAGTTGAAGAGCCGCTCTTATTCAACGAGCCAGTGAAATACACCGAATTTATTTGGCCAGATGATTTGCAAGCCTTGAATATTACTGAAGAAGGGCGAATTGCAACCGAACAGTATATAAGAATCCGATATGACATAATTTTTGGTTCATTGTTTTCTGAACACAAAAATCTGATGGAAAATGGGTGTTGTACGCACTTCCTGGGAGATATTAATGATGAAATTATCGACCCAATTTCGCAAGAGCCCGTTGTGAACAGATTAAATGTTAAATTTTTACATAATGGACAGATTATAGTCTACCCAAGCGCAGCGGATATGATTTATAAAAATTCAGAACAATCTCTTGAGATATTCAAGGTTTATAATATTACAACCGGGAAATGGATGGTCCTAAAAACCACTTCTCCAAACCAATTATATTCTGACTTATTACATTTATCAGGAAAAGACGGCATTAGTGAGCTATGTGATTATGCGAGCGTGACCTGGATCACGAACTTCTTCAATGGTTGGTCTAACCTGCCAATCAGAACAGAGCGTCGTATTGTTCTGTCCATGGTTGAAAAATATTATCCACAAACATTTGCTGAAAGGTTAATGGATGCTAATAAGGATCTGACCATTGATCAAAAAGCAAGATACATGTTGACGTTATTGCGCGGTTTAAACGCTATCCATGCACGTTCTGGCACGACCACGAACACTGGCTTTGTTACCATGCCCTTTTTTCATGGTGATATCAAAATATCAAATATCATGTTTGACCCTGACTCCGACCAGCCAAGGATTATTGACTTTGACCGCTTTGGTGAATGGGACAAGCTCACCTGGACTAACGGCTGGAGCGCACCTGAATGCAGTAAATTTAAACATCTCCTGAATTCTCCCTCTTGCAACAAAGAAGATATTTTGCAATTTAACGCTGAATACGGCCAAGCTATGGATTTATGGAATATGGGAATGGTTTTTGCCATGATTCTGACCAGAGCAATCACCAATCCCTGTTATACATCCAATAACTTTTATCCGCCTTTTTCTTTTTTGCATAATCGACTTAATACTGCAAATGAAATCGGTCGTTACCATTTTGATATGATAGTACTGACTCAGAAAGAAATTGATTCGGAAATTGAACAGTTGTTACGACAATTACCGGATAGCCAGGAAGGAAGGATTTTATTTGGCTTATGGTCTGTAGTTATCTCCATGCTCAAGATAGATCCCCAAAAACGAGAATCAGCAGCAAACCTTGTGCGGATCATGGAACTCGGTATCCTCAACGAATTTA
The DNA here is from genome assembly GCF_000423305.1 of Legionella moravica DSM 19234. GTDB lineage: Bacteria > Pseudomonadota > Gammaproteobacteria > Legionellales > Legionellaceae > Legionella > Legionella moravica. The sequence continues at coordinate 56,699 of NZ_AUHS01000008.1, read as the reverse complement.
CAAATGATTGTGAGACAGTTCAAGAAGCCTCATCCGAACCTTCCTGTTCTTTCCAAATTTAAAGTAGACGAGTTGTTTGCTGCTAAACCCTGTTATTGTCTGCGCTTATGTATTAAGCGCAACAAAAGCTGTTTGAGAAATTTCTTCTATTCGTGTTATCTGTTTAAAATTCCACCTTAATATTGTGTTAATTTTTATTATCTATAATCGAATTTACTGTATGTGATTGGATTTTGAAATGATGAAAATTAAACAAGACAAAATAGCCCTTCCTGGTGGAATAGAATCGCTAATGCAAGTATCTGACGATAATCCGATTGCCACTATATCTGGAGATGACGTACAAACAAACGAAGCTATGATTAGAGCGTACATTAAGACATGCCGGCAGCATCTAGAGGCTCTCAAGGCAGAGCTTTATAAAGTACTTGATGCCGGATACTCTACTGCAGAACTGTATAGAACAGATCCTGCGTCAACAGCGGACTTCAGCGTAAAGCCCTCTGCTTTTCTGGAAAAAGCATACACAGTCCAGGCTTATGATGAGAAGGGGGCCGGTATTGAAAACCGAGATCAACCTCATATAAAAGCAGGTACTGATTTTTCGAGTTATTGTGAACAGAATAGAGATACTCTTAGTAATGACTTATTGCTTTCAAATGATGCAAGTAAAATAATAGGCTCAATTAATTCAGCTATAAGCCAGTTAAATAAAGTTGAAGCCAGTCTGACAAAAGCGGTGAAAAATCAAGATGAGTATGAAATAGCTGGCGGTTCAATACCAGTGTTAAAAGGTTGCATCGAAACCGTTCTAGATCAAGCAGCTGAGTCGAAACTGGTAAAAATTGTACCAAATCAAAATTTTATTCAAAAATTGTTATCTCTACTATCAGATATTGTATCCAAAATTGGAAGTTTTTTCTTAAATCTTGGTAAATCAGAAGAGGAACAGAACTTAGCGAAATTTACCTTTTTCAAAGATAAGTATCAGACCGCTTCAAGAATACCTTCAGTCGGTTCGACGCAAGACGCTGAATTAAGTGACACTGAAGAGCTGGATGATGTTAAAGAAAACTCGCCCACATAAGGCTTTCCCATATAAGTAGTTTTGATTTGAACACAGATGGTAAATTGATGCACGAAGCTGCTCCTTTCTCCCTTTTTAAGGGAGAAGGGTTGGGGATGAGGGTTTCATACCAGTGACATAAGGCTTTCCCATATAAGTAGTTTTGATTTGAACACAGATGGTAATTTGATGCACGAAGCTGCTCCCTTCTCCCTTTTTAAGGGAGAAGGGTTGGGGATGAGGGTTTCTTACCAATTGACAAGGATACGGTACAAGGCAACTTCCCTGTGGTTTTTGATACAAGATTTCATCTTGATTTGAGTACAGATTTTTCAATTTGACTTCGTACCAATACCTATTTAACGATAACAGCATTTAACAATGTATGCCCGGAACATAGGTATCACAAATGAGCATCTCAAATTCCGAAATTTAGGTTTTACCTCATAGGAACAGTTGCATAGACCTGAGAATATAACTGTGCAATTGTTGTTGAATTGTTTGCAATCACCCTGCAACGAGTCAACGATATAGAGCCTTGAGTTGTGAACTTGTTGCTGATTTTTTAATCTGATATAGTGCTTCAGTCTCAATTAAATGGATTTGATAATGAAATTATTTCACAGTGTATTGCTGCTTGGTGCAGTAATGCCGTTGTTTGCTCAGAACATGGATTCTGTTCCAAATCGGCAGATTGCAGTTGTTAAGGGAACACATTCAATAACCCGACATTATACTCATTCGGAACAGTCTTTGTCAGGGGAAAGAACAATAAACTATCCAACCCAGGTAGTAAGGATTACAGGAGCAATTGAAACCCCAAACACTACATGTGAGGACGTTTTCAGAGAAATTGAACATCTTTATATTGATTATCTGTCCGATTCTCGAATGTATTATTTGAACAGTTACACCTTCTGCAGATTTGATCCTAAAACAGAATTGGCTAATCAATTTATTATTTCCAGCTATTTTGATCCAGCTAACGATAAAGCGGTAAGTGAGTTAACTGAATGGCTTGAGACGATGAAAGGTGCTGAAATCTATGGATATCCCTTTACAGTTGAAAGTGCCAAGGAGCTGATCGTTTCTCTAAAAATTTCATCAGGATTTAAAGAGGGAATCAGCGACCCTAACTTACTGGTGTACCGAACCGATACGAGCAATCTTCTTTTTGCCAATAATTATCAAATGAAAAAAGAATTGATAGACGATATCCGGCAGCGATTTTACAGTTACGAACCTAAAATAATTTTATCATTTCTTGAGCATTGGTTTTTTCCAGGATTGGGTGGTATTTATCAGCACGTATTAGCATCTTCAAATTATGTACTGTTAGAACCACATCGTATTTTTGTTATGAAACAAGAGCCACAATTGTTCACTCCAATGTTCAATATTGATTTTGCTCATCAATGTTTTGAATCAAAAACAAAATTCTGTCTGTAGCCAGTCTGCTTGATATTTGTTTTCCGAACTGGGTGGGCCTCGGCATTAGAGCCCAGTTCTGATTGGCACTTTATTTTAGCACCAGGTTCCTTGTTATTTATACTTTATCGAACATACACGCTACTTTCTATAGCTACAAATTGACTTTCACGGTAAAATCACCTCTTTATTTTTGAGAGACACTTATGTTGGAAGTGAATCAAATCAGTCTTAGTTTGTCAGATCTCGATAAGCGAATTGAATCGCTTAGGGGGTATCTTTGACTATGAAGCTAAAAGCGAACGTCTGGAAGAAGTAATACGCGAATTAGAATCGCCTACAGTTTGGGATAATCCTGAACAGGCGCAGGCATTAGGTCGAGAGAAGACCCAATTGGAATCCGTAGTCCATTCCTTATCTGAGTTAGGCCAATCTGTAATTGATTTAACCGAGTTATTTGAACTTGCAAGAGAAGAGAATGACGAGCAAACCATCAATGAGATAGGCGAAGAGGTTAATGGAATAGAGAAACAGGTGGCTGGATTAGAGTTCAGAAGAATGTTCTCTGGCAAAATGGATAATTCCAATGCTTATCTTGATATTCAATCGGGTTCTGGAGGAACCGAAGCTCAGGATTGGGCCGAAATGCTATTGAGGATGTTTTTGCGCTGGGGCGAGCAGCATGGTTTTGTAACTGAGTTAATCGAATGTTCTCCTGGTGAAGTTGCCGGTATAAAAAGTGCCACCATTTACTTTAAAGGTGAGTATGCTTTTGGCTGGTTAAGAACGGAAACAGGGGTTCACCGATTGGTTCGTAAATCTCCTTTTGATTCAGGAAACAGACGACACACTTCCTTTGCCGCTGTATTTGTTTCTCCAGAAATTGATGATGATATTGATATTGAAATTAATCCAGCAGATTTACGCATTGATACTTATCGTGCTTCCGGAGCTGGTGGTCAGCACGTTAACCGTACTGACTCTGCGGTGCGTATTACCCATATGCCCTCTGGTATTGTTGTACAATGTCAGAATGACCGAAGTCAGCATAAGAATAAAGATCAGGCGTTCAAGCAGTTGCGAGCAAAATTGTATGAGCTGGAAATGCAGAAAAAAAATGCTGAGCAACAGGCCTTGGAGGCGAGCAAGTCGGATATTGGATGGGGATCCCAGATACGATCTTATGTATTGGATCAATCAAGGGTAAAAGATTTACGCACTGGTGTTGAAACAAGTAATACGCAAGCCGTATTGGATGGAGCACTGGATCAATTTATTGAAGCAAGTTTAAAAGCAGGAGTAGGGCAGCATGACCGATGAACATTTAGATGAAAGTGAAGTTTATCATATTCGTAAACAAAAATTAGCCGAGTTAAGAACAAGTGGTTTTGATTTTCCAAATCAATTTCGCAGAGAGCATCTTGCTGCAGATCTGAATGCAGAATTTAGTGAGTACGATAAAGAAACATTGGCTCAAAAACAAATTAAAGCAGCCGTTGCTGGTCGAATTGTACTGAGACGTATTATGGGGAAAGCCAGCTTTTTTCATATTCAGGATGTTTCCGGCAGGATTCAAATATACATCAGAGCCAATGACCTTCCAGAAGTTTATGAACAATTCAAACATTGGGATCTTGGCGATATCGTTGGGGTCAAAGGGGAGTTGTTTATAACCAATACGGGTGAACTCACTTTAAATGCTGAACATGTAGAACTGTTGACCAAATCATTGCGGCCTTTACCGGATAAATTCCACGGTTTAGCTGATCAAGAACTTAAATATCGTAAACGTTATGTTGATTTAATTGCCAATGAAGAAAGTAGAAAGACCTTTTTAATTCGTTCGCGATTAATTCAGGCATTCAGACGTTTTATGGATAATAATCAGTATCTGGAAGTTGAAACGCCCATGATGCATCCAATCCCTGGCGGGGCAGTGGCTCGTCCATTCGTTACTCATCATAATAGCCTGGATATGACCATGTATTTGAGGATTGCTCCTGAGTTGTATCTAAAACGATTGGTTGTAGGTGGCTTCGAACGAGTATATGAGATAAATCGCAATTTCCGTAACGAAGGTATATCAACCCGGCATAATCCCGAATTTACTATGATTGAGTTCTATCAGGCTTATGCGGATTATAAGGATCTGATGAATCTTACAGAAGAGTTATTGCACTATTTATGTGATGAAGTGATTGGAACTCGCCAGGTTGAGTATCAGGGGCATCTCATTGATTTTAATCAGCCTTTTGCCCGTATGTCTGTTAAGGAAGCAATCCTGAAATATCACCCAGAGATTCAAGCTGCCCAATTGGAGAGTATCGAGGGGTGCAGAGCCATTCTGAAGCAACTTAACTTGCCTTATAAGGACACTGATGGCTTGGGTAAATTGCAAATGATTGTGTTTGAAGAAACCGTTGAACACCAATTATTTCAACCTACATTCATTACTTCCTATCCCACTGAAATTTCACCATTGGCCCGACGGAGTAATGCGGATCCCGAAGTCACTGATCGATTTGAATTTTTTATAGCAGGACGCGAAATTGCCAATGGCTTTTCCGAGTTAAATGACGCAGAAGATCAGGCTGAACGTTTTAGAAAGCAGGTTGAAGAAAAAGATGCCGGTGATTTGGAAGCGATGCATTTTGACAGCGATTACATTGAGGCTCTGGAATACGGTTTGCCTCCTACGGCAGGAGAGGGCATAGGGGTTGATCGTTTGGTGATGTTATTTACCAATTCTCAATCCATACGAGATGTTATTTTATTCCCGCATTTAAGACAGTAACTTTGGGTGATTTATGGCTTTAGGTATCATTCAAAAAGCAGTAGCCTATATAAAGGAAGTGCAGGATATAGGGTTGTTTGGTGTTATGGCAGATTCGCGTTTGTTCGCAGCATTCAGTGGATCTCCATTTTTCTATGTGATGCTTCCATTCATCGCTGTGTTATTGACTTTATCCGCTGCAATCAGTGGATATCAATTAGCTTATGCTGAAAATAAAAATTTCGATAAGTGGTTTGCATTCATTGCCTCTGGAGTTTGTGCTGTTCTTGCCAGTGTTTCTCTTTACGGTGCGGTTATTGCTTCTGCTTTAAAGGTTACTTTTGCTGCAGGACCCTGGTTCTTTTTGAGCAGCGCTGTTTTGGCCGGATTGCATCAGGGCATTATGCTGGGTATTAACATCTACAGAGCATGTATGTCTTTAACGGGTTCTGCGCAACGAATGCATTTCATCCAGGCTGCGTTGAGTAATGCATTTATTTTGGGATTATTAACTGCAATTTCCGGTGCGATCACCTTTGTTATGCTGACCCCCGTTGCGCCTATGCTGGGTACTGTCTGTGCAGCGACAGCAGCTTTTTTAACCGGGTTAAATTTGCTCTGGCGGATGATTCCCTATAATTGGAAGTATTCCATAAAGGATTTTTTTCATATAAACAAACCTATAGTGATCAATTTTGGCAATCTGGAAGCTTTGTTTATCAAAACGGAAATTCCTGAGCTTGGCGCTACCATTTCCATTTCAAGTCATCGATTATTTAGTCCAATCGATTACTGTAGTGTGCTTCAATCAATGGAACCATTCCAAGCGAATCAGTATCTAAAAGATATAATTAACAGGAAAATTGAACAGCTTCATTCCAGTTCAATACCTGACAGTGAAAAGAACAGCCAAAAAGAAAATGTATTAATCCATCTTTCGACACAGTTGGACAGCAAAGAGCTTATTTCCAAAGAGGATTTGTTAAAGACTTATCCATTGGCTTTCCAGAGTTTCTGGGCTGAAAAAGGTGAAGTGGAGCAGATTTATGATGCTGTCATGCTCTTACAGGGAAGAAATGAACCTGTTGTCCATGATGATGTTGTGCATCAGTCTGAATTGACGCAAGCTTGTATTTAACGGACAGCATTAAATTAAGAACCGGGTTTATGTTGTTCTTGTACCCGGTTCTTAAGACATTCAGGAGATCAGATTATTAACGATGCCCATGTACATGGCCGCCGCCACTATGACTGTGTCCGCCATCGTGTCCATGATGATGTGAGCCTCCTGAATGATTGCCATGATGGACTGTTCCTTCACCAAAAATACCGCCACCACCGTGTCCATGATGATGGTGATGATGTCCCCCTCCAGGTGTAAAAATTACTGATGGGGTAAACATAGAGCTACCAAAAAATCCACTATTTCTATAGCCGGAAGATCCCCCTACAACGTAGGTGCTATTGTTTGAAAATAATAAAGGCAATACACAAATCGATGCAATAATCAGGACCGCTATTCCCATAATAGGAATAATGGGGGCAACACTAAAAGCAGTCGCAGTCGCTCCAACAGCCATACCTGTAGCAGCAGTTTTGGCAGAAAATGACAGAGCCATTGCTGTGATCGCTCCAGCGGCAATTAGCGCTGCGCCTACTCCAGCCATGCACTTTAGAAGGAAGCTATAGTTAGTGTCATCATCTTTTTTATTTTTTAGATTGGGTTTTGTATCCATATTTACCTCAAGTTTTGTATCAAGTTAGTAAAGTAATTGAATGCATTTATTTTTTATTTTTTTTCATGTTACTAATGTGCCGTGGGGATTGTACCGGATTAACGATAAAAGTCATCACTATTTTAACAAAATTTTGATTTATAGATTTAAAATTGTTCATCTCGATGTCCATTAAGAGTGCTATATTTTAGAAATTATTTTAGAGCTGTTAATTAGTTTGATACGCAAATGTTATAAAAGTGTAAATTTCTGTTAAAAGAACCTGCTATAATAAATTTGTATGATATTGTCAAAAACATAGAAATTATTCAGATTGAGCAATTAACTGATTCGATTGAACAGATATGGGTGCGAATATGTCAAGTAATGAAGATAAAATTAAGAAGAATTTCCAGGAAGAACGACTGAGACAAGAGGCTTTGAGTAGAGAAATGGAACAGCTTCGTCTTCAAGAAGAACGGCGTAAAGCAGCTTTAGCGGCGGAAGATGAACCTTCACCAAAACCACAACCTGAAGAAATAAAGCTTCGTTTCAATCTTGTGCCTACAGGTGGAGAATCAGAAGATTGGAAGAAGATTCTTCAAGATTTTAAGAAAAAGTATCCTGATGCGGTCATTGAAAATAATGTATTAATTTTTCCTACCAAAGATGATGCCATTGCATTTTTTACTGCTCAAGCCAACCAGGAGCCACCCCGTAAGTTTCTTGTAGCTGAGATTGATAGTGCTGGAAAACCGACTGGTTTTCATGTATTTTCATGCGGTAATGGTACACTTTATCAAGGCAATTTGAACGAAATTGAAGAGCAATTAAAACAGGATCAACAGAATAATCCTGAAGATCCTAACTTGAAAGAGGGTTTGGCAACTATTGCACGGCTTTTAAACCCATCCAAAGGTTTTAAAGAATCTTTGATACAGGCTAAAGAGCCTGAAGCAAACAATTTGCAAGACGAACACCGGGCAGAACATAATTCTTTATTGTCACAGAGATCTAAATCGTGATTTAAAGTTAGATCGCCGAATGATTGGAATAGGACTCTGGACTATCTATCATGCGGTTTCTTGAGATGTCGGTTTTCTTAACCACCCTGTATTTACTTTTAGGATGGTTCCCCGCTCTTCCAATTAGCTTTAAGTATTTCTTGACGAAATGCTAAATTGATAATTCCCAATGTTATCGAAATCTCGCTAAAATGTCCTTCTCCCTAAGGGAGAAGGTGCCAACGGCGGATGAGGGGATCACACATCATTCATTAACTACTTATAGATAACATCCATTACGAAATTAAATTGTTGCCCTACTTCATTATTCCAAAACCTTAAAATTTCATAGCCTGAATTATTAAGACAGTTAGTCCTTCTATTATCGTATTCATTTTGGCTGCACTCATTCTGCTGACCACCATCTATCTCAATAATTAATTTTTTTTTCGATACAAACGAAATCTACAATATAGCTACCAATAGGGCATTGTCTTCTGAATTTAAATCCTTGAACTCGTTGTGCTCCAGGTGAGTTCCATATTTTAATTTCCATGCAGGTGCTGTTTTTGCGTAGGCTTTTTGCATTATCAATTAATCCCATGCATTGAATTCATATTTGGTTAGACTAAGTATTTTAAAAGATAATTTTATCCTTTTAAGAACCCTTCATCCGCCGTTGGCACCTTCTCCCTGAGGGAGAAGGACATTTTAGTGAGATTTCGATAACATTTGAAATTAAAGGTTTAGCATTTCGTCAAGAAATACTTAAGGCTAATTGAAAGTCCCCGCGGTCGCGGGGATTAACTAAAAAGTGAGGAATGTTCAGGTAAACTCTGCGGTAGTTGAGTGTTTAATAGCTATTGAACTCGTGAATTGCCAACAGACCCTAAACATCAATCGGTTGTTAATCATCTTCCCAGCTTAGAGTTCCACCAGCCTGATATTCAATGACGCGCGTTTCAAAGAAATTTTTCTCTTTCTTCAAGTCCATCATCTCACTCATCCATGGAAACGGATTTTCAGCACCAGGGTATTGATCAGCCAAACCAATCTGATTTAAACGTCGGTTTGCTATGAAATGCAGATATTCTTCAAACATTTCTGCATTCATTCCCAAGATTCCATGAGGCATGGTGTCTTTTGCGTATTGATATTCCATCTCTACAGCTTCTCTGACGAGCTGGATGATTTCTTCTTTAAACTCAGGTGTCCATAAATGAGGATTTTCAATTTTAATTTGGTTAATCACATCAATACCAAAATTCATATGCATGGATTCATCACGTAGAATATATTGGAATTGTTCTGAAGTGCCTACCATTTTATTTCGACGGCCCATAGATAAAATCTGAGTGAAGCCTACGTAGAAGAAAATACCCTCAAAAATAACGTAAAAAGCAATCAAGTCACGTAATAGGCGTTGATCGTTCTCAACAGTTCCAGTGTGGAAGGATTCATCACCTAAACTTTGAGTGAACGGTAGGGCCCAGGCTGCTTTAGTAGCGACTGATGGAATTTCCCGATACATGTTAAATACTTCAGCTTCATCAAGCCCCAGGCTTTCAATGACGTATTGATAAGCATGAGTATGAAGCGCCTCTTCAAATGCCTGACGTAACAGGTATTGACGGCATTCTGGGTTAGTAATGTGTTTATACACAGCAAGAACCAGATTGTTGGCGACTAAAGAATCAGCTGTTGAGAAAAACCCTAAATTACGTTTGATTATTAAACGCTCATCTTCAGTTAGACCATTGGGATCTTTCCAAAGGGCCACGTCAGCACTCATGCTGATTTCATTAGGCATCCAATGATTTGCACAGGCAGTCAGGTATTTATCCCAAGCCCAGCGGTATTTAAAAGGTACCAATTGGTTTAGATCAGCACGGCAATTGATAATTTGTTTGTCATCAACATGAATACGTGCAGCGCCCATTTCTAAAGACTCAAGTCCTGTCGCACCCAAAATTTGAGAAGCGACAGCTTGCTGATTATTATTATATTGCATTAAATTTCTCCTGATTATTGGCACGCTTCACAGTCGGGATCAAGAATGGAACATACTTTAGGTTCTTCATTGATCAGCTTCACTGCGTTTAGCGCTCCATCGGTAACTGTTGATTTTTCAGCGTTACTTGCACCTAAACTGCGTAAATAATAAGTGGTTTTTAATCCACGTATCCAAGCGTGCATATAGAGTTGATCCAGTTTCTTGCCGGAGGGCTGTGCCATATAGATATTAAGGGATTGAGCCTGATCTATCCATTTTTGGCGACGCGATGCGGCCTCAACTAACCACATTGGATCAATTTCAAAAGATGTGGCGTACCGTTTTTTCAACTCTTCAGGGATCCGGCTAATTGGCTGTACACTGCCATTGAAGTATTTCAGATCATTGACCATGACTTCATCCCAAAGATTCAGTGCTTTAAGATCAGCAACCAGATAAGGATTCACCACGGTAAACTCACCTGACAGATTGGATTTCACATACAGGTTTTGATATGTGGGTTCAATCGATTGTGACACGCCGCAAATATTGGAAATAGTTGCTGTCGGTGCAATAGCCATCACATTGGAATTACGCATACCTTGAGTACGAACTTTAACTCTTAATGTTTCCCAATCCAGTCTTTGCGAGCGATCCTGTTCCAAATACTTGTTACGAGCTTGTTGCAGCAAGTTTATTGAGTCAATTGGTAATATACCTTTACTCCATAAAGAGCCTTCATAAGTAGAGTAATTGCCTCGTTCATTGGCCAGATCACAGGATGCTTCAATAGCATAGTAACTGATTAGCTCCATAGATGAGTCAGCAAATTCGACTGCTTCTTTGGAGGTATAATCAATTTTCAGTTCGTATAATGCATCCTGAAAGCCCATGATGCCTAAACCTATAGGCCTGTGCTTCAAGTTGGAATTACGAGCCTGCGGTACAGAGTAGTAGTTAATATCAATAACGTTATCCAGCATACGGATGGCGGTAGTGATGGTTTTTTTCAATTTCTCTTTATCCAGAGCACCGTTTTTAATGTGAGCAGGAATATTCACGCTGCCCAGATTACATACTGCTATTTCTTCTTCTGAAGTATTTAACGTAATCTCTGTGCACAAGTTGGAACTATGAATCACTCCAGCATGTTGTTGTGGCGAGCGAAGATTACATGGGTCTTTGAACGTCATCCATGGGTGACCTGTTTCAAACAGCATGGACAGCATTTTTCTCCATAATTTAACAGCAGAGAGTGTTTTAGCATTTCTGATGATGCCTTGACGCGCTTTTTCTTCACATTCAACATACAGGGTTTCAAACGCTTTGCCGTATTGATCATGTAAATCAGGTACTTCGTCTGGAGAAAACAAAGTCCAGTCACCTTCTTCACGCACTCGTTTCATGAACAGATCAGGAATCCATAATGCAGTATTCATATCGTGAGTACGACGTCGGTCATCCCCTGTATTTTTTCTTAATTCAAGAAATTCTTCAACGTCTCTATGCCAGCATTCCAGATAAGCACATACAGCACCTTTACGTTTACCGCCCTGGTTTACAGCGACAGCTGTAGCGTCAGCAACATTTAGAAACGGAACTACGCCTTGTGATTTACCATTGGTCCCTTTGATATGTGATCCCATGGCACGCACTGGGGTCCAGTCGTTGCCTAGCCCACCAGCAAATTTGGAAAGCAGAGCATTATCTTTTATTGCGCTGTAGATGCCATCCAGATGATCAGGAACAGTTGTTAAGTAGCAACTGGATAATTGAGGTCTTACTGTACCTGAGTTAAATAGAGTAGGAGTAGAGGACATGTAGTCAAATGAAGAAAGCAATTGATAGAATTCAATGGCTTTGGCTTCCTTATCTTTTTCACGAATGGCAAGACCCATGGCTACTCTCATGAAAAATGCCTGAGGTAACTCATAACGGACGCCACGATCATGGATAAAATAGCGATCATACAAAGTTTGCAGACTTAAGTAGGTAAACTGCATGTCACGTTCAGGCAGCAAGGCTTTGCTGAGTTTATCCAAATCATAATCGGCCATTTTGGCATCAAGCATGCCTTGAGCAATCCCGTGCGCTATGTAGGCTTTGAAGTACTCAGGGTAGAGCTTGCTCATTTCATCAAAAGTGGCGTCAGATTTAATGTTTAACTTGGACAGTGCTTCCATACGCAGACTGTCCAGCAGCAGACGAGCACTGACGTAGGTATAATTAGGTTCTTTTTCAACAAGAGTTCGCGCGGACATAATCAATGATTTATGAACGTCTTCAAATTTTGCCTGATTGTACAGGTTACGCAGCGCGTATTTAATTACAGGTTCAGCTTTTACATGTTCCAGATCGCGAATGGATTCGTTAACTATAGTATTTACCCTGTCCATATCCAATGGCTTTAATTCGCCATTGGGCATAGTGATCATCAATTGTTTGCTGTCAGTGGGTTGTTGTTTTACTTCACTTTGACGTGCCTTACGATGTTCTTCACGGTACAGAACATAGGAACGAGCCACTTTATAATGACCGCTACGCATGAGAGCGAGTTCAACCTGATCCTGAATGTCTTCAATATGTATTGCGCCACCGCTAGGTAAACGACGCTTGAATACTTGAGATATTTGGCGCGTTAGCTCTTCAATCTGTTGATGAATTCTATCAGATGTCGGCGCAGTTCCGCCTTCGTCTGCAATAAATGCCTTGGTAATGGCAATTTTGATTTTAGTGTCATCATAGTTTACTACTTTGCCATTACGTTTAATTGTTTTAAGTAAACCTGGGGCATTAGCAGTCAATTCCAGTTGACTTGTTTGCGGCACATCTTTTACCGGCTCAATAATTTCGGACATTTTTCCTCCACGAAACATGTATTTGTCAACAGTTGATAAGGCGTAATTTACTGTTACTTTAAGTATAGTAGAAAACCCAACATATAGGGTGTCTTTGGGGTACTGATAACAAGATAGTGTGTTTTTTCCGGATGGTCAAGAGAATAATATGGGTATATTTTGTGGATAACTTGTGGGTTAAAATTTATAAACTGAGAGAATAAGCGAATATGTGTTTATTTTCATAAGGTTTTCAATTTACAGGTTTTTATATTTTTTTTACGATAATTGCATCACTTACATGAGAAAAACCATGGACGTTAAGCTGGAACGAGCCAATATGGGCATACAGTTGGCTAGAACTTCCTCCATCAAGATTGATGGCATCGACACAGGAAAGTGGCGGCGCTTTTAATAATTGTGCGAGTTGGTAGGTAGACATGGCTGCATTGGTAGTTACGAGGATGATTACTTTACCGTCTTTAGTGATACCTAAAGCGGAACGGTCCGCAACTCCGGCTTTGAGGCTGGGGATTTTTCCGCGAATTAATAATCTGGGACCACTTTGGATAGCAAAATCAATGGGTTGATCAGGGTTGAAGTGAGCGACATTGGTGATATGGGGTACCTTGTTTTTTGTATAAAAAATTCCCCACCAACTGATTCGCTTTAACGGATTTTCCATTTTTTTATTATTGATTCTAAGCCCAAGCGGCTTAAATTCATGATCAAAAAAGCCGCCATTGATGCTTAAAAGCGCTTTACTGTGTTGGGCAAATTGATCGGCAGATGCGTTTTTAAGGGATAGTGATTTGGCATTGACCAGGGCCAATTTATTTTTATTTAGATCAATGCGAAAAACATGAACGTGTGACCAGGGAGCTAATAAGCCACCCTCAAGATCCTGGTATTCAATTCCTGGAGATAACTCTTGCCATCGATCTGCGGAACAGGAATTGACCGGCAGAGTGACACACAGAATCAAAAAAAGAGTTCGTAATAAATAAGTTATGTTTGCAGGATAAAGATTGGTTTGCGAAGACATGTTATTGTATCCTTATGTACATCATTCAACACCACGGAATCTCATATGCAAATTAAACCGCAACATAACAATAGTGAAGCACATAAGTCAACTACAGAATTAACACAATTGATGAATCAAGTCCTGGAAATCGCCAAACAAAAGGGCGCTACTGATGCTGCGGTTGCCGTTAACAATGACAGAGGATTTTCTGTAGACGTTCGTATGGGCGAAGTGGAGACAGTTGCTTTTAGTGAAGATAAAGGTGTTGGATTAACGGTGTATATAGGTCAGAAAAAAGGTGGCGCAAGCAGCACGGATACATCGCCTGAAGCACTTGAGTCAATGGTACAGGCCGCATGTGATATTGCCAGAGTGAGTTCTTCAGATCCTTGCTTTGGACTCGCTGACAGGGAGTTGATGACAAAGCAACATCCTGATCTTGATTTATACCATCCTTGGGACGTTACACCACAACAGGCAATAGATATTGCTCTAAAATGTGAGCAGCATGCCTTATCTCTCGATAAGCGAATAGTTAATTCGGATGGCGTAAGCGTGTCTTCTTATGAGTCGCATCATGCTTTTGCAAATACTCATGGTGGGGAAGGTTATATCCACAGTACTCGACACAGCATCAGTTGCTCTGTGATTGCAAAAGATGGCGAGGAAATGCAACGAGATTATGATTACACAACAGTGCGTAATGCAAAGGATTTGGTGAATACTGATTTGATTGCGCAAAATGCCGTTGAGCGTGCCTTGAGTCGATTAGGATCGCGGCAGATTGAAACACAAATGACGCCAGTCATTTTTTCATCCAGAGTGTCAAGCGGATTGATTTCCAGTTTTGTCAGCGCAATCAGTGGTTCTAATTTGTATCGAAAAAACTCATTTTTGCTTGATTCCGTTGGTCAACAGATTTTTCCCCAATTTATTCGCATTTACGAACAACCACATTTAAAGGGTGCTCTGGGAAGCTCTCCTTTTGATGGTGAAGGTGTTCCAACGCGGCCTAACATTCTGGTTGAAAAGGGACGTGTAATCCAATACGTTCTTGGTAGTTATTCAGCACGGAGGATGGGGTTAAAAACAACTGCCAATAGTGATGGAGTGCATAATCTGACGGTAGATTCGACAGCAGGTGGATTGTCTGACTTATTGAAATCAATGAATAAAGGTTTATTAGTGACCGAATTAATGGGGCAGGGAGTTAATGGTATAACCGGTGACTACTCACGAGGTGCGAGCGGCTATTGGGTTGAGAATGGTGAAATACAGTTCCCGGTTGATGAAGTGACCATCGCTGGAAATTTAAAAGAAATGTTTCATTCCATTCGCGCTGTGGGTAACGACATCAATCCGAATATTCCAACCCGATGCGGCTCTATATGGATAGAGAACATGATGGTGGCCGGAAAATAAAGAGGGTTGGGGCCTGTTCTTTTATCCCGAATGCAGTGATGGATGATTAATAAAGTCGAACTGAACCGATGATCTTGCCGCATTCGGGATGATATTTCATTCGTCGTTCTTCTGAGAGGCGTGCAGGTTCTTCTTCAAGAGGCGCGGTACTATTGTTCCCCAACATACCGCTGCTTATATGCTGTACTTGGGGTAGTGACCCATTTATTGGTTTGGTAGATAATGATTTATAAACCCATGATCATGCTGCGCTGAGGCAGAATGCATCATTGGTTCGTGTCATGAATTTAGAGTAATCTGTTCGAGTGCCTCTACCATTAGCGCAGGAACTACCTACGCCAAGTGACTATATAAGAAATGAATTTCAGATGAATTTAATTCGATTAGTGAATTAAATTAATTTTTATCACGGAATATGATACGGCCTTTGGATAGATCGTAAGGAGTTAATTCTACCTTCACTTTATCTCCTGTCAGGATTCTGATGTAATTTTTACGCATACGACCTGAAATGTGGGCGGTTACTACGTGTCCATTTTCTAATTCTACACGAAACATAGTGTTAGGTAGGGTATCTATAACGGTGCCAGCCATTTCAATATGATCTTCTTTTGCCATAGGTCTCTCAGTGATGTTACAAGTTCATAAAGGTGAAATAGTGCACTAATTTGAGAAAAATGGCAATCCAAGCGTGATATTCATTTAAATTATTAGCGAATTTTACCGGTTTTTGAATGGATTTATCCCTGACATTGCACTTTTCCTGAAAAAAACGCTGTATTCCAATTCTGGAATCCGATCAGCAAGCAATCTTCTACTTAGGTTAAGTCGCAGAATGTAACCAGGCTACTTAACTGTTTGCAAGCAAACAGGTTGTCTCTTGAACACATCTTTGCAGAAGGCCAACGGATTTGATCGCGGAGCAAGGATGAC
Source organism: Legionella moravica DSM 19234 (assembly GCF_000423305.1). GTDB lineage: Bacteria > Pseudomonadota > Gammaproteobacteria > Legionellales > Legionellaceae > Legionella > Legionella moravica. The sequence goes on along the minus strand of NZ_AUHS01000008.1, from coordinate 40,501 downwards.
TGTGCTAAAACACTGGATCAACTATGTCTTACTATCAGGTGGCTGCCGTTGTATAAATATAGGCCGAAATCCCGCGGAGAAGACCGCGGGATTTCGCTTGAACTGTGAGTACATGCTGCATTTCGAATTTCCGCGGATGTGACCGCGGAATCCAGAGATTAGAACTTTATTGCGTTCATGTGTCATTTCACCATCTCCTGGAGACCGCGCACAAGTCGTGGTACGTAGTCTGCGGAGATGAATTGTAAACACGTAATTAAATACATCAGATTCACAGAATTATTGATTTCAAGATTTATTTTTGAATGGGATAACCTGCCTCCACCCAGCTTCGTAATCCTCCATTGAGTGAATAGATTTTGGTATACCCCATTTTTTGTAAGGAATCAGCCACTAAAGCACAACGAAATCCACCACTGCAATACACTACTATGGGTTGATGCAGATCAGGGAGCTTTTGTTCAATATCACGCTCAATGACTCCCTTGCTTAAATGTATGGAAGTTGGGATGTATCCATCAGATAATTCATGTTCTTCCCGGGTATCAATCACAATAATCTGTTCTTTGTTATCAAGCATTTTTTTTAGATTTTGCGGGCTTATTTCCTGTATTCGTTTTTTAGCATCTTCTACTAATTTCAGGAACCCAGGGGAATGTTGTTTCATGATCAATGCTCCTTATTGTATATCGGTTAAGCTTAGCTCATTTAATATAAGTTGATAAGGTTATACTCGAAAAACAGATTAGGGACATATTAAGAGAGAATGAAATACTCTTCGATAAAGCGGACTCAATTTGAAAATTTAAGTGAATAATGATGTACTGTAGACTATTGAATTGCTCGTGTTGGAGGTATCTCTGTGCTATGGATATCGGCTCCTCATTTATGGGTTGCTTTCGCTGCAACGCTTTTTTTAGTGATATTTCACTATTTAAGTCCATGGTTTGCAAATCATTTACCTGGAAATGGAAGTGCCTTTGTCTCCTTTGCAGGTGGTGTAGCTGTAGCCTATGTTTTTTTACATATGTTGCCCAATTTGGTTGAGTACAACAAGCCCATAGGTCGTTTTCTCATGGTTAATCAATGGCTTACTCCCTTTACCGAGTTATTGATTTACATTGTCGCATTATTCGGATTTCTTGTTTATTATGGTTTTGATCTGATTGCAGAGCGAAATCGTGATGAAGGGCATGATGACGGCATGGTTTATGGGTTGCATCTTACCATGTTCTGTCTTTATAATTTTTTGATTACTTATACCATGTCGTTACGTGCTTTATCCAGCATCACCGCTACTGTTTTGTTTACCTTTGCTATGGCGCTTCATTTTGTATTGACCGATCGTAAATTCTGTCGGTTTTATAGCATGCAATTTAATCATTTAGGTCGTTTTATACTGATAAGCGCTTTGCTTGTTGGCTGGATCTGCTCGGTGATTTTTGATCCGGTTAACGTGTTAATCGCTGCATTGATGCTTGCATTTCTTGCGGGTTCCGTTTTATTGAATGTGTTTCGAGAAGAGATGCCCGCATCCGGCCTGGCCAGTTACTATTGGTTTTCTTTTGGTGCGTTGCTGATTATGTTTTTGTTATTGTTACAAACATGGATATTTGTGTGGTATCCCGTTTCAATTAAACCAGAACTGGCTATGCTCAGTCCCTGACTCTATGTTACAGACTTTTTGTATCTCAGTGCACTAATTTAATTATTGGTTAAATTATGTACTATAATAAGGTAAGAAATCTTAGGGTACATGGAGGTTTTATGGGCTATGTTATTGCGATTAGCCAATCAAAAGGCGGTAGTACAAAAACAACTACAGCCATTAATTTATGTGGTGCTTTATTAGAGAAAGGTTATAAAGCAATCGTTGCTGATATGGATAAAGATAAACCTGATGCCATAAATTGGGCCAAGCAGGGAGAACATATCAATTTTGTAATGGAGCTTTTTGAAGAAAAACCCATGGATATAATGGAATCATTAAGGCGAACTTATGATTTCATTGTATTAGATACCCCACCCAACTATATGCCCGCCGCATTTAAAGCAATCATGCTATCAGACTTGATTATTTTACCCTGCTCTCCCAGTTTTTTGGATCAAACAAATTTGACCGACGCTATATCCATACCAAGAATGGCGCAAAAGCCATTTAAAATATTAGGCTGTAAGATAAATAAAAGACATAAATTATCAGAAAAATTATTATCTGAGCTTATTAAATCCGGACAGGCATTTGAAACGTCCATATCCACCAAAGCTGCAGTTTTGGAAAGTCCATTTCAAGGTAAATGGCTAGGAAATTACCGTCCTGGCTGTGATAGTCATAAAGAGTTCTTGTCATTAGCTGATGAGGTTATCAAAATGGCTAATTTATGGACTAAACCTTATCCTGCTCTTCATTCTCAAAATACAGAGACTGTTGAACGAAGAGCAAGTCCTCTATAGGAAATTAAAGGAGCTCAAAATGCAGAATTTTTGTCTATCCGATGCAATCCTTGAACGATTTAAGGCGGTTGAGCAAGATATGGGATATTCTGAGCATATTGTTCAGCTGGATTGCAACACAATAGATACATGGGAATATCGTGAGCGAAGCTCTTATGAATTAGGTTCTATCGATTCTTTAGCCTTGAGTATAAAACAAGCAGGACAGTGTCAGCCAATCATTGTTGTCAGAGCTTCAGAGATCTTTAGACCTAAAGACAACCCCTTAGCACAATACGTTGTCATTGCAGGATACAGGCGATGGATGGCTTGCAAGACTCATCACCTTGAAGTGCAGGCAGTGATAAGAAATTTAAGTTTTGAGCAGGCAATCACCGTTCTGGTAGCTGATTCTGAAAAAGAATCTGTTTCTGAATATTCCAAGGGCATGTTGTATCATACCTTATTAGGTTCGGAGAAAATCTCTCCTGATCAGTTATGTCACAGATTAAACATCAGTCCGCAACAGCTCGAGAATTATTTGGCATTCGCACAGGTACCTGACGAGCTTTGGAGTTCAGTAGGGGATATGTCTAAGGTATCTGCCAGGACAGCAGCTACAATCAAGAGTTTATCCGAACGAGGAACCATTTATCGTGATGCACTCCTCAGTATAGCTAAAAAAATAGGCCAAGGCTTTGGTGAGAAGCGAATTAAGAGAGCGGTTGAGACGAGCATTAATCAACAGTTGAAGAGTAAAACAGCTGAAAATCCGAGCGATCATCAAATTGAATTTAATGGGAAAGTTCTGATGAATCTTCATCAAGGACGAATTAAACTGGATAAATCTTTGGTAAATCATGGTAATTTTAAAGAGTTAGTTGGTACTTTGGAAAAAAGTATCACTGATTTTGCTAATAATTATTTCAAAGGTAATTGTAAGGGGTAATCCCACAACCCCATTTTATTGGGATTTTTTAGCGTTAACTCTAATAAGTGAAGAAATTCTTTCCGACTGATGATGGTCGCACCTAACCTAAGTAAATGGTTGGTTGGCATTTGGCAATCAATGAAATCAAATTTCCAGGCGCTTAATGTATGGCAAAGATAATATAAAGCAATTTTGGATGCGTCAGTTACTTTATGAAACATGGATTCACCAAAAAAACCTTTTCCCAAACCAATGCCATATAATCCTCCGACAAGAATATCGTCTTGCCATACTTCAAAGGAGTGGGCATACCCCATAGTGTGTAAGGTAGTATAGGCATCAATCATTTCATGGGTAATCCAGGTATTATTGACCCGACCGGAGCAGGTTGCACATGCGGTAATTACCTCATGAAATGCAGTATCAATGGATAGTCTGAACGGTTTTTTTAGAGATTTTCTCAGGCTTGGTGATATCTTCATTTGGTCAGGAGCAAGAATCAGTCTTGGATTTGGTGACCACCATAAGATAGGACAACCAGGTTCAAACCAAGGGAAAATTCCTTGGGAATAGGCTTGCAGGATACGTTGTGGATGCAAATCACCGCCTATAGCCAGTAGTCCTTGTTTGTCGCTGGTTTCAGGGTTTGGAAAAATATAGTCAGTATCAACCAATGTAGTCCTTAATCCATTAGGTAATTTATAAAGAATACAGCCAACAGAGCCTGTTGGCTATAGTGTTTATCTTACTGATTTTATAGTGAATCCAGATATTTTTCTGCATCAAGGGCTGCCATGCAGCCGAAACCTGCAGAGGTAATTGCTTGTCTGTATACATGATCAGCAACATCCCCACAGGCAAAAACTCCGGGTATAGAGGTACTTGTTGCCATACCATCCAGTCCGGATTTGATGGTGAGATAGCCGTCTCTCATCTTTAATTGGTCGGTGAATAAAGAGGTATTGGGGGTATGACCAATGGCGATAAAAACGCCATCAAGAGATAATTCTTCTTTTTCATTAGTCAGAACATTGCGAATGGAAACGCCCGTTACTTTTTTTCCATCCCCCAGTACTTCATCAAGAGTTGAGTTCCATATCAATTTGATGTTACCGGTACGTGCTTTTTCAAACAGTTTATCCTGGAGAATTTTTTCGGAGCGTAGGGTATCTCTTCTGTGAATCAAAGTAACCGATGCAGCAATATTGGATAAATAAAGAGCTTCTTCAACCGCTGTATTTCCACCACCAATAACGCACACGTTTTTATTGCGATAGAAAAATCCATCACAGGTTGCGCACGCAGAAACGCCTTTTCCTTGATATGCTGATTCTGATTCCAGACCCAAATATCGGGCAGAAGCGCCTGTAGCTATGATTAATGCATCACAGGTATACGTTGTGCTGTCTCCTTGCAGTGTAAAAGGCGCTTGCGCTAAATCGGCTTTGACAATATGATCAAATATAATTTGAGTTTCAAAGCGCTCAGCATGCTTTTGCATCCGTTCCATCAGAGCAGGACCTTGCAGACCCTCAACGTCGCCAGGCCAGTTATCTACCTCGGTGGTTGTCGTTAACTGACCACCCGGTTCCATACCCGTTATTAATACCGGGTTTAAATTGGCTCTTGCGGCATAGACTGCGGCCGTGTAACCTGCTGGACCTGAACCAAGTATGATTAAGCGGTGGTGATTGCTTGTGCTCATCGTCTCTGCCTTCCTTATATTTTGTGTTAAGATGGCAAATATTATGACAAAAACGAAAATAATAAAATACCTATGGCAAAACAAGACTCGGGAAAACAGGCTGGAGCCCCTAAAAAATCCATGCCAAATTATATTGTAAAACGCTTGAGTGAAGGCGGTTTTATACTTATTTTATCCATCGCACTTTTTGTACTTTTATCGCTATTTACTTATAAAGTGAGTGATCCTGGCTGGTCGCATGCTACCCGGCCCGGAGTTGATATAGCCAATGCTGGTGGGCAAGTCGGTGCTTATCTGGCGGATGCCTTGTATTTTGCTTTTGGATACTTTGCATTTTTGTTGCCTATAGCTTTTGTTTATGTTGCCTGGGCGTTATTAAAAGATTTTCATGCGTTAAAGTCCTTCGATAAAACAGTTCTGATGATTCGTTCCGCTGGATTTATTCTGATGGTAATGGGTGGATGTGGACTATTAACTCTTCAACCAGAAATCAAAGCAGTGGACTCTATTCATAGCGCTGGAGGAATAATAGGCCAGGCAGTGAGCAATGGCTGGTATCAGATGTTAAATTTTCAGGGCGCCACTCTTGTTTTATTGGCCATGCTTTTAGTGGGAACAACATTGCTAACAGGCCTATCCTGGCTTATCTCGATAGAACTTATTGGTAAGTATACTCTAGTAGGCATTAATGCCTCGTATAAGGCTCTGAAGCACGTCATAACCTTATTTAAAGGAAGAATGCCCTCCATTACCATTAACCCCAAAGAACGTACTGTGGCGACATCAGAAGCTCCCAGTAAAGAAAAATCAGTACCTCAATTATTTAGGCCGAAAAAGGAAAAAGAACGAGATCGCGAAAAAGCACCGCCGGTTCTCATCCTTCCGGAAGAAGCCAAGCCTGAGGTGATAAAAAACGTGCGAGAGTCCAGAGAAATCCGTCCTCCCAAGTTGACTTCATCGGGTACCTTACCTGGGCTAAATTTATTGGATAAAGGTCAACCTGGAAAGCCTATGGGTGGATATACCCATCAGGAACTGGAAAATGTTTCTCGAGATGTGGAACAGCATTTATTGGATTTTGGCATTCAGGCCGATGTGGTAGCCGTTCATCCAGGACCAGTAGTCACCCGATTTGAATTACAGCTAGCAGCCGGTGTTAAAGTGAGTAAATTAACCGCTTTGGCCAAGGATTTAGCGCGTTCACTGTCGGTGATTTCTGTCCGTGTAGTGGAAGTTATACCTGGGAAAACCGTGGTTGGCCTTGAGTTACCAAATCATTCGCGTGAAGTGGTTCGTTTATCGGATGTACTGTCTGCTGACGTTTATCAACAGGCACATTCACCCCTTACATTGGCACTGGGCGTGGACATTGCCGGTCACCCTATGATAGTAGATTTGGCGAAAATGCCCCACCTGTTAGTGGCAGGGACTACTGGCTCAGGGAAGTCAGTGGGTATTAATGCGATGATATTGAGCATTCTTTTTAAAGCATCACCTGAGCAGGTTCGTTTGATTATGGTGGACCCCAAGATGCTTGAATTATCCGTCTATGATGGCATCCCTCATTTATTAACCCCTGTCGTTACCGATATGAAAGAAGCCGCAAGCGCATTGCGTTGGTGCGTGGAGGAAATGGAGCGAAGGTATAAGTTGATGGCCGCTCTGGGAGTAAGGAATTTGGCAGGTTTTAACACTAAAATTGCAGAAGGAATTGCTCAGGGCGAACCGCTTGTTAATCCATTATGGAAACCCGTAGACTCTATGGACACTACAGCGCCTCAATTACAAGCGCTTCCCTATGTCGTTGTGGTTATCGATGAGCTTGCTGACATGATGATGGTGGTTGGCAAAAAAGTAGAGCAGCTTATTGCGCGTATTGCTCAAAAAGCTCGGGCAGCGGGAATACATATGATTCTTGCTACACAACGACCTTCTGTGGATGTATTGACTGGATTGATAAAATCCAATATCCCAACCCGTATTTCATTTCAAGTATCATCAAAAATCGATTCTCGTACTATACTTGACCAACAGGGTGCAGAGCAGTTACTAGGCCATGGAGATATGTTGTATTTGGCTCCTGGAAGTGGTGCTCCCTTGCGTGTGCATGGCGCATTTGTGGATGACAAAGAGGTGCACCGTATCGCTGATGATTGGCGTTCCAGAGGTGAGCCAGATTATATCGAAGACATTTTAAAAATGACCAATGATGGTGAAGGTGGTGTGGACGATGAAGGTCAATCAACAGAAGATGATGATCCTTTATATGATCAAGCCGTAGAATTTGTTATTCAAACACGAAAAGCAAGTATTTCTGCGGTACAGAGAAGATTAAAAATTGGATACAACCGTGCAGCACGAATGGTTGAAGAGATGGAGCGAACGGGAATTGTTGGTCCACTGGATGGTGGATACCGGGATGTTCTGGTTTCATCGGTAACTGAGGAATGAACATGAAAAAATTAGCTGTATTGATCCTGGTCTGCTTTTCGGGCAGTTTGTTTAGCCAGACCTCCGGGGAGTTATTGCAAGAGAAGCTTAATTCCATCAAAACCATGAGTGCACATTTTAATCAGATAGTCAAAGCTAAAAAGAAAGAAGTGTCTCGTTCATCGGGTACCATGGCCTTACAGAGGCCAGGACGTTTTCGTTGGCAAACCATTGATCCCATGGAGCAACTTGTTGTTGCCGATGGAACAAAAATGTGGGTCTATGATGTGGATTTAGAGCAGGTCACTGTCAAAAAGCAGGAAAAAGGCCTTGGTGGAACTGCTGCTTTATTTTTGAGCGGTTATGATGATACCGTCACCAGAGATTTTGATGTAACTCAAAAAGAAGTGGGGCAGGTCATTACTTTTAATTTGAAATCGAAATCTCCCAAAGAAAATTTCCAACAGATTAAATTGATTTTTACTAATGAACAATTAACCGGCCTGGAGTTGTATGACCAGTTAGGGCAGGTGACTACGGTTAAATTAGTCCAAATAAAATCCAATCCCAAGTTACCTGCCAAGTTGTTCCAGTTTAAGCCTCCTAAAGGGGTCGATCTGGTGCAGCAATAAGCACCATTCGGGCATATAGGGTATTTACGAATGAGTTTGTTTAATACGGAGCCTACACCGCCCCTCGCTGAGTTTTTAAGGCCCAAGCATCTCGATGAGGTGATTGGACAAAAGCATTTACTCGGCGAAGGTAAACCCTTGCGATTGAGTTTTATGGGGCAAAAACTTCACTCCATGATACTCTGGGGGCCACCAGGGGTAGGTAAAACAACAATTGCAAGGTTAACAGCTCAGGCTTTTGATTGTGAGTGGATTGCCTTGTCTGCGGTGTTCTCAGGGGTTAAGGAGATCCGAGCTGCAATGGATCAGGCGCAAGATCATTTAATTCATGATAAGCAGACTATATTATTTATTGATGAAATACACCGCTTTAATAAAGCGCAACAAGATGCATTGTTACCCTATACTGAATCTGGACTTGTCACTTTTATCGGGGCGACTACAGAGAATCCTTCATTTGAAGTCAATTCAGCGTTGCTGTCCCGTGCACAGGTCTATGTTTTAAAATCTTTGACTGATGATGAATTAAACGAGTTGTTTCAACGAGCTTATTCAACTGTTTTGTCTCATCTGCAATTCGACAGCCAGGCACTGGAAGACATTATCGCCTGTTCTGATGGTGATGCGCGAAGGCTGCTTAATTTGCTCGAACAAATTAATACTGCCTGTGCTGCAATGAATGTGAGCGAAGTAACCCATGAATTTGTAATGAATGCTTTGGCACCAAACTCCAGGCGCTTTGATAAAGGCGGTGATAATTTTTATGATCAGATTTCAGCATTGCACAAATCCGTTCGTGGTTCTGATCCTGATGCCGCCCTCTATTGGTTATGCCGTATGCTTGATGGTGGCGTTGATCCGCATTACCTTTCAAGGAGGATAGTCCGAATGGCCTGGGAGGATATTGGATTAGCTGATCCAAAGGGGATGCAAATTGCCAACGATGCCGCAATGACTTATGAGCGTTTGGGATCTCCCGAAGGGGAGTTGGCTTTGGCTCAGGCGGTTATTTATCTCGCGGTTGCTGCGAAAAGCAATGCAGGATATGTTGCGTTTAATCAGGCCATGTCTTTTGTAAAAAAAGATAAATCCAGAGAGGTTCCTGTTCATTTGCGCAACGCCCCTACCCGATTATTAAGCGAGTTAGGACATGGGCGCGAATATCGTTACGCTCATGATGAACCACACGGTTATGCCGCAGGAGAACACTATTTTCCAGACGGAATTAAAGATCCCCAATGGTATAAACCTGTACCAAGAGGCTTGGAAATCAAAATCGCTGAAAAGCTGGCATTTTTAAATCAATTGGATGATGAGTCTAAAGGTTAAATCGCTTTGGTCATTGATCAGTGCATATTCATTAATTTTTTTCAACCCATTGATTTTTTAATGAATTTTCAGGTATAACAATATGTCTTAAAAATAAAAGGAATTAGAATCATGCAAAAAAGTTGCAAATTAGCTTCAGTTTGTCTTTCATTAGGCATTTCGACTATAGCTGCTGCTGGGACAATGGGACCTGCTGTTCAGTCTGAGTCATGGTATCTTACTGGTGGAGCAGGGGCTTCCTGGTCAAATGATGCCGATATTACTGTTGACTCTACAATATGGGATTTTTCCAATCAAGGTTACTCAGATAATTTAGGTTCTTCTGCGCTGTTATTTTTTGGAGTAGGCCGATACATTACTGATTATCTTCGTGTTGACGCTCGATTTGAGCACAGAGGCGATTACGATTATTCAAGATATCAGACCGGCGCAAATACTGGCGTGACTGGATTTACCGGTGATGAACGAACACGAAAATTTAAATTGGACAGTAATAGCGTCATGGTAAATGGTTGGGTTGATCTGGGTACGCTCAATTCAAAATTATTATGGCAAGTGGGAACTTTTTCAGTTCAACCTTTTGTCGGTGCAGGAATTGGTGTTGATTATTTGAATGTCAAAGACTTTAGAACCATAACGGCACCATTTGGGGCAGGCCGCACAGAAATCGCTTCGGTAAATCAGACCAGCACAGATAGTGAGTTTGCCTGGCGAGTAGGGGCAGGTCTTACCGCTCAATTAACTCAACGAACTTCATTGGCTATTGGTTATGACTATTTTGATGGTGGCAATATTCCATTTCCTGACTACATCCTGTCGTCATTATCTGCGCCAAGTGGAAGAACTGGTGTTAACGTGACTCCCTGGAAAGGTTCCTTTACAGCAAATGAGGTTTATGCAGAGTTACGCGTTCTCATCTAATGGCGAGCCTTGCTTGATGTATCATGATCTTCTAATACATCATTTAAGAGCGTTTAAGTCGATTTCATGGTTAGCCCATGAAATCGATGCTTATTGAAATAAAATAGGTTCAAAGGTGAGCTCTTCTGAATAGACTCCTATTGAATTCCTACTCAGTGTCAAAATTATGACTGGCAATCAGGTACTGATGATCATTCTCGTTCTAGCGTACCAGTAAATACCCACATACCTTCTTATAGGTATCAATCTTTGACTCATTGATGAAAACCTGCTCCTACCTGTACTTGCTCGCCCTCCCGATTATCCTTGGGGTATGTATTTAAAAACTGGAGAAGCTCTATCGAGAACAATTGAGCAGTTGTTTTGATTTGATGCCATGTCAAATTTTCTTTGAATCAATGGATTAGCTTGCGTCTTTTTTAAAACCGGAAATATTTAATTGAGTAATTATATGATTTTAAACATATTTTCATTTTGGCGTGAAATTTGCTAAAGTCATTATTAACTAACTTTTTCATTCATCATTTTATGGACTATTGTAATTACCAGACTTGTGCGGTTAAACCTCAGATTGAATTTTCTGAATGGGATATTCTGTCCAGTTTACCCAATGCGCTTGTGATATTAAATGCTCAAGGGCGTGTGGTTTGGTTAAATCCTTGTGCTGAAGCGATGCTTGGTTACGGACTAACAGGCTCCTTATGGCTGGATGTCATTCAACGGGCATTTGTTCCACGAGCTGATGATGGTCATGAAGTGTCTTTGGCGGATGGACGACGAGTACATGTTGCTATTTCATCTCTTGACAGTTTGCCAGGTATCTTAATTACCCTATCGGATATTACTGCGACACGAGATTATGAGAAAGCGAGAGAAAATGAGAAAAGGCTGGTGTCTATAGGAACAATGACCGCCCAGCTGGCTCATCAAATCAGAACCCCTTTGTCATCTGCTATTTTATATACTGAGCATTTAAATAATATTGTCGACCTTGATCCCCGTATAAAAAATTGGATACGCCGTTTACAAGAGTGTCATGGGAGTATCGAACAACAAATTCAAGATTTACTGTTGTTTGCCCGAGGCACATCCATAAAACCAATCTTGATGGATATGACTTATTGGTGCTCTCAATTAATGCAAAGAGCTCAGCCTTACATAGAGTCTTCTTCGGTATTATTCAAAGTGAACAATCAATTAATAACACGTGAATCATCCATTCACGGAGAGTCATTAATTGGAGCAGTTTTGAATCTGGTAATCAATGCGTTGCAATCAGAAGCTACAGAAATACATTTAACACTTGCATCTATGGATGATTCAGGTATACAAATATCAGTAGAGGATAATGGAAAGGGGATGAGTGACGAGGTAAAAACACAGGCCTTTTCACCGTTCTTTACCACTAAAGCACAAGGAACTGGTTTAGGATTAGCGGTTGTTTTTGCAGTTGTGAAAGCTCATGGAGGTAAAGTGACCTTAGAATCTGTTGAAGGCGAAGGTACACAGGTAAACTTGTATATACCAGGTATGAACAGAGTCGAATGAAACGAGAATAAAGGATATTTATGAGCCATGTTTTAATTGTTGAAGACGATCCGGTATTGAGAGAAGCTCTTGCTGAGACTATGACTATTTCAGGTCATACCTACATTACAGCCAAGGATGGGAAAGAAGCCTTAACCTTGCTTGACTTGCATAATCCTGCTGTGGTTTTAACAGACATTCGCATGGATAAACTGGACGGTAATCAATTGCTGGCAGAACTTCATAAAAAAAGACCAGGATTACCCGTTATATTAATGACTGCTTATGGATCTGTAGAAGATGCTGTTAATGCCATACGCCACGGTGCCGTGGATTACTTAACAAAACCATTCAGCGCTCAGGTATTAATTGAGAAAATCAATCAATTCATTAAAGTTGAAGTGGATGATTGTGGCGAGCCTGTAGCGCAAGATCCAAAAAGTCAGGCTTTACTCACTATGGCCTTAAAGGTCGCACAATCAGATGTTGGCGTGATGATTAGTGGAGAAAGCGGAACAGGTAAAGAAGTATTGGCTCACTTTATACACGATCATTCTCCACGAAAAAAACAGCCCTTTATTGCGATTAACTGCGCGGCAATTCCAGAACAAATGCTTGAAGCCACCTTGTTTGGTTATGAAAAAGGTTCATTCACCGGGGCCTATAAATCGACTCCCGGGAAATTTGAACAGGCTCAAGGAGGCACTTTACTACTGGATGAAGTGAGTGAAATGTCTTTAAGTTTACAAGCGAAATTATTAAGAGTATTACAAGAGAAAGAGGTAGAGCGTATCGGCTCAAATAAAATGATCAGTCTGGATGTTCGAATTCTTGCTACCACCAACAGACAGTTAAAGGATGAGGTGCAGGCCGGACGTTTTCGAGAAGATTTGTTTTACAGGCTCAACATTTTTCCTCTGCAATGGCACCCATTAAGAGAGAGAAAAAACGACATCATTCCATTGGCTAATTATTTGATTCGAAAACATTGTCAACACAAACAACCTGTAGTTCCGGTGATTAGCCCAACCGCACAAAAACTGATGTTGTCTTATCCCTGGCCGGGTAATGCCAGAGAACTGGATAATGTGATTCAACGAGCTTTGGTATTGCAAACTCAAGGAATCATTGAAGGAGAGCATTTACAGTTATCATTAACCTCCACACTGACATCTGAAACAACGGTCACAGCAAGCAGTAAAAATTTACAGATTCATGAATTTGAATTGATTGAAAAAACGTTATTGGAACATGAAGGAAACAGACAACGGGTGGCAGCATTATTAGGTGTGAGTGAACGAACTTTGAGATATAAGCTGGCTAAAATGCGTGAAGAAGGTTATACCGTTTAAACAACAGAACATTCATTACGCTGTTTTTTGATGATTGAGTTGATTGCAATGAATGAAGATAAGGGGCAGGGAAGTGAGCGATATAAATACTGTAAATTTATTGAATCAAATTCGAACCATGTCTGCTCAGGCAGAAGGGACTGTCAATCAGGCTGATGCGAACCAGACACCATTCAGTCTGGTGTTTCAAAAGGCATTGAGTCAAGTTAATGAAATGAGTCAAGCCTCAGATGCATTGAAAACACGATTCGAACTGGGTGATCCTAATGTCAGTCTGGGTGAGGTGATGGTTGCCAGCCAAAAATCGAATTTGGGTTTCGAAGCAACTTTGCGGGTTAGAAATAAAGTTGTCCAGGCGTATCAGGACATCATGAATATGCCTGTATAATGCAGGTGATTCGATGAAATCCATGGACTAATTCTTTTAGAATCAGGATAAAATTACAGGAGTTTATAATGGCATTGGCTGATAATGCTTCTACTGCGGCAGCGAAATTTGCAAGCTTATCTATCCCTCGCCAAATTGGTTTGCTGGTCGGTTTGGCTGCAAGCGTCGCTATAGGTTTGGCCGTAGTTTTATGGTCTCGCGATCCCAGTTACATCCCTCTATACAGTCAGTTAAATCCTCGAGATACCTCTGAAGTCCTGGCGGTTCTGGAGAGGAGCGGCATCGAGTACAAAATCGATCAAAATAACGGTGTTTTGCTTGTGCCTGCAGATGAATTACAAAGTGCTCGATTAAAACTGGCGGCTGAAGGATTGCCTCGTGATTCCAGCGGTACTGAAGCGATGTTTGCTGGAAATGGAACATTTAACAGCAGTCAATTTATGGAAAATGCTCGTTATAAACAGGCTCTTGAAACAGAGCTGGCGCGAACGATCAGTAAATTTAATGACATTAAATCAGCGCGCGTTCATTTGGCTATTCCCAGAGAGTCTGCATTTGTCAGAGACAGTCAGCAACCTAGCGCTTCAGTATTTATCGATGTTTATTCAGGAGTGGAGCTTAAAAAACACACTATTGCGGCTATAGTCAATCTGGTTGCCTCAAGCATCCCCAGTTTAAGTGCAAGCAGAGTAACTGTAGTGGATCAGGATGGTCAGTTACTTAATGAGGGGGCTGGTCAGACGTTATTTTCAGACACAGAGCGTTTTCTTGATTATCGACAAACATTGGAACAACAATATTCACAAAAAATTCAGGACATTTTAACTCCGATACTAGGGTATGGGAGAGTACGAGCGAAAGTATCCGCGGATATTGATTTTACCAGTTATGAGCAGACTCAGGAGTTGTTTAATCCTGAACAGTCGTCTTTGCGCAGTGAACAAACCATGCAGGAACAACGGAATGCTAGTAATGATGCCAGTGGTGTTCCAGGTTCTCTCTCTAATGTTCCAACACCAAATCCTGCACTTGGACAAAAAAATGTTCCTCCTAAAACTGGAGCTAACGGCGCTAATGCTGCTAATGGTGCTGCACCCCAGCAAACGACTACGGATCAAAGTCAGGCAAGTGATATTCGAACTCAAAGTACAAAAAACTTTGAATTAGACAAAACAGTGAGTCATACCAAAAATCAACCAGGTACCATTAAGAGGTTATCGGTTGCAGTCCTGGTTGATAATCGTGCTGTGATGAATGATAAAACTAAAAAAATGGAGAAAAAACCATTAACTCCTCAGGAAATTGAGCAGATCAAGTTACTTGTGTCAGATGCAATAGGTCTTAATGCAAAAAGAGGCGATAGTTTGAATGTGATCAACAGCAGCTTTGTGAAACCTGATCCTATAGAAAGACTGCCTGATGAGCGCTTTTGGCAAAAAGACAGTTTTTGGTCCATAGTGAAGCAAGTAGCGGGTGCATTATTTTTACTTGCTTTGATCTTTGGCGTGTTTAAACCCATGCTAAAGACATTGGCAAGTAACAAGAGTGAAGAAGAAGCGAGTTTAAAATTAACTGATGAGTCTGGCCAGGATAATCAACTCGGTTTAAACGAAATCAGCGATTATGAGTCTCAATTGAATTTATTACGCCAGGTGGTGGATAAAGAACCTAAGCGCGTTGCTCAGGTTGTTAAAACATGGGTTGACAGAGGTTAGCTATGGACGGAATAGAACGTGCAGCAATTTTGTTACTTAGTATGGGGGAGAAAAATGCCTCTGAAGTACTTAAACATTTAGAGCCGCGACAGGTTCAAAAGGTAGGTATGGCTATCTCCTCTTTGAGTTCGGTCAGTAAAGCTAAAATGCAATCTGTTTTAGTTGATTTCATCAGTGCCATAAGTGATCAGACCAGTTTGACTGTGGACACGGAACACTATTTGCGAACAGTACTTATTGAAGCTTTGGGTTTAGAAAAAGCGACTCCTTTTATCGACAGGATTTTGATCTCTCATAAAGACAGTGGCTTGAATAAATTAAAATGGCTTGACGGCCGGCTGATTGCCGATGTGATACGTAATGAACATCCACAGATTATCGCTACAATATTAATTCATCTTGATTGTGAACAATCAGCTGAAGTGGTCAGCTATTTCAGTGCAGAAAAACGTGCTGAGGTATTATTACGAATGTGTAATATTGACACCGTTAAGCCAGAAGCGATTTCTGAACTGGGTAAAGTTATAGAAAAACAATTGAGTGGTCAAACGGTTGGAAAATCGACTTCAGTGGGTGGAATTAAAACCGTTGCTGATGTGATTAACTTTCTCGATGGTGCTATGGAAGAAGAGGTCCTTGAAAAGATAAAAGATTGGGATGAGGATCTGAGCGATAAAATCCGCGATAAAATGTTTGTTTTTGAAAACCTTGTTGATATGGACGATAGAAGTGTCCAGATTTTATTGCGTGATGTGACCTCAGAGCAACTAAAAGTAGCGCTTAAAGGAACTACTGAAACAACACGAGATAAAATTTTTTCAAACATGTCCAAGCGTGCCGCAGATTTGCTGCGTGATGACATTGAAGTACAAGGCCCAGTTAAAATAAGCGATGTGGAACGTGCACAAAGAGAGATTCTTGCAATCGCCAGAGGCCTTGCTGAGGACGGCAAGATTTCTCTTGGATCCAAGGGCGGTGACGAACTGATTTAAAAATTTCCTCGAGTGAAGATTGGGGTAATCATGGCGTTTAAGATGATTGAAGCGCCATTTTAAGCGTTCATTAATTGATACCAGATTCGGATTATGACGCCAGGAAATTAATAAACAAGAATAAGTCGTTCTTGCATTTTTGACGCTGAGTAAATGATTTTGTATTCATCTTAAATTACAAGGTATTTTAGAATATGTCTAAAGAATTTCAGCCTTTTCCTATGGGATCTGACACTAAGGGGTTTAACTCCTGGGATTATCATCATGTCAAAGCTGATGAGCCATCAAAACCTGATTTGGAAGCGCAATTAAATGAGCAAATTGCACAATTAAAGCAGGAGGCAATTGAAAAAGGTTTTGCAGAAGGAATGAGACAAGCTCAGGAGGAGATCGATTTAAAAAGAGCAGAATTGGTTCAATGGATTGAATGGTTCAAAAATCCAGTTCAGCTGCTTGATGAACAATTAATCCAAGAGGTGATTAACACGTTGATTTGGTTGAGCCAATATTGTATTGGGATTGAACTTACAGTACATCCGGATAAATTTAAAATGCTCTTTAACGAAATAAAAAAGGAGTTGCCATCCTTAAGTGGAGCCACGATTTTGGGGATGCATCCCCAGGATATCGAGTGGATTAAATCTGAAATTGGTGAGAAAGATGTACCTGGAATTACTGATGCTTTATTTGCAGATCCCGCCTTAAATAGAGGTGATTTTTATCTAAAGGGGCAGCATAGTGAGTTGGATGGCAGATTACACACCCGATTAACCACTTTATTTGCCCAATACATCAATAAGGATAACCTTAACGAGCCCTTTGAACCTCTGAATTCAGGATTGGATAATGACTCTTTATAAGTCAAAATTATACCAGATCCTTTCGGATATGAGGCAGATCAAACACTCTGGATTAATGCATTGTGGCAGAATCAGTCGCGCTGTAGGTTTAACTCTTGAGGCAAAAGGTTTTAATCAACCGATAGGTGCGCGCTGCCTGGTTACTGTAGATGATTCACGTTCAGTTGAGGCTGAAGTGGTAGGATTTAGCAATGATAGTGTGTATTTAATGTGTATAGACACAATACAGGGACTGGCACCAGGGATGATGATCAGCCCTACAGGGCGGATTGCGCAAGTGGGGGTTGGGTTTCAATTACTTGGACGCATATTAAACGGTTCCGGTTTGTTGATAGATGATGGACCTTCCCTTGATTTAGTCAATTCCTACTCGCTTATTAGCCCGATTATCAATCCTTTAAAAAGAGCTCCTGTGGACACTCCTTTGGATGTCGGCGTGCGGGCAATTAATGGATTATTAACGGTAGGTCGTGGACAGCGTATAGGTTTATTTGCAGGAAGTGGAGTCGGAAAATCAGTATTATTGGGTATGATGACCCGCTTTACTAATGCAGATGTGGTGGTTGTTGGTTTGATAGGTGAGCGTGGGAGAGAAGTTAAAGAGTTTATAGAATTTAACTTGGGCGAGGAAGGGCTTAAGAGGGCTGTGGTTGTTGCCGCACCTGCTGATGAGAGTGCTTTGATGCGATTGCATGGAGCCATGGTTGCTACAAGTATCGCTGAGTATTTTCGTGATCAGGGAAAGCATGTGTTACTGCTTATGGATTCATTGACTCGATTTGCCCAGGCACAAAGAGAAATTGCCTTATCCATTGGGGAGGCTCCAGCAACCAAGGGTTATCCTCCCTCGGTATTTGCCAAACTTCCCAAATTGGTAGAGCGTGCAGGAAATGGCATGCCAGGAAAAGGCTCAATAACGGCATTTTATACCGTATTGGCTGAGGGGGATGACTTGCAGGATCCCATTGCTGATGCCGCAAGAGCCATTCTGGATGGGCATATTGTTTTAAGCCGATCGCTAGCTGAAGAGGGTCAGTATCCGGCAATTGATATAGAAGCGTCGATCAGCCGAGTGATGCAATCCATCGTGTCTGATGAACAGATGAAAGACACCTTAATGTTTAAAAAACTGATATCAGTTTATGAAAAAAATAAAGATCTGATATTACTTGGCGCATATGCAAAGGGGAGTGATCCTTTGCTGGATAAAGCTGTTTTGGTTATAGATAGATTTAAAGAGTATATAACCCAGGGTATAAATGATCGGGTAACGTATAAGGACAGTGTGTCACAGCTGTCACAATTGATTTCAACTTCTATCGGAGCTAGTTAATGAGTCAGCGCCTGGATCGTTTAAATCAGTTACTCCATTTAAAAAATGAAGAAACCAATCACGCTTTAATAGAGCTGAGAAAATCAAAAGAGCAATTTAACCAAAATAAATTACGCCATGAGCAGCTCGTCGTATATCGTCAAGATTATTTACATCAACTGGAACAAATAGGCTATGAGGGCAGTACCGTAGGAAGATTAAGAAATCGTATTGATTTTATTAGTCATTTAGATACTGCTTTAATACAATTGAATTCTCATTTGGCTCAATTGGCTAAAACCAGAAGTAAACTGGAGATGAATTACAAACTCGCAAAAGCAGCAGAAGAGGGTGTAGCCAAACTCATTGAACGGGTTAAAAAAGAGGAACAAATTAAATTAGAACGGCGCGATCAAAAAGAAAGTGATGAGTATGCGCAAAAGCAATGGTATAGTAAAAAAAATTATGATGAATCAAACCCTTTCGGTGAATAGTATAATAAAGAAAATTTGGATAGCTTTGGCTATCTTGATTATATTAGCGGCTGTTTTCTCAAGCATATTCCGCTCATTAACTCCTTGGGCGAAACAATACAAAGGTGAAGTAGAGCAGCACTTGAGTCTTCTTTTAGGCCAACCTGTTACTGTTCAAACGATGGAAACAGGATGGTATTGGTTTCAACCGGTGCTTAAGTTAAAGCAAGTCAGCATTGATGGCGATAAAAAGAACCCATTACATTTACAGCAACTGCTGATCGGGATTAACTTATTTAAATCACTTTGGTATTGGCGTATCCAGCCGGGCGTTCTTTATATCGATGATATTCATCTTAAATTTCGTGAGAAAGCGGGACATTGGAGCATAGATGGCATTTCTCCAGCCTCGATTAAAGATAATGAGTTTACCCCGGAACAGACAAAGCTCGTGTTAGGTTGGCTTTCCCAACAAGAACGATTAATCATTAAGCATGTTTCAGCTCATTTTTATTTTAGTGATGGTGGATTAATTCCAGTTAGCGGGCTCAATGTTTCCATTGTGAATCGAGGTGGCCGTTATAAAATTCGCGGTGAGGCGCGATTGGAGCAGACCAACAGTACTGAATTTCAACTGCTCGGGGATGTACGTTTTGATCTGAATCATTTTGAGAATACTCAAGGACAAATCTATTTTGCTGCAAAACACATTGTTCCAGCTCAATGGCAACATGTTTTTCCAAATACTACAGAGCAATTGGAAGGGGGCAAAGGTGACTTGGCTGTTTGGCTCGATCTCGATAAAGGTACGGTTACATCAGCTCAGGCTCAGGTGAAATTAAAACGTTTAGCCTGGCGTTTAACCAATAAAAAAACAAGTGAGTTAATTCAATCCTTTTATGCCAATCTCGCATGGAAACCAAAGGCTAATGGCTGGGAATTTCAGGCCGATCACATTAAATTGCGTGCTGCTGGCATCAGTTGGCCAGAGAATCAATTATTAATTCATTACAACAAGCCAGACAATCAATACCAGATATTTGTCAAATCCATTATTGTTGAATCCTTGTTAACCGATGCAATTAACTGGCCTTCTTCCATAACCGAGTTATTACAGGCCAAGCCGCATGGTGTTTTAACTGATACTCAATTGTTTATAAAAGATAAAGAAGTCAATTATATTCTTACCCGATTTGAGCATGTAGGCTGGAATGCAATTAAAACGGTTCCTGCAATAGAAAATCTTTCGGGTGCACTAAACTGGCAGCCGCAGGAAGGGCGGCTTGAGCTGGATTCAGAGAAGGTATCGGTCAAAGTAAAAGATTATCCTCTTCAGCAATTGGATCTTTTTAATGGAGCAGTTGATTGGAAAGAACTGGGTAATGGATTCAAGGTAAGCATTGAACGATTAATAATGAGTAAACCTGATTTAACCATCAGTGCGCAGGGCGTGGTTGATCAGGTAACCCGAAATTCTGTTGGACACGTACGTCTTGACGCTGATTTTTCTGGAAAAAATTTGCAACAATGGACTGCTTTTCTGCCTAAAGAATATTTGAAACCAAAATTGTATTTATGGTTGACCACAGACATCAAACGAATAGCCAACGCAACGGGAACAATCCGTTTTAATGGTTTTCTTAATGATTTTCCCTTTGACAATAATAATGGAGAGTTTTCCATAGTCAGTCATGGCAGCGGAGGCGAGTTGTTTATTACTTCCAAGTGGAAGTTAATTAAAGAGTTGGAAGGGTATATCCGTTTAAAAAATCGCAATCTTGCGATTGATTTGGTGCATGGTGACTTTCAGGGAGTTCCTGTGAATCAAATGCATTTACGAATTGATGATATAGGCAAGGATAAAGAAACGCTGTTAATACATGGCATAATCCATGGAAAAGCGCAAAAAATGTTGAATTTTGTGTTGGCCTCTCCATTAGAACAAAAACTGGCTGCATTAAAGCGGCTGGCCGTTGATGGTTTAGTATTATTAAATTTGCGGCTTGAACTGCCATTATACCCCGAGAATGATGACAACCTTGTCAGGGGGGATCTGGCTTTTGAAAACAACACTATTGCAGTAAAACATCAAATGGGGGCAATTAAGGTTGAGGATGTGCGTGGTGATTTATCATTCGATGAAGAAGGGGTGACCCATAGTGCTTTGGAGGCAAATGCTTTTGGTTTTCCTTTAAACATCAAAATTCAATCGGTTAAAAAACCAGAACCAGAAACCTCTGTTCTTGTTGATGGTGAGTGTACCGTCGACTCTTTAAAAAAACAGTTTGATTTTCCCTTATTATCCGTGCTTAAGGGGATGTTTTCTGTCAAGGCAACCATTAAGTTGACTGATGATCCTAATGATATGGACAGTGTTGTGCTTCAATCCAATCTTAAGGGTTTGGCGGTAAATCTGCCCGCGCCGATGGGTAAACCTTTTGATACTCAAGTTCCTTTGGTAGTGAAACTGGATTTTAACCCTAAAAAAGCAATACGATTACGATCGAACTATAATGGTCGTTTAAGTTCTGATGTTTTGATGCAAGTCAATAAAGGGGGTCTTGTATTTAAGTCAGGACAAATTCGATTGGGAAGTTCAGAAGCTATTTATCAAGAGAAACCTGGCCTGTCTGTAGTGGGTACTTTAGATGGGTTTGATTTATATGAATGGAAAAAAGTATACGATTCATTTGCAACGGAACAAACGGGCTCATCTTTATTAGCACAACTTCGAATCATTAATGTTACCTTGGGCAAGTTAAGCTTCCTCAATCAGCATTTTGATAACATGGCGGTGAAAGCTAAAATCCTTCCTGATGGCGGTTGGGCGTTTAATCTGAATCAGAAGAACATAGCAGGCGATTTGACTTATAGAACCGCCACAAATTCTTTAAGCGGCTTTATTAAATATTTGCATTTAGCTTCGTTTGAAAAAAACGGCAAATATAGCGAGCGAACAGCAAGATCGAGTCCAGATCAAATCCCTAACCTCAATTTACGTATTGATAACTTCTCGCTAGGGAGCAAGCAGGTAGGTAATATGACTCTGAAAAGTCAATCTTCACCTGAACGCTGGTTAATTGATTATTGCAGAATTGATTCACCATTTTATCAGGCTAATATTAATGGGGAATGGACACAAAAAGGAAAGATCAAACAATCAAAGATGCAGGTGAAACTGCATTTAAATGATTTGGCTAAAAGTCTGGAATTATGGCAAATTACTCCGGCAGTTGATGCAGGCAAAGGCGATATGGAGTTTAATGGCGGTTGGAAGGGGACTTTGTATGATTTTTCTCTGGCTTCATTAAATGGAACCATGTACCTTCAGCTTAAAAATGGTCGAATAACTCATTTGAGTCCTGAAACAGAGGAAAAGCTGGGATTAGGGAAATTATTAAGCATTTTGAGTTTACAAACGATACCTAGACGTTTGAAACTCGATTTTAGCGATTTGTCTCATCAAGGGTACAGTTTTGATGTATTTAAAGGGAATTTCACTGTAAAAAATGGCATCATGAATACACAGGACAGTTACATTGATGGTCCTGTGGCATACGCCAGCATGAAAGGTGATCTTGATTTGGTGCGTCGAATGTATGATTTGAATTTGAGTATTTCGCCTCACATTACAGCCAGCTTGCCCATAGTTGCTACGATTGCTGGTGGTCCAATTGCAGGACTCGCAGCCTGGGTTGCGAACAAGATTATTAATCAAAGCATGCAAAAAATTACGGGTTATAGTTACAAGGTGTCTGGACCATGGAATCAACCTATAGTCCAGCAATTGAGCATCGAAAAGAAAATTATCAAAAAATGATTAAATTATGCTGGCATCATTATTTTTAGTTTATTGGAAACTCGTGATATTTCAGGAAACTCCTGATAATACTCCCTATTCTCATTTTTTAATGGGAATCAGTATTTTATTCTTCACTTTGGTTATGACCCTACAATGGAAATTTTCAGAACTTGAGTTTTCTGATGACTTGTTAATTACTACTTTGATTGCCCTTAGTTTGGTTTTTTCCTTTGTAGTCTATACTTTTGCTATTCTCTATTTAAGAGGCCTGGGTTCTCGATGGGTGCAGACAGTGACTTGCTTATGTACCTCCCATGCGATTATTCATCTCTTGGCCAGTCCTTTATTTTTAGTCGATCCTTATCTCGCAAATGCTCATTTAAAAAATCCACTTGTTTTATTTATTGCTGTGATATATTTATTCGTGACTTTGGGTTTGTCTGTTTGGCAATTTGTACTTACTGCCTACATCTATAAATCAGCAATGAGCAGTACCACGGTTCAATCAGTTTTGGCTGCGTTCGGTTTAATTGCAGTTAATGTATTAACGGTTACTTTTTGGCGATGAGATTATGACACATTTACATGTATTAGGTTTAAGTGGAACGTTCATGAGTGCTTTAGCTTTGCTTGCGAGAGATGCTGGATTTAAAGTGACCGGGAGCGACGCCAATTGTTATCCACCGGTAAGTGATTTGCTTGCGGCCAAAGGCATTACCTGGACTGAAGGTTATGAGGACACTACACAGGCTTTACAAGCAGATTTGGTCGTAGTTGGAAACGCCATCAAGCGTGGAATGCCTGTTTTGGAAGCAGTTATAGAAGCAGGTAAAAATTATACTTCAGGTCCACAATGGCTTGCAGAGAATATTTTATCTCGATATCAGGTCATTGCGGTTGCTGGTACCCATGGAAAAACAACCACTACCTCGATGATTGCCTGGATACTTGATAAGGCAGGATTAAATCCTGGTTTTTTAATTGGAGGTGTTGCTACCGATTTTAATACCAGCGCATGTTTGGGAAAAGGGGCATGGTTTGTCATTGAAGCAGATGAATATGATTCTGCTTTTTTTGATAAGCGCCCTAAATTTATGCATTACCGACCAAGAATCGCAGTTTTAAACAACCTCGAATTTGATCATGCTGATATTTACCCCGATCTGGCAGCCATTCAACAACAATTCCATTTTTTAATGAGAACAATACCAACCAGTGGCGTCGCCATAAAACCTCGAGATGACAAAGCATTGAATGAGGTTTTGGCTCGCGGCAAGTACTCTCGAGTAGAGGAATTATCATTGACGGGTAATGCAGACTGGTCAGCAGAACTACTGGATGAAAGTGGATCTGCATTTAAAGTCCTACATTCAGGTGAGGTAGTTGCAGAGATCCATTGGAAGTTGATTGGTCGTTTCAATATCGAGAACGCTCTGGCTGCAATTGCCGCCAGTGCCAATGCCGGTGTAAAACCTGAAGTTGCTGCACGAGCACTGGAGAGTTTTACTCCGGTTAAAAGGC
This sequence comes from Legionella moravica DSM 19234, assembly GCF_000423305.1. Classification (GTDB taxonomy): domain Bacteria; phylum Pseudomonadota; class Gammaproteobacteria; order Legionellales; family Legionellaceae; genus Legionella; species Legionella moravica. Next base: position 16,178 of record NZ_AUHS01000008.1, on the reverse strand, counting down.
GTTTGGAGGTTAAATCAAACCGTCACGGTATTACCGTGTACGATGATTTTGCACATCATCCTACGGCGATTACTAAAACAATTGATGCATTAACCCGCAGTAAAAGGCACCAGCGCATTTTTGCTGTCATGGAGTTTGCTTCATATACCATGCGTACAGGTGTTCATGCCGGTGAAATGGCGCATGCTCTGGCGCCTGTCGATGGTGCCTTCGTATTGGAACCTCATGATTTTGATTTGAACGAAACAGTGGCTGATTGGACGTGCCCTTATAAAATTTGTAAAAATAACGACGAGATAGTGAAGGAAATTACAGGTATTGTGAGGGAAGGGGATGCTGTTTTAGTAATGAGTAACAGGGGATTTAATGGCATTCACCAACAATTGGTAACGTCTATTGATCAACGCTACCTTTAGGGGCTGTTGATAATTCATGTTTTGACGTCCAGCGACTTGTTCTTGGGATCCAATTGATTATAGGCGCAATATATTTTTGTTTTGAGCAAGATCTATCGATTCCGCGAACAAGTCGCGGAAAGTAGGCTTGAACATAATGAAATGTCAACAGTCCCTAGGTTCTGTGAACGAATTTTTAATATATTGCAAATAAGTTGTCATTGCGAACAAAGTGAAGCAATCCATTACAGCGTGTTAGCGAAGATTCGATGTGGATTGCTTCGCTAACGCTCGCAATGACGGTTTTTTATGCAATAATTAAATTTTGTTCTCGGAACCTAATGGATTCTTGCATTATTTTTTCGTTATCAGGTGAACGTCTTTAATACTGCTTGTGATGGCGAAGTTATCATATTGATTGGGGAATAATAGACTAAAGGTAACTACTCACGTCATCCCGAACGCAGTGAGGGATCTCCTGTCGGGTGGCACAATTTTACAGAATCAATTGATACAAGTCGCCCCACTCTTGGTTCAATGCATTAATCAAATCAAGCTTCTTTTTTCGTAACCAACTTTTAATTTATTTCTCTCGTTCAATAGCCACAACGATACTTCCACATCAAACCTACCCGTATTTTCTACGGTAATGTCACTCTCAAAATTGTAATAAAATAAACCCAAAAGTAGATTTGATACGATGAATGATGAAAATGAATACCATTTTTTATCAAAATCCAGGAAATAACCAATAATAAAACCAAAGTGATAGTTTTTAATAAACAATAACCCTCGCGGCGTTATCGTATTGAAATAATTAAAATAAACGTGATCGATTATTTTAATTCGTTAAAAAATTAGAAAAATTGACGTGATTTCCTGCAAGTAAAACGGTGATTAAGTTGATTTTGATAACTCAGATAGTAACTAAAAATCTAACTGATGGTTGCTTAACTACTTAAGCATTATTTTTAAATGAGGATAAACATGACAACTGATTCTGTGATTGGGGCCTCGATAGGGGTTCTTGTTGGAGCCTGCTTTGGTTTTTTTTGCCATCGTTTAACTAAAAATTTATCTACTCAAATAACGCGCGATGAAGATAATAAAGACTTAACTAATCAGCTTGAGTCGTATAATCAAATGGTCAGGGAAGTTGATCTCGAACGAGGCACCATACTCGATACGCTTGAACAAATGATGGATCTGCATTCCGCAAAGACCGGTTCAGACACGCACTGTAGCGTTGTTCCCGATAAATTTCGGCGGGAGAGAGAGGACATAAAAATATTTGTTACTCGTTTTTCCGGACTTTTAAAAGATTATCCAAGATATTCAGCGGAGGAGGCTAAAGCTGACCGCGATTATCTGCCCCGTATTCACCAACAGACTTTGCAGCACCATGAGGCAGTTAAAACGTTGGCTGAAGAATGTTTCCGCCGTATTGAACCCGCGGATAAAAACCAGCACAAACCAGCCGTCAGATCGTTATAGACTGCTTTTGAAACAACAGTCTGTTGATTTTAGGATCAACCATCAACAGACGCGAATGAAATAGGTGAAGCTATGAGTACAATTCTAGATGTCGCAACCGGCGGTATTCTTTCTATGGCAGTGGGGATCTCTATCGGCCTGGCCGCCTTTGCTACTTTATCCGTCACTCTACCCGTTGCCCTGTTATGCGGAGCCGGGGGAGCTGTAGGTACTGCCCTGGTCTTTGGTGCTGGAGCTGCCATGGGTAATCTTTCTGCTGAAGTGGATAATATAAATTTAGCCGCGCAGCAATGTGAAACAGAATCAGCGAGGGCGTTCAGTAGGGAGTTGGATTCCGACAGATTAATGAGCGTGATGCTCCAAGTGCAGGCTCTGGAGGCAAAATTTAATACCTTACAAAATAATGTTGAGGATCTTAAAGAGACAATCGCCCTGGATCAAGACACGAATGATATTACCTTGAAAAACTTACTAAGGCATCAGGTACCGGTTTCGCAGCCTGAAACGCTTACCGGTCCGTCAAGAGCAGGTTTCTTTTCGAATGCAAGTCAGACTGCCGCTAACGACGCAGGTTCGGCACAGGCGGAAAGAACAAGAGGAATACGCACCAGAACAGGCTAACCACATTGTACCATCCTCCAAAGATCTCTTGTTTTTCCCGGGAAGGATGGTGCCATAAACAAAGAAAACAAAGGAAAAATATGTCGAATTTTTTTTCAATATTATCGGTTGGTAAACATGCTCTTGGTGTGGTACCCAGAGATAAAAATTTGGATGACTTTCCTTTAGAAAAAAGACTGGAATCTCATCCAAAAGATATTATTGTAACCATCAGTCTGGATGAAAACCAGGAATACACTATCTCTGCCAATCTGATTGCTTCAGCACAGGATGGATGTGTTTATGATAACGATATAAAAATTCTTGAATGGCATGTCATGAAAGAACGTTGTTTGGTTGTTACTTCGTTCACCACCAGACAGGTTAACCTGTTTGCGAATTTTGAACTAAACGAATGTTTTATTAAAGCAAGCGGATCTGTGCTGATAGCCGGTAAAGTGGCGTGCGAATCGGCCCTTGTTATAGAAGCTGAAGCATTATGTTTAACTGAGTCTATCCAATCTGGAGGTACGGTCATACTTTCTGCACGCCAGGGAGTGGGTCTTCTTGCGCCTGTTCAGGCGCAAAATATGTCAATTCATGCGGCTTATGTTCATCAAGAGGCAGGGCTTCAGATTTCAGGTCAACTGGATGTCTCTACTCAGTGCTTTAAACAAGACGCGGCCGTTAAAACAGAGGTTGATTCATTACGCTTGATTGCCTATCAATGTGAAATGAATGGGTATCTATCGGTTAATAACGAATGCTTTTTAACCGCGGATGCCATGGTTTTGGGGCATGGACAATCAAAATCAACTATGATGCTGCATGGTGATCATCACATTCATGCCATAAATCTTCTCATACAGGGGGATACGCAGATTCGTATTGGAGATGCCGATGATGATAAAAAAAGTGATTTCATTGTTGATAAAAAATTAATACTTGATAAGCCTGTCATCGTTGATTTGTTTAATACCAGAATCTCCATCGATGAAATGGATAATCAAGGTGAATTGGCATGTCATCAATGTACTGCGGAAGTAAAAAAGGTACGTCAAAATGGTGTTTTCGATGCCCATCAATCACTGATTACTGTTTCAGGCTGTTTTTATCACGCTAATTCTTCTTTAACTGAGTTAAAGGACACGAATTTCAACTCGCCAGATGTATCTGTTTTAGGTGGTCACTTTATTGTGAATGATTGTCGTTATCAGGGGAGTTTCTGCCATGTCGTCGCTGGACTTTTAACTGTTGAGAACCAATCTGAGATAGAGCTGGATAGCTTATTGCAGGCAGAAGAGAGCCAGGTTAGGGTTCATGGCAGCAGGCTTACCGCCCGTCAGTCCATTGTTGCAGCAGGTCACCTGCTATTAGACAACACAAATATAACAGCAAAACATATAAAAACGATACAAGGCAATGCGTGTATCAATCAGTCGATCATTACGGCTCAGTCTCAGATCAGGTTGAACGGCACAACAGAATTAACGAATTCATGCCTTTCTGGTCATGTGGTCATACTCAGAGGGGAACTGACAATTAATGACCTGCAGGTACATACGTACATTATCGAGATCCTGTCGGAACAAGCGACAATTAATTCCTTGTCTTCCTTCTCGGATAAACTTCATGTACAGGGAAGTAAAATACCAGAACAGGTGGTGTTGAAACGATGCCTATTAACCACCAACAGATTTTCTTGTTCGGGTAATGCCACAATAGAGCGTTCCGCTTTTTACGGCGTTTCCAGCGAGCCTGTCAGTCATGATCTGCATGCCCATCTCAAGCTTGTTGGCTCTCGATTTATTACAGACAGTCAGTTAAGCAACTACGTAGACAGTGAGTTGGAGATGGATGCTCACAGTCGAGTACGCGTGGGTTTGCTGCATTCGCAAGGGGCTATGAAAGCGAAGGATTCTACTATTTCCTGCGAGTTCATTTGGCAGAGGCGTGGTGTTTTTAAGCTGGAATCAAGTCGAGTTCAGGTGAAACAGGCCATGTTTCTGCAGGACAGTACGATCGATTTGAACAAAAATACCATGGTATTGGCTCCAGATGTGCAAGTGCAGCAGGGTTCCACACTTCGACTCAGGAAAAGAAGTCATTTAGTCTGCGCGTCGCAGCTAAGGACATCGTCTGATTCAACCATGAGCAGCGATGAGTCCGTGATTGGTACCCGAAAATTTATTTCATCAGGACGTACGGATTTATGTTCCAGCCTGTTATCCGCAGCAGAACTGCTTATTTATAATCAATTTGGAGCCAGGAAGCAGTCAAAAATTACAGTAGAAAAGCTGATTTTTATTGCTCAACAGGCGCATGCTCACTTTTCTGATTCTGTCGTTGCCAGTTCTGATATCGGCACGTTTGGTGACACGATTATCCATAATACCATCGTTGCAGCTGAAAGAACCCTTTCGGTTTGGTCTTCCGCCGCCATGACCCTCGACGGCAGCGCTCTGGTTTTAGCCAGAGACATGATTGTTCGCGGTCTGTTAACAACCCAAAATACAGAGGTGTTGGCAGGGCTGGAAGGTAAAGAACAACGAGCGGTCTGCTTGCTCAAAATTGGCAGGGAATTACTGGTTACTCAAAACGCCATGGTGAATGGAACTGCTGATTTGTTCATTGAGGCTGATCGGTATTTACACCTGGGCAATATGAAGCTTGGTGCTAATCTGCGAGCAAAAGGAGGCGTACTCAATAACCTTGGTACTATTGAATCAGAGCATGTTTATCTGGGGTTTGATGACAGGGTTGTCAACTTGGGCACATTTTCAGCTAAAAACATGACAGTTCACAGTAATTTTTTGAATCTTCTCGGTAGAGCCTATATCAGTGACGACTTGATAATGCAGGGATTTTATGGGGTAAACCTCGGGCTTATAATTGCTAAGAACTATACAAATACCCAGTTGTTTTCTGTTCATGGTGGTCTGGCACTTTCCAGTTCATTTGTCGATCCTGAGGCTGTTTTATCATGGAGCAACCTTTTTTCCGTTGGAAAAATCGTAACAAACAAGTTGCTCGCTAAATACTCAGGCATCATTAATCTGGCGTTTATGATGCCCGGCTTACTAAACCGTGCCTCTTTGCTTTATGATGCGTATCACCATTTTGATTGGGAGCGCTACAAAACCATGCGTCGACATGAATGGATGTCGACAGTCTGTCAACTGAAAGAGAATCTCTGGCTGCTTGGGAATCTATATAATACGGTTAAAACATCTGTTGGAGACCGTCCCGACAGAATGATTGAACTGAACAGCGTGTCTGACTGGCAACGGCTTGGAGCAGATTTTAGCGCAATTTTTTCAAACGAACACAGCACGACTTCCCTTATCGGTATCCACTCAGGAATAAGTTTCTCGGCCTCAGGGGTAAGAAAGACTCTATTCAGTGTGAATACTGGCGTTGACGTGTCTTTGATGTGTCATTCTGTTGATAACCGGTATTTCTATAATACTGGCTGGTCTGGTGGTGGTAGTGCCTTTTTTAATACAGATTATACGTGCAATGCAGGTTTCATGACGGGTGTTTGCCAATTAAATTTTAAGGCCAATACTATGGATAATACGGGCTTTTTGGGTGGAAGCAATGCCAGTGTGACCATAAAACATCTCAGTCAGAAAGGACGACTGGCACTGAGTCAGGGGCAGGCTCATATTCTTGAGTTCGATGGCAGGGGCAATGTCAGCACCGAACTGAATGGTATATACGCGGCCGGCAAGACGTTTGATTTCACAGGTCATCTGGACGCGCAGGATGTTCAATTCGTTTATACCGATTCTTTTAAAGCTCAGGACGAATCAACTTTTAATGCCAGTTCAGTCAGTATTAAGACGCCGGTTTTTTCTCATGGTGGGCAAATCACTTCAAATAAATCAGCCGAAGGTGGTTCTGACACCAATTTCTTCCACGTGGAATCCAAAACGGCTGATTTACACGGCTCTGCAACACTCGAAAATGCCTTTTTTAATATCGAGCATATTGCAGAAGCAACTCAATTTATTTCAGGCCAGGGTCCGTATGAGCAGTATGCTGTGTCCGGACATTTGGGAGTAAAAACCCAGAATCATATTATTCTGGACGCTCCTTTTAACCGACATTGCGATTTATCCGTAGAAGCCAGAGGCATTACGATGACCTCAGATTATCATCAGGACAGAGATTTAAGCCTGAGCACCACGGAGGGAGACATTGACTTATTAAGTCACATTACCAGCAGTAATCTGCATGTAAAATCAGCAGGAACCATTAAAACAAATCATGCCATAAATTGTGATGGTGTAGCCAGTTTCACCGCGGATGGCGTCTTTTATAATCTAGGTGGAACCATCAATGCCGAGACGGTTACAATAAAAGCTACCGAAATTAAAAATATATCCGCCGGCGCTTTATTTCAATCCTCCCAATCATCAGACCACCATTTTACTCCCTTTGGCATACCCTGTTCGACCGAAAATATGGTAAAGGAAGCAGTTCAATCACAAAGCCCATGGGGAGTAGTTATGGGAGTTGATGGAATCATCAATGGACGTAAGGATCTTTATATGGAGGCTACGTCTGGCAACATTGAAAACTGGGGTGGGATTGTTCGAGCAGGAGAATATGCGCAATTACTTGCCAGTGGAGACGTCTTCAATGCCTGTAATGTCCGCGTCAGTCGTGGTGACATCTATGAATTTGATGGAGGATTAATCGCTGGAGGAAACGGGGCTGACAGGGATGGAGTTGGTCTTTTTATCCGGGCAGGAGGGAAGGTCATTGCGGATGCGTCGGACTTCGTAAGTGATGGTATCAATTATCTTGAGGCTGATCAGGGCTTCGATTTTCAGGCTCGCCAGCATACCGAGCGTTCCGCAAAAAAGAAATCAAAAACCAGGTCTGGAAAAAAGTCTGAAGAGGTAAGGAAGGACACTAAGGTTAAAAATTCATCCGTACATTCGTCGGCTGGATATAACATTCTGGTAACCCGCCATGGGGGTGTTCAGGCTGCGGCAACTCGTTTCTCCTCCCCCGGGGGAACCCAGATCATGTCTCGCGATACGGTTCTGTTATACAGCGTAAAGACACAGAGCCGACAGTATAAATCCTCGAGTCGCTGGTGGGGCCTGTCAAAACGCGCGCGCTCCGAGAAGCATCAGGAGGCCATGCCTACCCTGTTTTATGATAATGGTGTGACCCGTATTGAGGTGACGGACGGCTCTCTTGATGCGCGTGGCGCTTATTTTGCCGGTGCCGGTGATTTGGAGCTAAAGGCTTCGGGGCGTATCCGCTTTGGTGTTGATATATTAGATCATAAAATTGTGGAAAAAAAACGCGGTTTTGAGGTATCTGCAACCGGAGTGGGGGCCTGGAAGGCGTGGAAGAGCGGTGGCAATCTCATGGATATGATGAGTGCTGAAGATGCCACCATGACAAAACTGAGGTCTATGCTTGACAGCCACAATGATGGTGAACGATTAGCAAACGCGGCCAATTTAGGGATTAATGTATATAACACGGTAAATAATCTGACACGTGGATTGGCGAAGAGGACTCTGGACAGGGAATTACTGGCGCGCTATGGGCTGGGGGGAGATAAAGGATGGTCGCCTGGCATTAGTCTGTTGGTGAACAAAAGCGAAATGGTTGCGAAATACCAGACACAAGGCCCCGGAGGTGTTGATCGGGCAGGCAATGTTTATCTGGAGGCAGGAGAAGGCATTGATTTGGAACATGGTGTTTGTGTGCATGCAGATGGCAATATGGTAGTTAACGCTCCTGAAATAATCGCAACGGCAGCGGAATTGCATTCCTCCATTGATCAAAAAATCTTAAGAGCTTCCGCTGCTTCAGCGGGAGGACAAATAAACAGTGCCTCGGTCGGGTATTCTCATAGCAAAACAGAAACAACTCATTACGTTCCTGCTGAATTATCGGCAGGCGGCAATATGAGTCTTGGTCATCAAGGCCAGGCCATGAGCCATGTCGTACTGGATGGTGCTCAGATCAAGGCTGGTACCTTAGATGCTGATATCGAACAATTAGACATTATTGACAGACAGGACAGGGAGGTAACCCGATCTAAGTCCATCGACGCCAGTACTTCAGGTCATGTTTCCACTTACAAAGGGTCAGGACACTCTGCCACTACCTCAGAGCACAGCGGTATTTATGTGGTTGATGGAATTAATACCGATGGTCACAGGGTTCATATAGACGAAGCACGGATGTGCGGGGGAGAGATTTTGACTCCAGGCGAAAATCATATTGAGATTGATAAATTAAGCGCAGTAACCGTTTCTGATCATGAGTTCTATCGAGGTACGGGAGTCAGTTTCAATACGAAAGATTTGTCACGTCTGAACGGAGGAACAGTAACAAATAATACAGGAGAATCAGCGATTGCGGTTGCTGAAGTAACCCTGGATCGAATTGATTATCTGGCAAGGACAACTCCCGTTATTCATGGTGAACAGGAAACCCAAGTCATTATTCACGAATTAGCGGGCAATCTGCAAACAACATCGGCGAATGGAACAACCGTCATCAGAAACGATGAACTGCATCTGACGCTGGATGTTCCAATGACTAATAGCAACTATATGCAGACAAGTCGGGCGAATATTCAAACTGGCCTGGACAAAATAGTTTCAGCTCTTCGGCCAGCTGATATTCCCGGTATTGAGACTGTACTTCAGGAGGAAGTAAGGCGGCCGTCAGGAAGCAGACAGGAAGAGGAAAAGGATGGAAGCTCCGAAAAAGAACAATCTGACAAGGATAAAGGGTCGGCTTCCGATAAAGATAGGGACTTTGAAGACTGCGAGTTGATGTTATCACCTGAAGAACAAAAAATACTGTGGGATGGGGTCTGGTCACTTATGTCTGAGCATGACCGAGAGACAATCAAAGCAGATCTATTCACTGTTATGGCAGAGTGGGACGCCGGGATCTTTAACTCGCCCGCTCAGAAAAAGCTCGATAATGATATACAGTGTGCTTATCTGGAGGTTTTTAAAGCAATTTCAGTGGAGAGATGGGGGTTCATAAGCAAGCATATGAGAGCAGACGTAGCCGATAAGTTATTCCATGCTTTGTCATCTCCAGAGGCTTTATCGAAGGTGCATGTTCAGACCTGTTTCGGTCCCAGAGGGGTTTTAATCAGTTTTGTTTTTAATCTGGGTTTAAATTCAAAAAAAAATGTGCCGGACCTGATTAAATCAACTGTTACCTCGACAGCGGGCGATCTTGGTTTCAGTATTTTATTAAGTGAAGTAATGGGTTCTGCGGCTGGTCCTGTCGGTTGGACTGTGCTGGGTCTGGAAGCCCTGGATGCGATGTTTTATGATTCCAGGTATGTCGATAATATGCTTGAGGATGAGGTTCATTTAATTTATAAAGCGCAGGAATCAATTAACGAAGGCAAGCTGTTACTGGGTATTGCCGAACAAATGATGGCTGCTGACAAAATCGCGTTGGCTAACGAAATGAGGGCCTTTCATTATTTACTGGCACCAGCATCCTGGTTTGGAAAAGCGGCTGAAGCCGTTTGGGATAAAGTAGCAGGTGCTGGAAAGTCGGCTACGTCAAGGTACGAAAGACCACAGCAGGCAGCAGGTTATGAACCTGCTTTTTTTCGGTCGGCACAACCAGCTGTAATGGATGAGGCAGAATCCGACATTTTGGAATCCAGTGTAAGGATGCATGCAGCCCACTGATCCTTTTGCGCTAATGCCATGTTGCGAACCATGGTACAGCAGGAGTTAATGAACGTATATCATGAAGCCAAACGCTGCACTGAACATCAGCAGTACCATTGCAAACTCATTTTGAAATATTTGTTGGCATATAGATAAATTAATAGTTGCAATATTTTTTATAGGTTGATATAAAAAATGAAGGTGTCCTTTATTTCGGGACAAATTGCTCGCTGCTGTTTTTGCGGGTGAACACCAGCGGGAGGATGGCCATGCTCGAGTTTGCCGTATTCAAGCAAAACGCAATGCAACTAACCAGGAAATTAACGCGTAGCAATTCTCAATATACGGGCTGCATGGGCTTCTTTTCTGCACTAATGCCAAGTGCTGGTTCTTTGGATGACTCGATAACTATTGGAAGGGTTGCCCATTCTTTTGATACCGATCTTGATCCACAATTATGCTTATACGTCAGCTCATTCTACAGGCATGCATTGGTGAATTCCGAAGAGTTTACTGAATTTAAAAATAAGGTGCTAATAGGAATATACATCTTGATGTTGTCGCGTTATAGTTCAACTGTTTGTTATTACGTGAATAAAAATTTTATCGATTTGTTACAAAGAGATTTAGGGATAAACTCACTGTCCGATATCAGTAATGAAGTGTTTCACCAAAGTTTAACGGCTCTTAGCCAATACAGTTCCTATGTTTATGAGCATAGAAAAGATGATGAAATTTATGTTGATTTAAATAATCGCTTTGGTCCGAGGATACAAGGTGAGATTGAAGAAGTTAGAAATTCCAGAGTGATTCCAGATGATTCATGGTATGGTGTTTATTGCGGTATGTTTTGTTCAATATGGATGACTAATAAGTCTTAAAGGAGGTTGTATGCCATTTACTCCACCCTCATTTTCTTGTTTAAGAGCAGATACTCTTAATCTAGATGATCGCTTTTCAATTACTCTCGGCAGATATAAAATTGTTCCTGTTTCTCAGTCTTCAGCATCCTCATCGTCTGCACAAGATCAGGTAGTCCCGAGCGCACTTGAAATACTCTTGGCCAGAACGGATGGTGTTATACATTGTAAAAGTGATCGAGCGACTGTAAAGGATGCTTTTACCAGATTATGCACTGAGTTGCGGGCAATATTGCATGAGGGTAAGGAAGATAAATGCAAACAGGCCACTCAGTTTTTGTTGGGTGCTTTGTTGCATCGTTATTTCAGATTAATAAAAGAATACGATAAATGCAATTCATATACTTCTTATTTTTATTCACCTTTCGATGAGCGAAATTGCCAGCTCTTTCTCGCAGTAAGAAAAGCATTGGGTTTATCTGATGAAATGCCAAAGGATTACAGAGTTCAGGATTTGAAAAAACTGGATGTCACAACTGTTGTAACGGCTTTGACTGCATTTCGTGAGAATATGAAATTAAATGATCGATATCTTAATTACCCACATTATGCAGATGATCCCAATTTTCAACCTTATCTGGAACAAATAATAAGCGAGCAGTTACTTAGGAACAAGGGTGAGCTGCAGAAGTTTAAAGCCATTCGATTTGTTCAATCTTTGGTTAGGAATGTTGATGCCGATCTTAAGGAAACAGAGGCGACGATTAAAACATGGTGCAGGCAGTTAGCTAAAGATCACTCGGATTTTAAATCATTAAAATTAGATGTCATAGAAGCGCATTTGAAACGCCATGTAGAGTCAGGTCCAGTGAGAGACAAGATTACCGATTTATTATACACTCCGATGATTGAAAACGATCTTGATTCGATGGATCATTCCAGTTTTGAATTTTCTTTGACAAAAGGTGCAGTCGATACTGCAACTTATACAGTAGTCGGCGGATATGCTTTATTATTAATTTCACGTGGAGTCGCCGAAGATCCTAAGCTGGTATTTGAGATTAATAAAGTGTTGATACCTCCACCGTCAACAGAACGGTTCACTTATAAAGACATGTTAAACGCTACATATTTTGTTGAACAATATATGAAATATTATCCTTCTGCTGCTTTGGATTATGATTACTTTGACGATCGCTCTGGCTTCGATACCTATCTTCGCAATAGTCTTATTCGATTAACTGAGAAAACCAAAGAGCCATCTCCGGAGGGTAGTGAGGCAAGAGCGTCGGTATCGGGATATTAGATTTTCTATGATTTTTTGATACTTTATTTCACTTTCAGGAGCGTTTTTCTCCGGTTGTGGCATGGTGTTTTATAAACTTGCTCCCCGCGTTACACACAGGGAGCAGGATTATGAATATTAATGTGCCGCAAACTGCAATTGCCCGTCTTTATAAGTGACCTCAATTGTTTCGCCTGAACGAAATGCTCCAGTCAATAACGATTGAGCCAATGGGTTTTCCAGTTTTTGTTGAATGGTTCTTTTTAAAGGTCTCGCACCGTATACCGGATCAAAGCCCGCTTCTGCTAGATAGGCCAGAGCCTCTGGTTTTACCACAAGATTGATGTCCTGCTGCTTCAACCGATGATGCAAATAAGCGATTTGAATTTCAGCGATTTTGGCAATCTGTTCCTTGAGCAAGGAATGGAATACCACCGTTTCATCAATTCGGTTAATAAATTCAGGGCGGAAATGCTGTCCAACCATCTCCATAACGGCAGATTTTACTTGGTCGTAATCAAAGTTGGTTCCCATCTCCTGAATTAGCTGGGATCCCAAATTCGAGGTCATTACAATTACGGTATTACGAAAATCCACCGTACGTCCCTGACCGTCCGTTAAGCGGCCATCATCCATTACTTGTAAAAGAATATTGAATACATCCGAATGTGCTTTTTCTACTTCGTCGAGCAGAATTACAGAATAAGGTCTGCGTCGTACTGCTTCGGTTAAATATCCACCTTCTTCATATCCTACATATCCTGGAGGTGCGCCGATGAGACGGGCAACCGAATGTTTTTCCATGAATTCAGACATGTCAATACGTACCATGGCTTCTTCTGTATCAAACAGGAATGTGGCCAAAGCCTTGCACAATTCTGTTTTTCCCACACCGGTAGGACCAAGAAAGAGGAAGGAACCGATAGGGCGATTCGGATCAGATAAACCTGCACGTGAACGTCGTATGGCATTAGAAACTGCATCAACCGCTTCATTTTGCCCAATCAGTCTGTTGTGAAGGACTTCTTCCATTTTAAGCAGCTTTTCCTTTTCCCCTTCCATCATTTTGGCGACGGGAATACCTGTCCATTTTGAAACAACCTCGGCTATTTCATCTTCAGTGACTTTATTGCGGACCAGTTTTGTTTCCACATTATCGAGCGCAGCAACCTGGCTCAATCGTTTTTCCAACTCAGGTATCCGACCGTACTGTAACTCCGACATTCTGCTTAAATCACCGGCTCTTCTGGCGGTTTCCATTTCAAGTTTGGCTTGCTCCAGAGCCTCTTTAATTTGAGTGGAGCCTTGCATGGTCGCTTTTTCAGCCTTCCAGATTTCTTCTAGATCAGAGTAACTTTTTTCCAGTTCATCGATGCTGTGTTGTAAATCAACCAGGCGTTTTTTGGACGCTTCATCATTTTCTTTTTTCAATGCTTCTCGTTCGATTTTTAACTGGATAAGTCTTCTGTCCAGTTTGTCCATGCTCTCGGGTTTAGAGTCTATTTCCATACGAATTAAGCTACCCGCTTCATCTATTAAATCAATAGCCTTGTCTGGTAACTGGCGGTCACTGATGTAACGATGAGACAAAGTAGCTGCCGCTACTATGGCCGGATCGGTAATTTCAATACCATGATGCACTTCATATCGTTCTTTTAAACCTCGGAGTATGGCTATTGTGTCTTCAACACTGGGCTCATCTACGAGCACTTTCTGGAATCGCCGTTCGAGAGCGGCATCTTTTTCGATATATTGTCTGTATTCATCAAGAGTTGTGGCACCAATACAATGGAGTTCACCTCGAGCTAGGGCTGGTTTCAACATATTTCCAGCGTCCATGGCACCTTCTGCTTTTCCTGCGCCCACCATGGTATGAATTTCATCAATGAACAAAATAATTTGACCTTCCTGTTTTGCCAAATCATTAAGAACTGCTTTCAAACGTTCTTCAAATTCGCCACGGAATTTCGCACCTGCGATCAATGCGCCCATATCCAGAGAAAGCAAACGTTTGTCTTTTAATCCTTCTGGAACTTCTCCATTGATGATCCGTTGAGCCAATCCTTCGACAATTGCTGTTTTACCCACGCCTGGCTCACCGATGAGAACCGGGTTATTTTTGGTGCGTCTTTGCAGAACTTGAATGGTACGGCGTATTTCATCGTCACGGCCAATTACCGGATCCAGTTTTCCTTGTTCCGCTCGTTCTGTCAGGTCGAGGGTGTATTTTTCCAGTGCCTGCCGTTGCTCTTCAGCGTTGGCGTCATTCACTGTTTCACCGCCTCTTAAATCATCAATAGCCTTTTCAATGGCTTTAAGCTCTCCACCTGCTTGCTTTAACATTTTAGAGAGGGCGCTCTCCTCAGTTATTGCTGCGAGCACAAATAATTCACTGGATATAAAATTGTCTTTTCGCTGTTGCGCTAATTTGTCGGTTAGATTAAGAAGGCGATTAAGAGCATTGGATATATGAATGTCTCCACCAGTCCCTGAAACTTTTGGCATTTTTTCCAAGGCTTGATCTATCAGTGTTCGTAAGAGCGCAATATTGACGCCAGCTTTAGTGAGCAGAGGTCTACAGCTACCGCCTTGTTGATCCAATAAAGCTTTCATTAAGTGTTCAGGCTCTATAAATCCATTATCTCTTCCAAGAGCCAATGACTGAGCATCGGCCAAAGCCATTTGAAATTTAGAGGTCAGTTTGTCCATTCGCATAGCTTCACCTTTTATAGTTATTTTAGGGTATTAATTCATCTCTTACTGCCGTAAAATGAGGGCAGTTTTAATTATTTCAAGAGCTTAAAGATGAATAATGATTTACCTAATTCTACTCCAGATTCACAAATTTTGCTTAATCAGATCGTTCTGGATTACATGAAAGAAAAGAAAAGAAAGCGCAGATGGCGTTGGATATCGCGAACACTATTTGTTTTGATTATTGGAATTATAGGCTACAAAATCTATTCCTACAGCAGTGATGATACTGGCACTAATACAAAAGCTCATGTAGGTTTAATCGATATAAATGGAGAAATATTTGATTCCAAGGTTGCAAGCTCGGATAATTTTGCCAAAGGCATGCAAAGTGCTTATAAAAATAAAGGATTAAAGGCTTTGATTCTTCGGATTAACAGTCCCGGCGGCAGTCCGGTTCAGGCTGAGTATATGTACAATACTATCAAGTATTATCAAGCTAAATATCCCAACGTCAAAATCTATTCTGTTTGCGTGGATATGTGTACATCAGCGGCGTATTATATTGCAGTAGGTGCTGACAGCATTTATGCCAGCCCTTCAAGTCTCGTTGGATCAATTGGTGTATTATACAATGGATTTGGCTTTGTGGATGGCATGGAGAAAATTGGCGTGACCCGTCGTTTAGTGACATCAGGTTCAAACAAAGGATTTCTGGATCCGTTTTCTCCCATTACAGATTCGCAAAAACAAAAACTGCAAACCATGCTTGATATCATTCATCAACAATTTATCAATCGGGTAAAAGAGGGGAGAGGCAGCCGTTTACACATTGATGATGATACTTTTTCTGGTCTGTTTTGGACTGGTGAGCAAGCATTAGCCAATGGTTTGATTGATGGCTATGGCAGCAGCGGACAGGTAGCGCGTGACGTTATCAAAATTGATAACATGATAGACTACACCCAAAAACAGAATTTCTTTGATCGGGTAACTCAAAATATTGGAACTGCCATGGCAGATGAATTGCCTTTAAATTTTGGTGTTAAGCCGGGATTGAAGTAAGATTTATTCAACTTTAGTAGGCAACGTCCCTGAAGTTTGTTTAGACAAGACTTAATCTAGAAATGGGCACAGATTTTTCAATTTCACTTCGAACTGC